>CAWIVW010000013.1:0-278613 GCA_963839695.1 uncultured Acidimicrobiia bacterium | reverse complement strand
CGGGATCGAAGTCCTCATGCGCGCTCGAGCGTGCGACCTCTGATCGAGAGCGTGCGGCGGCGCCACGACTGATCGGTAGGCTCGGCGCTCCCCCCGGCGCTGATCGCTTGTCCCCTCGTAGGCCGCGCCCGCCGTGTGAAGGCTGGTGAGCGCGACGACGAGGTGTGGGTGCCGGTCGCAGCTGGTCGGTGACGACCAGCGCGGTCAGGAGTGCGGTGGCCGCTGCGGCCACCAGCAGCCCGCGGGCCTCGGCGGCCAGGGGCACGCAGGCAGCCAGCGCGGCGGCGGCGGCGGTGCGGGTCCAGGGCTGAGGGCGGCCGACCCGGGCGCTGAACGCCACCAGTCCTAACAGGTACAGCGCCGGTCCGCCCAGGGCGGCCAACGCCCCGGCCGTGCCCAGCTCATCGCTGGGATGGGCGATCACCAGCTCGTCGCCCACCGCGGTGAGCAGGATCCCGGCGACGATCGGCAGGTGCAGATAGGTGTAGGCGTCGCGGCCCACCCGCCCGGGTGCTTCGTCGGCGGCGATCCGCCGCACGGCCGACGTCGCCTCCTGCCCGAAGTAGAGCCACCACAGCGCCACCGACGACAAGAAAGCCACGCCGAGGGCGAGGACGACCGACGAGGTGAGGCCGACGTCGGTGGCGGTCGCTCCGGTGAGGACGATGCTCTCCCCCAACACGATGATCACGAACAGCTGGAAGCGTTCGGCGAAGTGGCCGGCGTCGATCTCCCACTCGGTCATCGGCGTGGGCCCCCTGCGCGGGAGCCAGTACCGCATCAGCGGAGCCGCCAGGTCGATGCCCAACGCCGTCAACCACAGCGCCCAGCGGGCGCCACCGTCGGCCAGCGCCCCGCCGATCCAGAGCGGCGCGGACAGGATGCTCCACGTCAAGATCTGCTGGAAGTTGCGGTTGAACCGGCCGGCAGGGGTGACGGCGACGACGAAGCCGTTGCGTCCGATCTGCAGCGCGCAGTAGCTGGCGGCGAACAGCATGGCGTGATCGCCGAAGCCCTCGGGGACGGCCACCGCCATCAACAGGCTGGCCAGCATCACGAACACGAGCACCACCCGCACCGCCGGCACCTCGGGGTCGAACCAGTTGGCCATCCACGTCGTGTAGTTCCAGGCCCAGTAGACGGCGACGAGCAGGAAGGCGGTCTCGGCGGCACCGCTCCAGGTGAGGGTGGCGAGCAGGTGATGCGACAGCTGTGTGATGGCGAAGACGTAGACAAGGTCGAAGAACAGCTCGAAGTACGTCGCCCGTCGCTCGCCCTTCGCTGGGCGCAAGAAGCGGACGTCGGGGATGACCGACATTTTGGCCTCGCCGTCGTCTGCCATCCGCAGAGTATGGAGCCGGGATTTGGACAGCGAGAATGCGTTCGTCCGAGAGTCGCCCTAGGTCACCGCCGGTGAACGCCCGCGAAGGGCAGCGTGAGGGCGGACGACGTCCAGCCCGCCGCGCTCTCCGATCTGGGCGGGAATCGTTGCAATCGATGATCTGGGCGGGATCCGTCTCGACAGCTGCGATGATTCCCGCCCAGACGACCCGATGACACTTCCCGCGCCCGGATGGGGCCCCGACTCAGCGTTCCGCGCCACAACCGGTTGTGCGGCTGCCGCCGTGTCGCCGGGCGCCCACCGCCGCCACGGCGTCCGAGTCAACGGCAGCGCCGCACCGTCGTAAGGAGCGGGTGCTCCACCCGGCTTCACGAACAGAGTGCTCGGATCGCGGGTACGAGGCCTAGGAGACGGCGGCCGCCTGCTCCCACATCTCGCCGCGCCGCGGCGGCGTGGTCGATGTAGCCGCCCTCCTCGTGGCAGTCGAGCAGCGCCGCTCGGCATGGCGATCCGCGGCGTCTCAATTACGTCTGCTCCCAGGCGCGGGCGCCTGTCGCTGGAGAGCGGGCGATGACCCGTACCGCGGGTGATTCAGCCTGGCCGAATGACGACGACCTCGCAGCCGAAGAACAGGTCGTCGGCATCACCGAAGCATCGGTCGACGCCGCGCCCGCCGCGCAGGATGTCCTTCCCGCTGTGGCGGAGCGGGGACGCCGCCCGCAGGGTGTCGTTGCCTCGCTGACCGATCAGGACGTCGTCACCCCGGCCGCCGACGAGCATGTCCGATCCTTGACGGGCGAGGATCACGTCGTTGTGGCGGGTGCCGGTCAGGAGGTCCCTGACCGGGGTGCCGATGATGACGGTCGGCAGCGGGTCGGCTCGGGCCGTGTCGGAGATGCCGAGGGCTGCGACTGCGCCCACCGCCAGTGCATATCTGATCCGCATCAGCATCGGGTCCTCCGTCCTTAGAAGCCGCCTGATGATACGGCGCCCAGGTCGTTCCCGCTCCGCATTTCTGCCTGTCCTGGACGATCTCAGCGCGATGGCTGGAAAAGGGCGTGCCGGATCGCGCTCGATCCTCGAGCCTCAGATGGTTGCCCGACCGAGTCGACGTGATCGGTCGCGGCGACAGTCGGGCCCTAGCCCCTGGGAGCGGGCCCGATCGGTGTTGGCGGGAGCATCCGGCGGACGACACGGACCAGGCGGGTCGGCGGTGGCATCCAAGGTTCTGGCTCCTGCGGATCCCACGCGTATGCGGGCGTGCCGCCGTGAACGAGGTCGGTGAGGCCGGCGATTCCAAGTTCGCCTGCGGCCCAGTCGTACAACGCAGGGACTCGACCGGCGATCACGCCCAGGTCGAGCAGGCGGCCAATTGTGTGCTCGTCGGCGATGTAGTCACCGAGTTCGCCTTCCAACGGATAGACGTCGGGCAGAACTCGCGACACGGAGAGGAACAAGCCGGTCATGGCGCGCCGCGGATCACCGAGCCAGCGGGCGGTGGGTGCGAGCCAAGCGAGTGCGAGGCGCGGTTCGGCGACGAGCGTGTGAGCGTAGAGAAGGCGGATCAGCACGAGGTTGATGAAGAAGCGCTCCACTCGGTTCTCGCGCTCTGCGAGGTCGCGATGGTCGAGGTAGGCCGTCACGATCGAAATGTTGTGGGCGAGGTACCAGGACTGTGTCGACGGTCGAACGGCGAAACGGATCGACGGCTCGGCGCTGGGTGAGGATGCCGGGCCCGGGTGGCCGAGCACGCGCAAGCGGGCCTCCTGCGTGTGGCTCAACAAGCGTTCGTTGACCGCTCTCCACCATGCGCTGCCCGGGCGTTCGTGGTCGAGAGGGTTGAGGAGGCCTCGCCGCACCTGCCAGTCCATGAACGCGAGCGCCGCCCGTCGATACCGCACATGCACTGGTGCCGCCCCCGCGACCGGTGCGTACGACGACCGCAGCAGGTCCAGCCGTCGCTCGGGGTCGTCGCGAACTTCGGCGACGCGCTGCTCGGCGATGCTCGCCGCCGGGGCACGGTCCGCAGGCATAGTGGACGCGTCATCTCCAACCCGAGTGGTCACACCCCAAGTATCGCCATCGGGAACACTCGATTACGCCGGGCTCGGATCGGGCGTGCCGGAGCGGGCCGGGTGCGGCGAGCAGTTAGATGAAGCCCGGCTGGGCGAAGGTCGGATTCGGGTAGCGGTAGAAGCCTTGGCCGCTCGAGACACCAAGGTGTCCTCGCTGGATGAACTCCTCGTCGATGAATCGGGCCGACTCGAGCGCCGGGTCGTCCGGCGCGGCGTCACCGATCAGCTTGGCGACGTGGTACACGACGCCGAGCCCCATGCGATCCATCATCCCGCAGGGCCCGATCCCGCTCTGCAGCGTGATCATCCAGGTTCGGTCGATGCTCTCGACGTCGCTCACGCCACGCACGAGCAGGTCGAGGGCGGCGGTGCACCACGGCACGAGCAGGCTGTTGATGACATAACCCTTCTGTTCTTTGCGGATGGGGATGGGTACGAGCCCGATCTCCTCCGCGAATGTCAGCACGCGCGAGAAGACGGCCGGGTCGGTTCCGGGGTGGCCCATGACTTCGCCGATGTTCGAGTCCCAGACGCCGATCGCGAAGTGCAGCGCGAGGAACTGCTGTGGCCGATCAACGAAGTCCACCATTGCACTGGGCGCGAGCGTCGAGGTGTTCGTGGTGAACACAGTGTGAACCGGTGCGTGCTTCGAGGCGTCGCGCCAGAAGGCTTCCTTGATGCCGATCGACTCCGGCACCGATTCGCTGATCAGATCGGCACCGCGCACCGCCGTCGGCAGGTCGGTGGTGTAGGTGAGCCGCGCGAAGGTGTCGTCGATCTGCTGCCGGGTTGCGCCGCGCTCGCTGAGGAAGAGCGTCGCGTACTCGTGGTGGAACGCCCTGCCCTTGTCGAGGCCGGTGGGGATGGCGTCGTAGACGGTCACGTGCTTGCCGTGGAACGCCATCTGCCAGGCGACCTGTGAGCCCATCGTGCCGGCTCCGGCGGTGGTGATGTTGTCGAAGGTCACGAGCTAGCTCACGATCTGTTCGGCGACGGCCTCGTCGAGACCCGCGGCTGCCTGCGTCTCAAGTGCGAGCGCGACTGCCTGCGAGTCTTCGAAGACGTCGAGTGCGTGGATCTTGCCCCACCGCAGGGTGATCACGTGGATGGCGTGTTGGACGTACGGTCCGCCGTTCAACAGCGTTGCGCTGCCGTCCCACTGCACGAACACGGTGGTGTTCCATGGCGGGCCTTTGACCCAGATGTCGTTGATCTGCAGCCTGAGATTTGGTAGCACGCGACCGAGGCGTTCGAACCAGCGTCGCAGTGTGTCTCGATCGTGGCGCTCACCGCCGATCGCGTGGGCGCCGAGAAAGCGGTGATGGACGTTGGGTGCGATTGAGGTCATGAGCGACTCCCAGTCATGGTTGTTGACGTGGTCGAAGCTCTGTCGGATTCGCTTCTTGACGATCGTGCTGTAGATCATCAGTTGCTCGACTTGATGAACTCGAGGAGGTCGGCGTTGAACTGCTCGGTGTGGGTCGCGAAGAGGCCGTGTGATGCGCCTGGGTAGACCTTCAGGTCGGCGCCGGGGACCGCTCGCGCGGTGAGGTTGGCGGAAGAGTCGATGGGGACGATCTGGTCGTCGTCGCCATGAATGATGAGCATGGGCACGTCGACTCGTTTGAGGTCGTCGTTGAAGTCGCTTTCGGAGAACTGCGCGATGCAGTCGTATGCCGCTTTCAGGTTGACCTGCATGCCCATGAGCCAGAACTCGTCGCGGATTCCCTGTGACACGTTCGAGCCCGGTCGGTTGGCACCGTAGAACGGGACGCTCAGGTCGGCGAACAGTTGCGAGCGATCAGCGAGCACCTTGGCCCGCATGTCATCGAACACCTCCATCGGGGTCCCATTCGGGTTGGACGCCGTCTTGAGCATCAAGGGCGGGATGGCCCCGACGAGCACCACCTTGCCGACGCGCCCCGAGCCGTGACGACCGATGTATCGCACGACTTCACCGCCGCCGGTCGAATGGCCGACCAGCACGACATCGCGCAGGTCAAGCGTCTCGATAACGGCGGCGAGGTCGTCGGCGTAGTCGTCCATCGTGTTGCCGTCCCAGGACTGGCTCGAGCGGCCGTGCCCACGCCGGTCATGGGCGACTGCGCGGCAGCCGTTCGACGCCACCAACAGCAGCTGCGGGTCCCATGCGTTCGCGTTGAGCGGCCAGCCGTGGCTGAACACGACTGGCCGGCCAGTTCCCCAATCCTTGTAGAAGATGGCTGTTCCGTCCTGTGCGACGACCGTGGACATGGCGTGCTCCTCTCTGGTGATTATCGAGATGAAGACACGATGCGCGACGCGAGCCCACCGCTGCGTCAGTCAGATGACTGTCGCTGAACGTGACCATGGCCGGGCCGTCGCTCCAACAAATCGGCGCTCGGCGTCGCGCCGCCGCAGTCATTTGACCGATGCTGCGCGCGTCGCTCGACACGAAAGTGGGCTGCGATGATCCTTCAACGCGTTGCCCGGGCGACACTCGGAGTTCCAGCGGCTGATGTCGATCTCGAGAGTTGGCTCTTCGGGCTGTCCGACGCGGAGTATCAGGCGTGCGCTCGCGGCCACCACGGCGCTGGCGTCTTGAACGACGATCAGGGCCGAGGCATGGTCAACGTCGAATCGATCGGCGGCAACCTCATCGTGCAGCACTACCGACCGGTCCGCGCCGAGCGTTCTCGCACCGAGATGTACTCGGCGGCGAGCAAGGTGTTCCTGCTGCATCTCGTGCCCGTCGTTGCCTCGGTGCGATGGACACTCGAGCTCGCGCCCACGACGGCATCGTCGTCCGAGCTCACCTGCACCGTGCACGTCGACCTCCACCCCGTGCTCGGCGTGATGGCCCGCTTGATGGCGGGAGGGATGCTCCTCGGACGACACGTCAACGAGGAGACCAACGGCTTCGTCGCGGACATCAACCGCAAGCATCACCAACGAGGAGCAACATGACGTCGTTCACGGAGCCCCACGCGGACCCAATCGGGTCGAACACATCGGTCGGCGAACTCGTCGCGGCTGTCAGACGCGTCGGCGCGATGACCACAGACGTTCCGCACGTGATCGTCATCGGCGCAGGCTTCGCCGGACTGCGGGCAGTTCGCGCCCTGCGCACAGCACCGGTGCGCGTCACGTTGATCGACCGTCACAACTACCAGACGTTCCAGCCGTTTCTCTACCAAGTCGCAACCGCCGGCCTCAACGTCGCGGACGTCGCGTTCCCGATCCGAGGTGCGATTCGGCGGTACAAGAACTGCAGCTTCCGCCGCGCCGTCGTCGCGTCAGTCGACCACGATCGCCGCATCGTCTACCTCGAGGACGGCGAAGGACTTCCCTTCGACTACTTGATCGTGGGCGGCGGAGCGCGCGCTGAGTACTTCGACGTGCCAGGCGCCGAGGAACATGCCTTCGCGCTGTACTCGTTGGCGGACGCGACGCGCCTGCGAAATCACATCCTTCGCTGCGTCGAACTCGCCGACGCACATCCCGAACAGATCGACCGTGGCCTGCTCACGTTCGTCATCGTCGGTGGAGGCCCGACCGGTGTTGAAATGGCGGGAGGTCTCTTCGAGGTGTGCGTCGGCGTCCTCCGCAAGGACTTCCCCGCCTTGCACTCCCACACTGTGCGCGTCATCCTCATCGAGCGGCTCGACGTCGTGCTCTCGGCGTTTCACCCGAAATCACAGCACTACGCCCTGAAGGCGCTCCGCAAGCGCGGCGTGGACGTCAGGTTCGGTGAGACGGTCGCCGCGGTCGAGCCGGGCTCAATCGTGCTCGTGAACGGCGAGCGCATCGAGACGTCGACGGTGATCTGGGCGGCGGGCGTGCAGACGGAGACACTCGCCGGCGCCGTGGGAGCCGAGCGATCGCGCGGCGGCCGTGTGGTCGTGATGCCGAACCTCAGCGTGGCCGGTCATCCCGAAGTGTTCGTGACGGGCGACATGGCGAACGCGTCGGCATCGGATGGCCGTTCCCATCCTCAGGTCGCGCAGGTCGCGATCCAATCCGGCCGGCACGCCGCGGGCGAAGTCGTGCGACGCATCACTGGATACTCGACCGAGCCGTTCGTCTACAAGAACAAGGGGATCATGGCGACGATCGGACGACGCTCGGCCGTGGCAGAGCTGCCGTCCGGGCTCGCGATCACCGGCACGCTGGGATGGCTGTCATGGCTGTTCTTGCACCTGCTGTACCTCGTCGGGTTCAGGAACCGTCTGTCCGTGCTCCTCAACTGGGCCTGGAGTTACGCGACCAAGGAACGGGGGCCTCGGTTGATCTTCGACTCGGACGAGTTCAACGGAACCGGCAACACCGCTCGACCCGTGCTTCCAAACGTCCGACGATCAGGATGAGGCGTCGGAGCCAGATATCGCGCTCAGTGCGTCGCGCAGGGCCGCCCGCGAGGTGATGCCGAGCTTGGGGAAGATCCGATACAGGTGGGCCGAGACCGTGCGCGGCGACATGTACAGCTGGGTGGCGATCTGACGATTCGTCATGCCAGTCGCGGCGAGGAGGGCGATCTCGCGCTCTTGGACCGTGAGTGAAGCTGCCCCACCGCCTGCCACGCGCCGACGGGTCGCGCCGGTGGCGCGTAGCTCGGTCTCCGCTCGGTGCGACCACGGCCGTGCGCCGAGGCGCTCGAAGCCGTCGCGGGCAGCTTCGAGCTGGCGTCGCGCGTCACGTATGCGGCGCCGCCGACGCAACCTCTCGCCGTGCGCGAGTCGCACTCGTGCGAGCTCGAACGGCCACCCCTCGTTCGCCGGAATCGCAAGTGCCTGAAGGAACAGACCCGGTGCCTCGTCGTCGGGGGCGACCATCGCGGTCGCTGCCGCGGTGATCAGAGCGAACCGCGGCGACAGACGCCCGAGGTCCGCTCGTCGCATGGCGTCGGCGTGAGCGCGCGCCTCACGGTCGCGTCCCGTGTGCACGGCAGCGTCAATCAAGTCCAGCGTGGCCCACAGCGCTTGCGTCGTGTGGGAGCCGAGCGTGCCCGCCGGGCTGATCGCCGTGGCGTTGACGTAGGACTCCTCGAAGTCCCCTGCGCCGAGCGCGGCCTGGGCGAGCGCATGGTGGGCGAACTCGTGAAGGTGTCCCAGCTGGCGCGGCGTGGCCCATTCGACCATCGCCTGACAAATGTCCTGACAGGTTTCACGGTCCCCTCGATTGCCGGCGATGAGCGCTGTCGCATAGCGACCCGTCCATGCCATCAACCGATACCCACGTTCCTCACACAGGTCGGTGGACTCAGCCGCGAGCCGCTGCGCTTCGTCCCAGCGGCCGGCGTGGAGCTCGGCGAACGCGAGCATGGCGAGCGCAGTCATCGCGGAGCGGACCGCGCCGCCCTCGCGTCCGTCCTGGACTACTCGTGCGAGCGGCTCACGGCAGGCGATCAAGCGGTCGGTGTAGAACCCGGCGATCGCGCACCGCATGATGACCACAGCGTCGTCGACATCTCGCAGCTTTCGGATCTCGTCGTCCAGCTCAGCGAGCGCCCGAGTCGATGCGGTGAGCGGGTCGGCGAAGGTGTCCGCGAGCAGCCGCGCCTCTGGCGCGATGCCCGGCGGGAGCCGGCCCATGGCGTCGTCGAAGGAGACCCAGAAGTCCCGACGTCCCGCGTAGTGGCATACCAACGCCAGCATGTACAGGCCCTCCGAGAGGCCGACGCGATCCGGGTCGGGCTCGGCCAGCGCGGAGTCGATGGCGGCGGTCAGGAGGTGCGCCGCCGTGTCTGTGTTGCCGTCGCTGTTGAGGAGGAGATAGGCCGTCGCGACCGCCGCGTGAAGAGTCTCGCCGAGCGTCGGATCCCGACGGTGCGCGTCGCGAAGTAGCTCCGATGCGCGCTCGAGATCCCCGGCGAGGCGGGCGCCGGTGAAGGCGGTGTCGGCGAGCCGCCGGCTCCGCTCCGCTCGATTCGGGCTGAGGTCTGCTGCTCTCAACAGCTTCGAGATGGCGCCGACAACGTCGCCGCGTTCAAGAGTTCGACGCGCGGCTTCCTCGATCGCTGTAGCGATCTCCTCGTCTGGCGAGTCGGCGGCTTCGGCGAGGTGATGGCCTCGCCGTTCCGGTTGATCCGCGAGGAGCTCCGCCAGACGAAGGTGGACAGCGCGCCGCTCGTCCCGTGTCGAGCGTTCGACCACCACCGATTTGAGAATCGGGTGCCGGAACCTCAGCTCGCCGATGCGGTCATCGACCACGATGAGATGGTCGCGTTCGGCCGGCCCGAGTTCCTCGAGTCGTCCGGGGCCGCTCGCTGCCGCCAAGACCCCGAGGTCGCCGGTTCCGTTCAGCGCGGCGAGCAGGAGCAGGCGACGCGTCGGTTCGGGAAGCCGCTCGATCCTCGCTTGGTACAAGGTTCGCAGCTGCCGGCTCGAACCCGCCGTCGTGGTGGTGGGGTCGCTCTCGCGTTGGCCGCTGGCCGATGCGGCGAACTCCAGCAAGGCCAGCGGATTACCTTCCGCCTCCGCTACGACGCGCCGCAGGACGCGGGTCGGCAAGTGGACGAATCGGCGAGTCAGCAACTCCATCGACTCCGCCTCCGGGAGTGGCGCGATCGGGAACTCCGGCAACCCGTTGCGCTCGAAGAATCCGCCGACACCGGGCCGGATCGCACCGAGGAGTCCAATCGGGCTACCGCGCAACCGCCGGCCGACGAACCCCACCACGGCGCCGCTCGCACGATCCAACCAGTGGAGGTCATCGACGACGATGAGCAGCGGGTTCCTCGACGCAGCCTGACGGAACAATGCCAGCGATGCACTCAACACCGCGAGGCGGTCCGGCGCCGGGCCGGACCCGATGCCGAGCGCAACCTCGAGTGCACCGCGACTGGTCCGTGGGAGGCGCGGCAGATCTTCGGACAGCGGATCGACGAGCTGGTGGAGGCCGGCGAAGCTGATGTCCGACTCGTACTCCACGCCGCCGCAATGGATCACGCTGACATCGTTCGTGGTGGCCAACTCCGCCGCCGCGTGCAGCAATGCCGTCTTGCCCACTCCCGGCTCGCCCGACAGCACGAGCGTCGCGCCGCCCTCCGCCGCGGCACCGATGAACGTATCCAAGGCTGCCAGTTCGCTGTCGCGACCGATCAGGCGGTTGACCCCGGCGTTGAGATCAACCATCGGGCACGCCCCCTTCCCACTCCCCGTTGCAGGGCGATTCGGCTCAGTTCTACGAACGTAACAAGCAGGCCGCGACGAGCGCGCGGCAGTCATTTTGACCGCTGCTGCACCTTCACATGAGGGTTGGCTGACAACGCATTGATTGGACGCCCCAGGACGTCCGGAAGGTGATCCAGGACGTCCCGGGCGTGCGCTCCGGTCATGAACGTGCAAGATCACGCGAGTCGGAACCTCGTATCGATCGATGACCTCGCCGACCTGCTCGGCGTCTCTGTCCGTCACGTCCGCCGCCTCGTCAGCGAGAGCAGGATCCCCTGCCACAAGTGGGGCAGCCTCCTCCGCTTTGACATACATGCCGATCTACCAGGTGTTGTGCAGCGACGAACAAGAACGGCAGATTCCCCCGGCGATCGTCCTATCTGACCAGGTCCTTCGCAAGGCTGATGGACGGGCGCACCGCACCCCCAGGACAGCAGAGTCTGATCGAGAACCCGCGGGTCACGGACCGACGTTGACGGTCCGCAGCAAGCAAGGACGGATCGAGGACGGACAGCGACATTGCCCACGCCACGTGGGTCCTCGAACGGCACTTCCCGGACGGCCTCGAGGCCGTCGTGTCGCGCGTTCGAGGACGCGGAGGTTGGACATCGCGTCCTCCTCGTCCGAGTGCGGTGCGGCAACGACGACGTGTTCGTGCACGCTGCAACCTCGAACCTGGCGGCGCGAGGCTGGCCGAGGGTCAGACCGTCGAGTTCGAGGTCAGCCCGGCGAGGAAGCCAAGAGCGTCCGCCCCGTGTGAGCCGACTGGCGCCGCGGAACCGCTCGGGTCGTCTCGACGGCCCCGTCGGCTCCAGGGCCACGGGTCTCGAGCGGCACGGCCGTTCGAGCCTCGCGCCAGATAGACTGGCCTTCCGGGTGAGTCGCCTCGCTTGGGCAGGAGGGCGTCGATGCCCTTCCCCGTGCAGGCCCGACGCCTCTTCCGAACTGCTCGGTCGAGGAGGTCCCGATGATCGCCCCGACCGGGTCGAGCCGTCCGGCGACACTGCCGGCCGGCCGACGACGAACCGTTGCCGAGGAGGCCCCCCATGGTTGTCAGGAAGAGATCCACCAAAGCGCCGCACAACCCGTACCTGACGGCCGCGACTCCCGATGACCTCGGTCCGGCCAACCGCATCGCCTACGACATCGTCGCCGAACGCCGTGACCTGCTGCCGTCAGTGGAACGGATCATGAACGCCGGCCTCGACGCGGAAGGCACCGTCGACGTCCTCACGCTGTTCCGCTGCTCGCTGACCGCCGCCGGCGACCCGAACCGCGACCCGCGAGTGGCGATCGCCACCTACTCGCCGGCGTCGGCGCGCGCGGTCGCGACAACCGCCGACGCGTGACGCTCGCGGATTCAGCACAACACGCTGCACGATGGCAACGCCAACGTCGCCGGCATCGACGCCGACATCGCCCTGTTCCCATTCGCTGGCTGCGCCTGATGAGCGTGCCCTTGACGGCAGTCCCGGCCGACGTGAGCGGAGACTGCGAAACCCGCGTCCCGGCCTCGGCCCGCGGACGAACCGCGTGAAGGGTGTCACGCAATAGCGCCGGGGTATGGACGTTGTAGATGTGTGTGTGTCGGGCAGTATTGGTCGACCAGAAACTGGAGGTTCAAGGTGAGCGTCATCGCGGTGGCCCGTTCCATCGGCCTGGTATCCGACGCCCGCGGCGAAGTGTCCGGCACGATTGACCAGAACGTCGTCCTCGCTGCGATCTCGGGCCTTGCGACCGCCCACCCCGGCAACGACGATCTGTTCGCGGACGCCGCCGTGAGCGTCCAGCGCGCTCGGTCAGCCGGAGTCGTGCAGCCTGACCCAACCGGCCTTCTCCAGCGCTCACCCACCGGCGCGACCGTGCAGCTTCGATATCGCACCGAGATGGCCGATGTCTTCACCGACCTCGCCATCGACATCGGCCTCCGCGAGGCCGAGCGACTCGCCGACACGCCCTCCTGACAAAGACCGTTGCGAACCGGGGCGATTCGGTCACCGCTGGTGCTTGGGCAAGCCCAAGCGGCGGCCCCACCGCTCAGTCCAGGCGCTCGGCCACGACCGCAGTCGCTCCGTCACGCCTCGCACGCCACCTCTCGATGACGCCCGGGGCCCTCGAGCGCCACGCCGTAACTCTGTCGAAGCGGTCGCGGGCGAGCCGAGCCGCGCTCGTATGAGGGAATCGTGAAGAAGTCCGAGCATCTCGCCGTCTCGGTCCCGGCGTTGTTGTTGCCGTTACCCAATATCGAATCAGTCGAGCTCCGCGGCTCCCGTCAGCGCGGTGACGCCGGACGTTTCTCGGATTGGGATTTCGTGGTCCGCACGGACGACTTTGCCGCGGCGGCGAGCGCGCTGCCATCAGTGCTTCAGCAACTCGAGCCGCTCGCCGCACAGTGGGACCGACTGAGCAGGCAGGCGTGCTACATGATTGTCTCCCCCGGCCCCGTGAAGATCGACATCATCTTCGAACACGTGCCGCACGCTCCCGAACCACCCTGGACCGTGACCGCCGCGACCCTGCCACGCATAGACGCCCACTTCTGGGACTGGACGCTGTGGCTCGTGTCCAAGGTCGATGCCGGCAAATGGGAGCTCGTGCAGTCCGAACTCCGGAACATGCACGAACACCTTCTCGGGCCGCTCGGACTGCCTCGGCCGAGGTCGTTGCGAGAAGCCGTTGACGGTTACCTGCACGCACGAGCGCACTGGGAGAACCACCTCGCGGTCTCTGTCGATCGAGAGCTGGGGAAGGCAGTCGTCGTCGCGCTCCGTGCACTCCGCTCCTAACGACGATGATGGCGCGGCGTGAGCGCGGGCTCGGTCGGTCGACCGGCCCCGCCGATTGCCTAGGGTCTCCTCGCTGGTGGGCGTTCCAGGCCAACAGCCGTCATCGCTACCACGACCGGCCCGATCAACGGCCTTGGGTGCACGGGCCGTCCCTTCGAGCCTGGCTTGTAGGACACGACGCCACCGGTGCGGGTGAGCTCGCTCGTCGGAGCGAGCGCGAACCTGTACAGTGCGGCCGACACGCCGACGCCGGACGTGTCCGGGAGCTGCCCCGGGGGCAGCCGCCGTAAGCGTTGCTCGAGACCCTGGTAGCGCGTCGTCGAAGACCGAGCCACCAGGAGTCCGATGTCATCTGCGACCATCACCGAGCCATCCAGTGACCTGTCGCAGCGGATGTATCCCTCGAAGCTCTCGGTGGTCGGCGCGGTGACCAGGCGTCTCGTGCCCTACCTCATCGAAGCGACGCTCGTCCCCACCGTCCTGTTCTACGCGTTCCTGATCACGTTGGACCTGAAATGGGGGATCGTCGCCGCCCTCGGATGGTGCTACGCCGCTGTCGCCCGCCGGTTGGTCGGCCGCCGCCCCGTCCCCGGTCTGTTGGTGCTCGGTTGTCTCGGCATCACGGTGCGGACTGCGATCTACCTGCTGAGCGGCAACGCGTTCGTGTACTTCGTGCAGCCGATCCTGCGCACGCTCGTCACCGCAGCCACGTTCGGCGTCTCGGTCGCTGTCGGGCGGCCGCTCATCGCCCGGTTTGCCAGCGACTTCTGCCCCCTCAGCGAGGAGCTCAAGGCGAGGCCGGCATTCGTGCAGCTGTTTCGGCGGCTCACCTATCTGTGGGCAGGAGTCAACGCCGCGGCCGCGGCGGTCAGCCTGACGCTCCTCCTGACTGTGCCGACGACCGTGTTCGTCGGGACAGCGACAGTTGCCGCTTGGGCCATTACCTGCACCGGTGTCGTCCTCACGGTTTCGGATTCGGTTCGCACGGCTCGCTCCGAAGGAGTCACTGCGGCGATCGGGCCCAAAGGCTCACTCCGCGCCTACGCCATCCCGGGCGCCTGATCACTTGCTCCCGGTGTCGGCCTGACGACGACTCCGGGATCCGTGGCGGCGTCAGGTCGGCCGGCGACCCCAGGTCGAGATCAGCACCGGGCTCCCGACCAGGGTCGCGGGATCGTCGAGCACGGTCAGGAAGTGATCGAGTTCGGCGGGTGTGAAGCCGGACGCTTCGAGCTGGTCACGGACCTGGAGCGTGTTGGCGGCGATGGCGCGAGCGAAGCCGCACCCACTCGTGCTCTGCGCTGGCGTCGGACAGGCGAACCCTGGCCACCGACGTCCCCGCCAGGCGAGCGTCCGACTGACATGCTTCGAGCGTGAGGAGCGACCCTGTTCGTGGGTGAGCGGGCTGCGACGAGCCGGTGGAGCGTGCAGCGGACACTTCTGCTCGTCCTGCTGTTCGCCCCGCTGCTCGGGCTCGCCGGGGTGGTCGCTGGCGAGCTCGTTCCGGACGGGCGCATCGCCTACAACGTTCTTCGCGCCCACCGCGAAGGGATTCTGGGCACCGAGGAACGCCCTCTGACGCCGTTGGCGACCACGATGGATCGCTTCACCGAGTGCGTCGCGGTGACCGTCGGGCTCGGGGATCCACGGGGATCGAACCTCGTCGAGAGCGCCGTGTTGAGCCCGGCGTATCCGGGGTGCAAGCAGAGCGTGGCCCGGCTGGAGGCGCTCGACGCGACCGGCGAGCTTCGGGAGGCCCGCCCCTACCTGCGCTACTGGCACGGCTACGCCCTGGTGACCCGACCCTCCCTGGCGATCGTCGGACTCGCCGGTACGCGCTGGGTCGCGCTCGGGCTGCTCGCCGCTTCGGTCACGCTCCTGTGGGCTTCGATCAGGCGCGCCTTCGGTGTCCTCGCCGCGGTCGTGCTCGTCGTGCCGGCGCTGTTGACCACCGACCTGATGCTCGGCGGGTTGACGATCCCTCACGCGATCGGGCTGGGCGCGGCGTGGTTCGGAGGCTGGATCGCCTTCTTCGCCGTCGCTCGCGAGTCGACGTGGAAGGTGGCTGCCCTCGCCGGCGGGCTGGCCGGTGCCGTCATGGCGTACTTCGACCTGCTGACTACGCTGCCCGGTTCACTCGCCCTCACCGGAGTGAGTGCGACCGTGGCCCTTTATGCGAGCGGCACCGTCGTCGCGACGACCTGGAGGGTGACCGCGGCTGCCATGGTCGGTTGGGCGCTCGGGCTGATGTGGATGTGGGGCTGGAAGTGGGTCTTCGCCGCGACCGCGGTCGGTTCGAGCGCCGTCTACGACAACGTCAAGTCGCAAGTCGAGTTCCGGTTGTCCGGCGATCACGAGGGAATCAGCGACGCTCCCCTCCGCGGACTCACGAGCAACGTTGAGTACTGGTGGGACCAGCCGTTGACCCCGCTGGTGGTCGTCGGCGTGGTCGCCACGGTCCTCACGGCAGGAGTGTTGAACCGACGACGCATCTCGGCGCAGAGCGCGGTGAGCGCGGCGATCGTGACTGCCCCGGTAGTCGCCTGGTACCTCGCGCTGAGCAACCACAACCAGATCCACGCCTGGCTGACGTATCGGTCGATCCCCCTCGCTTTCGGCGCCCTGGGCGTGCTGTTGCTCGTCGCCCGAGAACCGCCGAAGCCCGCATGGCGTTCATCAGCGTCGCCGTCTCCTGGTGGATTCGACAGTGCCCGGAGCGCCCGAGGCGGGTGTTGATCCGGCGGTGCGCACGTAACCGGCTGCGTTGTGGGATGTCGCGGGCCGCGGTGGCGAACACCTCCAGTGGGTCGCGCTCGACGAAGGCCGTGGCGATTGCCGCCGCGGCGAACATGGTCCCGTAGATCCCGGTCCGGCGGTGCGTCAGACCGGCGTCCCGCCAGTGATGGGGTGAACGCCCGATTGTGTCGTGTTGCGATCTCCGGGATGGTGGTCTCAACCGACGAACGACGGAAGGAGGCGGAGATGGCGACCAGCATGATCAACGGAGTCGAGCTCTACTACGAGACCAGGGGGACGGGCGATTGCCTCGTCCTGACGCACGGGTCGTGGACTGACGGGGCCAGCTGGGGGCCGGCCGTGGACCTGCTGGCCGAGAGGTACCAGGTGGTGGTGTGGGATCGCCGTGGTCACTCCCACAGCCAGGCGGGCGACGGTCCGGGCAGTCGGGCGCAGGATGCTGCGGACCTCGCAGGGTTGATCGAACTGGTGAGTGGTGAGCCCGTGAACGTCGCCGGCAACTCCTACGGAGCGAACGTCACCTTGACCTTGCTCACCGAACGCCCCGACCTGGTCGCCACCGCCGCTGTCCACGAGCCGCCGCTGTTCGGCCTACTCGAAGGGACTCGCGGTCAAGCGCTCGGCAGCGAGTTGTCGGTGCTAGACGCCGACCTCGCGGTCGTGCGGGACCTGATCAGCTCAGGCGGCCATCGCGACGCGGCGGAATACTTCATCGAGCACGTCGCCCTCGGCCCAGGCACATGGGATCGGCTCCCCGAGGCGTTCCGGTCGCTGCTGGAGGCCAACGCCCGCACCTACCTGGACGAACTGGCCGATCAGACCGCGCTGTCGATCGACACTGCCGCCTTGGCCACAACCAAGGTGCCGCTGCTGCTGACGCACGGCACCGAGAGCCCTCAGCTCTTTCCTGCCGTGATCACCGAACTCGCGCAGTTGGTACCGGCGGCGAGAGTGGAGGTCCTCGAAGGAGCCGGCCACATTCCGCATGCCACCCACCCGCAGCACTGGATCGCTCGCCTCGTCGCGTTCCACGATCACCATCTCCGTAGCCACCAGCTGCAAGGGTGATGGCCGAGGCCGAGTCGCACTACGTTGGCTTCGTGCTGGGGCAACCGCGCCTCCAGGATCTTCCCGGTCCCTTCGAGGGTCGGACGGTGCGATGAACCCGGCCGTCTGGGTGGAGCGCCACGGCCGCCGGCGGCCCGACGACCCCGCGCTCGCCGACGGTGAGCGCGTCCATGCCGGCTGGGGCGCATTCGCCGCCCGGACGGCCGGCGCCGCCGCGGGCCTGCGCGACGACTTCGGCCTGTCGCCCGGTCACCGGGTCGCCATCGTGATGCGCAACCGGCCCGAGTACCTCGAGGCGCTGTTCGCCATCTGGCATGCCGGTCTCGTGGCCGTGCCGGTCAACGCCCGCCTCCACCGCGACGAGATCGCCTACATCCTCGAACACAGCGAGTCAGCCGTCGTCGTGACTGACGCCGACCATGCCGGCGACGTCGAGTCACTGGTCGGCACCGTCGCTTCGCTGCAGGCGGCGGTGGTGGCGCCCGGTGCGCGGTGGGACCGGCTCACGGCGTCGTCGCCGGCGCCGCTCGTCGGCCGGCAGCCGGAGGACCCCGCCTGGCTGTTCTATACGAGCGGCACCACCGGACGTCCCAAGGGAGCCACGCTCACGCACCGCAACCTGCTCATGGCGTCGCTCAGCTACTTCGCCGACATCGACCCGGTGATACCGCAGGAGTGCATCCTCCACGCCGCGCCGCTGTCGCACGGTTCAGGGCTCTACGGGCTGCCCCACGTGGCCCGGGGGGCGGTGAACGTCGTGCCGCAGTCCGGCGGCGTCGACGGCGACGAGATCGCCGCCCTCCTGCGGCATTGGCCGGGAATGTCTTTCTTCGCCGCTCCCACCATGGTGAAGCGCCTGGCCGGCGACCGGGCCGTCGCCGCCGCCGACCTCTCCCACCTCAAGACGATCGTCTACGGCGGTGCACCGATGTACCTGGCCGACCTGGAGAACGCCCTCGCCGTCTTCGGCCCCCGCTTGGCCCAGATCTACGGGCAGGGCGAGTCGCCGATGACGATCACGGCCCTGTCCAAAGCCGACCACGCCGACCGAAACCATCCCCGGTGGCGGGACCGCCTGCAGAGCGTCGGCGTTCCCCGCACCGATGTGGAGGTCCGCGTCGTCGACGACGACGACCGCGACCTCCCCGCCGGCGAGGTCGGCGAGGTAGTGGTCCGGGGCGACGTGGTCATGGCCGGCTACTGGAAGCAGCCCGATGCCACCGCCGAGGCGCTGCGGGACGGCTGGCTGCACACCGGCGACGTCGGCAGCTTCGACGCCGACGGGTACCTCACACTCCGGGACCGGTCCAAGGACCTCATCATCAGCGGGGGGATGAACATCTACCCCAGGGAGGTGGAGGAGGCGCTGCTCCAGCACCCCGGCGTCCGGGCCGCCGCGGTCGTCGGCCGGCCCGACACGGAGTGGGGCGAGGCGGTGGTGGCCTTCGTGGTGGCCGCCGACGGCGCCGACCCGCCGCCCGTCGAGGTCCTTGACCGGACGTGCCTCGACCACATCGCCCGATTCAAACGGCCCCGGGACTACCGGTTCGTCGACGCCCTGCCGATCAACAACTACGGCAAGGTCGTCAAGCGGGAACTGCGCGAGCGGCTGCGGGCCGAAGTGGAGCAGCGGGGGCCGCGCTGAACTCCGGCCGGGCGGCCGCGACAGCCGAGACGCCACCTTCACGACGATCGCCGACCCCGTGCCGACGTTCCTCGGGATCAGGCACGCGTTTGTTAGCGTCGAACCCGGAAGGCAGGTCGGGGGTCTGGGCGCGTGCCGCGCGACCGCAGCGTTGGCCGTGTCGCAAACCACGAACGCACGGTGAGGAGGCCGTCTCTCATGAAGCTCGCTCTGTACTTGCCGAACTTTCGCGACAAGGTGACCGTCACGGAGCTCGAAGATCTCACCACGCTCGCCGAGGAGCTCGACTTCGACTCCGTCTGGACGCTCGACCGGATCGTCGTCCCAGAAGCCTCCGATCGCGCGGAGCTCCAGTACTCGTTCGGCATGATGAACGAGTTCCCGAAGGCATTGCCGGTGGCCTCCCGCGGCGAGTGGCTCCAAGGCTGGCCGCTGATCCCCTGGCTCGCGGCGAAGACGACGACGGTGCGGATCGGCATGAGCATCACCGACACGCCATACCGCGCGCCCGGCGTGCTCGCGACGGAGATCGCCACTGTGGACCACCTCTCGAACGGCAGGGTCAACGTAGGTGTGGGATCCGGCTGGATGCCCGAGGAGTTCGCGGCCGCGAGCGCCTCGCACATCTTCCCCCAGCGTCACCAGCACGTTCGGGAGACGATCGAGATCATGCAGGGCGTCTGGACGAACGATCTCTTCGAGTACCACGGCGAGTTCGCCGACTTCGGCCGGTGCGGGTTCGGCGCGAAGCCGGTGCAAAAACCGCACCCGCCGATCTTCTTCAGCGGGCTCAAGGATTCGAAGCGCTCGGCGAACCGCATCGCCAAGTACGGCCTGTCGGGCTGGATCGGGATCCAGGACACGCCGGACGAGCTCCAGCAGTGGCGCCGCGCCATCCAGCGAGAGCTCGAGGAGCTCGGGAGCTCCCGCTCGGTCGACGATCTCGAGATCTGCAGCATGATCTGGTTCGTCATCACGGACGAGGAGACCGATCAGACGCCGCAGGGCAAGGGCAGCAATCTGATGGTGGGCACCGCCGCGCAGATCACCGACAACCTCAAGCGCTACAAGGAGGCCGGGCTGACGATGCCGCTCCTCTGGCCGCCGTTCCAGGACGTGCCGGTTGCGAAGACGCTCGACGACCTCAAGCGGCTGAAGGAGGAGATCATGCCGCAGGTCGACGCCATGTAACTCCGCCGCGCCGGTTGCATGACCCCTGACGGCGTGCGGGGCGGCGTGAAGAGCGCGCGTCACACCGGTCAGCAACGGTCACTCGAGTCCCTCTCAGCCGCCGAGGCGGCGGGCGCGCAGGACGACGTCGTCGACATGGTGGCTTGCAGAGGCTGCTCCGGGTGGTCGGGTCCGCTTCTCGTGGACTTCGATCCCCCAGTCCGGCGAGTCGGTGAGCACCTCGACAAAGTCGTCGACGCGCACAAAGGCATCGGGGTCGAACGCTTGGCTGTGCTCGTGCGTGTCGATCGCACCTCGCATCGGCTCGAGGTCGTGACTGACGACGAGCAACGTGCCGCCGGGAGCGACGGCGTCGAGCAGGTTGCCGACACCGCGGTTGTCGGGCGTACGCGGGATCGACGCGTACTGGGCCGACACCAGGTCGAATGAGGCAGCGTCGAACGCGCCGTACGCGTTGGCGTCGGCGTGGAGGCACTCGATCGGCAGCCCGCGCTCGCCCGCCACCGCGGCGACCCGGTCGAGCGCCCGCTGCGAGATGTCGTTTGCGGTCACCTGCCAGCCGTGCTCGGCGAACCAGACCGCGTCACCGCCCTCACCAGCGCCGACGTCGAGGACTCGGCCGGCGGTCAAGCTGCCGATCTCGATGACGAGCGTGCCGTTCGGGTTGCCGCTCCAGATGCGATCGTCGCCGTAGCGATGGTCCCAGTCGGTCTCGTTGCCCGACGGCCGGGCCATCGCCTCGATGTCGTCGTGGGCAAGGCTGAAGCTGATCATGGCGCCGGCCCGGCTGCCGTTCGCTGCGGCCTGCAGCACCTGTTGACTCGGGTCGGCCACGTTGCCCGCGGCGTAGATCCCCGCCACCGACAACTCGCCGTTGGCATCGGTCGCCAGGTGGTCGCCGAGGCCGGTCGGGTGCTCGACCGCCTCGATACCGAGCGACGCGAACGCTCCCGCCGCGCCTTGAACCGGGCGCTGATCGCGACCGCGTCGGCCTCGATGCGGGCGCCGTCGGTCAACTCGACCGCGGCGACATGTCCGTCGTCGCCCGTCACGACGCGTTGGACACGTTCGTCGATCACGTTCGCGCCGGCGGCTCGCAGGGCCACGACTTCGGGGTGGTCAAGACGGACGCCCTCGTGCAAGACGAGCGTGAACCGTGGCGTGAGTTGCCGGAACAGGCTCGCGGGGTGAAGACCCATGGGATGAGTGACGATCTGGACGATGCGTCGGTCGCGGACTTCGAATCCGTGGCAGAACGGACAATGGATGACGTCGCCACCCCAGTGCTCGGTGACGCCGTCGATGTCGGGCAGCTCGTCGACCAGGCCGGTGGCAGCGAGCACCCGGCGGGCGATCACCGTGTGCCCGCCGACGAGCTCGACGCGGAAATGTCCGTCGCCGGCGCGGCGCACGTCGACCGCGCGTCCGGCAAGCACCTCGACGCCATAGCTGCGGACCTCCGCTCGGCCGATCGCGGCCAGGTCCGACGGTGGGATTCCCTCATGGCCGAGATAGCTGTGCATGTGTGCGGCCGGGGCGTTGCGCGGCTCGCCGGCGTCGATCACGATGACCGACCGGCGCTGGCGGGCGAGTTGCAGCGCCGCGGCGAGGCCGGCGGCCGACCCACCGACGACCGCGACGTCGCAGTGACGTTCCACGGCGGGTGTGGCGTGTTCGCTCATGCGTACCGACGATACGATCTCGCCCGCAGGACGCAAGGCAACTTGCGGTATTCGCAAGACCTGTCGACCACCAGTTGCGCGAGGAGGCACCGTTGGCTGAATTGAACGAGGTCGAACGGGTCGTGCGCACGCGGTTGCGCAGCATGCGCAACACCCTCGGCCTGTCGTTGAACGACCTCGCCGCGCGGACAAACCTCAGTCCGTCCACGATCAGCCGCATCGAGACCGGCAAGCGGGCGATCGGCCTCGACGTGTTGATCGTGCTCGCGCGCGCCCTTCAGGTCGACCTGGACGCACTGCTTGACCTGCGCAGCGACGACGATGTCGTCATCCGCCCCGTACCAAGTCGGTCGGGCAAGCGCACGAGCTGGCTGCTGAGCCGACCGACCGGGAACACGATCGCCGTCAAGATCCGGCTCGAACCGACCGTCCGTGCGCCCGAGCAGCGAGTTCACCCCGGTCATGACTGGTTCTTCGTCATCACAGGCCGTGTCCGGTTGCTGCTCGGCGATCGCGAGATCGTCGTCGAGGCCGGCGAGGCCGCCGAGTTCGCCACGATGACCCCGCACTCGTTCGCTGCGTTCGACGGTCCCGCCGAGCTGGTCATGATCTTCGACCGCAACGGCCAACGCGCCCACGTGCACCACGGGTCCTCGGGGAGTTGACGCACGCCACGCCGTCGAGGTCCGGTTTGTCACGTCGCGGGGAGGATCTCGATGTACCCGTCCGTTCCATTCACACGGATCCGCTGCCCATCCCGGATCAGCTGCGTGGCATGCTCGACCCCCACGACGGCCGGCAAGCCGTACTCTCGTGCGATCACTGCGCCATGGGTCATCAGGCCCCCTACCTCGGTCACCAGGCCGTTGATCGCGACGAACAGGGGCGACCAGCTGGGATCCGTGTGGGCCGTGACCAGGATGTCGCCCGGCTCGAGTTCGGCCTCTGCCATGTCCAGGATGACGCGGGCCCGCCCTTCGATCGTCCCGGCGGAAACGGGCAAACCGACCAGCGCGCCATCTGGCAGGTCGTCTCGTCGGTACGCCCCGGTGACGATCTCGCCATCCGACGTGAGCACCCGTGGTGGCGTGAGTGCTTGATACGACCTGAACGCGTCCTTGCGCTGGCGGATGAGCTGGTCATCCACCTGGTTCGTGCGGACGACGTCGTGGAGCTCCTGGAACGTGAGGTAGAAGATGTCTTCCTGCTCACGGAGCACGTGGGCCTGCACGAGGCGCTCGGCTTCTTCCAGCAGGGCCTGCTTGTAGACGAAGTAGCGGCTGACCATGCCGTACTTCGGGTACTCCCGGTACCCGATGAAGGTCCGGACGCGGTCGATCATCCGCTTGGTCTCTTCGGCTTTCTGCTCTCCGTCCGGCAAGGTCCGCAAGCGCTCCAGCAGCTCCTGTTCCTTCTTCGATGCCTCCTGCCGTCCTTGCTCGAAGCGCCGTTTGGCGGCGCCCGCTTCGAGGTTCTTGATGTTGCCGAGGATCACGGGCACGAGCGTGGTGGGGCGTTCGCTCCAACGCGGTCTCGTGATGTCGATCTCGCCGACGCAGCGCATGCCGTACGTGTCGAGATAGGCCCGGATGGCGTCGCGCGCTTCGTCGCCCGCCCGCGAGCTTCGCCAGCTCGTCCAGGAAGCCCTCGTCCTCGACGTTGTGCAGAAACGCCACCACCTCCGGATGCGGGCGGATGACGTCGGCGACGTCCAGGAGCGCCAGCCCCATCTCCGACGTGACGTTGTGGGGGACGGACTGCGTGAGCGTGTCGGCCGCGTTCTTCTCGCCCAGCCACGCCTGCAGCTGCTCGTTGAGCCACCAGGTGGCCTCCATCCCCGCCATGATCACCTGATGGCTCTGCGGATCGAACAGGATCCGCCTCAGCTCCTGGATGTCCGCCAGGATGAAGTCGAGCAGCGCCGATCCGGACTTCGTCTGGATGTCGCGTTTCAAGGCGGCGATGGAAGCCTGGCTGCGCTCGATCAACTCGGTGACGATGGCCGGATCGGTCTCGATCGGGGCGGGCGCGCCGCCAGCCGGCGGCCCGCCGGGACCCTCGTCCGGGAGCGACGGGATGAAGTCGCCGCGGTCGAGGATGGTCTGCAGCGCGTCCCTGATCAGCGGATCGGATCTCCCCAGGATCTCCAGAAGGCCGGCGCGGCTCGATGGCGAAGCCAGGCCCCCGGTGACGTCGACGAACAGCCTCCCGCCGGCCTCGTACATCGGCCGGAGGGCCGTCAGCTGCCACACGGAGAGCCCCAGGGGCTTCATGGGGTCGGTCATCATCTGCTGATGACCGACCGAGACGTAGACGTGGTTCTCTCGGTCGCCGACCTCGGGGATGGGGAACAGCGTCGTGATCGGCCGGCTCTGGACGATCTGGAAGCCATCGTCGACCAGGCACCATTCGATGTCCTGGGGGCAGCCGAAGTGCGCTTCGATCCGCCGGCCCAGCTGCGCGAGCCGCACGACCTGCGCATCCGTCAGCGCTGGCTGCTCCTGCCGCGCCGGCTCGATCGCCTGTTCCTGCGTCCCGCCTGCCGGCGAGGCGTGGACGGCAAGCTGCTTGGTGGCGACCGCCTTGGCGACGACCTCGCCGTCGCGCACCTTGTAGACGTCCGCGTTCACCCGACCGGAGACCAGGGCCTCGCCGAGGCCGAAGCTCGCCTCCACGGAGACGACCTTCCGGTTCGACGTGACAGGGTCTGCCGTGAACAGGACGCCGGCAGCCTCCGGGAAGACCATCTGCTGCACGACCACGGCCATGTGGACCTTCCGGTGGTCGAAGCCGTTCCGCAGGCGGTAGGTCACGGCCCGCTCGGTGAAGAGCGAGGCCCAGCACCGGCTGACGTGCTGGAGGATCGCCGCCGGCCCCACGACGTTCAGGTACGTGTCCTGCTGGCCCGCGAACGAGGCCGTCGGCAGGTCCTCCGCCGTCGCGCTGGATCGGACGGCGTAGGCGGATTGCTCGCCGAGCCGGGCGAGCGCGCGGGTGATCGCCGCCGCCACATCGTCAGGGACGACGATCCCTTCGACGGTCCGGCGGATCTCCGCGCTGAGCGTGCGGATCGACTCCCGGTCGTCCGGGTTCAGGCGCGACAACCGATCGAGCCGATCATCGATCGACGGCGCTTCCGCCATGATCCGCCCGAACGCGTCCGTCGTCACGCAGAAGCCAGCCGGCACGCGGACGCCGTCGATCCGCGACAGCTCCCCCAGCTGCGCGCCCTTGCCGCCAACGACCGCGACCTGCGTCTGGTCGATCTCCTCGAAACCCAGCACGTAGTCCGTCGTGCGGGCCGTCATCGCACCGCCTCCCGTGGCACTGCACCGATCGCCACCGCGCTGGACGATCGGGGTCGCTCGTGTTCCGCGTCCCGTACTGGACCCAGCGTCGACCGCGTTCGCATCTCGTTGCCTCCAATGTCGTGCCGGCTGGTCAGCCCAACGGCGAGCATTCACAGCACATTCGGGGTCCTTGCAGCAAGACCCCACCCCTGAGCTACATTGAAGGTGGCGGGGGAAGGCTTGCTCCTTGAGGGTGCAGGCCTCTTCGTCGATTGCGTTCCTCGACGTGCAGTCACCCCGCGCCACTGTCGTGCATGCGTGCGACGTGCTGCGACGACCCCGAACCTCATGACGCGGGCGCTTCCCCGCCGAGGGTCCGGGCGATGTCGGTGAGGGCTTCGTCGATGGAGGCGTAGAAGTGTTCGCGGTCGAGGGTGTGGAGGAGCCCGTAGTCGTGGACGAGGTCGCGGAGGCGGCTACGTAGCTCGACGAAGGCGAGGTGTACGCCCTTGGCATTGAGCTCGTTGTCGAGGCGCTCGAGCATGCCGGCCGCGGTGACGTCGATGTCAGTGATCGCCTCGCACTGCAGCACGATCCACCCCGGCCGGCGCTCCTGCACCAACTCGCGCACCTGATCGGCGAAGAGGCTCGAGTTGGCAAAGAACAGTGGTGCCTCCCAGCGAAAGACCACCACGCCGGGGTGTTCCTCGAAGCCGCCGGAGCCGGGGTTGCTGTGCCAGCCCTCGCGGCCGGGCACACGTCCGAGCACTTCGCCATGCGGCCACCAGTTCTGCTGGAAGAAGATCAGGATCGACAGCACGACGGCGACGACGATGCCTTCGAGGACTCCGAGGAAGATGACGCCGGCGCTGGCGACGAGCGACAGCACCACCGCGGTGGGTCGGACCTTCCACACTCGGGCGAGAAGGGCGAAGTCGGCCAGGGAGAGTGCCGCGGCGATGACCACCGCCGCGAGCGCGGAGTTCGGTAAGTCGGCGAGGAGTCCGTTGAAGAACACGAGCAGCAGCACCACGACACCGGCGCCGACGATGCCGGCGAGCTGGCTCTTGGCCCCCGACTGCTCGGCGACGGCCGTACGGGAGCTACTGGCCGAGATGGCAAACCCCCGGAAGAAGCCGGCAGCGATGTTCGCCGAGCCGATGCCGATCATCTCCTGGTTCGGCTTGACCCGCTCGCCACGGCGGGCGTTGAACGACGTCGACAGGGCGATGGTGTCGGTCAGCGACACGAGCGTGATACCCACCGCGGCGACGAGCAGCGGCACGACGTCACCGATCTCGGTCCACGGCACCGCGGGCGTGGGCAGCCCCTCGGGAAGGGTGCCGACCGTGGCGATGTCGAGATCGAACGCGGCGGTGACGACCGTGGCGCCGACGACCGCGACGAGGACGGCGGGAATCGCCCGGGTGAGGCGCGGGAGCACGAGCAGCACGGCGAGCGTCGTGAGCCCCACGCCGAGGGCCGTGGCGTCGCGCTCGTCGAAGTTCGTCACGAACTCCCGGACCTCATCGACGAAGGTGTCGGCGTCCGTCGAGAACCCGCTGAGCTTCGGCAGCTGCCCGACGATGATGACGATGGCCAGTCCGTTCATGTAGCCGACCTGGACCTCACTCGAGAGCAGGTCGGCGACGAAGCCGAGCTTGCCGACACCGAGCCCGATCTCGATGAGGCCGACCAGGATGGCGAGCATGCCGGCGAGAGCGATGGCGGTGGCAGGGTCGTCGCCGGCCACGACGAGCGGGGTGATCGCGGCGAAGATCAGCGGGCCGAGTGAGGAGTCCGGGCCGAGCACGAGGATCTTCGAGGGCCCCATCAGGGCGTAGCCGACGAGGCAGGCGATGGTGGTGTAGAGGCCGTTCACCGCCGGCAGCCCGGCGAGCTCGGCGTAGGCCATGCCCTGTGGGACCAGGATCGCCGCCAGGACGATCCCGGCCACGACGTCGGAGCGGAGCCAACGCCCCTCGTAGGTGCGCAGCGACGCGACTCCGGGTACGTAGCCCTCCACTGCCGTCAACCGCTGATCGCCCTCCGTGTGCATCACGCAACCGGCGTGGTCGTGCCGTCGATCCGCGGCCGGTCAGCCGCAGAACAGTGCCTCGATGCATGGACGACGCCTCCTCGACGTCTCCCGCACCTTCCTCGCCGGGCGTCGATGCAGCCTCGAAGCGGCGGCTTGACCCACCTCGGTCACCTCGGTTTGGATCAGCTCTGGGAACACCATCGTCACAGCGTCGCGGATCAGGGAACGCCGTCACGGACACGGAACGCGGGCGTCTCGCAGATACATCAATCTAATTTGATCGAATCGGGGCATGTTGGGTACTCTCGAGCTGTGCAGCCGAGCGTCGCAGCCCGTCCCGGACTTGGCGAGCCACCACCGTTTGTACGTCTGGTATCGCACCCGTTGCGGTGGCGACTGTTGCGAGAGCTGGTGCAGAGCGATCGGGCCGTCAAGGAGTTGATGGTGCTGGTCGACGAGCCGCAGAACCTGGTGTCGTACCACTTGCGTCTGCTCCGCGACGGAGGTCTCGTGACTGCGCGCCGTAGTTCCGCGGACCGGCGAGACAGCTACTACGCCATTGACCTCACCGCCTGTCGCACGGCCCTCCAGGGCGCGGGCAATGCGCTGCATCCCTCGCTTCACCTCGCACCCGCAGCGCCACCCTGTCGACGAACCGGGAGTTCGAGTCGCCGTCCACGGGTCTTGTTCCTGTGCACGGGGAACAGCGCGCGGTCCCAGATGGCCGAGGCCCTGCTCGGCGCACATGTCACCCGGGGCGATCGAAGCGGCGAGCGCCGGGAGCCACCCGAAGCCGCTTCATCCCAACGCCGTCCGCGTTCTGCACAAGCGTGGGATCGACATCAGCGCGAACCGCACCAAGCACCTCGACGAGTTCATCGCTCAGCGGTTCGACACGGTCATCACGCTGTGCGACCGCGTTCGAGAGGTCTGTCCCGAGTTCCCGTCCGGACCCGAGCTCGTGCACTGGAGCGTTCCCGACCCGGCGCTCGAGGGTCCGACCAACCGTGCCTCGTACCCGGCGTTCGAGCGCACCGCGGCCGAGCTCGAGACCCGCATCAGCTTCCGACTCCATCTGTTCGCAGACACCAACAACAAGGAGGCATCCACACATGCCCAACGATGAGATCATCAACGTCCGCTACATGGTCGATGACGTCGAGGAGTCGATCGCGCTTCTACACCGAGCTGCTCGGCTTCGAGATCTTGACCAGCGCCGCGCCCGCGTTTGCCGATGTCAAGCGCGGCAACCTCCGGCTGCTGCTCTCCGGGCCGAAGAGCTCGGCAGGCCGTCCGATGCCGGACGGCGCGACAGCCCGGCCCGGGAGGTTGGAACCGGATCCACCTCATCGTCGACGACATCGACACCGAGGTCGGACGGCTCCGCGACGCCGGCGCGTCGTTCCGCAACGACGTCGTGGAAGGACCCGGCGGCAAGCAGATCCTGCTCCAAGACCCGTCCGGCAACGTCGTCGAGCTCTTCCAGCCCGCCGGTCGCTGAGCATCCCAAGATCCGGGGTGTCGAATGACGGCGCCGCTGCAAGCGTCGGCTGGGTCTGGTCGACGCGGTGACGTCGGCGCCGGTTCGATGATCGGCGCCGGCGTGTTCAGCGCCTGGGGCCCGGCCGCGGACGCGGCCGGAACCGGCCTCCTCATCGGTCTCGTGGTCGCGGCAGCCGTCGCGTTCTGCAACGCCACCTCCTCGGCCCAGCTGGCCGCCGTGCACCCGGAGTCCGGAGGCACGTACGTGTACGCCCGCCGTCAGCTCGGGCCGTTCTGGGGTCACCTCGCCGGGTGGGGGTTCATCGTCGGCAAGACCGCCTCGTGCGTCGCGGTCGCGCTCACCGCCGGCGCATACCTGTGGCCCGACCACGCGCGGCTCGTCGGCTGTCGCCGCGGTCGGCGCCGTGGCGGTCGTCAACATCGGCGGGTTGACCCGCACCGTCGTCATCACCAAGTGCCTGCTCGCGGTCGCACTGGTGGCCCTCGCCGCGGTCGTTGTCGCCGGTTGGTCGAGTCCGACGAGCCTCGCTGACCCGCCTCACCCCGATCGACACGTCGCCGGCGGGTGTCCTGCGCGCGGCCGGGTTCCTGTTCTTCGCCTTCGCCGGCTACGCCCGAATCGCCACCCTCGGCGAGGAGGTTCGCGACCCCGCCACGATCATCCCCAAGGCGATCCCTCGTGCCCTGGCCGGCGTGCTGGTGATCTACGCGGCCGTGGGTGTCACGCTGCTCGCCACCGTGCCCGTCGATGCGATCTCGGCGAGCGACGCCCCGCTCGGCCTCGTCGTCAGCGCCTCGCGATTCGAGTGGCTCACGCCGATCGTCCGGGTCGGCGCCGGCATCGCCGCCCTCGGTGTCCTCCTCAACCTCGTGCCGGGCGTGTCCCGCACCGTGCTCGCGATGGCCCGTCGCCGCGAGCTCCCGAGTTGGTTCTCAACGATCGACTGCACGCCGCTCGCTTCCCGTGCGCGCCGAGGCCGTCGTCACCGCCGTGGTCATCGTGCTCACCGCGACGCTGGACCTTCGAGGAGCGATCGGCTTCTCGGGTGTCACCATCCTCACCTACTACGCGATCACCAACGCCGCCTGCCTGACCCTTCCCCGGGATCAACGACGCTGGCCCCGGTGGATCAGCGTCGTCGGCCTCGCCGGCTGCGTCACCCTCGCCGTCATGCTGCCGCTCGCCGCCAGCATCACCGGCGCTGCCGTCCTCGTCGGAGGAATCATCATCCGCCGCCTCACCCGCCGCGCTGGTTGAGCTCGCGAACCGCCCGTAGCACGACTTCAGCCGCCGACGTAGGCCGCGAGGTGTTCGCCGGTGAGCGTAGAACGGGCGGCGACGAGGTCGGCGGGTGTGCCCTCGAAGACGATCCGGCCGCCGTCGTGGCCGGCGCCCGGGCCGAGATCGATGATCCAGTCGGCGTGCGCCATGACCGCTTGGTGGTGCGCGATGACGATGACCGACTTGCCGGAGTCGACGAGTCGGTTGAGCAGGCCGAGCAGCTGCTCCACATCGGCGAGGTGGAGACCGGTGGTCGGCTCGTCGAGCACGTAGACATCGCCCTTCTCGGCCATCTGGGTGGCCAACTTGAGCCGTTGCCGCTCGCCTCCCGACAGTGTGGTGAGCGGCTGGCCGAGGCTGAGGTAGCCGAGGCCGACATCGGCCAGCCGGTCGAGGACCTTGTGGGCGGCCGGCGTGCGTGCCTCGCCGTCGCCGAAGAACTCCTCGGCCTCGGTCACCGACATCGCGAGCACCTCGGCGATGTTCCTGCCGCCGAGGAGGTACTCCAGCACCGATGCCTGGAACCGCTTCCCCTCACACTCCTCGCAGGTGGATTCGACGGTGGCCATGACGCCCAGGTCGGTATAGATGACGCCGGCGCCGTTGCAGGTCGGGCAGGCGCCCTCGGAGTTGGAGCTGAACAGCGCCGGCTTGACGCCGTTGGCCTTCGCGAAGGCCTTGCGGATCGGGTCGAGCAGACCGGTATACGTCGCCGGGTTGCTCCGTCGCGAACCGCGGATCGCGCCCTGGTCGATCACCACCACGCCGTCACGGCCGGCGACCGAGCCGTGGATCAGTGAGCTCTTGCCGGAGCCGGCGACGCCTGTGACCACGCAGAGCACCCCGAGCGGGATGTCGACGTCGACGTCCTGCAGGTTGTGGGCGCGGGCGCCACGTACCTGCAGTTCCCCCGACGGCGCCCGCAACGCCTCCTTGAGGGCGGCCCGGTCGTCGAGATGACGGCCGGTGGTGGTGTCGCTGCGTCGCAGGTCCTCTACGGTGCCCTCGAAGCACACGCTGCCGCCCGCCGTGCCGGCGCCGGGGCCGAGATCGACGACGTGATCGGCGATCCCGATCGTCTCGGGCTTGTGCTCGACGACGAGCACGCTGTTGCCCTTGTCCCGCAGCTGTCGCAGCAGCTCGTTCATCCGCTCGATGTCGTGGGGGTGCAGGCCGATCGTGGGCTCGTCGAAGACGTAGGTGACGTCGGTGAGCGACGAGCCGAGGTGGCGGATCATCTTGGTGCGCTGCGCCTCTCCCCCGGACAGGGTGCCCGACGGCCGGTCCAGCGAGAGGTAGCCCAATCCGATCTCCGAGAACGCGTCGAGAAGGTGTTGTAACCCGGTGAGCAGCGGGGCAACCGGCGGCTCGTCCAGCTCTCGGACCCACGCGGCGAGGTCGCTGATCTGCATCGAGCAGACATCGGCGATGTTCTTCCCGTCGATCTTCGACGACCGGGCCTCCGTGCTGAGTCGGGTGCCGTCGCACTCAGGACAGGAGGTGAACGTCACTGCGCGCTCCACGAACGCGCGGATGTGCGGCTGCATCGCGTCGACGTCCTTGGACAGGAACGACCGCTGGATCGTCGGGATCAGCCCCGCGTACGTCAGGTTGATCCCCTCGACCTTGATCTTGGTCGGTTCCTTGTAAAGCAGGTCGTGCAGCTCCTTCTTGGTGTACTTGCGGATCGGCTTGTCCGGGTCGAAGAAGCCGCAGCCGCGGTAGATGCGGCCGTACCAGCCGTCCATGCTGTGGCCGGGGATCGTGAGCGCGCCCTCGTTGAGCGACAAGCTGTCGTCGTACAGCGCGGACAGGTCGAAGTCGGTCACCGAGCCCATGCCCTCGCACCGCGGACACATGCCGCCGAGACGGGTGAAGGTCGCCCTCTCGGTCTTCGTCTTGCCCTCGCCGCGCTCGACGGTGATCGCACCGCTGGCCCTCACCGAGGGGACGTTGAACGAGTAGGCGTTGGGCGGCCCGATGTGGGGCTTGCCGAGTCTGCTGAAGAGGATGCGAAGCATCGCGTTGGCGTCGGTGGCGGTGCCGACCGTGGAGCGGGGGTTTGCTCCCATCCGCTCCTGGTCGACGATGATCGCCGTCGTCAGGCCGTCGAGTACGTCGACCTCCGGGCGCGCCAGCGTCGGCATGAAGCCCTGCACGAAGGCGCTGTAGGTCTCGTTGATCAGTCGCTGCGACTCCGCGGCGATCGTGTCGAACACCAGCGAGCTCTTGCCCGACCCGGAGACGCCGGTGAACACCGTCAGCCGACGCTTCGGGATCTCGATGCTGACGTCCTTGAGGTTGTTCACGCGCGCGCCGTGCACGCGGATCAGATCGTGGCTGTCGGCAACCGGCAGCGCCGGCGACTGCGTGCCTGTCCTCATGGCCCTGCTCATCGTGTCTCCATCTGTTGGGCGGAACCGCCCGCCGGACGGCTCAGCGGACCTCGAAGATGCGGATCATGTTGCCGGCGGGATCGCGGACGGCGCAGTCGCGAACCCCCCATGGTTGGTCGGTCGGCTCCTGAACGACCTCGGCGTCAGTGGCCTGCAGCTGCTCGAAGGTGCCGTCGAGGTCGCCGGTGGCCAGATTGATGCCGGCGTAGGTGCCCTTGGCCATCATCTCCGTGATGGTGCGGCGCTCGTCGTCGGTGATGCCGGGGTCGGCGGCCGGTGGCGTCAGGACGATGGACGTGCCGGGCTGGTTGGCGGGGCCGACCGTGATCCAGTGCATCCCGCCGTATTCGACGTCGTTGCGGACCTCGAAGCCGAGGATGTCGCGATAGAAAGCCAGGGAGGCGTCCGGATCATTGTGCGGGAGGTAGGCCTGATGAATGCTGATGTCCATAGCGATCATCCTGGCTGCGGCGCGCGGGCCGGCGCTTCTCGATTCCTGATCGGTCTGGTGACCTGCTTCACCACGCACGGCGCCATCCCCGCCGCGGCGCCGGCCGCTTCGCGCTGGTAGACGCTGGGCGGCACACCGACCAACTCGGTGAAACGGGTGCTGAACGTGCCCAGCGACGAGCAGCCGACGACGAAACAGACTTCGGTGACGGTCAGGTCGCCACGACGCAACAGCGCCATCGCCCGCTCGATGCGCCGCGTCATCAGATAGGCGTACGGCGACTCGCCGTAGGCGAGCCGGAACTGGCGGCTCAGATGCCCGGCGGACATGTGCGCGCCGCGGGCGAGCGCCTCGACGTCCAGTGGCTCCGCGTACTCCCGATCGATGCGGTCGCGAACGCGTCGCAGCCGCGCGAGGTCGCTCAAGTTCGGCGCCGCGGCAGGTCTGCTGGTCACCTCGGAGATCGTGCCACGCCGGAGCAATGATCAGAACCTCCTCGGCCGGACGCTGCGGTCGGACCTGAAGTCGTCCGGCCGGTCGAACTCGACGGACAGAATGGGGCGGTGCCTGATTCGTCGCTGGTCGCTGGCTTCGCGGCTCTGGAGGACGGGCGGTGGGCCGATGCCTGCGCCGCATTCGAGGTCACCATCGCCGCCGGCGAGAGTGCTGAGGCGTTTCTCGGGTTGGCAACAGCATTGTGGTGGTTGGGCGACAGTCACGCCAGTGTCGCCCACGCCAGCCGTGCGTACGCGCTGTTCCGGCAGGCATCGAACGTCGAGCGCGCGGTCCAGTGCGCGGTGTGGCTGGGCATCACGTACAAGGCGAACTTTGCCAACTTCGCTGCCGCCAACGGCTGGATCGGACGAGCCGAGCGGCTGCTGAAGCCAGTCGAGCCAGGACGGTTGCACGGCTGGGTGCACGTCGCACGCGCCTATCGGATGCCGGATCTCGATGCCGCCGAGACGTTGACGGTCCGGGCGCTCGAGCTCGCTCGCATCTCGGGAGACGCTGACCTCGAGCTCGGCGCGATGTCGCAGCTGGGCCTGATCCGGGTGGGTCAGGGTAAGGCCGTCGAGGGCTTCGCCTTGATCGACGAGGCGATGGCGGCGGTGCTCGCAGGAGAGCGGTCGAACCTGGACACGGTCGTCTACACGTGCTGCGACATGCTGAACGCCTGTGAGCTGGCGAGTGATCTGGAACGAGCCGCGGAGTGGTGCCGGGTCGCCGACGAATTCGTGGACACCTATGGCTGTCCGTTCCTCTACGCCGAGTGCCGCCTTTACTACGGGAGCGTGCTCGTCGCCAAGGGCCGTTGGGAGGATGCCGACCGCGAACTCACCGCCGGCGTGCGGATCACCGAGGGTGCGTGTCCTGGCTTGCACGCCAGGGCGCTCACGCGCCTGGCCGGGTTGCGCATCCGCCAGGGCCGACTCGAGGACGCCGCGCACATCCTGGCGGCCGTCGATGTCGAGGGCGAGGCCGAAACGGCGCTCTCGCTCGCCGCGATGCTGCTCGCCCGCGGCGACGCGCGGGCAGCCGGCCGTGAGCTCGAGCACCGACTGCAGCACGTTGCCGAACATCGAGTTCACCTCGCGACGGCCCTCGATCTCCTGATCGATGCATGTCTCAGCGACGGCGACCTAGAGGCGGCCGGCAGGGCGGCCGACCGGCTCCGCGAGCTCGCCGGCGGCGCGGAGAGCGAACAGCTCCTCGCGCTGGCCGCGAGTGCCCACGGCAGGGTGCTGATCGCCCAGGGTGCCATCGAGGAGGCGACCGCCGAGTTGCAGTTCGCGGTGGCGACGTGGTCACGCCTGGAGCTGCCGTTCGAGCGAGCCCGCGCGCGCAGTACGACCTCGCCCGGGCACTCGTCGACACCGCTCGCGACAGGGCCATCGATCACCTGCGCCGCTCGCTCCGCGCCTTCGAGGTATTGGGCGCCGCCCTCGAGTCCGATCGGGTCGCCGCGTTCCTCCGCAGGCTGGGCGTGCCGGCGCGCACCGGCGCCAAGGGTGCTGGCCGGCTGACCGACAGGGAGCAACAGGTGCTGCGGCTGTTGTCCGCCGGGCTGTCCAATCCCGAGATCGCTCAGCGACTGCACGTCAGCCGCAAGACCGCGGCGCACCACGTGAGTCACATCCTCACCAAACTCAACCTGCGCAACCGAGCCGAGATCGTGGCGCACGCGTTGGGCGCGCCGGCCGAACGCCATTGACGAGCGATCCACCAAATAGGTCAGCTGCCCGATGCTCGCCGCGCCGGCTCGTCTCATGCTCGGGCCCATGACTGAATCCATCGAGACGTTCCAGATCCCGATCGAGGCCGCCGAGTTCTACGAAGCCGAGTTCGTCCCCGCCTTCTTCGCCCAGTGGGCGCCGATCCTGTGCGCCGCGACAGGCGTCGGCCCGGGCCACACCGTGCTCGACGTCGGATGTGGCACCGGCATCGTCACCCGGACCGCCGCCGATCTCGTCGCCCCCGCCGGCTCCGTCACCGGTCTCGACCTCAACGAGGCCATGCTGACGGTCGCGCGCCGCGTTCGCCCCGACCTCGGCTGGCGGCAAGGCGACGCCTGCAGGCTGCCGTTCGACGACCAGACCTTCGATGTCGTGCTCAGCCAGATGGCGCTCATGTTCGTCCAGGACCGCACCGCGGCCCTGCCGCGAGATGGGTCGGGTCGCCAAGCACGGAGGCACCGTGGGCCTGCTCGTTCCGAGCGAGCTCGAGCGACAGGTCGCGTTCGCCCCGTTCCTCGATCTCGCCGCCCGCCACGCCGGTCCCGAAGCGCTGTCGTTGCTCAGCAGCTACTTCGTCTGCGGCGGCCTCGACCGGTTGACGGCGCTCGTCGAAGCCACCGGCCTCACCGTCACGACCAGCCGCGTCGAAGTCGGCACGTACACAGCACCGTCCGTCGATGCAGCCGTCGCCAACGAGATCGAGAGCACCCCGCTGCGCGAGCGCATCAGCGACGAGGTGTACGCCCGTATCCGGGAGGAGGCGCGACAGCTGTTCGCCCCGTACACGGCCCAGGACGGCACCTTGACCACACCGTTCGACGCAGACCTTGTGGTAGCAGTCGTCGCTACCTGATCGGGTCCGGTCGGCCCTCGGCCCACTGCCGCTTGACGTCGTCGGTGAGCTCGGCCAGTTCGGGCGCCGGCTGGGTGATCCGGCCCTGATTGCCGAACGGGTCGCGGAAGCCGCAGTCCACGCCGTACGGCTGCTCGGTCGGTTCCTCGAGGAACTCCACGCCCTTGGCCTTGAGCTCCTCGTAGGTCTTGCGGCAGTCGTCGGTGGTGAGGATGAGCGACAGACCCATGGCGCCCTTGGTGACCAGATCACGGACCTGGGCGGCGACCTCGTCGGTCATGATCGGGGGACCTGGCTTCTGCAGCAGGATGTGGTGGTCGGGGTTCCCCGGAACGTTGACCGTGAGCCAGCGCATGAACCCGAGGTCGACGTCGGCGCTGACCTCGAGGCCGAGCTTGCCGACGTAGAAGTCGATGGCTACGTCTTGGTCGAGCACATAGATGCCGGAGTGGCTGATGCTGTTGAACATGCAGGGCAACCTACGCAGGTACTCGGACGGCGGCTTCTCCGAAACTGCTCGGCCGCGCCCAGCTCATGGTGAAGCACGTCGGCACCGGATCTGGCTTCGGGGCCAGCAGGCGAAAAGCCGACGGTGACGCGCCGACGATGTCCCGGAAGGTACGGCTGAACGTGCCCAGGCTGGAGAAGCCGACGGCAATGCAGATGTCGGTCACGCTGCGGTCGGTGCCGCGGAGCAGCGCCATCGCCCGTTCCACCCGGCGTCGCTGCAGGTAGCGGTGCGGCGTCTCGCCGAACGTGGCCCGGAACGTGCGGATGAAGTGGGCCTCGGAGACCAACGCGATTCGGGCCAGCGCCGGGACATCGAGCGGCAGGGCGTAGTCCCGGTCGATGGCGTCGCGGGCCCGCAGCATCCAACGGTTGCGCTCCTCGCTTGACCCGGGAGGAATCCCCGTCGCAGCCATGGCGACACCTTAGGAAGCTCAAGCACGACGACGACGATCACTTCACCGGGTCACGAACCGTGGGCGTGGTCGCACCACCGCTCCTCACCCTCCTTGATCGAGCCGGCACCGACTCCTTCGAGGGCGGCGAACGGGCCGCAGTCGTGGGGGACGATCCAGACGTGGATCATCGGCCATCTCCTGGAGCTTGACCGACGGTGGACGACATGTGCCGTCGGGGCGGGTGAGGCCTTCGACCTGAGGGGCGACGGGATCGTCGGTCAAGCAGAGGTCATCGTGGACGTGCCACTGCATCAGCGCACCGCCGTAGTCGGGTACCTCCTCGAGCGTCATGTCGTGCGGCAGCATGTACATCGCCGAGACGAGCTTCTTGCTGCCGTCCGGCTGCGGTTCGTAGACCAGGCTCTCGGGCGCGTCCGGGTCGAGCCACACGTCGTCGTCGATCCAGTCCCACTGCACGTAGTGCTCGTGGCCGCTGTCGCGCGTCTCCGATCGAGTGGAACCCGGCGGCCTCCGCGACGGCCGGGTCGGCCCATCGCGGCAGGCGCACGACGTTGACGGCGACGAGGTTCTCGGCGAAGGCCTGCTGCTCGAGCGAGACGCCGTCGATACCTGACAGGTCGATCGGCTTGGTGGGGTCGTAGGCGACGGTGGCCGGATCTTGCGCACCTGCATCGTGGGCGTGGGCGACGGTCGTCCCGGGCGCCTCGCCGTGCGGATGGGCGGTGGTCGTTGCGCCCTGATTGTGGTCGTCGGTGGCCTCACCGTGGTTGTGGTCCTGGCCGGCCTCACTGCTGTGAGCGTGCGTCGCGCCCGACATCATGGCGGCGACAGCGACGGCGCCGAGAGCGATCGCCGGCAGCCCGAGCCGCGTCGGAGTGGTGCGCATCGTCCGGCCCGCCCCACCGCGCAGCGTCACCACAGCGGCGCCGACGGCCAACGCGCCGAGGGCCGCGCAGACAGTGTCGGCGAACTGGGGCGCCTCGGACTGTTCGAGGCCCGAGATCCACGAGATGCCAGACACTCTGGTGACGATCCAGGCGACGACAGCAAGGCCGTTGATCAGGGCGGAGGCGGCAGCCACGGCGCGGCCGCCACGCAGGAGCGTGACCAGCCCGACGAGGATCTGCGCGGCGGCTACGGCGACGAACAGCCTCGACAGGGTCGGATGCTCGGCGTGGATCCCGGCTGCGGCGGCGTGGATGGCTCCGGCCCCCATCGAGGCCATCCCCTGGAGCGGTGTGGTCCAACCCGCGCCGGAGGCCGTGACGCCCGCTCTCCGAGCGCTCTGCTCGGACGTCGTCACGCCGCCTGGGTCGTCAGTTGCACCCATACGGACGACGGTAAGACCGGCGACGATCCAGGAGAATCGGTGAAGTCCCCCCACTGTCCCTGAGCCCCCTGAGACCCAGCGGGGGGCGTGGGCGAACTCAGCGATCGTTGCGCCGGCGCTCGCCGTAGTCGGCGAATGGTCGGTCACGTTCCCGGACCGCCTCGCGGAAGCCGACACTCTGCGCCCGGGCGACGAAGTCGACGCCCTCTTGCGTGTGGCGGGCGATGCCGTCGAAGAGGGTTCCCAGGCGTCGGGATGACGCCGGGTCGAATTGATGGTCGGCGACGGCGTTGAGCGCCCAGGTGATCATCTCGAGCTGGTTGGCCGGCACAGCGCGATCCGCTGGGCCAGGGCCATCGCGTGGCTGGCGAGCTCGTCGTCGCGGACTACGTCGAGCACGACGCCCATGTCCTTCGCCTCCGCGGCGGAGAACTCGTCGCCGGTCAGCATGTAGCGCCGGGCTCGCTGCATGCCCATGCGGGCCACCCACGTCCAGGGTGCTTCGGGTACGCCCCACACCCGTGACGGCGGGTAGCCGAAGCGGGCCGACTCGCCGGCGACGATCAAGTGGGCGTTGAAGACGATGTTGGTCCCGCCGGCGATGCACCATCCGGAGACGGAGGCAATCGTGGGTTTTGCGGAGTCGTGCAGCTTCGCCCACGTGGCCGCGTAGGCGCCGATCATGTGCTGGTCGGCGGCGCTGTCCCACGCCCGCTCATCAGCGGAATCGCGCGCTTGCGCGGTGGTCGCGCCAGCCAGCTCGTAGCCGGCGCAGAACGCCGGTCCCTCGGCGTCGAGGAGGACCACACGCACGTTGCGGTCGGTTTGGGCGGCGTCGAGTGCGGCGCCGAGCTCGTCGCGGAGCTGCGGTGTGATCGTGTTGTACTGGTCAGGCCGGCACAACGTCAGGCGTCGCACTGCTCCGTCGTCGGAGGTTCGGATCGCGGTCCCCATCGGCCCCGACTGTACGAGCGACCCGTTCGGCTCGGTGACCAGGTCGACGCCGGGTCCAGGCTCGGCGCGACCACCCGAGAATCTGCTCGTGGCCAGGTCGAAGCTGTGCCAGAACAAGTGCACCGGACTGCTCTTGCCCCAGTACCACCCGGCGGATCCATCTCCCCGCCGCCGTCGCGACCATTGCTCCATGGCCTCCTCCCACGATGCAGTCGGCGAACCGCGCAACGGCGTCCATCTCCAACCCTGCCGGCTCCCTGCTCGGCAGGGCTGCCTGCCCTCGAGGAGCTCCTCGCGGCGGCGGTTCCGACGGCACGACGAACGGCGTACCCGTGACCACCGCGAGGGGCGTCGTGAGGACGACGGGTTCGCCTGCACATCGATCTCCGGCGTACGTGCGCGGAGCGTCGAGCGCCGACCGCCGCGACGACAGTATCTTCTTCGACATCGACCTGGACAAGGCCGCGGCGCGGCGCCCGAGCATCGCCGCCGGGACGTCCTGGAACTGGTCGGAGCGACACAGGGAACGGCCGTCGCGAGCGGTCAGGCCACGATCGAGCCGACGGGACACCTCGGCCGGGTGAGCATCGACGCGAGGGTGTCGGACTCCGGCGCCGCGCCCACGACGACCGCCCACTGGGAGATCGCATTCCGCAAATTCGGGGAACCTGTCGACCTCGAGAGCCCCGACGACGCCTCCGTCGTCCCCTTGTCCGCTGTCCCGGGGCTCCGCGAGACGTTCCTTCGGGATGACTGACCGATGACGCACTACGTGTTCCATGGCGCGGGCGACGGCCGGGAACGGCTGCGCGTGCTGGCCCGCGTCGTGGCCCCGTCAACGCATGATCTGTTCGCTCGGCTCGGCGTCTCGACTGGCTGGCGATGCCTCGACGTCGGATGCGGCGGGGGCGACGCGACGGTCGTCTTGGCCCGGCTCGTGCACCCGGCTCTCGTCACCGGACTCGACGTCGACGAGTCCCAACTCGCCATCGCCCGACAGGAGGCCGAGACGGCTGGCATCGTCAACGTCGACTATCGATGCGGCGACGCGGCGCTGCCCGAGGACTGGCCCGCCGGTGACTTCGACCTCGTGTACGCCCGCTTCCTCCTCACCCACCTACCGAAGCCCGAGACCGTCCTGGATGCGCTGGTTGCCCGGGCGCGGCCCGGAGGGTTGATCGCCGTCGAGGACATCGACGTCGATGGGTCGTTCTGCGCCCCGCCGTCGCGAGCGTTCGACCGGTACGTCGACTGGTACACGAAAGCTCATCGCGCCCGCGGCGGGGACCCGACGATCGGACGTCGACTCCCGGTCATGCTCCGTGAGGCCGGGCTGACCGACATCGAGACCAACGTCGTTCATCCCGCCGGCATGACCGGAGACATCACGCTCATCGCGCCACTGACCCTGGCCGCGGCGGCCGAGTCGATCGTCGCCAACGGCATCGCGACGGCGGTCGAAGTCGAGCGGCTGCAGGTGGACCTGCACGGATTGAGCGCCGACCCGGATCGCTTCGTCAGCATGCCCCGCGTGGTCCAGGCCTGGGGCCGTCGCACCTGAGGCGATGAGCTTCGCCGCGTCCACGCGGGCCGTTGTCACGGTGCTCTCGTCGTCGTCGTGGCGACGGTGAACTCGCCGCGAGCCACCGCACGGGCTGCCGTCACGCTCGGAGCGGCCATCACCCCCACCGAGATCGTGTCCGCGGTGACGAGTGGCGTCGGGCTGGCCCCCGCGACTGCACCTGACACGATGGTGGTCGTGACCGCCATGCGCGTCCGATCTGGTCTAGGGGCCGCAAGCCGTGACACCTGAGTCGCGGGCCGCCGCCAGCGACGCTTCGTCACGTACGACGAGCTCAAAAGGGCCCGAGCCTCTCCTCACTATCGCAGGGCGGCGAGCACGCCGCGGTCCGGATCTGGCATTCTGCGGGCCCTTCGGATAGCGTCAGTCTCCCGTGAGTCGGCTGGTGACGGTGCTCATGGATCTTCCCCCGACGGACCGTTCGTACCGCCTCACCGTGGACGCCCTCGCTCATGCGATCGCTGCTGTTGGTGGCGGCGTGTCAGCGCGTCGTCACCCGCACTGACGCGATCGAGGGCCTTGGCGATGGTGTGGTGATCGGGCCCGGTAGTCCGTATCGCGATCCCCGCGCCGCCGAGTCCGTGATCGAGACATGCCGACGAGACGGGATCCCCCTCGTCGGCACTTGAGGTGCGGTTCCAGCACGTGCTGGTCGAGCACGCCCGCAATCTGGTTGGGGTCGAGGATGCCAGTCACGCCGAATACGGCGGGACCGGCACCATGGTGGTCAGCCCGCTGACGTGTTCTCTCGTCGATTCCCAGATCGAAGTCAACATCACGCCGGAGTCCCGGTTGGCCCAGATCCACCATGGGCTCTCCTCGATCGAGCGGACGCACTGCAGCTACGGGCTCGCCCCCGGCTTCAGCCACATCGCATCCCAAGGTGGAATGGCCGTCTCCGCGATCGACGGAACCGGCGAGGTCCGGGCGGTCGAGCGAACCGACCATCCGCTCTTCCTCGCGACCTTGTACCAGCCACAACGTTCGTCCCGCCCCGGCGCTCCCCACCCGATCTGGCGAGCATTCATCGCAGCCGCGACTGCCTGACCGACACTGCTCGCGACGGCACGACAGGCATCGCGAGCGGGGGTGATGAACCACCACATCCGGGGTTCGTGTCCGTGCGGTACGTCGATTGGTGGGGCGGCGGCTAGGTTCGTGCTGCGCGGCCCAAGACCTCGGCAGCGCGACTCGTCGCCCCGGACCTAGGCGATCCACTTCGTTCGAGGGGGTCGCGTGGATCAGGTCATGGATCAGGTCGAGGTGCCGTTCCGACCGCTGTGGATGATCGGTGACTCGGGCGATGACTCCGAGGCGCTCAGGTTGCAAGTACTCGTGTCGCCCTGTCCGCGACGTTGCGACGACAGCGACGCCGGCGTCGTCAAGTTCGTTGGCGAACTCGACGCATACTCAGCGGAGCTGGTCGAGCCCACCGTACGACGCTTCGTCCTCTTCGCCGACGACATCGTGATCGACCTCTCGGAACTCGACTTCATCGACGCTGCCGGCCTGCGCTTCCTCATCAGCCTCGTCGACGGCGGGGCTGTCCGACTCGAAAACCCCGGACGTCGGATCTCCCGTGTCTTTGAGATCGCCGGTCTGACCCATCTCTGTGATGGAACCGTGACTGGCGTCGCACGCCTGACCGAGCCTTCGGGTCGGCTGGTGAGCGACCCGACCTTGGAGGGAGTGCAAGGTCGGGTCGCTGTGGGCCCCGGGGGCATCGCCGGCAAGTGTTAGGGCGTGGAGACCTCGTCCGGTGGGGGCGAACACGTCGAGAAGGGCGGTGATCTCGAACACTCGTCGTACAGCGGGGTGCAGGGTGCCGATGCGCAGACGGTCTGGAGCTGATTGGCGGGCCGTGACGAGCGCGTGGAGACCTGAGGAATCCATGAACGTCACGTCGCCAAGGTCGAGGACGATTGGCCCGTCGCCAGCGCCGATCGCATTGTGCAACTGGGCGGCGAACATCGGCGCTGCGGCCCGGTCGATCTCGCCGGCTGCCTTCAAACGGACGCCATCGGACCTGGCGGTGTGGGTCACGACCAGCGTCAACACGATCCCGTCGCGTCCTCCCTGCGGGCGGTGCCCATTCACGCGATGGCCGGCGGACTCGAGGGCAGTCACCTCGTGGAGTTGCCGTACGACGCCGTCACCGTTACCAGGGTGAATCTGGGACCTCTTCGACAGCTCCGACATCTCCGCCCTCCCCGTGCTCGAAAGCCACGTGCGACCAACCGGTCGTGGTCGAACATGTCCTCACTGTTGAAGAACGCTCTCCACCATATCCCTCGCCCAACCACGTGTACATGGCCGACGTCGCCGAAGCTCGTCAGCGGGGGAAACCGGGGTACAGTGGCGGTCCTGGAGTCCGCCACCCTTCCTTGAGTGCACAAGACCGTCTGACTGGCTTCACCACCCTGACGTGGGAGGTATGCCATGTCCGACGCGGACTCAGAGCGGGTGTCATCCGGTTTCGACGCGCTGGCCCGCACGCTGCTCACCGACGACGCCAACCTGGGCGACGCCTTGCGCCGGGTCGCGGGCGCCGGCTGTGGCCTGTTGACCAACTGCGTGTCGGCCAGCGTCACGATCATCGAACGGGAACGAGCCATCACCATGGGCTCGACCAGCGACGTCGCCGAAGCGCTCGACGACGCGGAATATTCGGCCGGCGACGGGCCGTGCCTCACCGCGGCCCGCGATCGACTGGTCGTGCGCATCGACGAGGCGGAAACCGACCAGCGCTGGCCCAACTTTTGCCGACGAGCTGTCGAACAGGGCGTTCACAGCTCGCTGTCGGTCCCCCTCAGGCTGTCGGGCGACGACGCTTGGGGAGGGTTCAACATCTACGCATCGGTCCCGGCCGGGTTCACTGACGACGACGAGCAGCTGTGCGAAGCGTTCGCGACGCAGGCGTCGATCGTGGTCTCCAACGTCCAGGCCTACTGGGCGTCATTGGAGCTGTCGCGCAACCTCAGCAAGGCGATGCAATCACGAGGCGTGATCGAGCAGGCCAAAGGGATCCTCATGTCGACCCATCGGGTCAGCGCCGACGATGCCTTCAACCTGCTCGTTGCGCGTTCCCAGTCCGGGAACCGCAAGCTGCGGGACGTGGCTGCCGACCTCGTCCGCGATGCCCTCGGAGACGACGTTTGAGTGACCGTGCCCTCGACGTCGCCCGTCGACGGCTCGGCCTGTCCTACATGGACCTGTGGATCGACTACTTCGCCTTGGGCGGACACCTCGACGTCGACGGCCTCACCGACTACCTGCACGGTCACCGCCACATCAACGCCACCGACCACAACACCATCGTCCATGCCCTCAACGAACTCTTCCGCGACCGCGGGGAAGGCAACCCGGTCGCCTACCGAACCCGCTGACCCCCGCAGCAGTGGCGCATCGCGGCCCACCGGTCCTCGGTCGGCGTCGTCGGGGATCCGCCATCAGGTCTCCGGGAGGCCGTAACCCTCCTCCATCTGGAACTCGCCATACGTGGGCTTGCCCGTCGGCTGGTAGACGGCCAGCAACGTCTCCTTCCCCATGGGCTTGCTCTCGACCAGCCGCAGGGCGGTCGGCGCCGCACCGGGCTCGAACAGCCGCTTGCCGGTGCCGAGCACGATCGGCTCGATGAACAGTCGGTACTCGTCGATCAGGGCGTGGGCGTGCAACGTCTGGGCCAAGGCGGCGCTGCCGTGGACCTGGATCTCCCCTTCGTACTGGTCCTTGAGCTTGGCCACTTCGGTAGGGATGTCGCCGCGAACAATCGTGGTCGGCTGCCAGTCGGCGTTCTCCAGTGTCGTCGAGACCACGTACTTGGGCAGGGTGTTGAGCCTGGACGCCACCGGATCGTCCTTGTCGGGGAAGTTGGGCCAGCTGCCGGCGAAGATCTCGTAGGTCCGGCGTCCGAGTAGGAAGCAGTCGGCCTTGCCGAACGCCTCGCTGATCACTTCGCCCATGTCCTCGCTGAAGTACGGAAAGCTCCATCCCCCGTGCTCGAACCCGCCGTCGCGGTCTTCGTCGGGGCCGCCGGGTGCCTGCATGACCCCGTCGAGGCTCATGAACGTGGCGATGGTGAGGGTGCCCATGGGTTCGCTCCTTGCCTGAGCAGTCGGTGTGTGTTCAGGGGCTAGGACTACGCCGGCCACAGGATCTCATCGGTTGCCGACGGTCGTCATGGGAGATCGCGAACTTGTCAGGCCTGATCGCCGCCACGTCAGGGGACCGTCCGTACCGGGAGACCTGACGGGTGAGGGGCGGTTGGCCTCGGTGGCGCCGGGGCCGCACTGACTGTGACACCCCTTGGTCATACTCGGGAACGTGAGTTCGTTGGAGTGCTCGGAGCCTGGCGGCGGGGATGATCTCGAGTCCCTCGATGGGCGGGCGTTGGCGGCCCGGTTGGGGCAGGTGGAGCGGGCGATCCGCAAGCTGGAGGCGGAGGCCGCGGCGATCGTCGCCACCGCTGATCGCCGGGAGCTGTTCCGCGACGACGGTCACGTTTCGGTGCGCTCGTGGGTGAAAGCGTCGATCCGGGCCGCCGATTCCACGGTGACCCAGCGGGTGCGTACCGCCCGGTTGTGCGCCGAGGTGCCGGTGTGCCATGAGGCGCTCGCCGCCGGTCGTCTCGGCGTGGATCAGGTACGGGAGCTGGCCCGGGCGTACGCCAACCCGCGTTGCGGCGACCAGCTCACCGACGTGGTCGACGAACTGGTGGCCTGGCCCAGAGCCAGATCTACGAGGTGTTCGCTCGGGCGGTGCGGCACTGGGAGCGGCTCGCCGATGGCGACGGCGCCCACCGGGCCCACGAGTCCGCCCACGCCGGCCGCACCGCCACCATGACCTTGGTGGGCGACACCGGGTATCTGGATGCCCGGGTCGGCGCCGCCCAGTACGCGGCGATGAAAGAGGTGTTCGACCGGTTCGCCCAGGCCGAGTTCGAAGCCGAGTGGGATCAGCTGCGCGCCCGGGTCGGCGACGACGCCTGCCCCGGCATGCTCGACCGCACCGAATCTCAGCGCCGCGCCGACGCCCTGGCCGCGATCTTCCACCGGGCCGCGGCGGCGATCCTGCCGCCAAGGATCCCGAGCCGGTCGTCAACATCGTCATCGACCAAACCGTCTACGAAACCCAACTGGCGGCGATGGCCGCCGGCGGCCAGCCCAGCTTCGACGCTTCCGATCTCGCCCATCAACGCTGCCGCACCACCAACGGGGTCGCTGTCGACCCCGCCGACGCCGTCGCCGCCTCCCTGATCGGCCGGGTGCGCCGGGTGCTGCTCGACGCCGACGGGGTGATCATCGACCTCGGCCGCCGCTCCCGCACCTTCACCGGCTCCGCCCGCGACGCCGCCCTCCTCCAGGCCGCATTGGACGGCGACGGCCGATGTCTGTGGCCCGGCTGCGGGCTCCACCGATGTCAGATCGACCACACCCACGACTGGCGCCACGGCGGACACACCGCCCTGCCCAACGCCGGACCACTGTGCCCCCGCCACAACCGATGGAAAACCCGCGGCTACCGAACCTGGCGCGACCCCACCGGCGCCTGGCACACCTACCGACCCGACGGCACCGAAATCCAAGCCGCCTGAAGGGACGTCAGGTGGGTGAGAACATCTCGTAGAAGCGCCAGACGAGGTAGACGACGAGCGCCACCACCATCAGCTTGAAGTGCCACGGGGCCTTCTCGTCGGCGGCGCGGTCGTCGTCGTCGTCCCGCAGCTCGGGAGCTTCGAGGTCGCGCCCGCACGTCGGGCAGCTGGCCCTCCGGCGTCATCGCCGACGGCGCCCAGTACTTCGCGCAGTCCTCACACCACGGCATGGCGACGTCAAGGGTACGGGTCCGGAGGCGCCGGCGGCTCAGCCCGCCCGGCGCCGGACGCGCAACTTGAGCGGCGTCGAGCCGAACCCGAAGGCCTCCCGGATCGACCGTTCCAGGTAGCGCAGGTAGGGCTGCGGCAGCGCGCGGTTGGTGAACAGCGTGAACGTGGGCGGGTCGTTGGCCCCCTGCACGGCGTAGAGCACCTTCGCACCCCCACCGGCGGGATGGCGTTGCTGGGCATCGGCGAGCACCCGGTTGACGTCTCGGGTCGGCACCCGCCGGTGGTACTGGGTGATCGCGTCCTGCAGCACCGGGCGCAGACGATGCACTCCCTTGCCCGTCAGGGCGGAGATCTTGAGCACCGGGGCGTCACCGATGAAGGCGAGCCGCCGCCCGAGTTCGGCGAGCACAGTGGCGCGGTCGTCGGGATCGGTCGACGAGATCCCACTTGTTGAGCACGATCACGATCGGGCAGCCCGAGGCCTCGATTCGCTCGGCCAGACGCTGATCCTGGCCGGTGACCCCCTCGGTCGCGTCGACGAGGAGCAGCGCGATGTCGGCTTCGTCGATCGCCCGCAGGGCCCGCACCAGCGAGTAGTACTCGGTCGAGTCGTCGATCCGCGAGCGCCGGCGCATCCCCGCGGTGTCGACGAAGACGATCGGCCCGTCCTCCGTCTCGACCAGCGTGTCGATGGAGTCTCGCGTGGTGCCGGCGAGGTCGTGGACGACCGACCGGTCCTCCCCGACGAGCCGGTTGAAGAGCGTGCTCTTGCCGACGTTGGGCCGCCCGACGACCGCCACGCGCGGCGGGCGGGCTGCGTCCGGGGTCCACGGCTCGTGCTCGTCGACGGCCGTCATCTCGTCCGGTCCGCTGTCGTCGGCGTCGCCGTCCTGGCCGGGGAGCCGGTCGACGACGACGTCGAGCAGGTCACCGGCGCGGCGACCGTGCAACGCGCTCACCGGGTACGGCTCCCCCAACCCGAGGGCGAGGAACTCCCAGCGCTCGTCCTCGCGGCGGTCGTTGTCGGCCTTGTTGGCGACGACGATGACCTCGTGCACGCCGCGGCGCAGCCAGTCGGCGATCGCCTCGTCCTCGTCCGTCATGCCGACGGACGCGTCGACGACGAACAGCACCACGTCGGCGTGACGCACGGCCGCCTCGACCTGCTGGCTCACCTTGGCGTCGAGGTCGTCTCCCCGCGGCAGCCAGCCGCCCGTGTCGATCACGCGGAACGGCACGCCGAGCCACTCGGCGTCGAGCTCCTTGCGGTCCCGGGTGATGCCCGGCCGATCCTCGACGATCGCCGCCTGGGCACCGATGATGCGGTTGAAGAGCGTGCTCTTGCCGACGTTGGGCCGCCCGACGACGGCGACCACGGGCAGCTGGGCGGCGGTCATCGCGGATCCAACGCCAGGCGCAGGGCGTGGCCGTCGGTGGGCACGACCTCGACCGGACGGGGCAGGTCGGCGACCGTGGCCCCGTCGAGGAACATCCCGTCGTCGGACAGGCACACGTCGGGCAGCAGGTAACGGTGCGTCTCCGGCTCGGCGGCGAGGACCCGGCCGAGGTCGGCTCCGACCATCAGACCGGTGACGCCGGTGTTGCCGCCGAAGAACTCGTTGCGCACGGGGATGATGCGCACGTCGTGGCGACCGAGGCGCTCGACCAGCGGGGCGAGCACCCGCGCCCCGAGCTCGCCGGAGAGGATGCCGATCGGCGCCGCCCGCCGGGTCCGCAGCGCCACCGGGACCGCGACCGGCTGGGCGCGCAAGCCGGTGTAGGCGGCCGGGTTCGGCGGCAGCGGCGCGGCATCGACCGCGGCGAAGAAGCCGCGCCGCGTGCCGGTGGTCCCCTCGGCAGCGCCGGTGAACTCCATCTCGAACGTGCGGGCCATCCCGATGCCGTCCTCGTGCATCGGGAAGCCCTCGTAGCGGTCGGCCGCCGGGAACGGTCGGTCGGCCATGAGGTAGTACTCGTCGGCGGCGTGCACGAGCGGTCGGCCGAGCGTCGCCTCGTACACGCCCTGCCAGTCCTCGACGGTGTCGACGACCGCCCGCGCCTCGGCGAGCGTGTGCGGGCGCATGCTCGTCTCGGGGTTGAACTTCGACACGCCCGAGGGGGACGACCGCCACGCTGGGCCAGCTCGGGGTACTCGTCGAGGACGCCGGCGAGCGTGTCGTCGAGGGCGGCGCCGTCGTTGACGCCGGGGCAGACGACGATCTGCCCGCGCACCTCGATCCCGTTGTCGAGCAGGGCGCGCAGCCAGCGCAGGCTCGTCGCCCCACGCGGGTTGCGCAACATCCGCGCCCGGAGGTCGGGATCGGTGGAGTGGATGCTGACGTTGAGCGGCGAGAGCCGTTCGGTGATCACCCGCTCCAGGTCGGCCTCGGTGAAGCGGGTGAGGGTCGTGAAGTTCCCGTAGAGGAAGCTCAGCCGGTAGTCGTCGTCCTTGAGGTACAGGCTGCGGCGCATGCCCTTCGGCAGCTGGTAGATGAAGCAGAACTCGCAGTGGTTGTCGCACGTGCGGACGCGGTCGAACACCGCGCTCGACACCTCGGCGCCGAGGGGCTGTCCGGCCCGCTTGGCCACGTCGAGCTCCAGGACGCAGGCCGCTGCGGTCGACCTCGAGGGCCACCGCCGCCTCGTCGGTCCAGAGCCGCCACTCGATCACGTCGCGCGGGACGCGGCCGTTGACCCGGAGCACGGAGTCGCCGGCGCGGAGGCCGGCGGCCTCGCCGGGGAGCCGGGCGCGACAGAGACGACGAGCGGGCGGTCACTAGACCTCAGGTCAACCAGTGCGAGCGAGCGAGCGCCAGCGAGCGAGAGGCCGACGAGCGGCCGCTGCGTGGCCGGGGAACGCATGACGCTGGTCAGCTGGCCGATCCAGGGTATCGGCGCGCCGGTAGCGTGGCGCCGATGGACGTGGAGCGGGTGCTCCTGGCGGAGCCGCGAGGGTTCTGCGCCGGGGTCGAGATGGCGATCAAGGCGCTGGCGTGGATGGTCCGCAGCTTCGAGCCGCCCGTGTACTGCTACCACGAGATCGTCCACAACAAGGTGATCGTCGAGCGGTTCGAGCGGCAGGGCGTCGTGTTCGTCGACGACATCGACGAGGTCCCGCCGGGTCGGCCGATCATGCTGTCGGCCCACGGCTCGGCGCCCGAGGTCGTCGCCGCCGCCCGCTCGCGGGGCAGCTACGTCGTCGACTCGGTGTGCCCGCTCGTGACCAAGGTCCACCACGAGGTGCGGGTGCGCGCCGGCAAGGGCTACCGCATCGTCTACGTCGGCCACGAGGGCCACGAGGAGGCGGTGGGCACGATGGCGGTGGCCCCGACGTCGATCAGCAAGGTCGAGTCGGTCGCCGAGGTCGAGGCGCTGCCGGCGTTCGAGCAGCCCGTCGCCCTGCTCGCCCAGACGACGCTGTCGCACCGCGACTGGGGCGACGTCGCGGTCGCCGTGCGCGAGCGCTTCCCCGACGTGTGGATGCCGGGACGCAGCGACCTGTGCTTCGCCACCACCAACCGCCAGTCGGCGCTGATGGAGCTGGCGGCCAGGTGCGACGCCGTGATCGTGATCGGGTCGGCCAACTCGTCGAACACGCGGGCCTTGGAGAAGCTCGCCCGCGAAGTCGGCTGTGCCCGGGTGGCGCGGGTGAACTCGGCCGACGAGATCCCGGCCGACCTGCTCGACCACGCCCGGGTCGTCGGTGTCACGGCCGGAGCCTCGGCGCCGAACGAGCTGGTCGAGGACGTCATCGCCCGCCTCGCGCCGACCGATGGGGTGGAGGTCGTCCGGGTGACCGACGAGGACGAGTACTTCCCGCCGCCGCGCAACCTGCGCGAGCTGCAGACGGCGATCGAGGTGGCGGCGACGACGATGCTCGGCGGCTCGGTGCTCGACCGGCCCGCGGATGGACGACCGCAGCCTCAGCGCCAGCGACGTCCTCGCCAGCCTCGCCGTCGGCCCTGTCAGTTGCGCGGGACCTGGCTCCAGGGGATCTCGCGGTCGACGCGGACGTCGCCGGGCAGCCCGAGCACCCGCTCGCCGAGGATGTTCTTCATCACCTCGGTGGTGCCGCCCTCGATGGAGTTGGCCCGGCTGCGCAGGAACGCCTTCTGCAGCGTGTCGGCGCCCATCGCGATCTCCGGGCGCGCCATCTCGTAGCTGCCGTAGAGCATCCCGTCGGCGCCGAGCAGGTCGACGACCTTGTCGTAGATGTCCTTGTTCAGCTCGGCCGACGCGGCCTTGCCGATCGAGCCCTCGGGGCCCGGGGTCGCCCATCTTGCGGGCGGCGTTGGCCCGGATGTTGGTGAGCCGGAGCACCTCCGCCCGGCACCACAGCTTCATCACCTCGTCACGGGTCGCGGCGTCGCGGCGCTCGGCGGGAGACGCTTCCAGACGTCGGTGAGGGAGGCGATCGAGCCTGACCCCTTCGGCGGGATCGAGCCCCCGATCGACACCCGCTCGTTCATCAGCGTGGTCAGCGACACCCGCCACCCGTCGCCGGATTGGCCGAGGCGCTCGCGGTCGGGGATCCGCGTGTCGGTGAAGAACACCTCGTTGAACTCGGCCTCGCCGGTGATCTGGCGGAGCGGCTTGATCTCGACGCCCGGACCCTTCATGTCGACGACGAACGCCGTCAGCCCGGCGTGCTTGACCGCCTCGGGATCGGTGCGCACGACGAGGAGACCCCACTTCGAGATGTGCGCCAGCGTGGTCCACACCTTCTGCCCGTTGACCACCCACTCGTCGCCGTCCCGCACCGCCCGGGCCGACAGCCCGGCGAAGTCCGAACCGGCACCCGGGCTCGGAGAAGAGCTGGCACCAGATCTCCTCGCCGGTGAACAGCGGGCGGAGGTAGCGCCGCTTCTGCTCCTCGGTCCCCCAGACCACGACCGTCGGCCCGCACATCCCGTAGCCGATCGGGTTGCGGTAGGCGGCGTTGGGACCGCCGGCGGCGGAGATCCGTTCGTTGATCGTCTTCTGCAGCTTGGGCGACAGCTCCAGCCCGCCGTGGCCGACCGGGAAGTGGACCCAGGCCAGGCCGCGGTCGAACTGCTCACCGAGGAACGTCGTGGCGTCGGTCTCCTTCGGCGGGAACTTCTCGACCAGGTCGTCGACCAGGTCGAGGACCCGCTGCTCGTCGGTCGTCGACTGGGCTTCGGTCACCGTCATGGCGCGAACGGTACCGCGTCAATTGAAGATCGCCCCCAGGCGGGCGGCGGCCGTTGCCTTCGGCGTCGCAGCTCGGGGATCGAGGCCCGCATCCTGGCCACGAGGGCGAGGCGCACCGGGTCGCGCCGGCGCCGGTAGCTCGCGTACAGGTTCGCCAGCATCCGCGTCACGATGGCGCGGGCGATGACCGGCTCGCACGTAGCGCTCGTCCCACCGCAGCCGTCCTTCGGCCATGGCCTCGAACAGCCGCCGCACGCCGGCGCCGTCGAGCGCGTCGCCCGTGAACGGATCGGCGAATCGGTCGGGGTCGCGACCGCAGCGCACGAGGAAGTGCATCGGCATGCCGATCCCCACGACGGGCACCTCGGCCCGCCGGCCGACTTCCATCATGACCGTGGCGAGCAGGATCGGGAGCCCGGTCCGGCGGGCGAGGACGAGGTCGAGGAACGAGTTGCGCGGGTCGTCGTAGTGCTCGCGGTCGCCGCGGAAGCCGAGCGTCGTGGAAGAGGTAGCGGCGCAGCCCGTCGAACGTCGGATCGGGGCAGCTCGGCGGCGAGGTGGTCGAGGGCGGCGAGCGCGCCCACGCGTCGGTCGCCGGACGCAGCACCGCAGCGATCGCCAGCGCCGCCCGGTCGACCGCCACCGATCGGGGGTCCCCGGAGACGAGTTCGGCGAACTGGGCGAGTCGGCCCCAGGCGTCGTCACCGGGATCGAGCTCGTGGCGCTCCTCATGCACCGAACGTAACGCCGGATCCGTCGGGTACCGTCCCGAGCCATGTACCCCGGCGCCCACGTCGACTCGCAGCCCGACAAGCCGGCCGTCGTCATGGCCTCGACCGGCGCGGTGCAGACGTTCGCCGAGCTCGACGCCGCGGCCAACCGGCTGTCCCGGGTGCTGCGGGACGCCGGAGTGCAGCCGGGCGACCACGTGGCGATCTGCATGGAGAACCACCCGCGCTACCTCGAGGTGGCGTGGGGCTGCCACTACGCCGGCGCCGTGTACACGGCGGCGTCCTCCCGGCTGACGAGCCACGAGCTCGCCTACATCATCGAGGACTGCGGGGCCGACGGTCTTCATCACGTCGTCCGCCAAAGCCGACCAGGCCGCCGACATCGTCGCCCACACCCCGCGCGTGACGTCTGCGGCTGATGCTCGACGGCACGATCGACGGGTACGAGCCGTACGAGGACGCCGTCGCCGCGGCGAGCGCCGAGCCGCTCGACGGGCGTGTCGCCGGCACGGACATGCTGTACTCGTCGGGCACGACCGGTCTGCCCGAAGGGGGTCGAGCGGGAGTTCCGGCCCGAGCCGCTGGAGTCCACGCGGCGGCGCGGTGACGCCGGTGCTGCAGTTCCTCTTCGGGGTGACCGCCGAATCGGTGTACCTCTCCCCCGCCCCGCTGTACCACGCCGCCCCGCTGCGCTTCTGCATGGCCGCCCACGCCCTCGGTGCGACGGTCGTCGTGATGGAGCACTTCGACGCCGAGCGAGTTCCTCGAGCTCATCGAGCGCTACCAAGTGACCCACACCCAGGTCGTGCCGACGATGTTCGTGCGCCTGCTCAAGCTGCCGCCCGACGTCCGCGGCCGCCACGACGTCTCGTCGCTGCGCTACGTCATCCACGCCGCCGCGCCGTGCCCGGTACCGGTGAAGCGGGAGATGATCGAGTGGTTCGGGCCGGTGATCCACGAGTACTACGCCGGCACGGAGGGCAACGGCTTCGTCTACTGCAACAGCGAGCAGTGGCTCGCCCACCCGGGCACGGTCGGCGTTCCCGCTCGGCTGCACCGTGCACATCGTCGGCGACGATGGCGAGGAGGTGCCGACCGGCGAGAGCGGGACGATCTTCTTCGAGAGCGGCGCTCCAGTTCGAGTACCACAACGATCCGGAGAAGACGGCCAGCTCGCGGCATCCCAAGGGCTGGAGCACGCTCGGCGATGTCGGCTACGTCGACGACGAGGGCTACCTGTACCTGACCGACCGCAAGGCGTACATGATCATCTCGGGTGGCGTGAACATCTACCCCCAGGAGGCGGAGAACGTCCTCGTGACCCACCCCAAGGTCGTCGACGTCGCGGTGTTCGGGGTGCCCAACGAGGAGTTCGGCGAGGAGGTCAAGGCGGTCGTGCAGCCGATCGAGATGCCCGCCGACACGGACGAGGCGGCGGCCCTGGAGCGGGAGCTGATCGAGTTCTGCCGCAGCCACCTCGCCGACGTGAAGTGCCCTCGCTCGATCGACTTCCGCCCCGATCTCCCCCGCCACCCCACCGGCAAGCTCTACAAGCGCCACCTCAAGGACGAGTACTGGTCGGCCGCCGGCCGCGCCATCTGAATCGGGTTCTGAGCCTGCCAGTCGCTCAGCGATCCGGAGGCTCAGAATCGGCTCAGCTCGGCGTGACCGGGGGCGTGGCGGCGGCCGGGACGGCGAGCGCGATGCGGTGTGGAGCCGGTCGAGGAGGTGGGCCAGGCGGATCGAGTCGGTTGCGGTCCATCGGGGCTCCGGCTCGCCGGCCACCTCGGCGGCGAACGCCGTCACCATCCGCTCGTAGGCGTTGGCGCCCTGGTGGCCGACCTCGTCCCGGCTGCCGTCGCGGCGCATGGATCACAGATCGTGCCCGGCCGGTCCGGACCGGGCATGTAGTTGTCGATGACGACCGCGCCCCGGCCCCGACGACCTCCTGGTGCCGGCGGGCGGGCGCGTCGAACGACACGGCGAACGTCGCCGCCGCGCCCGGCTTCGAGCTCGACCCATCCGCTCATCGCCACGTCGACGCCGACCTCGTTGCGGGTCGCCGTCGCCGCGACCGGACCTGGGTCGCGCCCGGTCATCAGCAGCGGCGGACCGAGGCAGTAGATGCCGACGTCGAACAGCGCCCCGCCGCCGCGCTCGTCGAGGCGGTGGTCGCCCGGCTTCGACGACGAAGGAGAACGTGGCGTGGTGCGACTGGATGCGTCCGAGCTCGCCGACGGCGACCAGCTCGAGCAGCCGCTGGGCGCGCGGATGGTGCGGCCACACGTAGGCCTCGGAGAGGTGCCGCCCGGCCGCCTGGGCCGCGGCGTACAGCGCCTCGGCGTCGGCGGCCGACATCGCCAGCGGCTTCTCGCACAGCACGTGCTTGCCGGCCGCCAGCGCCTTGGTCACCCACTCGACGTGCATCGAGTTGGGCAGCGGGATGTAGACCGCCTCGACGCTCGGGGTCGGCGAGCACTTCGTCGTACGCCGACAGGTCGTCCCCCCGGCTCGACCCCTCGGCGACGATGCGCTGACCGGCGAGGTCGATCGCCGGACGCAGACGCTGACGGTGGTTCCGGGAGGTGGCCCCCAGCACCCCCCATCTGATCACGGGCTCAGCACCACCATCCGCAGCTCGGTCATCTCGCGCACCGAGTACGCCGGCCCCTCCCGGGTGTTCCCGCTGTCGCGGACCCCGCCGTACGGCTGCTGGTCGGCCCGCCACGTCGGCACCTCGTTGACGAGCACGCCGCCGAAGTCGAGGACGCGGAGCGCCTTCATCGCGTCGCCGAGGTTGGGCGTGAAGATCGCCGCCTGCAGCCCGTACCGGGTGTCGTTGGCGAGCCGCAGGGCCTCGTCGAGCTCGTCGTAGGTGGCGACCGCGACGACCGGACCGAACACCTCCTCGGTGCAGACCTTCATGTCGGGCGACACGCCGGTGAGCACCGTGGGCCCGAGCACGCCCTGGGCGTCGACCTCCCCGCCGTAGGCGACGGTGGCGCCGCCGGCGACCGCCTCGTCGACCCACTCCTTGACCCGGTCACGCTCGGAGGGCGAGATCAGCGCCGACACGTCGGTCTGCTCGTCCATCGGATCGCCGACGACCAGTGACGACACCTCCTTCACCAGCGCGGCGACGAACTCGTCGGCGACATCGGCGTGGACCAGCACCCGCTGGGTCGAGATGCAGCTCTGCCCGGCGTGGGAGAACCCGGCCACCTTGATCTTGGCCGCCGCCGTCTGCCAGTCGCTGTCGGGCTCGATGATCACCGGGGCGTTGTTGCCCAGCTCGAGCCCGACCTTCTTGCGCGGCGCCCGCGCCCTGATCGCCCAGCCGACGGGAGGCGAGCCCGTGAACGTGATCAGCGCGACGTCGTCGTGGTCGACCAAGGCGTTGCCGACGGTGCCACCGCCGCCGGTGACCACGTGGAGCCATTCGGCCGGCAGGCCGCAGTCGTCGATCAGCAGCTCGGCCAGGCGGATCCCACTGAACGGGGTCTGGCTCGCCGGTTTGAGCACCACCGGACAACCGGCGGCGATCGCCGGGGCGAGCTTGTGGGCGACGAGGTTGAGCGGGAAGTTGAACGGCGAGATCGCGCCGACGACCCCGATCGGCACGCGCAGGGCGAAGCCCGAGCTTCCCTTCGCCGCTGGCGATGGCGTCGAGGGCGACCATCTCACCGGCGAGCGTGCGGGCCTCGCCCGCCGCGAACTGGAACGTCCCCACCGCCCGCTCGGCCTCGACGCGGGCCGTCTTGATCGGCTTGGCCGCCTCCTCGGCGATGATCGCGGCGAACTCCTCCCGGCGCTCGGCGAGCAAGCGGGCGGCGGTGTCGAGCACCTCGGCTCGCTTCCAGCGGGGCAGCGGACCGCCGGCGAGCGCGGCCTTCGCCGCGCCGACGGCGCGGTCGACGTCGGCCGGGCCGCAGACCGGGACGCGACCGATCTCGTGACCGTCGAAGGGCGACGTGACGACGGCGGATTCGGTGCCGGTGAACCGTTCCCCGGCCAGCGGCAGGGCGCGCACATCCTCGGAAGCTCGACTCATGACGACGACCATACTGCGAGCCGTGTCGAGCACTCCACGGCCTCCCCGCCATCCCTTTCTCGACTGGCCGGGGCCGATCGCGTTCGCCCACCGCGGCGGCGCCAGCGAGGCCCCGGAGAACACGCGTCCCGCCTTCGAGCGGGCCGTCGAGCTCGGCTACCGCTACCTCGAGACCGACGTCCACGTCACCGCGGACGGAGTCGTCGTGGCCTTCCACGACGACGACCTCTCCCGCACGTGCGGGCGACCGGGCCGGATCTCCGAGCTGCCCTGGCGGGAGGTGGCGACGGCGCGCGTCGACGGGCGGGAGCCGATCCCCCGCCTCGACGAGCTCCTCGGCGCCTGGCCGGACATCCGGTGGAACATCGACTGCAAGGCCGACCGGGCGGCGGACCCGTTGGCGGACGAGCTCGCCCGCGCCAAGATCCTCGACCGCGTCTGCGTCAGCGCGTTCAGCGACCGGCGGCTGTTCCGGCTGCGGCGCCGGCTCGGCGACGGGCTGTGCTCCGGGGCCGGGCCGGCCGAACTGGCCGCGCTGCGGCTGATCGGATGGACGTGGCCGGGACCGCTGGCGGCGCAGGTGCCGGTGAGCCGCGGCCGGCTCACGGTGGTCGACGAGCGCTTCGTCGAGCGGGTGCACCGGCGGGGCATCCAGGTCCACGTGTGGACGATCGACGACGCCGAGGAGATGACCCGGCTGCTCGACCTCGGCGTCGACGGGATCATGACCGACCGCCCGGCGGTGCTGCGCGAGGTGCTCATCGGCTCGGGGCGTCGTGGAGCTGACGCACGATCGCCGCGATCGAGCCCGACGGCGAGGATCAGCGCTCCGACGAACGTCGCCGCCGGGCCCGCCTCGACGCGCACCAGAGCCTGCGTCGGCCCGGCTCACGGCGAGCCCCACCCCACCGCCGTAGACGGCGGCGACGACGCCCACCGTCCCGCCGGCACGCGGCCAGCCCCACCAGGTGGCGACGACGGCGACCGCCGCCAGCAGCGGAATCAGCGGCCACCAGCGCAACGCCGCCTCGGCCGGTCCATCGGGCGCGAAGCCCAGGCGTTCGACCAGCGACAGCAGGTCGTAGCTGTTGCGCCGGGCCCCGCCGCTGCGCACCCACGGAACGAGCGAGCCGACGACCATCACGATCGCCGCCGGCAGCCATCATGACCACGGCCGGGCCGCGTCTGCCCATCGGCGACCGGACCGTCATGCCGCCATCTTCGCGGAGCGTATGGTCGGCGGCGATGACGGTGAGCGTGCCCTGCGGTTCGGTCCGGGCCTACCGCGCCGTCGCCGTCACGGCCGACCAGCTGGCGACGCAGGCGGCGATGTCCACGTTCACGGTCGGCGGCAACGCCGTCGACGCCGCGGTCGCCGCCAACGCCGCCCTCGCCGTCACCGCGCCGCACCTGTGCGGCATGGGCGGAGACCTGTTCGCCCTGGTGCGCACGGCCGAGGGCGAGCTCGTCGGCCTGAATGCGAGCGGTCGGGCGGGAAGCGGAGCCGACCCGGATGCGATGCGGGCCGAGCGCCTCACCACGATGCCCCTGCGCCACGACATCAGATCGGTGACCGTGCCCGGCTGCGTCGACGGGTGGATCGCGCTCCATGAGCGCTTCGGGACGCTCGACCTGGCGACGGTGCTGACCCCGGCGATCCGCCTCGCCGCGGCCGGGTTCCCCGCCAGTCCGCTGCTGGTCGGCTCGCTCGCGACCCTCGACGACGCCGGGCGGCAGCAGCTCCACGAGCTCGCCGACCAGGCGACCGCGACCGGGGTGATGGTTCGTCGCCCGGGGGTCGCGCTGACGCTCCAGGCCATCGTCGCCGGCGGCCGCGGCGGCGTTCTACGGCGGCGCCTTCGGGGAGGGCCTGCTCCACGTCGGCGATGGTCTCTTCACTCCGGAGGATCTCGCGGCGGTACAGGCCGAGTGGGTCGAGCCGTTGCGCGGCGCACGCTCTCGGTGTCGACCTGGCGACGATCGGGCCGAACTCCCAGGGCTACCTGACGCTGGGCGTGGCCCGGCTCGCCGAGCGGGCAGGCGTTCCCGAGGATCCCGACGACGCGGCGTGGGCCCACGTGCTGATCGAGGCGGCCACCGCGGCGTCCCACGATCGGCCCGACGTCCTCCATGAGGATGCCGACGGCGACGCGCTGATCGCCGCGATCGATGGTCGCGGCGAGTTGATCGACGTGGAGCGGGCCAGCGCCCGTCCCGCGCCGGCCGCCGCTGGGGACACCACCTACCTGTGCACGGCCGACGAGTCGGGAATCGCGGTGAGCCTGATCCAGTCCAACGCGGCCGGGTTCGGCTCGTGGCTCGTCGAGCCGACCACCGGGATCAACCTGCACAACCGCGGCCTCGGCTTCAGCCTCCGGCCCGGCCATCCGGCCGAGTACGGGCCGCGACGGCGCCCGCCGCACACGCTTTGCCCGGCCATCGCGACCAGGGGCGGACGAGCTCGCGGCCGTCTTCGGCACGATGGGCGGTGACGCCCAGCCGCAGATCCTGCTCCAGCTCGCCGTGCGCCTGTTCCGCCACGGCGCCAGCCCGGCCGAGGCGGTCGCGCACGGGCGCTGGGCGCTGCGCGGCCCGGCCACCGGCTTCGACACCTGGACGAGCGGCGTCCCTCCGACGGTGATGGTCGAGGGCCACGCGCCCACCGGGTGGCGCACCGGCCTCCTCGATCGGGGCCACCCGGTGGACGTCGCACCTCCGTTCGACTCCGGCTTCGGCCACGCCCACGTGATCACGGTCGAGCGGCCGGGCATTTCGCCGCGGCCGCCGACCCACGAACCCGGATCGGCAGCGCGGCCGGGATCTGACGAACCGGCACGGGACGCGGCGGAGCCGGTGGCCCAACACCACCGGCTCCGCCTGATGCTTGCTGACGATGCGCTACGGGATGCTGACGATCACCTCGCAGAGGACCTGGGCGTCGAGGCCCAGCGCCGCCGTTGCACCGGTCGAACCCGGCACCACCGTTGTGGCTGTCGTCGCCGGCCTCGCCGAACAGGCGATCATTGCCGGCCGCGCCGACCAGCTGGTCGTTGCCGTTGCCGCCAGCCACGAGTGTCGTTGCCAGAGCCGCCGAGCAGGATGTCGTGGTTGGCGAGCCCACGGACCCGGTCGTGGCCGTTCTGGCCATCGAGGACGTTGCCTGCGGCGTTGCCGATGAGGTCGTCGTTGAACGCCGAACCCACGACGTTCTCGACCCCGGCCAACGAGTCGGCACCCTCACCGGCCGCCGTGCCGGCGGTCAGGTTCACCGTCACCGGCGCCGGCGACGCGGCGAACGTCGCCGTGTCGTTGCCGGCATCGCCGAAGAAGGCGTCGTTGCCGAGCACGCCCGGCGAGCACGTCGTGGCCGTTGCCGCCGACCAGCGCGTCGTTGCCGCCCTCGCCGTTGATGTGGTCGTTGCCGTTGAGGCCCCGGATGACGTTGTTGCCGGCGTCTCCGACGAGGACGTCGTTGAAGTTCGACCCGATCATGTTCTCGATCGGCCACCGACGGGCTCGCCATAGACATCGTTGCCCGCCCCGCCGGCCGCGGTGTTGGCCGTGAGGTTGGCGGTGACGCCTGCAGGCGCCGACTGGTAGCGTCACCGTGTCGATGTCCTGGTTGCCCTGGATGTTGTCGTTGCCCAGACCACCGTCGAGGGTGTCGTTGCCGACCCACCCGTCGAGGAAGTCGTTGCCGGCGCCGCCGGGGATGAAGTCGCCGACGTCGTTGAGGTCACCGCAGCCGGCGTTGCCGAGCAGGTGTCGTTGTCGGCTTCCCCGCGGACAGTGTCCGCACCGGGACCGCCGAAGGCCGAGTCCGCGCCGGTACCGGCGTTGATGACGTCGTTGCCGGCATCGCCGCAGAGCCGGTCGTTGCCAGCCAGGCCGTTGACGTGTCGTTGCCGTTACCGGCGACGATGACGTCGTTGCCGGCGGTGCCGTTGATCACGTCGTTGTTGATCGTCCCGACGATCGTCGCCGGAACACCCTGGCACGTCGGAGGCGGACCGTTCTGGATGTGCAGGTTCAGCAACCCGTTGGTCGCGCCGAACCCGTCCACCTTGATCCGGTACGCCGTGCCGGCCTGGACGGGGAACGTCACGAGGCTGCGCAGCCCGGTGCCGCTGTCGTCGTCGAACGCCACGGGGCTCAGCGTTCCGAGCGTGTTGCCCGTGTACGACGGTCAGCGTCGTGTCGAAGGTCGTCGCGAAGCCGCCGCCGTCCTCGGTCGAGATCGTGGCCGTGCCGGTCGTCGCCGGCGTCCAACGCCACCAGATGCTGTTGTCGACGGCTGAACGGTCCCGGCTCCCCGGCTTCGCTGTCGGCGCAGACGTTGAAGTCGAAGTCGTTGAACGGACCGTTGCCGGCGAACACCTCGGGGAACGCGAAGTCGTTGTTGTTCACGTTGCTCGTCGCCGCGTCGAGCACGTTGATCCGCTTGCGGGTGACCCCGTTGCGGGTGACGTTGACGCCAGTGGCGGCGAGGTCCGAGACGGCATTCGCGTTCGTGATCGGGACACCGTTGCCGTCGACGCACTCGCGCAGCAGGGCCATCGACCCGACCACATGAGGTGTGGACATCGAGGTGCCGCTCTTCGGGCCCTCGTTGTCCGTCGTCGGGATCGGGGCCGTGATGTTCGACGCCGGGGGCCCAGAAGTCGGTCACCGGGTTGGAGTTGGTGAACCCGGCCGGGACGTCGGCGTTGTCGGTGGCGCTGATCGTGAGCGCGTTCGACAGGCACCCGGGGAAGCTGACCTGCGTGTTCGACCCGTCGTTGCCGGCGGCAATGACCGTGGCCACGCCCGCCGCCGCCAGGTTGTTCACCAGCGTGGCCGTTGCCGGGAGTGCCGCGTCGCACGCCCCTGCAGACAGGTTCCCGCCGATGCTCAGGTTCACCGCCACGATGTTCGGGTTGGTGCTGGTCTTCAGGTCGAGCACGTGGTCGCAGCGCGTTGTCGATCGACGAGAAGAACGCCGTCCAACGCCCGCTGCTCGGGTTGTCCTGGGCCACGTTGATCGCGACGATGCCGGCGCCGCGGGCGACGCCTTCGTGACCACCGGTGTAGAACGAACCGGCGGCGATGCCGGCGACGTGGGTGCCATGGTCGCAGTCCGACGAGTGCGTGCACTCCTCACCGCTCCGCCACCGATGAAGGTGTTCGTCCCGCCGGGGCACGAGAAGTTGGTGACGAAGCACGCCTGGCGGACGATCCGGTCCGGTCAGAAGGCGTTGTGCCCGCCGTCGACCCCAGAGTCGACGATCGCGACCTCGAACCTGCCGACCGGCGAGCCGTCGAAGCCGTTGCCGAGCACGCCGGCGGCGTTCAGCAGGTCGGAGTCGATCACGCCGGTGCTGAAGTCGAGCTGGGACTGGACCTCGCCGTCGAGGGTCACGGCCGCCACACTCGGGTCGGCCAGAAGCGCGTCGAGTCCGGCCTGGCGTCACCTCGTAGACCGCTGACGGCACGGCCGTCAGCTCCTGCATCTTCTGCGAGCCCGTGCCCTTGAGCGTGGCCTGGAGCCCGTCGAGGGACTCGGCGATCGCCGTCGTGCTGGGCGTCGATCTCGGACGCCGAGAGGTCGGCTTCGAGCTGGGTCGCGGCGCGCATCATGACGATCACGCGGGCGGTACCGTCCTCGGCGAGTGCCGACTCGACCTTCTCGACCTCGGCCGGGATCGGTGCGGGCGGCAGTGGGCTCGCGGTCAGCGCCGAATCGTCGGCGGCCGCGGGGACCTGGCCGGGCACGTCCTGGCTCTCCGTCGAGTTCGTCCCGACCGGCCCGAGGGGCTCGGCCTTGGGCTCGTCCGGGTCGGTCGGAGCGGCGCTGGCGCCGGCACCGCCGGCCCCGACGTATCCGACGTATCCCGCGAAGTCTTCGCTCGGCTCACCCGACTGTGGGTCGGGCTGCTCGTCCTGGGCCGGGCTCGGTGCCCGCTCGGCCGTCTGCCCGGCGACCGGAGCGCCGACGCCGACGAGCACCGCCGACATCACCCCCAGTCCCCATCGCAGCCGGCGTCCCCAGCTCTTTCGGTGTTGCATTTGGTGTTGCTCCCTCCATGAATGCCCCATCGGGAGGCCCGACCTGAATCGGCACGGCCGATGGAACGGGTGGTCGGGGTACGGGAGTCCCCGCCGGAGGGTCAGATACGCGAATGCCCCGAACTGTCGTTTGGAACCGGCCCGAACCGGCGGTTGCTGAACGACAGAACGGTGGGTCAGAGAAGCGGGAGGACCTCTTCGACGAAGCGGGCCATCTGCTCGTCGGCCTTCTTGTACGGGTCGCCGAGAAGGTGCGGGAAGATCGTCAGGTGCTCGAGGCCGAGGAGGTCGCGGTAGAAGGCGACTCCTTCGGCGACGTCGTCCGGCGCGCCGAGGAGGATCGTCTTCTGCGCGATCGACTCGTCCAGCGTCGGGATCAGTCCGGGCTTGGCGGGCTTGCCGTCCGGACCCATGTACCCGCGGCTCCACCCGTACGGCCCGAGGAACTTCCAGAACTCGTCGTGACCAGGTGTCGCCGTCTCCACCGCCTTCTCGTAGGTGTCCTCGACGCGCACCGAGATCACGAGCATCCGCTTGTCTCCGGTTGCGAGCTCGTGGCCGTGGGCGGCGGCGTAGCGCTCGCCGTAGCCGTGCCAGAACCGCTCGATGAACGAGTAGTGCTGGTTCCAGAACACCGCCCCGTGCCCGGCGACCGGCACGTACTCGAGCGTCGGCGGGCTCGTGACCGCCTGCCAGACCTCGTACGGGTGACAGCGGGCGCGGCACGAGGGTCAGCGTCTGGACGGTGCCGCCGCGGTCGGGGATGCCCGGGACCGGGATCCGGAAGTGCTTGCCGGAGTAGGAGAAGCTCTCCTGGTCGAGGGCGAGGCGGATGATGTCCATCGACTCCTCGAACACCTCGCGGTTGAGCTGGTCGTCGGCCGCCTTCTCCGGGTTGTCGTACGAGCCGATGGACACGCCCTTGTCGTTGAGGTGGAGCACCTCGCGGGGAACCGTCCCCCGGCCGACGCCGAGGATGGCCCGTCCGCCGGACAGGTTGTGCAGGGTCGCGAAGTCCTCGGCGAGACGCAGCGGGTTCCACTGCGGCACGACGTTGAACATCGTGCCGAGGCGGATGCGACTGGTGTGGGCCGCGATCCAGGTCGCGATCTGGATGCCGTTGGGGATGACCTCGTAGCCCTCGTGCTGGAAGTGGTGCTCGGTCATCCAGAACGAGTCGTAGCCCGAGCCGCTCGGCTTCGATGGCGGAGGCGACGTAGTCGGTCGTCGACCTCCAGATCTGCTCGTTGCTGGATCGCCGGTCGGTCGCCGCCGGCGGACCGGCGCCGGCGTCGTCGAGCTCGACCCCGCCGAAGAAGAACGCACCCAGCCTCACGACCGTCGAGAGTACCAGTGGGTAGTTTGCCGACGACGATGGCCGACCAGCGTGCTGCCGACGTTCGCCGCAGCGACTGCTGGCCGACGGGTCACGGGTCGCCGACGTGCGGATCCGCGACGGCGTCATCGACGCCGTCGGCGCCGTCCAGCCGGTACCGGCGGACGCCGTTGTCGAGCTCGACGGCTGGCTCCTCCTGCCCGCCGCGGCCGAGCCGCACGCCCACCTCGACAAGGCGTTCCTCGCCGAGCGCCTGACCAACGAGCGCGGCGACCTGCTCGGAGCGATCGACACGATGGTCGCCGCCCGCCCTTCGATCGATCTCGCCGACACCGTCGAGCGCGCCGAGCGGGCCGCCCGGCTGATGGCGGCCAACGGCTTCGGCTTCGTGCGCACGCACGTCGACACAACGCTCGACAACGGCCTGCTCAGCGTGGAGGCGCTCGTCGAGGTGCGCCGCCGAGTCGCCGATGTGATCGACGTCGAGATCGTCGCGCTGTGCGGCTGGCCGGTCGCCGGTGACGAGGGGGACGGGCAGCGGGCGTTGCTGCGCGAGGCGGTCGCGCGGGGTGCCGATCTCGTCGGCGGCTGTCCCCACCTCGAGGACGGCGCCGTCCGTGCGGCGACGGAGACCTTGCTCGAGATCGCGACGGAGCTTGGCGTCGGCGTCGACCTGCACACGGACGAGACCCTCGACCCGTCGGCGAACGGTCTCGCCGAGCTCGCCCACGTCGTCACGTCGACGGGCTTCGACCGCCCGGTCACCGCCAGTCACTGCGTCAGCCTCGGCATGCAGAGCGCGGAGCGTCAACGAAGGTGGCCGAGGCGGTCGCCGCGGCCGGGATCACGGTCGTCGTCCTCCCGGCGACGAACCTCTACCTGCAGGGTCGCGATCAGCAGCAGGCGATGCCGCGCGGACTGACCGCGGTGAAGGCGCTGCGCGATGCCGGTGTCGTCGTCGCCGCCGGCGGCGACAACCTGCAGGACCCGTTCAATCCGGTGGGCCGCGCGCTGCCCGTTCGAGACCGCCGCGCTGATGATCCTCGCCGCCCACCTGTCCCCCGCCGACGCCTGGGCCGCCGTCACCGACGACGCCCGCCGGGCCGTCCACCGCCCGCCGCTCGCCGTCGCGCCGGGCGCTCCCGCCGATCTGGTCGCCGTCCGGGCCGCGTCACTGCGGGCGGCGATCGCCACCGGCCCGCCGGAACGCATCGTCTGGCGCCGCGGCCGACGCTCTGGCCGCCGACGTCACCCCGGCGCGGTGAACTCGAACCGGGCGATCTCCCCGAGGGCGGCGCAGAAGGCCTCGACGGCACCGGCGAACAGCTGACCGCCGCGCTCGGCGGTGGCCGCGGTGGGGTCACCGATCACCCCAGCGCCCCCGAAGTCGTCGGAGAGCCAGCCGAACGTCACCGGCCCCCCGAAGCGCACGTAGCGGTTCTCGGCGAGGTGCTCGGGAACCTGTCGCTCGACCGCCGACAGGTCGACGAGGTCAGGAGCGAGGTGGAGCATGAGCGACGTCTCGTCGGTCCCCCCGTGGACGCCCATGCCCAGCTCCTCCGGCGGTGAGGCGCCGCCCTGGTCGGGCGGGAGGCCGGGATGGGCGAGGAACGTCATCAGCCCGTGGTGCCGCCGGAGCTCGCGGTTGGCGACGTTGACGAGCGCGCTGTTCCCGCCGTGCCCGTTCATGAACACGAGGCGCCGGGCCGGCGTCAGCGCCACCGACCGCCCGAGGTCGTCGAGCACCGCGAGCAGGGTCGACGGCGACAACCAGACCGTGCCGGGCGCCCAGGCGTGCTCGTTCGACTTGGTGTAGGCGAGGGGCGGCAGCAGCCAGGCGTCGACCTCGTCCCCGACCCGGTCGACGGCGGCGTCGGCGACCGCCTCGGCGATGACGAGGTCGGTGTTCAGCGGCAGGTGCGGCCCGTGCTGCTCGATCGCGCCCAGCGGCTGGACGAGGATGCTCCGCTCGTCGAGCAGCTCTCGCGATCTGGGGCGCGCGCAGCTCGGCCAGCCGGCGGGTCATGGGCACGCGGGCACGCTAGTGAATCCGTCGCGGACCATCATGTCCACTGTGTCCATCCAGCCCGTGCACCCGCTCGCTCGCCCTGCCGGAGGCCGACTACGACGCGATCGTGATCGGAGCCGGGCACAACGGCCTCGTGTGCGCGACCTACCTCGCCCGGGCCGGGTGGCGGACGTTGCTGCTCGAGGCGCGTGCCGGCGTCGGCGGGGTGGCGGCGAGCGAGCGCTTCGCCGGGGCGACCGTCAACATCTGCAACTGCGACCACGTCACGTTCCGCACCGACCCCGATCGCCGACGAGCTCGACCTCGCCCACTTCGGGCTGCGCTACCTCGACATCGATCCCGCCCAGGTCGGCACGGCGTGGTCGAGCGGCCCGGCGTGGCGCCAGTGGCACGACGTCGAGCGCACCATCGACGAGCTCGGCGCCACCCATCCCGGCGAGGTCGACGGCTACCGCCGCTACCTGCGCACGGCCCGGCCGGCGGTCGAGCTGATCGCCGCCGCGGCCATCGAGCCGCCGACACTCACCGGGCTCACCCGGGCCGGCGTCCGCCGCCGGTTCGCCGGCGTGCCCGGGCTGCTCAGGTGGGGCCGGCGCAGCGCGGCCGCGGTGATGCGCTCGTTCTTCACCCGCGACGCCGTGCTCGGTCCGGCGCTGGTCGCCGGCCCGCTGGTCTGGGGCGTCAGCCCCGAGCGGCCGGGCACGGGGCTCGGCGCGCTCACCTACGCCATGCGGCACACCGCCCAGGTCGGCCGGCCGGTGGGCGGGAGCGGCCGGTTGGGCGACGCGCTGGCGGCGGCGTTCACCCATCACGGCGGAACGCTGCGCCTGTCGAGCGCGGTCGCCGGGATCCTCTGCGCGGCCGACCGGGTCGCCGGTGTGGCGCTCGCCGATGGCACCGAGATCACGTCCCCGGTGGTCGTCTCGGCATGCGACGCCCGCCGGACGTTCGTCGAGTGGCTGCGGCATCCCCCTCCCGGAGCCGCCGAGCTCGTCGCCCGCTGGAGCCGCGTCGTGCCCGCCGACGGCTACGAGTCCAAGATCGATGCCGTCGTCACCGAACCGCCACGCCTCCGCGACGACGGCGACCACCTCGGTTCGACGCTCACCATCGCCCCGTCGATCCTCGAGATGGACCGAGCCGTCGCGATGATGACGTCGGGACAGATCCTCCGCCGACCCGCGCTCCTCGTCAACGTCCCGTCGCTTGCCGACCCGACCATCGCGCCCGAGGGTCGGCACGTGCTCAGCATCGAGGTGCTGCTGACCCCGTACCGCCGCCCCGGCGGGTGGGCCGGCTCCGCCGAGCCGCAGCGTTGGTTGGAGGTGTTCGCCGGCTGCTGTGAGCCCGGGTTCCTCGACACGATCGTCGAGTGGCGGGCGGTCACCCCCGACGTGTACGAGCGAGAGTTCCACCTGCCGGCGGGGCACGCGGCGAGCTTCGGAGGCGGGCCGCTGGCCGCCTTCCGCAACCGCGATCCCGAGCTCACCCGCTACGAGACCGCCGTGCCGGGGCTCTACCTCACGGGCGCGGCGACGTTCCCGGGCGCCGGCATCTGGGGGGCCAGCGGGCGAAATTGCGCCACTGTCGTTCTGGCGCGAACCCGCCGGTAGCCTGGTCATCGAGGACAGGAATGCTCACGGGATCGATCTCCCTCGGCCGGCTCGCCGGTGCGGCGCTGAGAGTCCACTGGAGCGCGATCGTCATCGCCGCCCTGCTGGCGGCCGGTCTTTCCGAGGAGCTCGGGTTCGTCGCCGCCGGCTTCGGCGTCGTCGCCTTCTTCGCCTCGATCCTCGTCCACGAGCTCGCCCACGCCGTCGTCGCTCGGCGGTTCGACGTCGGCACGACGGCCATCGAGCTGTGGGCGCTCGGCGGGATGGCCCGCCTCGACCACGAGCCGCGCACCGCCCGCGCCGAGGGCTGGATCGCCGCCGCCGGGCCGCTCGCCAGCCTCGCCCTCGGCGTCGGCGCCGCTCGGCGCCGCCTTCGGCCTCCATGCGCTCGGTGCGCCGGACACGGTCGTCGAGGTCCTCGCCGGCCTGGGCGTGCTCAACGGCGCTCCTCGGCGTGTTCAACCTGCTGCCCGGCGCCCCGCTCGACGGCGGACGGATCCTCAAGGCGGTGCGCTGGGCGCAGCACGGGAACCGCTATCGGGCGATGCGTGAAGCGGGCCTGGCCGGGCGGGTGCTCGGCTGGGGCCTCGGCGCGTTCGGGCTGGCGCTCCTGCTCAACGGTCAGTCGGGCTTGCTGGATCGCCCTCACCGGCATGTTCATCGCCGTCAACGCCCGGGCCGAGATCGCCCTCGCCGACCTCGGCGAGCGGCTCGACGGGGTGAAGGTCGGCGACCTGACCTGGTTCGGCGTTGCCGAGACCGACGCCGAGATGGATGCCGACTCGATGATCTGGCAGCGCTCCCGCCTCGGCGGCGCGGGCGCCGTCGCCGTGCGCGGCGACACCGGCGAGCTCGACGGGCTGGTCCTCGAGGATCAGTTGTGGGCGGTGCCGGCCGAGCAGCGGCCATGGGTCATGCTCACGTCGCTGATGATGCCGTTCAACCGTCTCGCCCAGGCCGATCCCGACGACGAGCTGGCGTCGGTGCTCCCCAAGCTCAACCCGCTGCGACCGGTCGTGACGGTGTGGCGCGACGGCCGCCTGCTCGGCGTGATCCCGCCGGCGACCCTGCGCCAGAAGCTCGCCCCCCGGCCGAGCATCTGACCACCCGTTCTGTCGTTTGGAATCGACCGGTTCGAGCCGACAGCAAACGACAGAACCGGGGATCAGGCGTCGCGGACGGCCCAGGCCCGCTTGGCGACGGGATCCTTGTCGCTCCACGGGAAGTTGATCCACAGCGACGTGCGCCGCCAGACGTAGTCGCACCGCACCACCGAGTGCGGTTTCTCGTACAGCACCGCCGTGCGCACCTCGGCCACCTTGCCCTCGGCGAACTGCTGCACGCTGCGCAGGGTGTGACCGGTGTCGGCGACGTCGTCGGCGATCAGGAGGTGGGCGTCGTGGAGGTCGACGAAGTCCGGGGCCGGGGGCAGGATGCGCGGCACCTCGAGGCGCTCGTCGACCCCCGTGTAGAACTCGACGTTCATCGAGTAGACGTTCTTCACCGACAACGCGTAGCCGAGCGCCCCGCCGATGAGCAGCCCGCCGCGGGCGACGGCGAGGATCATGTCCGGCTCGTACCCGTCGTCGGCGACCATCTGGGCGACGTCGCGGGAGGCGACGCCGAAGTCGTCCCACGTCATGATCTCGCGCTCGCTCGGTCGGCTCGCTCGCCATCGCTTCGGACGCTATCGGATCACCCAGCGCGCTCAGAGTGCGATGTCGGCGGGGCGGACGGGAACGCGGGTGAGCCGTCCGGCCCGGCGATCGCCGCCGTCGAACTGGCGCACGGCGTCGCGGATCGCGGCGACGATCGCCGGGGTCACCGAGATGCACGGAGGCTCGCCGGCGCCCTTGGCGCCGAGCGGCGCGTGCGGGTCGGGCTCCTCGACCAACGTGGCGACGACGTCGGGCATGTCGAGGAACGTCGGCAGCAGGTAGTCCGTGAAGCTGGCGTTGCGCACCTGCCCGTCGACCTGGACGATCTCCTCCATCACGGCCAGCCCGAGCCCCTGGGAGATGCCGCCCTCGATCTGGCCGAGCACCGCCAGCGGGTTGAGGGCCCGGCCGACGTCCTGGGCCGTGGCCACCTGCACCACCTTCACGAGGCCGAGCTCGGCGTCGACGTCGACCACGACCCGGTGGGCGACGAAGGCGAACGCGACGTGGCAGTCGCCCTGGCCGTCCTCGTCGAGCTCCTCGGTCGGACGGTGGTGGTACTCGGCGGTCTCGTCGATGACCACGCCACGCGAGGCGTCGGCGACGCTCGTGCGGAACGTACCGAGCGTGTCGACGACGTCGGAGCCCTCGACGACGAGGCGGAGCGGGTCGATGCCGTTCGCCGCCCCGACCCGCTCGAACAGGCGCTCGCGCACGGCGCGGCAGGCCGCGTCGACCGCCCCGCCGCTCATCCAGGTCTGCCGCGACGCGGAGGTCGAGCCCGCCGACCCGATCGCCGTGTCGATCGGCTCGAGCATCACGTCGTCGACCCCGAGCACGGTCCGTGCGATCTGCTGGGCGATGGTGACGAACCCCTGGCCGACCTCCGACGAGGCGAACTTCAAGGTCGCCACGCCGTCGGCCAGCCGGCAGCGCGCCGTCGAGTAGTCGTCGAAGCCCTCCGAGTACATCAGGTTCTTCATCGCCACGCCCCAGCCGATGCCGCGGCGGACGTCTCCGTGGTCAGCGGTGAGCCCGGCGCCACCCGGCAGGCGCATCGGGTCGAGGCCGTCCGCCGATTCCCGGCTCCCCCGATCGGCGTCGTGGGCAGCGGCAACCGGGACGTCTCCTCGATGCACCGGGCGACGGGTGCGACGTTCTGGATCACCTGCCCGGTGATCAGCGCGTCGCCGGTGGCCAGGGCGTTGCGTCGCCGCACCTCGACCGGGTCGAGACCGCAGGCGGCGGCGAGCTTGTCCATCTGGCTCTCGTGGGCGAAGCACGCCTGGACGACGCCGAAGCCGCGCATCGCTCCGCACGGGAGATGGTTGGTGCGCACGGCGTACCCGTCGACGACGGCGTTCGGGCAGCGATAGGGGCCCTGGGTGTGCGTCACCGCGTTGAGCAGCACGGCGGACGAGGTCGATGCGTAGGCCCCGCCATCGAGCACGAACCGGGCCTCGATCTTGACGATCTCGCCGTCGCGTGTGGCGTGGTGACGCATCCAGATCTGCGCCGGGTGGCGGTGGACGTGGCCCAGGAAGCTCTCCCCCCGGCTGTACGCCATGCGTACGGGCCGGCCCAGCCGCAGGGCGAGCAGGCAGGTGTGCACCTGCAGGCTGATGTCCTCGCGGGCCCCGAAGGCCCCGCCGACCCCGCTGAGCGCGAGCCGCACCTTGTCCTCGCGCAGGCCGAGGCAGGCGGCGATCTGGCGGCGGTCCTCGTGCAGCCACTGCGTGGCGATGTGCAGCTCGACGCCGCGGGCGCCGGGGTCGGGCACGGCGACGGCGGCCTCCAGCCCGAGGAACGCCTGGTCCTGCATCCCGATCTCGTAGGTCCCCTCGACGACGACGTCGCCGGTGGCGTCGGGGTCGCCGCAGCGGATGCGCTGATGGCGGAGGAGGTTGCCGTCGGGGTGGATCGGCTCGTGGGTCCCGGCGATCGCCGCCTCGGCGTCGAGCAGCGGGTCGAGGACCTCGTACGTGACGGCGATCGCGTCGAGCGCCCGCCGGCAGGTCTCGGGGTGATCGGCGGCCACGGCGGCCACCGGCTCGCCGACGTAGCGCACCACGTCGCGGGCGAACACCGGCTGGTCGGCGGCGATCAGGCCGTAGGTCGGCTTCCCGGGCACGTCGTCGGCGGTGATCACCGCCTCGACACCGGGGATCCGCCACGCCGCCGAGAGGTCGATCGAGACGATGCGGGCGTACGGGTGGGGTGAGCGCAACGTCGCCCCCCAGGCGGCGCCCTCGATCGGGACGTCGGACGAGAAGGCGAACGTGCCCTGGGTCTTGACGATCCCGTCGGGTCGCGCCGGCGAGTCGCCGATCCGTCCGGCCGTGCGCGGTGGGGCCGGCGCCTCAGTGACGGTCATCGGTCGCCCTTGCGGGCGGCGGCCACGGTCTGCACGGCCGCGATGATCCGGCCGTAGCCGGTGCAGCGGCAGATGTTGCCCGACAGCTCCTCGCGGATCTCGGTGTCGGTCGGCTCGGGATGACGGTCGAGGAGGACGTGGGCCGCCATGACCAGTCCCGGGGTGCAGAACCCGCACTGCACCGCCCCGGCGTCGACGAAGGCCCGCTGCACGTCGGTCGGCGCGCCCGGTTCCGACAGCCCCTCGATGGTGACGATCGGCTGGTCGACGGCGCTGGCGGCCAGGACGAGGCACGAGCACACCAGCTCGCCGTCGACGAGCACGCTGCACGAGCCACATTCGCCCTCCTCGCACGCACCCTTGGCCCCGAGCAGGCCGAGGCGCTCCCGCAGCACGTACAACAGGCTCTCGCCCAGCCAGGCGTCCTGCACTTCGTGATGCGCACCGTTGACGTGGAGGTGGTACAGCTCACCCATCCCGATCACCGCTCGGGAACGCCCGTCGCAGGAGCCGGCGGGCGAGCACCTCGACGGCGTGGCGCCGGTACGCCGCGGTCGCCCGGTGGTCGTCGATCGGCCGGGCCGCCGCCCCGGCGAGCCGGCCGAACTCCCCGGTCGCGGCGTCGTCGAGCGAGAGCGTTTCCCAGTCCAGCGTCGACGAGGCGTACGCCTCGGCCTCCGCGGCCCGGATGATGGTCGGGGCGACCGACCCGAGGGCGAGGCGGATCGAACGGGTCGGGCGGTCGACGGCCAGGCACGCCCCGGCGATCGCGATCACCATCGCGTTGCGGATGCCGACCTTGGCGTATCCCTGCCAGCCGTCCAGCACGGGCACGGTGACGGCGGTGATCAGCTCGTCCGGCCGCCGGGCGGTGCGCTTGACCCCGGTCATGAACTGGGCGACGGGGAGGTCCCGCCGGCCCGCCGAATCGTGCAGCTCGACCAGCGCGTCGAGCGCCGCCAGAACCGGCAGACCGTCGCCGGCGGGCGAGCAGGTCGCGAGGTTGCCCCCGATCGTGGCGGCGTTGCGGATCTGCGGCGAGCCGACCGTGCGGGCCGCCTGGGCGAGCGCCGGCAGGAGGGTGGCGAGCGGGGCGACTTCGAGCTCGGCGTACGTCACGCCGGCTCCGAGCCGGACGGTCCGCGCCGACGGGTCGTGCGTCCAGCTGCGCAGCTCGGGCACCCGGTTGACGGCGACCACGGTGTCGCCCTCGGCGAACCGGTGACGGGACTCGTTGACCTCGACCATCAGGTCGGTGCCGCCGGCGAGGACGAGGGCGTCGGGATGCTCGGCCAGCGCGGCGACGGCCGCGTCGAGGGACCGGGGAACCAGCACGCCCATGAGCCCGAACTGTACAAACCGCCCGGCAGCCGGCCGCGGCGCGTCCAGCCCTTGGAGCCACGGCACGGACGGTAGCTGGCGACTGCGACCACGATTTCTGGTCGCCCGTTACCCCGTGGCTAGTGTCGGCCGCGTCCCGTGACGGGCGTCACGCACCATGCGACGTATCCTTTCGGGTCCCGGGGCAAAGCCACATCGTCTGCAAGGGGGAACACCTGGTGGGTTCATCGAAATCATCGAATCGCCGTCGACGCGGTCGGTTCGCCGCCGCACTGCTCGGGTTCGCGCTCGTCGCCGCGGCCTGCTCCGACCGCACGGAACGGGAATCGGTGGGCGGCGGCACGGAGCCCGAGGGAACGGATGCCCCGGTCACGACCAGCGCGGCCACGAGCCCTGACACCGAAGCGACCACGCCCGGCACCGGGACGACCGGGGGAATCGAGTCCCCCGACCACCGGGGAGCCCGGCACCACGATCCTCACCCAGGCCACGCTTCCGCCACCCGAGGGTGATCCAGTCGTCGGCGGTCGCCTCGTCGTCGCCGGCGAGGCCGAGGTCGGCGCGCCGTGGACGCCCGCGGCCGTGCAGTGCGACTCGTACTGCCAGATGCGCATCCGCACCTTCATCGAGCCGCTGCTCGTCACCGACCGCAACCTCCAACTCCACGGCTTTCTCGCCGAGAGTGTCGAGCCGAACGACGACTACACCGAGTTCACGATCAAGGTCCGCGAAGGGCATCACCTTCAGCGACGGGACACCGCTGAACGCCGACGCCGTGATCGACAACCTCAGCCGGACCTTCGCCGGCCTGCTCGTGTCCGGCGCGACCAAGGACATCGCCAAGCAGCCCAACGGCACGATCGTCAAGCGAGAAGATCGACGACTACACGTTCAAGATCTTCACCGGCAAGAACGGCAACCCGAACGAACCGATCTCGTGGTACCAGTTCCCCTACCTCCTCGCCGGCCAGCCGGGCTTCATCGCCTCGCCGACGTGGCTCGCCGCGGTCGACGGCAACCCGGACCTGGCCACCCAGCCCGTCGGAACGGGTCCGTTCATCGTCCAGGAGTACCTGCCCGGGGACCGGATGACGGTGACCAAGAACCCCGACTACTGGCGCACCGACGCCGACGGCAACCAACTGCCCTATCTCGACGAGATCGAGTTCCGCGTCATCGTCGAGGACCAGGTGGGGGCGCAGGCGCTCGAGGCCGGCGATATCGACATCTTCGCCACGTCCGACCCCCCCGTCGTCTCACAATTTGTCGACCGGACCGACTTCGTGACGCTGCAGCAGGACGTGCGGACCGAGACGAACTACGCCATGTTCCACCTCACCGTGCCGCAGCTGCAGAGCCGCGAGGTACGGTGCGCACTCGTCCAGGCCATCGACAAGCAGGACTTCATCGACACCGTCTACGGCGGGTTCAGCCGGCCGGCCAACGGACCGTTCTCGCCGGGCCAGGACGGCTACCTCGAGGACACCGGCCTTCCCGAGTACGACCCGGACGCCGCCCGCGCCGCGATCGAGGAGTACGAGGCCGACAACGGCCCGGTCACGATCAACTACTCGACCACCCCGACGGGCACCACGAAGGCGATCGCCGACTACCTCCAGTCGGCGTGGGGCGACATCGGCGTCGACGTCACCCAGACGCCGATCGAGCAGTCGGTGCTGATCACCAACGCCCTCCTCGGGTCGCCCGACTTCGAGGCGTTCGGCTGGCGCAACCACGCCGGGCTGTGGGTCGACACCCAGTACCACTGGTGGCACGGGTTCGCCGCCGACGCCAAGGGCGGCGAGGCGAAGGACGGGGCGTCGCCCTCAACTTCGGCCGGCTCAACGACCCGGTGATCAATGACCTCCTCGACGAGGCCCGCAGCGAGCCTGACGAGGCGCGAAGCATCGAGCTGGCCCAGGAGATCAACCGGCAGTTCGCCAAGGAGTGCTGGATCATGCCCACGTCGTGGACGACGTGGGGCATCCTCATGAACCCGTCCGTGCAGAACATCGGCCGTGATCCCCTCCCCGACGGCGAGGGCGCGATGGCCGACGGTGCCGGGTTCCCAGGCCAGGTCTGGCTCAGCTCGGTCTACAAGACCGAATAACTCGCTCGGCATGCGCTACGCCGCTCAACGACTGATCCAGTTCATCCTGGTCTTCTTCGTCGTCACCTTCGTCGTCCTGGCGGCGACGAGGATCGGCAGCACGGACCCCGCCCGCGACCTCGCGGGCGGGGCCGTGAGCGAGGCGCAGATCGAGCAGGTCAAGGAGGACTACCCATACCTCGACAAGCCGCTCGTCGCGCAGTACGGGTACTGGCTCAAGGACACCTTCACCGGCGACTGGGGTCGTTCGTACGTCGCCAGCCAGTCGGTCGGTCGAGATGTTCAAGCAGCGCATGCCGAGCACGGTGTTCATCGCCTTCTGGGCGATCGTGATCGGCCTCGTCATCGCCGTGCCGGTGGGCGTCTACAGCGCCTACCGGCGCGACGGGCTGTTCGACCGGACGACCAGCGTGGCCTCGTTCGGCTTCATCTCCACACCGCGTGCTCGTCGTCGCCGTGCTCGCCCTGTTCCTGATCGTCAGCCGGTTCGGGACGTTCCCGACGGTCGGACGATCCAAGTACGTCGCCCCGTGGGACAACCCGGTCGAGCACTTCAAGAACTTCTTCATCCCGTCGCTCGTGCTCGGGATCGGGCTCGGGGCGGTGTGGAGCCGGCTCCTGCGTGCCGACATGATCCTCACCCTGCAGAGCGACTCGATCCTGATGGCCAGGTCGAAGGGGATCTCGCCGAATCGGGTGCTGTGGGTGCACGCGCTGCGGATGTCGATCCTCTCGCTGATGACCAGCGTGGCCCTCCAGATGTCGGCCCTGATCGGTGGCGCCGTCGTCGTCGAGCAGTTCTTCGGCCCCAAAGGACTCGGTGACCGCCTGGTCTTCGCCTTCCAGCAGAACGACCTGCTCGTCATCCAGGCGATCGCGGCCGTGCTCGTCGTGGTCGTCGTCTTCGCCAACTTCGTGGTCGACCTGCTGTACGCGGTCGTCGATCCGCGGATCCGGCTGGCGAGGTCGCTCGGGATGAGTATCGAAGCACCCACGGCCACGGCGGCGACGGCTGCGAGCACGCTCGCCCCGGTCGCCGTCGCCGAACCGGTCGCGACGAGCGGCGCCGCCTCCCGCAGCTCGGCGTGCTGTTCGGGGTGCTCTGGCTGCTCACCCTCGTCGTCCTGGCCGTGTTCGCCGACTACCTGCCGTTCGTCTACCGGCCCGACCAGCGCGTCGAAGGGGCCGGCAACTACGCCTTCGGTCCCGGCGCCGACTTCTGGTTCGGCTCCGACCGGCTCGGTCGCGACGTGTTCTCCCGCTGCATCTACGGCGCCCGCATCTCGCTGATCATCGCCATCACCAGCATCGTGATCGGGCTCCTCGTCGGCACCACCCTCGGCATGATCTCCGGCTACTTCCGCGGCTGGATCGACCGGGTCGTCTCGATCTTCGTCGACGCCCTGCTCGCCTTTCCCGGTACTCATCTTCGCCGCCCTCGTCATCAGTCGCGGCCGGGTGCTGCGGGAGAGCGACATCAGCGTCCTCGGGTTCGGCTTCGGCTGGCTCAGCAACACGTGGACGATCACGCTCACGTTCGCCCTGCTCTCGATCGCGCCGATCACCCGGATCGTGCGGGCGCAGACGCTGAGCCTCGCCCAACGGGAGTACGTGCTCGCGTCGCGCAGTCTGGGCGCCCGCACGCCACGCGTGCTGTTCCGCGAGATCCTTCCCAACGTCGTCCCCGCGCTCGTGTCGGTGCTCTTCACCGGGGTCGGCATCATCCTCGGCGCCGAGGCCGGCCTCGCCTTCCTCGGTTTCAGCGTGGAGCCGCCGCAGGCGTCGTGGGGGCTGATGGTGGCCGAGAACCGCGAGTTCATCGAGCAGGCGTGGTGGGCGACGCTCTTCCCGTGCGTGATGCTGTTCCTCACCGTGCTGGCGTTCAACCTCATCGGCGACCGGGTCGCCCGCCGGTTCGACATCCGTGAGGCGGTCCTGTGAGCACGCGCCAGCGCGACCTCACCCAGGCCGGTGGTCGCTTCGAGGCCGGCACCGCTGCTCGAGGTCACCGACCTGCGCACGCATTTCCAAACGCCCGCGAGGTCTGGTCAGGGCGGTCGACGGGGTCACGTTCACGCTCGAGCGGGGCAAGGCGCTCGGGGTCGTCGGCGAGTCCGGGTCGGGGAAGACGGTGCTCGCCCGGTCGATCATGGGCCTGCTGACCACGCGGAGCGTCGAACGCACCGGATCGGTCCGCTTCGAGGGCCAGGAGATGCTCGACCTCCCACCGCGGCAGATGCGCCACATCTGGGGCCAGGAGATGGCGATGATCTTCCAGGACCCGATGACGTCGCTGAACCCGCTGATGAAGATCGGCAAGCAGATCACCGAGCCGCTCAAGGCCCACCTCGACATGGACGCCAAGACGGCGAGGGGCACCGCCGAACGGCTGCTCCGTGATGTCAAGATCCCCGAGGCCGCCCGGCGCCTCGACCAATACCCCCACGAGCTGTCGGGTGGCATGCGCCAGCGGGTGATGATCGCGATCGCCCTCGCCTGCGGGCCGACGCTGCTGTTCGCCGACGAGCCGACCACCGCCCTCGACGTCACCGTCCAGGCGCAGATCCTCGACCTCATCGACGAGCAGCGCCGGGAACGGAACATGTCGCTGATCCTCGTGACCCATGACCTCGGCGTGGTGGCCGGCCACACCGACGAGATCGCCGTGATGTACGGCGGCAAGCTGGTCGAGAAGGCGCCGACGGCGATGTTGTTCGCCGACATGAAGATGCCCTACACCGAGGCGTTGTTCGAGAGCATCCCGAAGCTCGAGGAGCGATCGCACTCGCGGTTGCGGACGATCCCCGGCCGGCCGCCCGATCTCGTCAATCCCCCGCCCGGATGCCCGTTCGCCCCGCGCTGCGCGTACGCGCGGGATCGCTGCCACGAGGAGCCACCGCCGCTGGTGCCGGCCGACACCCCCGACCACCTCTACGCCTGCTGGTACCCGGTCGGCTCGCCCGAGTATCGCGAGCGGCGCAAGGACCTCGGCAAGGAGGGTCTCGCGACGGTTGCCCTCGAGGAGGTGTCGTAGTGGCCGGGACCGGCAAGGCCCACCTGCGCGACGGCAACGACGTCCTCCTCCGGGTGGAAGACCTCGTCGTCGAGTTCCCGGTCGGCCGCACCGGCCTCGTCGTCAACGCCGTGTCCGGCATCAGCTTCGACGTCCGCAAGGGCGAGACGCTCGGCCTCGTCGGCGAATCGGGATGCGGCAAGTCCACCACCGGACGGGCGGTCATGCAGCTCCCCCGCCCGACGTCGGGCTCGGTGCGCTTCGAGGGCAACGAGCTGACCACGATGGCAAGCAACGACATGCGCGAGGCCCGCACGCGCATGCAGATGATCTTCCAGGACCCGATCTCGTCGCTGAACCCTCGCCGCAAGGTCCGCGACATCGTGATGGAGCCGCTCACCATCTGGAAGCGGGGGGCGAAGGACGATCGGGCCCAGCTCGTCGACAAGACGCTGGAGGAGGTCGGCATCGACCCGACCCGCGCCGCCGAGAGCCAGGCCCACCAGTTCTCCGGTGGGCAGTGCCAGCGGATCTCCATCGCCAGGGCCCTGGTGCTCGACCCGAGCCTGATCATCTGCGACGAGCCGGTGTCGGCGCTCGACGTGAGCGTCCAGGCCCAGGTCCTCAACCTGCTCGAGGACCTCAAGGAGCGCCACGGCCTCACGCTGATGTTCATCGCCCACGACTTGGCGGTGGTGAAGAACATCAGCGACCGCGTCGCGGTGATGTACCTCGGCAAGCTCTGCGAGGTCGCGTCGTGCGACGACCTGTACCGCGCGCCGGCCCATCCCTACACGAACGTGCTGCTCGCCTCGATCCCGGTACCCGACCCGACGGTCGACACGTCGGCCGTGGAGGTCGTCGGCGAGCCGCCGTCGCCGGTGCTGCCCGCCGACGGGCTGCCGGTTCCATCCCCGCTGTCCCAACGCCCTCGACGTGTGCTCGCAGACCGAGCCCGAGTTGCGTGAGTTCGCCGCCGGCCACTACGTCGCCTGCCACAACCCGGTGCTCAACTCGCCGGTCGCGGTCGAGGTGACTCCATCGGCGGCGAGCGCCCCCTGAGCCTCCCCGTCGAGCACGAGGACGGCTGGTACGTTCGCCCGGCGATGGCCGCACTCGCTCCCCCGAGCCCGGTCGACGACCGGCCCGCGATCGCCGATCTCGCCGCCCGGCTGCGCTGGTACCGCCACGGCCGCCACGACCCGACCACGCGGGTCGGGCCGACGGGCATGGTGCGGGCGGTGCTGACCGAGGACGGACCGGCGACCTTCGCCATGAGCTGGGCAACCGGGACCCTGGAGGTCGAGGCATGGGGTCCGGGTGCCGACCGCGCGGCCGGCGACGCCCGCCGCATGGCCGCGCTCGACCGCCGCCCGGCACCGCTGCCGGATCTGCACCCGGTCGTCACCGCGGCGGCGCGACGGTTCCCCGGACTCTGGGCGGGGGCCAGCGGCGACCTCTACCACGCCCTCCTCCCCTCGATCATCGCCCAGCGGATCACGTCGGGCGAGGCGATCCGGCAGTGGTCGCGGCTGTGCCGCGAGCTCGGCGAGGCCGCACCGGGACCGGAGCTCGGGCTCGTCCTGCCGCCGCACCCCGACCGACTCGTCGGCCGTCCGGCGTGGTGGTTCCATCCCCTCGGCATCGAGGCCAAGCGGGCGCGGACGCTGACCGAGGTCGCCCGGGTCGCCCGCCGGCTGTGGGAGTGGGCCCGGCTGCCCACGGCCGACGTCGCGGCCAAACTCAGGCTGATCCGCGGGATCGGTCCGTGGACGGTCGGCACCGTCCTCGGCCCCGCCTGTGCCGACGACGATGCGGTCGCGGTCGGCGACTACCACCTGCCGAGCATCGTCTGCTGGAACCTCGCCGGCGAGCCACGAGGCACCGACGACCGTATGCTCGCCCTGCTCGAACCGTTCCGCGGCCAGCGCGGCCGGGTCGTCCGGCTGCTCGTGCTCGCCGGACGGACACCGCCCAAGTTCGGCCCCCGCCGCCGCGTCCTTCCCATGTATCGATGGTGAGTATGCCCCGGCATCGACCTCCGCTAACGCTCCGTGACGCGACGAGGTCGACCGTGGCCGATGACGAGCGCCGCCACGACGGTCGACGTCGTCGCGTCCCAGCCGGTCGCCGACGAGTCCGAACGTCGTGACTGGTACCGCGCCGTGGCGATCGGCATGGCCGCGTTCGTCGTCTCTCGGCTCTGCGTGCTCGCCGGCGCCGGGGTGCGGGCGAGCCAGGTGGTCGTCGACGCCAGCAATGACGGTGAACCTCGGCCGGGCACGCCGCTCGGCTTGATCGCCAACGTCCTCACCCAGTGGGACGGCCTCTGGTACATGGAGATCGTCCGGGGTGGCTACCCGCGCTCGATCCCCCCGGACATCACGTACTTCCAGCAGGAGGCGCGGGCCGCGTTCTTCCCGCTGTATCCGACCGTGGCGCGGGCCGCCGACCGGATCCTGCCCGGCGGCGACACCCTCGCCGCCCTATTCGTGAACCTGGTGCTCGCCGTGATCGCCGTCGTGCTCGTCGGCCTGCTCGCCCGCCGGTTGTTCGACGTCCAGGTCGCCGAGCGGGCGATGGTGCTGTTCGCCGTCTTCCCCGGCTCGTTCGTGCTCTCGTACGCCTACGCCGAGGCGTTGCTGATCGTGCTCGCCGCCGCCTGCCTGCTGTTCCTCGTCGACGAGCGGTGGCTGCTCGCCGGCGTCGCCGCCGGGCTCGCTACGGCGACCCGCCCCAACGGCATCGCCCTCGTTGCCGCGTGCGCGGTCGCCGCGGCGATCGCGATCTACCGCCGCCGCGACTGGCTGTCGTTGATCGCCCCGCTGCTCGCCCCGGTCGGGTTCGTCAGCTTCCAGCTGTTCCTGGCCGGCCACACGGGCGAGTCGTGGCCGTGGTTCCGGGTCCAGCGCGAGGCGTGGCGCGAGGGCACCAGCTTCGGCGCGACTGCGATCAGCAACACGCTGAGCTTCGTCACCCACCCGCTCCAGTCGCCCACCGATGCGCTCACCGCAGCGTCCCTGTTCGCCCTGCTCGGTGGGCTGTGGTGCCTGTGGAAGCGACCCCTGCCGTGGCCCATGATCACCTACGTCGCGGTCGTGATCGCCCTGATGTTGCTGCCGGCGACCGTCACCGCCCGGCCCCGGTTCCTGTACACCGCATTCCCGCTGATCATCTGCGCCGCGGCGTGGTGGCCCCGTCGGGACCGGGTGGGCTGGGACCTGATGATGGTGGCCTGCGGCGCCGGGCTCACCGCGCTGACAACGCTCTACGCCGTCTTCGGCGCGATCCCGTAAGCCCGGCCAGGCTGTCGCGGATCGCCCAGCGGGTGACGAGGAGCATCGACTCGACGACGATGCGGCCCGACATCTTCGACTCCCCGTACCGACGGTCCGTGAACACGATGGGGGTCTCCATGACCCTGGCGCCGTGACGGACGAGGCGGCGGACGAGCTCGGTGAGGAAGGCGTAGCCCTCGGCGCTCGTCGACATGGGGTCGATCGCCCGGAGCGCCTCGGCCCGATAGGCGCGGTAGCCCGACGTGCAGTCACGAACCTGCAGGCCGAGCACGAACGACGTGTACCGGTTCCCCCAACGGGACAGCAACCGGCGGTGCAGCGGCCAGTCGACGGTGGCGCCTCCCGGTACGTAGCGCGAGCCGATCACGGCGTCGGCGCCCGCGTCGAGCAGGCGCAGCAGTTCGGGGAGCACGTCGGGGTCGTGGGAGAAGTCGACATCCATCGACACGATGACGTCGTAGCCCTCGTCGAGGGCGACGGAGAACCCATGGCGGTAGGCGCTCCCGAGCCCCTGCTTGCCCGCCCGGCGCAACAGCTTGATCTGCCCGTGGTCGGCCGCGGCCTCCTCGACCAGCGAGGCCGTGCCGTCGGGACTGTTGTCGTCGACGACGAGGACGTCGGCGTCGGGGACGGACGACCGCACAGCGCGCAGCAGCGCGGCCACGTTCTCCCGCTCGTTGTACGTCGGCAGGACGACGATCACCCGCGCCACCCGGCGCAGGGTAGTGACGAGGAGTCGGTCCGACCGGCGATCAGTGGGCGCGGCCGGACAGCGCTTCGATGGCCTCGTCGAGCGACGTCACGGGGACCAGCCGCATCGAGCCCGGCTCGAAGCCGTCGAGTTGCGCCACCTGATCGGCCGGGAAGAGCAGTACGTCGGCGCCGATGTCGCGGGCTGCGGTGGCCTTCGCCGGCAGGCCCCCGATCGACCCGACCGAGCCGTCGCCGCGGATCGTGCCGGTCCCGGCGATCGCTCGACCGTGCGCGAGGTCGTCACCGGAGCCGTATGCGTACGACACCAGCGCGACCATCAGTCCGTGCGACGACCCGAGGGCGAGGTCGCGGAACCAGGACCCCGGCCACGTCCGGGCGAGACGACCACCGACGGCGACATCGAGATCGTCGCTCGGCACGTCGATCACGTCGACCCGCCGGTAGGGCAGTCGCGGACCGGCAAACTCGTGTTGGTCCCCGCCGGCGAGAGTCAACGTGTTCCGGTCCCCCAGCCCGTCGATCGCTCGATCCCATGCGGCGCGGCTCGTCACCGCGACGCCGTCGACGGCGACGACCACGGCGGTGCTGGGCAGGTCGTCCCGGGTGGGATTACCGACCTCGACGGCCACCCCGAGGCTGATCGGCCAGTCGGCGCGGCGCAATCCCACGGCCGCCGCGGCCGGCTCCGTGACCGCCGGCCGCAGCGCGCGCCGGCCGTCGTGCATGCTCGTCGGCGCGTCGTCACCGGCCGAGAGCCATCCGCGCACGACCTCGGCGACGACGGGCGGACGGCCGGCCGTGAGCCAGTACCACGAGCCGGGCGGGTCGACGGTCTCGCCATTGATCACGAGCCGGCCATCGAGCCTCCAGGCGCTCCCGGGCGGGTGGTCGAGCTGGGCCTTCATCCACGGCACGGGACAGAGGGCGACGAACGAGAGGACGGCGACGGTGGCGCCGGCCCACCGCAGTGACCGCGGGCCGGTGCGCCACCTGGCGAGCCGCCAGGCGCCCACCGGGAGGGCGATGAGGGCGAAGAGGTAGGGCCGCGGGATCCACGGGAACCGGCGGTGCACGAGCAGGGCCACGACGACCGCGCAGACGACGACCAGCCACCCCATCGTCCGCACCGCCCGCATTGGGCCGGGACCCTAGGGGGCGTTCGTGATGACTGCGTGACAGCGACGCGACGATTTGTTCACGATCTTGTGGAATACGCGCAGGATCCCGAGGGACGTGGCGTCCCAGGTCAACGTGCGCGCCCGGGCGAGCGCGGCCGTGGCGAGCTGGTCCCGCCGCCGCTGGTCGCCGAGCACCTCGGCGAGGGCCCGACCGAGGGCTTCGATCGGCACCAACACGCCGGTCTTCCCGTCCACGACGGAGCACCGGTGACCGCGGATGTCGGTCGCCACGGCCGGCGTCCCGCACGCCGCGGCCTCCGTGAGGCTGAGGCCCCACCCCTCGACGAGCGACGCGCTGGCGACCACCCATGCCTGCCGGTAGTGATCACGGAGGTCCGGGCGGGAGACGTGACCGATCAGCTCGACCCACCCGCCGGCCCGGTGGTGCTGCACCCAGCGCGCCAGGTTCGTGCGCACAGGGCCCTCGCCGATGATCCGCAGCCGCAGCCCGGGCGTGGACGCTCTGGCCTGGGCCGCCGCCTCGAGCAGCAGCTCGAACCGCTTGACCGGCGCCAGCCGGCCGGCGGCGACCACCAGCGGCTCGGTGGACCGTGTGCCGCCGGGCGTGAAGAACGCATCGATCCCGTTGTCGACCGCGGTGACCCGCTCCGGCCGGAACCCGAGCTCGATGAGCTCCTCCCGGGTCGCCTCCGACGGAGTCACCGTCTCGGCTCGCCGGTAGAAGGGTGGTGCGAGGCGCGCCTCGAGCAGCCGCCCCGCCGCGGCGAACGGGCCGGGCATGATCTGGTCCCACATCGGGCCGTGGACGTGATGGAGGATCACCATGTGCGGACGCCGGTACCACACCGGCGAGAACCACGGGACTCCGTTCCACACCTCGATGAGCCCGTCGGACCGTCCCATCCGGCCGGTGACCTCGGCGAGCATCGTGCGGGGGAACACCGAGTAGCGGCTCCCCCGGCGGATCACGTCGTAGCCGTTGCGCCGGGCGGTGGCGGGCAGGCCGCTCGCGGCTGACGTGCGATGGACGATCTCCAATCCGGCGTCCGCCCACCGGCGCATGAACTGGTCGGCGTGGACCTCGGAGCCGCCCGCGTCGGGATCGTCGAGGTCGCGCCAGGCCAGCACGTGAACCCGGCGGACCCCGTGCGCGATGACGTCCGCAACGAGATCGTCGATGCCCGGCGGCATCGACGGAACCGTACCCATCCGAGGGTTTGCGGCCCGGCATCGGCGCCGCAAACCCTCGGATGACGCCAAACCCTCGGATGACAGTCACTACCATCCGACGTTTCGATGCCCTCGTTTCCGCCTTCGGGCCCGATCACCGCGTTCTGCGACTGTCTCGTGGCCCACGACCTGCCCGATCTGCCGGCGGAGCGGCGGGCGGCGGTGGTGGCGTTCGCCGGGCGCCGGATCGCCGGGCTCCCCACCCCGATGCGCCTCGGCGTCGGTGCGGTCTCGCTCGCCGTCGACGGTGCCAGCCGGGTCGTCGGTCGCTCACGGCTCACGTCGTTCCTGGCCGGACATCCCCTGCCGCTCGTCGGCGACTACATCAGGCTCGTTCGTTCGCTCGCCCTCGCCCACGTCTGGGATTCGTGGCCGGACACCGTCGCCGACCGGTGGGCCGACCGGTGGGCCGACATGACGGCGGCACTGAGTGCGGACGTGCTCGTCGTCGGATCGGGGGCCGGCGGGGCCCCGACCGCAGCCATTCTCGCCGAGGCCGGGTTCGACGTGCTCGTCCTCGAGGAAGGGCCGCTCGTCCGCCAGGGCGAGGTGATCCCGTTCTCCCTCGAGCAGATGGACCGCCAGTACCGCGCCGGCGGCGTCACCGTCGCCCTCGGCCGGCCCTCGATCGCCTACACCGAGGGGTGCTGCGCTGGCGGCGGCACCGAGATCAACAGCGGTCTCTACCGTCGACCACCAGAAGACGTCGTCGACCGTTGGCGCACCCGCTACGGCGTCGCCGATCTCGACCCGGTCGACCTGTACTCGATCTGCGACGAGGTCGAGCGAGAGCTCACCGTGCAGACCGTCCCCGGCGCCCACACGCCGGCGAGCGAGGCGCTGCGGCGAGGCGCGGCCGCGCTCGGCTGGCGCCACGACGAGATCCCGCGGTGGATGGACTACGCCGGCGGACGGGATGCCCGCCACGGCCGCCGGCGCAGCATGACCGAGACGTATCTCCCTCGGGCCGAGGCCGCCGGCGCCCACCTGCTCACCGGCCACCGTGTGCACCGTCTCGTGCTCGACGACGACCGGGCGACGCGAGCCGAGATCACCACGGCCGAGGGCCGGGCGGTCACGGTCGACTTCGCCCATGTGGTCGTGTGCGGCGGGGCGATCCAGACGCCGGCCCTGCTGCAGCGTTCGGGAATCCGCCACCGCGTCGGCCGGACGCTCGCCGTGCACCCTACGGTGAAGCTCGCCGCCCGGTTCGACGAACCGGTCAACGTTCCCGACGACGTCCCGGTCCATCAGGTCAAGGAGTTCGCGCCGGACCTGTCCTTCGGCGGATCGGCGTCCGCGCCCGGCCTCGTCGCCCTCGCCCTGAGCGACTCGTGGCTCCGGTTCCGCCACGCGGTGAGCGACTGGCGGAACCTGGCTGTGTACTACGCCGCGATCACGAGCGAGGGTCGCGGCCGCGTCCGGACCCTCCCCGGCATGCGCGATCCGCTCGTCACGTATCGCCTGACCCGTAGCGATCGGGCCCTCCTCGGCCGGGGCCTCGCCCGGCTCGCCCTCGCCTTGCTCGAAGCGGGAGCCACTGAGGTCTACCCGTCGTACCGCGGCGCCCCGATCGTCCGTCGCCGCCCCGACCTCGCCACGATGCAGGCGACCTTCGCCGCGTCGCGGGCGAGCGTGATGACGGTCCACCTCTGCTCGACCGTCCCGTTCGGCGAGCATGATCGGACGCCGGCGGACAGCGTCGGGCTCGTCCGGGGAACCCGCAACGTGTACGTCAACGATGCTTCGCTGCTCCCGGATGCCCCCGGCGTCAACCCGCAGGCGTCGGTCATGGCGATCGCCGTGCGCAACGCTCGCCGCTTCGTCGAGAACACCAAGCGGGCGGGGTGACGGGCGCGGTGACGGAGGTGCTCGAGCGGATCGCGCCGCCTGACGTCACGGTCGTCACCGGTGCCGCCGGTTGGCTCGGCCGAGCACTCGTCCACCACCTCACCCGCTCCGGCGGGGACGACCGCCCAGGTACGGTGCGGGCACTCGTGACGACGGCCGCGGACGCCGAGGCATTGGCCCTGGTTTCCGGGGTCGAGCCGGTCGTGGGCGATGTCCGGCGCCCGGATGGGCTCACCGGGCTCTTCGCCGGGCTGCGCGGGACGGTCGACGTGGTCCATGCCGCGGGGGTGATCCACCCGCGCGCGTCGACGACTTCGAGGAGGTCAACGCCCGCGGCACGGCGAACGTGATGACCGCGTCACACGCCGCCAACGTGCGCCGGGTCGTCCACGTCTCGTCGAACAGTCCGTTCGGCGTCAACGCGCTCGCCCGCGACACGTTCCGCAACGACGAGCCGTACGACCCGTACCTCGGCTACGGACGCTCGAAGATGCGGGCGGAGCTGCACGTGCTCGACGCCGCGGCCAATGGCCTCAATGCGGTGATCGTGCGCCCGCCCTGGTTCTACGGTCCGTACCAGCCCGCCCGCCAGACGAAGTTCTTCGAGCTCGTCCGGGCCGGGCGCTTCCCGGTGATCGGCGACGGCCACCAGCGGCGCTCGATGGTGTACGTCGACAACCTCGTCCAGGGGGTCGTCGCCGCCGAGCTCACGACCACGCCGCCTGGCCGGGCGTGGTGGATCGCCGACGCCCGGCCGTACGAGCTGGGAGAGATCGTCGAGACCGTTGGTCGGGCTCTCGCTGCCGAAGGTTTCGACGTGCGCCCGAACCGACTGCGCCTCCCCGCCTTCGCCGGCCGTCTGGCCGAGCGCGCCGACCGCTCGATCCAGCGCGCCGGCCGCTACGTCCAGCAGCTCCACGTGCTCGGCGAGCTCGACAAGACGATCGCCTGCGACATCTCACACGCCCGCACGGAGCTCGGCTACACACCCGAGATCGAGCTGGAGGAGGGTATGCGGCGCAGTGTCCGCTGGTGCGTCGAGCGAAGGTTGCTGACGTCGTGAAGAGCGTGGTGACGGGCGGCAACGGGTACTTCGGGCGGCTGCTCGTGACCCAGCTCGTGGCCCGGGGCGACGACGTGCGGCTGTTCGACGTCGACGTCACCGGAGCCGACGGACTGGGGGCCGAGGTGGTTCAGGGCGACATCCGCGACCCGACCGCCGTCCAGCGGGCCGTCGAGGGCGCCGACGTCGTGTACCACAACGTGGCCCAGGTGCCGCTGGTGCGGGACCGCCACCTCCTTCGCTCGGTCAACGTCGACGGTACGCAGATCCTCCTCGACGCCTGCGCCGCCGCCGAGGTGGGCAAGGTCGTCCACACGTCGTCGAGCGCGGTGTTCGGCGTTCCCGAGACCAACCCGGTGCTCCCCACGACGGTTCCGCGGCCCGACGAGCCCTACGGGCAGGCCAAGCTCGCCGCCGAGTGGGCGTGCCTGCGCGCGTCCGCCGCCGGCGGGCCGAGGAGTGTCGACGTGACGATCGTGCGCCCGCGCACGATCCTCGGGCACGGTCGGCTGGGTATCTTCGGGATCCTGTTCGACTGGGTCGCCGACGGCAAGGACCCGGTCGTGCTCGGCGACGGATCCAACCGCTACCAGTTCGTCCACGCCGACGACCTCGCCTCGGCCTGCCTGCTCGCCGCCGCCCGTGCGGGACCGGCGGTCTTCAACGTCGGCACCGACCGGTTCGGCACGATGGCCGAGGCGCTCACCCACCTGTGCGCTCACGCCGGCACGGGGGCCCGGGTACGGAAGCTGCCGGCCCGGCCGGCGCAGTGGGCGATGAGGGCCAGCGCGGCCGTCGGGCTGAGCCCGTTCGCGCCGTATCACTGGCTGATGTACGGGCGCTCGATGTGGTTCGACATCGATCACGTCCGCGACACCCTCGGCTGGGCGCCGCGGTGGTCGAACGACGAGATGCTCGCCCAGAGCTACGACTGGTTCTGCGCCAACCGGGATCACGTCGACGCCGGCTCGTCACCGCACCGGCGCCCGGCCCGGGCCGGCGTCCTCACGCTGATCGAGCATCTGACCGGCTTCCTCCCGCGAGCGCGCTGATGCGGCTCGTTCAGCGGTACGGCCCATGGCTGGCGGTCGGCGCGCTCGCCCTGCTCGCCTACGTGCCGGCATTGGCGTCGTCGCCCGGCCGGATGCCGGCCGACACCAAGCTCTACCTCTATCTGAATCCGGGGCGCCTCATCGGCGATGCCCCGTTCACCTTCGATGCCCGCCAGTTCGCCGGCTGGGTCCCCCACCAGGTGATCGCCTACCTGTGGCCGCATGGGCCGTGGTTCTGGCTCGGTGAGCACGCCGGACTCCCGGACTGGGTCACCCATCGCCTGTGGCTGGGCACGCTGTTCCTCGCCGCCGGAACCGGCGTGCTGTGGGCCGCCCGCAAACTCGGTCTCGGGCTCGCCGCCGCGTTCGCCGCCGCGATCCTCTACCAGCTCGCGCCGTACGTCCTGCCGTACGTCTCGCGGACGTCGGCGATGCTCCTCCCGTGGGCCGGGCTGGGCTGGATCGTCGGGTTGACCGTCGGCGCGGCGACGCGCACCCGCTGGCGCGATGCCGCGGTCGCCGCCCTTGTCGTACTCACCGTCGGGGCAGTCAACGCCACCGCGCTGATGATGATCGTGCCGGCGCCGTTGCTGTGGCTGGTCGTCGCCGCGGCGGAGCGGCAGATCACGTGGCGCCGGGCCGCAACGACGGCGGTGAAGATCGGCGGGCTCTCGCTCGGCGTGTCGCTCTGGTGGATCGCGATGCTGGTGATCCAGGGCCGCCGTGGCGCCGACGTGCTGGCCTACTCGGAGTCGCTGGAGTCGGTGAGCTTCACGTCGACGGCACCGGAGGTCTGGCGGGGCCTGGGCTACTGGCTGTTCTACGTGCGCGATGCCTACGCGGCCACGACGACGGCCGCCCGTGACTACATGGTGTCGGGCCGGCTCATCGTCACCGGGTTCGTGCTTCTCCTCCTGGCGCTGGCGGGAGTCGTGTGCTGTCGCTGGCGCCACCGGACCTACGCCACCGCGCTGATCGCGACCGGGGTGATCCTCGGTGTCGGCGTCCATCCGGTCGACGATCCGTCGCCGTTCATGGACCTCATTCTCGGTGACACCACGTCCGGGGCCGCCCTGGCCCTGCGCTCGAGCACCCGGGCCGTACCGGTCCTGATGCTCGGCCTCGCCCTCGGGATCGGCATGCTGGTCGATGCCCTCGCCCCGGTGCGGCTGGGCCCGCGGCGTGTCGCTCCGTCCGCTCGCCGCCGCCGTCATCGCCCTGATTGCCGTGGCCAACCTGCCCGTCCTCACCGGACACCGTCTCGTCGACCCGGCTCTCGACCGCGACGAGGATCCGCCGGCTGCGTGGACCGATGCCACCGCCGTGCTCGACGCAGCGCCGGGTGGGTATCGCGTGTTGCAACTGCCGGGCGCCGAGTTCGGCGCCTTTCGGTGGGGGTACACGGTGGACCCGCCGCTCCCCGGGCTGACCGACCGCCCGCTCGCCACCCGGGATCTGCTGCCGCTCGGCAGCCCGCAGGCGATGGACCTGCTCTACGCCCTCGACGACCGCTTCCAGTCGGGAGCGATCGAGCCGTCCGCGATCGCGCCAGTCGCCCGCCTGCTCGGCGCCGACACGGTGTGGGTGCCTGGCGACGCCGCCTTCGACCGCTTCCGCACCCCACGGCCGGAGCTGGTCCACGAGCTGTACGGCGCCGACGTCGAAGGCCTCGGCCCACCGGTCCCGTACGGCGAGCCGGTCGCCAACCAGCCCGACATCCCGATGGTCGACGAGCAGTCTGTCTCCGACGGCCGCATCGGGGAACCGGTCCCTCCGGTCGAGCTGGTGCCGGTCGACGACCCAGTGCCCGTGATTCGCGCCAAGGACGACGTGGTGATCGTGGCGGGCAGCGGGGACGGGCTGATCGATGCCGCCGGGGCGGGGCTCATCGACGGCACTGAGCTTGTGCGCTACGCCGGAACCCTCGGCGACGACGACCTCGACGCGCTGGCGAGTTCCGCCCGCGAGATCATCGTCACGGACACCAACCGCGATCGCGCCCACCACTGGCGGGGCTCCCAGGACGTCGTCGGCCTCACCGAGGACGACGATCCGAGCTCACCCGACGTCCTGCGCGAGGACCCCGCGGATGAGCGCATTCCCGTCTTCGCCGACGGTGCCGACCCGACCGTCGCCGTGCAGGTCGGTCCCGTGCGGGCGAGAGCGACCGCCTACGGCGAACCCTTCGCCTACCGCCCCGAGAACCGCCCGTTCATGGCCGTCGACGGCGATCCCTCGACGGCGTGGGTGGTCGCCGACCGGGCCGATCCGGTCGGCGAGCTCATCCGCCTCGACATCGCCGAACCGATCGACCACCTCACCCTGCGGCAGCCCGCCGGCGCCGGCGCCGTGCGCCACGTCGGCCACGTGTCGATCGAGGTCGACGATCGACCCGCCCTCGACGTCGAGCTCGACGACCGCTCGTTCGGCCCGGACGGCCAACCCATCGAGATCGAGCCCACCGCCGGACCCAGCACGATGACGATCACGATCGAATCCGTCGTCGCTCCGGACCCGACGATCGGTCCGGCGCTGGCGGCGGTCGGGTTCGCCGAGGTCGACGTCGGGTTGGACCCGTCGATCGAGGTGGTCCGGCCTCCCCGTCGTCCTCGCTGCCGGGGAACTCCCGGTGTCGTTCGTGTTCACGCGCCTGCGAACGCGTCCGACGGATCGGTGGCGTTCCGATCCCGAACCCGCGATGGTGCGGGAGTTCGAACTGTCCGCGGCGCGGTCGTTCACCCCGACGGTCACGATGCGCCTCGACCAGCGGGCCGCCGATGACGTGCTCGCCGAGCTGCTCGGAATCGCCGGGCCGCGGGCGACGTCCCGGCTCACGGGAGTGGCGGCGGCGGGCGGATGGGCGGCCACCGACGACGACCGCTCCACGTCGTGGATCACACCGTTCGGTGGCGCCGTCGGCGCAGCCTTGGAGCTGACCGTGCCAGAGGGCGTCGACGCGTTCGACATCAGCCAGCCACAGGGCGACTACTCCCCGATCACCGCGCTGCGCCTCAGCACGGGCGACGAATCGCTCGACGTGCCCGTACCACCGGCCGACGCGGACGGAGTGAGCCACGTCTCGCTCGCCCGCAACATCAGCGGTGACGTCACGGTCGAGATCACCGAGGTCGAGCCGCAGTTGACGCTCGACCGCCGCTACGCCGAGCCGGTGGTGGTGCCCGCCGCGATCTCGGAGCTCTCGATCGGCGAACGGACGGCGATCCCGGCATCCGTCGACACGGCCTGTCGTGATGACTTGGTGCAGATCGATGGCGAACCGCTGTCGATCCGAATCGAGGCGTCGTCTGCGCAGCTCCTCGCCGGCGACGCCGTCGAGGCCACGCCGTGTGCGTCCGCACCGCTCGACCTCGCCGCGGGCACCCACCGGCTGATCACGACGAACGGTACGTCCACCGGTCTCGACGTCGACCGCGTGGTGCTGCGGGACACCGCCGTCGCGCCGGCCGATGCCGCCGGTTCCCCCAGCGTGACCCTGGAGTCGCAGGAGCGACTGAGCCGCAGGGTCACCGTCGACAACTGCCCGGACGGCTGCTGGCTCGTGCTGGGCGAGGGCTTCCACGAGTCGTGGTCGGCCCGGACCGAGGCCGGTGATCTGGGCGCCCCACAGCTCGTGGACGGCGGGTTCAACGGCTGGTGGATCCCGCCATCGGACGAGCCGACCGAGGTCAGCCTGCGGTGGACGGCGCAGACTCCGCTCAACGTCGCGCTGGTGCTGACGATGCTCGCGGTACTGGCCTGCATCGCCGTCGCCGTGCTCGATCGCCGCCGGCGCGCGGTGCCCGCGACCGTACCCGCCGCGCGCGCTTCGCCACCGGTGAGTCCCCGGTGCCGATGCGAACCCGCTGGGTCGTCGCCGTCGTGTGGATCGTCGCCGCCGCCCTGTTCGTCGGATGGGCGTGGGCGCTGGTCGCCGCGGCCGCCGCCGTGCTCCTCGTCGGCCTGGGCCGGCCCCGCTTGGCCGGCCTGGTGACGATGGGCATCGTCGCCGTCATCGGCGCGGTGATCGTGTGGGTCGTCCTCGACGAACGTCCGTTCCCCAACGCCGGCTGGCCGGCCCGCTTCGAATGGCTGCACGGACTCGGACTCTTCGCCGCCGTCTCCCTCGTCGTGACGATCGCGGCGACGAGAGCGGCCGACCGGTCCGATGCCTAACATGACGGCTTGGTCACGCTTGGTCGTCAGCGTGCCTCACTCTCGGCGCCGACGTCCGCAACCTCGGACCGCTGCAGCTCGACCTGCTGGCGCCGTTCACCAAGGTCGACCCGGTCGGCGGCACCGCGATCGGTGTCGACATCGTCGTCGCCGCCGTCGTCGCCGTCGACAACTGCCCGGACGGCTGCTGGCTGATGCTGGGCGGGCTCTTCACCGCCGTCTCGCTTGTGATCACGTTGGCCGCGGGAGGACCCTCATCGTGAGGGAAGCTCGTAGAGCAGCTCCCCTCCGTAATTGCCGATCAACTGCAGCGGCAACGCCGCGCTCGGGTCACGCAGCTGCGACGACAGTCTGTCCACGACAATGAATCGCACGCCGATCGACCGCAGCGCATCGATCGCCGAATTCTCGGGGAGCCGTGCGACGACCCGCTGAATCTCCCCGTAGCTCGCCGGTCTGAACCCGCCGTACCCGTTCGGTGTCCGGCGATGATGGGCGGTGGTCCGGAAGGTGACCAGCGCCTGCGTCAGGACGGCAAGGCCGTCGTCGGAGCTCGGCATCGGCACGTACACCACTCCGCCTGGTCGGTCGATGTCAGCCAACGCCCGATCCACCGCGGCTGGCGCGGCGGTGACCCGGTCGTCCCACGATCGGTACCCCTCGACGAGCACGAGGGACACGACCACGGCTGCGGCGGCCCCGGCGACGCTGTGCCGGCGCCATCTCGGCAGTAGGACACCACGCCCCTCCACCATCCACTGCACTGCCACGCCGACGAGCACGCCACACCCGAGAAGACCGACGATCCAGAAGCGACCGGGCGCCCGGAGGGCGGCGAAGCCCGGCGCGAGCTCGTACAACAGCCGGTACGGAGTGAACCGCCGCCATCCGTGATCGTCCGCCCCGAGGGACAGGATTCCCCCGACCGCAACCAGGGCGATCGCAGCACGGAGTGCCATCGACAGCCTCGCGCGATCGGGCTCCGACTCCGCGCCCGATCGGCGAAGGCTGATCCATCGCACCACACCGACGAGCGAGAGGACGATGACGGTGACGCCGGGGAACGTCGCCTGCGTGAACAACGACACAGGCGATCCGAGCAGGCCGCCCCAAACCGCCAGAGTCGGATCGACTAGGTCGAAATGGGCGGAGCTGAATGCGAGGTCTCCGAGCTTCCACTCGAAGCCCTCCACCTCGCGGGCGTTCTCCAGATACGGCCAAACGACGGGGAGAGCAGCGACCACACCGGCCGCGAGCGCACCAGTGCCAACCGCCGCGCCGCGCCAGCCGAGCGCTCGCCATCGGACCGCCAGCAAGGTCAACGCCGCGATGATGGTCAGCGCGCCGAGGTAGAACGACGTCGTGGTGTTGATCGCGACGGTTACCGCCGAGACGGTCAAGCTCGGCCACGTGCGCTCACCCCGAAGCCACCGTTCGGCGAGGCGCCACACCGCGGCGGCAGCGATTGCGGGACCCGCGTGCATCGCGAGGTACGCGTGCTGGGCGAGCTGCGTGTTATAGGGGCCGAAGGCGAACACCGCCGCACAGCACACGCCGACCAAGACGCTCCGGGTGATGAGTCGGCCGAACACGTATCCGGCGGCGGCGCTGGTGGCATACGCGCCGAACAGTGCAACGTTGAGGACTCCGAGCGGGCTCATCCCCGCCCACCGGAACGGAAGCAGCACGACCGCCAGGCTGACGAGCGGATCGGAGTATGCGTGCGTGCGCTTGTTCGGGGCGTAGATGTTTCCGTCGGCGATCGTCTCGGCGGCGCCGAGCGCGTGCTGGACCCAATCGATCGACCACGCTTGGAACAGCGGGTCGTTCGGGTCGTGGGCCGTGTTGTTCGGTGACACGACGAGGGGCCATGTGATCGCCAAGGTGACGAGCAGGGCGAGGAGGGCGACGACCAATGCCTCGCCCGCGACCCGACGAACCGGAACGGGATCTTCCTCGTCACGGACCATCACGCGTGCCAGCAGAGTACTCGGCAGCCTCGCTGCCGGCCCGGGTGATTGGCCGCGGGCGCAACTACGTCGCCTTCCTCGACGATCCCGTTGCGCGCGGGACCACTAGTCTCCCGCTTCCATGCTCTTCGTCGACGAGCGCGAAAGGGCCAGTGTGCGGGCGGCGAGCGGGAACACCAGTGGGCTGGAGACGATCGCACTGGCTGTTGCCTTTGCCGGAGCCCTGCTGCCGATCGTCGCCGCGGTCCTCCGAGCCATGGCCGAAGGATGGATCCCGATCGGCGACAGCGCTTACTTCATGATCCGCTCGCGCGACGTGCTCACTGAGCACCACCCGCTGCTCGGCGCTTGGTCGTCGGGGTCGGTGTCGATGGACGACTTCGTCAACAATCCCGGTCCGCTGCAGCTCGACCTCCTCGCTCCGTTTACGAAGATCGCGCCCGCGGCAGGAACCGCGCTCGGCGTGGGGCTGACCAACGCGCTGGCCGTGGTCGGGATCGGGTGGACCGCTCGCCGCCTGGGCGGCCCACTGGTCGCCGCGGTTGCTCTTGCCGGCGCGGCCACCGTGACGTGGTCGATGGGGTCGGCGATGCTGATCGAACCCCGCCAGCACCCAGCGATGGTTCTGCCGTTCCTCTGCTACCTGATCATGGTGTGGGCGGTTGCCGCGGGCAGATCGTGGGCCCTGCCGTGGGCGACGCTCGCGGGCAGCCTGGTCTTGCAGACCCACCTGAGCTACGCCCTGCTCGTCCCGCTCCTCGCCGCGTGGGGCGTCGTCGGGATCGTCATCCACGGCCGCCGCGTGCGCCGCTCGGGGGACGTCGAATGGGCGGCGTGGTGGCCAAACGCCCGGCGGTCGGTGATCGTCGCCGGGGTCGTGGCGACGGCGTGCTGGATCCAACCGCTCGTCGATCAGTTCTGGGGCCGCCAGAACTTGAGTGGTCTGCTACGCGCTTCGGGTCGAGGGTCGGGTGCCGGATTCGGCACGGCGGGACGCATGGTCGCCGACGTCGTCGGCCTGCCGCCGTTCTGGGGGCGTTCGAGCTTCCGCGAGTTCGCGCCCGGAACGGACCTGCCCGGCGCGCTGGCGTCTACATTCGCCCTCGGCGCGATCGTCGCCCTCCTCGCCTTCGGCATGGTCCACTCCCGCCGCGCCGGGCGGCCCGTCGGCGTTGCCGGGGCCGCCACCGCGATCGTTGCTCTCGTCGGGGCGGCCGTATCGGCGGCCCGGCTCCCCGTTGGGGCCTTCGGTGTGGTCTCGGCGAACTATCGGTGGCTCTGGGCCGTCGGGGCGTTCTGGGCGGTGGCGGCGATCGTCGCGTTGTGGCCGGCCGGGAAACGAGCGGAGTCGCGCGGCCTTGCTGCGTTCTCCGGCGCCGCCGCGCTCCTGGGCCTGGCGGGGCTGCCCGCCACGTACCAGAGCGACGACCCGTCCCGGGCGGCCCACCAGCTCGAGGTCACCCGCGATCTCATCGACCAGCTCGCGCCGCTCGGCGACCGTGACATCGATCCGGTGCTCGTCGACCGCACAACCAGTCCCTTCGGGGAGCCATTCACCTACGTGGTGATCGGCGAGTTGCAGGCGCTCGACATCGAGTTCCGGTTCTCCGGGGACCCACAAGAGAGGTACCGCTTCGGCGATCGCCGCCTCCCGCAGGGCGACGAGCAGTACAGGATGACGTTCGCCTACGGCGACGCGGTGTCGGACACGCCGGCCGGTGCGGAGCGCGTAGCGGTATCGACCGGTCTCGACGAGAGTGATAGCGCCGAGCTCACCAAGTTGCAGGAGCGCGTCGCCGAAGCGCTCGTCACCGGCTCGATGCAGATTGAGGTCGAAGCTGCCCGGACGCTCTCGGATCGTGAGTTTCCGACGCTCGACGACGCGATCGCCGGGCGGCCGGTGCACCAGACCGCTCTGTTCCACGAACTGACGGTCGTTGATCAGCTCGGCCTCGTTTCGGCCCCCGCCGTACTGGACGATGACTTGTCCAGATTCTTGGAGCTCGTCGACCTCCGCCTCATGGGAAGCGTCGCCGTCTATCTCACCCCGATTGCATGAGCCGGTTAGTGCCGCTGATGGCTTTAGTCAGCAAAGGGACGGACTGAGCGGGCGGTCGTGGTAATAGACACCAACAGCCCCGTCGTTGATGATCGGGATGACAGCCGGGTCCCGACCGAACCACTGAGCGCGCTCCTCGGGCGTGATCTCCCGGCGAAGCCACGATGTCCCGACGGCGATGTATCCCGGCCCCGGTTCGAGCGCAGCTCGCCAGAATCGGCATGCATCGACCGGCTCTGTCGTCAGCCCGTCGAGTTGGTCGTTCCAGAGTGTGACGTCATTGCTCAGGTCGGAACCGAACATGGCGTAGGACAAGTCCTCGCCGACCACATCGACGTGACTGTCGGATACTCGGCCGAACGGTCGGTGGATCACATCCTCCTCCAACCCGCTGTCGAGGTACCGGTTCTCCAGGTAGTGCCGCTGCAGGAACCAGCCACCGATCACGCTCACCACTACCGCCGCCGCCACCGCGGAAGTGAGCAGACGAGGAGGCAATGTCATCCACGTGAGGCGACGCCGCTCAGGACTCCACCACCAGGCTCCGGCGAGCACGACGGCCGCGACCAGGAATCCCCACCCGTGGTGACCGGGCCACGCCTCCACGCGGCCGCGTTGATCCGATGCGAGATTCGTCGCGACGCAGACGAGGCACACGAGCGCGAGCACCACACGGGCCCGGGCCCAGCTCGTTACGGCGAGCGGTGCCAGCACCATCGCCAGCATGAGCGCGGTCAGCCCGTAGCGCAGGTTGTTGACGAACGCGATTCCGCCGGTAAACGGCAACAACGGGAAGGTCGCCATGCCGAAACCCGCCGACGCCGCGGCGAGGAAGCGCCAGTCGCGGACATCGCACCATGAGCAGGACACAGGCGGCCAGGCTGAATAGCACCGGGGCGAACCACAAGGGGCCGAAGCTGACGATCAGTGAGTCGGCGTAGTACGAGCGAACTGCCCCGAAGTCGTCGAGCGTCTCCGCGAGCGTCTCGCCGGTGCGGGCAACCAGCGCGGGCATGTCGACGGGCCCGATGCCGATGTCGATGTCGAGATACGGCACAGGGCTGCCGTGCACGATCCAGTTGCGGACGAACCAGAACCCGCCGGTCGCCAACGTGGCGAGGAGCCAAGCGATCGCGGCCGGAACGCGCCGGGCAAGCAGCGCCACCCCCAGCACGCCGAGGGCGAGCGGACCGGCTACACCGAGCACTGAGAGCTTGGTGCCGATCGCCATCCCGAGGGATGCGCCCGCGACACCCAAGCCTCCGGGGTCGAGCCCTCCCTCCAGCAACAGGGCCACGGCGGCCAGAACCAGCGCCCCCGCCATCACGTCGTTGTACATCTGTCCCGGTTGGGTGCTCGCCACGAGCGGAAGCGAGGCGACGACGGTAGTGGTCAGCACCGCCAGTGCACCAACGCCCCAACGGCGCCCGATCACGAACGCGGCGCCGAGCCCGAGCGCGGCGAGCAGGTGATTGGCCACGGGAACAAGAACATCCCGACCGAACGGCATCGACATCACGCCGTGCAGCAACTCGGAATTGAACGGGAGGAATCGTGACTCCGCATAGCCGAGTGCTCCGAGGTTGCCAAATCCGCCGGTCTGCAGGAATCGGGCCATGAACGGGCCGTGGTACCAGAGGTTGTCCGCCTGCACCATGCCACGATCGAACGCGTCGGCCATGTGGGTCGTCCATTGCCAAGCCACCGCCGCGACGCATCCGACGGCGATCACGACCTCCAGCCGTGTGCTCGTCGCCGGGATCGGGCTCGGGTCGGCAGAGGAGACAACACGCCGAGTGAAGCGTCGCGAGGTCGTCTCGACGACCATCGCCATCGTGGCGGACGCGAGCAGCATCGGCCACCACGACAGCATCCCCACGGCGCCGAGGAGCTGAGCGATGGCGATCAGTGTGGTGAGACCCAAGACGCACGTCGCGAGTCGCCCACCCGCTCTCGACATCCGCGGCAGCAGGAGCCATCGCAGGTTTCGAGCCGATCGCGGCGTGCGCCCAGCCGATGGCGGCCATCCAGCTCAGCCCCAGCAGGTACTCGCCGGCTGACACGGCGCCAAGCATCGCGCCCCGTGACCATCACTGACGTGCACGCTCCCGTGGCCGATGCGCGTCGTCAGAGCGCGGTTGGATCACCTTCGGCGGGTGGGGGGGCGATGAACACGGCCATCGGTTGACCGATGTCGATGAGGCGGGCGAGGTCGGCATGGTCGGCCTCCGAGACCCGGGTGTCGATGGAGATCCCGAACAGGTTGGTGTCGACCAGCGGTACGAGGTCGTCGAGTCCCTCTGCCCGCAGCCGCTCGATGAAGCCCGCCCGGACGTCGGCGTACTCTTCCCGTTGCTCGGCGGTGCGGGGGTCGTACTCCGCGACCGCAACGGCATCCGGGACTTGGCGCCACGCATCGATGTAGCCGCCTGTCGCCAAGTGGATCTGGGCGTCGGCTTCGGCCCGCGAGCGGGTGCGGTGGTCAGTGACGGGGACGTGGAAGAACTCGTCGGCGGCGACATCGAGACCGCGCCGTTCGAGCTCGTCGAGCAGCCCGAAGCCGGGACTTCCGATGTCGGCGGCGTCGCTCCAGCGCACCACGTACACCCCGTCCTCCCCCGTCGCCGAGCCGGCACCGGCGACGACGGCATCGTAGGTGGGTCCGGCCAGCGCGCCGACCGCCCGGCTGAGCCGCTCCTCAGGGTGATCGGCACCGGCGAAGGCGACCGCCGTCGCCACGGTCGCGACGAGCGCCACTGCCGCCACTCCGACCGCGATCGGCGTACGCAGGTCGCGTCGCTCGTCGCCCGCACGCGACCGCCACCAGGCGAGCGCGGTCCACGCGACCGCTCCGACGAGAAGCGTCGTCACGCCCCACGCCCACAGCGTGAGGTAGAACCACGGCCTCCCGAAGATCCGCGCCATCGACGCCATACCGAGCACGAGCGCGGCACCCACGACGACGTGCAGGGCGCGCAGTGCACGCGAGCCGACGCGCCACGCCACGATCACGGCGGCGAGCCACACCACCAGTGTGATCCCGCCGCGCCACGCCGAGGCGGCGGCGATGAACGTCCCGGTCTCGACGACCTGGTGGCCGAGGCCCGCCCACACGTCGAGATGGCGGAGCGCGAGCTCGACGCCCTCACCGACGCCGAGCGCCGGATCAGGCGGCGACCCGAGGTGGTCGACGAGCTCACGAACGTTGCCGGGCTCGTTGACGAGCTGATCGACGACCGGCGGGATCCACAGCACGATCCCGATGCCGACTGCCCAGGCCGCGCTGCGCAGCGGCGCACGTCGTTCGATCCCCGATGCCCGCAGGGCCCGCACGATCACAGTGCCGAGCCCGAGGGCGAACATCCCGGCCCCGAGCGCAAGATACGGCACGTGGGTCTGCGAGCAGAAGCTCGCCGCGACCACCAGCGGGATCAGCATCAGGTGGTCGCCACCCAGCACGGCCCATGCGGCGAGCAGCACCACCATCCACATCACGAGCGGGAGGTACGGGTTCCACGGCTGGGTCAGGGGCAGCTGCCCGTACCCCCGCACGACGACGGCAAGCAGCGCTCCGACCGCAACCACGCCCTTCCATCCGGCCCGCCGATGGCCGATCCACAGCGCCGTCGCGATCGCGCCGAGGTGGATCACCACGGTGGCAGCCTCGAGCGCCCACGACGACGATCCGAGCACTCGATACACGGGGGCGAGCAGGTAGAAGCTGAGCGGTCCCGGGTGACTCCCCTGCTCCGGGTACTCGCCGATCCGCCCGGGAAGGCCGATCAGCGGCGAGTGCGACGTGCCCACGTCGCGCACGCGGAACTCGGTCATCGCCAGATCGAGAACGGGGTACCACCGCTCATTCCGAAGCGCGATCACCGCGACGACCAGTGGCAGCCCGACGACCAGCGATGCCACCGGCACCGTCCAAGCCGGGCGCCTGCTCCACCGGCTCAGCGCCTGCTGCGGTGCGGTCACGAGGGCGTGAGGTTAGTGGCGCGCCTCCTGGCGGCTCAGGCATGGCGGTGGATGCGGAGGCCCCCCGAGTAGGTTCTGGCGCTCGTGACCCTGACCGTCGACCGAGTCTTCGGCTCCGGCGCGGTCGATCGACGACGACCAGACGTCGTTCGTCTTGGGGGGCTCCGGTGGGTTGCGGCGTCGTGACCAGGGAGCCATCGGTACCTGGTTGGGTATCGCCCTCATCGGCGGACTCGTCGCGATCCCGCTGCGCGGCCTTTACCGCTTCACGGGCGGAACGATGGAAGAGGGCTTCATGCTCTACTTCCCGGAGCGGATCGCCGCCGGCGACGTCCCCAACGTCGACTTCCTGCACCTCTACGGGCCCGGATCCCTGCACGTTCTGCGCTGGTGGTACGAGATCTTCGGCTCCGTCGCTCGCCGCCGAGCGGACCTTCGGCCTGCTCCAGCACCTCGCGATCATCTTCGCCCTCTTCACCCTCGCCCGCGCGTGGGGAAGGGCGGCGGCCACCGCCGTCGCCACGTTCGGAGTCTTCTACGTGCTCACCCCGATCGCGCTCACGGCGATGGCGTGGAACGGGGGCCTGGCGTTGACGCTGTGGGCTGCGGTGCTCGCGGTGCGCGGGACGAACCTCGCCGACCCGGCGCGCCGCCGAGGGGTGTGGCTCGGTGCCGGCGTGCTCGCCGGTCTCGCGCTCACGTACCGCCCGGACCTCGTGCTCGCCGTCGGGTTGGTCTTCGGATGGCTGCTGTGGCGCCAGTCCGGAGCCCGCCGGCCGGTCGTCGCAGGTGCCGTGATCGGCCTGGTGCCGATGTGGTTCCACCTCGCCACCGCCGGTCTCGGTCCGTCCGTCGAGGGAATGGTGCTCGATCCCGTCTTCCGGCTGCGGGAAGGCCGCGAGCTGCCCCGGCCGCCGAGCTGGAGCCGCATCGACGGCGCCCTCCAGGCGATCGCCGAGGAGATCCCTCCCTGGTGGCAGCTCCCCCATCTGCGGACATCCCACGCCTTGTTCCTGTGGTTCTTCGCCATGCTCGCCGGGACGGTCGGGCTCCTCCTCCTCGTGCGTTCGTTGCGCCGGCGGCCGGGCGGTGTGAACGGGCGGACGACGGTGCTGCTGGTCGTCGCCCTGGTGAGCCTCGGGATCCTGCCGCAGGCGCTGCAACGACCGGACTCGACGCACCTCACGTGGGTCACCTGCGTCTCGTGGCCGTTCGCCGTGGTCGCCGTCGCCGAACTGATCCGTGGCGTCCGGCCGCAGATCGACTGGCGCCGCGCGTTCGCCGCTGGTGGAGCCGTGGCGTTCGTCATCACGTTCACCTTTACGGCCCTGTTCACCTTCCGCTACTACGTTCTCCACACCCGCGTCGGACTGGGGCAGGTCCCGAGCCCGATCCCGGTCACCCGCGACGATCGCACCTTCTACTTCGGCAGTGCTCGCGCCGCGATCGCCCTGCAGCAGGCGGTGGACGACCTCGCCGCGATGGCCGAGCCCGGCGAGCGTCTGGTCGTCGGCCCGCTGGATCTGCGGCGCACGTGGTACAGCGACGCCGTCGTGTACTGGATGTTCCCCGAGCTCGAGCCGGCCACGTACTTCATCGAGATGGATCCCGGCGTCGCCAACAAGGAGGACTCGGGCCTGGCAGCCGACGTGGCGTCGGCCGACTGGGCCGTGCTCACCGGCTTCTGGGCAGGGTGGTACGAGCCGAACTCCTCGATCGAGTACGGGTCCGACGCCCCCAACGAGGTCATCCGGGACCACTTCTGCGAGGCCGGATCGTACGAGGACGGACTCGTCATGCTCTATCGCCGGTGCCGATGAGGGCGGAGGAGTCGCGCTGACGCCCGGGTGCGAGACTGCGGCGGTGAGGCCCCTCCGCGAGTTGCGCTCGTTCTACCGGCGCCGCATCGCGCTCCCGGTCGGCCCGGAGGCCTTGGTGCTCGACGTCGGCTCCGGCGACAAGCCGCACTGGCGCGCCGACATCCTGCTCGACCGATATGTCGACGGCGGCTTCGGCGGCCAGCGCAGCGGGCAGGCGGCGGCGCGGGTGAGCCGGCCACTGTTCGACGCCGATGCCGCGGCGATGCCGTTCGCCGACGGTGTCTTCGACTACGTCGTCTGCTCTCACGTCCTGGAACACGTGGTCGACCCGGCGGCCGTGGCGGCCGAGATCATGCGGGTCGGTAGGGCCGGGTACATCGAGGTCCCGGAGGCGGCGAGCGCCAAGATCCTCGACTTCCCGAGCCATCTCTGGTGGTGCCGTCTCGAAGGAACGACGCTCGTCATGACGGCCAAGCAGACCGCCGCCTTCGATCCCGAGATCCAGGCCTACATCAATGCTGCCGGGATCGAGCGTCGGCTCGCCGACCTGCTCGATTCCGACTTCGACCGTCGCATCGTCGCGCTGTCGTGGATCGGGCGCGTCGATCTGAGGACCCAGGGAACTCCCGATCCCGCGCTCGTGGCTGCCGCGTTGGGCGGTGACAGCGACCATCGGGTCGGGCAGACGATCGTGGCCCGTGTGTTGACACGGGCGCTGACGCTTCCCCACCGTCGGCGCCGCCGGTCGGCGCCCGTGTACTACGACGACATCGTCAAGCCCGAGTGGCGGACTGGCCGACGGGAACCACTACAGCGGCACGTGTACCGGGTCGATCGCGACCCGGAATCGGCGCAGGCGTCACGCCCGACGAGTGACCCTGGCGACGCGGCCGCGCAGTCGCTTGAACCGGAGCCGTTCACCGACCGCTGAGTACCGGGCGATGCAGAAGGCAGCCCGGACGCCGTCGCGCCACCCGATCTTCTTGCCCTCGAGATACGTACGGCCGTGGTAGCTGATGCCGACCTCGTAGATGCGACAGCCGAGGCGGGCCACCTTCGCGGTCAACTCCGGCTCGACCCCGAAGCGGTTCTCTTCGACGACGATCTGCTCGAGCACGTCCCGCCGGAACAGTTTGGAGCCGGTCTCCATGTCGGTGAGGTTGAGGTTGGTCGCGACGTTGGACAGCAGTGTCAGCAGTCGGTTGCCCATGCTGTGCCAGAAGTACAGGACGCGGTGTTCGTCGCCTCCGAGGAAGCGTGAGCCGTAGACGACGTCGGCGCGCCCGTCGAGTGCGGGCTGGAGCAGCTTGCCGTACTCCGCGGGGTCGTACTCGAGGTCGGCGTCCTGCACGACGACATACGGCAGCGTCGCGGCGGCGAACCCGGTACGGAGGGCCGCGCCCTTTCCTCGGTTGACGTGGTGGACCAGAACGCGAACACGGTGATCGTCAAGTTCCGCGAGGACGTCCGGGGTCGCATCCGTCGACCCGTCGTCGACGATCACGAACTCGCCGACGAACTCGGAGGCGAGGACCGCTTTGACGATCTCGCGGACGGTGTCGGCCTCATTGAAGCACGGCATCACCACGGCGAGCACCCTCGGCGACAACTCGGGCGGCATCGGGGCAGTGTACGACGCGGCACCTTTTGCGGTTCGCGACCGCCATCCGCTCAGCCGAGTGGGAGGCGGCGCCACACCGGACCGGGGAGATGGCGGAGCACGCTGAACATCGGGCGCAGCGTGGCCGGCACCCACACCGTGCGACGTCCGCTGCGCAGCGCCTTCACCGTCGCCTCGCCCACGACGGACGGGGTGGTGGCGAGCGGGGCGGCCTTCCGGCCCTCGGTCATCTTCGAGTGGACGAAGCCCGGCCGGACGACGAGCACGCTCGCGCCACTGCCGGCGAGGGCGTCCCCGAGCCCCTGGGCGAACCCGTCCAGGCCAGCCTTCGAGGATCCGTACACGAAGTTGGCCTTGCGTACCCGCTCCCCCGCGACACTCGACAGCACGACGAGCCGCCCGTGCCCCTGGCGGCGGAACTGGGCGGCCACGGCGAGCGAGACGCTCACCGCACCCGTGTAGTTGACGTGCACCATGGCCGCCGCCCGCTCGGGGTCGGTGTCGAGCTCGGCCTGCTCGACCAGCTGCCCGAAGGCGAGGATCACGACATCGATGTCGCCGTAACGGTCAGCGAGGTCGCGTACGAAGCCATCGTGCTCGGCCGTGTGGGCGGCGTCGAACGGCACGACGTCGACGGTGATGCCGGACCGTTCGAGCTCACCGATGGTGGTGTCGCCGGGGCGGCGAGAGCCGAGCACGACGGTGCGGGTGGCCGGAGAGATCAGGGCGGCGACGATCGCCCGCCCGATGTCGCTCGTCCCCCCGAGCAGGACGATCGTCTGCGGCTCGCCGAGCGCGTTCTCCATGATGCTCCGGTCAGTCCTCGAGCAGACGGAGGCGGCGGCTCTGGTCGCTCGCCCACACCCCCGTCGGGTCGGCGGCTGCCCGGACCGCGCGCCACTCGTCGAGTCGTGGATAGCCCCGCCTGATCGCGGCCGGCGTGGCATGGGCGTCCTTGGCCAGGTAGTGGCGACCGCCAGCCTCCAGCACCACGTCGTCGAGGCCGTGCAGCAGCGCCGGCAGGCCGCGCGACGCGGCGGGGATGTCGAGCGTGAGCGTCCAGCCGGGGGCCGGGAAGCTGAGCGGTCCCGGGTTGGCGGTGCCGAAGCGTTTGAGCACCGACAGGAAGCTGGGCGTACCGGCGCCGGCGAGCCGCTCGACCACCGTGCGCAGCGCGGCCTCGGCGCCGAACGGGACGGCGAACTGGTACTGCAGGAACCCCCGTCGCCCGTACAGCCGGTTCCACGAGGCGATCGAGTCGAGGGGGTGGAAGTAATACGGGATCGAGAAGATCTGCGCGATGCGCCGGCGGGGGGCCTTGCGGTACCACATCTCGTTGAACGCGGCGAGGCTGGCGTGATTGAGCACGCCCGGTGGCGGGACGAGCGGCGGCACGGCGGCGACCCGCCGCGGCTCGTAGGCGAGCGGATCGACGGCGTTGCGCGGCTGGAGCTGATCGGTCGTGGCGTGGTCGCCGCGGGTGAGCACACCCCGACCGAGCCGGGCACCCTTGGCGAGCAGGTCGACCCACGCGACCGAGTACCGGAAGTAGCGATCCCCGTCGGCCATCAGCGCCATGAGGGCCTCGAGGTCGGGCGCCCGTGTCGTGTCCACCGCGCAGCGGCTCGTCTCGATGGGCAGCAGGGCGATCGTCGCGTCGAGGATGATCCCGGTCAGGCCCATTCCGCCGACGGTCGCCCAGAACAGGTCCGGCCGGACATCCGGTGAGAGCTCGGCGGTGACCCCGTCGGCGAGCATCAGGGACATGCGCTGGACGTGATGGCCGAAGGAGCCATCGACGTGGTGGTTCTTGCCGTGGATGTCGCTGGCGATCGCCCCGCCGACGGTGACGTAGCGGGTACCGGGCGACACCGGAACGAAGTACCCGCGTGGCACGAGCACGCCGAGCAGGTCGTCCAGGTTGATCCCCGCGGGCACGATGGCGGTCGCGGTGGCGTCGTCGACGACGATGTCCCGCACCCGGTCGACGAGGCGGATCACGACCCCGCCGCCGTTCTGCGCCGGATCGCCGTAGGACCGCCCGAGACCCCGGGCGATGCCGCCTCGCCGCGGCAGGTCCTTGACGACCGCCGCCAGCCGTTCGACGTCCCGGCTGGACGCGACGACCATCTCGGCGGACGACGCCGCAGTCCGTCCCCAACCGGTCAGCAGCGTCTTCGTTCCGTCAGTCGGCACCGCGGCGAGAGCCTAGAACTCAGTACGGCCACTCGGGCGCCGGTCGTCCGAGGCGCCGCAGGAGCTTGCCCCAGCCCAAGGTCAACAGCACCTTGAGGGCGAGGTTGCGGACGAACCACGGCAACTGGAGCAGTTGCCGCCCGGCGTTGCCCCGCCGCCCGTGATCGGCGAGGTCCGCCCGGTACTCGGCGAGCGAGCGCGTCCGCCCGACATAGCGGAACCGCCGACCGGCGACCAGCACGCGCAGGATCGCCAGGGTGACGCCGACCGAGGAGAAGGCGTCATGGACGAGGAGCGTGCCCCCGGCCTTGACCCGGTCCCCCCAGTCGCGGAGGTCGGCCCGGGCCGGGCCGTAGCGGTGGGCACCGTCGACGTACAGCACGTCGATCGGTCCGTCGACGAATCGATGGGCCTCGCCGGAGAACGCGGGCACGTGGCGGACCCGGCCGGCGATCCCGGCCGTCGCCAGGTTGCCCTCGAAGGCCGCTCGGTCCGCATCGGCTTCGCGCTCGTGACCGACGATCTCGCGCGGGCCCCGATCGGTGCCGGCGTGCGGATCGATGGCGACGACCTCGATGCCGTCATGCGCCGCCGACGCGAGGACGATCGTCGACCGGCCACGAAAGCTCCCGATCTCGACGATCCGGCCGTCCGGCGGACAGGCGGCCGCGACCGCGTACAACCGCCGCCCTTGATCGGCGGTGAGCCAACCGTCGACGCCCTCGATCGCGGCCAGGGTCTCCTCGAGCGACCGTGGCGTCACGTCAGGTACACCCCGAGCCCGAACACCACGACCCACGCCACGCCCGACAGTTGGAGGACCCGGTCGCTGGCGAACACCTCCTCCGGCGCCGCCCCGCGGCCCTGTTCGAGCACGAGCAGGTAGCGCAGGATGGCGATGATCATCGGCACGATCGAGAGCTCGTAGAAGGGCAACTCGGAACCCGAGATCTCCTTCGTCTCGAACGCCCAGAGGCAGTAGCTCACCAGCGCCGCCCCGCACGACAGGGTGAGCACGATGCGCAGATAGCCGACGCTGTACTCCCCCAACGTGGCCCGCACCGCCGGCCCGTCCACGCCCATCTCGCGCAGCTCGGCGTAACGCTTGCCGACGACGATGAACAACGAACCGAAGACGGTGCAGAGCACGAACCACTGAGACATCTCCACGTCGACCGCCACCGCCCCGCCCGCGGCCCGGAGGAGGAAGCCGGCGGCGACGGTGGCGATGTCGAGCACGGCGACGTGCTTGAGCCAGAAGCTGTAGGCGAGCGTGATGGCGACGTACACCCCGACCACGACGACCGTCTGCCACCGCCCGGTGCCGGCCGCCACTACGAGCGCCGCCACCGCGAGTGCCGTGCCGGTGATCTTCGCCGTGCCCACCGATACGACGCCGGTCGCGACCGGCCGGAACCGCTTCGTCGGATGCCGCCGGTCGGCGTCGACGTCGAGGGCGTCGTTCCAGCAGTAGATCCCGCTCGCGGCGAGGCAGAAGGCGACGAAGGCGAGCAGGGTGTACCCGAGCTCGGGCCAGTCGTCGAGCACGCCGGCTGCGCCGGGCGCGGCGAAGACGAGCACGTTCTTCGCCCACTGCTTCGGCCGGGCCGTGCGGAGCAACGCCCGCCACGGCACGCCGATCTGGGCGGCGGCCGTCTCAACAGGTGCAACAGGTCCCGCCCAGATCGTGGGTTCGCGACGCGGTTCGCTCACGCGGTGATCTCCGGGACTGCGGCGAGATGGCTGCGCACCCAAACCGCATGGTCGGCGTCGGCGAGCAGCTCGCGGTCGCCGAGCGAGTCACCGTAGGCCCAGATCTCCACGTTCGCCCGGTCTCCGTGACGCTCGCCCAGCCACGCGTGCAGCCGGCGCACCTTCTCCGCGCCGCGACAGTTGACCCCGGCCAGCCGACCGGTGAGCAGCCCATCGTGGTCGACCGCGAGCTCGGTCCCGAGCACGGCGTCGGCACCGAGATGCCTGGCCAGCGGCAGCAGGTAGGCCGTGAAGGACGCCGAGACGAGCACGATCTCGTGCTCTGACTCCTGGTGCCAGCGCAGCCGGGCGAGCGTGTCGGGTCGCAGCCACGATTGGGCCAAGACGGTGGCGAACGCCTCGCCGGCGGCGTCGACGTCGGCCGCTCGGCGCCCGGTGAAGACGATCCGCGTGGCATCCTCCTTCGCCCGGTCTCGATCGCCGCGCGCCACCGCGGGCAGGATTCTCGCCGACGCCAACGTCATCCGGGCGGCGAACGGGAAGGTGCCGGCCACGCGTCGCAGGAAGGGCACGACGCAGTCCCGCGTGGTCACCGTGCGGTCGACGTCGAACGCCGCCACGACCGGCCGCGGAGACGTCACGACGCCGTCCCCACGATCTCGTCGCGGACGGACCAGAAGTCCGGCCAGCTCTTCGAGACGACGCCAGGGTCGGCCACCTCGATCCCGGCGATGGAGGTGCCGAGCACGCCGAAGGCCATCGCGAGGCGGTGGTCGTGGTGCGGATCGAGGCGCGCGCCGTGCAGCTCCGCAGGGGCGATGGCGAGACCGTCGGGCTCGACGGTCACCGCGGCCCCGGTCTTGGCCAGCTCTGCGGCGAGGTCCCCGAGCCGGTCGCTCTCCTTCGCCCGGATGAACCCCACCCCGCTGATCCGGCTCGGCGTCGATCCGGTCGCGGCCACCACGGCGAGCGTGGGGACGAGATCCGATCCGTCCCCGAGGTCGACCACGATCCCGCGGAGCGGCGTCTGTGGGTCGCGCGTGACGGCGAGGTCGCCAGCGTCGCCGGCGCCGTCCAGCCGGCATCCCATGCGGGCGAGCAGCTCGGGGAACATCACGTCGCCCTGGACGGAGGCCACGGTCAGGCCACGCACGCGCACCCGGCCGCCGGCGACCGCGGCCATCGCCAGCGGGTAGCTCGCCGACGACGCGTCCGGCTCGATCCGGTAGGGGCGTCCGCGGTAGTGGCCGGGCGGGACCTCCACGAGGTCGTCGCCGACCTCGACCCCGTCGATGCCGAAGTCGGCCATCACCGTGGCCGTGAGCGCGACGTACGGCATCGAAACCAGCGGGCTGGTCAAGGCGATCTCGAGACCACTTTCGAGCGACGGCCCGATCAGCATCAGCGCGGTGAGGAACTGGCTGGACACGTCACCGGGCAGTTCGACCCGGCCGCCCCGGCGCAACCCGCCGCTGACCGTCACCGGCAGATGACCGAGTTCTTCGGTCGCCCGCACGTCCGCGCCGAGGGCGAGCAGCGCGTCGTGCAGCGGCGCCATCGGCCGACGCCGTAGCGGCGCCTCGCCGTCGATGGTGACCGGTCCGTCGGCGAGCACTGCGACCGCGGTGATGAAGCGCGACGTGGTACCGGCGAGGCCCGCGTGCAGTCGGGCGTGCCCGCTGGCGAGCCGGCCGCCCGTTCCGACGACCAGGGCGCGGTCACCACCCACCGAGAGCGTGACCCCGAGCGCGGTGAGGCAGTCGGTCATCGCCACCGTGTCGTCCCCTGGCGGGACACCACTCAGTTCACTGTCCCCCTCGGCGAGGGCGGCGCAGATGAGCGCCCGGCTGGCGATGCTCTTCGAGCCCGGCACCTCGACCACCGCGTCGAGGGGGCCGGTGGCGGTCCCGACGCGCCGAACCTCCGTCATCCGGACGCTCAACCGAGGCGCGCGACGGCGGGGCGGAACCCTCGGGCGATCAACCCGCCGCGATAGAGGTCGGCGGCGCCGGCGTCGATGAGCACCACCGCAACGCCACGACTGCTCTCCGCCATGTGCACGACCTCGAAGTCGGCGATGTTGACGCCGAGCTCGGCGGCGAGCGTGAAAACCTCGGCGGCCGCGCCCGGACGGTCGAGGATCGGGATCCGCACCTCGGCCAGCTCCTCGGGCCGGGCGATCCGGCCGGGCAGGTTCGAACGCGCGTCGCGAGCATGGTGCAGGCGATCGAGCAGGTCGGCGCGGGCGTCCTGACCGACGAGCTCGCGCAGGTCCGTGAGGCGTTCGATCAGCTGCCCGAGAGCAGACAGGATCGCCGGCCGGTTCTCGGCGCAGATGTCGAGCCAGATGTCGGGATGGCCACTGGCGATGCGTGTCATGTCGCGGAACCCGCCAGCGGCGAGCCGCAGCAACGCAGCGTGCTCCGCGCCCCGGTCGGCGGCGAGTCCCATCAGCCCGGCGGCGGCGAGGTGAGGGACGTGGCTCACGACGGCGACCATGTCGTCGTGGTGGTCGGGCCCGAGGGCGACGACCTCGGCCCCGAACTGGGCCACGATCGCGGCGACGGCGGCGAACGTGGCGTCGGCGGTCACCGGCTCCGGCGTCAGCACCCACACCGCGCCCTCGAACATCGCCGCGTCGGCGCCGTCGAGCCCCTCCAGCTCGCTGCCGGCCATGGGGTGCCCGCCGACGAAGCGGGCATCGTCGACGGCGGCGCACACCGCCCCCTTGACGCTCCCGACGTCGGTGACCACCCCGGTCGTCTCGGCCAGGGCCCGCTTGACCTGGTCGGCGATCGCCTGCACCGGTACCGCGACGAACGTGACCTCGCCTCCGGTGTCGAACCCCACGGCGTCGACACAATGGCGCGACCGGGCCTCGTCCAGCCGATCAGGATCGATGTCGTCGCCGGTGACGTGCCAGCCGGCGGCGCGCAGGGCGAGCGCGATCGACCCCCCGATCAGGCCGAGGCCGATCACGTTGGCGCGCCGCGCGACCGGGTTACTCACGGGCCGGAATGGTACCGGGACGGGTCGGAGCAGGTCGGCCGGCAGACGGCCGCGCGGTCGCCCGGGCCAGCTCGCGCACCTCGTCGGCGGTCAACGCGCGCCATGCCCCGGGGGCGAGCCGGCGGGCGCGGACCGGTCCGATGCGGGTCCTGACCAACCTCGTCACCGGGTGGCCCACCGCCTCGCACATCCGGCGGACCTGCCGGTTGCGCCCCTCGTGGATCGTGATCCGCAGCACACCGGGACTCGGCTGGGACACCTTCGCCGGGGCCGTCGGCCCGTCGTCGAGCTCGATCCCCTCGCGCAGCGCTCTGATCGCCGCCGGGCTCACCGGACCACCGGTTGTGTCGACCGTGGCCAGGTACTCCTTGGCGACACCGTGGCGGGGGTGGGCGATGCGATTCGCCAGCTCGCCATCGTTGGTCAGCAGCAGGAGACCCTCGGTGTCGGCATCAAGGCGCCCGACCGGGAAGACGCGCGGCTCGGTTGGCACCAGTTCGACGACGGTCGGTCGACCGTGCGTGTCCTTCGCCGTGGTCACGACCCCGCCCGGCTTGTTCAGGAGGTAGTGGACGAGGCCCGGCTTGGTCCCGACCGCCGCGCCGTCGACCTCGATCAGATCGTGTTCCGGGTCGACCCGGCGGCCGAGCGCGGCGGGCTCGCCGTTGACCGACACCCGACCGGCGGCGATGAGCTCTTCGCACGTCCTCCGGCTGCCCCAGCCGCGGGCGGCGAGGACCTTCTGCAGGCGCTCGCCGGCCTCAGCCGGTGTCGGCATCGGTGACCCGCAGCCCGGCCTCGAGGGCCTCGACCACCTCCGCACCGGGGATGAAGTCGGCGATCGGCGGGAGGTCGTCGATCGAGTCGATGCCGAGCTTCTCGAGGAAGGCCGGAGTGGTGCCGAACAGCAGCGCCTGGCCCGGCCCGTGGTCCCGGCCGACCACGTCGATGTACCCGCGGCTCTGCAGCGTGCGCAGCACGCCGTCGGGGTCGACGCCGCGGATCGAGGCCACCTGGGCGCGCGAGATCGGCTGCTTGTAGGCGACGATCGCCAGCGTCTCGAGGGCGGCGCCGGACAGGCGCACCCGTTGGTCGTGGAGCACGAACCGCTCGACGTACGGCGCGAGGTCCGGATGGGTCTGGAAGCGATAGCCGCCAGCGACCCGGACGAGCTCGAACCCGCGGCTGTCCGCGGCATACGCGGCGGCGAGCTCGTCGCACCGACGCTCGACGTCGGCGACAGGACACTCCAGCAGCTGGGCGAGCAACTCCGGCGGCACCGGGTCGTGGGCGACGAGCACCACCGCCTCGATCGCCCGTCGATACTCCTCGTCAGCCGTCGGCCGCTCGGACATGCTGCGCTGATCCATCTCCGCCTCAGCCCTCGTACGCGTCGGTGGTGATCGCCGCCGGTTGGAGCTCCTCGGGTCCCCGCCACTCGATGACGATGGCGCCGCAGCGGTCGGCCTGCTCGAGCTCGACCAGGCCCTGTTTGAACAGCTCGAGCACGGCCAGGAACCGGACGATCACCTCCAGCCGCTCGACCAGTGCGGCGGTCAGCCGGGCGAACGTGATCCGCCCGGCCCGGGGCAGCTCGTCGACGAGCTCAGCCACCGCGTCGGCGACGCTGGCCCGGATCGGGGCGACGTGTTGGAGATCGATGCGCGGCGTCGGCCGAGGGCTGAAGGCGGCGATCGCCGCCTCCCGCAACCGCATCGGAGTGAGCCCGGCGAGCAGGTCGGGCATCAGCTCGGCGAAGCGCTCGTCGGGTCCGACCCGACGGGCCACGCTGCGGCCGGCGGCGTCGGCCAGCGCACCGAACTGCCGGGACACGTCCTTGAAGGTCTTGCACTCGAGCAGCCGGGCCAGCAGCAGGTCGCGTTCCTCCCACAGGGCGAGTTCCTCGTCGAGGTCGACGTCGACCCGGCCGGGCAGCAGCCGGCGGGCCTTGAGCTCGACCAGCGTGGCCGCGATGAGCAAGAACTCCGTCGCCACGTCGAGGTCGAGCTGCTGCATCCGCTCGATCTCCACCAGGTAGGCGTCGACGATGCGGGCGAGGTTGACCTCGTGGATGTCGACCTCCTCGGCGAGGATCAACTGGAGCAGCAGGTCGAACGGGCCCTCGTAGACGCGGTCGGGCAGCTCGGCGGCGACGTCGATCGGCACGCCACGCGACGCTACCCGGTGGGTAGCGTGCTGGCCCGTGACCGTCATTGCGTTCCCCGGCCACGCAGGCCGCCGCTGGCTGCTCACTCGGGTGCACCGATGACCCGCGTGCTGTCGTGCATCCAACCGACCGGCGACGCCCATCTCGGCAGCTACCTGGGAGCGCTGCGGGTCTGGGCCGAGCGCCAGCACGAGCACGACGCCTTCCACGGGATCGTCGACCTCCACGCCCTCACCGTCACGGAGGAACCGGGCGTGATCGGTGAGCGGACGTTCGAGCTCGCCGCGATCTTGTTCGCCGTCGGGATCGACCCCGACGTGGCCACCGTGTTCGTGCAGAGCCACGTGCCCGAGCACTCCCAGCTGGCGTGGGTGATGGAGTGCACCGTGTCGTTCGGCGAGTTGTCGCGGATGACGCAGTTCAAGGACAAATCGGCCAAGCGCGAGGGTGAGTTCGTGTCCGCCGGGCTGTTCACCTACCCGGCCCTACAGGCGGCCGACATCCTGCTCTACGACGCCGACGAGGTGCCGGTGGGCGACGACCAGCGCCAGCACGTCGAGATCACCCGGGACATCGCCCTGCGGTTCAATTACCGCTTCGGCGACACGTTCGTCGTGCCGGCCGCGGTCACCCCGAAGGTCGGGGCGCGGGTGATGGACCTGCAGAACCCGCTGGCCAAGATGTCCAAGTCGGACGGGACCGGCGCTGGCCTGATCCAGCTGCTCGACGACCCGGAGATGATCGCCCGCAAGTTCAAGCGGGCCGTCACCGACTCCGAGACCGAGGTGCGGTACGACCCCGAGGCCAAGCCGGGGGTGTCCAACCTGCTCGAGATCCTCGGCGCGGCGACCGGTGGGTCCCCCGCCGAGTTGGCCAAGGGCTACACCCAGTACGGCCCCCTGAAGGCCGAGGCCGGTGATGCCGTGATCGAGCTGCTCACTCCGATCCAACGGCGCTACCGCGAGCTGCTCGCCGACCCGGGTGAGCTCGCCGCGCTGTTGCGCAAGGGGTCCGACAAGGCGCGGTCAGTCGCCGCGGTCACGCTCGACCGGGCCTACCGGGCGATCGGATTCCTGCCGCGCTGAGCGATCCGTGCTGACGGCGACGGACCGGCGGATCGTCCGCCTGGCGATCCCCGCCCTCGGCAGCCTCGCCGTCGAGCCGCTCTACGTGCTCGTCGACACGGCGATCGTCGGGCGGCTCGGCACGGCCCAGCTCGGCGGTCTGGCGCTGGCGGCGTCCGTGCTCTCGCTCGTGATCGCCGGGTGCAACTTCCTGACCTATGGCACGACGGAGCGAGTCGCCCGCCTGCTCGGCGCCGGTCGTTCCGCCGCCGCCGCCGACGTCGGCGTGCAGGCCGTGTGGCTGTCCGTCATCGTCGGCGTGGTCCTCGGCCCGCTCGTCGCTGTCGGCGCATCACTGGTCGGGCGTGTGCTGGGGGGCGAGGGCGACGTCCTCGACTTCGGCACCACCTACCTGCGCATCTCGGCCGCCGGCATTCCCTTCGTCCTGTTCGCCCTCGCCGCCCAGGGTGTGCTCCGGGGAGCGGCGGACTACCGGACGCCGCTGGTGATCCTGTTCGCCTCCAACCTCGTCAACACCGTGCTCGAAGTGTGGTTCGTGTTCGGTCTCGATCTCGGGGTGCCCGGGTCGGCCTGGTCGACGGTGATCGCCCAGGTCGGCGCCGGCATTGCCTTCGCGTTCGCCATCCGCCGGCAGCTCGCCCGCGCCGGAGTACGCCGGCCGAGTTGGGCCGGCATGGCCCCGCTGCTCACCGCCGGCCGGCACCTGCTGCTGCGCGTCGGGTCGATGCTCGCCGTCTTCATCGGCGCGACGGCCATCGCCGCCCGGGTCGACGAGCCGACCCTCGCCGCCCACCAGATCGCGGCGAGCCTGTTCTTCCTGCTCGCCCTCGCCCTCGACGCGCTGGCGATCCCGGCGCAGACACTCGTCGCCGACGAGCTCGGTCGAGGCACGTCCGCAGGAGCCGCGGAGCTGTCGACGCGAACCGCCCGCCTGTCCGTGTTCGTCGGCGCCGGGCTCGCCGTGCTGGTGGTCGCCGCCGCCCCGCTGCTCCCCCACGTCTTCACCGGCGACGACGCCGTCGCCAGCCGGGCGACGGCGGCACTGTGGTGGCTGGCGCTGATGCTGTGCCCGGCGCGATCGCGTTCGCCTACGACGGGGTCCTCATCGGAGCGGCGGACTACCGTTTCCTCGGCCTCGCCGCCCTCGCCTATCTCATCGCGATCGCGCCGGTCGGGCTCGCCGTGCTCGGCCTCGACCTCGGGATCGCCGGCATCTGGGCCGGGCTCACGCTCTGGATGGTCATGCGGGCGATCGTCAACCACCGGCGTGCGGCGACGCTCCTCCAGCCTGCTCGATGATCTGGGCGGGATCTGTTCCAACTCCTGAGACGATTCCCGCCCAGATGGCCGTGTGAGACGATTCCCGCCCAGATGGGGGTCAGACGCTGTCCGCGGCGCGGAGGTCCCGCGCCGCCGGGCCCACGCCCTCGATCAGTGCCACCGTCACCGGGTCAGAGCCGGCGGCCTCAGCGAGCCGGGCCCCGATGGCTTCGTGGTCGTGGTACGTGCGGAAGCGAGCGGTGCGCGGGCCGGCGACGGTGGCCGCGACGCGGGCGAAGGTGCCGAGACCGGCCTCGACCTTGCCGACGTCGTGCAGCAGCGCACCGGCCATCTCCGCCCTTGTTGAACGAGGGCGCCGATCGGCGAAGCGTCGAGCGACCACGATCGCGTGACGACGGTCGGCGTTCGCCATCCGCCGCCACAGCTCGACCTCGGTCGGAAGCAGCCAGTGCTCGGACCAGCGCTCGTCAGCCTCGGACGGTGGGCGACGCGACAAGGATCCGACGAACCGCCGCCCGAGGTGCTCGCCGGGGATCCTCACGTGCGGGCGAGGGCACGGGGATGGGCGGCGCGGTAGACGTCCCAGAGCCGCTCCTGGCTGACCTTGGTATACACCTGCGTCGTCGAGATGGACGCGTGCCCGAGCAGCTCCTGCACGACGCGCAGGTCCGCTCCGTGGTCGAGGAGATGCGTGGCACACGAATGGCGCAGCACGTGCGGAGCGAGCTTCCTCTCGAGCCCGGCGCGCCGGCCGTACGCCTTGACCACCGCCCACGCCCCTTGCCGAGTCAGGCGACCACCCCGGGCGTTGAGGAACACGGCCTCGGCATCGCTGCGCCGGCGCCACGCGGCGGGCACCATCCGCATCCGTCCGGACGGCGAGAACCATTCGTCGAGCGCCGATCCGGCCGCCCGGCCGAACGGCACGATGCGTTCCTTCGACCCCTTGCCGTACAACCGCACCAGCCGCCCGCCGAAGTCGATGTCGCCCATCGACAGGCCGCATGCCTCCGAGATGCGGGCGCCCGTCGCGTACAGCAACTCGAGCAGCGCTCGATCGCGGCGGGCGAGCGGCTCGTGACCCACCACGGCGTCGAGCAGTGCGGTGACCTCGGCCTCGCTGAGCGGCTTGGGAAGTCCGGCCGGGACGCGCACACCTTCCAGGTCGGCGGTGGGATCGTCGGCCCGCTCACCTTCGGTCACCAGATAGCGGTGCAGGGTGCGGACGGCGGCGAGTTGGCGGGCGACGCTCGACACCGCGGCGCCGCTCGTCCGGCGATCGGCGACGAACTCGACGAGCATCGCCTCGTCGACCGACGCCAGTGACGTGGCGTGCTCGGTGAGCCAGCGGTGGTAGGCGGCCAGGTCACGGCGATAGGCGGCGATCGTGTTGGCCGACCGTCCGCGTTCGGCGACCAGCCACGAGAGGAACTCCTCGATCTCCAGCGGGAGCTCGCTCAGCATCGTCACGGCGGCGCTCCGTGGTCGCCGGCGCGCAGCCGGCGCTCGGTCAGCAGCAGTCCCGCGACCGACTTGGCGTCGCTGATCTCACCAGCCTCCACCATCGCCACGGCTTCGGAGAGCGGAACGTGGAGCAGGCGGGCGTGCTCCTCCTCCGGTCCGTGCGGCTGCGCCGGCGCGGGCGAGCACTCGGTGGCGAGGTACACCATCGTCGTGCCGTCGGACAACCCCGGTTGGGGCACCATCTCGATCAACAGGTCGAGCCGACCCGGCGCCAGTCCAACCTCCTCGGCCAGCTCGCGACGGGCGGTCTCCTCCGGTGGTTCACCGTCGACGTCGCGCATCCCGGCCGGGATCTCGATCATCTCCCGCTCGTAGGCCGCCCGGTACTGGGCGATCAGCACGACCGACGGGTTGCCCTCGGCGTCGAAGACGAGCGGGACCGCGGCGACGGCGCCCGGCGACCGCACGATGTCGCGCTGGAAGCGCTCACCTCCGGGTCCTCGAACTCGGAGACGACCACCCGCCAGATGTGACCCCGAAAGATCTCCTGCTCGCTGATCCGTCGGAACCAGCCGCCCGGCTCGGTCACGCGGTCGAGACGTCGGCGGGAGTGGGTGCGCCTCGCTGGGCGCGCAGCTTGAGGGCGGCGCCGATGAGGTCACGGAACAGCGGGTGGGGGCGGTCGGGCCGGCTCTTGAACTCCGGATGGGCCTGCGTCCCGACCCAGAACGGGTGCCCGGCGAGTTCGATGAACTCCACCAACCGCCGGTCCGGAGAGATCCCGCTGCAGACGAAACCGTGCGCCTCCAGGCGCGCCTTGTAGTTCGAGTTGAACTCGTAGCGGTGGCGATGGCGCTCGCTGACGACGGGCTCGCCGTAGGCGTCGCCGACCCGGGTCCCGGCGGTCAGCACGGCGTAGTAGGCGCCGAGGCGCATCGTGCCACCCTTGTCGGTGATGTCACGCTGGTCGAGCATGAGGTCGATCACCGGATGCGGCGTCGTCGGATCGAACTCGGTCGAGTTCGCCTCGGCTGAGGCCGAGCACGTTGCGGGCGAACTCGATCGTCATGCAGTGCAGGCCGAGGCACAGCCCGAGGCACGGTACTCCTTCCTCCCGGGCGTAGCGGGCGGCGGCGATCTTGCCCTCGATGCCGCGGGCGCCGAAGCCACCGGGGATCACCATTCCGTCGAGCTCGGCCAGCCGGCCGGCGGCGAGCAGGCCCTCGACGTCTTCGGCCGGGATCCAGTCGATGTCGACCTTGGCACCGTGGTGGAACCCGGCGTGCTTCAGGGCTTCGACGACCGAGAGGTAGGCGTCCTGGAGCTGCACGTACTTGCCGATCAGCCCGATCCGCACCGGCGCGTCGGCGGCCTCGACGAGATCGACCACCCGCTCCCAAGGGCGGAGCTCGAGCGGATGGGCGTCCTGGTCGATGCGCAACACCTCGCAGACGACGTCGTCGAGACCTTCCTCGTGGAAGATCAGCGGCAGCTCGTAGATGTTGCGGGCGTCGGCCGCGTTCACCACCGCTTCCGAGTCCACGTCGCAGAGGTTGGAGATCTTCAGCTTGAGGTCGTCGGAAAGCGGCTCCTCGCTGCGGCACACGATGAGGTCGGGCTGGATGCCGCGGCTGCGCAACTCGGTGACGGAGTGCTGGGTCGGCTTGGTCTTCTGCTCGCCGGACGGACCGATGAACGGCGCCAGGGTGACGTGGAGGTAGCAGATGTTGTCGCGCCCGGCCTCCTTGCGGAACTGCCGGATCGCCTCGAGGTACGGCAGGATCTCGATGTCGCCGACGGTGCCGCCGACCTCGGTGATGACGACGTCGACGTCGTCGGTCGCGAGGCGGTGGATCCGGCGCTTGATCTCGTCGGTGATGTGGGGGATCACCTGCACCGTCTTGCCGAGGTAGTCGCCCCGTCGTTCGGCGGCGAGCACCGACTGGTAGATCGACCCGGTGGTGGCGTTGGAGTTGCGGGACAAGTTCTCGTCGGTGAACCGCTCGTAGTGCCCGAGATCGAGATCGGTCTCGCCGCCGTCGTCGGTGACGAAGACCTCGCCGTGCTCGTACGGGTTCATCGTGCCGGGATCGACGTTGATGTACGGATCGAGCTTCTGCAGCGTCACCCGCAGCCCGCGGAGCTTGAGCAGCCGGCCGAGGGAAGACGCCGTGAGACCCTTGCCGAGGGAGCTGGCCACCCCTCCGGTCACAAAGATGTGCTTCGGCATGGGGTACCTCCGTCGACGCGTCCAACGACGGGAGCTCAGACTACCGCAGGGGGGCGGCGAGAATCGGGGATCGTGGATCTCTTCCGCCGCTGGATGTTCACCTCCAACGGCCGCGCCGTGACGGCGGTGTTCCTCGGCGCGATCGGGATCGCCGGCTTCGGTGTGATCCTCGGGCCGATCGCCGTGGGCCTGGGAGTGATCGCGCTGGCCGAGATCCGGCGCGAGTCCCAGCCTGGTCGGGCCACCGCGATCGCCGGCATCGTCCTCGGCGTCGTCGCCCTCGTACTCGCGCTCGTTCTTGCATCCAGATAGAGGGCCAGGAGCCCCCGATCGGCTGCAAGAACGCCGCGGTCAGGACCTCAGCAGTTCGAGGGCGTGACGGCGGGCGGCGTCGCCGCCGTCCGCGCCGGAGAGCATGCGGGCCACCTCCACGACTCGATCGTCGCCGTCGATGATGTCCGCCATCGCCGTCGTCACCGTCCCGACGACGTGCTTGGTCACCGCCACTTGAGTCGTCGCCTGTGCGGCCACCTGGGCGAGGTGCGTGACGACGAGCACCTGATGCTGTTGCGCCACCTCCGCCAGCGCGGCTCCGACTGCGGCCGCCGCGGCGCCGCCGATGCCCGCGTCGACCTCGTCGAACACGAGGGTCGCCGCCGCACCCGACGCCGGTTCGTCGGTGTGGACGAGGCGGAGGGCGAGCATGGCCCGGGCGAGCTCGCCGCCGGAGGCGACCTTGCCGAGCGGGAGGAGCGGAGCGCCAGGGTTTGCGGACAACAGGAACTGAACACGGTCGCCGGGGTTGTCGTCGGCGTGTTCCCCCACGGCGACCGCGACTTCGGCGTGGGGCATCGCCAGCACGCGCAGCCGCTCGGTCACGGCGCTCGCCAATCGAGGCGCCGCGCTGCGGCGGGCGTCACCCACCGCCTTCGCCGCCGCGCGCTCCGTCGCGACCGCGTCCCGGCGAGACGCCTCGAGCTCGGCCGCCCGCTGCTCGAATCCTTCGAGCTCGGCCAACCGGCGGGCGGCGTCGGCGCCGAAGCGCATGACCTCGCCGATGTCGTCGCCGTACTTGCGGCACAGGTCGCGGAGCAGCTGGCGTCGCTGCCGGACCTCGGCGAGACGCTCCGGGTCCTCCTCGATCGCTTCGGCGACGCGGCGCACCTCGCCGGCGACGTCGTCGAGCTCGACGAGCACGGCGGCGGCCCGATCGCCCGCGTCCCGATATGGGGTGCGGCCGCTGATCGCGGCGATGGCGGCGGCGAGAGCGTCGCGTGCTCCAGCGTCGGCGGTGAGGATCGCGTGGGCCTCGGCACCCGCCTGGCGGTGGCCGACGGCGTCGGCGAGGGCGTCCTCGTCACTCTCGAGGGTGCGCTCTTCGTCCGGGTCGGTGAGGTCGGCGGCCTCGATCTCCCCGACCTGGAAGCGGAGCAGGTCGATCTCGCGGGCGCGCTCACGCTCGTTCCCGCCGAGCGTCGCCAGCTCGGCGTCGAGCTCGGTCAGTCGGGCGCGGGCCGCCTGCAGCGGTCGCCGATCGACGGCACCGAAGCGGTCGAGGGCCTCCCGTTGCGCGGCGATCCCGAGCAGGGTCTGGTGGGCGTGCTGGCCGTGCAGGTCGACGAGGCCGGTGGTCACCTCGGCGAGCGCGGCGGCGGTGGCCGGGCGACCGTCGACGTAGGCGCGTGACCTGCCGTCGGTCGGCACGACCCGCGTGAGAACGAGGTCGTCGCGCTCGGCGCCGACGTCGAAGCGTCCGTCGACTCGAGCCTCGGTGGCACCTGCCCGTACGACGGACGCATCGGCGCGACCGCCGACGAGCAGCTCCAGCGCCTCGACGAGCATCGTCTTCCCCGCGCCGGTCTCGCCGGTGACCGCGGTGAGCCCGGGCCCGAAACGGAGGTCGAGCCGCTCGATCACCCCCAGATGCTCGATGTGCAGCTCCGTGAGCACGGGGCTACCGATCGGCCAGGCCGAACTTGGCCTTCAAGATCTGGTGGAAGTGATACGGGGCGAAGCGCACGAAGCGGGCGGTCTCGGCGGAGGCGTGGCAGGTCACGGTCTCACCTCGGTTCAGCGTGGTGACGAGCTGGCCGTCGACGGCCAGGCCGGCCCGCTGCTCGCCCTCGACCTCGAGCTCGACGTTCTCCGACGGATCGAGGACGAGGGCGCGGTCGAAGAGCATGTGCGGCGACACCGGCGTGAGCAGCAACGCTCGGTGTCGCGGCGAGACGATCGGGCCGCGCGCCGAGAGTGAGTAGGCGGTGGAGCCCGTCGGCGTGGAGACGATCAGTCCATCGGCGGCGTAACTGGTGAACAGCTCGCCGGCGATCCGCGCCAACAGGTGCACGGTGTGACCCGACTCGTGCTTCTCGACCACCACCTCGTTGAGCGCTCGCCAGGTCCCGCCGCCGGACGTCGCGACGTCGAGCATCATGCGCTCGTCGAGGTGCCAGCGGCCGGTCTCCGGGCCAGCCACGAACCGCTCGAGCGCCGCGGTCAGCGCCGGCGGCTCGATCTCGGTCAGGTACCCGAGCACACCGAGGTTGACGCCGAGCAGGGGCACCGACGCCCCGTCCAGCAGGCGCACCGCCCGCAGCATCGTGCCGTCGCCGCCCAGGCTGACGACGAGATCGGCCGCGTCCAGCGGCCGTTCGCCGACGAGATCGGCGACGTCCAGCGCGACGGCGTCGTCGGGCACCACCCAGCCCTCGTGACCGTGGTCGACCAGCCACTCGATCGCTCCCCGCGCGAGCGTCGCCGCGTCCGGGCGGACGTGGTGGGCCACGATCGCGACCTTGCTCATTCGCCCGGCCCCGTGACCGCATGGACGAGGAACTCCCGGTTGCCCTGGCTCCCCCGGATCGGCGAGTCCGTCCACGCCACCACCGTGGTCCCGGCCGCCTCCAACGCCGTCTCGATCTCACCTCGCACCCGGTCGTGGATCGCCGGGTCGGCGATCACGCCCCGCCCGCGGCCGGCTTCCGCCCGGCCGGCCTCGAACTGGGGCTTGACGAGCAGAACCATCGGCGCACCAGGGTGGCACAGCGTGACGAGCGTCGGGATGACCTTCGCCAGGGAGATGAACGAGACGTCGGCGACGATGGCGTCCACCGGACCGCCGATCGTGGCGGTCGTCGCCGACCGGATGTTGGTGCGTTCGAGCACCGTCACGCGACGATCGTCGCGTATTCGGGGGTGGAGCTGGCCGTGCCCCACGTCGAGGGCGACCACCTCACGTGCGCCCCGGGAGAGCAGGGCGTCCGTGAACCCGCCCGTCGACGCGCCGACGTCGAGCACCCGGAGCCCACTCACGTCGATCCCGAACCGTTCGAGGGCGGCATCGAGCTTCTCGCCGCCGCGCCCGACGAACCGGGGAGGTGGCCCCGAGACGGTGACGGCGTCGCCGGCGGCGACGAGCCGCGCCGACTTCTCGGCCACCGCGCCGTTGACGAGGACCCGCTTCGCCGCGACTGCCTCCTGGGCTTCGGCGCGGCTGGGAGCGAGCCCGCGACGCACGAGCTCGGCATCGAGACGTCGGCGGGCGACCAACTCAGGCGGGCGGCGAAGCCGCCTTCTTCTTGGCGGTGGCCTTCTTCGCCGGCGCCTTCTTCTTGGTCGTGGCCTTCTTGGTCGTGGCCTTCTTGGTCGTGGCCTTCTTGGTCGTGGCCCTCTTCGTCGTGGCCCTCTTCGTCGTGGCCTTCTTCGCCGTGGCCTTCTTCGCCGGCGCCTTCTTCTTCGCCGGCGCGGCGCCGCCGCGTCGACTCACCCGGGAGACCAGGCCCTCCACCTGGGTCTCGACCTCATCGACCCGGTCGGCAAGGCGACTGAGCTGCTTGGCGACCTCCTTCTGCACGATGTCGGCGAGCGCAGCGGTGGCTTCCCGACCCCGATCGATCAACCGCTGGATGGCCTCCTCGGTCTCCGACCGCCGAACCTCACCCGCCTCGACGAGGCTCCTCACCACGGACTCCGCCTGCTGGCGGGACATCTCGGTGAACTGGGCACCGGTCTCGAGCAACGTCTGGAGGGGGTTCTTGGCCATCGGGAAATGCTAACCGGAGTTGACCTGGTCACCTTCGATGACCGCGGCGACGGCCGCGAGATCGGCGGCGTCGATCGCGACCGGGACCTCGACCGGGCTGGCGGCCTCGGTCACCCCCGAGCGCACCAGGGCGAACGGGCACCCGAGGGCGCCCGCGAAGAGCCCGTCGGTGCTCGGCCGGTCACCGACGACCAGCAGGGTCGCCGGATCGGGGCCGCCGAGCCGGTCGAGCACGGCCACGGCCATCGGAGTGTGCGGCTTGCCGGCGATCACGGGCTCGACACCTGCCGCAGTCGCCACCGCGGCCAGGATCGCGCCCCCGCCCGGGATCGGTCCGTCCGGCGTCGGATAGGTGGCGTCGTCATTGGTCGCGATGAGCCGGGCCCCGTTGTGCACGGCGGTGGCGGCGATCCGCAGCCGTTCGTAGTCGAACTCGCGGTGGAACCCCACCACGACGACGTCCGCCGTCGTGCCGGAGACGTCGTCGCCGGCAACCGCGGACGCGCCGGCCGCGGTGACGGCCTCGACTACCCCCTGGCCCCCGCAGACGAGCACCCGCTCGCCCGGCTCGACGAGGGCCGCGGCTGCCTCGGCCGACGTGAACACGTCGCCGGCGGCGGGGATGCCGATCATCGCCAGCGCTTGCTCCTGGTCGGTGATCGGCAGGGAGGAGTTGTTGGTGACGAAGACGATCCGGCGTCCTGCCGCCCGCAATCGCGCCACCGCCTCGACCGAACCGGAGATCGGCCGGTGGGCCAGCCAGATCACGCCGTCGAGGTCACAGATCACGACGGCCGGGTCCACGGGCAGGCAAGGTACCGGCCTGATGCTCCGGCCGGCGTGCCAACCTGGGCGGGTGCCTCGCTTCGAGCCGTTCCCCGCCCTCCGCTACTCCCCCGCGGTCGAGCCTGCCGACGTCGTGGCCCCTCCGTACGATGTCTTGTCCGCCGGCGAGGTGTCCGAACTGGCGGCGCGCGACGAGCACAACATCGTCCACGTCGACGTCCCCCGCGGCCCCGATCGCTACGCGTCGGCCGGCCGGCTGCTGCGGCAGTGGATGGCACAGGGGATCCTCGTCGCCGACGGGGCACCGACGTACACGCTCTACCGCATGCGCTTCACGGACGCATCCGGAGCGCGCCGGGATCTCGTGGGGGTGGTCGGTGCGTTGGAGGTCGTCGACGACGGTGCCGGTGGGGTCCTCCCCCACGAGCGCACGACACCGAAGGCCTCGACCGACCGGCTCGACCTCACCCGCGCGACGGAGGCGAACCTGTCACCGGTGTGGGGTCTCTCGCTGGCGCGCGACCTCACCCGGCTGCTGGCGGAGCCGAGCGAGCTCGTCGGCTCGGTCACGGTCGATGCGGTCGAGCACGTCGTCGAGCGGGTGGCCGACCGGGACCGGATCGCCGCGATCAGCGCCAAGGTCGCGGATGACGAGGTGCTGATCGCTGACGGGCATCACCGCTACGGGGTCAGCCGCATCTACCGCGACGAGATCCGCGCCACGACCGGACGCAAGGACACGCCGGCCGAGTCGACGCTGGCGTTCGTCGAGCGAGCTGGTCGGAGACCAGCTGAGCATCGAGGCGATCCACCGGCTGTACACCGGTATCGACGCCGTCGCGTTGCGTGACGTGCTGGCGGGGTCGTTCGAGCTCGAACCGGCCGGGCCGCTCGGCCAGGACACGCTCGTCGCGATGGACGAGCAAGGCCGCCTGATGTTCGTCGGTCCCGATGGTTCGGGTGAGTGGCTGCGTCCCCGTCCCGGCGCCTTCGACAGCGTGCGGGCGATCGACGGCGAGTGGCTCGAACACGCGCTGGCCGGCACGCCGGCGGACGTCACCTACCAGCACGGGTTGGAGGAGACCGTGGCCGCCGTGCGGTCCGGTGCCGCCACGGCGGCCGTCCTCACCCGTCCGGTGAGCATCACCGAGATCGAGCGCACCGCACGCGATCGGCTGCTGATGCCGCCCAAGTCGACGTTCTTCACCCCCAAGCTGCGCACGGGCCTCGTGCTCCGGGACCTCAGAAACCCGTGAACTGTCGTTGGCGATCGGCCGGAAACGGTCGATTCCAAACGACAGAACGAGGGGTTCAGGCGATGGTGACCTCGTCGTCCAGGTAGACGTCCTGGATGGCCTGGAGGAGGGCGATGCCGTCGTTCATCGGGCGCTGGAACGCCTTGCGGCCGGAGATGAGGCCCTGCCCACCGGCCCGCTTGTTGATCACCGCCGTGCGCACGGCGTCGGCGAGATCGCTCTCCCCCTTGGACTCGCCGCCGGAGTTGATCAGCCCGATGCGACCGGCGTAGCAGTTGACGACCTGCCAGCGGGTGAGGTCGATCGGGTGATCGGTGGTCAGCGTGTCGTACACGAGCGGGCTGGTCTTGCCGTAGCCCTCGAGGGCGAGGTAGCCACCGTTGTTGGTGGGCAGCTTCTGCTTGATGATGTCGGCCTCGATCGTGACGCCGATGTGGTTCGCCTGGGCGGTGAGGTCGGCGGCAGTGTGGTAATCGGCGTCGGCGGTCTTGAACGCCGGGTTGCGGGTGTAGCACCACAGCACGGTGAACATGCCGAGCTCGTGGGCTTCGGCGAAGGCCTCGGACACCTCCTGCAGCTGGCGGGTCGACTGCTCGGATCCGAAGTAGACCGTCGCCCCGACGCCGGCGGCGCCGAGATCCCACGCCTGCTGGGCCGAACCGAACATCACCTGGTCGAACTGGTTCGGGAAGGTCAGCAGCTCGTTGTGGTTCATCTTGACGATGAACGGGATGCGATGGGCGTAACGGCGGCTCACCGCGCCGAGCACGCCGAACGTGGTGGCGACGGCGTTGCACCCGCCCTCGATCGCCAGCTCGACGATGTTGGCCGGATCGAAGTACGCCGGGTTGGGCGCGAACGATGCCGCCGCGGAGTGCTCGATGCCCTGGTCGACCGGCAGGATCGAGACGTACCCGCGTGCCTGCCAGACGGCCGTGTCCGTAGAGTTCGCCGAGCCCGCGCAGCACCTGGGGTGGGCGGTCGGTGGCGGTGACCACCCGGTCGAGGAAGTCAGGGCCGGGCAAGATCAGCTGGTCGCGGGGCACGCCCTTGCAGGTGTGGGCGAGCAAGTCATCGGCGTCGTCGCCCAGCAGGGACTGAAGATCCACGACAACAAACTCCTCGTGGTAGGGGACGGTCGGTTCGAGCGTACCGGGGCGGTAGGTCACCCTTCACCGAGGAGACGCCGGACGACCCCGAGCGAGCGGTCGACTTGGCGTGCCCGCCGGGCCGCGAGGACCTGTTCGGCCACCACCTCCGTGCGGCTCTGGGTGGCCCCACCGACACGGAAGAACCGCCGCCGCACCGAGCCGATGACGACGATGTCGTCGCCGGCCGCCACCGGCACCCCGGAGCTCGGCGGCTCGAACCACGCGACGGGCACCGAGTGCGTACCGCTGTCGTCGCGGGTGGTGACGTCGAATTGGATGAGGACGCTGCCCGACGGCAGCTCCCGCGGACGCGGATCGGCGACCAGCGTGCCGCGGAGGACGACCACATTGTGCTCACTCACGGTGAACCCCTTCGTCAGTGGCTGACGGCAGGGGGATGTCGGTACCGGGCACCATAGCGAGGGGGTGCGCGAACGTTCCGGGACCTACGCGGCGCGGATCACGAACCACGCCCGTCCGGGCATGAGGCGCCGGAGCACCGCCGCGAGGTCGGGCCGGTCGAGCGAGACGCATCCTGACGTCGGCCGGCTGACCACACCGGTGTACGAGTGGCGGTGGAGGAAGATCGCCGCCGCATACGGGATCTCGCCCGGCTGATCGCCCGAACGTCGGGGACCGGTGTTGGCGCCGATGACCGCCGCTCGGGAGTAGGCACCGGTGATGTTCGGCAGGTACTCGTCGGGCGAGACGCATCGCCACGCCGGGCGGTGGACGAGCCGGTTGTACCGCGGCCGGCCCGGCGTCGCCCCCCAGCAGTCGCCCGCGCGCACCTGCCGCCAGGTCCCGCGCACGCCGGGGTTGGCACCGTTGCCGAAGAACTGGAAGGCCTGGCCGTCCGGCGCCCGCACAGTGGCCAGGCGAAACACGCCCGCGGGCGTCGTGCCGTCACCCGAGCGGCGCTGTCGCAGCGGGCGCACCCCGTTGCGGCCCACGCGCCCGTCCATGTCGGCGCGTCGGCACCGCCAGACACCGCCTCGCTTGACGAGCAGGTCGACGTTGGCCGACGTGCCCGAGGCGGTCACGACGACGAGCTGCCGGGCCGTCCGCGGGACCCGCGCCGGCAGCCGGCACCGCGGCCCCCAGATGCCGAGTGCGCGCCCAGTCGCCGGCCCGACCACGCCGTCGGCGGTGAGGCCCTTCGCCCGCTGAGAGCGGACGACGGCGCCCCGCGTCATCGATCCGAACCACCCGTCCACCGGCCCGGCGTGGTAACCGAGCGCGTTGAGCCGGGCCTGCAGGCAGCGCACCGGGTCGCCGGTCGACCCGAGGCGCAGGGTGGTGCCGACCGTGCACACCGCGTGCGCGGGTGCCGACGACCGCGCGGCATCAGCGGCGACGACTCCGGCGGCGAGCGTCAGTCCGACCAGCACTGCGCCGGCCGTCCTCCTCGGTCGTCGCCACCCCATCGCGCTAGCTCGATGGCGGGAGGACGCGGATGCCCAGCTCGTCGAGCTGGGCCTGATCGACCGGGCGCGGCGACTGGGTCATCGGGTCCGATCCTGACTGGGTCTTCGGGAAGGCGATCACCTCGCGGATGTTCTCCTCGCCGGCGAGGATCGCGACGAGGCGGTCGATGCCGAAGGCGAACCCGCCGTGGGGCGGCGCGCCGTACTCGAACGATCCGAGGAAGAAGCCGAACTTGCGCTCGGCTTCCTCCGCACCGATGCCGAGGGCCGCGAACACGCGGCGCTGCAGATCCGGATCGTGGATCCGGATCGAACCCGATCCGAGCTCCCACCCGTTGAGCACGAGGTCGTAGGCCTGCGAGCGGGCCGCGGCAGGGTCGGTCGACAACAGCTCGACGTCGTCGAGGTGCGGCGTCGTGAAGGGGTGGTGCGCCGGGTGCGTCTGTCCGGTCTCGGGGTCGACCACGAACATCGGGAAGTCGACGACCCAGACGTAGCGGTACGGCCCCTCGTGGACAGGCGGCCGGGCGAGGTCGTTGCGGAGCTGGCCGAGCACCTCGCAGGCGGTCAACCACTCGTCGGCCACGACGAGCACGAGGTCACCGGGCTCGGCCGCCGTCCGCATGGCGAGCCCGTCGGCCTCGGCGGGCGAGAGGAACTTGGCCACCGGCGAATCGAACGACGCCGTCGGCCGCGACCTTCAGCCACACCAGTCCCTTGGCGCCGAGCTGCTTGGCCCGGTCGGTGAGCTTGTCGAGCTGGTTGCGGCCGTACTCGCCGGCTACTCCCGGGACGCGCAGCCCCTTTACCGCACCCGCGCCGGCGAAGGCCTTGAACTCGGTCGCCACGAACAGATCGGTCAGCTCGACCAACTCCAGCCCGAACCGGAGATCGGGCTTGTCGACGCCGAAGCGCTCCATCGCCTCACGCCAGGTGATCCGTTCGATGTCCGGTGCGCGCTCGCCTGTGATCGCTTCGGCGGCGGCGAGCACGGCCTCGCTGATCGCACCGATCACGTCGTCCTGGGTGACGAAGCTCATCTCGGCGTCGAGCTGCATGAACTCGTACTGCCGGTCGGCGCGCAGGTCCTCGTCGCGGAGGCAGCGGGCGATCTGGTAGTAGCGGTCGAGCCCCGCCACCATGAGCAGCTGCTTGTAGAGCTGGGGCGACTGGGGCAGGGCGTAGAACGTGCCTGGCTCCTTGCGCGACGGGACGAGGAAGTCGCGGGCGCCCTCCGGCGTCGACGGCACGAGCATCGGAGTCTCGACCTCGACGAAACCCTGAGCCTCCATCGAGGTGCGGATCGCCGAGTTGACCCTTGACCTGATCCTCAGGTTGCGCTGCATCCGCTCCCGCCGGATGTCGAGGTAGCGGTACTGGAGCCGGACGACCTCCTCCACGTCGTCGGCCCTGGAGTCGATCGGGAACGGGGGCGGGTTCGCCGCCCGCAGCACCTCGACCTGACAGTCCCCGACCTCGACCTCACCCGTCGCCAGGTTCGGGTTGACCGTGCCCTCCGGACGGGCGCGGACGGTCCCGGTGATCCGCACCACGTACTCGGAACGCACGTCGACGTCGTTGTCGACGACGCACTGGACGACGCCGGCATGGTCGCGTACGTCGACGAACGCCAGGTGCTCGCCGTGCTCACGGCGCCGCGCGACCCATCCGCACAACGTCACGGTCTCGCCGACGTGCGCCGGGCGCAGCTCGCCGCACAGGTGGGTCCGCAGGGACGTCTCCGAACCGCTCACGGCACGACCTTCACCAGGTGCGCGAGCAGCTCCTTGCGCGGGATCACGGCCTGTTCGCCGCCATCGCGCAACGGGCGGACCACGACGGTACCGGCGTCCCGCTCGTCCGGACCGATGATCACGACCACCGCGGCACCGCTGCGATCGGCGGCCCTCATCTGCGCCTTCATGCTGCGACTGTCGTACGCCTTACCGGCCGCGACGCCGGCCGCCCGCAGCTCCTGGGTGACCACGAGGGCGTCGCCGCAGCCGGCGGTGTCCACGACGAAGACATCGGCGACGGTGGACTGCTCTCCCCACGCGGCCTCGGCCGCGCCCGCGAGCAGGATGCGTTCGATCCCGGCCCCGAACCCGACCGCCGGCGTCGGCGGGCCCCCGAGCTGCTCCACGAGGCCGTCGTAGCGGCCGCCACCACCGATCGCGTTCTGGGCGCCGTCGAGCGCGTGGGCGGCGAACTCGAACGTGGTCCTGGTGTAGTAGTCCAGCCCGCGCACCAGCCGCGGCTGGATCTCGAACGGGATGCCGAGGTCGGTGAGGCCGGCTTGCACCCGGTCGAAGTGGCCGGCGCTCTCGGACGTGAGGTAATCGAGCATCACCGGTGCGCTGGCGATGACGTCGTCGTCCTTCGCCCGCTTCGAGTCCAACACCCGGAGCGGGTTGATGGTGAGCGTCTCGCGACTCTCGACCGTGAGATCGGCGATGTGGTCGGTGAGGTAGGCGCGCAGCGCGTCGACGTAGGCGGCCCGACTGGCGGGGTCGCCCATCGAGTTCAGCGCCAGCGTGCGGCGACGGAGCCCGAGGGCGCGGTGGAACCCGTCGAGCAGGGCGATGACCTCGACGTCGGCGTCGGGGTCGTCGGTGCCGACGATCTCGGCGTCGAGTTGGAAGTGCTGGCGGTAGCGCCCGGCCTGCGGCTGCTCGTAGCGGTAGTTCGGCCCGACCGTCCACGCCTTCCACGGAGTGGGCGGGCGGTGTTCGACGAACGCCCGCATCAGCCCGGCGGTGATCTCGGGCCGCAGCGCGACGCGCCTCCCGCCCTTGTCCTCGAAGTCGTACATCTCCTTGCGGACGATGTCGGTGGAGTCACCGACCCGCTGGAACACCTCGACGTGCTCGACCAGCGGGGTGAGGACGAGCCCGAAGCCGGCCCGGCCAGCGTGTTCGGCGAAGGTGGCGACGAGGGTTGCCCAACGCGCCGACTCCGGCGCGAGGACGTCGCGCATCCCCTTGGGGGCCTGGAAGTCGGGCACGGCTGACGAGGCTAGCGGCGGTGCGTTCGCACCGCCGAGGAGCCAGCGTGCGGTTGGTTGCGCCTACTTCAGTGTGTCGGCGCTGGCCTGCTCGGCGCCGCCGTCAACTCCGAGTGCAGCGGTGCGTTGAACACATCGAGCTGCACCTCCTGGTGCTGCGAGTTGAATGGGTCGACTGCGAGGACAGCTGCGACTATGGTTCCCCGCGCCGCGCGGTCCGCGCTGGCGGGCGCAGGTGGATCGTCGAGACCGGAGGTCTACCCGTGACGCGCGATCCAGTCGAGCACAGTCGTTCCCGGGGCCGGGCCTACTGGCCGCGGGGACGAAGGCGCCTTGGGCTGTGGGCGGCCCTGATCATGGCGGCGACCGCGCTGGTGACGCCACTTGTCGCGGAGCGCCCGCCGGTTGTGGACGCCGCTGGTCCGTTCACGGTGACCAGGCTGCTCAACCAGCTGACGGTCCGGAGCGAGAACAATCAGGGGTACAACCGAGACAAGTTCGCGGGCTGGATGGATCGGGATCACGACGGGTGCAACACCCGGGCCGAGGTTCTGATCCTGGAAAGCCAGCGCCGGGTGCGCAAGACGGCCTCGTGCACCGTCACCCGGGGGCGTTGGTTCTCGACCTACGACGGCCGGATGGTCTACCGCCCCGGCCGGATCCGTGTCGATCACGTCGTGGCGTTGGCCGAGGCGTGGGGGTCCGGTGCCCGCCGTTGGACCCAGGGAACACGTGACCGATTCGCCAACGACTTGCGGTTCACCGGATCGTTGCGCGCGGTTTCAGCCCGCTCCAACATGCTGAAGGGAAACGACGATCCCGCCCAATGGTTGCCCCGCCGGGCGGCCGCCCGCTGTGGCTACGTCGGTGACTGGGTGGCGATCAAATGGCGTTGGGGACTGTCGATCAACGTCGCCGAGCGTGCGGCGATCAACAGGGTGCTGAGGCAGTGCCCCACGATGAGGGTGTGGGTGTTCAAAGCGACAGTCAATCTGCCTGCCGCGCATCAGCCGCCGGCTCCACCCCCACCGACGCCACCACCGCCACCGACGCCACCGCCACCGCCACCGCCGACAACGACGCCGCTACCTCCGCCGCCGGCTCCTGGTACGGGGTTTTCGTTCGCCGTGGTGCCGGACACGCAGAACGAGACGTACGCGGGTGAGGTCGCGCACGCAGGAGCGGGTGGAGTGGCTGCTGGCCAACCGGGGGAGCTTGGATCTGCGGTGGGTGTTGCACAGTGGTGACGTCCACAACTGGGACACCCCCGATCACGACCAGTACGTGGCGATGAGTTCATGGTTGCGACCGTTGGACACGGCCGGGATGCCGTGGGTGTTCACTCCCGGTAACCACGACACCGCGGCGGTGTGTCCGGGGGGGAGTGCCTGTCCGGGCCAGGACGCGAGCGTCGCGCTGCGCAACACGGCCACGTGGAATGCGTATTACCCGCCGGCGCGGTTCGGGCTGCAGGGGGTGTTCGAGGCCGGCAAGTCCGACAATGGATGGCGGGCGTTCAGCGCCGGGGGCAAGCAGTGGCTGGTGCTCAGCCTCGAGCTGTGGCCGCGCACGGCGGTGATCAACTGGGCCAAGACGGTGGTGGCGAACCATCCCCACCACAACGTCATCGTCGTGACGCACATGTTCCTCGACGGCACTGGTCAAATATCGGGGGGCAATGGTGGGTATGGGGCGAACAGCCCGGCGACGTTGTGGAACGCGCTCGACGACTATCCGAACGTGGTGATGACGTTCTCCGGGCACGTCGGGCGGGCCGCCAACACTTCGCGGACGGCGCCGGACGGGCATCGCGTCGCGATGTACCTGCAGGCCTTCCACGACTCCACGTACAACCCGACGCGCATCGTCACCGTCGACACCACACGGGGAACGATCTCGACGCGGATCCTCGCCAACTGGGACCGGATCCTCCGCCGGAACGTCACCTACGAGTACACCGCCTACCGGGCGACCATCACCGGGCATGCGGTTCGTCGACTGACCGGGACGATGAGCTACGGCCCGCCACCAGGGACGAGGCGGTAGGCGTCGTAGACGGCGTCGATCCCCTTGATCGTCCGCAGCACGGCGGTGAGATGGCTGGGGTCGGCGAGCTCGAACTCGAAGCGCATCTTGGCGACCCGGTCGCTAGCCGGTGGACGTGTCGCAGGAGACGATGTTGACGTGGTGCTCGGACGAGAGCGTTGGCCACGTCGCGCAGCAGCCGGCTGCGGTCGAGGGCGACGACCTCGACGCCGGCGCGGAACACCGCGCCCGAGGCCTCGCCGTCCCAGTCGACCTCGATCAGACGGGTCGCGTGCTCGCTCATCAACGTCACCGCGTTGGCGCAGTCGGCCCGGTGCACGCTCACTCCCGCGCCCGCGGGTGACGAACCCGATGATCTCGTCGCCCGGCACCGGGGTGCAGCAGTTGGCGAGCCGCACGAGCAGGTCGTCGAGGCCCTCGACGTGGACGCCGACCTTGTCGGCCTCGCGTGCGGTGGCGCCGCGGCCGCAGCACCGTGGCCGGCAGCTGCTCCTCGTCCTCCCCACCGCGGAACCCGCGCGCCACCCGTTGAGCGACGCTGCGCGCCGAGACGTGGTGCTCGCCGATCGCGGCGAGAAGGGCGTCGAGATCGGCGTAGCTGTGGTCGGCGATGACCGCCTTCAGCTGCTCCGACGCCCACATCCGCTGGCACCGGCAGACCCTCGCGGCGGAGCTCCTCCGCGAGCGCGTCGCGGCCGGCCTCGATCATGTCGAGGCGGCGCTCGCGGCTGAACCATTGCCGGATCTTGTTGCGCGCCCGCGGGGACTTGACGAACCCGAGCCAGTCGCGCGACGGCCCGGCGGTCTCGACCTTGGAGGTGAAGATCTCGCAGGTGTCGCCGCTGGCGAGCTGGTGGTCGAGCGAGACCAGACGGCCGTTGACCTTCGCGCCGACGCAGGCGTGACCGACCTCGGTGTGGACGGCGTAGGCGAAGTCGACAGTCGTCGAGCCCAGCGGCAGGGTGACGACGCGGCCCTTGGGTGTGAAGACGAACACCTCGTCCTGTTCGAGGTCGGTCTTCAGGCTCTGCATGAACTGCGCCGGGTCGGAGACCTCGGCCTGCCAGTCGATGATCCGGTTGAGCCAGTCGATGTCGGCCGACGGCGACTCGTCCTTGTAGGCCCAGTGGGCGGCGACGCCCCACTCCGCCCGTTGGTGCATCTCGCGCGTGCGGATCTGGACCTCGATCGGCTTGCCCTCCGGCCCGATCACCGTGGTGTGCAGGCTCTGATAGAGGTTGAACTTCGGCATCGCGATGTAGTCCTTGAACCGGCCCACGACCGGTCGCCACCGCCCGTGGATGCAGCCGAGCGCGGCGTAGCAGTCCTTCATCGAGTCGACGATCACCCGGATCGCGACGAGGTCGAAGATGTCGTCGAACTCGCGACCCTTGACGACCATCTTCTCGTACAGGCTCCACAGGTGCTTGGGCCGTCCGGTCACTTCGGCCTCGATCCCCAGCTCGGCGAGGCGCGTCCTGACCTCGGTGATCGCGGTGGCGAGGTAGATCTCGCGCTCGGGCGCCCGGCTGCTCACGAGGTGGTCGAGCTCGGCGAACCGCTTGGGATGGAGGGCGGCGAAGGACAGGTCCTCGAGCTGCTGCTTGATCTCCTGCATCCCCAGCCGGTGGGCCAGCGGGGCGTAGATGTCGAGCGTCTCCTGGGCGATGCGCCGCTGCTTGTCCATGGGCATCGCCGCGATCGTCCGCATGTTGTGCAGCCGATCGGCGAGCTTGATGACGAGGACCCGCAGGTCGCGGGCCATCGCGACGAGCATCTTGCGCATCGTCGCCGCCTGCTGGGCCTCGCGGGAGTCGAACTGGATCCGTTCCAGCTTGGTGACACCGTCGACGATCGCGGCGACCTCGGAGCCGAACCCGCCTTCGACGTCGGCGAGGGTGATCTCGGTGTCCTCGACGGCGTCGTGGAGCAGGGCGGCGGCGACGGAGATCTCGTCGAGTCCGATGTCGGCGACGATGCGCGCCACGGCGAGGGGGTGGTTGATGTAGCTCTCGCCGCTGGAACGGAGCTGGCTGCGGTGCGCCTCGGCGGCCACTTCGTAGGCCCGGCTGATCGTGGCGACCGGCGCCTTCGGGTGGCGCCGGCGGTAGCTGGTGAGCAGCGGGGTCAGCTCGACGGGCGCGGCGGCCTCGTGGTGCCGCCGCCACGGGAGAACGCGGTTGACGGTGCTCATCGGAACTCTCAGTACGTCGCCAGGGCCTCGAGGCGACGGGCGCCGAGCTTGTCCCGACCGCCCAGCTCGCTCAGCTCGATCAGGATGCCCACGCCCGACGATCGAGCCGCCGAGCGCCTCGACCAGCCGGCACGTGGCCGAGCGCCGTGCCGCCGGTGGCGAGGACGTCGTCGACGACGAGGATGCGCTCGTCGGGATGGATCGCGTCACGGTGGATCTCGAGCCGGTCGGTGCCGTACTCCAGCTGGTACTCCTCGCGGACGACCGCCCACGGCAGCTTGCCGGGCTTGCGCACCGGGACGAACGAGGCGCCGAGGCGGTACGCCACCGGAGCGGCGAGGATGAAGCCGCGCGCCTCGACACCGACGACCCGGTCGACGTCGTCGGTCGGCGAAGCGCTCGGCCAGCTCGTCGATCGCCCGGCGGAACCCGTCGGCGTCACCCAGCAGCGGCGTGATGTCGCGGAACGTGACCCCCGGCTGGGGGTAGTCCGCGATCTCGCGCACGAGGGCGCGCAGCCACGCCGGCTCGGCATCGGCCATCGTCGCCTGTGGACGGCCCCTGCTGCGGTCAGACGCTCCACGCTCCGAGATGCGGCTGTCGGGTCCGCCGAGGACCGCGGCGACGATCAGCGCCGCTTCTTCTTGCGCGGGCGCGGCGGGTGGCTGAGCACCTGCGTGCGTCGACGCGGATGGCGCCATCGCCGCCGGGGCCGCCGTCTTGCCGGGCGCCGGCCCTGTCGGCAGGCGTCCGGGCGGCGCCGTCCGGTCGGCGGGCGCGCCGAAGCGATGCCGCGGACGACGACGGCCCGGAGGTCGTCGCCGACCAGGTGGGCGTCGGGGTCGCCGTGCCGCCGGGCGAACTGCGGTGACTTGCTCTTCAACCAGCCGAGGAGAGGGGCGGCGACGAACAGCGACGAGTAGGCGCCGGTGAACATGCCGACGAACAGGGCGAGGGCGAACTCCTGCAGCGTCACCTGGCCGAGGAGGCCGGCGCCGACGAGGAGCAGCGACAGCACCGGGAAGCACGGCCGCGATGCTGGTGTTGAGCGAGCGCAACAGCACCTGGTTCACCGACACGTTCACGACGTCGGCGGCGGAGAGGCCGCCCGCGGCGAGCCGCCGCTCGTTCTCCTTGATCCGGTCGAACACGACGATCGTGTCGTACAGCGAGTAGCCGAGGATGGTGAGGAAGGCGATCACCGTCGCCGGGGTCACGACGAAGCCGAACACCGAGTAGATCCCGACGGCGATGACCACGTCGTGGACCATCGCGATGATGCGCCGACAACGCCATCCGCCACTCGAAGCGGATCGAGATGAAGATCGCGATCAGCCCGAGGAAGATGGCGAGCGCCCAGATCGCCTTCTTCGTGATCTCCCAGCCCCAGCGGCGACGACACCGACGAGACGCTGACGTCGTTCACGGTCGACACCCGGCGCCTTCGGCGAACGCCTCCTGCAAGCGGGTCGCGGACCTCCTCCGGCTGGTCGTCGACCTGCACCTTGATGATGTCGCCGCTGTCGGACGAGCGCTCCTGGATCTTGGCGCTCGGGGCGTCGATCCCGTTGTCCTCGAGGATCGACCTCGGCGTCGTCGACCGACAAGTTCTCGGCCGGGCACGTCCCAGGCCACGCCGCCGGTGAAGTCGAGGCCGAGGTTGAGCCCGTTGACGCTCAGCGACACCACGCTGATCACGATCAGCGCGAGCGACAGCCCGAACCACCACCAGCGCCGGCCCCAGAAGTCGATCGCCGTCTGGCCGAGGACGAGGCGGCCCCACCTCGTCGTCGCGACCCGTCCGGCGTCGACGGGCGGCTGCTCGGCCTCGACGCTGTTCGGTGTCGACGGTCATGACGGCTTCACCCCCAGCCCGAACGTGTCGCGGCGGTCGAGCCGCCGCTGCTGGCGAGGAGGGCGACCGCCGGCCGGGTGAAGCAGAAGAACACGATCAGGTCGCACACCGTGGTGATGCCGAGGTAGAGGGCGAAGCCGCGCACCGAGCCGACGCTGAGGACGAACAGCACGGCGGCGGCGATGATCGACACCAGGTCGGCGGCGACGATCGTCCGCCAGCTCGCCTTGAAGGCGCGGTCGGCCGAGTTCTTGATCGTGCGCCCGTGGCGCACCTCGTCCTTGAGCCGCTCGAAGTAGACGACGTAGCTGTCGACGGTGACCCCGATCGAGACGATGATCCCGGTGACGCCGGCGAGCGTGAGGGCGTAGTTCGTGGTCTGCGAGATGATCGCGGCGACGCTGTAGATCAGCATCCCCCACACGATCATGCCGGCGACGATCACCAGGGTGAGCCGGCGGTAGAAGACGACGAGCATCAGCAGCACGAGCACCACGCCGACCATGCCGGCGATGATCGACGCCCGCAGCGAGTCCTGGCCCAGCGTCGGCGACACCGTCTGCACCGTCTGGGCCTCGACGTCGACCGGGAAGGCGCCGCGGTTGAGCACGCGGGCGAGCGACCGGGCGTCACCCTCGGACTCCATCCCGCTGATCTGCACGTCGTCGGGGAAGTTCGGCTCGTTGACGACCGGCGCCGACTGGATCACGTTGTCGAGGACGATCGCGAGCTGACGGCTCGGGCACGTCTCCAGCCCCTGGTTGCACTGCGAGGGCCAGCGCGTTCCACGACTCGTTGCCGGTGTCGGTGAGGGTGGTGTTGACGACCCAGCCCGCGCTGGGGATCGAGGTCGGCGCGGGCGCTCCCGCGACTGAAGACCTCGCCGGTGCCGCCGGACGGGCCGACCAGGCACTGCCCGCCGTCGAGAACGGGCAGCACCTCGGTCTCGGGCTGCGCGGCCGGCACGGTCGTGCTCGCGCCCGGCACGGTGGTCGTCGTCGCCCCCGGCACCGTGGTCGTCGGCGCGGCCGGGCGCGGTCGTCGTGGTCGCCCCGGTCGTCGTCGGTGGACCGCGCTCGCCGTGCCCGCCGTCGGTGGGCGGCGGCGATCGGCCGGGCCGTGCCCGGCGAACCCCGACGGTGTGGCCTCCGGAACCGAGCCCGTTCCCGGCGTCGTGGTCGCCGGCGGCGGCGGTCGTCGGCGCCGACGCCGTTCCTGCGGTCGTGCTGCCCGGCGCCGTGCCCGGCGTCGTGCTCCCCGGCGCCGTGCCGCTCGGCGTGGTCGTCGTCGCCCCCGGCTCGGCCGCGGCGACGCACTGGAACACCGGGCGCAGCGTCACGATGCCGGCGACGTCCACGGCGTCGAGGGCATCTTCCTGGTCGCGCACACCCGGCAGGTCGACGATGATGTTCGGGCCCTCGACCCGCACGTCGGGCTCGGCGATGCCGCGTCGCTCGAGCTCGTCACGGATCAGGTCGCGGATGACCGAGCAGGTCGTCACCCGTGGCGCCTCCGGTCGGGGCGAGGATGACCGACAGCCCGCCCTGGAGGTCGAGGCCGAGGGCGGGCGTGTTGCCGAAGGCCGAGGTTGAGTGCGAGCACGACGGCCGTCACGCCGACGATGCGCGGCGACCCACGCCCACAGCCGGCGGCGGATCATTCGGTCGTGTCGCCGGTGGACTTGTCTGCAGTCGAGTCGGGCAGTTCAGGCTTGCTCTTGGCCTCCGGAGCCGGTCGCTGCTCGTGCTCGCCTTGCCCGCGATCGCGCCGCGGGACAGCCGGATCTGCACGTCTTCGTCGATCTCCAGCCAGACCCGGTCCTCGTCGAACCCGGTGATGAAGCCGTAGACACCGGACGTGGTGATGACCTCGTCGCCGACCTCGAGCGACGACTGCAGCGCGGCCTGCTCGCGCATCCGCCGCCGCTGCGGGCGGATCATCAGGAAGTAGAGCGCCAGCGGGATGAGCAGCAGGATCCCGAGCTGGACGATGGCCGCCCCGCCGCCGGAGGAGTCGTCCCCCGAGGCGAGGATGGTGAGAAGGTGCATCGTTGGTTCCGTGTTCCGATCAGGCCCGGAGGGCTCCGGACCGGCGGGAAATCCTACCGACCGTCACGCCCAGACGTTCAGCACGTCCCGCCGCAGCGCGGCGAGCGTGCCGTCGACGATCGCCGCCCTGACCCGGTCCATGAGCTGCAGCGTCCACGCCACGTTGTGCAGGCTGACGAGGCGGGCGGCCGAGGGCTCACCCACGGCGAACAGGTGGCGCAGGTAGGCGCGGCTGTGGCGAGCGCACACCGCGCACGCTGCACGTCGCGTCGATCGGCTCCTGCTCGGACGGCGTGGCGGGCCGCCTTGAGGTGGACCTTGCCGCTGCTCGTCAACGCGGTGCCGTGGCGGCCGAGCCGGGTCTGCATCACGCAGTCGAACTGGTCGGCGCCGAGGGCGATGGCCTCGACGAGCGTCGCCGGATCGCCCACCCCCATCAGGTAGCGAGGGCGGTCGGCCGGCAGATGAGCGACCGTCGCCTCCAGCGCCGGCAGCATCTCCGCCTTCGTCTCCCCCACCGACAGTCCGCCGATGGCGTACCCGTCGAAGTCCAGCTCGACGGTGCGCCGGGCGCTCTCGGCGCGGAGCGTCTCGTCGGTGCCGCCCTGGACGATCCCGAAGAGTGACTGGCCGGTGCGATGGTGCGCGGCGCGTGCCCTGCTGGCCCAGGCGAGGGTGCGCTCGACGGCGAGGCCGACGACCTCGGGCGGGCTCGGCAGGGGCGGGCACACGTCGAGCGCCATCTGGATGTCCGCTCCGAGCAGCTCCTGCGTGTGCACGGCGGACTCGGGCGTGAGCCGGTGCATCGACCCGTCGTAGACGCTGCGGAACGTCACCCCGTCGTCGTCGACGGTCGGCTCGAGCGAGAAGACCTGGAACCCGCCGGAGTCGGTGAGGGTGAGCCCGTCCCAGCCGCTGAAGGCGCCGAGGCCTCCGGCGCGGGCGACGACCTCGGCCCCCGGGCGCAGCATCAGGTGGTAGGTGTTGGCGAGCACGATCTCGACGCCGAGCGCGTCGTAGTCGACCGCGCTCAGGTACTTGACCGCCCCGCGTGTGCCGACGGGCATGAAGCACGGGGTCCGGTACGTCCCGCCGTGGCCGTCGCTCGGCGCACGCCCGCGCCGCGATGGCAGCGCGCCAGCAGGTGCGCGCTCGCATCTGGGCGATCGTCACCGGGTGCAAGAGCGTGCGAACCTACCGTGGATGTCGTCACGAGGCGTGGCGGTCGAGCAGCATCGCGTCGCCGAACGAGAGGAACCGGTAGCCCTCGGCGAGCGCGGTCGAGTACAGCGTGCGCCACCGTGGCCCGACGAACGCGTCGATCATCATCAGCAGCGTCGTGCGCGGGAGGTGGAAGTTGGTGAGCAACACGTCGACGACCCGCGAACTCCCGGCCGCGGTGGAGGAACAGCTCGGTGCGTCCCTCGAGCCGTCCGCTGGCGGCGGCGCTCTCCAGGGCCCGCACGGTCGTGGTGCCGATCGGCCACCACCCGGTCGGCGTCGCCACACGCGGTCCAGGTGGACGCCGGCACCCGGTACCGCTCGCTGTGCATGCGGTGGTCCCGCGGGTCGGGCTCGCTCACCGGCTGGAACGTGTCCAGGCCGACTGCCAGCTCGACCGCGACGACGGCCACCCCCATGGCCTCGATGCGGCCGATGAGCTCGGGAGTGAGGTGGAGTCCGGCGGTCGGCGCGGCCGCCGAGGACGGGTCTCTGGCGTACACGGTCTGGTAGCGCTCGGGATCGTCCAGCCGGGTGCGGATGTACGGCGGCAGCGGGACCTCGCCGTAGTCGGCGAGAAGGCGGTCGGGCTCGTCGCACAGCGCCACCCGGAACGTGTCCCCGGCCGCGGTGCGCTCCCCCACGACCACCAGCGGCCGCCCGTCGGGCGCCGTCGAGCACGTCGCCCACGCGCAGCCGCCGGGCCGGCCGGATCAAGGCCTCCCAGGTCGTGCGATCGGCGGTCACCGGTTCGAGCAGGAGCACCTCCGCCGCCCCGCCGGTGGACCGCCGCAACCGCAGCCGGGCGGGAACGACCCTGCTCTCGTTGACGACGACGACGTCGCCCGCATGCAGGAGATCGGGGAGCTCGGCCACGTGTCGATGCTCGGGCGGTGCGCTCCCGCGGTCGACGAGCAGACGCGCCGCGTCGCGGGGCTCGATCGGGACCTGGGCGATGCGGTCCTCGGGCAGGTCGTAGTCGAAGTCCTCCAGCCGCATCGTGCGTGCAGGCTAGGGACGATCGATCGGCAGGACGTGTGCCAGCATCTCGGCGTGAGCACACGACGTACCGAATCGGTGACTCATCGACGACGCCGGCGAGATGCCCATGCACCTCTGGCTGCCCGAGGCCGGCCGCGGCCCGGGGATCCTGCTCCTCCAGGAGATCTTCGGCGTCGGCTCGTACATCCGGGCCGTCGGCGAGCGCCTGGCGGACGCCGGCTACGTCGTCGGCGCGCCCGAGGTCTTCTGGCGCTTCGCCCCCGGGTGGGAGGCGGACCACGACGAGGCCGGTCTCACCGCCTCGCTCGAGCAGGCTGGAAAGCTCGATCCCGAGCAGGCCGTTGCCGACGGCGTCGCCGCGTGCGCCCACCTCGGCAGGTTGGACGAGGTCACCGGTACGCCCGGCGTGCTCGGGTTCTGCCTCGGTGGCACCCTCGCCTTCGGTGTCGCCGTGGCCGATGACCCGGCCGTGTGCGTCAGCTACTACGGCTCGGGCGTCCCGGCGATGGCCGATCGGCTCGATGACGTGAGCTGCCCGACCCTGTTCCACTTCGGACGCGACGACGCCTACATCCCGACGGCAGGTGTCGAGGCGCTGGCCGAGGCGATCGGTCGCCGACCCGGCTTCGTCCTCAACGTCGAGGCCGCCGGCCACGCCTTCGACAACCACGACAACCCGATGTTCTACGACGAGGCCGCGGCGCGGGCGGCGTGGTCGAAGACGATGGCGTTCCTCTCCGAGCACCTCCCGCCGGGGTAGCCGTCAGTCGAACAACCCGGGGGTCGTCGCGGTGCCGGACGGCGGGCTGAGCCCGAGGTGGGTGTAGGCGGCCGGCATCGCCACCCGGCCGCGTGGCGTGCGCGAGAGCAGGCCCTGCTGGATGAGGAACGGCTCGTACACGTCCTCCACCGTCTCGGCGAGCTCGCCGACGGCGATGGCCAGCGTCGACAGGCCGACCGGCCCGCCGCGGAACTGCTCGCACAGCGCGCCGAGGATCGCCCGGTCGACCTTGTCGAGCCCGATGCCGTCGACCCCGAACACGGCCAGCCCGTCGCGCGCCGTCGCCGCGTCGACCGATCCGTCGCCCCGCACCTCGGCGAAGTCGCGCACCCGGCGCAGCAGGCGGTTGGCGATGCGGGGAGTGCCCCGGGAACGACGGGCGATCTCCCACGCCCCGTCGGTGTCGATGGGGACGTCGAGTATGCCCGCGGCCCGGACGACGATCGCCTGCAGCTCCGCGGCGTCGTAGTAGTCGAGGCGGGCGACCAGCCCGAAGCGATCCCGCAGCGGCCCGGTGATCATCCCGGTGCGGGTGGTGGCGCCGACGAGGGTGAACGGCGGCAGCGTGAGCCGGATGCTCGATGCCGCCGGTCCCTTGCCGACGACGATGTCGAGCTGGAAGTCCTCCATCGCCGGGTAGAGGATCTCCTCGACGGCGTGCGACAAGCCGGTGGATCTCGTCGACGAAGAGGACGTCGCGCTCCTCGAGCTTGGTGAGGATCGCGGCGAGGTCGCCGGCCCGCTCGAGCGCCGGGCCCGGACGTGACGTGCAACGCCACTCCCATCTCCGCGGCGGCGATCCCGGCGAGCGTGGTCTTGCCCAGACCGGGCGGGCCGGCGAAGAGGAGATGGTCGACGGCCTGCCCGCGCCGCCGCGCCGCCTCGATGACGATGTGCAGGTGCTCCTTGAGCTCGGTCTGGCCGACGAAGTCGGCCAGCCGCCGCGGTCGGAGGCCGGCCTCGACGGTGTCGTCCGCCTCCTCGACGACGGCCGGGTCGAGGAACTCGTCACGCATGGCGCGCTCCCAGCAGCTTGAGGGCGTCGCGCAGCAGCGTCGGCGCGTCGACGTCACCGGGCAGCTCGCGCAATGCCTCGCGGATCTCCTCCGAGCCGTAGCCGAGCCCCGACAACGCCTCCCGCACGTCGCCGACCGTCGAGCCGCCGCCGGACGCCGCCTACGGGGTCGAGGACCGGAACCGCCAGCCGGCTCTTCAGCTCGACGAGCAGCCGCTCGGCGGTCTTGCGACCGACGCCCGGCACGAGCGTCAGCGCGCCGACGTCGGCGCCGGCGACGATGTCGACGAGCGCCGCCGGTGGGTGGGTGGCGAGGATCGCCATCGCCAGGGCCGGGCCCGACGCCGTGGGTGGCGATGAGCGTCTGGAACGTGGCCCGCTCCTCGCGCGTGGCGAATCCGTACAGCGTCTGGCCGTCCTCGCGGATGTGGTGGTGGATGTGGAGGAACACCGTCGACGTCGGCTCGAGCTCGGGAAGGGTGCGCGGGGAGACCACGACGACGTAGCCGACCCCGCCGACCTCGACCAGCACCGTGCCGTCGAGCCCTCGCTCGAGCACCTCGCCGCGCAGCGACCCGATCACGGTGCCCCCCATGCCTGCGCGATGCGACGCTGCAGCGGCGCCATCGCCAGGTGGCACAGGGCCAGCGCGGCGGCGTCGGCGGCGTCGGCCGGTCGGGGTGGGGCGTCGAGGTGGAGGCGAGCCTGCACCATCTTCTGCACCTGCTCCTTGGTCGCCCCGCCCCATCCGGCGATGGCGTCCTTCACCTGGTTCGGGCTGTACTGGGCCACCTGGCAGCCGGCGGTCGCGGCCTCGGCGAGGGCGAGCCCGCTGGCCTGCCCGACGCTCATCGCCGTGCGCACGTTGACCTGGAAGAACAGCTGCTCGACGGCGACCGCGCCGGGCCGGTACTCGGCGATGAGCGCGGCCAACTCCCGGCGCAGCGTGGCCAGTCGCTGGGGCACGCCGTCGCCGGGCGGGGTACGGATGACCCCGAGGGCGACTGCTGTCGCCGCGCTCGGGCCGCGCCCGTCGACGACGGCGTAGCCGCAGCGGGTGAGACCGGGGTCGATGCCGAGGACGCGCGTCGGCGGGTCGTCTGCGAACACAGGTTCGCAGACTAGCCCAACGCGCGTCGCTCAGCGGTGGATCACCCGGGGGCGACGTGCAGCATGCGACCGGCCCCGAAGACCCCGTCGGTCACGAAGTTCCGCCCGTTCGGACGATCGTGCCCTACATCGCCTTGAGCGCGTCGACGAGCTCGCTCACCGGGCGGTAGGTCAGCCCGGCGATGGCGCGGTGGGCGTAGCGGATCACGCCATCGCCGTCGACGATGAAGACGCTCCGCCGGGGGAACCCGATCGGGCCGAGCGTGCCGTAGGCGCCGGCCACCGCCTTGTCGGGATCGGCGAGCAACGGGAACGCGAAGCCGTACTTGCCGGAGAACCGTTCGTGGCTGGCGATGTCCTGGGCCGAGATCGCCAGCACCTGGGCGCCGAGGTTGGTGAACTGGTCGAGCCCGTTGTTGTAGGTGTTGAGCTGCTTGGTGCAGACCGGGGTGTCGTCGCCCGGGTAGAACACGAGCACGACGGCCTGGCCGGCGTAGTCGTCGAGGGCGTACTCCTTGCCGCCCGTGCCGGCCAACTTGAAGCGCGGCGCCCTGTCCCCCACCCCCAGACTCACTGTGCTTCCTCCATCACGTCCTCCATCACCGCGTCGGCGATGTCGAAGTTGCTGTACACGTCCTGCACGTCGTCATTCTCCTCGATCGCCTCGACGATGCGCAGCACCTTCCTCGCCTCCTCGGCCGACGTGATCGGCACGACGGTGTCCGACACCATCGGGGCGTCGGCCGACTCGACCACGAACCCGGCGTCCTCCAGCGTGGTCTTGACGTCGAACGCCCTGGACGCGTCGGTGATGATGACCCGCCAGCTCCCACCGTCGTCGGTGACGTCGTCGGCCCCCGCCTCGAGCGCGGCCAGGAGCAGCGCATCCTCGTCCGCTCCGCCGTCGACCATGACGATGCCGCGGCGGGCGAACTGCCAGCTCACCGCGCCCGGTTCGGCGAGCGATCCCCCGAGGCGGGTGAACACGCCGCGGATCTCGGACCCGGTGCGGTTGCGGTTGTCGGTGAGCACGTCGATGAGGAGCGCGACGCCCCCGGGGGCGTAGCCCTCGTAGGTGATCGCGTCGTACACCCGGTCGTCGCCCTCGCCGGTCCCCCGCTTGATCGCCCGTTCGATCGACTCATTCGTCATCTGGGCGCCCTTGGCCTTCTGCACTGCCGTGCGGAGCGTCGGGTTGGCGTCGGGGTCCCCCCCGCCGGCGCGCGCGGCCACCTCGATCTGCCGGGTGAGCTTGTTGAAGAGCTTCCCCCGCGCCTTGTCGGCCGCGCCCTTCTTGTGCTTGATCGTCGCCCACTTGGAGTGTCCGGACATCTCACGCCTCCTGCGTGCGGTGATCGTGGCTGCGGCCCACCCCGTCCACGAGCTCGACGAACCGGGCGTGCAGCCGATGATCGACGGTCAGCTCGGGATGGAACGCCGCCGCCATGACGTGACCCTGCCGCACGAGCACCGGATCGCCCCGGTGCCGGGCCAGCACCTCGACACCCCGGCCCGCAGACTCCACGCGGGGCGCCCGGATGAACACGCCGTGGAACGGCGCCTCATCGAGCCCGGCGACGTCGAGGTCGGTCTCGAAGCTGTCGAGCTGGCGGCCGTACCCGTTGCGCTGCACGGTGACGTCGAGCGCCCCGAAGCTGCGTTGGTCGGGTCGCCCGTCGTGGATCTCGCGGGCGAGCAGGATCAGCCCGGCACAGGTACCGAAGACCGGCAGACCGTCGGCGACGCTCGCGCCGATCTCGTCGAACAGCCCGCTCGACGTGAGCAGGTTCGACATCGTCGTGCTCTCGCCGCCGGGCATCACGAGGCCATCGATCCCGAGCAGGTCCCGGGGTTGACGGACGTCGCGCGACGCGACGTCGAGCTCAGCGAGCCGGCGCCGGTGGGCGGCGAAGGCCCCCTGCAGGGCGAGCACGCCAATGAGGACGGGGCGCACCTGGGGGCTCCGCGCCGTTCATGACGCAGCCGCCGAAGCGCCTGGAGGCGCCGGCGTGCTGAACCGGGTCATCGCCTCTGCCTGCGGGAGATCGCCGACGTGCCCACGTCACCAGCCGCGCTCGGCGAGGCGGACGTCGAGCTCGTCCATCCCGATGCCGGTCATCGGGGTACCCAGCCCGCGGCTGACCTTGGCCAGGATCGCGGGATCCTGGAAGTGGGTCGTCGCCTCGACGATGGCCTTGGCCCGCGGCGCCGGGTCGTCGCTCTTGAAGATCCCCGAACCGACGAACACGGCCTCGGCCCCGAGCTGCATGGCGAGGGCGGCGTCGGCCGGCGTGGCGATGCCTCCTGCGCAGAACAGCGGCACCGGGAGCGAGCCCGTCTCGGCGACCTCCTGGACGAGCGGCAGCGGTGCCTGCAGGCGCTTGGCCCAGTCGAACAGCTCGGCCGCATCCGCCTGGGTCAGCTTGCGCATGTCGCCGACGATCGACCGCAGGTGACGCACCGCCTCGACGATGTTGCCGGTACCGGCCTCGCCCTTGGAGCGGATCATCGCCGCCCCCTCGGCCACCCGGCGGAGCGCCTCGCCGAGGTTGGTCGCGCCGCAGACGAACGGGACCTCGAACGCCCACTTGTCGATGTGATGGGCCTCGTCGGCCGGGGTGAGCACTTCGCTCTCGTCGACGAAGTCGACGCCGAGCGCCTGCAGGATCTGGGCCTCGACGAAGTGACCGATGCGCGCCTTCGCCATCACCGGGATGGACACCGCCGCCTCGATGCCCTCGATCATCTCCGGGTCGCTCATCCGGGCGACGCCGCCGTCCCGGCGGATGTCGGCCGGCACCCGCTCGAGGGCCATCACGGCACACGCACCGGCGTCCTCGGCGATGCGCGGCGTGCTCAGGCGTCACCACGTCCATGATCACGCCGCCCTTGAGCATCTCGGCCAAGCCGCGCTTGACCGGGAACGTGCCGGTGGCGCGTGAATCAGTCATGATCTCCATGCTAACGAGGACGACCCGGACCCGACGGGTGCCGATACCACCCGTACTGTCGTTTGCCACCGACCGCATCCGGCCGATCGCAAACGACAGAACGGAGTGTTTCAGCCCCAGCGGGTGTTGTGGTCGACGACGTCGGCCAGCTCGACCCAGGTGCGTCCGGGTCCGATCTCCATCAGCTTGCCGTTCCTCCGGAACAGCCGCACGGGATCGGTGTTCACGTTGCGCTGCCAGGTACCGATCTGCATCCGGCCCCTGCTCATCACGAACGCCTTGCCCTTGCCGACGGTGATCGCCTCGGGGCTGCGGGCGTCGACGTAGCTCGGCCGGTAACCGGTGACGAGGACGACGACGTTGTCGGCCGTGGCCTGTCCGTCAGTGAGGTCGTGGGTGCTGCCGTACTGCGCCCGCAGGTAGCACCGGCACTGCGGGCTCCACTCCCACCGAACGGGATTGACCCCGACCTGCACCTCCAACCAGGAGGTCAGCTCACCCCGCGGCGTCTCGTCCGGCATCGTGTACCGGAACAGCGGACTCGGCCGTCCGGCCTCGGGGGTCGTCTGCGCCCACACCGCGTCGGTGTTGTTGTACAGGTTGTGCGGCGACGGGCGGTCGGTGCGGTAGAAGCCGCCGCCACCCCCACTGTGGTTGATCGAGATGAAGTCGGAGTTGTCGATCGCCGCGGTCACCCCGGGGTTGCCGCCGCTCCACAGGAACAGCGGTTGGTTCAGCCCGCTGAGCAGGTCGACGTCCTGGGTGCGGCCGGAGCGGATCGGGCCCACCGGGTTGGAGCCCTGGCTGTGGAAGACGGCGGCGAAGCGCGTCAGGCGAGCCTCGACGATCTCCTCGAACACGACGTCGGCCTGGTTGAGCCCGGTCTGCGGACGGGCCGACCCGACGTTGTCGATCTTGGCGACGAGCGCCGGCCGGTCCGGCGGCTTCTGGCCGAACTGCAGCGGAACACCGGTGAGCGTCATGCGCGCCGGTTCCTCCTCGACCCGCCGGCGCTGCGGTGGTCGTAGTCGGCTTGGCGGTGGTGCTCGTCGCCCGGGTCGTCGTCGTGGCCGGCGGCCGTCGTCGACACGTCGGTTGCCGCGGCGGTCGTCGCGGCATCCGTCGTCGGCGGACCCTCGGCCCTCGTGCCCGAGCAGGCCGCCGCGGTGACGACCAGGCCGGAGGCGAGGATCAGGAGCCGTCGGTTTCGATTTCGGGTCGTGGCGATACGTGTCTGGGTCATAACTCTCTCAACAGGCTGATCCGCTCGTCCAGCGGGGGGTGCGTGTCGAACAGCTTGTGGATCGATGCGAGGCGCCCGCGGTCACCGACCCCACTCATCGGCTGTTCGATCCACAAGTGTGCCGTGGCCGTGGACGCGGAATGCGTCACGGTCGTGTCTTTCTTCAATTTTTCCAGAGCCGAGATCAAACCTGGTGGATACCTCGTGAGCTGGCACGCGCTGACGTCAGCCAGGGTTTCCCGGCGCCGGGAGATCGTGGCCTGCATCGCCCTGGCGATGATCGGAGCGAGGATCAGCAGGACGAATCCGATGATCGCCAGCGGATTGCCGCTGTCGCCCTGGTCGCCCTCCCGGCGCTCCCGGCCGCCGTTCCACCACATCATCCGGATGGCCAGGTCGGTGATCAGGGCGACCGCGCCGACGAGCGTGACGGCGAGCGTGGACACCAGGATGTCGTAGTTGCGGATGTGCGAGAGCTCGTGGGCGACGACACCCTCGAGCTCGACCCGGTTCATCATCTCGAGCAGCCCGGTGGTGACCGCGATCGCGGCGTGCCGGGGGTTGCGTCCGGTGGCGAACGCGTTCGGCGCCGGGTCGTCGATGATGTACACGCGTGGCTTGGGCAGTCCGCTGGCGATGCACAGACCCTCGACGAGGTTGTGCAGGCGCTGGTACTCCTGCGGATCGGCGGGGCGGGCGCGGCAGATCGACAGGGCGATCGAGTCGGCCCGCCAGTAGGAGAAGAACGCCACCGCGCCGGCGATCACGAGCGCGATGAGCGACCCCGCCCAGCCGAACCCGGTGAGGTAGCCCGCCGCCGCACCGACGGCGACGGCGACGAGGACGAATCGCGGCGATGAGGAGGACGGAGCGGCGCTTGTTGGCGCGGATCAGCTCGAACATCGGGCGCGCCGGCGAGCGGCGTCGGCGAGAGGCTCCATCAGAACTCGACGCTGGGCACGGTGCGGGCGGCCTCGTCGGCCTCGAAGTACTCGCGCCGTTCGAACTTCAGCCAGCCGGCGAAGATGTTCGTCGGGACCTGCTGGATCTTGTTGTTGTACTCCAGCACGCTGTCGTTGTAGAACTGCCGGGCGTACGCCACCCGACCCTCGGTCGCGGTGAGCTCCTCCTGCAGGGCGAGGAAGTTCTGGTTCGCCTTGAGGTCGGGATACGCCTCGCCGAGGGCGAACAGCTGGCGGAGGGCGCCGGTGATCTGGTTGTTGCGCGTCGGCCTGGGCCTCGGGGTGTCGGCGGCGCGGCCATCGCCGCGTTGCGGGCTCTGATCACGGCGTCGAGGGTCTCGCGTTCGTGGGCGGCGTAGCCCTTGACGGTCTCCACCAGGTTGGGGATCAGGTCGATGCGGCGCTTCAGCTGGACGTCGATCTGTGACCAGGCGTTCTCGATCTGGTTGCGCCGACGGATCAGGCCGTTGTAGGCGACGATCGCGTAGATGGCCAGCAACACCAGGATCGCGATGATGACGATGAGGACGACGGTCATGAGCGAACTCCAGTCATGGCGCGAGAGTGTACGGGTCGCAGTCCGCCGCGGGGATTCGAAGCGGCTCAGGAGCCCTGTCTCGACCAGCTCTCGGTAGATGCGGGCGTATTCGGCGGCCAGCGTGCGCATGGAGAAGTCCTCCGCTCGGCGGCGCCCGGCCGCGCCCAACGAGGCGGCGAGGGACTCGTCGGCGAGCACCTTGCCGAGGGCGGCGGCGAGGGCGTCGGCATCGCCGGGGGGGACGAGCAGGGCGTCGCGCCCGTCGGTGGCGACGTTGCGGTAGCCGTCGATGGCGCTGGCCACGACGGGGGTGCCCGCCGCCATCGCCTCGATCAGCACGACGCCGAACGACTCGCCGTGCAGCGACGGCGCGCAGAGCACCGAAGCGCCCCGCAGGCGGGCGAACTTCTCGACGTCGCTGATCCGGCCGAGCCACGAGATGCGGGCGTCGTCGCGGTACTCGGCCCGGAGCTGGGGGCCGTCGGGACCGTCGCCGCCGATCCACAACCGGACGTCGTCGGGCAGCGACTGGAAGGCCCGGAGCAGGACGGCGAGTCCCTTGCGTTCCTCGTGACGGGCGAGGAAGAAGATCGTCGGGTTGGTCGGCGGGGCTCGGGGCGGTGCTGGCGATCTCGTCGACCTCGACGCCGTTGAACAGCACGCTGTACTCGCCGCCCAGGTGGGACTGGGCCAGCTCGAGGGCGTCCTTCGACACCACCACCTTGCGGTCGATGCGGGCCGCCAGCCACCGCACGATGGGCCGGAAGACGACGTAGCTCGACGAGCGCCCGGCGGCGTGGAACGTCCCGACGAGGGGCGCCGGGCGCATCATCACGGTGGTCATCGGCGGGCCGGGGGCGAGCGGCTCGTGGACGTGGACGACGTCGAACCGCTCGTCGTTGAGCACCCGGATCGTGCGCAGTGACGGCCGGCGAGATCGGGCGCGAGCGGGGCGATCGATCCGTTCGCCGCGGTCGGCAGGCTGTTGCCGAGCGGGGTGACGAAAGCCTCCGGCGGCGGGCCGTCGCACGGTCCGAGGACACGCGGCCTCGTGCCCCTGGCGGCGCAGCTCCCGGGCCAGCCCGAGCACCTGGCCCTGCACGCCGCCCGGCAGGCTCAGGCTGTAGGGGCACACCAGCCCGACTCGCATCGGCCGCACCGTACTGGAGATGTCGGGGAACCGGTCCTCGCCACGGCGGTGTCGGACGGGCATGAAGCGCCTGCTCACCGCACTCGCCATCGCCGCCGGTCTTGCCGTTGCCGGGTCCACCCCGGCCAGTGCAGGGGGCTGGGCGGTGACCACGCTGGACCCGCTGACCTCGCCACCACCAGGTGAGGAAGTCGACGTCGGCTTCACGATCCGCCAACACGGCGTGAGCCGGTGGCGGTCGACGGTGTCGCGATCCATCGTCACGGACACCCGGGGCGCGACCGAGTCGTTCACCGCCCATGCCGAGGGACCGGTCGGCCACTACGTCGCCGCGGTGACCTTCCCCGCGGCCGGGTCGTACCGCTGGAGCGTCGAGCAGGGTTGGTTCGGGTCCCAGGACCTCGGCACGGTCCGCGTCGGTACCGCCGACGCCGCGGTTGACCCCGGTTCCGACCGGTGGCCGCTCGTGTGGCGGACGGCGCTCCCGCTGCTGGCGGTCGCCCTGCTCCTCGCCGCGGCCGTCGACCACCGTCGCCGCGTCCACGCGACGGCGTGACCGCCCGGACCGTCGCCTACGTCATCGCGGCCGGGGCCGCGCTCGTCGGCTCGGTCGTCGTGTGGCTGACCGATCGCAACGGAGAGGCGTCGCCTGTCGCCACCGCGGACGGCACGGCGCTCGACGGTGCGTCCCTGTTCCGGGCCAAGGGCTGCGCGACGTGCCACACCGGACCGGACTCCGAGCGCCGGCGGCGCAGGGCTTCCCAGACCTCAGCGACGCCTCGGCGTGGGCCGGTGAGCGGGTGCCGGGCATGTCGGCGCAGGACTACATCGCCCAGTCGATCCGCGATCCGATCGCCGTGATCTCACCTCAGTTCGACCCGGGCAGCATCACCACCGGGATGCCGACCCTCACGCTCTCCGACGAGGAGGTCGCCGCGCTCGTCGCATACCTGCTCGCGCCCTGAGCAGAAGCTCAGACCGTCTTCACGACGAGCACGTCGCACGGGGCGTGGTGCACGATCTCGTTGGCGACCGCGCCCAGGACCCGCTGCATGCCCTGCATCCGACGGTTCCCGACGACGATCAGCTCGGCACCCACCCGTTCGGCCTCGCCGAGGATCACGGCGGCCGGCTTGCCGTCGACCGCGGCGTGGGTCGCCGAGACGCCTGACGACTTGTACGCCGCGGCCTGCTGCTCGGCGACCTGCTCGGCCACGTTCAGATCGGAGACGGAGTAGACGTCCGAGCCGACACCGATGGTCGTCGTGCCGCGTCCGGTGAAGGCGCAGACGACGTGCACCGTCGCGCCCGTCGCCCCGGCGATCGTCCCCGGCCCGCGCCGCTGCCTTCGACGCCGTGTCTGATCCGTCGACTCCTACCACATACACGCTCACTGGCGCCCCCTCCGTTGTTCACGACGCCGCCGCGTGCGCACGTCGCCCTTGTCGCCGACATCATTGCATCCGCACGTCCACCGCCGATCGTGGGGGCGGGAAGCGGGTGCCGAGTCCCTTCGCCGCGACCTGGTGGAGCGCCACTGGCGACCGGGATGCCGCGCAGGCGGTACTCGCCCAGCCGGCGGAACCTGACCCCGTCCGGTGACAGCCCCTTCGCCGCCTCGCGTGTGTCACCGGAGACGATGATCTGCCCGCCATGGGCGGCCGCCGAGACCCGGGCGGCGGTGTGCACCGCCATGCCGATGTAGTTGGCGTCGGCGAGCTTCGGGTAGCCGCTGTGGATCCCGATCCGCACCCGGACCTCGAGGTCGTCGGGCCAGCGTCGCCGGCGCAGCTCACGCTGCACCGTGATCGCGGTGTCGAGCGCCGCCGCCGGCGACTCGTAGGCGGCGAAGAACTCGTCGGCGCGCGTCTCCACCACGCTGCCCTGCAGGCCTCGGGCGGTGTCCTGGAGGATTGCGCGGACGTCCGCGAGGAGGTCGGCGTAGCCGTCGCCGAGCCGGTCGAGCAGCGTGGTCGAGCCCTCGATGTCGGTCAGCAGCATCGTCACGAACCCCGAGGGAAGGGGCACCGGTTGCCCCGCCCCGAGCCGGCCGATCTCACGCTCGGACTCGAATTGGCCGGTGATGAACCCGACCGGCACGATCCTGAACCGCTTGGCGGCGTTGAGCAGCCGGGCGCGGGCGCGGTCCCGCGCTCCGTTCGTCCTCGAAGTGAACCTGGCTGAAGCGGGCGAGGGCGTTGCGCACGTGGGCCGGGTCGTGGATCGGCAACCGTCGCCTACCCCGGGAGTCGACGTAGGCGAAGGCGCTGTTCGGGAGCTTGGCGCGATTCGCCGCGTCGAGCCGGGCCACGGCACGACTCTAGGCCCGTCCTGCCGCGGGATCCGGCCGGTTCGGGCCGGTTCCGCCGGACAGAACGAGGGGATCAGGACCCGTAGCCGGGATCGGACGGCCAGTTGGGTTGGAACAGGTGCCACTGCTCCGGTGCCCGACGGATCAACAGCTCGAGCTCGTCGGCCAGCGTCTGGGTCACGCGGGCGACGTCGTCGCGGAGCTTGCCGCGACGGTCGGTGGGCACGGGCGGTCGGACGACGGCATGGTGGCTGCTCACCCGCCGGGTGTAGTAGACGCCCACCGGCAGCAGCGGCGCACCCGTACGCAGGGCGAGCGTCGCCGGACCGCCGGGCAGTGTGGTGCGCTCGCCGAAGAACTCGACCTCCACGCCGCCCCTCTGGATGTCACGGTCGGACAGCAGGCACACCACCTCGTTGTCCCGGAGGGCGCGCAGCGTGGCCCGGCCGGCGTCCGGGCCGAGCGGCACGACCTTCATCCCGAGGTCCGACCGCCACGTCACGAACCAGTCGAACAGCTCGGGCGGCTCGATGCGCTCGACGATCACGGTGACCGGGATGCCCTGATCGGCCAACCACCGCCCGGCCCAGTCCCATCCACCCATGTGGGGCAGCGCCAGGATCGCGCCCGTGCCCCGCTCCCGCGCCTCGGTGATGTGGCCGAACCCCTCGATCGAGAAGCCCTCGGCCACGGCGCGAGGAGAGAGCGACGCCAGCCGCAGGCTCTCGATCCAGTACCGGGCGTACGAGTCGAACGCCACCTGCACGGCCTGGCGCAGCCGCCATCCCGTCAACGTGGGGTCCACCCGCCGGAGGTGCCGCTCGATCATCGCCCGGCGCTCGGCGTTGGCGAAGCTGGCGCCGAACCCGATCGGCGTCGCCAACCCGTCGGCGACGATCCGCGGCAGCACGCGGGCGACGAGCGCTCCGGTGCGAAAGCCGCCGACGGCGACCGCGGCCGACAGCCGCTCGCCACGACCCCGGGCGGTCGTCGCCCGCGGGCTGGGTCACGACCTCAGGGACGTCGCCGCGGGACTCGAGTCCGTCGGCGCTCGCTGCGGGCGACCCGGCGGCTCTGCCGACGCGACCGGCGCAGTTCGATGCGGGCCGCGGTGACCGGCGCAACCTGGGCTTGGCGCCACACCTTGACGAAGCGCTGCACGGCCGTGATCGCGGTCAGCGCGAGCATCACCCAGAGCACGGGGATGAGCAGGCTCTCGAAGAGCAGGCCGAGGCACAGCAAGACCACCCGTTCGGCCCGCTCCATCAGCCCGCCCTTGGCGTCGAGACCGAGCGACTCGGCCTTCGCCCGTTGATAGGAGATCAGCGACGAGAGCCCCATGATCGCGAACGGGAGCAACGTGAGGTGGGCCGACTCGTGACCGGCGACGTACCAGGCGACGCCACCGAGCAGCACACCATCGGTGACCCGGTCGACGGTCGAATCGAAGAACGCGCCGCGCTGGCTCGCCGCGCCGGACGCCTTGGCGAGCGCGCCGTCGAGCAGGTCGGGCAGCGCGGCAAGCACGACCAGCAGCAACCCGAGCTGGAGGTAACCCACTCCGATCGCGAAGGCCGCCCCCACGCCGATGACCAGACCGACGATCGTGAGATGGTCGGGGGTCAGCCGGGTGCGACGCAGGCGGTCGCCGATTGGTTTGACCGCCTTGTCGATCGGCTTGCGGAACTTGCCGTCGAACACATCCACCAGGCTAGTCCCGCATGGTGGCGGGCGGCGTGGACGCCGGTCGTGTGCGAAGCTGAGTGCGTGAGCCGTTCGACACCAGCGGATCTGGCCGTGGCCTTCCGGTCGCTCGGCCGGCGGCTGCGCGAGGCGATCGGCGACGGCTCCGAGTCGCAGGTGGTGGGCCTCGTGAGCGAGCTGCGCCGGAACGTCGAGGCCGCGGCCGGTCTGCTCGGAACCTCGCCCGACGCCGACGCGGTAGCCGACGCGATCCTGGCCCGCCGGGCGGACGACTGGGACGAGCCGACCCTCGATCAGCTGCGCCAGCACGCGCTCGGCGCCGGCGACGTCCTGCGCCGAATCGCCGTGGCGACGGAAGCCGACGGCGACGAGTGAGTCGCGTCAACCGCCGATCGTCGCGCGCAGGACGACCGGTCCGGTGGCGGCAGGGTTGCCGTCTCCAGGCTCCGCGGTGATCTCGACCGTCGGGAACTTCGCTGGATCGACGGCCGCGGCGAAGCGCACCGAGCTTCGGCCGTCGGCGTCGGGGTGGAACGTCCCCGCCGAGATCCGGTTGGCCGCACCTGCGCTCTCGTCGGGCGCGACGAACCACACCTCGTAGTACTCGCCGGTGGGCAGGATCGGCAGCTCGTCGGTGGCGAGGTCGATCACCCGCCCGATTCCCGTCCGCACCACCGTCAGTCTCGAGCCTGACGCCTCTCCCTCCGGTCGGGCGAGCGTCCCGTCGTACTCGACGACGCCGGCTGACGTCGGCCCGGACGTCCTGTCCACGAGCGCTCCTCCGACCACAACGCCGGCGACCAGCGCGACCGCTGCGGCCGCGGCGGCGAGCAACCAGCGCTCGCGCCCCGGAGGTGGCGGCGTGGACATCGTCCACGCGGCCTGCGCGCGGGCGCGGAGGGCGGCGACGCGATCAGGGGGCGGCTCGGCCGGGGCTTCGTCGAGCGCCGCTTCCAGCACCTCGAGGAGGTCGCCGGCGACGACCTCGTCGTCATCGGACACCGCACACCTCCTCCCATTCCCTCCGCAGGCGCTGCAGCGCCCGTGACTGAGCCATCCGCACCGCTCCCGGTCGCTTGCCGAGGAGCAGTCCGACCTCCTCGGAGCTCAGCCCTCCCTGCACCCTCAGCTCCAACAGCTCACGTTCGTCCGGAGCCAGCCGCTCGAACGCGGCACGCATCGCGGCGGCCTGATCGCGTGCGACGATCATGTCCTCCGGGCTGTCCTCGAGGGTCGGGTGGTCCTCGACGTGACCGCCGTTGTTGCGCGGCCACCAGCGCGCCGCCTCGTAGATCACGTTGCGGGCGATGCCGTACAACCAGCCGTCGAACCCGGAGCCCTGCCAGCTGAACCGGTCGATGTTGTCGAGCGCCCTGGTCATCGTCTCGCTGACGGCATCCTCGGCCGCGGCGTCGTCGGGCAACCGCCGGCGGGCGTAGCTGTAGAGGCGGGTGTACGACCGACGGTAGAGCTGCTCCCATGCTTGCGGGTCTCGCCGGGCGGCCCGCCCGACCACCGCCCGCAGGACGTCGTCGTTCATCGTCGGGAGACACTCCATGCCGAACGTTCGGTTCCCGGTCGACCGCGGATGGACGCGGCTTCCCCGACACCCCCCACCCCACCCAGGTGGGGGGCGCCGAGAGAACCGCCCGCGGGCCCGAACGTGAAATCAGCGCTGATCCAAGCGGGATCGCGATGTCGACGACCCGGAACCGGAACTGGCCTTTGAAGGTCGCCCGCCCGGTCAGGGGATCGATGGAGTAGAAGGCCCTGCCTCGCGGCGTGGCGAGCGAGGCGTAGGCATCGTTGTCGACGGTCATGCCCGACGCGACGATCGTGCTGTAGATGTCGAAGCCGACCGGGCTGCGCGCGTCGACGAGCAGCTTGCCCGTCGGGTTGAGCGTGCCGGTGTTCGGCGGCGCCTGGACCGCGACCTGGTCGAGCGACGTGTCGATGTCGAACAGCGTGGTCGCGGTGTTCGGATCGACGTCGTTGTTGGTGTAGGCGACGGCACGTGACGCCAGGCGCCGGGCTCACCGGCGGCGGGCCGAGGTAGTTGAGGTCGCCGTCTTCGGTGGTCGTGCCGTCGTCGACGTTGGCGCGCAGGTTCTGGCCGGTGTCGGACACGATGCGCAGGCGGTCGACGGTCGGGTTGAAGTCGACGCCGAACTGGGTGCCCTCGAGGGCGACGTTCAGCCGCGCCCGCAGCCGGGCGCGACCGGACATCGGATTGACGACGTAGACGCCACCGCGGTCACCGAGGCCGTAGAGCGCACCGGTGGCCGGGCGGTAGTCGATACCGACGAGCTTGGTGTCGGTCTGCAGGCCGCTGATCCGCCCGATCACGTTGGCACGGCGCGCCTCGTTCTCCTCGAAGCAGATGAGCCGGCCGGTGGCGGTCAGACCGACGATGTCGAGCTGGCGCTCGAAGGCACGGTTCGTCGTGCAGTCGTTCGGCCGGGGTCCGCCGGCGTCGACCGGCGCGGCCCCGAGGGCCACCACGGAGAGCGCGGCGGCGATCGATGGAATGAGGATCTTTTGTCGCATGGGGTTGCAAACCTTTCTCTAGGGGGTGAAGAGGGGGGAGGGGGGATCCCCTCCCCCCTTGCAGCGTCAGCGCTGGTCGAGCGGGATCGCGATGTCGACCACCGGGACTCGGAACGAGCCCACCTTGGTGGCGCGACCGGTCAGCAGATCGATCGAGTGGAACGCGGTGCCGCTCGCCGTGGTCAGGGAGGCGAAGGCGTCGTTGTCGACCGTCGTGCCGGACGAAACGATCGTGCTGTAGATGTCGAAGCCCACCGGGCTGCTCACGTCGACGAGCAGCTTCCCGGTCGGGTTGAGGGTGCCGGCGTTCGGCGGCGCCTGGACCGTGACCTGGTCGAGCGACGTGTCGATGTCGAACAGCGTGGTCGCGGTGTTCGGGTCGACGTCGTTGTTGGTGTAGGCGACGCCGGTGACGCCGAGCGCCGGGTTCACGACCGGCGGGCCGAGGTAGTTGAGGTCACCGTCCTCGGTGGTGATGCCGGTGTCGACGTTGGCGCGCAGGTTCTGGCCGGTGTCGGACACGATGCGCAGGCGGTCGACGGTCGGGTTGAAGTCGACGCCGAACTGGGTGCCCTCGAGGGCGACGTTCAGGCGGGACCGCAGGGACGCCTTGGCGTTCGACGCATCGACGACGTACACGCCGCCGGCGTTGCCGAGCCCATAGAGGTCGCCGGTGGCCGGGCGGTAGTCGATGCCGACGAGCTTGGTGTCGGTCTGCAGACCCGTGACGGAGCCGATCCGGTCGGCGTCGCGCGGGTCGTCGTCTTCGAAGCACACGAGCTTGCCGTCAGCAGTGAGACCGACGACGTCGAGGTCGCGTTCGAACCGGCTGCTGCTCGCGCAGTCACCGCTGTCCTTGAAGAGGCTCGCCTGGGCCGGTACGGCCCCGGCGGCGAGCACTGAGAGGCCCGCCAGGACCGACGGGATGAGGAACTTTCGACGCATGGGGGGTGAACCCTTTCTGTGGGGCGCGCTCGGCGAGGGGCCGAGCGGTGGTCAGTTGGTCGCTCCTAATGAGCCGACCGGCACTGCCGTCACGGGTTCGGAGGAAATTTCAGGAGGAAGAGGGAGGCTCGACGGCCGCGATGTTGGCCGTTTCGCTGCCGTCGGCGTCGGTGCCGAGGAAGGCGTCCACGATCTCGCGAGCCACCGGCTCCGAAGTCAATCGGAGGCCCAGGGCCAGGACATTGGCGTCGTTCCACTTGCGGGCGCCGCGAGCCGTCTCGGGATCGGTGCACAGTGCGGCCCTGACGCCCGCCACCTTGTTGGCGGCGATCGAGACGCCGGTCCCCGTCCAGCACCACACGATGCCGCGCTCGGCGCGGCCGTCCACGACGGCGGCGCCGACCGCATGGCCGACGTCCGGCCAGGGGTCTCCGTGGCCGAGCACGACGAGCTCGTGTCCGGCCTCGGCGACGTGCCGCTCGACGGCCTCGGTCACCGCGGTGACCTCGTCGGTGCCCACGGCGACGCGCATCAGCCGCCTCGCGGCTCCGTTTGACCCACGGGTGGGCTGGCCGTCCAGCGTTCGGGATTGTCCTCGACGAGATGCTCGACGACCCGGCCGTCGACCGCGTCGACGAGCACCAGGCCGCGGCGTGCGGGTGGGTCCTCCGTCGAGTAGCACAGCACGCGCCACGTCGGTCGACTGCGCAGCCCGCGCCAGACCTGCTGGGCCGAGGCATGCCCGACCGGGAAGCCGACCGCCTGCTGGGCGGCGATCAGCGCCTCGCGCTCGTCGACGCGCATGCGCCATCCCGACGTGATCGAGAACAGACCGACGGCGACGAGCAGTCCGGCTGCCCACAGCCACCCGGCGTTGACGATCGGTGACGTGTCGTGGCCAGCGAGCCACACGACCGCGCACCCGGCCGCGATGAGGAGGTAGATCACGCCGGGGATGCGCCGCCGGGAGTTGTCCGGGAACTGGTACGGACCGACGTAGCCGGCGGCGTTCAGATCCTCCGGCAGCTCGTCCCGGTGATCGTCCACGAGCCCAGCCTAAGCAGCCGTTCTGTCGTTTGGAATCTGCCCGATTCCGGCGATCACGAACGACAGAATCCGATCATCCGGGCCGCTGCGGCCAGGCCGCCCGCAGCTTCGCCGCGGTGTCGGCAAGCGACTCGGGCAGGGTGCGGGTGTTGGCGACGCTGGTCATGAAGTTCGAGTCCCCGGTCCAGCGCGGCACGGCGTGGACGTGCAGGTGATCGCTCACGCTGCCGCCGGCCGGCCGGCCGAGGTTGAGCCCGACGTTGATGCCATCCGGGTGATAGGCGCGCTTCAGGGCGACCACGGCCGCGGTGACGGCGGCCCACAGCTCGGTGGTCTCGTCGGGATCGAGATCCTCGAGCTCGGCGACCTCCCGGTAGGGCAGGACGAGCAAGTGCCCGACCGAGTAGGGAAACGCGTTGAGCACGGCGAAGCAGTGCTCGCCCCGGTGCACGATGTGGGTCTCGTCGTCGGGCAGCCCTGATCGCAGGATGCGGGTGAACACGCTCCCGCGCCCCGACGACACGTCATCGTCGGCGACCCCCGCCGCCGCGCCGCCGCTCGTCACGTAGGCCGCGCGCCACCCGTTCCAGAGGCGCTCGAGACCGCTCATCAGGCGCGCAGGGCCTCGGCCGCGGCGACGGTGATCTCGTCGGCGAGCCGGGCCACGAACACCTCGAGCTCGACGCCCCGCTCGACGTCGCCGCCCCGCGGATTGACGCCGACCGTCCCCGCCGCCACGTCGTCGTCGCCGACGACGAGCACGTACGGCAGCTTCTCGAGCTTGGCGGAGCGGATCCGCTTGCCGAGCGGGTCGCTCGCTCCGACGACGTCGACCCGGGCGCCGATGTCGTGCAGCCGGCTCGCCAACTTGTCGGCGTAGTCCTCGTGCGCCGTCGCCACTGGCAAGACCCGCGCCTGCACCGGGGCCAGCCATGTCGGGAAGGCGCCGGCGACGTGCTCGAGGAGCACACCGAAGAACCGTTCGACCGCGCCGAACAGGGCGCGGTGGAGCATGATCGGCCGGTGGCGGGCATTGTCGGCGCCGACGTATTCGAGCTCGAACCGCTCCGGATGGTTGAAGTCGCACTGGATCGTGGAGAGCTGCCACGCCCGGCCGATCGCGTCGTGCACATCGATGTCGATCTTCGGCCCGTAAAAGGCCGCGTCGCCCTCCTCGACGTCGTACTCGAGGCCGTGGTGGTCGAGCGCCGAGCGCAGCGCGGCGGTGGCCTTCTCCCACACCTCGTCGCTGCCGACGTACTTGTTCGGGTCCTTCGTCGACAGGCGGAAGCGGAAGTCGTCGAAGCCGAACGCCCGGAGCACGGACAGCACGAAGTCGAGCAGCGACGCGATCTCGCCAGGAAGCTGCTCCTCGGTGCAGAAGATGTGGGAGTCGTCCTGGGTCAGCCCGCGCACGCGCATCAGCCCGTGCAGCGTGCCGGCGCGCTCGTAGCGGTACACGGTGCCGAGCTCGAAGAGACGCAGCGGCAGCTCGCGATAGCTGCGCTGGCGCGCGCGGAAGATCAGGCAGTGCATCGGACAGTTCATCGGCTTCGGGTAGTAGACGCCGTTGTCCAGCTCCATCGGCGGGTACATGCCGTCGGCGTACCAGGCGAGGTGGCCGCTGGTCTCGAACAACTCGGCCTTGGAGAGGTGCGGGGTGAAGACGAACTCGTAGCCGCCGTCCTGGTGCCGCTGGCGGCTGTAGTCCTCCATCAGCTTGCGGACGATCGCGCCCTTGGGGTGCCAGACGACGAGCCCTCCGCCGAGCTCGTGCGGGAAGCTGAACAGGTCGAGCTCGGCGCCGAGTTTGCGATGGTCGCGCTTCTCGGCCTCGGCGAGTCGCTCGAGGTGCGCGTTCACCGCCGCCGCGGACTCCCACGCCGTGCCGTAGATGCGCTGCAGCATCGGCCCCTTCTCGTTGCCGCGCCAGTACGCGCCGGCGACCTTCTGCAGCTTGAAGTGTCCGAGGCGACCGGTGGAGGGCACGTGCGGGCCCCGGCACAGGTCCACGAACTCGGCCGTGTTGCGGTAGACGCTGACCATGTCGCCGGCGGCAGCCTCACCGGCGTCGAACTCGTCGGCCCCGCCGGCCGCCTCGCTGACCCGCTGGATGATCTCGACCTTGTAGGGCTGATCGGCGAAGACCTCGAGCGCCTCGGCGGCGGACAGCTCGGCCCGCTCGAACGGCTGGTCGGCCTTGATGATCTCGCGCATCCGCGCGTCGATCGCCGTCAGGTCGTCGTCACTGAACGTGCGGCCGTCGGGCAGGTCGAAGTCGTAGTAGAAGCCGTGCTCGATCGCCGGGCCGATCGAGAACTTGGCGCCCGGGAAGAGCTGGGTGACCGCCTGCGCCATCACGTGGGCGGTCGAGTGGCGCAGGACGTGGCGTCCCGCGTCGGTGTCATGGGTGACGATGGACACCGTGGCCCCGTCTTCGAGCGGGCGGCCGAGATCGACCTCCTCGCCGTTCATCGTCGCCGCGACCGCCGCCCGGGCGAGGCGGGACCCGATCGTCGCCGCGACGTCACCAGCGGTGGTGCCCGCGGGGTATTCGCGAGCCGTGCCGTCGGGGAGTGTGATCGTGATCGGGCTGCTCACGATAGGAAGTCTACGAGCACCCTCTCGCGGCCTCTCGTCCCGTAAGACTCAGCGCGCGCCGACGAGCTCGCCGCGCCGCTCGACGACCGGGAGCGGGTCGACCACGCTGGCCGGACGGGCGACGACCGGATGCTCGGTCTCGGGCGGCTCGCCCGAGTAGTGGTCGCGGTACTCCTGCCCGGTGAGCTCGCAGATCTCGAACATGACCTCGTCGATCATCGAGCGCCATGCCAGGTGGGGCTCGCCCCGGCCGCGGTAGCGGTCCGGGCGCACCGGCCGCCCGATCGTGATCGAGCACGACTTGAACGGCTTGGGCATCCGCGCGCCGGGCGGCTGGATGTCGGCGGTGCCGACGATGCCGACGGGATAGATCGGGCAGCCGATGCGCGTGGCCAACCGGGCGGCCCCGGTACGGCCCTTGTACAGCGCGCCGTCGCGGCTGCGGGTGCCCTCGGGGAAGATGCCGAACAGCTCGCCCCGATCCAGGACCTCGGCGGCGAGGTCGAGCGCCGACTGTGAGCGGTCGCCGCCCGAGCGGTCGATCGGGATCATGCCCATGGCGGGGAACAGGTGCTTCGTCTTCCACGAGTCCATGTACTCGGCCTTGCCGACGAAGCTGATGTTGCGCGGCACCGACAGCATGAGGAACGCCGAGTCGAGGAACGAGATGTGGTTCGGGCACAGGATCGCCGGTCCCTCGTCAGGCAGTCGGTCGTACCCGTCCGTCTCGATGTGCCAGAGCCGGCGGGCGACCGGGCCGAGCACGCGGCGGGTCCGTTCCTGCGCCTTGCCCGCGCCGGCCTTCTCGCTCACCCGAACATGGTACGCACCGCCGGAGCGAGCGATCGGCGGGCTGGAGTGAAATCCGGATGATCGTCAGATTTCGAAGCTGCGCTCATTTAGCTCCACACCGAGCAGGGCCGCCGCCGGCTGTACGTCGTCGCCCCGTTCGGCGGCGGCGTCGATCGCGGCGACGGCCCGAGGCGTGTCGAGGTCGTCGTCGAGGGCGGCCCGGACCTCCGCGAGCACGTCGTTCGAGCGTCCGCCGCGAGCCCCCCGCCAGGCGTCGAGACGCTTGGCCGAGCGCGGCATCAGGTCGTCGTCCCACTCCCATTCGGTGCGGTAGTGATGCTCGATGACGCCGATGCGGATCGCCATCGGATCCCACTCCTTGCGCAGCGCGTCGACGAAGACCAGGTTGCCGAGGCTCTTCGACATCTTGTGCCCGTCCTTGCCGATCAACCCGGTGTGCATCCAGTGGCGGACGAACGGCTCCCCGGTGGCCGCCTCCGACTGCGCCCGTTCGCACTCGTGGTGGGGGAAGATGAGGTCCGTCCCCCCACCGTGCAGGTCGATCGTCGTCCCGAGCTCGCGCAGGGCGAGGGCGCTGCACTCGATGTGCCAGCCGGGCCGCCCCGGCCCCCAGAGCGTGTCCCACGACGGCTCGTCGGGCGCCGAGGGCTGCCACAGCACGAAGTCGAGCGGGTCACGCTTGTCGGCGTTGTCGACGTCACCGCCGCGCTCGCGCGCCAGGGCGAGCATCTCGTCCCGGCTGTAGTTGCCGAGCGTGCCGAACGGCTCGAATCGGCTGACGTCGAAGTAGACCGCGCCGTTCGCCTGATACGCGTAGCCGCGGTCGAGCACCATGCCGATGAAACCGCGGATGTCGGGAATCGCCGACGAGGCGCGCGGCGTCGATACGACGGGCAACGCGTTGAGCGCGGCCAGGTCGGCCTCGAAGCGGGTCTCCTCGCCGGCCGCGAGGTCGAGGTAGTGGACGCCGAGCTGGCGGGCCTTGGCGAACAGCGGGTCGTCGACATCGGTGACGTTCCGCACGCACGTGACCGTGTGCCCACGGTCGATCAGCCGGCGCTGCAGCACGTCGTAGGCGAGGAACGTCGCCGCGTGCCCGAGGTGGGTCGAGTCGTAGGGCGTGATCCCGCACGTGTACATCAGCACGTTCGACCGCGGGGTGAACGGTACGACCGCCCGCCGGGCGGTGTCGTACAGACGCATGGGCGGCCTAGACATTCGCTACGACGGGGCCGGGTCGCGTCGTTCTGAAGCGAACTCCCGGTCCGGCACGCCGGGCGCTCCAGCGCCTTCGGCGGCCGCATCGGATGCAGTCCGCGGGTCGCGCCTGATGCCCGTGAGCTTCGGTGCGACTCTGGTCTTGTACCGCACGTTGAGCTGGAGGAGGACAGCGGTGAAGGCCTCGATCGCCATGGCGTTGGACAACTCCCCCGCGTCGAGGGGCCGGCAGCCGGGGATCTTGGCGACGATCTCGCTGACCTGGGCCACGGCGTCGTGGTCGTCACCGCAGATCAAGACGTCGGAGTCGATCGGCTGGTCGAGGTGGCCGAGCTCCTTCGCCGGGAGGTGATGGAAGGCGGCGACGACGTGGCATCCGGGCACCGCGGCCTGCACGTGGGCGGCCACGCTGCCGCGTGGCGGCACCAACGGCTGGAACTCGTGGCCGACCCTGACCAGCGCGTTGGCCATGCTGACGACGACCTTGCCGGTGAGCGCGTCGGCGTGCTCCTTGGCGGTGGTCGCGGCCGAATCCCACGGCGTGGCGTTGATGACGAGGTCGCACTCGGCGGCGGACGGCGTTGTCACCGGGGTGCAGGCGCGCCGCCAGCTCCGGCGTCTGCTCGATCAGCCGGTCGCACACCTCCATCGCCCGGTACTTGGAGCGCGATCCGATGACGACCTCGTACCCGACGCTGGCCAGGCGAGCGGCGAGGTTGCTCCCGGCCGGGCCGGTGCCGCCGAAGATCCCGATGCGCATCGGTAGGGACTCTAAAGGGGCAGAAGTGTGAGTTCTCGCAGCGGATGTCCGCTGTCTGCGCTCACAGTTCTCGGCAGGCAGTCGCGGTGAGGCGAAACACTCAGGCGCCGACGGCGTGGAAGCCGCCGTCGACGTGGACGATCTCGCCGGTGGTGGCCGGGAACCAGTCCGAGAGCAGGCTCACGCACGCCCGCGCCACCGGCTCGGGGTCGGTGATGTCCCACCCGAGCGGCGCCCGCTGGTCCCAGATCTCCTCGAACTGGGCGAACCCGGGGATGCTCTTCGCCGCCATCGTGCGCAGCGGACCGGCGGCGACGAGGTTGAAACGAATGCCGCGCGGGCCGAGCTCCTTGGCGAGGTACCGGCTGAGGCTCTGCAGCGCCGACTTGGCGACCCCCATCCAGTTGTACGCGGGGAACGCCCGGGAGTTGTCGAAGTCGAGCCCCACGAACGACCCGCCGGCGGTCATCAGGGGCACGAAGGCGTCGGCGAGCGCCTTCAGCGAGTACGTCGAGACGTGCAGGGCCACCGAGACGTCGTCCCACGTGGCGGCCATGAGGTCGTCGCCGAGGCACGCGGCGGGGGCGAACCCGATCGAGTGCAACACGCCGTCGACGCGGCCCCACCGGGAGGCCAGCTCGTCACGCACGGCGACGAGGTGCTCCGGCACGGTGACGTCGAGCTCGAGCACGTCCACCTGGCCGGCCAGCTTGCGGGCGGTGCGCTGGGTGAGGCTGAGCGCCCGACCCGCCCCCGTGAGCACGATCTCGGCCCCCTCGGCCTGGGCCAGCCGGGCGACGGCGAAGGCGATCGAGGCGTCCGTCATGACGCCGGTGACGACGACGTGCTTGCCATCCAGGAGACCGGGCATGGCGGCGACGGTAGCGATTCAGGATGCGGCCAGAGAAGTGACCCGGCGCGCCATCAGGGCGCGTACGTCGTGCCCCTGTTGTCGCGCCGGCCGCCGGCGTCGTCGTCGACGGCTTTCTTGAGGAAGATGGCGGGAAGGATCAGGCCGGCGATCAACCCACCCAGCCAGACGATGATCGTGGCGGCCACCCAGGTCCACCCACCGTTGATGTCCATGCCGTCGGTGATCAGGACGGTGACGAGCAGTCCGATGAACGTCACCACCAGCGCGACGCTCCCCCGCAACGCCGGCATGCTCCTGAGGGCCATCCGGGTGAGCAGTGGCTCGACGAGCACCTCGACGATGGTGAAGATCGCGACCGCGAGCAGGAACGCCGACCAGTCGATGCTCATGTCGTCGAGCACGAGGTCGGCGATCCACAGGGCGAGGGCGTTCGCGCCCAGGTGGATCGCGACCGAGATCAGCCACCTGACCATCAGCCAGAACCCTGACGCTGCTTCACGTTCACGGCCCGAAAGCTACGCGATTGCGCAGGTCGGATGGTGGATGTCGCCCGACCACTACGGTCGCAGGTCGGCGACTGGAGGCGGCGCGTACTCCGTGGGAGCCCGAACGTGGATCGCTAGGGTCGACGGCGTGAATCGCCTCGCGGCCGAGACGTCGCCGTACCTGCGCCAGCACCGGGACAATCCCGTGGACTGGTACGCGTGGGGCGCCGACGCGTTCGCCGCCGCTCGCGAGCGCGACGTGCCGATCCTGCTCTCCGTCGGGTACTCCGCCTGCCACTGGTGCCACGTCATGGCCCACGAGTCCTTCGAGGACGGCGACGTGGCCGCCGAGATGAACCGCCGGTTCGTGAACGTCAAGGTCGACCGGGAGGAACGACCCGATGTCGACGCCATCTACATGGACGCGGTCCAGGCGATGACGGGCCGAGGTGGATGGCCGATGACCACCTTCCTCACGCCGGCGGGCGAGCCCTTCTACGGCGGGACGTACTTCCCCAAGCCGCAGTTCCTGCAGCTGATCGCGGCGATCGACGACGCGTGGCACAACCGGCGCGAGGACCTGGCGAAGAACGTGGCCGCGCTTCGCGACGCGATCTCGCGCACCGCCCGGCTGCAGCCGGCGGCGCAGGCGGTCGGCGACGACCAGATCGAGCGGGCCGTGCGATCCCTCAGCGGCACGTTCGACACCGAGTGGGGCGGCTTCGGCGCGGCGCCGAAGTTCCCGTCGACGATGAGTCTCGACCTGCTGCTGCGCTGGTACCTGCGCACCGGCGACGAAGGGGTGCGCGAGATGGTCACCGTCTCGCTCGACGCGATGGCGTCCGGCGGGATGTACGACCACATCGGCGGTGGGTTCGCCCGCTACTCCGTCGACCAGCAGTGGCTCGTGCCGCACTTCGAGAAGATGCTCTACGACCAGGCGCTGCTGGTGCGGGTGTACGCCCACGCGGCGACGGCGCTGGACGAGCCGCGGTGGCGCCAGGTCGCCACCGAGACGGTCGAGTACGTGTTGCGCGACCTGCGGCAGTCGGGCGGCGGCATTGCTTCGGCCGAGGACGCCGACTCCCCGGGACCCGACGGTCACGGCCACGAGGGGCTGTTCCACACGTGGACTGTCGAGGAAGCGCGCGCCGTGCTCGGTGCCGACGCCGACGCCGCGCTCGACTTCTACGGCATCACCCCCGCCGGCAACTTCGAGGGCCGCTCGATCCCGAACCGCCTGCACGCTCGGGGTCAGTTCGCGCGGCCGCCGGCGATCGAAGCCGCCCGCCGGCGTCTGCTCGCCGCCCGCTCCGAGCGTCCCCGCCCGGGGCTCGACGACAAGGTGTTGACGGAATGGAACGCGCTGTGGGTGGCGGCGCTCACCGAGGCCGGATGGCTGCTCGGCCGGCCCGACTGGATCGCCGCCGCGGCCGAGACGGCCGACTTCCTCCTCCACGAGCTGCGCCGGGCCGACGGGCGTTGGCGCCGCTCGTGGCACGCCGAGGGCGATCCCCCGGCCCGCCACGACGCGCTGGCCGCCGATCACGCCGGCCTGGTGGACGCCTTCGTCCGGCTCGGCGAGGCCACCGGGGAGGCGCGCTGGATCGCCGCAGCCTGCTCGGTCGCCGATGTGATGCTCGACCACTTCTGGGACGTCGACCACGGCGGGCTCTTCACCACACCCGACGACGGCGAGGCACTCGTCGCCCGGCAGAAGGAGCTGATCGACAACGCCACGCCGGCGGCGAACTCGACCGCCGCGGTCGACGCTGTACCGGCTCGCCGCGTTGACGGGCGAGGCGCGCTACGCCAATCATGCCGACCGCATCATGCGGCTCGTCGCCGCGGTGGTCGAGCAGGCACCGGCGGCGTTCTCCCTCGCCCTCACCGCCGCCGACCTCCGCCAGTCGGGCATCACCGAAGTGGCTGTCGCCGGTGATCGTCGGGATCTCGTCGAGGTGGTGGCCGAACGCTGGCGACCCGGCGTGGTGCTGGCGTGGGGTGAGCGCTACGACTCACCGCTGTGGGAGGGCCGAGTCGACGGTCGGGCCTACGTCTGCCGCGACTACGCCTGCCAGGCACCACAGGACACCCCGGAAGGCCTCCGCGCCCAACTGCCGTAGGAGTGGTCAGGTCACGGTCGGGACGCGCCAGCCGCCGCGGTGGATGATCTCGTCCGCCGTCCGGCGGCGATGGGTGGTGGAGCGGCCGGGTCCGGTCGGGCCGGCGTCGTCGACCCCCGAGGAGTCGGCCCCTCCCCGTGCGATCTCACCGGTCTCCTCGTTCACCACCGGCCAACCCAGGGCGATCGCGCCGAGCACCTCCATGATCGACGGGATCCCGAGCACCCGGCGCAGCTGCCGCTCACCTTTGAAGACGCCGAAGAAGAGCGCGCCGAGCCCCACGGCCTCGGCCGCGAGGAGGATGGTCATCACCGACATCGAGGCGTCGATCGTCCAGTACGGCGCCGGCCAGGCGTCGACGCCGGCACCGAGGCCGGTGGCCTTCTTGTCCGCCTCGGAGTAGCGGTCGGTGTAGGCGCGCGGGTCGGCGAGCGGGATCGCGATCACGGGCGCGTCGAGCAGGCGCTGCCAGCGAAAGGCCCCCCGCCGCATCGGGGGCAGGGTGATGTCCCAGAACCGCGTGGTGTCCGGGCCCTCGAGGACCACCAGGTGCCAGCCCTGCGTCTTGCCCGCGCTGGGGGCCCGCGAGGCGAGATCGACGATCTCGGAGATCAGCTCCGGCGGCACCGGCCGCCCGTCGAAGGCCCTGGTCATCCTCCGCCGGCGCACGACGTCGGCGAACTCGGGCATTGGTCCGCCTAGGCGCGCGCCCCGAGCTTGACCAGGTCCTCCGCCATCGTCCAGCCGTACACGATCAGCGATCCGCCATCGGTCGCCGGCACGTCGCGGAACAACGCCCGCCGGGCCGGATCGATCGACGCGGGCTTCGCCGACACGTGGTCGATGAACCCCTCCTGGCCCCCGGAGCGGACGACGAAGGACTTCTCGTCGTACATGTTCTCGACGTCGAAGCGCTTGGCGAGGCGGCGCCCCCACGCCCGCTCCTCACCGACGGCGCGGACCCCGGGGCTGGGGGTGACGTCGTCGAGCTCCTTGAACGCGTCGAGGGCGTCGGGCGCGACGAACCGGGCGCCGACGACCACGTCCTCGTCGGGGAACGCCATCAGGGCCCGGTGGTACGCCTCGGCCATCAATCCCCGGAGCACCTGATCGCGGCGCGAGCTGCGCCGGACGCTCATCAGCCCGAGCAGCACGCAGGGCGTACCGCCGATCCGCTCCAGCGTCGAGAACGTGAATCCGTGCAGCTTCCGGTCGATCCGGGCCAAGGTGATCAGGACCCAGTCCTCCTTGGCCTTCGACAGCTCCCCGATGCCGAAGGCTCCGCCCATCGACGCCAATTCGTCGAGATCGGCGTCGGTCAGCGCCGCCGAGTCGTTCGTTTGCACCTGGACTGCCATATCCCCTCTCCCGATCGACGGTGCGCGTAGGAGGCGCGTGGGCTGAGGTTCACATTCTACCGTGCAGGCGGGTCCGGGTGCCGAAGGCGGGTACTACAGAACCACGGCTTCGTGGCCGAACGCGATCCGCAGCTCGCCGACGGCGCGGTCGACGTCGACGCAGAACTCGTCCGGGAGGCGCACGACCTGAGCGCCGAGCTCGACGGTGACGACCGAGTCACCCGGATGGTCGCGCAGGATCCGCTTGAGCCGCTGGATGCACAGCTCGTCGAGCGCCGTCGACGGGATGCGCAGACGGAGGGGCGGGGCGCCGGCGGCGAGGCCGGTCAGCACCTCGATCGACTGGCAGATCAGGCTGATCCGCGATTCGTCGCGGCGGTCGAGCCGGCCCTTCACGGCGACGACGAGGTCGTCGGCGAGTTTGTGGCCTTGCTCGGTCAGCGTGCGCGGGAACAGCGTCACCTCGATCGCCGCGCCGAGGTCCTCGAGGATGAAGACCGCCATCTGGTCGCCTCGGCGGGTGAACTTGCGGGCCAGCCCGGTGACCACCCCACCGACCTGCACCATGGCACCGTCCTCGAGCTCGGCCACGTCGGCGATGGCGTGCTCGACCTTGCGGCGCAGGGCGGCCTCGACGCCGAACAGCGGATGGTCGGACACGTACAACCCGAGCATCTCCTTCTCGAACCGGAGCTTGTCGGTCTTGTCGAACTCGACGTCGGGGACCGGTAGCCGCTCGTCGAACGAAGCGGCAGCGGCGGTGCCGTCTGCCGCACCCTCCCAGTCGCCGAACAGGCTCATCACGCCCTGGTCGCGCTCGCGCCGCCGGGTCACCGTCGTCTCGGTGACGTGCTCGAACACACCGAGCAGCCCCTTGCGCGGATGCCCGAGGGCGTCGAACGCGCCGGCCTTGATCAACGACTCGACTGCCCGTTTGTTGAGCACCGGCTCGGGGACCCGCTCGACGAAGTCGTGGAAGCTGGCGAACGGCCCGCGCTCGTCGCGTTCGGCCAGCAGCAGAGTGACGAGGCCCTCCCCGACGTTGCGCACCGCCGACAGGCCGAACGTGATCGCACCGGGGCTGCCGACCGGCAACGTGACGCCGTCGGGCACATCGTCGGGCGCCAGGGCGGCGAAGTCGGTGACCGAGCGATTGATGTCCGGGGGGAGGACGCGGATGCCGAGCGCCCGGCACTCGGCGATGTAGACGGCGGCCTTCTCCAGGCTGCTCTTCACGCTCGTCAGCAGGCACGCCAGGTACTCCACGGGATGGTGCGCCTTCAGGTACGCGGTCTGATAGGCGACGAGCCCGTAGCCGTAGGCGTGGCTCTTGCTGAACGCGTAGTCGGCGAACGGCTCGATGATGTCGAACAGCCGTGTGCCGAGCTCACGCCCGTACCCGGTGCGCTCGCACCCGGCGACGAACTTCTCCCGCTCGGCCGCGATCAGCTCGCGGATCTTCTTCGAACAGGCCTTCCGGAGGTTGTCGGCTTCGGCGAGGGAGTAGCCGGCGATCTTCTGCGCCACGCGCATCATCGACTCTTGGTAGATCATCAGCCCGTAGGTGTCGGCGAGCAGCTCCTCCAGATCGGGGTGGAGGTAGGAGATCGACTGGCGCCCGTTCTTGCGGTCGGCGTAGTCGTTGTGCATGTTCGCCGCCATCGGGCCGGGCCGGTAGAGGGCGACGAGGGCGGCGACGTCGGCGAAGCTGGTCGGGCGGAGCGACCGCATCAGGTTGCGCATCGGCCCACCTTCGAGCTGGAAGATGCCGATGCCCGCGCCACGTTGGAGCAGTTCGAGCGTGGCCGCGTCGTCGAGGGCGATGGTGTCGATGTCGAAGTCGGGGGCCCGCCCACCGCGCAGCATCGCGACGGTGTCGGTGATCACGTCGAGGTTGCGCAGGCCGAGGAAGTCCATCTTGAGCAGCCCGAGCTCCTCGACTCCGTGCATCTCGATCTGGGTGACGACGGGCGCGTCGGCGGGATCCTGCCCGCTCTCGGGCTTGCGCTGCACGGGCAGGTAGGTCGTCAACGGCTCCTTGGTGATCACCACCGCGGCGGCGTGGATGCCGTCGGACCGCTTCAGGCCCTCGAGGCCCTTGGCGACGTCGACCACCTTCTTGACGTCGGGATCGGCGTCGTACATCGCCCGCAGCTCGGCCGCCGCGTGGTAGCCGTCGGTGTGCTTGGGGTCCTGCTCGAAGCAGTACTTGAGCGACGTGTCCCGGCCCATCACGAGTGGCGGCATCGCCTTGGCGATGCGATCGCCGACCGCGTACGGGAATCCCAGCACGCGGGCCGCGTCGCGGACCGCGTTGCGCGCCTTGATCGTGCCGAACGTGATGATCTGGGCGACGTGGTCACGGCCGTAGCGCTCGGCCGCGTAGCGGATCACCTCGTCCCGGTAGCGGGAGTCGAAGTCCATGTCGATGTCCGGCATCGAGAGCCGGCTCGGGTTCAGGAAGCGCTCGAACAGCAAGTCGTAGTGGATCGGGTCGAGGTCGGTGATCCGGAGGCAGTACGCCACCGCGCAGCCGGCCGCCGAACCACGCCCAGGACCGACGCGGATGCCGCGCCCGCGGGCGTAGGCGATGAGGTCCCAGACGATGAGGAAGTACGAGCTGAACCCCATCGCCGCGATCGTGTCGAGCTCGTACTGGATGCGCTGCTTCACCGGCTCGGCCAAGGTCGTCGCCCCAACGTTCACGTGCTCCCTGCCACGTGATCTCGGCCAGGTAGGCGGCGTCGTCGGTGTAGCCGTCCGGGAGGGGGAACGTCGGCAGCTGCATGTCGCCGAACGCGATCTCGACGTCCGCCCGCTCGGCGATCCACAACGTGTTGTCGCACGCCTCGGGGACGTCACGGAACAGGTACCGCATCTCGTCGGCGGTCTTCAGATAGTGCTCCTGGCCCTTCGATCTTGAAGCGCTTGGGGTCCGACAGGACGGCACCGGTCTGCACGCACAGCAGCGCGTCATGGGCGTCGTGGTCCTCCCGGTGGGTGTAGTGGGAGTCGTTGGTGGCGAGCACCGGCGCCTGCAGCTCGCGGGCGATCTCGAGCAGCTGCGGGTTGGTGTCGCGCTGGGCCGGGAGGCCGTGGTCCTGGAGCTCGACGAAGAGGTGGTCGCGCCCGAAGATGTCCTGCAGTCGGGCCGCCTTCTCGAGCGCCCCGGTGCGATCCCCGCGCAGCAGGGACTGGAGCACGTGACCACCGAGGCACCCGGTGGTGGCGATGAGCCCCTCGTGGTGCTCGGCGAGCAGCTCCCAGTCGAGCCGCGGCTTGTAGTAGTAGCCCTCGAGGAACGCCCGGCTCGCCAGCTGGATCAGGTTGCGGTAGCCGGTCCCGTTCTCGGCGAGCAGGGTGAGGTGGTAGTAGAGCTTCTGGCCGCCCTCGGTGTCGCCGCCGGAGTCGTCGATGCGGCCGCGGCGCGTCGGCCGTTCGCTCGCGGTGGTCGTGGGCCATGTAGGCCTCGGTGCCGATGATCGGCTTGATGCCCTGCCGCCGGCACTCCTTGTAGAACTCCAGCGTCCCGTACATGTTGCCGTGGTCGGTGATCCCGAGCGCCGGCTGGCGGTCGGCGACCGCTCTGGCCACCAGCTCGTCGATCCGGGATGCTCCGTCGAGCATCGAGAACTCGGTGTGGACGTGGAGGTGGGTGAATGACGCCGATGTGATTTGAGTGACCTTAGCTTGCGACACTCCCGCTCCGTACGAACGTCAACTGGGCGCGGACCGTTGCTACGGACCGTTGCTACAGGTAGGTGCCGGGACGGTCCGCCGGGGGCTGACCGGGAGGCGTCGGCATCTGGCCAGGCGGCAGTTGGCGGATCTGCTCGAGCTGCTGGCGGGCCGCCAGCTGCTGGGCGAACAGCGTCGCCTGGATCCCGTGGAACAGACCCTCGAGCCAGCCGACGAGCTGCGCCTTGGCGACGCGGATCTCCCCTTCCGACGGGATCTCGCCGTCACGGAACGGGAGGGCGAGCATCTTCAGCTCGTGTTGGAGATCCGGCGAGAGGGCGTCGGACAGCTCGGTGATCGAGCGCTCGTAGATCTCGGCCAGCCGCTCCCGGCTCGGCTCGTCGAGCGGGGCGGCCCGCACCTCCTCGAGCAGCGTCTTGACCATCGATCCGATGCGCATGACCTTGGCCGGCGAGGTGACGGCATCGCCTTCCGGCTCGCCCGTGGTCGGGCGGTCGATCGACCACTTCACCGTGCTCGACCGCGCCGGCACCTTCATCCGGCAGGGAGCCCTCTGGGCCGAAGTTCGTCATGGGGAGGCGTCCTTTCAGGAGGTTTCAGCGGTGGGCCGCGACGAAGGGCACGAGGACCTCCGCCGCGGTCAGCGAGCCGTGGCGGCAGATGAGCTCGAACGGTCCCGAGTCGGCGGGATCGTAGAAGCTCACCGGCTGGTGGGCGACGAGGGCCACGTCACCGAGGCGGGCCGCGATGGGTTGGGCGACCGTCGGGCCGAACCACTCCTCGTCGATCATCTGTTGGCGGGTGACCACCCAGGCGTGCTCACCGTAGAGCTCACGTGGCGCCCGCGACCAGGTCCTCCGCCGCCCCGCGCTGAGCGTGCCACCAACGGAACCGACCCTCACCCGACTGGGCGGTGACCATCGCCAGCAGCTCGGGCGCCGGGTCGATGATCTGATCGCCCACGTGCACCTGCCCGTGATCGGCGGTGACGAGCAGGACCGCTCCCGGCGGCAGGGCGTCGAGGACGTCGGCGACGAGGCGGTCGGCGAAGCGCAGCTCGGCGTCGTAGAAGTCGCCGAAGCCGCGTTCGTGGGCGGTCTTGTCGATGCCTCCGTAGTAGGCGTACACGAAGCGTTCCCCCGCCCGCAGCTCCCGACCGACCTCGACGGAGATCGCCGAGACGGCGCGCCACCCCACCGGGCGCGAGCCGCGCAGGTGGGCCTCGGTGAACGCCGTGCCCTGCAGGTCGGCCGGGCGACACGACGGGGATCTGGTGACCGAGGAACGCGCTGTAGGGCTGGACGTCGCGGGGCGGGTGGGAGCGGCGACGGTCGCCGCTCGGCGTGTTCCAGCGCAGCACGTTGATCACCTCGCCGCCCATCATCATCCGGTACCCGAGAAGTCCGTGCTCGGCCGGCGTGAGCCCGGTGGCGATCGAGCTCAGCGCGGTCGCCGTCGTCGAAGGGGCGACGGTGGTGATCGCCCCGCCGACCATCGAGCTCAGCGCCGGCATCAGGGCTCGCCGCTCCTGGAGCTGCTCCCACCCGAGGCCGTCGAGGATGAGGAGGACGACCTGCTCAGCGTGGCCGACCGGCTCGGGGAACCACGATGGGAGGGACGTCGTTCCACTTGCCCGGGCCGAGCAGGGCCGGGATGATCCCGCGCACGTTGGCGCCGGCGTAATCGGGGATCATCGGGCCGGGGGTCACCGCGGGAGAGTCCACCATCTTCGATCACCGAGGTAAAGCCGTACGATGGGCCCGTGCGTGTGTCCACCCGCGGTGACTACGCCTGCCGGGCGTTGCTGTCGCTGGCGCTCCATGGCGGACAACGAAGGACCGACGTCCGTACGTGACATCGCCGAGCGCACCGGGCTCCCCCAGCCCTACCTCGAGCAGATCCTGCTCGCCCTCAAGGGGGCCGGGCTGGTCCGCTCCAAGCGGGGAGTGGGTGGCGGATACGTGCTGGCACGCGACCCGGCCGCGATCCGCCTGTCCGAGATCGTCGCCGCGGTCGACGGGCCGATCACGCTCGGAGACTTCGGTGAACCGCACCAGGACGGCGCGTGCGACCACGAAGGCCAGTGCGTGCTGATCGCGATCTGGAACGAGGCCGGTGAGCACATGCGCCAGCACCTCGACCGGCTGACCTTGGCCGCGGTCGCCACGATGGCCAAGGGCGCAGCGCCGTGGCCGGGGGCACCGGTGACGGCACCGCGGGAACCCAGCGCGTCGCCCGCCTGACCACTCAGCCGTCGAGGAGGCCCGCGGCGGGCGGCGTACAGGGACGCCTCGGTGCGGTTCGCACAACCGGTCTTGCGGAGGATCGCCCTGACGTGGTTGGCGACGGTGTTCTGGCTGATGAAGAGCGCCGCCCCGATGTCGCGATTGGACCGCCCGGTGGCGACGAGGCGGAGCACCTCGGCCTCGCGCTCGGAGAGGCTGTCGGGCAGCTGCGGGTCACCCGGCGACGGCCGTTCCGGCGACGGGGACGGCGCGGGCGAGCAGGCGACCGATGCCGTGCTCCTTCGCCGTCGCGATCACGCCCGCTCGCGGAGCTCCCGGGCCCGCTCGGGCTCACGCGCGGTGAGCACGGTGGCCCAGTCGTACTGCACCTCCGCCGTCCACAGCGGGGACGCGCTGCGCTCGGCGAGTTCGAGGGCGACCCGGAAGTGCTCCTCGGCCTCCTGCGCCCGACCGAGGAGCGCGGCGAGCCCGCCGAGGAGGCGGTCGGCGGGCCCGAAGCAGATCGTCATCCCGGCCATCAGGTTGTGGCCGCGGAACGGGATCAGCTCGTCGTACAACACGCTGCGCGTGCGCCTGATCGGCCGAGCGCGATGCACGTCTCGGCGAGGAACGTCAGCGACGCCGGCCACACCGCGTCGCGCGGCACGGCGGCGAAGCCGTCGGGCGCCAGCGCCTCGAACACCACCGCGGCGTCGTCGAGCATGCCGAGGTCGGTGTACAGCGCGGCCAGACCCGGACGCCACGTCGACGGTGGGTCGGCGCGTGCCGGCGAGCGCCCGCATCACCGGCGCGACCTCGGCGAGGCGGCCCTCGGCGCGCCGGATCGCGTACATCTGCAGCCCGTAGACGCCCTGCGTCGTAGCGGCGCGCTGTCGGCGGTGGCTCGCGCCTGCGGCCTGCTCGGCGGCGTGCCTCGGCCGCCGCGAAGTCGGCATGCGCCAGGGCGAGGACGGCCTCGTAGGCGTGGGTCATGAACTGGAACGGGGCGAAGCGCCCGGCCGTGCTCGTCACGCCGGTGCCGCTCGAGGGCCTCGGCGGCCTCGTCGAGGCGCCCGAGGGCGACGCACGCCCGCAGCTAGTTGGCCGTCGCGTACGAGGCGCTCCACGGATCGCCGAGCCGGGCGGCCAGATCGGCGAGCTCGGTGCCCGCGGACAGCTGCCGGACGCGGATCGTTGGACGAGGTGACCACCGCCTGGAGGGCGACCATCAGGCTCTCCGGGTCACCGACGGCGCGGGCGAGGGCGACCGCGGACTCCGCCGTCGCCAACCCCTCCGCGGACTGCCCGGCGAACACCAGGGCCCGCCCGAGCGTGGCCGTCGCCCGGGCCCGGACCGCCGACGCGTCGTCGCCGATCATGTCGAGGGCCTGGCGGAGCATCTCCACCGCCGGGCCGCCGGGCAGACCGGGGAAGTGCATCGCCATCTCGAAGCCCACCGCGGCGTCGGCCGCCACCGCGCCGGCGCCGAGCTCGGTGGCGATCTCGAACGCCTCGAGGCACGCGTCCCGGCTCGCCTTGTACGACGCCCGGCGCAGCTCGACGCGTGCCCAGCTCGACGAGCACCTCGGCCGCGCTCGACCGACCGGTCGTCGAGCCCGAGCACGACATCGAGGTGGGCGACGGCCTCGTCGTACGCCGCCGCCCGCATCGCCTGGGCGGCGGCCCGGCGGCCGTAGTAGACGGCCTTGTCGAGCCGGCCGAGCGGCGTGGCCGCGGCGAAGTGGCGGGCCAGCTCGGCCAGCACCGGCCGGCGGTCGGCCTCGTAGGCGGTCTCGATCGCCTCGGCCAGGTCGAGGTGCAGGCGTGCCCGCCGGCGGCCGGCGATCCCGGCCTCGACGGTGTCGCGCACGATGGAGTGCTCGAACCGGTAGACCAGGGTCTCGCCGGCGATCGCCGGCGAGCAGCCCGGCCGCGACGAGCTCGCCGGCCGCGGCATCGAGCTCGTCGGGGGCCAGGTCGGCCGCCGGCTCGAGCACCTGCAGGTCGATCCGCTGGCCGCAGAGCGCGGCGAGGTCGATGACCCGCCGGGCGGACGGCGACAGGCCGGCGAGGCGGACACCGACGACGTCGCGCACGCTGTCGGGCACGCCGTCGGCCGGCGCCGGGTCGCCGCCCAGCGGCCGCCGCGCGCGGCCGACGCCGCCGGTCTCGCCGAGGTGGCGCCACAGCTCGGCGAGGTAGAACGCGTTGCCGCCGCTGCGCTCGGCCAGCTCGGCGGCGAGCCGGCGGAGGTCGTCGTCGAGCTCGTGGCCGACGGCCGCGGCGACGAACCGCTCGACGGCGTCGGCGTCGAGCCCGGCGAGGCGCAGCCGGATCGACGCCCGTCGACCCGCCGGAGGTCGGCCAGGCAGCTCGCCAGCGGCTCGGTGACCTCGTCGCCGGTGTCGCGGAACGTGCCGACGACGAGGATCCCGCTCGGGAGCCCCGACCGGGCGAGGTGGCGCAGCAGGGCCAGCGTCTGCGGTCCCGGCCCAGTGCAGGTCGTCGAGGACCACGAGCCCGGGCCCGTGCCGGCGCCGCCTCGGCGAGCAGCGCGGCGAACGCCCCGTAGGTCCGGTAGCGCGCGGCGTCGGGATCGACCGTCGCCGTCGACGGCGTGGGTGCGGCGAGCCACTCGGCGCGCGTCAGCAGCTGGGCGAGCGGCGCCAGCTCGGCGGTGACCGCGTCGCCAGCTGGACTTCGGCATGGCGGCGAGGAGCTGGTCGACCGCCTGCACCCACGGCTGGTACGGCAGGGCGAGGTCGTCGTCGCACCCGCCGTAGAGCACCCACGCCCCGCCCGTGTGGACCTCGCGGGCGAACTCGGACGCCAGGCGGGTCTTGCCGGCGCCCGCCTCACCGCCGATGAGCACGATCCGCCCCGGGCCCCGGCGGCCGTCGTCCCACGCCTGCCGGAGGGCGGCGACGTCGCGTCGTCGCGGCCGACGAAGCGGGTGGCGGGCGCAGCCGGCGAGCGCCAGCGGAACGGCGGCCGCGCCGGCCGGCACGGCGTCGTCCGCCGCCGGCTCCGGCGGTCCCACTCGACGGCGTAGGCCTCCACCGGATCGGCAGGCCCTTCAGCTCGAGCGGGCCGAGCGGCTCGTAGCGGTCGCCGGCCCGGTCGCCGGCGAGGAGGCGCACGATCTCGGTGACGAGGATCTGGCCGCCCTCGGCCGCCGCCTCGAGCCGCGCCGCGGCGACCACGGGCAGCCCGAAGCAGTCGTCGCCCTCCCACGTCACGTCGCCGGCGGCCACTCCGACGCGGACGGCGAGGCTCGCGGCCGTGCTCGGCGACGTCGTCCTGGATCGCGATGGCCGCGTGCACCGCGTGGAGGCGGAGGCGAACGAGGCCATCACCCCGTCGCCCGTGTACTTGACCATTGCCCGCCGTGGCGGGCGATCACCGTGCCGAGCGCGCCGGCGGTGCTCGATGAACACCCGGTCGGCGGCCGATTCGCCGAGGCGCCGGCGCAGCTCGGTCGAGCCGACCACGTCGGTGAACAGGATCGTCGCGGTCGTCGTGCCCAGGTCCGCCATCGCCTCTCCTTCGCCGTCACTGGTCAGATCTGACTATACGGAAGGCGTCGCCGTGCCGCCCGGCGCGATTCGAGGAACGGTCAGACCCGGTCATGACAACGCGGGCGAGCGAGGCGTACGTTCGGCCCGACGGCGACGGGAGGTTGCCGGCCCGGCCAGGCAGGCAACCGGAGAAAGGGAGGCCAGCGATGCCGCTGTACGTCATCGAGCGCACTTTCGCCGAGCAGCTCGACCCCGAGCCGCTCGACCAGGAGGGCATCAGGCTCGTCAACGACGACGTCGGCGTCCGCTGGCTCTACTCGTTCCTGTCCGCCGACAAGAAGAAGACCTACTGCCTCTACGAGGCGCCGAACCCCGAAGCCTCCGCGAAGCCGCCGCCCGCATCGGCATCCCGGCCGACGTCATCGTCGAGGTGACCGAGGTCCTCGAACCCACCTGATCCGCCGCCGTCACCCCGAGCAGATCAGGAGAAAGACACCATGACCACGACCACCGATCCCACCGCGCCCGCGACCACCGTCGACGGGCTGCTGACCGACGAGATGCTCGCCCGCTTCGACGAGCGGGCGCCCCTGTACGACCGCGAGAACCGCTTCTTCGACGAGGACTTCGAGGAGCTGCGCGAGTCCGGCTTCCTCAACCTCGCCGTGCCCACCGAGTTCGGCGGTCTCGGGCTCGGGCTCGACGAGTACTCGCAGCTGCGTCCGCCGGCTCGCCTACGTCGCCCCGGCCACCGCCCTCGCCGTCAACATGCACGTCTACTGGACCGGCGTCGCCGCCGACCTGCTGCGCAACGGCGACGACTCGTGCCGGTTCATCCTCGAGAAGGCGGCCGAGGGCGAGGTGTTCGCCGCCCTCCACGGCGAGGCCGGCAACGACATGCCCGTGCTGCTGTCGAGCGCCCAGGCCGAGCGGGTCGACGGCGGCTGGGCGATCAGCGGGCACAAGATCTTCGGCAGCCTCACGCCGGTGTGGACCTACGGCGGCTTCCACGCGATGGACACGTCCGACCCCGCAGGCCCACGGATCGTCCACGGCTTCCTGCCCCGCGACACGCCGGGGCTCGAGATCGTCGACACCTGGGACACGCTCGGCATGCGGGCCACCCAGAGCCAGGACACGGTCCTCGACCGGGCGTTCGTGCCCGACGAGCTGGTCCCGCTCGTGTGCCCGGCCGGGTTCGCCGGCGCCGGGCTGTTCCACGTGTCGATCTTCGCCTGGGCGCTGATGGGCTTCGCCTCCGTCTACCTCGGCGCGGCCCGGCGGGCCTTCGACCTCACCGTCGCCAAGATGCCCAAGCGCACGTCGATCGCGCTGACCAGCTCGATGGCCCACCACCCGGAGGTGCAGCACCACGTGGCCGAGATGCGGATGGCGCTCGACGCCGCCGAGGCGCTGCTCGAGCGCACCACCGCCGACTGGGCCCGCGGCGTCGCCCACGAGGACTGGCCGGTGCGCCTCGTCGGCACCCGCCAGTTCGTGATCAACAAGGCCTTCGACGTCGTCGACCGGGCCATCGACCTGTCCGGCGGGGCGGCGGTCGTTCAAGCGCAACCGCCTCGAGCAGATCTTCCGCGACGTCCGGATGGGCCGCTTCCACCCGGGCAACACGCTGCTCGCCCACGAGCTGATCGGCAAGCTCTGCCTCGGCATCAATCCCGACGATCCGCAGCGCTGGGGCTGATCACGCGGCTCTCCGCGCCCGCCTCGAAGACGGCGAGATCGGGAGGGAGCGGGCTCGAGAACGTGAGCCGCTCGCCGGAGCGCGGGTGGTCGAACGACAGCTCAGTGGCATGGAGGAACGGGCGCCCGAGACCGAACATCGGGCGCCCGCCTCCGTACGTGCTGTCGCCGACCAGCGGGTGACCGGCAGCGGCGAGGTGCACGCGGATCTGGTGGGTGCGACCGGTCTGCAACCGGCACTCGAGGCGAGCGAGCGCGGCGGGCGCGCGGTAGCGCCCGATCACGCGGTACTCCGTGCGCGCCGGGCGCCCGTCGACGACGACCGCCATCCGTGTCGGGTCGGCGGGATCGCGCCCGATCGGGGCATCGACGATGCCGTGCACCGCCTCCGGATGACCCCACACCATCGCGTCGTAGCGACGCCCGGCGGTGTGGGCGGCGAACTGGGCGATCAGCGACGATGCCGCCTCGTCGGTGCGGGCGACGACCAGCAGTCCCGAGCTGCCGGCGTCGAGGCGATGGACGATGCCCGGCCGGTCCTGATCACCCGACCGCCGCGGCAGATCGGGGAAGTGATGGAGGAGCCCGTTCACGAGCGTGCTCCGCGGATGGCCGGCGCCAGGGTGGACGACCAACCCGGCCGGCTTGTCCACCACGACGACCGAGTCGTCGACGTGGACGATCCCGAACTCCACGTCGCCCTCCGGCTCCGGTCGCGTCGGGCGCGGGATCGCGGCGGGATCGATCGTGACCTCGGACCCCTCGGTGAGACGCGCCCGGCCCGACGTCGCCACCGTGCCGTCGACCCGCACGCCGCCGACCTCGATCACCGTGACGGCCGTCGACCGGCTGACGTCGGCGATCAACGCGACGACCCGGTCGAGGCGCTCACCGGCGAGCGCCGCCGGGATCCGCTCGACGATCATCAGCGCACTAGGCCGTGGCCCTAGGGGAGGTCGACCCGATCGTCGGCGATCTGCGGGCTGCTGTCGCCGGCGGGGTCGGTCTCGGGCTGCGATCCCTGCAGGCTGGTGTACAGCAGCAACGCCCCCCCGACGGTGACGCAGATGTCGGCGACGTTGAAGATCGGCCACCACTGCACGTCGATGAAGTCGACCACGGCGCCGCGTAGCCAGCCGGGCTCGCGGAACAGCCGGTCGAGCAGGTTGCCGATCGCGCCTCCGGTGATCAGCCCGACCGCGAGGGGATACAGCCGGCTGCTCGACCGTCCCACCGACACCAGCAGGGCGACGATGACACAGAGGGCGACGACACCGATGATCGGGCCCAGGCCGGTTCCCTGCGAGAACGCCATCCCCTTGTTGAAGGCGAGGTTGAAGCGCAGCGTCCAGACGACGTCGATCGGTCCGTCGGCGAGGGCGTCGAGCGCCCACTCCTTGGTGAGCTGATCGACCACCACGACGGCGGCGGCGATGGCGAGGGACCACCGCAGCGAGCGCGTCGCGGGGCTCACCGCATCATCGCCTCATCGTCGCCTCAACGGCGACCGATCCCGCCGACCTTCTCCTCGACGAGCACGGTCGCCCAGGGGATCGCCTCCAGGCGCTCGCGTGGGATCGGTCGACCGGACGCCAACGAGTACCCGTAGGTCCCGGCGCTCATCCGATCGAGCGCGGCGTCGATGTCGGCGATCGTCTGGCGAGCCTGGGCGGACAGCGCGAGGTCGCGTTCGCGCTCGACGACCATCGTGTCCCCCTCGCCGCTCTCGTCGTCGAACTGGACGTCACCCATCTCGCCGTCCTCGATGAGCGAGTTGGCCTCGTCCTCGAGCCGGCTCGCCTGGCCGAGCAACGCGTGACGCTCGGCGAGCAGCCGGACGTGCTGGCTCTTCAGGAACTTGACGTCGAAGTCCTTGGTGTACGCGATGCCTTCCTTGGTGGTGCCCCTGGGCGCCGGGATGCCGAGCTGCTCGGTCACGCTCTCGCGGGAGGAAGCGGGCGCGGGCGACTTCTTGGCCGTCGTCTTCTTGCTCGGCGCCGCCTTCTTCGCCGGTGCCTTCGCCGCGGGCGCCTTCCTGGCGTTGGCCTTCTTGGCGGGGGTCCGTTTGGCTACGGCCTTCTTCGCCGGCGCTTTCGTCGCGGTGGGCTTCGTCGCCGGCTTCTTCGTCGCGGCCATAGCTGTCCTCGACCTCCCAGGCTGTGATCGACCGGGGGACTCTATCGTCGGCGTTCCCCGCTACCCCCGTATCGATCATGGTGCGGCGATCGTCACGTCTACTCCGTTGTGTCGTTCGCCATCGCCCGGATGGGGCCGATTCCAAACGACAGAACGGGGTTGGTTCAGGCGCGGGTGACGGTGATCTGCGGGTTGTCGTCGCCGGAGTCGTCGGTCACGACGTCAGTGGCGAGGGTCTCCCCGGCGACGAGCTCCTCATGGGTGCGGATGGCGTCGATCCACACCGGCGGCGGCCTTCACGGTCAGCACGATGCGGTCGGTGACGGCGAGATCGGCGTCGCGCCGGGCCTGCTGGACGAGCCGGATCACGTCGCGGGCGCGCCCCTCCTGCTCCAGCTCGGGGGTCAGCTCGACGTCGAGCACGATCACCCCGGTCCCGCCGGAGAGCGTCGTGCCCGGACGGTCGGCCTCGGCGACCAACGTGAGCGTGTACTCGCCCGGCTCGAGCCAGTGACCGCCGGCGAGCACCCGGTCTCCCTCCAGCTTCCAGTCCCCCGCCCGCACCGCCTTGATCACGTCCTGGGTGTGCGGCCCGAGCCGGGGCCCGACCGCAGCCGGGAGCACCTGCAGCACCTGTCCGGCCACCGCCGCGACGTCGTCGGTGAACTCGACCTGGCGCACGTTGACCTCGTCGGCGACGAGCTCGGCGAACGGGCGCAGCGCATCGGCGTGGGGGGTCGCCACGGTCAGCGACGTCAACGGCTGACGCACCCGACGCCCGTGCGCCTTGCGCACCGAGAGCGCCGCCGAGCAGACGTCGCGCACCTGGTCCATCGTCGCCACCAGCTCCTCATCGGAGGCCGGCACGTCGGCGGGTGCGGGCCAGTCGGTGAGGTGGACGCTGTTCGGGCCGGCGCGGCCGGCGTTGAGCCCGACGAAGATCTCGTCGGCGACGTACGGGAGGAGCGGCGCGGCGAGCCGCACCACGATCTCGAGCACCTGGTGCAGCGTGTCGATCGCCGCATGGTCGCCGTCCCAGAACCGTTGCCGGCTGCGGCGGATGTACCAGTTGGTGAGCACCTCGACGAACGAACGGATCCTGACGCACGCGGCGAACAGGTCGTAGGCGTCCATGGCGACCGTCATGTCGTCGACCAGCTGGCGGGTCTTGGCGAGCACGTAGCGGTCGAGCACGTGATCGGACCGGGCGTCGCCGCCCTTGCTCTCGCCCTGGTGCCCGGCGACGTTGGCGTACAGGGCGAGGAAGTACCACGCGTTCCACAGCGGGAGCAGGATCTGCCTGGCGGTGTCGCGCAACCCCGCCGCGGTGACCGAGAAGTCGTTGCCCCGCAGGATCGGCGACGACAGCAGGTACCAGCGCATCGCATCGGCGCCGTGGGTGTCGAAGACCTCCATCGGATCCGGGTAGTTGCGCAGGCTCTTCGACATCTTCAGCCCGTCCTCGCCGAGGACGATGCCGTGGCTCACGCACGTGAGGAACGCCGGCCGGTCGAACAAGGCGGTGGCGAGGACGTGCAGCGTGTAGAACCAGCCGCGCGTCTGCCCGGTGTACTCGACGATGAAGTCACCCGGGAAGTGGTCCTCGAACCACTCGCGGTTGGCGAACGGGTAGTGCACCTGGGCGAACGGCATCGACCCCGACTCGAACCAGCAGTCGAGGACCTCGGGAACGCGGCGCATCATCGAGCGGCCCGACGGGTCGTCGGGGTTGGGTCGCACCAGCTCGTCGACCATCGGCCGGTGCAGGTCGGTGACGGCCGATGCCGAAGTCGGCCTCCAACTCGGCGCAGCGATCCGTAGACGTCGACACGCGGGTACGCCGGGTCGTCACTGCGCCAGACCGGGATCGGGGAACCCCAGAACCGGTTGCGGCTGATCGACCAGTCCCGGGCGTTCTCCAGCCACTTGCCGAAGCTGCCGTGCTTCAGGTGATCGGGCACCCAGGTGATCTGCTCGTTGAGCTCGACCATCCGGTCGCGGAACTTGGTGACCTCGACGAACCACGAGGAGATCGCCCGGTAGACGAGCGGTTGCTCACACCTCCAGCAGTGCGGGTACGAGTGGTCGTAGGTCTCGGCTCGCAGCACGCGCCCCTTGCTCCCGCAGCCGCTCGGTGACGTGCGGGTTGGCGTCGAACACGTGCTGACCGGCCCACGGTGGCGACCTCGGCCGTGTAACGACCGTGTTCGTCCATCGGCACGACGGTCGGGATGCCGACGGTGTTGCCCGCCTGCTGGTCGTCCTCGCCGAAGCCCGGGCGCGAGGTGCACGATGCCGGTGCCCTCCTCCGTCGAGACGAAGTCGGCGCCGAGCACCTGGAACGCGTTGGGGGTGTCGGCGAAGAAGTCGAACAATGGCCGGTACCGGCGGCCGACGAGGTCGGAGCCACGCTTGATCTCGACCGGCCCATCGGGGAACTCTTCGGCGTACGCACCGAGCCGGGCCGCGGCGAGCACGTAGCGGAGGCCGTCCCGCTCGACGACGGCGTACTCGAGGTCGGGGCCGACGGCGAGGGCGAGGTTGGCCGGCAGTGTCCACGGCGTGGTCGTCCACGCCAGCAGCCGCTCGCCGTTGTCGAGCTCGAAGGCGACCGTGAGCGCAGGGTCGCGCCGGTCCCGATAGACGTCGTCCATCCGGGTCTCGGTGTTGCTGAGCGGGGTCTCGCACCGCCAGCAGTAGGCGAGCACGCGGAACCCCTCGTAGATCAGGCCCTTCTCCCACAGCGACTTGAAGGCCCACATGACGCTCTCCATGTAGTCGAGGTCGAGGGTCTTGTAGTCGTTCTCGAAGTCGACCCAGCGGGCCTGCCGCTCGACGTAGCGCCGCCACTCGGCGGTGTAGCGAAGGACGCTCGTCCGGCAGACCTCGTTGAACGCGGCGATGCCGTAGGCGTTGATCTCGGGATGTCCGGAGATGCCCAGCTCCCGCTCGGCTTCGACCTCGGCCGGCAGCCCGTGGCAGTCCCAGCCGAAGCGCCGGTGCACGACCTGGCCGCGCATCGTCTTGTAGCGCGGGACGGCGTCCTTCACGTAGCCCGTCAGCAGGTGCCCGTAGTGGGGCAGGCCGTTGGCGAACGGGGGTCCGTCGTAGAAGACGAACTCGTCGGCGCCCTCGGCCTCGCGGCGGGCGATCGACTCGAAGAACGTCGACTGCTCCCGCCACCGCTCGGCGACGCGCTCCTCGAGACGGGGGAATCTCGGCTGGGGTTCGACCTTCGGGTAGGCCATCGATGAGGGCTCCTGCGCTTGCGTCGTTCGCAAGGACGAACCCGCCGCCTCGGCGGCGGCGGACCGCGGTACCACCCTGCTTGCACCTCGCCCCGGCGGGGTGCCACTCGATTGCGCCGGCGCTGACGGGCCGGACCCGTTCGGTTCTACTGGAGGCCTCGGCGGCCCCGTTCTTCCGAAGGCTCGGAGGTGATCGCCTCGTCGTCGCCGTTGCGCCGATGCTACCTCGGGCGCCGGACGACGTGACGGTGGGTATCGGTACTGAGCGCGCGGCCTACGAGTCGGCGGCGGTGGGCTCGTCGCGCGTTCCGGTTCCGCGCGGTCGGGGCGGTTTCCGCGGCTCCGACGGGCTCCGGCGGCTCCGTCGTCGCCGGTCACGGGAATCGCCTGGGTCGGGTCGCCGCCCTCGACGACCCGGGAGATCTCGGACAGTTCGGACTCGGCCGCGGCAGCCTCCCCGAGCTCCCCGGCGTCCCCCTCCTCGTCGGCCGCGGCCGACAGCAATGGCCGGCGCATGTCGCCGAGGCCGCTCGGGACCCGCTGCACGAGCGCGGTCAGCTCGCTCACCGCCTCGGTGATCCGCTCCCGCTGGGCGACGAGGTACTGCTCGAGCTGATCGACGTCGGATTCGAGGAAGTCACGGCGGGCGAGCAGCGCCTGGACCTCACCCTCGACCTGAACCCGCGACGCTTCGCCCTCCCGGCGAGCCTCGATCCGGGCCTCCTCGAGCAGTTGGTTGGCGTCGTCGCCGGCCGCGGCGAGCACCCGCTCGGCCTCCGCGTGGGCGTCAGCGACCGTCGCGTCGGCGGTCCGTTGCGCCAGCAGCAGCGTGCGACTGATCGTCTCGGATTCGTCGGGGCTCGCCCGGGGGCCCTCCGCGCCGGCCTGCGAGAGCTCCTGCAGGCGGGCGACGGCCGCCCGCGCCCGTGCTTCCATCGCGGTGGCGTCGTTCTGGGCCGCCTCGAGGGCGGCGGCCGCCTCCTCGAGGAAGCTGTCGACCTCAGCCGGGTCGTAGCCCCGCTTGGCTTGCTTGAAGCGCGTGTCGCGGATCAGTTGTGGGTTGAGGGCCACTGGAAGACTCCATCCATCAATGCGAGCGAGCGAGCGCTACGTCGAACGATGCGAGCGACCGAGCGCCAGCGAGGGAGCGGTCAGACCCCGGCCTGCGTGGCCGGGGAACGCATTGGCGGCCTGCGTGGCCGGGGAACGCAATGAAGGGCCATGGGTCACCCCTCGTAGTCGTCGAAGCGGTGGATGCGTTGGGGCGACGGCTTGAGCAGGTACACGCCGGTCGCCACCTTCTCCATCGAACCGTCGAGCGAGTAGCAGACCCCGCTGGCGAAGTCGATCAGCCGGCGCGCCACGTCGCGCTCGGTCGACTCGAGGTTGAGGATCACCGCCTGACCCTCCTTGAACTTGTCGGCCAGCTCCTGAGCCTGGTCGAAGCGGCGGGGGCGGACGGTCGCCGGTTCGCCGACCGGTGCCGTCGTCACCCGCGGGCTCGACGATCGAGCCGGGCGGGCGGTCGCCCCGGAATCGTCGCTGACCGGCGCCGCCCGCCGTGTCGGCGACTCGAAATCGCGGGAGGGATAGCTGGGGCGGGCCGGTACGGCGCGGACGGTGGGGTCGTCCGGATCCGTCGGCCATGGCTGCCCGCCGCGGGTGTCGCGAGCAGCGCGAACCCCGGGCCGCCGGCTCCGGTTCGACGGGATCGTCGTATTCGTCGTACGCGTCGTCAGGACCAAGACCGAGGTAGTCCATGGTCCGTTTCCAGAATGACATCCGTTCCTCCTGCTCGCGGCAGGCTATCTCAACAGGCTCGACGCAGAGGGAGACCGCTCATCCGGGTTGCGGGCGGGGGCCGAACAGGGCGGTACCGAGACGAACACGTGTCGTGCCCTCCTCGACGGCGACCTCGAGGTCGTCCGTCATCCCCATCGAGCAGGTCGCCAGGCCGAGATCGGCGACCATCCGCCGCACGAGGCGGAACCCGGGCCGGGCCGCCTCCGGACCAGTGCCGGTCGGCCCGATGGTCATCAGCCCGTCGACGACAAGGCCGGCGGAGCGGGCCTCGGCGAGCAGCGCTCCCACCTCATCCGGGGCGCACCCGCCCTTGTCCGTCTCCCCCGTCGGGTTGACCTGGATCAATACAGTGGCGCCAGGCGACCGACGGGCGAGCTCGCCGACGAGCGACGAACGGTCGACGGTCTCCCAGACCGCAACGGTGCCGGCGACGAGGCGCACCTTGTTCGACTGGAGGCGCCCGACGAAGTGGACGGCCACATCGGCGTCCTGAGCCGCGGCCCGCTTGGTGAGCAGCTCCTGGGCGTAGTTCTCGCCGATCAGCCGGCAGCCGGCCGCCGCCGCGGCGGTGACGGCGTCGGGACCGAACCCCTTGGTGACCGCGACCAGCTCGATGGCGTCCGAGCCGCCGGCCGCTCTGATCCGCGCCCGGACGGCCTCGACGTTGGCCGCGACCTGGTCAGTCGTTGATCAGCGTAAGAAGGACGGGACGTCGAAGTCGTCCTCGTCGTCGTCGGCGGCGAGCGGATCGGCCTCGTCCTCGGCGAACAGCTCGCTGATCGTGGTCGGCGGACGACCCGGGACCGCCGACGGGCCGTCGAGGCGGTCGAACCCGGCCGCGATGACGGTGATCTTGACCTCGTCGCCCATCTCGTCGTCGATGACCGTGCCGAAGATGATGTTGGCGTCGGCGTGGGCCACGCCGTGGATGATCTCGGCGGCAGCGTTCATCTCGAACAATCCCATGCTGGACGGGCCGGTGATGTTCAGCAGGACGCCCCGGGCTCCGTCGATGGCCGCCTCGAGCAGCGGGCTGGAGATCGCCGCCTTGGCCGCGTTGACGGCCCGCTCGTCGCCGCTCGCCTGGCCGATGCCCATGAGCGCCGATCCGGCGTTGGAGAGCACCATCTTGACGTCGGCGAAGTCGGTGTTGATGAGCCCGGGCGTGGTGATCAGGTTGGTGATGCCCGACACGCCCTGGAGGAGCACCTCGTCGGCCATCTTGAAGGCGTTGAGCACGCTGGTCTTGTCGTTGGCCACCGTGAGGAGGCGGTCGTTCGGGATGATGATCAGGGTGTCGACCTTCTCCTTGAGCCGCTGGATCCCGGTGTCGGCCTGCACGGCCCGGCGACGGCCCTCGAAGGAGAACGGGCGGGTGACGACGCCGATCGTGAGCGCGCCGAGGCCCCTCGAGACCTCGGCGATCACGGGAGCACCGCCGGTGCCCGTACCCCCGCCCTCCCCGGCGGTGATGAACACCATGTCAGCGCCCTTGACCATCTCCTCGATCTCTTCGTGGTGTCCCTCCGCCGCCGAGCGGCCGACCTCCGGATCGCTCCCCGCGCCGAGTCCGCGGGTGACGTCGCGGCCGATGTCGAGCTTGAGGTCGGCGTCGCTCATGAGGAGGGCCTGCGCGTCGGTGTTGACGGCGATGAACTCAACCCCTTTGAGCCCGGCGTCGATCATGCGGTTGACCGCATTGACTCCGCCGCCGCCGACACCGATGACCTTGATCACGGCGAGATAGTTCTGGGGCGCGCCGACCATCAGCGGGACCTCCCTTTGGTGGATTCGTCGATGTTGGCTCTGGTGTTCATCCGTCATCCCGATGGTGGAAGTCCGTCCCGGCCCGGGTCCCGGCGACGGGAGCCCGGTCGAGACCGCAAAGTCTCGCTCATCCTCGCACGTTGTGGCCACAAATGCGTGCATACCAGCACCATGGCCTCGACTGGGCTGCGCTGCGCTGCGCCCGCTTTCGGCTGCCTCGCGGCGCCCTGGCGGCGCGACGCGCGGCGTGCCGCGCACCCATTGCTCATCGAATCGTCACCTCGTTGGTGGAAACGTCGATGACCGAGAGCGGTCGGTCCGCATGGTCGTCGAGCACGGTCTGGAGGCGGACGAGCTTGGCGACGAGATCCTCGGCCGCGCCGAAGCGGACCTCGGTACCGCCGCGCAGCTGCAGTCGCAGGTCGTCGCCGTCCGGCGCGACGGCGACGGACTCGGCGCGCTGAGCCATCTGCGGAGTCATCGCCTGCACCAGGCTGGCCGCGGCAGCGAACCCCCTTGGGGCGAACTGGCCAGCCGTCAGGGACGGCGGCTCCGCACTCGTGAGCTGGAGGTATTCGACCGGCTGGCCGTCGAGCACGTCGAGGACGCGGCCCTCCGCGTCGATCACCCGGTAGCGCTCGTCGGCCGCCTGGTAGGCCACCGCGGGGGTCCGCTCGCGGATCTCGATCCTCACCCGATCCGGGAAGTCCGTGGTCACGCGGGCGTCCTCGACCCACGGTATGGTCTCGAGCTCCCGCTCGGCGGCGTCGGTGTCGACCCGCAGCACGGGCGTGCCCCGCAGATCTTCGACGACGGCCGCCAGCGCCTGCTCGTCGGTGTAGACGGCTCCCTCCACCTCGACGTCCTCGACCGCGAAGAGCGACGACCCCAGCACGGCCAGCCCACCGACCACGATCGCGATGACCACCGTGGCGATCAGCGCCCACTTGATCCGCTTGCGGCCCACGGCCCGCTTCACCGCGATCCGCCGGTCGCGCAGCCGGGGCTCGATGCGGGTCGCCGCCGCCGCGGCCTCGATGCTGATCGTCTCGCCCGTGCTCCCGTGACCGTCGATGAAGACGGTCGACCGTTCGCCCGCCGAGTCCGTGGCGAGGTTCCCCTTCAAGTAGACCGCATCGGGGATCGACTCGTCCGTGATGACGACCCGCGGCGGGGTCGCGGCCGGCGTGCTCGCGTCCGTCTCCTCGTCCGGTGCGGGGGATTCGACCTCGACCGAAGGTTGAGAGTCCTCAGGCGGCGACTCGACGTCCGGTTGAGCGCGGCGACGGGGCCGCCGGGGTGAGCAGTCGCTCCACCTCCGGACTGGTCAGATCGATCTCGTCGAACCGGGCCCGATCGCTCACATCGATCGAGAAGGCCTGCAGCAGTTCGTCGAGAACCTCGGCCGACGGCACGTCCGCGCTCGGCAGCGCGTCCCGCGGCGATCCCCCGCGTCATTGCTCCACCTCGTCCACGGGAAAGCCGATCAGCCGGATCTCGCTGCGCAGCCGGTAACCGGTGGCGTCGAGGACCCGCCGGCGCACCGAGCGTCATCACGGCGTGCACATCGGCGGAGCGGCCGCCTTCGGCGGCCTGGATGAAGTTGGCGTGCTTCTCGGACACCCACGCCGTGCCGATCCGGAAGCCGCGCAGCCCGAGCCGATCGATCAGGCTCCCCGCACTGACCTCGAAGGGCACCGGGTTGACGAACACCGAGCCGGCGTTCTGGCCCCCCGGCTGATTCTCCCGTCGCCACCTCACGATCTCGGCGATCTCGGCCTCGGCGATGACCCGGTCCCCTCGGCGCAGACCGAGCCGGACGGCCAGGACGACCTGGGTGGACGACAGGTCTGAGCCACGGAAGCGCAGGCCGAGCTCGCTGACAGCGAGGATGACCGGTCGCGGATCGGCGGCCGCGACGTCGACGACTTCGACGTCGAGCAGGCAGGCGGCCATGTCCGAGCCGTGCCCACCGGCGTTCATGTGCACGGCTCCTCCGACCGAGCCGGGGACGCCGACCGCCCACTCGAACCCACGCAGCCCGGCCGCGGCGGTGCGACGGGCGAGCACCGGCAGCGCCACGCCGCCACCGGCGGTGACGGCACCGTCGGATCCCTCGCCGATGGCGATCGCACCGGCGAGGTCGGCGATGCTCACCGCGATCCCGGCGAATCCGGTGTCGGCCACGAGGAGGTTGGATCCGCGCCCGACGACCAGCACGGGCAGTCCCGACGCGGCTCGGGCCGCGGCCACCGCCCGCACATCGTCGAGCGACCGGGCGCGGACGAACAGCGCCGCCGCACCACCGACGCGGTAGGTGGTCATCGGCGCCAGCGGTTCGTCGCGGGTCGCACACGACCCGAGCACCTCGGCCGCCACCTCCACCGCGCGCCGCGTTCTTGCCGCTGAATCGGGGGCCCTGGCACCAGTTTCAGCGGCAAGAACCGACCGAGACTCGCTCACGACGTCCGCCGCTGGGCGCGTCGGGCGAGGATCTCCTCGGGCAGGGTGGCGATGTCGCCGCACCCCATCGAGATGCACACGTCGCCCGGCCCGACCTCGCCGGCGAGGAACGACACCAGGTCCGCCCGCCGCGGCAGCCAGACGACGCGTGCCATCGGGTGGGAGTCGAGGACGGCGTTGACGATGAGCCTGCCGGTGACCCCTGGAATCGGGGTGGTGCCGGACGGATAGACGTCCGTGATCACCGCCACGTCGGCCCCGTCGAACGAATCGGCGTAGTCCCGCCACATCTCGGCGATGCGATTGAAGCGATTGGGCTGGAAGGCGACGACGACGCGCCGCCACCCGTCACCGCTGTCGCGTGCCGCGGCGATGACCGCCGCGATCTCGCTCGGCAGGTGGGCGTAGTCGTCGACGAACGTCGCCCCGCCGTCGCTGCCGCGGATGTCGAACCGGCGGGCAACGCCACCGAAGCGGGCGAGCGCCTGGGCGGACGCCGCGAACGGCACGCCCACCGCTTCCGCCATGGCGATCGTTCCGATCGCGTTGACGACGTTGTGGATCCCGCGCAGCGGCAGGGCGACGTCACCGAGACGCTCTCCGTCGCGCTCCACCGTGAACCAGAAGGACCCGCGATCGGATCGCACGTCGACACCTCGGTAGTCGGCGTCGTCGGCGAGGCCGTAGGTGATCACATCGTGCGCGGCGGCCAGCCCGGCGCACACGTCGTCATCGGCGCAGACGACCTTCGGGCCGGGAACCTGCGCGAGATAGCGGTCGAACCCGTCGACGATGTCGTCGAACGAGTCGTAGTGGTCGAGCAGGTCGGGCTCGACGTTGGTGAGGATCGTGCCGTGCAGCGGGAGCTCGAGGTGGGTTCCGTCGCTCTCGTCGGCCTCGACGACGAGCCAGTCGCTGCCGGTCCACTGGGCGCCCGTACCGGCGTCGATGACGTCCCCGCCCACGACGAAGCTCGGGGCGAGACCACCCTCGGCCATCGCGAGCATCAACATGGAGGTGGTCGTCGTCTTGCCGTGGGTGCCGGCGACGGCGACGGTGCGGGCCTGGGCGCACAGCGACGCCAGCATCCCGGCGCGGCGCAGCGTCAGGATGCCCTGCTCGGCGGCGCCTGGTCGAGCTCGATGTTCGTCGCCGGGATCGCCGTCGAGGCGGTCACCGCGTCACACCCCTCGACGACGGAACGATCGTGACCGACGTGGACGGTGACGCCGGCGGCTCGGACGCGGTCGAGAGCCGGCTGCTCGCGCAGGTCGCTGCCGGACACGTCGTGACCCATCTCGGCGAGCGCGATCGCGATCGCGCTCATCCCCGGCCCGCCCACGCCGACCACGTGGAGGCGCAACGGCTGGGACAGGTCGAGGAGGGCGACGGGCGGTGTAGCGGTGGTGCGCAGGCGCGACACAGTGCACCAAGGCTAGGGGGTTCACTGTCCGGTTGCGAGGGAGCGACGACCGTTCGATCAGCTCGACCAACGCGGCGCTGCGGTGGACCTGTTCCCGCCGCGCCGGCCGCGGCGCTGAGGGCGGCGAGCTCGGCCGGCGTGCCGCGGAGGCGGTCGATCGCGTCGCCGAGGAGGGCCAGCTCGGCCTCGGGAAGCAGCACCGCACCGTGCTGGTCGGACAGCCAGCGCACGTTCGCGGTCTGGTGGTCCTCCGCCGCGCCCGCCCACGGCACGAGGATCGCCGGCGTCGCGGTGACCGCCGACCTCGGCGACCGTGCTCGCCCCGCCCCGCCCGATCAGCAGGTCGGTCGCCGCGTAGGCGAGCTCGATGCGATCGTCGAACCCGATCACCTGATGGAGCACGCCGGCCGGCCGGCAGTGCCGGCGGGACGGACGCGAGGAACCGGTCGCCGACGACCTGGCGGACCGCCAGCGCGGCATCGTCCCGGTGGGCCTCGACGTATCGGACCACGGCGTCGTTGAGGGGACCGGATCCCAGCGATCCCCCGGTGACGACGATCGACGAACCGGTCCGCCGGCAGCCCCAGTCGCTGCGCGGGCGGCGTCGCGATCGCGTGCGCGGTCGACGTCGAGGATCCGCCGCCGCACGGGCGCTCCCGTCACGACGGCGCGCGGCAAGCCCGAGTCCGGGAACGCCACCGCCGCCGCGGCGGCGAACCGTGCCGTCAATGCCGTGGCCCGCCCGGGTCGACGGTCGTAGCTCACGACCACGATCGGAACGCCCAGCCGGCGGGCGGCGAACACCGCCGGGAGGCAGGCGTACCCGCCGACCGACACGACGACGCGTGGCCGCAACTGACGCAGGAGCGCGATCGGCCTGTCGAGTCGCGGTCAGGAGCTTGGGCACCATCGTCATGTTCACCCCGAGGTCGCTGTCGCGTGAGCCCGCGCTGCAGGCCGACGACCTCGAGGAAGGTGTGCGGATACGGGGCCGCGCTCAGCAGCGAGGTCTCGATCCCTCGCCGGGCGCCGACGTAGTGGATCTCGCCGGGGGCGTGGCCGGCGGCGACGAGCGCCTCGGCGACGGCGAGCGCCGGCAGCACGTGCCCCGCCGTTCCCCCACCCGTCACGACGGCAAACGTCATTGGTCGGCCATCTCGCAGCGGAGCGACGATGCGAGCGATGAGCGCCAGGGCCGACGATGCGAGCGAGTGAGCGCCAGCGAACGAGCGGCTATACGCGGCCTGCGTGGCCGGGGAACGTCAATGAACGGCCTGCGTGGCCGGGGAACGCAGTGAACGTCACGAGCGGGCTCGGCGGGCGACGTTGAGCAACAGCCCGGCGGCGGTCATCGAGATGAACAACGACGAGCCACCGGCCGAGAAGAACGGCAGGGTCAGGCCGGTCACCGGCATCAGCCCGGTCACGCCGCCGAGGTTGATCACCGCCTGCACGCCGAACCACGCCGCGATCCCGCCGGCGAGGAGCATCCCGAAGCGATCGGGCGCGGCGAGCGCCGCCTGGATCCCGAACCAGACGAGGAGCATGAACCCGCCGACGACGGCGATCGCCCCGACGAGGCCGAGCTCGTCGGCGATCGACGGCGAAGATGAAGTCGCTGTGGGCCAGGGGGAGGTAGCCGAGCTTGCCGTTGCCGGCGCCGACCCCCGATCCGGTGAGTCCCCCGTCGGCGATCGAGAGGAAGCCCTGGTACGTCTGGTACGACAGCTCGTCGCGGTGCCCGGTGATGTCGAGGAACGCGGTGAACCGTTGCTGCCGGCGCTCGTTGGACAGCACGAACACCAGCGTCCCGCAGGCGGCGAGCAGGACGCTGGCGAACATCGGCGAGAGCGGCACACCGGCGATGAACGCCACGGCGAGCACGATCGCGCCCATCACCACCGCCGATCCGAGGTCGCTCTGGGCCAGGCACGCGGCCGCAGCGACGAGGGCGAGCACGGCGATCGGGCGCAGGCTGCGGCCGACGTCGGCGAGCACGTCCTGCCGGCGAGCAAGCAGGTCGGCGGCGAACACGACGACCGCCAGCTTCAGGAACTCGGACGGCTGGAGGCTGTACTCGCCGATCGCGATCCACGCCCGGGCGTCGTTGATCGTCACGCCGAGCGACGACGTGAACGGCAGGAGCATCAACGCCCCCGGCGAGGACGAGCAGCGGGATCGCGGCCCGGCGCACCCACACCAGGTTGACGCGCAGGGCGACCACGAGGCCGACGAGCCCGAACGCCGCCCAGGCGCTCTGCCGGTTGAACAGGCGAGTACGGGCTGTTGCCCCGGTTCGCCTCCGTCGCCGCCGATGCCGACAGCACCATCACCAGCCCGAGCATCACGAACAGGGCGACGACGATCGCGATGACGTAGTAGGCGGCGGGGGCGGGGCCGCGCTGGCCGTCCCAGACGCTCGGGCCGCTCGCTGGACGCGGCGGCCAGGCTCGCGGTCACGCCGCAGCGGGCGCCGCACCGGGGTCCGGTCCGGCTCCGCCATAGAGCCGTTCGAGGGCGTGCCGACGACGATCAGCCAGCGCGGTCGGTGCACGGTCATCGACGACGCTGCGCTCCTCGCAAGTGCGCTCGTTGGACGGCTCGGCGCGAGCCGGTCGAGCCGCTCCTGCACGAGGCGGCGGAAGTCGTCGCCGCGGGCTGGGTAGCCCCCGTCGGGATACCAGTCGAAGCTGGCGCATCCGGGCGAGAGCAGGACGACGTCGCCGGGGCGGGCCGCCCGGCCCGCCTGCTCGACGGCATCGGCCATCGATGAGGCCGTGATGACCGGGACCTCGCCAGCGAAGGCGGCGGCGACGTCGGGCGCCGCCGCGCCGATCGCGACCACGGCGCGGATGCGCCCCGGGCTCGGCGGCCAGCGGGGAGAGGTCCAATCCCTTGTTCAACCCTCCGGCGATCAGGACGACGTGGTCGAAGGCGCGGATCGCGGCCGAGGCGGCGTGAGGGGTCGTGGCCTTGGAGTCGTTGAACCAGCGGCACGCCACCGGCGTCGCCGACGAGCTCGATGCGGTGCGGTGGACCGGTGAACGTCGCCAACGCCGTCGGCCACCGCGTCCGGCTCCGACGAGACCGGTCTCGAGGACGAGCGCGGCGGCGGCGAGCCTGTTGGTGAGATCGTGGGGCAGGGCGCGGGGCAGTGCTGGCGACTCGGCGACGGGCCCGGCCGGGTCCGACGAGCTCGGTCCCGCGGTCCGGTCCTTCGACGCGGTAGTCGGCGTCGCCCAGCCCGAACGTGCGCCGCCGGCCCGGGGCGGCCCGGAGGTGGGCCATCACCACCGGATCGGCGACGTACCCGATCGCCACGTCCGTCGGGCGCTGCTGGCTGAAGATGCGCCCCTTGGCGGCTTCGTACGTCGCCATCGAGGCGTGCCAGTTGAGGTGATCCTCGGCGAGGTTGAGCCACGCCGCGGCGTCCGCCCGGAACTGCTCGGTCCACGCCAGCCGGAAGCTCGTGCACTCGACGACGAAGGCGTCGATGCTCTTCGTCGTCGACGGCGGTGACGAGCGGGACGTCGGTGTTGCCGGCGGCGACGGCACGGACTCCCCCGGCCTCGAGCATGGCGACGGCCAGCAGCGTGGTGGTCGTCTTGCCGTCGGTACCGGTGACGGCGAGCAGCGGCCGTGGGCCCCCCGGTCGCGTCCTGCTCCCACCGGTAGGCGAGCTCGATCTCGCTGACCACCGGCCGTCCCGCCGCCGCGGCGGCGGCGAAGAGCGCGGTGGTTCTCGGGCACGCCCGGCGCCGGGCACGACGAGGTCGGCCTCGGTCACGAGTCGGATGAGCTCGTCGTCGTCCGGGGCCACGACCAGCTCGACTCCGAGCTCGGCGGCGAGCTGCGCCGCGGCTCGTCGACCGTGTCATCGACCGCCCGACCTCGACGCCGCGGCGCTGCAGGGCGCCCGCCGGTCGCCGCCCCGGCCACCGCCGAGTCCGTACACGAGGGCCGATGGTCACGGCAGGTCCGCCGAGATCCGGGTGAAGTCGCTGATGAACAGGCCGAGGGCGGCGCGCCACGCACACCGCCGCGATCAACCAGAAGCGGATGATCACCGTCGTCTCCGGCCACCCGACGAGCTCGAAGTGATGGTGGATCGGCGACATCAAGAACAGCCGGTAGCGCCGCCCGCTCGCCTTGAACACGCCCATCTGCAGGGCGACCGAGCCGGCTTCGATCACGTTGAGCCCGCAGATCAGCACGATCAGCAGCTGCGTGTTCGTGACCAACGCGAGCAGGGCCAGCGCCGAGCCCAGGCCGAGCGCGCCGACGTCGCCCATGATGATCCGCGCCGGGGCGGCGTTGAACCACAGGAACCCCATGCAGGCGCCGGCGAAGGCGGCGGCGAGGGCGGCGATGTCGAGCGGGTTGACCACCTCCCCGTAGATCTCCGGATTGCGGAACGCCCAGTAGCCGATGATCGTGAACGCGCCGAACCCCATCAGCGCCGCCCCGCCGGCGAGGCCGTCGAGGCCGTCGGTGACGTTGACCGCGTTGGTGGTCGCCCAGATGATCAGCCCGGCCCAGATCACCCACGCCCAGGTCGGCAGGTCCCACCCTGGGTAGTCGGCCCGGGTCAGCGAGATCGTCTCGGCGATCCCGGTCGCCGGCCACCAACCACCACGCGATGCCGAAGCTCAGCAGCATCGTGACGTAGTTCTTCTGCTTCCAGAAGATCCCCCGGTTGTGGCGCCTGCGGACCTTGATGAAGTCGTCGAGGAACCCCATGAACGCCATCGCCGAGGATCCCGACCCACAGGATCAGCGCCTGGTCGGAGAACGGGAGACCCTCGACGCACGTGGGCGAAGAGCCAGCCGACCGAGGGCCGCGACGATGATCGCGAGGCCACCCATCGTCGGCGTGCCCTGCTTGGCCATGTGGTGCTCGGGGCCGCGGTCCTCCTGGCCGAGGATCGGCTGGCCGAGCCCCCGCGTGCGGAACGCCGAGATCAGGAAGCGGGTCACGAACAGAGCGAGCACGCCGGCCGTGGCGCCCGGCGATCATGACCGCGATCATCGGCTGCGCACCCTCGACCGGTCGAGCAGTCCTGCGACGACCTTGCGGTCGTCGAACTCGACGACCCGGTCGCCGATGGTCTGCGTCGTCTCGTGACCCTTGCCGGCGACGACGACCACGTCGCCGTCGTCGGCGGCGTCGAGGGCGAGCGCGATCGCCGCCGCCCGGTCCGGCTCGACGGCCACCCGATCGCGCTCGGCCGGCGGGACGCCCGCCATGACCTCGTCGATGATCGCCGCCGGTGACTCCGACCGCGGGTTGTCCGACGTGACCACGACGTGATCGGCCAGGCGGGCGGCGACCGCGCCCATCAGCGGTCGCTTCGCCCGGTCGCGGTCGCCGCCGCAGCCGAACACGACGATGCACCCGACCGCCGGTCACGTCCCGGGCCGCGGTGAGCACCTGCTCGAGACCGTCGGGGGTGTGGGCGTAGTCGACGACCGCGCGACGCCGCCGCATCCCGCTCCCGACGACACGAGCCGCTCGAAGCGACCCGCGCACCGGCCCGGCCGCCCGCAGGCCGGCGGCGATGACGTCCGGCGCGACACCGAGCACGGCCGCGGTCGTGGCCGCGGCGAGCGAGTTCATCACGTTGAACGAGCCGCCGAGGCCGACGGTGATGCGCTCGACCGCGCCACGTGAAGGCGTGGCGGCTCGCCGAGACCTCGACGTCGGTGGCGTCGATCGCCGAGAACGGCACGATCGGGATCGGCGCCGGCGTCGCGCAGCAGCCGCCCGTGGGCGTCGTCGACGTTGGTCACGCCGATGGCCGCCAGCTCCGGCGTGAACAGGCGGGACTTGGCCCGGAAGTAGGCCTGGGCGCTGCCGTGCAGGTCGAGATGGTCGCTCCCGAGGTTGGTGAAGACGGCGGCGGCGAAGCGGGTGCCGTCGACCCGGTGCAGGGCGAGGGCGTGCGACGAGACCTCCATCACGACCGCCGCGTAGCCGTCGTCGCGGAAACGCGGCCAGCCGGGCCTGCAGCTCGGGGGCCTCCGGCGTGGTGTGCGGTCCCGGAGAGGGTGCCGATCATGCCCGGTCCGTGCGGCCCGCCTCGCGCAGGATCGACGCCAGCAGGTGGGCTGTCGTCGTCTTGCCGTTCGTGCCCGGTGATCCCGACGACGCTCAGCGCCGTGCTCGGGTGGCCGTAGACCGCGGCGGCCACCGGACCCATCGCCGCCCTGGTGTCCCCGACGATCAACTGCGGGACCTCGAGCTCGAGGTGGTGGTCGACGAGCAGCGCGGTCGCACCGGCGGCCACCGCGGCGGGAGCGAACTCGTGACCGTCGTGACGGTCGCCCCGCACGCACGCGTAGAGCGTTCCGGGCGCGGCCTGGCGGGAATCGTGGGTCATCGCCGTGACCGGAGCGTCGGGATCACCGACGACCGGCACCGACGAGCGGCCCGGCGAGCTCGTCCCGCAGCCGTCCGAGCGTCGTCCCGGTGCGCACCGTCACCGTCGTTCACTCACCGCACCCGGTCGATCCGGGCGGCGGCTGGATGCCCAGCTCGTGCACGATCGTCGGGGCGAGCTCCCGGAACACCGGAGCCGCCGCGGTCCCGCCGAAGTGGTCGTTGGTGTCAGTGGGCGGTTGATCGATGGAGACGAGCACGGTGACCTGCGGATCCTCGGCCGGGAAGAACCCGACGAAGCTGGCGTAGTACGCCAGCTTGCCGTCCGCGTTCACGTATCCGCCGTCGGGCTGGGCGATGAACCCGGTCCCCGTCTTGCCGGCGACCGACAGGTCGGGGACCTGCGCCTGCTCGGCCGTCCCCCGGCAGACGACCTCGCGCATCATCCGCTGCATCTGGGCGGCCACCCGCGGTCGGACCACCTCACGGGTGCGCGACGGAAGCGTCTGGAGCACGGTGCCCTCGGCGTCGACGCCGCCCATCACCAGCTTGGGCGCCACGTAGACGCCGTCGTTGGCGATCACGTTGACGGCCGAGACGAGCTGGATCGGGCTGCTCGCCACCCCTTGGCCGTAGGCGACGGTGAACTTCTCGGTCCCCTCCCACGTCTGCCACGGGCGGAGGATGCCCGGGTTCTCGCCCGGGAAGTCGCAGCGCGGTCTTCTCGCCCCATCCCGAACTCCCGCATGTAGTGGTACTGCCGCTCGAACCCCATCGTCTCGGAGATCGTGATCGTGCCGATGTTGGAGGACTCGACGAGGATCTGCTCGACGTCCATCACCTCGTCCGGGTGGACGTGGGAGTCGTGGAGCCAGTCACCGCGCTGGGTGTACTGCTTCTGCCACGGCACGACGAACTCCGTCCTCGGCTTCACGGTCCGCTCGTTCAGGGCGCCCGGCGACGGTGATCACCTTGCCGACCGATCCCGGCTCGTAGGCGTCGACGGCGGAGATAGTTGCCGGAGGTGATCTCGTAGACCCCGCCGTCGTTGATCCGCACCGACGCCATCGCGATGCACCTCGCCGGTGTCGGTGTCCATCACGATCGCCTGGGCGCCCCGGGCCCGCAGCGCGGCCACGCGGCTGCAGCAGGGCCTGCTCGACGGCGTACTGCACCGACCGGTCGAGCGTGAGGATGAGGTCGATGCCGGCGACGGGCGCCTTGGACGACGCGCTCGGAGCCGGGGATCGAGCGGTCGCCCGGCGCCACCTCGAGCGTCAGCTCTCCCGGCGTCCCGCTGAGCACCCCGTTCCACTGCTTCTCGATGCCCGCCGTGCCCGACGCCGTCGATGTCGGTCCGGCCGATGACGCTGCGGGCGGTGTCGCCGCCGGGCAGGGTGCGCCGGTCCTCGCGGTAGATCGTCACGCCGGCCAGATCGAGCGCCGCCAGCTGGCTCGCCTGACCGTCGTCGATCTGGCGGGCGACGTACACGAACCCGCGATCCTGGGCCGCCATCTCCGCTTCCAGCTCGTCGCGCCGCTCGGCGGAGAGCCCGAGGATCCGGGCGAAGGTGTCCGCCGTGCCCGACGGATCCTCGACCTGGTGCGGGTTGACGGCGACCGTGCTCGCCGGCACGGACAGGGCGAGCTCGTCGCCGTTGCGGTCGAAGATCGCGCCCCGCTGGGCGGGCAGGACGCGGTCCCGGGTCCACTGCTCGGTGCGCCGCGTTGCGCAGCGAGTCACCCTCGGCGTGTCTGCAGCAGCCCGACGCGCACGAGCACCGCGCCGAGGATCAGGAGCATCGCGACGAGCGTGCTGATCAGCCGGCGGCGCGGCTGGCCGGCCGAGAACAGGGTCAGCCCACCGCGGACGAGCGCGAGCGCAGCGTTCCGCCGGGCCCGCTGGCGCGGATCCGGAGCCCGGCGACCGTCCGCTTCCGCGCCGGGCGGTCGGGCGCAGGCGGCGGTCCCGACCGCGGGCGGGGCGACGCGTGGCGTACGCCGACGGCAGCGAAGCGACCTCGCGGTGAGCCGTCGGGACCGGTCCGGGACGGTCCGACGGCCCACCGCGGCGCCGAGTCGCCGGGGCAGCTCGGCGGGGCGGCGCGTGCTGGCGGGACGAGGTTCACCACGAGGGACGCGGTGGTGCTGACGGCGACGACGCTGCTCGCTCACTCGGACACCTCGGTCGCGGCCTTCACCCGGCGGATCTGGTCGAGCGGGTCGGCCGGGTCGACGGCGTCGGTGAGCTCGTCGATCGTGCCGGCGGCGGCGATGACCTCGGCGAGGGTGCGGCCGTCGGCGTCGACGAACTCGGTGTTGGAGGCGACGATCATGCCCTGCTCGGTGCTCGCCAGCGCGAGGCGGGTGGGCGCGCGCAGCTCGGCCCGCTGGGCGCGGAGCACGTCGAAGCGTTCGCGGGCCTCGGTGACCTCCTGTTCTCGGCGGTCGATCTCCAGTTGCCGCTCGGTGAGACGCGTGTGCAGCACCACGGCGGCCAGCATCAGGGCGACGACCACGACGAGCAGCAGGAGCGCGGCGTTGACCGCGGCCCGCCGGCGCGGCACGACCCGCAGATCGGGTCGCGTGTCGGCGTCGCCGCCGGCTGCCGGACGTCGGCGCCGCGGCCCGGGGTGGGCTGCCGCGACGTCCCGAGCGGGCGCCGCCGCGGCGCGGGCGCTTCGACGCGGCGGACGGGCATCGCCACGTCAGCGCACCTCCGTGTCCGGCGTCGTCGACCCGTTCGGCGACGCGCAGCCGGGCCGAGGCGGCGCGGGGATTGGCTTGCCAGCTCGCCGTCCGACGGCCGCCGCGGGATTCCCCGCACCAGGCGCATGCGCTGGCGGGCGCCACACACGCACGGCAGATCGGGCGGGCAGTCGCAGACGCCCGTGGCCCGGCGGAAGCGATCCTTGACGATGCGGTCCTCGCCGGAGTGGTACGAGAGCACGGCGATCCGACCACCCGGCACGGTGGCGTCGATGGCGGCGTCGAGGGCGGCCGGCAGGAGCTCGAGCTCGGCGTTGACCTCGACGCGGATCGCCTGGAACGTGCGCCGGGCCGGATGGCCGCCGCGGCGGCGGGTGGCCGCCGGGATCGCCGTCCGCACGATCTCGGCGAGCTCGGCCGGTCCCGGCGATCGGGCGGGCGGCGACGATGGCCCTGGCGATGCGCACGGCGAAGCGTTCGTCGCCGTAGCGGCGGATGACCCGGGTGAGGTCGTCGACCGCGTAGCCGTTGACGACGTCGTCGGCCGAGAACGGTTGGGTCGGGTCCATCCGCATGTCCAGCGGGCCGTCGAGCCGGTAGGAGAAGCCGCGCCGGCCGCGGTCGAACTGCGGCGACGAGACGCCGAGGTCGAACAACGCCCCGCTGATCCGGTCGACCGGGGTCGGGAGGGTGTGGAGGACCTGCGTCGAGGTCGTCGAAGCGGGCGTGGACGCCGGTGAAGCGGCCGGCGAAGCGGGCGAGGCGGTCGGCCGCCACGGCGAGGGCCTCCGGGTCGCGGTCGACCCCGACGATCGTGAGGTCCGGGCGGTCGTCGAGGAGCGCCTCGGCGTGGCCTCCGCCGCCGAGGGTGGCGTCGAACACGCACGCCAGGTGGCACCGTCGGCGAACACGGCCGACGATCTCGTCGCGCATCACCGGCCGGTGCTCGAACGGGGGCTCGGCGGTCCGCGGCGGGTGGCGCTCGGTCATGACCGTGCCGCGCGTCACTCCGTACCACCCGCCAGCTCGCCGCGGCCGGAGGCGGCGATGTGGTCGTAGAGCTCCTCGCTCCACACCTCGGCCCGGTCGAGGTTGCCCGAGACGATCACCTTCGATGCCCGGCTCGAGGCGGGCGAAGGTGCGCAGCTTGTCGTCGATCGTCACCCGGCCCTGCTTGTCGAGGGTGACGAGGCTGGCCGAGTGGGCGAGCGCCCGCTGGCGGTTGAGCGACATCTCGCCGTTGCGGACCCGCTCCATGACGTCGTGCGCCATCCGCTCGAACTCGGCGCGGGCGAACACGTTGACGCAGCGGTCGTCGCCCATCACCAGGTAGCAGGTGTCGTCGAGGAGGGCGCGGAACGCCGACGGCAGGGCCAGGCGGCCCTTGTCGTCGAGCTGGCGTTCGTGGACCCCGACGAACATCGCGCCAGCACCGCACCTTTCTCGCTCCCGTCCCGGCCGGCTGCCTCGCTGGGGACCCGGGACCGATCCCCACCAGCCCCCACTTTGCCCCTCCACCCCCTCGCTGTCAACCACAGTCCCCCACCACCTCCATCTGGGCGGGATTCGTCCCCCATCGGCGCTTCTGGGCGGCGATTCGTGCTGCAGACGCTCGCGAACAGATCCCGCCCAGAATCGCGGTGAGCTCAGGCCGTGAGGGCGGTCGCCAGCGCGTCGGGGAGCTGCTCCGCCGATCGCAGGATCGAGCACGGCCACCGGCGGCAGCTCCCCGACGCGTCGGCCGGCGCGGCGAGCAGGCGGGCGAGCTCCTCTGGCGACCACACCGTGTGCACCGCGCACTGGAACCGCGACGCCGACCCGGGTCCGCCGCTGGCTGATGCCGACCAGCTTGCGCTCGCCGCAGCGTCACCTCACCCGGGCCGACTCCGGCGAAGCACACCAGCGGGCACCACGCCGAGCACGCCATCTGCCCCCGGTGGACCTCGGCGCCGGCGACCCCGAGCGCGGCGAGCGCGCGGCGATCGTCCGCTCGCCGAGCCAGATCATCGACGCCGCGACGTCGTCACCGACGCCCGCGTCGTGCAGCTGCGCCGCCGGCACGATGACGTCGAACCACACGATCCCGCCCGGCTCGAGGAGGACGACACCGCCCCCGCTGCGGCGCCGGACCACCTCCACGCCGGCCGCGGCGCAGGCGGCGGCGTCGAGCACCTCCTCGCGCCTGGGTCGAGCCGAGCACGACCGCCGGCCGATCGACGTCGAACACCCAGATCTGCGGGCGTCACCGGCTCGGGCAGCGGATCGCGCGTGGAAACTCGCCGCCGACCCGCGCTCGCGGATCAGCCGCACCGTCAGCGGCCCAGGCGAGGTAGGGCTTCCAGGCCTCGGGCACCCGCGCCACGCTGACCACCACCCACGCCGCCGCCCGGGGGGCGTGGCAGGGACGGGCGAGCCGCATCCCGGCCTCGTCCGGCGTGCGGTCGCGCTTGGCGAGGTTGCACGGCCGGCAGGCCGCGGCGACGTTCTCCCACACGTGCTCGCCGCCCCGCGAACGGGGCAGCACGTGGTCGATCGACTCGGCCTTGCGCCCGCAGTACTGGCAGCGGTAGTCGTCGCGGGCGAAGACGGCCCGCCGGGACAGCGCCGTGCGCCGCCGGTACGGCACCTTCACCATGTAGCGCAGGCGGATGACGAGCGGGCTCGGCAGGACGAGCGACGGCGAGCGCAGCTCGGTGCCGTCGGCCTCGATGATGTCGGCCTTGTCGCCGAGGACGAGGCACGCCGCCCGACCGCGCCGACACGACACTGAGCGGCTCGTAGCTGGCGTTGAGGACGAGCGCGCTCCGCATCGCTCCCCCTACGGTCTCCGTCTCACGGCATCTGGCGGCACCACGCCAGGTAGTTCAGCACATCGGCGGGTGACGGTGAGTGCCCGTTCGCCCCGTATTGGGTGAGCAGCCGGAACTCGACGTACGCCCGCGTCGGCACCGGGAGGAACGGGCGCCGGCGCCACCATCCCGTCGGCACGGTGCGCCGCCACTGCACGGATCGCGACCGGCACCAGCAGGCTCGGGTGCGCTGGCGACCGCCCGCACCGACCGCCAGCTCGCGCTCGCCCACCTCATCCCGGCTCGGCTCCTTACTCGCCTTCGGCTCCTTCTCGCCCTGGGGGCTGCGCCCCCAGACCCCATCGCCGTCCCGCTCGCTGGCGCTCGCGGGGCCGGCGGAGCCTTCGGCTCCTTCGGCAGGCCGAGCACCATCTCGCCGATGATGTTGCGCTGGATCTGCGACGACCCGGCGTAGATCGTGCCCGCCCTGGCGTTGATGAACGTCGTGACCCACGACGACGAGGAGTTGGGCGCGCCGGCGTCGTCGGTCTGGAAGGCGCTCGACGGAGGCCGCCCGGACGGCGCCAGCGCCTCGGCGCCGAGGATGTCGACGGCGAGCTCGGTGACGACGCGGTGGTACTCGCTCCAGTAGAGCTTGCTGATCGCCCCGTCGGGACCGGGTTGGTGACCGCCGACGAAGCGGGTCAGCGTGCGCAGGCCCAGGTAGCGCATGATCTGGACCTTGGAGTAGCACCAGGCGAGCCGCTGGCGGATGAGCGGGTCGTCGGCGACGCCCGCGCTCGCGGGCGAGCAGCAGCAGGCGGTCGAGCTCGCCCTGGAAGCGGATCGGCATCGTGGCCGCGGCCTCGCCCCGCTCGTACCCGAGCAGCGTCATCGCCACCGCCCACCCGTTGTTGACGCCCCCGACGACCTCGTCGCGGGGGCACGTGGCGTCGGTGTAGAAGACCTCGTTGAACTCGCTCGCTCCCGAGATCATCCGGATCGGGCGGACCTCGATGCCCGGCTGGCGCATGTCGACGAGCAGGAACGAGATCCCCTTGTGCTTGGGCGCATCGGGGTCGGTGCGGGCGAGCGTGAAGATGTGGTCGGCGAGGTGTCCGGCGGACGTCCAGATCTTCTGCCCGTTGAGGACCCACTGGTCACCGTCGAGCACCGCCCGCAGCGCCAGGCTGCCGAGATCGGAGCCGGCGTTCGGGCTCGGAGTAGCCCTGGCACCAGCCGGTCCGCCCCGGACAGGATGCGGGGCAGGTAGCGGCGCTTCTGCTCCTCGGTGCCCCACCGCAGCAGCGTGTTGCCGAGCATCTGGATGCCGAAGACGTCGTTGGGCCCGCCGGTGGGGACGCCGGCGCGGGCGAACTCCTCGGCGATGATCACCTGCTCGAGCGCGGTCAGCCCTCCCCCGCCGTACTCGACCGGCCACCCCGGCGCCAGGTAGCCCGGCCTCGTACAGGACGCCGCGCCACCACGTCCACGAACTCGCCGATCGCGTCGCCCTCCAGCTGGCCGATGCCGCCCCAGTCGGCCGGCAGCTTCTCGGCGAGGAAGGCGTGCACCTTGTCGCGGTACGCCTCGGCCTCGGGTCCGTAGGTGGGGTTCATCGCCAGCCGATGGTACTGCGCGGCCAGTGCGGGCTCGACCGACCTACGGGACGATCGAGCCGCGGAGCACCACCTCGCCGGACGACTCCGGTCCGGCGCCCTCCTCCTGGAGGGTGACCGTCAGGGTCGGGTACGCCGCGATGTCGACGCCGGACCACAACGTCACGGTGCCGTCGCCGCCGCGCATGTGGAAGGTCCCGATGGTGACCGTCTCGCCGGCCGCTGAGCGCACCCAGCCCTGGTAGTAGTACCCCTCGGGCGCCGGGTCGAGGTCCTCGACGTCGAGTCTCGATGGCGACGCCGTTGCGGCAGCTCGGCGACCTCTGCCGTCGCCGCGGCGTCCGGGTCGAGGTCCGTGCCCTCGATCGCGAACGCGTCCTCGGACTCCTCGTCGCCCCGGGTCACCACGATCCCGACGGCGAGGGCGACGACGGCCGCGGCGGCCGCGGCCCCGATCCACCAGGTCGCCCGGGACCGCCGCCGGCGTGCGCGGCAGCCGGGTCGGGCCGTCGGCACGGCCGTAGGCCTCGTCGCACGTCGGGCCGGTCAGGCGCCTCCCGTTCGGCGGCGATGGCGGCGACGATCGAGTCGGCCAGGCCGGCGGGCGGCTCGACCCACACGGCCTCGTCGCGCAGCGTCGGTGCCACGGCGTCGAGGAACGCCGCGACAGCGCGGTCCTCGTCCGGATCCTCGATCCGGCCGCTCGTTTCCTCGTCGGTCATCGTTCTTCGCCCTTCGGTCGCTCGTACTCGGACGCCTGGCGCGCCCGTGCGACCTCATCTACCTCTACGCCGGACGAGCCGGATTGGTTCTCGGCCACGACGTGGGCCAGGAGCGACGCCAGCCGCCGGTGGGCCCGGTGGCTCCTCGACTTCACCGTGCCGATCGGCACGTCGAGCTGATCGGCGATCTCGGGATGGCTCAGCCCCACGAACCAGGCCAGGCGGACGACCTCCCGTTCGTCGTCCGGGAGGCGATCGACGGCGAGGCGCACCTCCCACGCCTCCCACGTGCTCTCCAGCGACGGCGGGAGCTCGACGACGTCGACCACGTCCGACTCGGCCGGCTCGATCCGGCGCTCGCGCCGCAGGGTGTCGATGGCCTGACGCCTGGCGATGGTGTAGAGCCACGGCCCGAGCTCGCGTTCGGGGTTGAACGTGTCGGCGGCCCGCCACGCCTTGACGAACGTGCCCTGGACCACGTCGGCGGCCGTCGCGTGGTCGCGCACGATCGAGTAGGCGACCGTGTGCACGGCGCGTCCGAAGCGCTCGTACAGCGCCCGTACGCTCTCGTCGTCACCGCTGGCGAAGCGATGGGCGAGCTCTCGATCGTCGATCGCCACCTCCGCATCCTCGCGCGGCATCGCGAACCGCGACGGGCTGCTGCACGTAGAGGATGTTGACACCGGATTGTCACAAGTCCGAATTGCCCACTGGGAGGTACTCGTGAACACTCATCCCACCGCCACTCGGCCGGACCGTGCGGAGCCGCGCGTGGCGTCTCGCGGCGATCGGTGCTGCCGGCGCGGCGCTGATCGTGACCGCCGGCTGCGGGGACGATGACGACGACGCGACCGACACGACCGGCGCCCCGGCGACCTCCGGCGCACCCGCCACCACCGGCGCCGCGGCCACGACCGCCGCACCGGCGACGACCGTGCGCACCCGCCACGACCGCCGCCCCCGCCACCACCGGCGCCGCGGCCACCACCGCCGCACCCGCCACCACCGGCGCACCCGGCGGCGGGCGCCCCCACCGTGGCCACGGCGGAGACCGATCTCGGCACGGTGCTCGTCAACGCCGAAGGGATGACGCTGTACGCCTTCACCCCGGACACCGAGGGCGTGCCGACCTGCACCGGCGACTGCGCCGATCGCGTGGCCACCGGCACTGGTCGAGGGCGAGCCGAACTACGGCGACCTCGACGCGAGCGTGTTCTCGCTCGTCGAGAACCCCGAGGGCGGTCAGCAGCTGAAGGCCGGCGACTGGCCGCTGTACACGTTCGCCAGTGACACCGCGCCCGGCGACATCGAACGGCCAGGGTGCGAGTGACGTCTGGTACGTCGTCGCCCCTGACGGCACGCTCATTCAGTAACCCACAGCTCGCGGGAGCCACCAGCGACGACCCCGGCGCAACGGCCCGCGCCGGGGTCGTCCGCGTGCTCGGTCCTGAGCCGCCGCGGGATCGCTCAGCGATCCGAGAGCACCGCGGAATCGAGCGCTTCGAGTCGAGCCAGCGCCGCCGCGCCGACCAGCGGGGCCTCGATCCCCATCGCCGTGAAGTCGAGCGCGACCCGGGACTCCGCCCGGTCGGTGCCCTGGCGCAGGTGGGCCAGCCGGCTGCGCTGGTCGAGCTCACGCCGGGCGGCCTCCAGCAGCGGCATCCCGAACACGGAGGGCACGGCGCCGGCGAGGAGGACCTGGCGCAGGTCGAGCACCGCCGCCGCCGAGGCGACAGCGCGGCCGATCATCATCCCGGTGCGCTCGACCACCTGCGCCGGAGCCCGCCGAAGGGGGCGGTTCGTCTCGGTCTCGATCGCCGACGACGACGCGTAGGCGGTCAGGCATCCGAGGCCCCCGCACGGACACGGCAGGCCATCCGGCTCGACGACGACGTGACCGAGCTCGCCGGCGTTGCCCCGCCGGCCCCGGAGGAGGCGTCCGTTGCAAACGATCCCCGCCTCCACCGCGTCGGAGAGGAGCAGGACCATCACGTCGTCGACGGATTGGGCGGCGCCGATCCAGCGCTCGGCCAGGACCCGGGCGTGGGCCGCGGTGCCGATCACGGTCGGCAGCCCGGTGAGATCGCGTACCCGCTCGCGCAGCTCGAACTGGCGCATGGCCGGAAGGTGCAGAGGGTCCACGGTGCCCGCATCGCGATCGATCGGTCCTTCGCAGCTGACCCCGCACAGCTCGGGCGGGTCGACGTCGTCGGGCCGGGCGGCCACCACCCGTCGCACGAGCCGATGCAGCGCCGGCCAGATGTCCCGGGGCGGCGCCGCCACCCGATCGCGCACGATCGCTTCGCCGGCGTCGTCGACCACGCCGGCGGTGAGCCGGACCGTTCCCACGTCGATCGCCAGATACGAGGCCATCCGTCGCACCGTACCGTTCGTCGCATCCGAGGGTTTCGCGTCATCGGAGGGTTTCCGGACCGGACGGGGCGCACGAAACCCTCGGACCGATCCCGACGGGGGCTCGGGCGATCGACGGATTACCCTCACCGGCGTGACAATGCCGTCCACCCGTGGTCCCGGCGATCTGCCCGCGCCCGACGGGGTCAGCACTCGCTTCGCCTCGCTGTTCGATGCGATCGCGGCCAACATCGCACAGGTCGTGCAGGGCAAGATGGAGCCGATCGAGCTGGCGGTGATGTGCCTGCTCGGTGAGGGCCATCTCCTCATCGAGGACGTGCCGGGCGTGGGCAAGACGAGCCTCGCCAAGGCCCTGGCGGCATCGATCGACTGCACGTGGAAACGGGTCCAGTTCACGCCCGACCTGCTGCCGGCCGACCTCGTGGGCGTGAGCATCTACCAGCGATCGACGGAGCAGTTCCACTTCCAACCCGGACCGCTGTTCGCCAACATCGTGCTCACCGACGAGATCAACCGGGCGTCGCCGAAGACGCAGTCGGCGCTGCTGGAGTCGATGGAGGAGCGGCAGATCACCGTCGACGGCAACACCCGCGTCCTCGATCCCCCGTTCATGGTGATCGCCACGCAGAACCCGGTCGATCAGGAGGGTACGTACCGTCTGCCGGAGAGCCAGCTCGACCGGTTCCTCATGCGCATCGCCCTCGGCTACCCCGGACGCGCCGCCGAGATGGCGATCCTCGACGGGCGCGGCGCCATCGACGCACTGTCGAAGCTGGCCCCGGTCGTGTCGAGCGCGGAAGTGATCGCGATGATGGAGGCGGTGCGCTCGGTCTTCGTCGCCGACGCCCTGAAGGCCTACCTCGTCGATCTGGCCGAGTCCAGCCGCCGCCATCCGGCGATCGAGCTCGGCCTGTCCCCACGGGCCACGCTGCAGCTCACCGCCGCCGCGCGGTCCCACGCCGCGGCCCGCGGTCGCACGTACGCGACCCCCGACGACGTCAAGGCGATGGCCGTTCCCGCGCTCGCCCATCGCCTGATGCTGCGCACCGACCGTGGCGCCCGCCTCGATCCCGTCGACGCCGTCAACGAGATCCTGGCCGAGGTACCCGTCCCAACCTCGCGCTGACCGCGGAGGGGAATCGGTGCGCACGAGCCCCACCCGACAGGGGTGGACGGTGCTGGTGTCGGCCGCGATCGCGGCCGTGATCGGCCGGCTGTTCGGCATCCTCGAGCTCTTCGTGATCGGGGCCGCGTTGGCGGTGGCGGTGCTCGTCGCCTGGCTCGTCGTCCGGCTGTGGCGACCCAACGTCGCCGTCCATCGGTGGATCCGACCATCGGTGCTCACCGCCGGCGACGTGGGCCGGGTCGAGGTGCTCGTGCAACAGGTCGGCTCCACCCGCTCTCCCGCCTTCGAGCTCGTCGAACCGGTCGGTCAGACGCGCACGGCCAGCATGGCCGTCGCCCCGCTGAGCGAGGGCGACGAGGTGAGCGCGGGTTACCGCATCCCCACGGAACGCCGCGGGGTGTTGACCATCGGGCCGCTCACCGCGATCCGCCACGACATCCTCGGCCTCGCCCGCTCCGTCGCCGACGTGGCCGGCATCGAGGAGGTGCTGGTGTCGCCGCGGGCCCACCTGCTCGACATGCCGGCGCTCGGTCAGGGCACGCTCGGCCGTCACCTGCTCGCCCTCGCCCAGCGCCTCGGCCCGGGCGACTTCCACAGCCTGCGCGACTACGTCGAGGGCGACGAGCCGCGCTCGATCCACTGGCGGGCGTCGGCGCGGTCGGAGGAGCTGAAGGTGCGCCAGCACAGCGTGGAAGGCCTGCGTCGCTGTGTCGTGCTGCTCGACCAGCACGTACCGACCGGCGCCGAGGGCGAGGAGGCGTTCGAACGGGCGGTCACTGCGGCGGCGAGCGTGGTGCACAGCGCCGATCGCGCCGGGCTTGACCACTCGGTTCGTCACGACCGACGGGGCCGACGTCCGCGGTCCCGACGTCGCCGCCCAGACCCTCCACCTGCTCGCCCGCATCACGCCGAGCACGCAACCGGCCGTACCGGTCGAGCGCGACCCGAGCGAGGGCCTCGGCCTCGTGATCGCGATCACGTCGGGGCCCTACGCCGCGGCGTGGGCCGCGCTCGACCGGGTCGGCGAGCCGGCCCTCACCACGCTCGGCATCTTCACGACGGAGTTCCCCCGGCGGTCGCCGGTGCTGGCGGTCGACGCGCGCAGCGACGCCGCGTTCCTCGACGGCTGGGCGCTGATGGCCGGCGTCGCCCGGGTCGACGCCGATCGCCGCCGGCGCGATCTCCAGGCACCGCTCGTGGGCGCAGGATCAGGTGGCGCGCAATGATCACCGCCAACGACGACCGCCGGCGCGTGCTCGACGCCGCAGCGACGATCGCCCTGGCGCTGTACTCCTTCGTCGCCGCGCTCGGCTTCCGCCGGGTCTTCGGCGACTGGGAGTTCGTCGGCGACGTGTTGGTCGTCGTGATCGTCGGCCACGGCCTGTCGTGGCTGCTGCGACAGCAGCGCCGGTTGCACGGCGCCGTCGGCTCTCGGCGTGACCGCGATCGTGCTCGTCTGGGTGATCGCCTGGCTGAACTACCCCACCACCTTCACGTCGGTGTTCCCGACCACGGAGACCTGGAACATCGCCCGCGCCGACCTCGCGCTCGTCCGGGACCAGTTCGCCACGGCCGTGTCACCCGTCGCCTACGTCGGCGGGTGGTCGCTGCTGGCCGCGATCGGAACCGCGATCGTCGTCCTGCTCGGCGACACGTTCGCGTTCCGTGCTCGGGCCAGGGGCGAGGCGCTCGTGCCAGGCGGCGTGCTGTTCGTCTTCGTCGCCGCCGTCGGCGCGAGCCGAGCACCGGGTCGCCCTGACGCTGGCCCTCGTCGGCGCCGGAGTGCTCGCCGCGGCGCTGCTCCGGGCGCGGTTCGCCCAACCGCCGCGCACCGTGCTCGGACGTCCGCGCCGGCCGCTCGGGATCACCCTGCCGGCGGCCATCGGTGTCGGGGCTGCGGTCGTGGTCGGTGCCTGGGTGCTGGGCCCGCGCCTGCCCGGCGCCGAGGCCGAGGCCCTGATCGACACCAAGGGCCGCGGTGGTGGCGTGACCGAGGTGCTGAATCCGCTGGTCGACATCCGTGCTCGGCTCGTCGACCGGGCCGGCACCGAGTTGTTCGTCGTGCGGGCCAACGCCCCGGCCTACTGGAGGACCACCGGCCTGCCCGAGTTCGACGGTCGCACGTGGAGCCTCCCCGAGCAGGCGCTCGACGACGTCAGTGGCGAGCTCTCGACCGCCGTGCCGGGATCGACGGAGCTGCAGCAGCAGATCGAGATCATGGCCCTCGGGCGGCAACTACCTCCCCGCGGCAGCCGAGCCCGTGCGCGCCGGGGGCGCAGGTCTGCAATGGGTCGAGGAGACCTCGACGTTGGTTCGCCTCGAGCCGGAGCTGCAGCGCGGCGACCGGTTCGAGGTCGTGTCGGCCGTGCCGAACCACTCCCCCGGACGCGCTCCGGGCCGCCACGTCCACGACCCCGCCGGACCCGATCTACCTCGAGCTCCCCGACGACTTCCCGACCTCGGTGCGCGACACCGCGGCCGAGGTCACGGCCGGCGCGCCGACCGTCGTACGACGCGATGGTCGCCCTCCAGGACTGGTTCCGCACCGAGCTTCGAGTACAGCCTCGAGGTCCCCCAGGGGCACGGGAACTCGGCGATCGAGGCCTTCCTGCGCCAGCGCATCGGGTACTGCGAGCAGTTCGCCGGCACGTTCGCGGCGATGGCCCGCTCGCTCGGCATCCCGGCCCGGGTCGCGGTCGGCTTCACCCACGGCGTCGCCGCCAACGGGTCGTTCACCGTGCTCGGCAAGAACGCCCACGCGTGGCCCGAGGTGTGGTTCGACCAGCTCGGCTGGGTGGCGTTCGAGCCCACGCCAGGGCGCGGCGCTCCCGGAGCCGAGGACTACACCGGTGTCGCGCCGGACGCAGGACGAGAGCGTGCCGCCGCCCGCCGCCGCCGGGCGACGGCAACAGCGATCCCGGCGTCGGGCCGCAGGTGCCGGTGACGGTGCCGCCGACCGTCCCGCCGTCGGACCGGCCGTGTGGACCCGACCGCCGCGGCGGCCCCGCCGTCGCCTGGTTGACGCACCGGGGCTGGCGCCCGACGCCGGCCCGCCGTGGCTGACGCTGCTCACCATCGCCGCCGTGCTCGGCGCGGCGGTGGCGCTGCCGGCGGGTGGTGCGCTGGTGGCGCCGCCGCCATCCGAACGCCGACCTCGCCGAGCAGATGGTCGACCTGTGGCAGCGCGCGCTCGGAGCGGTCGCCGCCACCGGCTACCACGCCGACCCCAGCCTCACCCCGCTCGAGCAGGCCCGGGCGGCGGCACCCCGGCTACCGGTCGCCGCCCGCCCGCTGCGCTCGCTGGCCTCGGTGGCGACGGCTGCGGCCTACGCGCCCCCTGGCGAGGTCGAGTCGCTGATCGGACCCGAACACGACGGCGAGCCGGGACCGCACCGCTGGTGCCGCCAGGTGGAGCGCGTGGCCGCCGACTCGATGACGACCGGCGGCCGTGTCCACCGCTACTTCACGATCTGGAAGTAGATCAGTCGGCGGGTTCCCGGCGGGAGCCGCCGCCGCGGCGGCCGCCGCCGAGCCAGGCGCTGATCGGGAGCGAGCCCAGGCGCTCACGGGCGAGCAGCCGGACCTCCCGCTCGAGCGAGACCGCCACGGCCAGGACGAGGAGGAAGCCGGCGAAGGCGAACCAGAAGCTGACGGCCAGGCCGAGCACGGTGACGGTCATCGCCGCCACGAGTCCGACGGCCAGCAGGGCGACCCGATGGCGGGGCACGCGGTAGCCGCGGGCGGCGAAGGTCGGATCCTGCTCGAGCTGCTGCTCGATCTGGCGGAGGATCCGCTGCTCGTCCTCGGAAAGCGGCACCGGGACCATCATCCCACGTTCCGGGTCATCTCTCAACGCGCTTCGACGCTGAGATGTCGCTCGTCAGGATCCGGACGTTCCGGGCTCGTGGTCGGGGCCCCATTGCTGGGTGCCGGACCGGACCAGCCGGATCCGGCCGCCTGACATCGTGCTGGCCGGCCCGATGGCCGACTCGCCGAACCGGTCGCGCACGTCGTCGACCGCCCGGCTGGCGTCGCTCCAGCGACCGGTCGGCGTTCCGGTCACCGGGTCGATCACATCGTCGAACTGGAGCTGTTCGGCGGGAGTGGCGAACTTGCTCGCCGCCAGCCCGAGCAGCCGGATCCCGCCGCTGAGGTCGACCTCGGCGAGCAGGGGCGTCGTCGCCGCGACCACCGCCGCCGCGGTGTCGACGGCGCCGGCGAGCGTGGTGGCGCGGGTGATCGTCGTGAACCCGCCGTCGCGGACCTTGAGCGTGAACGTGCGCGCGCCCGTGCCGTGCGCGCGCAGCCGGGCGGCGACGGCGTCGGCGAGCCGCACCAGCTCCCGGTGGGCGTCGTCCCGATCGTGCAGGTCGTGGGCGAACGTCTCCTCGTGGCTGATCGACTTCACGTCGCGCTGCGGGTTCGACCGGCCGGTCGTCGCGCGCCGGCGGCGAGGTCGAGGAGATGGCGACCATGGGCCTTGCCGAGGCTGGCGATCACCGCCTCCGGCGCCAGCGCGGCCAGGTCGCCGACGGTCGTGACGCCCATCCGCCGGAGCCGCTCGAGCGTCGACGGACCGACTCCCCACAGCCGCCCGACCGGCAAGCGGGTGGAGGTAGGCCAGCTCCTCCCCTCGGGCGCACCTCGAAGACTCCTGGTCCGGGCGTGATCCCTTCGGGTGACGGCCGCGGCTTGGCGTCGACCGAGGCCAGCTTGGCGAGGAACTTGTTCGGCGCGACCCCGACCGAGCAGTCCAGCCCGAGCTCGTCGTGGATCTCGCCGCGCAGCCGGCGGGCGATCGTCACCCCGTCGCCGAGCAGCGCCCGGGCGCCGGTGACGTCGAGGAACGCCTCGTCGAGGGCCAGCGGCTCGACCAGCGGGGTCACCCGGGCGAAGATGTCCCGCACGTCGCGGCTCACCGCCGAGTACAGCGCGTGGTCGCCGGGCAGGAACACGGCGCGTCGGGCACAGCCGTCGCGCCGTCGCCGACGGCATCGCCGAGAAGACCCCGTACCGGCGCGCCTCGTACGACGCCGCGGCGACCACCCCGCGACGTCCGGTTCCCCCGACCACGACCGGCTGTCCCCGCAGCTCGGGCCGGCGGCGCAGCTCGCACGCGACGAAGAAGGCGTCCATGTCGACGTGGAGGATCGTGCGCGCCGGCACCTCGCCATTCTGCCGTCGAGATGTCAGCCGCTGCGGCGGCGGCGGGCGCGGCGCCCGCGGCGGTCCTCGAACCACAGGCGCGCCACGAGGCCCGAGCGCCTCGTGGACGATCCCCCGCGAGAGCTTCGACTCCCCCGCCTGGCGGTCGCGGAAGACGATCGGGAACTCGACGATGCGACCGCCGGACCGGACGAGCCGGTGGGTCATCTCGATCTGGAAGCCGTAGCCCTCGCTGCGCACCGTCGCGTAGTCCATCGCCTCCAGCGCCGCCGCGCGGTAGGCGCGGTAGCCGGACGTCGCGTCGTTCACGGCCAGGCCGAGCACGCCGGCGGCGTAGCGGTTCCCCCATCGCGACAGCCAGCGCCGGCGCCGGGGCCAGCTCTCGGTCGCGCCGCCCGGCACGTACCGGCTCCCGATGGCGAGGTCGGCGCCGTGTTCGACGTTGGCGACGAGGGCCGGGAGGACCTGGGGGTCGTGGGAGAGATCGGCGTCGATCTGCACGCAGATCTCGGCGCCGGCGTCGATCGCCAGGCGAAACCCGTCCCGATAGGCGGATCCGAGCCCGAGCTTGCGCCGGCCGCGCCACGAGCTCGATCTCGCCGAGCTCGCCGGCGAGGCGCTGGGCGAGGGCGTCCGTCCCGTCCGTGCTGCCGTCGTCGACGACCAGGATGCGGGCGTCGGGGACGGCCGACCCGGATCCCCTTGACCACTGCCTCGAGGTTCTCGACCTCGTTGTGGGTCGGGATCACGGCGACGACGCGCACGGGCCGCGACGCTAGGCGGCAGGCAACCCGACGGTCCGCCATGGGCGCCATAGGCTCGGCGCGCCGTGGAGCCGACCCCGCCGACTCGGTCCGCCGACTCGCTCTCGGCCCTGCCCTCGCCGGCCGCCCGGGTGGCGGCCTTCGTGGCGATCTGCCTCGCCGGGCTGGCCGGAGCGCTGATCGGCCACAGCCTCGTCGAGTTGCAGTGCGAAGGCGACTGCGCCCTGCCCCTCGGACTCGGCCTGTTCGCCGGCGCGGTGATCGCGGCCGGCGGGATGAGCGTGGTCGCGGTGCTCGTGCTGCGGGCGCTCGGCGAGTGGCGCGAGCTCCAGGACCGGCACCGGATGAGCGCGGCCGGAGAGGTGGGCGAGGATCTCGGTCGACGAGCTGCTGACAGTGGCGTGCCAGGTCGCCGTGGAGGGTGGCGACGTCGCCGCCGCCGGTCGTACCGGGACGGTCGCTGGACATCGCCACGAAGTCGAGCGCGACCGACCTCGTCACCGCCCTCGACCGCACGGCCGAGGCGACGATCGTCGCCCGGCTCGCCGGTCTGCGGCCCGGCGACGCCGTCGTCGGCGAGGAGGGCACCCACCAGGACGGCACGTCCGGGGTGTCATGGCTCATCGACCCGATCGACGGCACCACCAACTTCGTGTACGGCGTGCCGCAGTGGGCCACGTCGGTCGCGGCCAGCGCCGGCGGCGCGGACGCTCGCCGGCGCGGTGTACGTGCCGGCGATGGGCGAGCTGTTCGCCGCCGGCCGCGGACGCGGCGCGACCCTCAACGGCGAGCCGATCTCGGGCCAGCGCCTGCACCGACGTGTCGCTCGCCCTCGTCGCCACCGGGTTCGGCTACCGGGCCGAAGACCGTCGCCGCCAGGCTGCAGCTCGTCGCCGACGTGATCGGATCGGTGCGCGACATCCGCCGGATCGGCTCGGCGGCCATCGACCTCTGCTACGTCGCCTGCGGGCGGGTGGACGCCTACTACGAGGCCGGACTGAACCCGTGGGACGTCGCCGCCGGCGAGCTCATCGCCCGGGAGGCCGGGTGCCGCAGCGGCGACTTCGACGGCGGCCCGCCGGTCGCCAACCGGCTGCTCGGTCGCCGCGCCGGCGATCTTCGACGACCTCGTCCGCCTGCTCTCGGCGTCCGCGGCTGACGCCGCGGCGTCGACGGTGCGGACGGAAGCGGCCCGCGATCGGGCATCATTGTCCCCGATGGGTACGCGAATCCTGGCCGTGGAGGACGACGAGCGCATCCGCGAGGCGGTGAAGCTCGCCCTCGAGGACGAAGGCTGGACGGTCGAGGGCGCGGCCTCGGGCGAGGAGGCCGTCGAGCTCTTCGCCCGGCACGCCCCCGACGTCGTGCTGATCGACATCATGCTGCCCGGCATCGACGGCTTCGAGCTGTGCCGCACGCTGCGCCGGACCAGCGACGTCCCGATCGTCATGGTCACCGCCCGCAACGACACCCACGACGTCGTCGCCGGGCTCGAGGCCGGTGCCGACGACTACCTGACCAAGCCGTTCGCGCCGAAGGAGCTCTCGGCGCGCATCCGCGCCCTGCTGCGGCGGGTCCGCCCGGCCCAGCCCGGCCACGAGCGGTTGACGTTCGGCGACCTCGAGTTGATCCCGGAGGAGGGCAAGGTGCTGCGCGGCGGCACCGAGGTCCACCTGACCAAGACCGAGTTCCGCCTGCTCTGCGAGCTCGCCGACAACCGCGGCAAGGTGTACAGCCGCGAGGAGCTCCTCGACAACGTCTGGGGCTACGACTACTTCGGCGACGGCCGGCTCGTCGACGTCCACGTCCGCCGGCTGCGGACCAAGGTCGAGACCGACCCCGCCGCCCCGCGCCACGTCGTCACGGTGCGCGGCCTCGGCTACCGGCTGGAGTAGAGGCACGATGGGCGAGCGGAGCGAGCACATGCCGGCCGAGCGAGCGCCAGCTCGCCGGACGGCGATGGGGCTCGGGGGCGCAGCCCCCGGAACATGATGGACCCGGCTCTGGCCGAACCGGATGCCGGTTCGGGGGTCGACACCGCCGATCGCGTCGACCGCGCTCCCGGCGCGCCCGCGTCCGGATTGCCGTCGAGTCCCGGCAACGATCGGGCGCGGAGACCGGGCGGGACGCGTTCGGCGCCGATGGGGAGACGCGGGCAACGACCCGCCGCGCCGGCCGTACGTTCGGCTTCCTGCGCCGCTCGCCGCCCGGGGACCGTCGGCCTGCGCCGGCGCATCCTGCTCATCTTCACCCTCGGCTCGCTCGCCCTCTCCGCCTTCCTCGCCATCACGACGTACGGCCTGGTGCGGTCCAATCTCGCCGCCCAGCGCGACTCCGCCAGCCTGCAGGACGCCTACACCCACGCCCAGGTCGTGCAGAGCGCCCTGCGCAGCGAACCGGAGACGTCCGAGCCGGCCATCGAGCAACTGCAGGCCCTCGGGGTCCAACGCCCGGTCATCCGGTACCACGACGGCTGGTCCTCCGGGATCGGACGGTTCGGCCCCGACGTCGATCCCCGAGGCGCTGGCCCAGCAGGTCAACGAGCAGGCGGTGCACTCGCGGATGATCACCGACGTCGGCGGCGAGACGGTGCTCGTCATCGGCATCCCACTGCCCGAGCTCGGGGCCTACTTCGAGTTCTTCGACCTCGACGAGGACGAGCAGACGCTGCGCAACGTGCGCCTTGTCGCTGTTGCTCGCCGGCGCGATCACGACCGCCCTCGGCGTGCTGCTGGGGGTCTTCGCCGCCCGCCGCGCCGTCCGTCCCGTCGCCGACGCCGCCCAGGCCGCCAAGGCCATCGCCGGCGGCCATCTCGAGACCCGCCTCCCGCCGACCAACGACCCCGACCTGCGGTGTGCTCGCCAGCTCGTTCAACGACATGGCCTCGGCGCTCCAGCTCCGCATCGAGCGTGACGCCCGGTTCGCGTCCGACGTGAGCCACGAGCTGCGCTCACCGCTGATGACCCTGTCGGCGTCGGTCGAGGTGCTCGAGGCGCGGCGCGACGAGCTGCCCGAACGGGCCCAGTCGGCGCTCGACCTGCTCGTCAGCGACGTGAGCCGCTTCCAAGGGCTCGTCGAGGACCTGCTCGAGATCAGCCGTTTCGACGCCGGCGCGATCCGCTTGCACCTCGAGGATCTGCACGTCGCGCAGTTCGTACGCCACGCGGTCGCCGCCAGCGCCGCGCCGGACACCCCGGTCGCAGCGACCGAGCGGGCCGAGCGGGCGATGATCCGCGGCGACCGCCGTCGCCTCGCCCGGGTGATCGCCAACCTGATCGACAACGCCCGCGCGTACGGCGGCGGCGAGACGACCTCAGCGTCACGATCACCGACGCCAACCTGCCCGACGAGCCGCTCTCCCACGTGCAGATCGGTGTCGAGGACCACGGGCCGGGCGTTCCCGTCGAGGAACGGGCGCTGATCTTCGAGCGCTTCGCCCGCGGTGTCAGCGCCGGGCGCCGCAGCGGGACGCGAAGGCGCCGGCCTGGGGCTGGCGCTCGTCGACGAGCACGTGCGCATCCACGGGGGGCGGGTGTGGGTCGAGGACCGTCTCGACGGCGCGCCCGGAGCTCGCTTCGTGATCGAGCTGCTCGCTCACGAGGACATCGACTGATGACGCTCGCGACGCCACCTGCTGGCTCGCGTCGCGTTGCCGGCGGCTGCGTTCGTCGCCGTCACGCTCGGGACCGGGTGCGCGATCCAGCCGGACAATGCCCCGCGCGAGATCCCGACCCGCCGAGCGCGGCCAGCTCGACCTGCTGCCGCCCGGCGGCGAAGCGATCGGCCAGAGTCGGATCTATCTGGTCGCCGGCGAGGGCCTCGGGGGCGATCGAGAGCTGCGCACGGTGCTGCGGGATGTCGAACCGCCGACCGACCCCGAGGCCGTGCTGAGGACGCTCATCGCCGGGCCGAACCCGGGCGAGGCGGACAGCGGGATGACCTCGCCGCTGCCCTCGTCGTCGACCCTGCACTCGGCCCGCCTCGTCGCCAGCACCCTCAACGTCGACCTCTCGGGCGAGATCCTCGAGCTGCCCGGGTCGTCCTTGCGCGACGCCGTCGCCCAGATCGTGTTCACCGGGAGTCGTGCTCGACGGAGTGCGGGCCGTGCGCGATCCGCGTCGACGGACGGACCCGCGACTGGCCCGACGGCCGCGGCGAGCTGCAGGAGAGGCCGCTCACGGTCTACGACTATCCCGGGCCTCGCCGAGTCGGCCCAGCCGCCGTACCCGCCGATCCCGTCCGGGAGCACGGCGTAGCCCCTACGCGAAGAACACCTGGAGGTCGCGGTACAGCGCCATGTCGACGGGCCGCGACCTGCCGACGGCGAGCTCGAGTGGGGCGGGCACGATCTCGCTGCCCCGCGACACCACCATCTGACCCCACGCCGTGCTCGTGCACGAGGTCGATCGCGGCGATCCCGAACCGTGTCGACAGCACCCGGTCGAACGCGGTCGGCGTGCCGCCGCGCTGGACGTGGCCGAGCATGCACCACCCGCGTGTCGAAGCCGGTGCGCTCGCCGATCGTCTCGGCGATCAGGCTGCCGATCCCGCCGAGGCGGACGTGGCCGAACTGGTCGTACAACCGCTCGCCGACGTCGAGCGTGCCGGGAACCGGCTCGGCGCCCTCGGCGACGACGATGATCGAGGCGAAGCGTCCCCGTTCGTGGCGGCGGCGGATGCGGGCGCAGACCTCGTCGATGTCGAAGGGGATCTCCGGGATGAGCACCGCGGCCGCGCCGCCGGCGATGCCGGCGTAGGCGGCGATCCAGCCGCTGTGCCGGCCCATCACCTCGACGACCATGACCCGGTCGTGGCTCTCGGCGGTGGTGTGCAGGCGGTCGATGGCGTCGGTCGCGATCTGCACCGCGGTGTTGAACCCGAACGTCACGTCGGTGCCGACGATGTCGTTGTCGATCGTCTTCGGCACGCCGACGATGGGCAGGCCCTCGTCCGCGTGGAGCTCGCAGGCGATGCTCAGTGAGCCGTTGCCGCCGATCACGATCGAGGCGCGTCGATCCCGAGGTCGGTGAGGGTCGACCTGACCTCCTGCACCCCGTGGCGGTGTCGTACGGGCTCCCCCGCTTCGTCCCGAGGACGGTGCCCCCTCGGGGCAGCGTCCCGCGCATCGACTCGACCGTGAGCGGCATCGTGCGGCGCTCCAGCACACCCGTCCCACGCGTCGAGGAATCCGATCAGCTCGTCGCCGTAGATCCGCTCGCCGTGGCGCACGATGGCCCGGATCACCGCGTTGAGGCCGGGGCAGTCGCCACCGCCGGTGAGCATGCCGACGCGCACCGGCTGGAGGTTAGGGTGACCGGGCGTGCCGGTGCCGACCTGCGTCGTCGCGATCGACGCCGGCACCACAGGCATCCGCAGCCGAGCGGTCTTCGCCGACGGCCGGCCGGCCGTCGCCGCATACCGCGAGTTCACCCAGCACTTCCCGCGGCCGGGCTGGGTCGAGCACGACGCGGTCGAGATCTGGGAGGCGGTGCGGGCGACGCTCGGCGAGGTGGTCGAGCGGGTCGGGCGGGAGTCGATCGCCGCGATCGGCATCACCAACCAGCGCGAGACCGTGGTCGCGTGGAACCGCACGACCGGGGTGCCGTACGGTCGCGGCGATCGTGTGGCAGGACCGTCGCACGGCCGCTCGATGCGACGAGCTCGCCGCGGCCGGCGCGCTCGATCTGGTGCGGGCGCGCACCGGGCTGGTGCTCGACCCGTACTTCAGCGGCACCAAGTTCGAGTGGCTGCTCGGCGAGGGCGGCGTGCCCCGCTCGGCGCGATCTCGCGCTCGGCACCATCGACGCCTGGCTGATCTGGAACCTCACCGGAGGCGGCCGTGTTCGCCACCGACGTCGACCAACGCCAGCCGGACGATGCTGTACGACATCGTCGCGGCTCGGCGTGGGACGACGAGCTGTGCGAGCTGCTGCACGTCCCGCCTGCAGGCGCTGCCGGAGGTCGTCCCGTCGAGCGGGCGCATCGGCGTGACGTCGGAGCGCGGCGGCGTGCCGGCGGGCATCCCGATCAGCGGCATCGCCGGCGACCAGCAGGCGGCCCTGTTCGGCCAGGCGTGCGTCGACGCCGGGAATGGCCAAGAACACGTACGGCACCGGCAGCTTCGTGCTGCTCAACGTCGGCGAGCGGTGTCCGCCGCCGGCCGACGGGCATGTTGACGACGGTGGCCTGGACGCTCGGCGACGGCACGGCACGGTCGCCTACGCCCTGGAGGGCGCGATCTTCGTCCACCGGCTCGGCGGTCCAGTGGCTGCGCGACGGGCTCGGGCTCATCGCCGACGCCGCCGAGACCGTGGCCGCTCGCCGCGACGGTGGACGACTCCGGCGGCGTGTTCGTCGTTCCCGCCTTCACCGGACTGGGTTCGCCGTGGTGGGACCCGTACGCCCGCGGGCACGATCGTCGGCATCACCCGCGGCACCAGCCGCGCCCACCTCGCCCGGGCAGTCGTCGAGTCGATGGCGTACCAGACGCGCGACGTGGTCGAGGCGATGGCGGCGGCGAGCGGACACCGCCATCGCCGAGCTCCGTGTCGACGGCGGGGCGTCGGCGATGGACTGCTGCTGTCAGTTCCAGGCCGATCAGCTCGGCGTCACCGTCGAGCGGCCCGACCGACCATGGAGACGACGGCGCTCGGCGCGGCCTTCCTCGCCGGTCTCGCCGAGGGGGTGTGGCCGGACGTCGGCGCCGTCGGCGCCCGACGGGCGGATCGACGCAGTCGTTCCACCCGAGCCCCGATCGTGCGTTCCGCCGACGCCGGGTACGCCGCGTGGCTCCGCGCCGTCGAGCGCGCCCGGGCGTGGGCCAGCTGACCCGTCAGACCGGCTCGGCGACGGATCAGATCAGAGCGTCGGCGAGCTCGGCCGAGGAGACCGACGCGCGACGCGCTCGCGCTCGTGGATCGGGACGGCGGGCCCGACCGGCCGCGACACGACCCCGGCACGGGCGAGGTGGGCCCAGACCATGTCGCTCGAGCGGGACCGACGGGTGGGCGGCGTCGAGGTGCTCGCTGCCCTCGAGGAAGGCCACCAGCCAGCCCGACTCGGGTGGCTCGCCGCGGCGGTGGATCAGCTCGCCGGCACGGAGCACGACCGCCCAGTCGGCGTCGACCGCCGCGACGAGGCCGTCGATCAGCGTGGCCAGCCGGTCGGACGACGCGGCGCTCGGCGACGGCGCGCGGCGAGGGCGAGTATCGCCGTGGCCGAGTCGGGCCGCTCGGCGTCGACGGGGCGGATGTGCTCGACCGACACGCCGTCGACCGCGTCGATCTCCTCGGCGAGCAGCGTCGATCGGACGTGGCCGTCGGGCAGCGAGACGACGAGTTCGTCGATCGACCCGCCCGCCGCCGTGCTCGAGGATGTCGATCGCGGTGACGTCGCCGCGGACGGCACCGATGCGGCTCGCCACCTGACCGAGCGCGCCCGGGCGGTCCGGCAGCCAGACGCGGACGACCAGGACGCGGGGCATCGCACGACGGTATCCCCACTGGATGCCACCCGTGTTGCGACCACGTGAACCGTGATCCGAGGGTTTCGTGCGCCCCATCCGGTACGCAAACCCTCCGGTGCTGCGAGAACCTCGGACGTCCGTTGGCTAGCCGAGCTTGGGCAGGCCGCGCGGAGGTTGCGGATCGCCCTGCGGGATGCGCTTCTCGTTCTCGATGAGGGCGAAGCGCACGAAGCCTTCACCACCGGGGCCGAAGCCGACGCCCGGCGAGAGCGCGACCTCGGCGTCGCGCACGACGAGCGAGCAGAACTCCACCGAGTCCAGCTCGGCGTACGGCTCGGGGATCGGCGCCCACACGAACATCGTCCCGCCCGGCTTGGGGATGTCCCAGCCGATGCGGGCGAGCCCGTCGATCAGCGCGTCTCGCCGGCGCTGGTAGGTGGCGCACACCTCGTGGGGGAAGTCGGCCTCCTCGTTGATCGTCACGGTGGCGGCGATCTGCACCGGCTGGAACATGCCGTAGTCGAGGTAGGTCTTGAGCTTGACGAGCGCCTGCACGACCTCGGCGTTGCCGAGCAGGAAGGCGCATCGCCAGCCGGCCATCGAGAAGCTCTTGGTCATCGAGTACAGCTCGACGGCGCACTCCTTGGCGCCGTCGGCCTGGAGGATGCTCGGTGGCTGGTAGCCGTCGAAGCCGACGTCGGCGTAGGCGAAGTCGTGGACGACGACCATCTCGCGCTCGCGGCAGAAGTCGACCACGCGCTGCATGAACGTCGCAGGTCGACGCACGCCCCGGTCGGGTTGTGCGGGAACGAGATCACGAGCACCCGCGGCTTGGGCCAGCCGAGGTCGTAGGCGGTCGTGAGGCGGTCGAAGAACTCCTCGGCGAAGCCCTCGCGTTCGCCCGGGTCGGCGAGCGAGCGCATCGGCACCTGGCGCAGGTCGGCGCCGGCGAACAACGGGCCGTAGATGTGGATCGGGTAGCTCGGGCTGGGCACGATGGCCGCGTCGCCCCGGTCGAGGAGCACCCACATCAGGTGGCTGAACCCCTCCTTCGACCCGATCGTGTTGGTGATCTCCAGCTCGGGGTCGAGGTCGACGTCCCATTGTTCGTGGTAGTAGCCGGCGATCGCCTCGCGCAGCTTGGGCAGCCCGCGCGACATCGAGTAGCGGTGGTTGGCCGGCTTCATCGCCGCCTCGGCGAGCTTGCTCGACGGCGATGTCGGGCGACGGGATGTCGGGGTTGCCGAAGCCGAGGTCGATGACGTCCCGACCTGCTCGGCGGGCCTCGATCTTGAGGTCGTTGATGATCGTGAAGACGTACGGCGGCAGATTCTCGATGCGCCGGAACACGCGTCGCGATGCGGGCGCCGAAGCGCCTGGAGGCGCCGGCGTGCCGACCCGGGGGTCCGGCTCAGAAGGACGCGACCCACTCACGAACGGCGACCCTACCGCCGCCCTTCTGCGAGGATGGATCGCGATATGACCTCCTCGCTGGCGAAGGAGCCGTCGCCGGGCTGCGTATGGGTGGTGATCGAGATCCCCCGCGGAAGCCGCAACAAGTACGAGATCGACCACGACGACGGCCGCGTCTTCCTCGACCGCCGGCTCTTCACCGCCACCACCTACCCCGCCGACTACGGCTTCCTGCCCCACACGCTCGGCGGTGACGGCGATCCGCTCGACGCCCTCGTCCTGCTCGAGGACCCGGTGTACCCGGGCGTGTGGGTCGAGGCCCGGCCGGTCGGGGTGCTCTACATGGAGGACGAAGCGGGCGAGGACGCCAAGCTGATCTGCGTCCCGCCGCGCGAGCCCCGCTGGACCGGCGTGAACGACGTCAGCGACCTCACCCCCCAGCTGATGGCCGAGATCCAGCACTTCTTCGAGGTCTACAAGGCACTCGAGCCCGACAAGCACTCCTCCACCGCCGGCATCGGCGGGCGCGACGACGCCTGGCAGAAGATCGAGGAGGCCCGCGCCAACTTCGCCGGCTCCGACTGACGCACCTCCCCGAGAGCGGCGCTTCAGGCGGTGCGTTCGGCGGCCGCGAGGGCGGCGCCGATGGCCCCGGCCCGCTCGCCGAGCACGGCGAAGGCGAGGTCGGGGTGGGGTCGCAGGTGCGGCTGGTACAGCAGCGCCCCGAACCACCGCTCGATCGGCTCGAGGTAGAGGTCGGCGCCCTCGGCCAACCCGCCGCCGAGCACGAACATCGCCGGATCGAGGGCGTTCGTGAGGTTGACGAGGCCGAGGGCGACCCACCGGGCGAACTCGTCGACGACGGCCAGGGCGCCTTCGTCGCCCTCCCGCGCCGCCGCCTGGACGTGCTCGCCGCGCACCAGCGCGGGCTCGCCTCCGGCCACCTCGACGACGCGGCGCAGGCGCCCGCCGACGGCGGCGACCCGGGCCAGCTGGGCCAGCCCGGAGCCCGACGCGAACCGCTCCCAGCAACCGCGCCGACCGCACGGGCACGGCGGACCGTTCGGATCGACCACCATGTGACCGAACTCCCCCGTGAACCCGTGGGCCCCGACGACGAGTCGTCCGCCGGCGACCAAGCCCGCCGCCGATCCCCGTGCCGAGGGTGACCATCACGAGGTCGTCGCAGCCCCGGCCGGCTCCGACCCGCCACTCGGACAATGCGGCCCACGTCGCGTCGTTGCCGACGACGAGCGGGACGCTCAGCCAGCGCGCCGAGGCGCCCGGCCACGTCGACCTCGGCGACGTCGGGGATGTTCGGAGACGCCCGCAGGACGCCTTCGAGGGTCACCAACCCGGGGACGCCGACGCCGAGCGCGGGCAACGGCCCGGCCTCGGCATCGAGGCTGGCGGCAATCTCGGCGAGCGCGTCGATGAGGGCGTCGGCGCCCCGCGGGGTCGGACGGCGGGTCTCGGTCGACCACCTCGCCGTCGGCATCGATCACGACGCCGAGGCACTTCGTGCCGCCGACGTCGATGCCGGCGGCGGCGACGCGTCACGTCGTCACGTCATTGGTTCTCGGCGCGGGTCTTCAGCTCGCGCACCGAGTTCAGGATGCGCACCTCGGCCCGGCGCTTGACGAAGCCCGGCAGCGGCGCGGCCAGCTCGATCGCCAAGTCGTAGCGCACCTCGGTGCCGCCGTCGGCGGTCGCCATGAGGTGGTAGGCGCCCTCGATGGAGCGCTGGATGTCGCCCTTGACCATCTTCCACGCCAGCACGTCCGGCGCCTGGGAGTAGTCGTAGGCCAGCGTGTAGTGGGTGCTGCGGCCGAGCGCGGACGCGCGGAACTCGACCTCGGCCGGTCGCTGCTGCTCGTCACGGGAGCGGACCACCACGTCCTTCACGTCGCGCACCCACTCCGGATACCGCTCGACGTCGGCGGCGATCTCCCACACCCGCGTCCGGCGAGGCGTCGATCGTGATCGTCTCGGAGGCTGTCTCCGCCATGGAGGTCATTCTGCCATGGAGGTGCGCTCGGAACGGCTCGGCTCCTCAGGGCGAGGTGGGAAATCGCCGTGGTACGCGGCCCACAGACCGTTCAGCCCGAACCCGAACATCGGCACGAGGAACCCGAGCGCCAGCGACGATCCGGCCTTGCCGTCGGGACCCTCCAGCCGGGTGAACGTGGTGGCCGCGGCGACGACGACCTGCACGGCCAGCGCGCCGAGCATCGTGCGGCGCACGGGGACGGGCGTCGGCCGGCCCGAGCAGGAGGTACAGCCCGGTCACCGAGATCTGATCGCGGCGGCTGCGCTGCACGGCGTTGTAGTACGACCAGAGGAACGCGAACACGCCGATCGCGAACAGCACGAGGGCGGTGATCGCGGCGACCCACTGCCACGCTGTGGTGAAGAACGCGGCCGCGGCCACGGCGGTGACGGTGAACAACAGCGTCCCGGCGAGATTGGCGCGCACGACGACATCGCCGGCGTGACTGGCCGCTCATGCGGCTCGAGCGCACGACGGCCGCAGTCATCGAACGCTCCGAGGTGCGCCGAGGCGGTCGGCGAGCACGTCGTAGGAGAACTCGGCCTCGGCCCGCGCCCGCGACGCCTTGCCCATCAGCGCCCGTCGCGCCGGGTCGTCGAGCAGCGCGGACATCGCCTCGGCGACCTCGTCCGGATCCTCCGGCCGGCGCACGACCAGCCCGGTCACCCCGTCCTCGACGGCCTCGGCGGCGCCGCCGGAGTCGCCCGCGATCTGCGCCACCCCGCACGCCGCCGCCTCGACGAACACGATGCCGAAACCCTCCTGCTCGAGCCCGCCCCAGCGGGTCCGGCACGGCATCGCGAACAGATCGCCGCACCCGTACAGCGCCGGCAGATCGGCGTTGGGCACCCGCCCGAGGAACCGCACCGGCGCCCGCAGCTCGCGTCGCCAAGACGCGCAGGCGGCGTTCGTCGCGGCCACCACCGGCGATCGCCAGCACCAGATCGGGGTGATCCGGCGCCAACCGGGCCACGGCGCGGATCGCGACGTCGAATCCCTTCCGCGGCACCAGCCGGGAGATCGACACGATCAACTCGGCGTCGGAGCGCAGGTCGAAGCGGGTCCGGGCGGCGTCCCGCTCCGCCGGGCTGAGCGGACGGAAGCGATCGACGTCGACGCCGGGCGGCACGACGGTCACCGGCAGATCTCGCCCGGCCGCCTGCTCGGCCTCGACGGCGGCGTACCGCCCGGCCGAGATCACCGGGCTGGCGCGCCGCAGCACCGCGCGCAACGCCTGCCGGCTGCCGGGCAATCGGGCGGGCACGGTGACCTCGGCCCCGTGGAGCACAACGCCGTACGGGAGGGCGAGCGACGGGCCGACGAGGCCGAGCGGTAGCGCCGGGTCGATCACGACGAGCTCGGCCCCGATCTCATCGGCGAGGCTGTCGACCCGCCTGACCATCCACGGGTGCGGCAGGAGCACCGGCTCGCGGGTCCGCTCGACCCGGAACGGCTGGGCGGCGTCGAACTCCTCGGCACCGGCGTGCGGGCTCGTCAGCACGGCGAACCGATCGGGCGGCAGCCGCCGCCACCACTCCCACAGCAACGACTGGATGCCTCCGATCTTGGGCGGGAAGTCGTTCGTGACCAGCAGGTGCTTCACCTCGGCACTCCGACGCCGAGGCGTGTGCTCGCCCATCGGGCGTGTTCGGCGAGGATCGGGTCCTCGTGCTGCCGGTAGCGGGCGAGCGTCTCGACGACCCGGTTGTCGTTCGGGTCGGCGGTGTTGCCGAGCACGACGAGCGCGTTGCGACGCAGCCAGCGGGGGTCGCGCCCGGAGAGGTACCAGCGGCCGTGCCGTTCGAGCAGCGTGCGGTCGTCGGCGGCGAGCAGATCCAGCACGTCCACCCACGCCTCAGGCGCTCCGGCCAGCGGCAGGCGGTGGCGCGGGCCGAGACGCACGGTCGGCGGGCAGACGTCCTGGCAGTCGTCGCAGCCGTAGATCCGGTCGCCGACCGCGTCCCGGAGGTGCTCGGGGATCGGTCCCGGTGCCTGCAGCACCCACGCCAGGCACCGGTTGCCGTCGATCACGCCAGGAGCGACGATGGCGCCGGTCGGACAGGCGTCGAGGCACCGGCGGCACGACCCGCACCCGTCGGGCACCGGCGTCGCGGGCGGGTAGTCGGCGGTGGTGACGACGCACCCGAGCACGAACCAGCTGCCGGCGCCGGGGAGCAGGAGGTTGGCGTTCTTGCCGAACCAGCCGAGCCCGGCGAGGTGGGCGACCTCGCGGTCGACGATCGCGTTGTCGTCGGCGAACGCCAACGCCCGGTGCCCGGCCGAGCGCAGCCGGGTCGCGATCGCCCGCAGCCCGACGCGCAGCGGGGCGTAGTGGTCGACCCACGCGTAGCGGGCGACGCGCGCCTGCGGGCCCGGTGGACGCGGCGGGTCGCCGTCGTCGGCCAGGTAGGAGCGGGCGCCGACGATGATCGATCGCGCCCCCTCGACGGCTCGTCCCGGATCCGTGGACCGGTCCGGGTTGCGATAGGTGAAGTTCATCCCCGCCGCCAGCCCGGCGGCACGGCGCTCGTGGAGGATGTCCCGGGCCCGTTGGAGCACGCTCGCCGGCGCCACGCCGAGGTGCTCGATGCCATGATCCGACGCGAGCGCCCGCAACTCCGGCAAGGTCGGTACGGGATCACGGTCGGCCACGGCAACCAAGGCTACGGAACAGTTCTGTCCGCGGGGATCGGCCCAAACCGGCCGATTCCAAACGACAGAACGGCCAAGATGGGCGCATGGCCAAGCGGGCGCTGTGCGTCGGAGTGAACAAGTACCCCCGGCCCGACCTCGAGCTGAAGGGCTGCGTCAACGACGCCAAGGGGTGGGCGACGCTGCTCGACGAGCACTACGACTTCACCCGGTCCGACATCACGCTCATCACCGACAGCCGGGCGACCAAGGCGAAGGTGTACCGGGCGCTCGGCGACCTCCTCGCCGGCGCTCGCCGCGGCGACGTGCTCGTGTTCACGAACTCGTCCCACGGCACCTACCGCGCCGACGAGAGCGGTGACGAGTCGCTGTACGACGAAGCCCTCTGCCCGTACGACTGCGAGGACGAGCTGATCGTCGACGACGAGCTGCGCGAGCTGTTCGCCGAGATCCCGTGGGGCGTGCGGGTCACGGTGATCTCCGACTCGTGCCACTCCGGCTCGGCGACCCGCGACCCCGAGGATCCATTCGCGCCCGATCGTCGACGGCGGCGCTTCTGCGATCCCCGCGCCATCGGCCGGCCCGACCTGCCCGACATCCGCCAGACGGCCCGTCCCCGCCGCGCCGAGCTGTACCCGGAATCGGAGATGAGGGAGCTGCTCCTCAGCGGCTGCCGCTCCGACCAGTACTCCTACGACGCCCGGTTCGGCCGCACGTTCCACGGCGCGATGAGCATCTTCGCCCAGACACTGATCGCCGACGCCGGCTACCGGATCACGTACCGGCAGCTCCATCGCCGATTGGTGCCGGCGCTGCGCGACGCCAACTACGACCAGGAACCGCAGCTCGAGGGACGCGACTACTTCAAGCGCCAGCAGGTGTTCACGTGAGCCCACTGGTGCTCACCGGCACGGTCGTCACGTTCGATGACGGCGTCTCCGGTGGTCAAGGGCGGGGCGGTGTACATCGGCGACGGCGGGACCATCGACGCCGTGCAGCCGGCCCGGCGCGCCGCGCCGGCGGGGTTCGCCAAGGCGCGACGGGTGGCGACCGGCGGTGTGATCACGCCGGGGCTCATCGACCTCCACAACCACCTCGCCTACAACTTCCTGCCGTTGTGGTCCGCCCCTCGCGACACGCCGTACACGAGCCGTCACCAGTGGCCGGGCGCGGCCACCTACGGGCGCGACGTCTCCAACCCGGCGCAGGCGATGGGCATCGCCGCCGCGGCCGCCGCGCTGCGCTACGCCGAGGTGAAGGCGGCCGCCGGTGGCGCGACGTCGATCCAGGGATCACCTCCGTTGACGCGGGCGTTTCCCGGCTGGATGGTCCGCAACATCGAGAAGGAGACGGTCACCGCGCAGGGCAACGAGCAGCTCATCTTCCAGGCCGTGATCAAGGCCGACGTCCCGGCGCTGAAGGCGTACGCGCCCCGCCTCGCCGCCGGCCGCTCGTTCATCTACCACCTCGCCGAGGGGACGGCGCCGGGCCTGCTCGACGAGTTCGCCGATCTGCGCGCGGCGGGCTGCGTGCACCCCAACCTGATCGCGATCCACTCGACCGCGCTCGGCGCGGCCGAGTACGACGACTGGGCCGGCCGCGGTCCGGGGACGATCGTGTGGTCGCCGTTCTCCAACATCTGGCTCTACGGCGACACGACCGACGTCCTCGCCGCGCGGCGTCGCGGGCACCTCGTCTGCCTCGGCTCGGACTGGTCGCCGTCGGGCACCAAGAACCTGCTCGGCGAGCTCAAGGTCGCCGCGCTGTGGAACGACGAGGCGCTCGACGGCGCGCTCGACGCCCGTGAGCTCGGCGCGATGGCGACGGCCAACGCGGGCGACGCCCTCGCCCGTTGCTGGGGCATCGACGTCGGCCGCCTGCGCCCGGGCGCGGTCGCCGACGTCCTGGTGACGACGAACCGCCTCGCGCCCGGCGACGATCCCCACGAGAACCTCCTGCGCGTCGACGAGCGCAGTGTGCGCCTGGTCCTCGTCGGCGGACGACCCGTGCTCGGCACTCCCGTCCTTGCTGGCTGCGGCCGGAGCCAGTCACGTCGAGCCACTCGTCGTCGGCGGCGTCCGCAAGGGGGTCGTGATGCGGCTGCCCGCCGAGCGGCTCCCGGAGGACCCCGCGCTCCATGCCGAGGCGAACCTGTCGTGGGCGGCAGGGCGGACCGCGATGCAGCAGGTCGTCGACGACCCGGCCAAGGCGGTGCGAGCGGCACGGGAGGCGGCCGAGCGCCGTCCGCGTGGCGTCCCGGTCCCGTTGGAGTACGAGCCCGACATGCCCGGGCCGGACGGCGCCGAGGGCGGGCGGGCGCTGACCGACGACGAGCTGGACAACCTCGTCATCGCCCCGGTGCAGTCGCTCGCCCACGATGCCGCGTGGTTCGCGGACGTCGAGCGCGCGAAACCGCACGCGGCGGTTCTGCTGCGGCTACGCGAACGGTTCTGACGCGGTTCTGTCGTTTGGAATCGACCGGTTCGGGCCGCTGCCAAACGACAGTTCGCTAGCGGGCGATCGCCAAGAAGCTGTCGCTGCGCACGATGTTGGCACCGTCCTTGGCGACGTCGCGGCGGATCGCCTGGTCGTTGGTGACCACGACCACCGGCCGGCCGGCCGGCGTGGTCTCGACCTCGGCCCGGATCACGTCGTCGGCGCTCGTTCCCGCCGGCGAGTAGGTCACCCGGGCCAGCCGCCGCCGTTCGGAGTGGCTGCCGACGACGTCGGCGCCGTCGAAGACGACCGCGATCTCGCTGCCGAACCGGCGGGCGACGTCGTCGACGACGTCGAGGCAGCGTTGCCGCTGGACGGCGAGCTGCTCGTCGGGCCAGGCGAGCTTGGCGACGTTGTAGCCGTCGACGAGCACGAGCGCGCCGGGCGCGCGGAGCAGGAACTCGGTCGCCTTCGGCGAGTCCCCGGCCACGCCGCCGGGCAGGGCGAGCGGCCGGCGCCGGCCCGCGCGGACCTCGACGAGGCCGCCGAGACGGTCGGCGAGCGCCCGCGCCGAACGGGCGAGGTCGCCGAGCTCCCCGACGCGACCGGCGTCGATCCGCACCCCGGCGCGCTCGGCCCGCTCGGCGAGCAACGCGTCGCGTTGCGCCTCGGCGAGCTCGGCGCGCCTGACTGCCTCGTCCCGCTCGCCCGCCACGTCGCTCGACGCGGCGTCGCGCGGCCTCGGCCCGGTCGTTCGCGTGCCGCGCCGCGGCGCGGGCCTCGGTCAGCTCGGCCCGGACCGTTCTGCTCCCGCGGCCGTGGCGGCCGTGGCCTGCTCGCGGTGCGCCTCGACGGCTCTTGGTGAGCTCGTCGACGCGGGCCTGGGCTTGGATCAGCTCGGCCCGGGTGCGGATCGCAGCCTGCTCGGCGGCCTCCCGCCGCCGCTCGGCGCGCCGCAACGCGGCCTCGGCTCCCGCCTGCTCCTCGGCTTCCTGGGCCGCCGCGATCAGCTCGGCGACGCGGGCCTCCCATCCGTCCTCGCGCCGCAGCCACTCGATGCCGATCGGGTCGACGAGCTCGGGCAGCGCGCCGGCGGACAAGCGGGTGCGGAACTCGCCGTCGGCCTCGATGGCCCGGCGCAGCTTGCCGAGCGCGGCTCGCCGGGATGCGCGGCTGCTTGAGGAACGGCTTCAGCGCGCTCGGGTAGGCGAGCGGCGGGCGGAGGCGCTGGCCGGCGTCGGCGATGGCGACGGCGAACTCGATGGCCGAGCGCAGGTACCGATGCTCGATCTCGGGCACACGTGCACGTTACGGGGCTAGTCCAGTTCCTCCAGCGGACCACGCTGCACCCCAGCGGACGAACCACTCCCAGCCGTAGACCTCGGCGAAGTGGTGGTCAGGCAGCTGCAAGATGCTCGCTGACTCGGGGATCTGGCTGGCGTGGGCGGCGATCGCCGCCCGCTTCTGGTCGAGCGTCTCGCGGACGTCGACGGCGACGGCGACCTCGACGGTGGCGACCCCGATGCGCGACCGCACGAGACCGAGATCGTCGACCATGCCCGCCTCGGCGACGATGTGGCTCTCGACGAAGTGCAGGTACTCCCGATCGACCGTCGCGCCGTACACGGTCGGGACGCCTGCACGTTCGGCCGCCGCCCGCACGACGTTGGTCACCTCGATGTGGTCGGGATGGCGGTAGATGCCGTCCTCGTCGTAGCCGACGACGGCGACCGCGGCGACCCGGGTGAGGATGTCCGCCAGCCGGCCGGCGGCCTGCCCAGGCGGTGCGGCCGAGAACGTACCGGGTGCCTCGTTGGTGGGATCACCCGCCATCCCGGAGTCGTGGTAGCCGAGGAACTCGACGGTGCCGGCGCCGAGGATCGTCGCCGCCGCCTCGCACTCGATCCGCCGCACCTCGGCCAGCCCGACGTCGTCGATCGCGCCGTGATAGCTCGGGTGGATCGCGCCGAGCTCGCCGCCGGTCGCCACCACGAGCACCACCGGGGTGCCGGCGCGGGCGAGGCGGGCCATCGTGCCTCCCGTGAAGATCGCCTCGTCGTCGGGGTGGGCGTGGACGAACACAACAGCACCGGTCACCGCCTCATGCTCTCACGTCGCGGCCACGTACACCTGTTCTTGACAACGAACGGGCGTTCGCGATCAAATATGCAGCCGTGGCAATTTGCGGTTGGGGCGACGCGGCAAGCGCAGCTTCGACGACCTCGGCACCCCGCTGGCCGACACGACGTTCTGCGTCCTCGACCTCGAGACCACCGGCGGCAACCGCGAGCACGACTCGATCACCGAGGTCGGCGTGGTCAAGGTCCGCGGCGGCGAGTGCCTCGGCACGTTCCAGACCCTGGTGAACCCGGGCCGGGCGATCCCGCCGCGGATCTCGGTGCTCACCGGGCTCACCGACGCCGTCGTCGCTCCGGCGCCGCGCATCGAGGCGGTCCTGCCGTCGCTGCTCGAGTTCCTCGGGAGCGGGGTGATCGTCGGCCACAACGTCGGCTTCGACCTCGCCTTCCTGCGCGCCGCGCTGCAACGCGTCGGCCACCCCCCGCTCCCTCCGCCGCGGATCGACACCGCCGCGCTCGCCCGCCGTCTCGTCCGCGACGAGGTGCCGGACTGCCGGCTGTCCACGCTCGCCTCGCGGCTGCGCCTCGACCACCGCCCGACCCACCGCGCCCTCGACGACGCGCTCGCCACGACCGACCTCCTCCACCTGCTCATCGAGCGGGCGTCCGGACTCGGCGTGCTCGGCCTCGACGACCTCGTGACGCTCGGCTCGATCGCCGGTCACCCGCAGGCGGCCAAGCTCAAGCTCACGTCGAACCTTCCCCGCGCTCCCGGCGTGTACCTGTTCTGCGGCCACCGCGACGAGGTCATCTACGTCGGCAAGGCGTCCAACCTGCGCCAGCGGGTGCGCAGCTACTTCGGCCGCGAGGACCGGCGCCGCATCGGGCCGATGCTGCGCGAGGCGCAGAGCGTGCGCCACCACTGCCTGCCCGACGTGTTGTCCGCCGAGGTCGTCGAGGCGCGGCTGATCAGCCGCCTGCTGCCCCGCTACAACCGGGCCGGCACCCGCGCCGACCGCTACTGCTACGTCCGCCTCGACGTCGACGCGCCGTGGCCCCGCCTCGCGGTCGTCCGCGATCCCGCCGCCTCCGGGCTGCACCTCGGGCCGCTCCCGTCGCGGACGATGGCGCAGCTGGTCGTCGATGCGCTGCAGGCCGCGCTCCCCCTGCGCCGGTGCTCGATCCGGCTCGGCCGGCGCCATCGACCCGCCGCCGACGCCACGCCGTGCATCGCCGCCCAGCTCGGCGTGGCGGCCTGCCCGTGCGCCGGGCTCGCCGACCCGGACACGTACGCCGACGCGGTGCACTGCCGCCGCCGACGCGATGACCGGCCGGCCCGGCGTCCGTCGTCGAGCGGCTCGACCGACCGGATGAACGCCCTCGCCGCGGCGCAACGCTTCGAGGAGGCGGCGATGGCACGCGACCGCATCTCCGCGCTCGAGGGCGCGATCCGGCGGACGATGCTGATGAACCGCCTGGTCGACCGGGGCCGCTTCGAGGTCACCGACCGAGACGTCACGTGGATCGTCGACCGCGCCCGCCTGGTCGACGTGCGCGTCGCCGGCTCGACCGCCGGCGCCCTGCCCGCCCCGCCGCCGGACCCACCGGCGCCGGGACGCCCGATCCCGCGCCTTCTGGCCGACGAGGCCCTCGTCCTCGCCCGTCACCTCGAACGGCTCGAGTGAGCCTCCTAGGCGACGCGTCGCCCCGCCGTGGTCGATCGCCGAGGACCTTGGCCCGACCTTCCGCCGGGAGGGCGGCGGCGAGCGCGGCGGCGTCCTCGGGCGCGCACAGCAGCGCCACGGTCGGCCCGCTCCCGGACAGCCAGCCGCACCACGCCCCGGCGGCGAGGCCGGCGGCGAGCGCATCGTGGGACGCCGGGGTGGCGACCAAGCGCACGTCCTGGTGGAGCCGATCGGCCGTCGCCGACGCCGAGGGCCTCGACGTCGCCGGCGGCGAGGGCGGCGACCAGCAGCGCCGTGCGCCCGACGTTGAAGACGGCGTCGGCGAAGGACACCGTTGCGGGGCAGGGCGGCGCGGGACTTCTCGGTGGACGTCGTGAACGACGGGACCCACGTGACCACGGCCGGCTCGAGCGCCAACGGCACCGCCACGGCGCGGCCGGCGGCGGTCGCCACGACCCCGCCGAACAGCGAGGCGGCGACGTTGTCGGCGTGACCTTCGAGCTCGATGGCCAGCTCGAGCAACGAGCCCCGTGCCGCGCCTGAGCGCCTCCGTGTCGCCGCCGTTGCGCTGCCCCCACGCCGCGACGAGGCCCCCGACCCGCATCGCCCCGCTGAAGCCGAGGCCGCGGCCGGCCGGGATCGGCGAGCGGACCCACAACGGCCCCTCGCCGCCGGCGCGGCGGAAGGCGATGTCGGCGGGATGGGTCTCCCCGGCGAGGCGCGCCCGCTCCGGGAGGCACCGCCGCGTCCTCGGCGGCACCGACCTCGGCGTACAGCGTGAGGGCCATCCCGAGGGCGTCGAAGCCGGGACCCAGGTTGGCGGTCGAGGCCGGCACCCGGGCGACGATCACCCCGCTGACTTCCTCTGCCGCCGCCTCCTGCGAGACCTTCACGAACGAGTCGAGCACCCGCGCCGCCCGCCCGTCGTCGATCGCCGCGGTGGCGACCTCGATGCCCGCCGGGAGATCGGCCGCGACGCCGGCGACCACCAGCGCGGCGGCGGCGTTGAGCACGACGATGTCGCGGTGCGCGCCGTGCTCGCCGCCGAGGACACGGCGGACGACCTCGGCGTTGTACGGCGGCTCGCCGCCGATCAGCTGCTCGTGCGTCGCCGGCGCCAGGCCGAGCTCCACCGGGTCGACCGGAAACGTGTGCGCGCCGCCGTCGTGGTCGCAGGGCGAGCACCGTCGACGACCCGGTCGTCGTCAGCTCGTCGAGCCCGCCGCCGTGCACGACCCAGGCGTCGGTGGCGCCGTGGGCGCGCAGCGACGCCAGCATCCGCTCGGCGAAGGTGGCGTCGGCGACGCCGATGAGGTAGCGGCGCACCCGGCCGGGATTGGCCATCGGCCCGAGCAGGTTGAACACCGTCGGGATCCCGATCTCGCGGCGGGACGGGGCGGCGAAGCGGAACGCGGGATGGAACCGGGGGGCGAAGCAGAACCCGATGCCCGCCGTCTCGACGCAGCGCTGCACGCCGGCCGGCGACAGCTCGATGGCGACGCCCAGCTCCTCCAGGACGTCGGCGGTCCCGCACTGCGACGACGCGCCGCGTGCCCCGTGCTTGCAGACCGGGACGCCGGCGCCGGCGACGACGAGGGCCGCCATCGTCGACACGTTGATCGAGTGCGACCGGTCGCCACCGGTGCCGACCACGTCGATCGCCCGCCCGCGCAGCTCGTCGTCGAGGGGCACCAGCTCGGCAGCGGCGAGCACCGCGTCGAGCAGACCGGACAGCTCGTCGGCGGTCTCCCCCTTCGCCCGCAGGGCGACGACGAACCCGATCAGCTGCGCCGCGGTCGCCCGCCCGCCGAGGATGTTCGGCCATCGCCGTGCGCGCCTGCTCGGCGGTCAGGTCGCGTCCGGCGAGCAGCTCGGTGAGCAGTCCCGGCCACCCGCCGTGGTCCCTCGAGGGCGTGTTCGTCAGCCGCAGGCACGCCCGGAATGTAGCGAAGCGCGCCCCCAGCGGACTCGGAGCGGCTACGCCGAGCGGCGGCGCTGGCGGATGATCCGCCGTCGCTCGCGCTCGGTGGCTCCGCCCCAGACGCCGGCCTTCTCCCGGGCCATCAGGGCGTGTTCGAGGCAGGCCGCCCGGACGCCGCACGTCGCGCACACGGCCTTGGCGACCTCGGCGTCGTCGTCGTCATCGGGGTAGAAGATGCTCGCATCGAGTCCCCGGCAGGCCCCGAGCTTGCGCCATTCGATGTCCTGGAGCGACACGTACCAATCCCCCATCCAGGTTGTACTGCGACGCGAACGATAGAACCAGTCCGGGCCCGTGCGCCAGAGGCAATCCTCGGCGGGCCGACTACCGTTCTCAGCCGTGGCCCCCGACGCCGGATCCGCCACGCGGTTCGAGCGCGGGGCGATGCTCGAGCGCCTCTCCCACCAGGACTTCGACGTGCTCGTCGTCGGTGGCGGGGTCACCGGCGCGGGAGTCGCCCTCGACGCCGCGACCCGGGGCCTGCGGACGGCGTTGGTCGAAGCCGACGACTTCGCCAGCGGCACCTCGTCGAAGAGCTCCAAGCTCGTCCACGGAGGGCTGCGCTACCTCCAGCAGGGCGACGTCCGCCTCGTCTACGAGGCCCTCCACGAGCGCCAACGACTCCGCCGCAACGCTCCCCACCTGGTGAAGCTGCTGCCGTTCATGATCCCGATCCTCACCAGGGACGGGTTGATCCCCCGGCGGGTCGCCCGGGCCCTCGGCTCGGCGATGTGGATGTACGACCTCACCGGCGGGTTCCGCATCGGCAAGCTGCACAAGCGACTCGACGCCGAGGAGGCGTTCGCCCACCTGCCGACGATGCCGCGGGATCGTCTCGCCGGCGGCTACCTGTACTACGACGCCACCACCGACGACGCCCGGCTCGTGCTCACGATCGTGCGCACGGCGGCGCTCCACGGCGCGGTGGTCGTCAATCGCAGCCGCGTGGTCGGGCTGACGAAGGGGGCGGACGGCGAGGTCGACGGCGCGGTCGTCGACGTCGGCGGGCACCGCCAGTGCGCGGTCCGGGCGCGTGCGGTCGTCAACGCCGCCGGCGTCTGGGCCGACGAGGTCGGCACGCTGGAGGACGGCGTCGACCCGGACTCGATCCGCCCGGCCAAGGGGATCCACCTCACGGTGCCGTGGGACAAGGTGCGCAACGACATCGCCGTCGTGATCCCGGTCGCCGGCGACAAGCGCAGCCTGTTCGTCGTGCCGTGGGGCCAGCGCGCCGACGGCACGTTCGAGCACACCTACGTCGGCACCACCGACACCGACTACACCGGCCCGCTCGACGACCCGCCGTGCACCGCCGAGGACATCGCCTACGTGCTCGCGGGCCCTGAACGCGGTCGTCACCACCGGGATCACCGCCGCCGACGTCACCGGGCGTGTGGGCCGGGCTGCGCCCGCTCGTCAAGTCGGAGGCGAGCGACCGCACGGCCGATCTGTCCCGGCGCCACCGGGTGACGATCGGGACGGCCGGCGTCGTCACGGTCACCGGCGGCAAGCTGACCACCTACCGGGAGATGGCCGAGGACACCGTCGACGTCGTCGCCGAGCGCCTCGGCCACAACGCCAGGTGCCGCACGAAGAAGCTCCCGCTGCTCGGCGGCGACGGGTACCGCGAGCCTCCTCGCGGGACGCTGGCCGCCCACCTCGGCGGGCGGTACGGGACGCTCGCCAGCCGAGATCGACGGCCTGATCGCCGACGATCCCGGCGCTCGGCGCGCCGCTGATCGACGGGATGCCGTACCTGCGCGCCGAGGCGGTGTACGCCGTCGCGTCACGAGATGGCCACGACGCTGGTCGACGTGCTCGTCCGCCGGACGCGGGCGCACCTGTTCGACCGGTCGGCCACCCTCGCCGCCGCCCCTGCCGTTGCCGGCCCTCGTCGGTGGGGAGCTCGGATGGGACGACGCCGAGATCGCCCGCCAGGTCGAGCGCTACCGCGCCCTCGTGGCCACGGAGGAGTCCGACGCCAGCACCTTCCCCGCGCCGACGCCCGGCATGACGCACTGCGTCCCGACGCCGCCGATCGAGCTTCGCGGCTCGGCCGCTCGCTGGTCGGGCGCCGTCGACGTCCCTGCCGAGGTGATCGACGCCCTGCGCGGCGTCTGCGCCGTCGTCGAGGACGAAGCCGCGGTCGCCGACGCCAGCCGCGACTGGTGGCCCCTCGCCCTGCACTGGGCGCTCGCCGGCGAGGTGCCGGCCAGGGCCGCCGTGGTCGCCCGCCCGGCGACGACGGGCCAGGTCGCCGACGTCGTGCGCATCTGCGCCGACGCCCAGGTGCCGCTCACCGTCGCCGGCGGTCGCAGCGGCGTGTGCGGGGCGTCGGTCCCCGTCCACGGCGGCGTGCTCGCCGACCTCACCGACCTGGCCGGGATCGGCGAGGTCGACGCCGTCTCGGGCATCGTCGAGGTCCTCGCCGGGACGTTCGGGCCCGACCTGGAGACCGAGTTGCAGCAGCGTCACCGGCTCAGCGTCGGCCACTTCCCGCAGAGCTTCGACCTCGCCACGGTCGGCGGGTGGGTGGCCTGCCGGGGCGCCGGCCAGTACTCCACCCGCTACGGCAAGATCGAGGACCTCGTCGCCGGCCTCGAGGTCGTGCTCGCCGACGGGACGGCGGTGCGCACCGGCGGTGCTCCGGCCGCCGCGGTCGGGCCCGATCTCACCCAGCTCTTCCTCGGGTCCGAGGGCACGCTCGGCGTGATCACCAGGGTCTGGCTGCGGGCGCACCCGCTGCCGGCGACGGAGCAGCGGGCGGCGTACACGTTCCCGTCGTTCGCCGACGGGATCGAGGCCTGCCGGACCGTGCTCCGCCGCGGCGCGACCCCGGCGGTGCTCCGGCTGTACGACGAGATCGAGACCGCGCGCAGCCACCACGGCGACGGCTCGCAGAGCGTGCTGCTGGTCCTCGACGAGGGCGACCCGGCGATCGTCGAGGCGACGATGGCCGTCGTCGCCGACGCGTGCGCCGGCGGGCACGCCGGCGTCCGCGGACCTCGTCGCCGGCTGGCTCGAGCACCGCAACGACACCTCGGCCCTGCAGGCGCTCACCCGCAAGGGGTTCGTGGTCGACACGATGGAGATCGCCGCCCCGTGGGCCCGGCTCGCCGAGCTGTTCGAGGCGGTCCGCGCCGCGTTGCTCACGGTGCCGAACGCGCTGGTCGCGTCGTGCCACCTGTCGCACAGCTATCCGGACGGCGCCTGCCTGTACTTCACGTTCGCCGCCGCGGCGCCGCCGGACGAGATCGAGGCGACCTACGTGGCGCTCTGGGACGCCGGCCAGCGGGCCGTGCTCGCCCACGGCGGCAACCTCTCCCACCACCACGGCGTCGGGATCAACCGGGCCCGGTTCGTCGGCGAGGCGCTCGGCCCGGCCCGGCGCGTGCTCGCCGCGGTCAAGTCGGCCCTCGATCCGCTCGGGATCCTGAACCCGGGCAAGCTCGGCCTGGACTCCCCGTTCGGGCCGGCGCCGTGGCCGCCAGGGGCGCGGTGAGCTGGGACTGGGATGCGATCCGGGCCGGCGGGCTCGTCGCCCTCGTCTTCGCCGTGCCGTTCTCGATCGCCGGCCGCTGGGCCGCCGACAGCCGTGACGACAGCACGCTCGCCGTGTGGCTCAACATCGGGGCCGTGGTCGGCTTCGTCATCGGCGCCGGGTGCGCGGCGTGGGTGCAGCGCACCGGCACGCCGCTCAGCCACGGCCTCGTGACCGCCGCGGGCACGTACCTCGCCGCCCAGGCCGTGTTCGTCGTGATCCGGCTGGTCCGCGGCCTCGACGTGCACTGGTTCGCCGTGATGTTCAACCTCACCGTCGTGCTCGCCGCCGGCCTCGTCGGCGGGCTCCTCGGCCAGCACCTGCGCAACCGCGGCATCGAAGCCCCGGAGCCGGTGACCCGTCGACCGTCTCGGGCGCGTGACACGATGCGGGCGTGACCGCGATCCTCGTTCTCGACGTCGGCACGTCCACGCTTCGCGCCGCGGTGGTCGACGAGGACCTCGCAGATCGTGGCGATGGCCGCCCGCTCGTCGCCACCGGCGTCGCCGTTCCCCGGCCTGGTCGAGTTCGACGCCGCCGACGTCGCCCGCCTGGCGATCGACGCCGCGACCGAGGCCACTGACCGCCGCCGGGCGGCCGATCACCGCCGTCGGGATCACCAACCAGCGGGCGAGCACCATCGTGTGGGACCGCGGCACGGGTGAACCGATCGGCCCCGGCCCTCGGTTGGCAGGACCTGCGCACGGTCATGGAGTGCATCACGGCCAAGGACGACCCACGGGCTGCACCTCGCCCCCAACCAGTCGGCCACCAAGGTCGCCTGGCTCCTGGACAACGTCGCCGGTGCCCGCGACCGCGACCTGTGCTTCGGCACGCTCGACTCGTGGCTCGCCTGGTCGCTGTCCGGCGGCGCCCTCCACGTCACGGACCACACCAACGCCGCCGTCACCGGCCTCCTCGCTCCCGGACGCCTCGGCATGGAGCGACCGGGCCCTCGACGCCCTCGGCATCCCGGCGGCGCTGATGCCGACCCTCGTCGACTCGACCGGGCGTGATCGGCGAGGCGACGGTCCTGCCCGGCGCCCCGCCGATCGCCGCGCTGGTCGGCGACCAGCAGGGCTCGCTGGTCGGCCAGGGATGCGTCAGCCCGGGGCGGGCCAAGATCACGTTCGGCACCGGCGGGATGCTCGACCTCTGCCGCGGCCCGGACGCGCCGTCGTCGGCCCAGCGGAGTGACCACGGCACGTACCCGATCGTGGCGTGGTCGCAGGCCGGCGCGCTGACGTGGGGGGTCGAGGCGATCATGCTGTCGGCGGGCACCAACGTCGAGTGGCTGCGCGACGACCTCGGCCTCGTCGAGACGGCCGCGCAGACCCACGACGTCGCGTCGACGGTGGAGACGACCGACGGCGTGCTCTACGTGCCGGCGCTGCTCGGCCTCGGCACGCCGGCGTGGGACTACGGCGCGCGGGGCACGCTGCTCGGGATCACCCGGGGCACGACCGCGGCCCACGTCGTGCGGGCGGTGCTCGAGGGCGTCGCCCATCGCGGCGCCGACCTCGTCGAGGCGGCCGAGGCCGACACCGGGCTGGCGATCGAGACGCTGCGCGTCGACGGCGGGATGAGCGCCAACCCGACGTTCGTCCAGGCGCTCGCCGACGCCACCGGCCGACCGGTCGAGGTCTCCCCGGTCGCCGACGCGACCACGCTCGGCGCCGCGTTCCTCGCCGGCCTCGCCACGGGCGTGTGGGGGGCGATCGACGAGGCCGACGACACGTGGCGCCCGGCCCAGGTGGTCGAACCCGGCGCCGCTCTCGATCGCACGGCCTGGGCGCGAGCCGTCGAGCGCGCCGCCGGCTGGATCCCGGAGCTGTCAGCCCTCGACTTCTGACCAGTGCCTAGAGTTGCCCCGCCAGGTCCGGCCGGGAAGGCTGGCGATGACGCCACGGAGCCCGATAGTTGGCACCGACAGACGAAAGGACTGCCTTCGTGGAGAACCCATCCCGACGCCGGGTGCTCACCGCCGGCCTGGCCGGCACGACGCTGGCCCTCGCCGGGTGGCGACCTGCCCACGCGACCACGCCGCCCACTCCCGCCGGACCGGCCCACGGACGCCGACACCGAGCTGCTCGCCGCGCTCCAGGGCCTCGAGCTCGCCGCCCGCGACCTCTACCAGACGGCGATCGACGCCGGCGCCAGCGACGAGGCGGGCGTCCTGGCGACGCTGCGCTCCAACCACGAGGGCTACGCCAACGGGATCTCCGGGCTCATCGGCGGCGCCGCGCCGCAGACGGCGGACGACGCCCTGTTCGCGCAGTTCGAGGCCGACTTCGACACGTCCGACCTCGACGCGGTCGCCGACGCTGGCTACGAGTTCGAGTCGAGCGCGGTCGCCACCTACCTCGAGGCCCTCGGCGAGCTCGAGGGCATCGACGGCGCCGCCCTGGCCGCCTCGATCCTCATCGTCGAGTCGCGCCAGTGCGCCGTCCTCGCCGACCTCGGCGGCCAGGGCGACGACCTCGACGCCCTGCTCGTCAACGACGCCGCTCCCTTCTCCCTCGGCGGAGGAACGACGCTGATGAGCCCGCCCGCGATCCTCGCCCGCGGATCAACCGCCGCCGGCCTGCTGCGGACCGGCGGGCTCACCGTCGTCGCTCGGCGCGGTGCTCGCCGCGTGCGGCGACGACGACGAGACCGAGAGCGCGCCCGGCCGGGTCGGCTACGCGCCGCCGGCGACGCCGCTGCCGACGGTGGAGAAGAACGACGCGGTGTGGCTGCGCACGGCGAGCTCGATCGAGTACACCGTGCTCGACGTGTACGCCCGGACGACCGAGATGGGCGCCCTCGACGCGACTGCCCAGGCGCTCATCGACCGCTTCGTCGAGGACCACACCGAGCACGCCGAGGTGCTCGCCGGGCTCACCGTCGAGGCCGGCGGCGAGCCGTACGAGTGCGCCAACGCGTGGTACATCGACGCGCACGGTCGATCCGATCTTCACCCAGATCACCGGCTCCGAGGCGCGAGAACATCGCGCCGAGCGACGATCCGGCCCGCGACCTGCTCACCGTCTCCAACGCGCTTCGAGTCGTTGTCCGGGGCGATGTACCAGCAGATGTGCGAGGTGCTCACCGATGCCCGAGCTGCGCGCCGAGGTGATGGCGATCGGCGCCGAGGAGGCCCGCCAGGCCGCCGCGGTGGCGATGCTGGCCACCGGCGTGCCGGAGGGGTACATCAGCCCGGTGCTGTTCGGCGAGGACCTCGTGCCCGACGAGACCGGGCTGTTCAAGGCCTACGCGATCCCGACCCAGTTCGGCTCCCTCGCCGCGATCCAGATCGTCGTCGGCGCCCGCAACGAGGCCGGCACCCGGGCGACGTTCACCCTCGAGACGCCGTCGGACAACTCGCTGATCTACGAGGGCATGACCTGCGAGGCGTGAGGCCGGATAGACTGCATGTTCGATGGTGAGTCGGCCGGGTGGCCGCGGCACGCTCGACGTGTCGAGGAAAGTCGGGACTCCACAGGGCAGGGTGCTGGCGAGAGCCAGGTCGGGGCGACCTGACGGATCAGTGCAACAGAGAGCAGACCGCCGATGGGCCGGGCGACCGGCCACAGGTGAGGGTGAAACGGTGCGGTAAGAGCGCACCAGCGTCCGGGGCGACCCGGGCGGCTCGGTAAACCCCACCCGGAGCAAGGCCGAGCAGGAGGCATGGACGGCCCGTCCGCCCACACGGGCACCTCCGGGTAGGCCGCGAAGATGGATGGCCACCGGTCGCCGTGAGGCGACTACAGGATCCCGCTTACAGGCCGACTCACCATCACTACAGGCCATCTACCAGGGCTTTCGGTCCTGTGGACACGCCTCGAAAGGGCCTGCCAGTCAGTAGCGAGTCAGTTGCGCCCGGTCACGCACCTGCCACCGGCCCGAGGCGAGCTTGGTCGACCGGGTTCGTCGTGCGGGCCATCAAGACGCCTTCCCGGCCGCTCGTGGTCGGCACGGTAGCCAGTTCGTCAATGCTGACCGAACGTCGCGGGGGCGTCCGTCGGTACCGTCACGTCCACCTTGCATGTCATTGGTGTTTGTGTGCCTCCTTCGGAGAAGGCTCGCCGCCCCCGGGTGCGAGCCTCTCTGGTTTTCGCCGCCGAGCGGAGAGCCACCATTCATCCGAGCGCCAGTTCGCCACTCCGCATTCATCAATCCTGACGAGAAGACCCAGCGACCCCGGCCCTAGCTTTCACGAAGGCCCGCCGGTGTGGCTGCGGTACCACACCCGGGGGCCTTTCCACAGCACGGAGCCTGCCCTCGCTCGATGACGCGGGAAGCGGATGAATCATGACAATCAAGAAGATCGTTGCCCGGCGCCCAGCCGACCGCTCCAGGTCCACGCCATTGGAATTTGAGCCGCTCGATCGGGGGAGCCCTCGAGGAGTTCAGCCTGCGCCGACGACGTCGGTTGGAACCCCTCATCGAGCAAATCGCCCGGGGCCACGGTGATCGCAACACGATCGCTGAAGCCCGGGAGCTTGTGCAGACGGAGCAGACACGACTCGCCCATCTGGACCACGCTCTGGTGGTGTTCGATGACGTACTGCGCTGTTCGGTACGCCCATCGACTGATCTGACGGTTCGGGCCGGGACACAGTCGAAGCTGTCGGACGCCCACACCGCCACGCACCCCGATCAGTAGTTCGCCACCCCAATCATCAATCCTGACGAGAAGGTCGAGCGACCCCGCCCGTACCTTCCGCATAGCCCTCGGTGCGGCTTGTAGGGACCGTACCGGGGGCACCTACCGGTTCACTGCGCCACCTCGTTGAAGGTGTACAGCACTGGGTCGCCGCCGCTGAAGGTGATGCGGCACACCGAGGCGTACGAGAGGTGCGAGCGCCACGAGATCTCGATGCCGCGACCCGAGCACCCAGGCGACGGCGGCCTTCATCGGCGACACGTGGGTGACCACGGCGACATCGTGGTCCCTGGCCCGCTCGGTCGAGCTCGAGGCACGCCGCCCGCACCCGCTCGGCGAGCGCGGTCAGCGATTCGCCCCCTCCGGCGCCCACGACACGTTCGCCTTCCAGTGGTCCCACGCCTCGGATGGGAGGTCGGTGTAGGCGGTCCCCTCGTACGTGCCGTAGGCGAGCTCGATCCACCGCTCGTCCGTGGCGTACGGCTGGCCGAAGAACTCCGCCGTCTCCGTGGCCCGGCGCAGCGGGCTGGAGATCAGCTCGTCGACCGCGCCGACGTGCGCCACGACCGCCTTCGCCTGCTCCCGGCCGACGTCGTCGAGGGGGATGTCGAGGCGACCCTGCAGCCGGCCTTCGGCGTTCAACGCGGTGCGGCCGTGGCGGACCAGGATCAGCACAGCCGACAGTGAACCACAGCCCCTCACGATGCGCCCGGCTCACCCACCTCAGGCGGCGTCAGACGGCGTCGGCGAAGAGCCGGCCGGTGCGCCACGCCGCCGCTCGCCGGCGTTCGATCGTCGAGCCGAGCCGTCCGCCAGACCCACGCCAGGATGGCGAGGCCGACGAGCTCGAGCGGGACGTTCCACCAGCCCCGCGCCGCCTCCGGTAGCGCGGCGTCCTCGAAGCCCCAACCGCCGAACGGCCACCAGAACACGTCGCTGTCGGCCCATGCTCCGTCGAAGACCAGATGGAGCAGCGTGGCGATCGGCAGCCCGAGCCACAGGCGCCGCCACGATCGGTGACCGACGGTCGCCAGCATCACCACGACCAGCAGCGCCAGGCTGAACACGAGCGTGTGCATCACCCGGGCTCCGCCGAACAGCGCGTCGAGCAGCGGCAGCACCGACCCGACGACGAGCAGCCGGTAGTCGAAGCGAGGGTCGCGGAACACGAACCACACGGTCGCGATCGCCGTCCCGACGAACCAGAGGAACATCGAACTCGCTACGGCGCGAGCAGGCGCCCGCACTGCGGGCAGTCGGCGAACTGCCCCGGGCCGGCCGCCCGCACCTCGGCGACCTCGGCGGTCGACAGATCGAGGTGGCACCCACCGCAGCGCGTGCCCTCCGAGTCGGGCGACGGCGACCCCGCCGAACCGCTCCCGCAGCCGCTCGTAGCGGCTCAAGCAGACCGGCGTCGAGGCGGGCGGCGACCGCCTCGCGGGCCGCTGCCCGTCTCGGCGACCTCGCCGTCGACGGCCGCCTCGGCCGCGGTGAGGGCGGCCCGCGCCGACTCGGCGCGGGATCGCAGGTCCGGCAGACGCCCGTCGAGCGCGGCGAGCTCGTCGGCCAGCGCCGACTGCTCCTCCAGGTACGCCAGCTCCTCGTCGTCGAGCTCGTCGCGGCGCTGGGCGAGCGTGTCCAGCTCGTGCATCAACGCCTCCGCCTCCCGCGGCGCGATCACGGTCCTGAGCTGGGCCTCGAGTCGGTTCCGCTGGGCCATGAGGGTCTGCCCGCCGGTCTCGAGCGACGTGACCGCCGTGTCGAGCTCGGCGTCGCGGGCCGTCAGCTCGCCGCGCCGCTGCTCGGCCCCGGCTCAGCTCGGCGTCGGCGCTCGCCGCCTCGTCGCGCTCGGCCAGGTGGGCCCGGCGGTGCGTCGAGCTGATCGAGCGTGGTGTCGATGCGCTGGAGCTCGAGCAGTTCGTCTACGAGCACGGGTACGTCGAGTTGGCGAGCGGCGTCGACGGCAACGGGGCGTTCGGGTTGAGGTTGTACGGCGGGATCGTCGTGCCGCCCTCGACGAGCTCGTACTGCGGCTGCGGTGGGATGACGATGGCCGGCGACGTCACCGGCGTCGTCGTCGTGGCACCGGACGGCGGCCCGCCTGGCGTCGTCTCCGGAGGTGGCTCGGGCGGCGCCTGCGGAGCGGTGAACCCGTCCGGGCCGACCGCCGCGTCCTGGCCGCCCGGGCGTCGGTCGTGCCGGGGATCACCGTAGCCCGGCGTGTAGCCGACGACCCTGCGGAGGCACTCGTCGCCCGGCAGGTACAGGCGAGCCGGAGGACGGGCCGGCCGCGGCGGCGCCGGCCCAGTCGGTCTGCGGCTCGAACGGCGTGCGCCGGGTCCATGAACGTCTTCCACAGCAGGGTCGGCAGGCGTCCGCCCTGGATCCTGCGTGGCGCCGAGCGGGGCGAACTCGGGGACGTACGTCCATCGACGTGTAGCCGTCGGGGTCGCCCATCCACACCGCCGTCGTCAGCATGGGGCGTCGACCCGACGAACCAGGCGTTGGTGTTCGTCGTGCTGGGTGCCGGTCTTGCCGGCGGCCGGCCGACCGTCGGCCAGCGGGTGGTCGTCGCCGGTCCCGTGCTGCAGGACGCCCTTCAACACGTCGACCTCGGTGAGCGCCACGCCCCGGTCGAGGACCCGGGTGCCGACGTCGTCGTGGGTGTAGATGCGCCGCCCGCCCTTGTCGATGCGCTCGACGTAGTACGGCTCGTTGTGGACGCCCTCGTTGGCGATCGTCTGCATCCCCGCCGCCATGTCGAGCGGGCTGAACTCGTTGGCCCCGGTGGCGAAGCTGGCGAAGGGCTCGATCGGTCGGGTGCTCCTCCTCCGGCTGCCCCTTGTAGAGGTACGCCGACTCGGACATCCGGTAGGCGGTGTCGACCACCCGGTTGAGCCCGACGATCTGCGACAGGCGCGCGTAGGCGCAGTTGATCGACCACCACGTCATCGAGTCGAGCGTCGGGCCCTGGGGCGAGGCGGCGTCGCTGATCTCGAACGGCTCGCTCCGGCTCCCCCGGGTTCGGGAGCGTGCACGGGGTCGTGCCGTTGATCTGGTCGAGCGGCTGGGCCCCGGCCTGGAGGGCGGCGGCGAGGATGAAGATCTTGTTGCGCCGACCCGGTCTGGCGGGGTTCGAGCGCCATGTTGATCTGGTTCTCCGGGCGTCCAGCCCGGGCCGCCGACCATCGCCCGGATCGCCCCGGTCTGGGTGTCGAGCGAGACGATCGCGGCGTCGAAGCCCTGCGGGGTCTCGGGGAGGATGTTGCGGGCCGCCTCCGCCTGCTGCTGGAGGTACGGATCGAAGGTCGTGTGGATGCGCAACCCACCGCGGAACAGCGCCGAGTAGCGCTCCTCGTAGGTCTCGCCGAGGATGTCCGACTTGTTGAGCAGGAAGTCGCGCAGGGCCTCGGTGTAGTAGGTGCGCGTGTGGGTCCGCTCGGGCGTGGTCTTCACCCGCTCGGGGAGCACGAAGGTCCGGCCGATCCTCGCTCGCCTGGCGCTCGGTGTAGTAGCCGTCGTCGACGAGCTGCTCGAGGACCTGGGTGAAGCGCCTCCGGCTGGCGTCCGGCTCGTTGATCGGGTCGTAGGCCGAGGGCGCGCGCACCAGCCCGGCGAGGAAGACGGCCTCCGTGAACTTCAGCTCGGTCGCCGTCTTGCCGAAGTAGACCTCGGCCGCGGCCTGGATGCCGTAGGCGTTGTTGCCGAAGAAGACCGTGTTCAGGTAGCGCTGCAGGATCGTCGTCCTTGCTGTACTCGCGCTCGAGCATCAGCGCGTAGTGGATCTGCAGCAGCTTGTAGCGGCCGTCGCGCTCCAGGCCGCCGAGGAAGTCGTTCTTGACGACCTGCATCGTGATCGTCGAGGCGCCCTGCTGCGGGGCATCCGAGGAGAAGTTCGACAGCGCGGCCCGGACGAGGCTGCGGAAGTTGACGCCGTGGTGGCGGTAGAACTCCTTGTCCTCGACGGCGAGGAAGGCGTCGATGACGTGCTGGGGAACCTGGGACAGTCGAATCGGCTGGCTGTTCTCGGCCTCGAAGATGGCGATCTCGTCGCCGTTCCGGTCGTACACGAGCGATCGCTGGGCCAGCGGCTGGAACGGCGGCAGCGCGATCGGGCAGCTCCTCGTGGGCGTTGGCCGCCTGCCACAGCCGGGGCGCGACGGCCACGGCCACCGCGGTCGTGAGCAGAGCCCCGGCGGCGACCACGAGCCCGAGGCGGGCGAGCCAGGTCAGCGAGCGCACAGTGGAATCACGCTATCTGGTGGCATGCGAGGCCGGCCGTCACCGTTCGCACCCGGTAGCTTCCGGCGATGGTCGACCCGAGGAACCGCCCCTTCCGGTTCGGCGTGCAGCTGTCGGGGCCGGCCGACGCCAAGGGCTGGCGCGACGCCGTCCGCAAGATCGAAGACCTCGGCTACGCCACGGCGACGATGCCGGACCACTTCACCGATCAGCTCGCGCCGATGGCAGCGCTCGCGGTCGCCGCCGCCGCCACCACGTCGCTGCGGGTGGGCGGGCTGGTCCTCGACAACGACTACAAGCATCCGGTGGTGCTCGCCAAGGAGCTGGCCACGCTCGACGTGCTCAGCGAGGGGCGGGTCGAGATCGGGCTCGGCGCGGGGTGGATGGAGAGCGACTACCGGGCGAGCGGGATCCCCTACGACTCGCCCCGGCGTGCGCATCGACCGCTTCGCCGAGGCCGTCGCGGTGGTGAAGGGAGCGATGGGTGACGGGCCGTTCTCGTTCGCCGGTCGCCACTACACGATCACCGACTACGACGGGCAACCGAAGCCGGTCCAGCGGCCGCACCCGCCGCTGCTGATCGGCGGCGGCGGGCGACGGCTCCTGTCGATCGCGGCCCGCGAGGCGGACATCGTCGGGATCAACGGCACCCTCACCGCGGGCGTGGTGGGACCGGACGCCATCGCCACGATGACCCGGGAGGCGGTCGACGAGCGCGTCGCCCTCGTGCGCGAGGTCGCCGCCGAGCGCATCGACGAGATCGAGCTGAACATCCGCGTGTTCTTCGTCAGCGTCACCGACGACCGGGCCGGCGTGTTGGCGGGCGTCGCCGGGATGTTCGGCGTCGACGAGTCGATGGTCGCGGCGTCGCCGTTCGCCCTCGTCGGCACGACGGCCGCGATGACCGAGGAGCTGCTCCGCCGCCGCGAGGAGCTCGGCTTCAGCTACATCATCGTCGGCGGGGACGACGTGGAAGCCTTCGCGCCGGTGGTCGCCGCCCTCGCCGGCCGCTGACCGTCCCATCCGAGGTTTCAGAGCACCCGAGGGTTTCGCGTACCGGACGGGGGGCACGAAACCCTCGGGTGACGCGAAACCTCGGATGACGGTCAGTCGAGTTGGCGGTCCTTCTCGAGCACGACGATGCCCTCGTCGCTGATCGTGAAGCGGTCGCGGTCGTGGTCGTGGTCGAGCCCGACGCGGTACCAGTCGGGCACGATCACGTTCTTGTCGACGATGCAGCGGTGCAGCCGGGCCCCCGGTCCCACCCGCACCCCGTTGAACAGGATCGAGTCGGTCACGTGGGCGTCGTGGTCGACGTACACCCCGGGCGCCACGATCGAGCGCTCGACGTGGGCGCCGGACACGATCGACCCCTCGCAGAGCAGGCTCCCGTCGACGTACGACGGCTCGCCGCCTGGTCCCCGCGACACCTTCGCCGGCGGCTCGGCCCCGCGGTGGGTGAACACCGGCCAGCGGTCGTTGTAGAGGTTGAACACCGGGTGCGGCGCGATGAGGTCCATGTTGGCGCGTAGTACGAGTCGAGCGTGCCGACGTCGCGCCAGTACCCCCGCTCGCGCTCGTCCTGACCGGGCACGACGTTGCCCGAGAAGTCGTAGACGTGCGCGACGCCCGCTCGCGTCAACGCCGGGATCACGTGCCCGCCGAGGTCGGTGTAGGTGTCGTCGCGTGGCGTGACGACGTCGACGAGCGTCGACGTGTCGAAGACGTAGTTGCCCATCGACGCGAGGCAACGGCTGTCGTCGCCCGGCATCGTCGGCGGATCGGCGACCTTCTCGTGGAAGTCGAGGATCTGGCCCTTCTCGTCGACCTCGATCACCCCGAACGACGTGGCCTCGCGCTTGGCGACCGGAATCGCGGCGACGGTGACGCCGGCACCCGTCTCGAGGTGGTGGTCGACCATCTGGCGCGGGTCCATGCGGTAGATGTGATCGGCGCCGAACACGCAGACCAGGTCCGGGCTCTCGTCGTGGATCAGGTTGAGGTTCTGGTAGATCGCGTCGGCCGACCCCTGGAACCAGAACGGGCCGCGCCGCATCTGCGCCGGGACCGGCGTCACGTACTGGTTGAGCAAGGTGGAGAAGCGCCACGTCTGGCTGATGTGGCGGTCGAGGCTGTGGCTCTTGTACTGCGTCAGCACGACGATCTGCAGGTACCCGGCGTTGGCGAAGTTCGACAGGGCGAAGTCGATCAGCCGGTAGCACCCGCCGAACGGCACCGCCGGCTTCGCCCGGTCGTTGGTGAGCGGCAGCAGCCGCTTCCCCTCGCCCCCGGCGAGCACGACGACGAGAACCCTCGGTTCAGCGGCCATCACGGTCGAACTTAGACGCGGCCAGGCCTCGGTACAGATCGATGTACTCGGCGGCCGGGGCGCGCCACGACCAGTCCCGTGTCATGATCCGCCGGACGAGGGCCGGCCGGCGGCGGCGATCGGCCAGACAGCGGGCCGCTCGGAACAGCGCCGACACCACCGCCACCGCCTCGGCGCGGTCGGCGACGAAGCCGTTCCCGTCCCGATCTTCATCGGCGTCGGGCACCGTGTCGTGGAGCCCGCCGACGTCGGTGACGACGGGGATCGCGCCGTAGCGCATCGCCTGCATCTGCGTCAGCCCGCACGGCTCGAAGCGGCTCGGCATCAGATACACGTCGGCCGCCGCGAACAGGCGATGGGACAGCTCCTCGTCGTACCCCTCGACGAACGCGAACCAGTCCGGATGGTCGGCCGCCATCGCGGCCAGGCCGGCGGCGAGCGGCGCCTCGCCGGCGCCGAGCACGGCGAGCCGCAACGGGATCTGGCGCAGGACGGGCACGATCGGCGCGATCAGGTCGACGCCCTTCTGCGCGGTGAGCCGCGTCACCATCGTGGCGAGCGGGATGCCGTCGTCGGGCCACCCCCAACGGGTCGCGACGGCGCGGCGGTTGGCCGCCTTGGCGGCGAGCACCCCGGCGACGCCCTCGTCGATCGAGTACGTCGCCGTCAGATGACGATCGGTGGCCGGGTTCCAGACGTCCTGATCGATGCCGTTGAGGATCCCGCTCACGTCGGCCCAGCGGTGGCGCAGCGGGCCGTCGAGGCCGAACCCGCCCTCCGGAGTGAGGATCTCCGCGGGCGTAGTTGGGCGAGACGGCGACGACCTTGTCGGCGAGGGCGATCGCCCCCGACAGCGGGTTCGTCCCGCCCCACCACTCGTAGTGCTCGGCCCGCGGCCCGAGGCGGCGGAGCCACGACCCCTCGGTCACCCCCTGGTAGGCGAGGTTGTGCAGCGAGAGCACGCTCGGTGGCGGGGTCGTCCAGCGCGGCGAGCACGGCGCCGGTGTGCCAGTCGTTGAGGTGCAGCACGTCGGGCGGGTCCTCGCTCACCAGCGCGGCGATCGCCTGCGAGAACGCGAGGAACCGCCCGGCGTTGTCGGGCCACCCCGTCCCGTCGGGGCGCAGGTACGGATGCGACCGGTCGATCCCCTTCGTCCGGACGAGGTGGAGCTCGCCGGCGACGGCGTGCTCGCCGACCCGGACCGTCGCCGGCCCGGCCCAGTCCGGGACCGGGATCGGCCGCGTCCGCTCTCCCGCCAGGTCGATGCCCGTGTAGTCCGGCAGGACGACGTCGACGTCGACACCCTGCCGCCGCAGCTCGGCGGTGAGCCCGGCCGCGGCGTGGGCCAGACCCCCCGACGGCCGCCACCGGGGCCAGCTCGGCCGTCGCGAAGAGCACGCGCATCGCCCCATCTTCGCGGCAACCCGGGTACGGCCGATCGGTCCACCGGCGTGGTAGTCATCCCCGATGCGCATCGGAGCGGTGCTTGCCGCACGACGAGATCGGGACCGACCCGGGGGCGATCAAGGCCTACGCCGAGGGCCTCGAAGGGCTCGGGATCACCCATCTGCTCATCTACGACCACGTGATCGGCGCCGATCGCGACCGGCCCGGCGGGTTCACCGGCCCGTACGACAAGGACGTCGCGTTCCACGAGCCGTTCGCCGTGCTGAGCTTCATCGCCGCCGTGACCTCGACGATCGAACTCACGACGGCGGTGCTGATCCTGCCCCAGCGCCAGACCGTGCTCGTCGCCAAACAGGCGGCCGAGCTGGCGATCCTGTCAGGAGGGCGCTTCCGGCTCGGGATCGGCATCGGTTGGAACCGGGTCGAGTACGTGGCGCTCAACGAGACGTTCACCAACCGCGGCCGCCGTCAGGAGGAGCAGGTGGAGGTGCTCCGGCGGCTGTGGACCGAGGACAGCTTCTCCTACGAGGGACGAGTTCCACACGATCGATCGGGCGGGCATCAACCCGCGCCCGGCGGCGCCGATCCCGATCTGGTTCGGGGGACGGGCCCCGGTCGTGCTCGAGCGGTGCGCCCGGCTCGGGGACGGATGGGTGCCCGATCGACAAGCCGGACGACGCCACCCGCGACCGCCTCGCGACGATCCGCCGTCACCGGGAGGAGGCCGGGCAGTCGATGGACGGGTTCGCGATCCAGGCGCAGGCGCAGTACTCGGGCGGTGATCCCGAGCGCTGGCGGCGGCACGCCGACCGGTGGCGCGAGCTCGGTGCGACCCATCTGGCGATCGCCACCCACCGTGCCGGCCCGACCGACGTCGACGGCCACCTCGCACGCGTCGCCGAGTACCAAGCCGCAGTGCGGTAACGCTCGGTAGCGTTCGATCCATGACCGGCTCTCCCGACGGCCAGCGGCGGCACCACGTCCGCATCACCTACTGCGTCCCTTGAGACTATTCGGACCGTGCCGTGCGCACGGTGCACGACCTCATCCACGACTACCAGCACGTCATCTCCGAGCTCACGCTGGTGATGGGGAGCAAGGGCGTGTTCGACGTCGAGGTCGACGGTGAGCTGCTGTTCTCCAAGCACGCGATCGGGCGCCACGCCAAAGACGGTGAGGTGCTGGGGCTCTTTCGTCAGCGCATCGCCCCGGACGTGCCCGTCTACGAGCGCTGATCGTTCACGACGGTCGGGCGTCGCTCGGTGACGGCGGCGGCAGGTCGCCACCCGTGGTGGCGGTCGGATCGCCGAGCGCCTCGCGGACCCGTGTGATGCCGTCGAGAGGCAAGGTCCCGGCGACGTAGCGGGCGCCCCCGAAGCGCTCGAGCTCGCTGAGCACGGCGTCGGGGTCGATCAGGTCCCCGAGCAGCGCCACCGTGGTGGTGCCAGGCTGCACCATCTCGCGCAACTGGTCGACGAACTCGTCGGTGACCCCGACGTCGACCACCTTCGCGGTGATGGCGCCGGCACCGGCACCGATCCCACCGGCGACGAGCATGCCGACCGGGCCGCCGAGCAGGAGACCGAACAAACCGGCCCACAGACCGGCGCCGAGCGCGGTCTGTCCGGGCTGCAGGTCCCGTGTCTCGCGGACGTGCGTCTTGCCCTGTTGGTCCTTGACGACGAACACCGCGTCACGCAGCGTCAGCCGCCCGTCGCGAGCCAGCCGGGTCATCGCCGTCATGAACTCGACCGCGCGGAGGTCGTCGGTGAACGAGATCGCGGCCAGCCGCGGAGGCGGGGACGAGTCCTTGCGATCCACCATGCCGCCGACGTTACTCATCGTTCGGCGTGCGGATCTCGGCGGTCGCCGGGGTGGTTCGCCGGGAACCCTTCCGCCGCGCCTCGAGTCGATCGTCCTCGCCACCCACTCGATCGTGGTGTAGACCCCGAGCGCGAGCACGATCGCGACCAGCGGCACGGCGAACAGGAAGGCGCCGTACGCACTGATCACTCCAGCCAGGTAGCGGCGTGCCCACAGCACGCCGAGCACGGGCGGCCCGATGACCGCGGCGACCGCCGCCGCCCACCACGGAACCCGCGACAGGGTGGTGAACACCCAGACGTCCCACGACGCAAACGGAGGCGTCAACCGGAAGGCGAGCGCAGCCCACGCGACGAGCCACACCGCGACCGGGACCAGCCTCCAGCGCGCCTCGGAGACGATCGTGCCGATGCTCACCGCCGCCCACATCAACCAGCGGCGAACGACGGGGACGCCCTGCTCCCCCATCGCGTCGCGGAAGATGCGGTCGGCGCGCTCACGTGCGTCGACGAGGTCGTTGTCGACGAGCTGGTCGTGGAGGAGGGCCGGCAGCGTGTGCTGCCCGTACCGCGGGACCACCCACTGCAAGACGCGCCGGCACTGACGCCAGGTCGGACGGCTGGTCACCCCAACGGGGATCGGGGACGACGAACTGCTCGCCGGTGGAGGCGTCGACGTACCGGAACGGTTCGAGGATACGGAACGTCTTCGGCCCGACCTGCTCCAGCACGACCCGCGCCGGCGTGTCGCCGTCGAGCTCGTAGAAGGGCACGGGCAGCCCCGTGGCCGCTACTGCTGGTATCCCTCGACGGTGCCCACGTCGCGCACCGCGGCCTCGTCGGGGTTGTCGCCGAACTCCCGCTTCGCCCTTCGTTGGCGCAGGAGATCCCAGCACTGGTCGAGGGTCTCCTCGAGCTGCCGCATCCGGTCCTCGTCGACGGGCCCGCCGGACCGTCGCAAGTCCTGCTCGTCCTCGACCAGCCGGTGCACCCGGTCGAGGATCTCGTCGTCGGTCATGGCCCCGACATTAGGACGGGTGCGCCGCGCGAGATTCCGCCAGGGGTCAGTCGGCGAAGACGGCGCGGCTGTGCTCGATGAAGAACGTGTGGTCGTGGCCCTTCGCCGAATCAGTCGGTGTTGTAGTGCGTCTTCGTCGCCGCCGTCCGGGAACGACCTCCTCCGAGTAGATCGCCCCGACCGGGCAGACGTCGGGCTGGTAGCAGGCGGTGCACGACGTGCACTCCTCGGTGTTGACGTACAGGATGCTGTCGCCGAAGATCGCCACCATCTCCGGGTTCGGCTGGTGGACGTTCTCCCGCTCGCCGTTGCCGGCCTCCACCTCGGAGAACAGGACGTTGTCCTGCGGGTCGTACTCGTAGATGCACTGCACCGGGCAGACGTCGACGCACGCCCGATCCTTCACGTCGATGCACGCCTCGGTGATGATCGCGATGCCACTCATCAGGGCGCGCGCCTACCCAGGTCGGGCGTCCGCGCAATCAGCGGTCACGTCGCCGGGCGGGTCACGATCTCGTCGATGATACCGAGCTCGAGCGCGGTGGCGGCGTCCAACGATCCCCCGTGGTCGAGCTCGTGGTCGATCCGCTGGGACGGAAGCCGCGTCCGCTCCCGGAGGATGCGCCGGATGCGGTCGCGCATCGTGCGCTCGTGCTCGGCCCGCTGCTCGGCGTCCTGCGCCGAGCCGACGTGGCCGGGGCCGGCGGGCAGCGCAGCGAGATGGTCGCGTTCGGCGTCGCCCGCCGGGATCCGGTGGCGCTGGCCAGCAGCACGGCAGCAGTGCCGAGGGCCCGGCCGAAGCACGTCACGGTGACCGGCGGGCGGAGGAGGGCGATGACGTCGAGGACCGCGAACACGTCCTCGATCGGACCGCCCGGACTGTTGACGAGCAGCTCGATCGCCTGGCCGGAGCGCCCGTCGAGGCTCATCAGCTCCGCGGCAATGTCGGTGGCGGCGGCGGAGTCGAGCGCCCTCCCGAGCAGGACGGTCCGGCGTTCGTACAGTCGCCGCACCGGATCACGGCCAGCTGGCTCGTAGACGATCGGGACGAGCAACGGTTCCTTGCGTTCCGGCAGCTCGCGGTACGGCGGGAACGGGTACGGGATGTACGGACGGTCCGGAGGAGTCGGTCACGAGTCGCCACTCGCTTCGACGTCACCGAGGCCGAACCCGACGCGCCGGTCGAGCGCGGCGGCGTAACGCCGCAGGGTCGACAGCCGCACGTCGGCGTCGCCCCGTTCGAGCCGGGCCACCGCCGACTGCGAGGTGCCCATCCGCGCCGCCACCTCCGTCTGCGACAGACCCATCTCCTGCCGCACCTCCACCAGGCGGTCGACGAGCTCCTGCTGGTCGTCGGCGATCTCGTCGAAACCCGGGAACACCGACCGGGATCGGTCCGCGTCGCCTGCTCATCTCACAAATGATATCACGAGATTGAGATCGCCGGCGAGTGCTCGGAGAACGACGGGCGACATCACGGTTAGATCCCGCGAACACCCGTTCGGTAGAGTGCGGGGTGTGTTGAAGCTCCACGAGGTCGAGGGCCTGCGCCGGTCCCTGGCGATGTCGACCTCGTTGCCGGAGACGCAGATCCTCGAGCTGATCGACACGTGCGACCAGCTGCTCCAGGAGCGGGTACGGATCGAGCGAATCATTCGTGAGCTTGGCCCGTCGTGGAACAGTGCCCGTCGTGCGCTCAATGACTTGGCGAAAGTGCTCGCCCACCGGGAGCAGGTTCGTGACCGCTAGCTGCTCTTCTCGCTTCGGTCACCGTATTGCACCAGCGTCCGCGCGATTTGGTGACCAAAGCGACCAGGCCGAGGTCGTGGTGCACTCGCGGGCCGGCCCCTCACTTTTCGACCGTAAACACGTCGATCAGGTTCGTCCGCGCGAGCACCCGGCGCACCGCCTCTGATGGATGGCGCAGAATCATTCGGTCACCACGCTCCCGCGCTGCCTCTTGTGCTCGCAACAAGCCATGCAGTCCGGCGGAGTCGATGAATGTGACCCCGCTGAGGTCGACCACCGCGCTCCCGGCAACTTCGATCGCGTCGACAAGCTGACCGGCGTTGCCCATGTCGATCTCTCCGTGGACCGTGACCAACTCCCAATAGTCATGTGACGCCTCGTCGAGCGTCTGACCGGTGCCCATGCGAACCTCCAGAAGCGGCGGCGGCAACGAGTTGTTGTCGGGCGCGCCCTTGGGGGGCGTCGGGAGTCAGGTTCAGCGGTGTTCTCAGCCGAAGTTGTGGGTCTGGGTCCCCGGCGCAGACGGGCACGCGCCGGGGACCGCTGAAGTACAGCGGCCGGCTGGACCGTCGTACTCGTTGCGCGATGGATACGGGTAGTGGGCGACGGTGCTGTCCGCCGCCGCTAGTGCGGATCGATGTCTCCGGCGGTGGCTCCGTGGGCGGTCGGAGGAGCGGCCGGTTCGGTTGGGGGCACCGTGCGGGTGTCGTAGGTGGGCTTGCGACGCGCTAGCCCGGCCAGGCCGGCCAGGCCGGCCAGGCCGAGCAGGCCGAGCAGGCCCCACAGACCGGTGCGGCCGCGAGGCCGCAGGTGACCATCGTCATCGTCGTACTCGGCCCGACCAACCACGATGTCGGTTTCGAGGTTGGCATGTGAGTCGTATTCCTTTCTGTAAACGGAGGAAATTGCATCGGATGGCCGCTCGACGTGGTCGCATCGGGCACCAGCGCGATTTCCCTGGGCGCCATCCGAGGGGAGCGGAGGTTTGACGGGGCACCGGCAGTGGTTGGCGGCGCCCCGTCGGATCCGCCCAGCTCGTCAGAGCTGTAGGACGGCGTTGATGGCGGCGAGCAGTTCGGTCACCACGGAGAGGAACCGGGTGAGGATGAACCCGCCGTCGAGGATGCCGGTGAGGGCGCAGAGCAGGTTGCCGAGCAGATTGCCGGCTCCGGTCTGCCCGACGATGTTCAGGACAACCCTGTTGAGGTCGATCACCAGGCCGAGGACGTCTAGGTGCAGCGGTCCGAGGACGAGGCTCAACGATCGCGCAACTCGGAGCTTGCTGGAGGCCGTGGACACGCCGCCGTGATGTCACGGACACCGACCACACGCCGGTGGAACGGGATGTGGACGCCGGGGTTGCTGCGGGGCGTGATGGTGCCGAACGCGACGACACGGTTGGCGCGCTGTTCCAGACGTCGGACCTTGATGACGCACCTCGTGACCTGTCCGCGGAACACGCACGGCCTGACGGTGCGCAGACCCACCCGACCGACGCCGAGCGCGGCGGACGATCCCGACCCTTCAGCGACGCCGGGCTGGCCGACGGTGGACAGGTGACCGGCGGTGGACGCCGACCACTGATGGTGTCAGTTCGACGGCCCGTCGGGGAACGATCCCCGCCTGGCTCGACGTGTTGTCCGCCGCCGTGACGCTCGCTCCACCCAAGAGGCCCAGAGCCACGGTCGCGGCAACGACCTGAGTTCTCAACTTCATTATTTGCTGTTCCCTTTTCTCGTGACGGAGCCTCGGCCCCGTGAGCACGCCCCGCAAATGGAGCGCACATCTATGCGCCTATGTCCGCATGGTCCGCAGTGGATCTCGTACTTCTCGCGTATCGACCCCGATAACCGACGCGGCCCTTGGGCAAATCAGCCGACGAGTCATGTCAACCGCCTGGCGGACGCGCTGATGTGAAGACCGAAACGCCACACGGCCCGACGAGCAGTCCGACGACGAGCAGAACGATGCCGTACAGCACCGCGCCGCGAACAACGGCGACGATGCTCCCGATCACCAGGATCACGGCCCGGCAGCCAGCGCACGAACGCAATCCAGTCCTCGCTCCTCATCGGTTCGTCCTCCTTGACGTCGTTCGGTCCCGACGGTGCGGGCGTGCACCGTCACCCGCGACAACGCCTTCGACCGCCCGCCATCACGTCACGTGGCTTGGCATCGTCCAAGGCGGGTACTGGCGGGAGGTTGGGTGGAGACGAAGAACCGTTGGCCGACGTCGAGGCCGTGGTCCGGCGGACCCTGGCCGCGCGCACTCGTGACCAGCACCTCATCGAGGACCTGACCCAGGAGACCCTGGCCAGGCTTACCGGGACGGAGCACCGCTTCTCACCAGACGCCGAGCGGGCGTACGCCGTCGTCACTGCCCGCAACCTGCTGGTCTCGCACTTCCGACGGCAGTCCGTGCGCGGTCGGCACCTCCATCGGCTGCTCGACGACGAGGGATCCGACGACCCCGCCCAGGCGACGCTGGACAGGGAGGAGAGCGACGCGATGACCTCGGCGCTCAGCCAGCTGGATCCCGCCGACCGGGACCTCCTCATGCGTCACGAGGTCAGCGGCACCGACCTGGCCACCCTGGCGGGCGAGGCCAACGTCACGAGCGGGGCCATTGCCATGCGGCTGGCCAGAGCGCGGGCCAACCTTCGCCTCGAGTTCCTGCTCGCCTTCCGCCGGATGATGTTGCCCACCAACCACTGCCGCCCCGTTCTGCTGGCGTTCGCCGTCGGTGATCGACGCCGCCAGGCCCAGCTCGACGCAGACGAACACGTGCGCACCTGCTCAGCCTGCGCCCAGCTCGTCGGGCCGATGACCCAGCGCGACCGACGCATCGCTGGCTGGCTGCTCATCCCGGTCGCCGAGGGCCTGCGCCGTGGGTGGCGGGCGCTGCGCAGCCATCCGGTGCACGCGGCGTCGGCGGCGTTGATCCTCGCCGGCACAGGCGCCCTTGTCGTCGCCGCCCGCTCACCGGACGACGGGGCAGCCCCGGCCACGGTGGTGACCGCGGCCGCCACGCGCCGCTCCGCGTGCCGCACCCGTCGCGAGCACGACCGTGGCCCCGACACCGTCCGCCGCTCCCGCCTCGGCCGCGCCTTCGGTCGCTCGCACGCCCGCCCCAGCGCCAGCGCTCGCCAACGGCGCCCGCCCCAGCGCCAGCCGCCAGCGCGCGCCGACCGCGCCCGCCCCAGCGCCAGCGCCGACGCCGCCTGCGACCGACCGGCGCCATCCGCGACCGAGCCGCCGTGTCCCGCACCGGCACCGCTCGACGAGATGAACCTGGCCGACGCCCTCGGCTGCCCGTTCGCCGAGTCGGCCGTGACGGTTACGGCCGTGTCGGGGGACGGCTTCCAGGCGGTGACGACCGCGCAACGCCCGGTGTCGGTCGACGTCAGCGGAGGGCTCGGCCTGCCGGTCACCCTCGTCCCCGGGCTGCGGCTCGCCATCGCCGGGACAGTCACGTCCGAGTCAGCCGTGGTGGCCACCGACATGCGCCCGGCGGGTTGACCGCATCAGCGTCCGTAGGCGGACGCCCCCTGGCGGATCTCCTCGGCCGCGGTCGACGGCGGCATCTTCGACAGCTCGAGCATTGTGACGAAGGTCTGGCTCGCGGCTGAGGCCTACCCCGTGGGGTCGTCGCTGCCAGCGTTGCCGGGAGGCGGGCACGGCCCACCAGCGCGAGTACCGCGCAAGCCACCCTCACCGCGTCAAGGTCTACGCGGAGCGTTGCCGAGCCAAGAGTTCGGGCCACCGACGACAGATCAATACCCTGCCCGAATGAGTCCGCGGCGCATCCGCATCAACGCCAGGGCTGCTGGAATTGGAAGGGAGCACAAACCCCGCGACGACTATGGCGGTGGCCAGCCGATCGACGCACTGGGGTGCAGTCCTGTCGACGACGATCACGCTTGACGATGCGGACTGATCAGTCAGCCGCAGGTAGACGTCGTCGGTGTTCTGGAACATGAATGTCGCGAGGCTTGCTGAGCCGCATCTGCGCTCGCAGCCGACGCCGTTCCCGTTGCCGTCGATGTTGTCCGGGTCCGGTGGCAGGACGGTGAGGTCGTCGTACGGGACGTCGGCGCAACCGAGATCCGGTGGTGTGGCGGCGGGATGCACACCGTCGGACAGGCTCCCTCTGTGTTCCTGAACGGGCGTTGAACGGGTACTGAAGAATGCGGCGGCCTTTCGCATCCCTGAGTGCTGACTTGTGCGTATGGACCCCTCGCTCCGCGGGTACGCAGGGCGGGCAATAGAGAGGACCCGGAATGGAATTCGTGCTCTGGCTGCTGGCCGTGATCCTGGTCATCGCTGGCATTGTCGCCCTCGTTCGTGGCGCGGTGCTGTACGGCATCGTCCTGATCATCGTCGGACTGCTCGTCGGGCCGGGTGGCGTTTCGGTCTTCACGTAGCGCGTCCGCCAGGCGGGTGACATCACTCGTACGGGTGACTTGTCTAAGGGGCCATTTGGGGGCGCGCCCACGGGGCCGAGGCTCCGTCACAAGAAAAGGAATAGTGAACTTATGAAGTTAAGAACTCAGGTCGTTGCCGCGACCGTGACTCTAGGCCTCTTGGGTGGAGCGAGCGTCACGGCGGCGGACAACACGTCGAGCCAGGCGGGGATCGTTCCCCGACGGACCGTCGAACTGACACCATCAGGGTCGGCGTCCACCGCCGGTCACCTGTCCACCGTCGGTCAGGCCAGCGTCGCTCAAGGGTCGACCGCCGCGCTCGGCGTCGGTCGGGTGGGTCTGCGCACCGTCAGGCCGTGCGTGTTCCGCGGACAGTGTCACGAGGTGCGTGATCAAAGTCCGACGCCTGGAACAGCGCGCGCAACCGTGTCGTCGCGTTCGGCACCATCACGCCCCGCAGCAACCCCGGCGTCCACATTCCCTTCCATAAGCGAGTGATCGGCTTTCCGCGACGCCGACGGCGGGGTCCACGGCCTGCAGACGGCGCCCAGGTGTGCGATTGTCAGCCTGATCCTCGGCCCGCTGCACCTCGACGTTTTGGGCTTGGTGACCGACCTCAACAGGGTCATCCTGCACATCGTCGGTCAGACCGGTGCTGGCAACCTGCTCGGCAACCTGCTGTGCGGCCTCTTCGGCATCCTTGACGGCGGCGTGATCCTGGCCAGGTTCCTCTCCGTGGTCAACGAGCTGCTCGACGCCATCAACGCTGTCCTTCGGCTCTAAACGAGCCACGGATGCGACGGGGCACCGTCAACGACTGCCGGTGTCCCGTCAACTCCCCGCCTCGCTCGGGCAGCACCCAAATAGACCGCCGCGGTGCCCGATGCGGCGGCGTCGCGGCAATCGCCCCGACTACCCACATTTCAAGAAGGACCTTGATTCAAATGTCAACCTCGAAACCCAACATCGTCGTCGAGCCCCGACCGGATGGCCGCTGGGCCCGACAGAAGAACGGCACCCGCCGCGCCGCGTCACTTCATGACACGCAGGCTGCCGCCGAAAAGGCCGCCCGAGCACAGGCGCAACGGGAACGGGCCGAGCTCGTCGTCAAAGGCACGGACGGTCGCATCGAGCGGCGCCACAGCTACGGCAACGACCCTCGCGGCACGAAGGGCTGAGGTCCGTCAACCCCTCTCATTGCTCTTGCCTCGATCCACAACGAGCCCGCACCGTCGTGGGACATGCTGCAACCCAGCGGACCTAGGACGGCGGGACCCAAGTCGTGGCGGCCTGACGCCCGGCCGATCTCCGTCCGCGGCTCGACGGCGGTGGATTTGCTCAACGGAGCGCTCAAGAAGCCAATTCGGAGGACGTTTGTCGGCTCGACCGGCGGGGTATGTCGGGTGCGCGGTTCAGACATCGGGCGATTCGTTGCGATTCCTGTTCACGTAGGGGAGAGAGTGGATGGAGACGCCAGAGTCGGCACCATTTTCGCTGACCGTTCGCGCCAACGACGGAGGCCCGGTCGTGGTTGCACTCGCCGGGGACTTCGACATGAGCGGCGTTGAGGAGTTTCACTGCTGTGTCGACGAGCTCATCGACTCCTCCAACGGCGGCGTGTTGATCGTCGATCTGAGTGCTGTCACCTTCATCGATTCGTGCGGCATCTCGCGCGATGTTGAAGGCGCGTCGGCTCGTCACCCGTGAGCACCGGGAGTTGCGCTTCGAGCACCTCTCCGCTGCCTGCTTCACGGCTCTTCGAGCTCACCGGCCTCACCGACGTGTTCGACGACAAAGCAACCTGACTCCGGGTAAGTGCTGGAACGCACACTTGGCATTGGCAGACGTGCCAACGTTCGGCTCATCGCATCCGCGTTGTGTGCTTCGGGTCGAGGGAGGCGACCTCCGGCGGATCGAAGGGCGCCTTCCGTGTCAGCGAGTGAGCACCCAAGCCACGAACGCGATCACGATCAGTCCGAGCGTGTAAGCGACCGCTTGATCCGGATCGAACATTCTCTACCACCCAGGTACACCGATGGACCCTCGCGGGGCTCGGAGGGCTGTAGCACGTCTCGACTCGTACCGCAGCGCCCAGTCGCTCCGCCCGCGGCACCCGGCCAACGGGAGGGAGCCGTGGCCGGGCGCCACGTTTCCGGGGTACCCCCCGGAGCGGGGCCGGTAGACACGTGCGATCAGATAGTTACACCGATGCGAGCCCTCGGCTCGGTCCCGCATTCGATATCGCTCGCCCGATCGACGGGCCAGAGACGCGGCGGCAGCGTGGCCAAGTCAAACCCGTGACCCGGGTCGGGCTGACGTTTCAACCGCCCCGGACCAACCGGTGAAGGTGCGGCGGACACCCACCGGGAGCCGTGGCGGCGATCAGCTGGCGAGCCGGCCCTCCCTCCGGTGCGCTCGAGCCGGTCCCTCGACCGGCTGGAGGCGCACGGTTGGCAACGGCCAGTGGGCCGGCGCAAAGCCTCGCCCTGGCAGCGGCCCTCACCGCCTGCGGCAGCGGCGCCGATTAGCTGACCCCCCGCCTCGCCCCCAGAGTGAAGCAAGCGGGCGTCCCGTCGGCTTCCTGACTGTGCCGACGGGCGTCAGCCGGGTCGACGGAGGCGGCGCCCCTCGTCCGCGGCCCTCGGCGGAAGGGCTGGAACAGCAGGGGCGCCAGCCCGGCGCACAAAACTAGCCGCCCGCAGTCGCCTACCCTCCCCTGAGCGCCCCGGGCGCCCGGCCACGCTCGCCGTTTGACCGGGCGCCGCCGTCCTCGTCGTCGTCGTCCGATAGTTGGTCGAGCAGGTCGCAGACACGGCCGACCGTCTCGCGGTCGGCTCCGTTGCTTCGGTCGTCCAGCGCGCCCGTGAGTTCTCTACCTGACCAGCCGCGCCAGCTCGTTCAGCATCTGGCGCACCTCAGCGGAGGTCTCCGGGAGTCGCCGCAGTAGAAGGCGGATCCGCTTGCGCTCGTCGATGAGCGTCGCCGTGATTGCGAGGAGCTCGGTGACGGCGTCGCGGGTCAACGGTGCGCGGCGCCGGATCGCGGTGCTCGGCTGCTCAAAGGGGGGTGGGCGAGCCAGGGCAGCGCACGGGACGGGCATTTGGGAGGGGCCTGGCACGGCTGGACCGACGAACCGATGGGTACATCGAACGAAACTTGAGAGAGGAAGCACTATGGAACGGAATGAGATGACATACGAGTCGTGGATCGGTCGCGACGCCTACGACCCCGACGGCGAGAAGATCGGGGAGATCACCGAGGTCTACTACGACGACGTCACGGGACGTCCGGAGTGGCTGGCGATCCGAACCGGCTTGTTCGGCATGAAGAAGACCTTTGTCCCGATCCACGGTTCCCGGCCCTACGACGACGGCGACCTTCAGGTGGCCTTCGACAAGGGCACGGTCAAGGACGCCCCCCGGATCGACCCCGACGGACACCTGACCCCTGAGGAAGAGCAGGACCTGTGGGCCTATTACGGCTACCAGTACGACTCCACGACAACCAAGGACTACGGCTACGGCAAGGCCTACACCGAGGACCGGGCCGACCGTGACTACACCTGGGGGAGCGATCGGGAAACGGACGATGCGATGACCCGCTCCGAGGAGGAACTGCGGGTGGGCAAGCAGCGCGAGGCGACCGGCATGGTTCGCCTGCGCAAGTACGTCGTCACCGAACAACAGCAGATGACGGTGCCGGTGCAGCGCGAAGAGGTGCGAGTGGAGCGGGAGCCGATCACCGAGGGCAACGTCGACGAGGCCATGCGCGGCCGGGACATTTCCGAGGCCGAGCACGAGGTGACGACCTACGAAGAGCGTCCGGTCGTTTCCAAGGAGACGGTGCCCAAGGAGCGGGTGCGCCTGGAGAAGGACACCGTCGCCGACACCGAGACGGTGGAGGGTGAGGTCCGCAAGGAGCAGGTTGAGGTCGAGGGCGACGAGAAGGCCGGGGCGGTGACCATGCGCCGTGTGATCATCGGTGGCATCGCGGCGCTCACACTGAGCGCCGGTACCGCCCACGCCCAGGAAGAAGAAACCACCCCGCCGACCACCGTCGACGTCGCGGACGAAGCCGCTGATGACGTCGCGGAGGAAGCCGCTGGCGAGGAGGAGGACGAAGCGACAACACCGGTCTGTGGGGTCTGCTCGGACTGCTCGGCCTGGCCGGACTTGCCGGGCTGGCGCGTCGCAAACCCACCTACGACACCCGCACGGTGCCCCCGACCGGACCGGCCGCTCCTCCGACCGCCTACGGAGCCACCGCCGGAGACATCGACCCGCACTAACAGCGGGCGTCTCGGGGAGTCAGGGCGTCCTAATTGGTAGTCAATCAGAAGTGAGGACCGAACTACCGTGAACCCTTCGCGCCCGGTCGGGCTTCCTGACTGTGCCCGGCCGGGCGCCATCGGACGGCGATTAGTCGTCGAGCCGCTGCTCGATGCTCGCCAGGCGTGCCTCGAGGTCGTCGACGTAGGAGATGAGCTCGTCGAGGACGGCCTCCGTCCGGTCGATCGAGTCGACCAGGCCGTCGATGGTAGTGGTCATGGGTTTCCCCCTCCTTGGTGCTTGCTGTGACAAAGCACCTAAGTTGGCACCCTGACTCGGGTTCGGCGCCCGTTCGGCCGCCGAATATGCGCTTTGACCTGGTGGGCGCAGACGGACTCGAACCGCCGACTTCTTCCTTGTAAGGGAAGCGCTCTGACCAGCTGAGCTATGCGCCCCGGTCGAGCGGGCGATTGTACCGTCGCTCCATGCCCGACCTCGTGGCCCCGGCCTCGACATGGACCGCCCAGCACACGGCGACACTCATCGCCGCCGGCAAGCTCTCGCCCGTCGAGGCCGTGTCGGCGGCGATCGACCGCGCGGCGGCCGTGCAGCCACACCTGAACTGCTTCACCGACGTATGGGACGACGAGGCCCGGCAGGCCGCTTCCGCTGCCGCCGAGGCCGTCTCCCGTGGCGACGACCGACGAGCCCTCGGCGTCCTCCACGGCGTGCCGGTCGCCGTGAAGGACACCACGCCCGTCGCCGGTCATCGCACGACCTTCGGCTCGTACGCCTTCGAGCACTGGGTGCCCGATCGCGACGCCTACATCGTCACCGCGCTGCGCACGCGCCGGGGCGATCATCATCGGCCAGACGACGACGCCGGAGTTCGCCCACACCCTGCAGACCGACAGCCCACTCTGGGGCGTCACCCGCAACCCGTACGATCCCCGCCGCACCCCGGGTGGTTCATCGGGTGGGAGCGCAGCAGCGGTCGCGTCGGGCTGCGTAGCCCTCGCCGAGGGGTCGGACATGGGCGGCTCGGTGCGCATCCCAGCGGCCTGGAGCGGTGTCGTCGGCCTGAAGCCGGGACTCGGGCGGATCCCGATGGACGTCCTCCCCGGTCTCTTCGACACGATCTCGCACCATGGCCCCCTCGCCCGCAGTGCCGACGATGCCCGCCTGTTCCTCGCCGCCACCCAGGGGCCCGACGACGCCGACATCCTCTCGCTCCCCACGCCACTCGACCTCTCCCTGAACCTCGATCCGGACCTGACCGGGCTGCGCCTCGGTCTCAGCGTCGACCTCGGTTGCTGGGCCGTGGATCCGGAGATCGCCGCCGCCGTCGAGACCGCCGCCATCCGTCTGGCGGAGGCCGGAGCAGTCGTCGATCGCGTCGATCCCCGGTTCACCGAACACGACGAGGCGGCGTGGATGCTCATGTGGGGGGTGTTCATGGCCGCCTACTACGGCCATGTGGTCGCTGAGTTCGGCGACCGAATGGACCCCGATGTGCTCGCTCTGATCGAGGCCGGCACCCACGTGACTGCAGTGGAGTACAAGCGCCTGGAGCTCCACCGCACCGACTTGTGGCGCCGCTTGGCGAGCGTCCTGGCCGACCACGACGCCTTGCTCTGCCCGACGATGGCGACCCCGCCGCTGCCGGCGGCGAAGGCCGACCGGACCCGACGTCACCCCGACCGACGAGCTCGGCTACCACTCCCCCGACATGACGTCGGTGTTCAACCTGGTGTCACCGTGCCCGGCGCTCTCGGTGCCGTGCGGGTTCCACCTGACTCCCGAGCACTCCGGCCTGCCGATCGGCCTGCAGATCGTCGGTCGCCGCTGGCGGGAGGACACGGTGCTGCGCGTCGCCCGAGCAGTCGAGGTGCTCACAGCTTGAGAAGTACGTCCGGGAGCTCGGCGAGCGAATCGGCGACGACGTCGGCGAGCGCGGCGTCGGGCCGCTCGGCGTGGAGATGCCCCCAGGGCCCGCGGCGCAGCAGCACCGTCCGCAGGCCGGCCCGTCGCGCCGGCAGCACGTCGTTGTCGAGCCGGTCCCCCACGTAGACGATCTCGCCCGGTGCGCACCCTGCCGCCGCGACGACCGCGGCGAAGAACTCCGGCGCCGGCTTCTCGGCGCCGAGGTTGGCGGAGATCAGGATCGCGTCGGCGCCGAGATCCATCGCCTCCAGCGTCGACTGGGCCTGCGGCGGCTGGTTCCCGGCGATGATCACCTTGCGCCCGGCGGCGCGCAGTGTCGGCGAAGCACGGGCGCACGTCGCCGTAGAGGTCGTCGGCGTCGAAGTTCTCGCGAAGCCCGTCGGGATCGTCGGCCCGCCACCGGCCAGCTCGGCATCGACGTCGATGCCGGGGCGCAGCACCCGGAAGGCATCCATGCTGCGGTCGGTCGAGGGCGGCCATCGCCCCGAGCACACCGAGCATCGTCAAGGGGGTCAGCCCCAGTCGGTCGGCCCACCGGGTCCAGATGCGACTCTCGTCGATCAGTGTCTCGCCGACGTCGAAGGCGACCGCCGCAATTCGAGCCACGGAACCGGACGGTAGTGTCGAGGCGTGCCCATCGGGAGCGTCCGGCGCGGAGAGGATGCCGGTGGCAGTCATTGACGTCGCCGGCTTCGTCGCCGACCTCAAGAGCCAGGCGATCGATCACGGCTTCCATGTCCACGACGAGCGCCACTTCGTCGAGACCTACTCGCTGCGCCAGCTCTGGGAGGTCGACCTGCACCCGGAAGAGGCGTGCAGCGGCCCGATCGACCTGCACCTCTCCCTCGACGTCGACCCGCGGGCGATGCTCGGCTTCGAGGACGAGGTGATGAAGCTCGACGATCTGGACGAGACGCCGCCCGGGGGGTTCACGTTCCCGCTCGTCTTCACCTGGACCCTGCCGCCCCTGCCCGATCCCCCCGATCTGCTGGTGCTGGCCACCGAGCTCGCCGGCATCGGCGGCGTCGAGCTCCCGGTCGAGGTCTCGGCCATCGACTCGTTCCCGAGTGTCACCGACGCGCCCGAGCGATCGCTCTCGATGGTCGCCCGCACCAGCGTCGACCTGGCCGACGTCTACCTCAACAACGATCACTCGGTGGCGGCCAACCTCGAGCGCTGCAAGCATGTCAGCCTGTACCTTCTCGAACGGGCCAAGGACTGGCTGGGCGACATGGGCGACCTGTGAGACCCCGACCTCCCATCCGAAAGTGACCGGCACATGCACGTACGCGAGCTGATCGACATCCTGAACGAGCAACCGCCCGACGCCGAGGTCGAGCTGGCGGTGATTGCGCCGATCGAAGAGGACGCAGACGACATCACCGTCGATCGCTACCCGGTCGACGGCGTCCTGCCGTGGAACGACGACGACGAGGACGGGTTGGTCGTGTGGCTGATCGGCGGCGAGGACGCCGACGTCGACGTCTTCCTCGACGCCGTCGAGCAGGACGCCGGCTGAGCACGGCCCGGACGCCGCGCGATGGCGTCGCGGCCGCGTTCGTGGTGGGGATGGGGCTGGGAGGACGAGGCCGTCCCCGACGCCGAGATCAAGACGCTCGGGAGTCGCCTCGCCGAGCGCTTCGGCGTCGAGCTCACGACCGTCGATCCTCCCGAGGTCGCGGCGCTCGGCCTCCGCCCGCCGCGGATCGAGCCGCCCGACGCGCTCGCCGATCGATGTTCGTCTGCTCCGTACGACCGCGCCGGTCACACCTACGGCAAGTCGTTCCGGGACCTCGTGCGGGCGCTCCGCGGCGACCTGCCCCACCCTCCCGACCTCGTCGCCTTCCCGCGATCGGAGGCCGACGTCGTCGCCCTGCTCGACTGGTGCTCGTCGGCGAACGTGGCTGCGATCCCCTACGGCGGCGGCTCGTCCGTCGTGGGCGGAGTCGAAGGCGATGTCGGAGACGACTTCGCCGGCGTCGTGTCGATCGACCTCACCGGTCTCGGCGAGGTGCTCGAGGTCGACCCCGTCTCCCGCGCCGCCCGCATCCAGGCCGGTGCCCTCGGACCGCACCTGGAGGGCCAGCTGCGGCCGCACGGCTACACGCTGCGGCACTTCCCGCAATCCTTCGAGCTGTCCACGCTCGGCGGGTGGCTGGCCACCCGCTCCGGCGGCCACTACGCCAGCGTCTACACCCACATCGACGACTTCGTCGAGTCGCTGCGGGTGGTGACGCCCACCGGCATCTGCGAGTCCCGCCGGCTGCCCGGTTCGGGCGCCGGGCCGTCGCCGGACCGCCTGTTCCTCGGCTCCGAGGGCAGTCTCGGGATCATCACCGAGGCCTGGATGCGCGTTCAGGACCGGCCGCGCTGGCGGGCGTCGGCGGGCGTCGTCTTCGACCGGTACGCCGATGGGGTGGAGGCGACCCGCGCCCTCGCCCAGTCCGGGCTCTTCCCGACCAACTGCCGTCTGCTCGACGGCGGCGAGGCCGCGGTCGCGGCCGGGACGTCAGGCGTGGCGGCGCTGCTCGTGCTCGGCTTCGAGTCGGCCGACCACCCCGTGGATGCGTGGATGGAGCGGGCGGTGGAGCTCTGCCGCGACCACCACGGCACGATCCCGGCCGGAGTCAGCACGTCCGACGAGGCGGAGAGCAGCCGGCGCTCGCGGGACGACTCCGTGGGCTCGTGGCGGTCGTCGTTCCTGCGCGCTCCCTACCTGCGCAACGGCCTCGTGCGCTGCGGAATGATCCTCGAGACGTTCGAGACGGCATGCCCGTGGAGCGCGTTCGAGGAGCTCCACGGCGGGGTCACGGCGACGGTGACCGACGCCCTGCAACGGATCTGCGGCGGGGGCTCCGATGACGTGCCGGTTCACCCACGTCTACCCCGACGGCCCCGCGCCCTACTTCAGCATCACCGCACCCGGACGGCCGGGATCCGAGCTCGAGATGTGGGACGAGATCAAGGCCGCGGCGGCCGAGGCCGTGCTCGCCAACGGCGGGACGATCACCCACCACCATGCCGTCGGCCGCGACCACGATCCGTGGTACCGGGTGCAGCGGCCCGACGCCTTCGGGCGCGCCCTCGACGCGGCCAAGGCCGAGCTCGACCCGGCGGGCGTGCTCAATCCCGGCGTGATCGCGGGCCGGCGTCCATGACGCTGCGCCACGACGTCAGTGCGTTCAACACGGCCACCGCATCGACAAACAAGATCCACGACGACGCCGTCGCGCGCGAGTACGGGTTCCGAGGTGGGCTCGTCCCCGGTGTCGACGTGTACGCCTACATGACCCGGGTGCCGGTCGCCCACTGGGGGATCGACTTCCTCCGGCACGGATGGATGACGGCCCGGTTCGCCAAACCCGTCTACGACGGGGAGCAGGTCACGGTCACCGGAACCCCCGACGACGACGCGCTGTTGCTCACGCTCTCTGGACCGGACGACGTCGTGCGGGCCACCGGCCGGGCGTCGCTGGCGCCGCCGACGACGGACCGGGAGGTCCCGCCCGAGGCGCCACTGCCTCACCCGCGCCCCACCGCCTCGGCGGAGTCGTTGCGCGCTGGCACCGTGCTCGGCTCGATCGCCGACGAGTTCGATCCGGTCGGAGCGCGCGAGTACCTGGCGGCGGTCCGCGAGGACCTGACGATCTACCTGGATGGGCCGTACGCCCATCCCGGGTGGCTGTTGCGGTTCGCCAACTCGATCCTCGTCGCCAACGTCGTGCTCGGGCCGTGGATCCACGTGTCCTCTGACGTCGCCCTCCTCGGCGCTGTCGGCAGTGGGCAAGCGATCGATGTCCACGGTGCCGTCATCGACGAGTACGAACGCAAGGGCCACCGCTTCGTGGAACTCGACGTGGTGATCCTCGCCGAGGGAGACATCGTCCAGCGCATCCACCACACCGCCATCCACACGCCACGGCGCGTCGGGTAACACTGCACCGCATGAATCGCCGCTTCCGCCAGGTCGACGTGTTCACGGACGTGCCATTCACCGGCAATCCTGTCGCCGTCGTGCTCGACGCGGACGGGCTCGACACCGACACGATGCAGCACGTCGCCCGGTGGATCAACCTGTCCGAGACCACGTTCGTCCTGCCGCCCACCACCGCCGACGCGAACTACGGCGTTCGCATCTTCACTCCCGTCCTCGAGTTGCCCTTCGCCGGCCACCCGACGTTGGGCACCTGCCACGCGTGGCTCGCCGATCAGCCGACCCCGCCCACGACCGGCGAGGTGGTGCAGGAGTGTGCGGCAGGGCTGATCAGGGTACGCACGACCGCGGACGGCCTCGCCTTCGCCGCTCCCCCGCTCGTGCGGACCGGTCCGGTCGACGAACCACACGTCGCCCGCGTCGCAGCGATGCTCGGCCTCGACCGCGCTGCGGTCGTGGCGGCCGAGTGGGTCGACAACGGGCCCGGATGGATGGCGCTGCTGCTCGGCAGTGCCGACGACGTGCTCGCCGTTCGGCCCGGCGCTGGCGACGGTGGATATCGGGCTGGTCGCGCTCTACCCGCCGGGCTCACCGCACGCGGTCGAGGTGCGGGCGTTCTTCCCGAAGGACGGGATGCTCATCGAGGACCCCGTGACGGGGAGCCTCAACGCGTCGGTCGCGCAGTGGCTCACCAGCAGTGGCCGACTGACCACCCCGTACGTCGCCCGCCAGGGCGCCGCCCTCGGGCGGGCCGGGCGGGTCCACGTGTCGGCGGACGACGACGGGGCGATCTGGGTGGGCGGCGGGACGATCACGTGCATCGAGGGCACGATCGTGATCTGACCGCCGGTTGCGGTAGAAGTTGCCCCTCTAGCACCATCCGAGGTTTTCGGTGCGCCCGAGGGTTTGCGTACCGGAAGGGGGCGCGGAACCTCGGCTGTCCCGCCCGGGGACGCCTCGGGCGTCATCCGGCCGGTGACGTCACGGGAGCGCGTCGATCGCGTGGGCGATGCCATTGGCTGCGGTGATGTCCGGCTCGACCACGGAGGCCCCGCCGACCGAGATCGTCCCCGCATCGACCATGACGTCGATCGAAGAGCCACCGATCGTCCGGAGCTCTCCCGTCGTCAGCTCACTCGATGGAACGGCACCCTCGACGGCGAGATCTCGCAGGAGCGCGTCAGCCGCCGCGGGGTCGGTCCGGAGCTCCTCGAGGGTCTCCTCGTCGACCGTCGCGAACGCCGCGTTCGTCGGCGCGAACAGGGTCACGGCCCCGGGCGCGGCGAGATCCGAGCCGTAGCCCGCCGACCGCGCCACCTCGACGAGCGTCGAGAACTGCGGGTCGGACGAGAGCACGTCGTAGAGGCTGGACTCGTCCGATGGAGGCTCGGTCGTCTCGGGTGACGGTGGTTGAATCGTGGTCGGCGCGGGCGGGGGCGGAAGGGTGGTCGGCGTGGCGGGTGCCGTCGGCGGGACGGTCGGGCGTGGCGGAGGGGCGGTCGTCGGGGTCGACGTCGAAGGGGGCGGCGAGGGGGTTCCGGTCGCCACGCCGCGGGCGTAGATCGCCTGCAGCGTGGCGACGTCGATGACGCCGGTTTCGGGAACACCGAGGTCGCGCTGGAAGGCCTTGATTGCCGCGGTCAGCTCGGTCGAGTAGCGCCCGTCGATCGGCCCCGTGTAGTAGCCACGCTCGGCCAGCGCCTGCTGGAGCTCGGTCACACTCGCCGTGAACGCGTCGAGCCGGCCGCCGAGACGATCTCGCAGCGCGGCGTCCGTCGCCTCGTCGAACTCACCGGTGTCCGGCAGGCCGAGATCCCGTTGCAGTGCGGCGACCGCGGCCGTCGTAGCTTCGTCGTAGACGCCGGTGATGTCCCCGTCGAAGTACCCGAGCGCCTTGAGCGCGAGCTGGAGTTGGGTGACGAACACCGCCGAGTCGAAGATCTCCTGCTGGCGCTGGGCCACGAGGTCGACGTCGGTGGCCGTGACTGGCTGCAGCAGTCCGTCGACCACCGACGCGGTTGTCACGCGGGCCGACGAGATGTCGCCCGCCTCGTCGAAGGCGATCCGGCCCGTCGTGCCGTCGTAGTCGATGTCCTCGCCGACGTCGAGCAGCTCGGCGCAGTGGGCGAACGTCGAGCAGGTCCGGCCCTCAGTGGTGACGGCCGTCAGCTGTTCCACAACGTCGGCCGGCTCCGTCGAGCCGGCGGCGGTGGCCGCGAGCGCCAGGCTGATCACGCAGTCGTACATCTGCGGCCCGTACGAGAGCTGGTCCTCCGGGGCCTCGACCTGACCGAGCCGGGCCATGAGCGCCCGGTCGCCGGTGGTGCCGATCACGGTCAGCCCGTCGGCCCGGGTGGGGTCGCTGGGGAAGGTCTGCTCGGCCAGTCTCGGCACGAGCAGTCCGTCGAGCCCGACGATCTGGTCCACCGGATAGCCGGCGGTGACGACTTGGGACACCAGGTTGGGCGCCTCCGTGTACGAGGCCAGGACTACCCGGTCGGGCGCGGCGGAGGAGATCGCGGCGGACTCGTCGGGAAACGTCACCCGCCGGGGCGGATAGGTCAGGGTGGTGACCTCGACGCCGCGCGCCGTCAACTCGGCGGACAGCGCCGCGGTGAGTTCGTTGCCGTACACGTCGTCTCGGGCCACGATCATCGTGGTGGCCGGGGGCGGTTCCTCCTCGTCGACGGGAACGAGCACGTCGGCGACGATCGCCGCCAAGTAGTCGTCGCGCAAGGCGGTGCGCACGAACGACGCCGTGGCGCCGCCCTCGGTGAGCGAGGTCGCGGTCGCCGATGCAGAGCAGGCCAGGAGTGTCCGGTCGTCGAGGAGTGGGAGGAGTTCGGCCGCGGTGGCCGAGCCGGCCGGGCCGACGATCACGCCGGCACCCTGCTCGGTCAGCTCGTCGACGGCGTCGGTGAGGGGCCGATCCGCCGATTCCTCGGCCCGCACCGCCGCGACTGGCGCGCCGAGCACCCCACCGGCGGCGTTGATCTCGTCGACAGCGAGGGTGAGCCCACGCTCTTGACCGATCGCCAGCGCGTTGAGCAATCCGACGCCCGGCGCGAGGTAGCCGAGAACGAGCTCCGGCTCGGGCGCGATCGTTGTCTCCGGAGCGGTCCCGGCCGCGGTGCTCGTCGTAGCCGGCTCGGACGCGCTCGTCACGCTCGTCACGCTCGTCGTCGGCTGGGTGTCACTTCCGTCGTCATCGCACGCCGCCAACGACAGGCCGACCGCGACAAGACAAACCACCCGCCTGCGAACGCGGCTGTCGCCCGCTCGTGCCATCGTGAGACCCCTCTCCAGAGATGGTCACCGTAGGCGTTCGACGAGCCGCAAGCCTGGTACGAACGCTTCTTCGCCCGACGCCCCGAATCATGCATCGGCCGCCGGGTGCGCCGGGCGACGTGAAAGGCGGAGTCGCTCAGCGCCGGTACGCGGGTGGGTGACGTCGGGCGTCCAACGACCGGAGGTGAACGACCGTGCGATCGGCCCGACGTATGACGGTGGGATTGATCAGATCTCATCCACGGATGAGGTCAGCCGACCCCGGGGCGTGGCTCGCACCGCGAAACTCCTGAGGGGCCCGCCCCCGGAGATGTACCGGCGGCCGCTGTCACTGCGGCGGGTACATCTCCGGGGGCGGCGTGCTCGTCGGCTGAAGTCTGGCCAGGCCAACGTCGTGATCAGCCCGACCGACGGCAACACCTCGACCAGCCACAGGGCGCGATTCACACCGAAGGGGACGTGGAGTCATGTCCGGCGTCATGTCCGGGGTCTCCTGTCAGTGGATTCCCCAGGGGCCGGAGGGAAGCGAAGCCTTCGACCGTAGCACGTGGTGGCGTGGTGGGCCCCTCCCGACCGCTGCGCCAGTGAGACCAATCGTTCCCAAGGATCAGGAAGCGGCGGGACGGGGTGATGGTGATCGGCACCAACCTCCTGGGTTGGGGTCCGTAGAGCTATCCACGACGACTCGTTCGATGGTGTCCCGACTGGGACCGTGCAGCGGAACGATGACGACGAGTCCGGGCGGCATGGCCGCCATTCATCAACATTGATGATGCGCTCGAGCCACCCGTCAGCGATCCTGTCCGGCGTCGGCCTAGCCCAGACTGCTGTCTGGGTGACGGGTCACCTCGTACGAGGGACGGTATCGGTAGGCGGCCCGAGGGATGCTCAATTGAGCGGGCTCCTGTCACTCTCGGAAGGTGACCCGGCCGACCTGAAAGCTCCCATGCGAGTCCCCCGATCGCTCCGCACGTCAGCTCTCGCGGGCTCGCGGCGGCTGTCTGGTTTGGCAGCCAGATCATCCCTGCCTCCGCCGAGAGTCCTGATCGCGGGACCCGCGTTCCGGGACGCTGCGATGGGTTTTA
>CAWIVW010000012.1:0-148401 GCA_963839695.1 uncultured Acidimicrobiia bacterium | reverse complement strand
CAACGAGGACGCGCGCCTGCTGTTGCTCGGCGACGTCGTCCCCGGTCACCTAGATGAGCGAGTGCGTGATCGGATTGTCGCCGAGACGGGCGGTAATCCATTGGGTCTGCTCGAATTCCCACAGGCAATGACGCGGTCCGACTCTCGGTTTCGGCGTCCCAACCGCGAACCGTCGCCGGTCAAATCGAGGAGGACTATCGACGACGGATCAACGGGCTTCCGGCCTCGACACGGCAGTTGATGCTGCTGGCTGCCGCGTATCCGACCGGGGATGCTTTTCTTTGGTGCGCCGCGCGGACGCTGAACGTCGGACCTGACGCGGCGACCTCGGCCGGCGACGCGCAACTCCTCGAGATCGCTTCGTTTGTGCGCTTTCACCACCCACTCGTACGATCCGCGGCGTACACCGCTGCGTCGCAAGACGATCGGCGTGCAGCCCACCTGGCGCTCGCCGGAGCGACAGATCGTGAAATCGATCCCGATAGCCCTGCATGGCACCCGCTATAGCCGCCGTCGGACCCGACGAAGAAGTGGCGGCCGAGCTGGAGCGAACCGCGAGCGGGCGCAGGCCGCGCTGGGTCCCTGCGGCTGTGACATCGCTTCGAGCATTCGGTCGCCCTGACCGTAGATCTGGCGCGGCGCGGAGAAGCGCGCGCCGGCCGCTGCCTACGCCAACGCGCAGGCCGGCGCGTACGACGCCGCCGCTCGGCCTGCTCGCACAGGTCCAGGCTGACGCCGTCGATGAGCTGCAACTCGCCCGCGCCGAAAGATCAGAGGACAGATCGACTGGCCAGCGAGCCCAGGGCCCGAGGCGCCAGTGCGCTGCTCGGCGCGGCGAAACGGCTCGAGCCGTCGATGTCGCGCTCGCCAGGGCGACGTATCTCCACGTGTGGGTTGCATCGGCAGACGCAGGCCCGCTCGCGCAAGCCGGCGGCCACCTGGTCGCAGCTCCTCGGGCTGTGTGATCAACCGGCGCACTGGACCCGGTGAGGCCTTGCGACCTCTTGCTCGACGGTCTGATCGCATTGGTCCTCGACCATCGAGAGCGCGCCGCGCCGATCCTTCGACGTGCGGTGGATGCGTTTGCCAGTAGCGCGGTACCCGTCGACGACCTTCTGCAGTGGGGCGAACTCGCCCAGACGGCATCCATTGCGTTGTGGGACATCGACAGCTACCTGATGCTGAGCAGTCGGCAGGTCGAGGCAGCACGGGAGTCGGGCGCGCTCTCGCTGCTGTCGGCTGCGCTGGGTGGGCGCGGCGCGGTCCTCACATGGTGCGGTGACTTCGGGGCAGCGTCAGCGCTCGCAGACGAGCGCAACGCGGTCAACTCGGTGACCGGGACGCAGCTGGCCACCTCCCACGACATGTTCCTCTCGGCGTATCGCGGTCGACCATCGGAGGCCATTCCGCTCGTGTCGACGACCGTCGCCGATGCGGTCGCCCACGGCGAGGGCTGGCCCGTTCAAATCGCCGACTGGTCGACTGCGGTTCTGTACAACGGTCTCGGGCAGTACGAGGACGCCATGGCCGCGGCTGAGAAGGCTTGTGAAGAGACCTATATGGTCCTCGGGCCACAAGTGGCGCTCCCGGAACTGATCGAAGCCGCGACACGAATCGGCAAGTCGACACTCGCAGAGGATGCGATGGAGCGTCTGTCGGCGATGACGGCGATCACGGGCTCGGATTGGGCTGCGGGCATCGCTGCACGCGGACGAGCTTTGGTTAGCGACAGCGGGACCGCCGAGCACTGGTACGGCGAGTCAATCGTGTGCCTCGCGGCACGCCGCTTCGACCAGACTCGCCCGAAGCCGGCTCCTCTACGGAGAGTGGCTTCGCCGAGCCAACCGACGGATCGACGCGCGCGAGCAACTCCGTACGGCGCACGACGCGTTCGTCGAGATGGGCGCTGAAGCCTTCGTGGAGCGCGCCCGTCGCGAGTTGGTGGCGACGGGAGAGAAGGTTCGCAAGCGCGACGAAGCCACGCGCAGCGATCTCACCCCCCAGGAAGAGCACATCGTCCGGCTCGCCCAAGGTGGACGCACCAATGCCGAGATCGGTGCCGAGCTCTTCATCAGCGTGCGAACCGTCGAGTGGCACCTACGCAAAGTGTTCACGAAACTCGGGATCACCTCGCGTCGCCAGCTCAAAGAGGTCTTCCCGATGCCCACTCCGCACCGCGCAGACCGCGTCATCCACAGGCTTCGTCTTCCCTGAGTTCCGACGTCGTCGGAAGCGCGTCTTCGAGATTCGCACCCGCCATGTCGCTCTGCTCGACGTGCGTCAGGCGTCGCTCTGCGCTCGCAGCATCCAGGCGTACCTTTCGATCATGGCGAGGATGCCAGTGAGCAAGTGCAGGGTGACCAAGTCGGTTTCGAAGGCCTCCACCGCCGTGTGAACGCGGTCGACAACGGCGTCAAGAATCGCATGGAATGCAGCACCCACGACCACATCGCGCAGCCCGCCAGGCTCGATGACCGGCAGCGAACTGAGCTTCGCGATCGATGCCGCCCGGCCGTCGGGCGCATGGCCAAGCGTGATCGCTCGCTCGGCAACGCGGTCGGCGCTGCAACGAGCGAAATCGGCGACCTCGTCGAGCACGAGACGCATCGTGAGAAACCGAGGCCCGATGATGTTCCAGCGCGCCTGGTTCGCGAGCAGGCCGAGATCGAGAAGGTCGGCAAGCGCGCCATCCAGGGCGCTCGATTGCAGGTGCTCGGAGCCGTTCATCGCCATCGCTCTAGATAGTGGGTTAACCCGCGGCCCAGAAGTTGCAGTGGTGCTGAGCGGCGAAGGTCGATTCGATTTGCGGGGTCGGTGACGCAAGCGACAGCACCTGTGATGCGGTGTTGAACGAAGGCCAAGGAACGGCGTTGCTCGACGGGTTGCCGTCGGCGGCAAACGTCACCCACGCGTTTCGCATGGTGTTCGCGAGATGCTGTTGTGCCGCGTCCAGCGTTGCCGGCACCGGCGTGTTCGGCTGGTCGAACAGGTACTGGATCTCCGACGAGTGCGTCGCGATCGGCGGCAATCCGCTATCGGGCGGGGCGAACCGCTGCGGCGCGGTGCCGTCGTCGAACTGGTACGCATACGTCGGCACGCGCGATGACGTCCACTGGTCCACTTGCAGCGCGGGGCATGCGAAGTTCGCGTCGGAGACCAAGAACGTCAGTGCTCCGAGTGCCGATCCGTACGCGGCGGGCGGATACTCCGCGGCGATCGCCGCAGCGCGCGCCGCCGACACACCGAGCACGGAGGCGATCACGGAGTCGTAGGTGGACTCGTTCACCGGCTGCGGAACCTGGACGAACGTCCCGTTGCTCACGGCCAGGTGCAAGCCGGCGACGAAGATGAGTTCCTCGTCGGTGTTGATCCCGTTGATCACCGGGACGTGAGCGAAGCGGCCCGCCGCGAGCGTGGTTCCGATCGGCTCCGTCAACACTTTGCCGTCGACGACGCCAGGGATCGCCGAGCCCGGAAAGTCGTTGACCAGAGTGTCGACCGGCACGCTGCGCAGGCATTGCGCGGTTTCACTTGCGCACCCGGCTTGCGCAGCGAACTGTTCACCGAAGGCTTCGGCATTCGCGAGCGGCACTTGGTTCAGTGCAAACGCACCGCTCTGGATGATCGCGCGCTCGAAGAGGCCGCGTGAGCCTTGCGAGACCATGTGGGCGAGCACCGACACGCCGCCGGCCGACTGGCCCGCGATCGTGACGTTGCCGGGGTCGCCGCCGAAGCGGTCGATGTTCTGTTGCACCCACTGCAGCGCGGCCTGCTGGTCCATCAGACCGTAGTTGCCCGAAGGGCCGCCGGGTGACGACGCGAGCGCGGGGTGCGCGAGAAAGCCGAGCGCACCGAGCCGATAGTTGATGGTCACGACAACGACACCGTGCGCGGCGAGCTCGGTTCCGTCGTAGTTGCGGCTTGCGTCCTGCGTGAAGCCACCGCCGTGGATCCACACGAGCACTGGCCGTGCCGCGTTCGTGTGCAACGTCGTTGTCGCGACGTTCAGGTACAGGCAGTCCTCGGAGAAGGGACCCGGGCCCGCGAATGGGCTCGGTGTCTGCGGGCAGCTCGCCGCATACTGCGTCGCATCGCGAACGCCGTGCCATGAACCCGGCGGCTGCGGTTCCCGCCACCGCAGCTCACCCAACGGTGGAGCCGCGTACGGCAATCCGAGGAAGGCGTAGCCGCCATCGACGGCCGCGCCACGCACTACGCCGCCGGTGATGTTGACGACAGCTGCGGGCCGGCGCGGTGTCCCGTTGTCGCGGCGCGGCGCGGCGCCCGCAGCTGCCGCGGCGATGAGGGTTAGGGCCGTCACGCTCGCGCAGAGCACGACCAGCCGTGGACGGGTTGCGTGGGTTGCCGTCATGATCTGATCCCTCCCGTCGGGGCTGCTTGCTGCACGCGACGGTGACATTCCCGCTCGCAGGTCGCGCCCGTGGTCGACACTGGTCCTCACGCTCGCGACACCAGCGCGCGACCTGTGGCAGGACTGGTGCCGACCACGGGCGCAACGAATCATCCCTAGGTTCCCTGCTCGAGGCTCGCGTGCCGCTCCTTGCGGGGGTCCTCGTCGCCCGTGACCGGTGCCAGACCAGTGGTCACCACTGGTGCCACCGCGACCGGAGAGTGCCATCGTCCCGGTACCAAGCGAGCTTCCAAGGAGGAGAAGTCATGGGGTCGAAGTTGGAAAAGGACACGTCGGTAGCCAACTCGGTCTCGGTGGCGCCGGAGCGGCTCGGCGACACGTTCAGCAGCCTGATGCCGGACGGGCCGATCGAGGTTCGCGAGGGCTACGCCGATGTGGGCGGTCAGAGCTTGCATTACGTCGAGGCCGGCGATGGGCCGCTGCTCGTCCTGTTGCACGGCTTCCCGGAGTTCTGGTTCGGGTGGCGGCTACAGATCCAGCCGCTCGCGGCGGCGGGCTTTCGGGTGGTCGCCCCTGACACACGTGGGTACAACCTGTCGTCGAAGCCGGAGGGATTCGAGGCTTACGGCGTCGATCTGCTCGCCGCCGACATTCGCGGTCTCATCGGAGAGCTTGGTGCCGAGTCCGCGCTGTTGGTGGGTCACGACTGGGGCGGATCCATCGCGTGGACTACTGCGATGAATCATCCGGAGGTCGTCGACCGGCTCGCGATCCTCAACGCGGCCCATCCGCGGCGGCTCCAGGAGGGACTGCACCACCCGAGCCAGCTCCGGAAGTCCTGGTACTTCTTCTTCTTCGCAACACCGGTATTGCCCGAGGACGTGGTGCACGCCAGAGACTGGCACTTCTTCCGACACTTCCTGGGCGACGCGAATCCGCCCTATACGCCGCAGGAGCTCGAGCGCTACGTCGAGGCGTGGTCGCAGCCAGGCGCGGCCGCTGGGATGATCAACTACTACCGTGCCTCGGTGAGGCAATCCCAGAAGGAAGCGGTAGCCAAGCTTCGCCCGATTTCGGCGCCGACGCTGGTCATCTGGGGCGAGCGCGATTCCTACCTCGGCTCCGAACTCGCCGAGCCGGACCACGACGACGTGCCCAACCTCGACCGGGTCGAGCGCCTCCCCGACGCGTCGCATTGGGTCCATCACGATCAGGCGGAACGCGTCAATCAGCTGCTCATCGACTTCTTCGCCTGAAAGGACCCCTCATGGCCGAGGCAACACACTCCGATACCGCGACCGTCGTGCTCGTCCACGGCGCGTTCGCCGACGCATCCAGCTGGAGCGGTGTGATCACGCGGTTGCACAGCAAAGGCGTGCCAGTGATAGCGCCCGCAAACCCGCTCCGTGGAATCGCCGCCGACGCCAACTACATCGCAGCAGCTCTCGCGCAGATCGAAGGCCCTGTGCTCGCCGTCGGACACTCGTATGGCGGCGCGGTGATCACGAACGCCGCCACGAACGCGAAGAACGTCGTCGGCCTCGTCTACGTGGCGGCCTTTGCCCCCGAGGAAGGCGAAACCCTTGGCGAGGTCGAGGCGGCCTCGAAGGACAGCGTGCTGAACAGCGCGCTCGTGCCTCGGACGTACCCGACCGCGAGCGGCGGCTCGTCGACCGAGTTCTACATCGACCCTGCGAAGGCCCGCGATGCCTTCGCAGGCGACCTCTCCGACCAGCAGGCCGCACTGATCGCTGCCACGCAGCGGCCCGTGGCCGAGTCAGCGTTCTCCGAGCCGAACGGGTCGCCGGCCTGGAAGCACCTCCCCTCCTGGGCTGTCGTCGCCACCGCAGACAGGGCAGCCGGAACCGACGTCACCCGTTCGATGGCGGAACGTGCCGGCGCCAAGATCACGGAGCTCGACGGGTCGCACGTGATCATGGTCTCGCAACCGGAGGCCGTGACGAACGTAATCCTCGACGCGGTGGCCGCGGTAACGGCCATGCACGTCGGAGCGTGAAGTGTCCATCACGACTGATCCGGAGACCGGGCTCGGCGCCGTCAGCCAGATCGATGCCGGCCCCCTGAACGTCGGGTACCTCGACAGGGGACCGGCAGACGGTCCGGCGGTCGTCCTGCTGCACGGCTGGCCGTACGACATTCACAGCTTCACCGACGTCGTTCCTCTCCTGACGGCAGCGGGCCACCGGGTCATCGTCCCCTACCTCCGCGGCTTCGGAACGACACGCTTCCTCTCCGACGAGACAGTCCGCAACGGCGAACAGGCGGCGCTCGCCCTCGACGCGATCGCCCTCATGGACTCTCTCGAGATCGAAACGGCCGTCGTCGCCGGGTTCGACTGGGGAGCACGAAGCGCGGACATCGTCGCCGCGCTCTGGCCCGACCGCTGCAGCGGACTGGTCTCAGTGAGCGGATACCTGATCGGAGCTCAGAAGGCCGGCCAGCTACCCTTGCCGCCCGAAGCCGAGCTCCAGTGGTGGTACCAGTACTACTTCGCGACCGAACGTGGCCGTGCCGGCTACGAGAGATACCGGCATGAGTTCGCGAAGCTGACCTGGCGGACCGCGTCGCCGCAGTGGAACTTCGACGACGCCACGTTCGAACGCAGCGCGGCGTCCTTCGACAATCCTGACCACGTCGCGATCGTGATCCACAACTACCGCTGGCGGCTCGGACTGGCCCAAGGAGAACCCGCGTACGAGGAGCTCGAAGAGCGACTCGCAGAAGGTCCTGTCATCACCGTCCCCACGATCACGCTCGAAGGCGACGCAAACGGCGCCCCGCACCCCGAACCTGACGCCTACGCCGCGAAGTTCTCCGGGGCGTATTCGCATCGGACGCTGGTAGGCGGCATCGGACACAACCTCCCCCAGGAAGCTCCGGACGCGTTCGCCGACGCCGTACTGGAACTCGATCGCTGGCGATGAGCCTCCGCGCTTATGACGAAGTTGTTTGGTTCGAAGTCGACCGCCGCTCCAGGGCCCGGGGCGGTGCGACATCGCAACACTCCGCGACCTACGGGAACACATGCGACGCACTGAAGAAGGGAGACGATCATGAGTGACGTCAGGATTCCGGATGCAACGGTCCGCCCATTCCGAATCGAGGTTCCTCAACAGGAGATCGAGGAACTCCAGCGCCGCATCCATGCGACGCGCTGGCCCACCAGGGAACTCGTCGCCGATCGGTCACAGGGCGTGCAGTTGGCGGCAACACAAGAACTCGCCCGCTACTGGACGACCGAATACGACTGGCGCCGGTGCGAGGCGCGACTGAACGCGCTGCCGCAGTTCAAGACCAAGTTCGACGGGCTCGACATCCACTTCATCCACGTGAAGTCGGCACACGAGAACGCGTTGCCGTTGATCATGACGCACGGCTGGCCGGGCTCGATCGTCGAGCTGCTCGAGACCATCGGCCCGCTCACCGACCCGACCGCGCACGGCGGACGCGCCGAGGACGCGTTCCACCTCGTGCTGCCGTCTATCCCCGGCTACGGCTTCTCCGACGAGCCGACCGAGCTCGGCTGGGGCCCCATCCGCATCGGACAGGCCTGGCATGAGCTCATGCGGCGCCTCGGCTACACCCGGTACGTCGCGCAGGGCGGCGACGTGGGCTCCCAGGTCACTGACGCGATGGGCCGCCTCGGACTCGACGGTTTGCTCGGCATCCACACCAACCTGCTGACGCCGGCGCTGGGCGACGCCGAAGCCCTGAGCGCGTCGCCACCCTCCAATGAAGAACGTGCTGCGCTCGACCAGCTCGACGCATTCCACGCGACCGGCACGGGCTACTTCGTGGAACAAGCGACGCGCCCGGAGACGATCGGCTACGCCCTGCTGGATTCACCGATCGCCCTGGCGGCCTGGATGATCGATCACGATACGGACAGCTACCAAAAGATCGCTCGCGCCTTTGTCGACAAACAACCCTCGGGCAATCTCACCCGCGAACACATCGTCGACAACATCACGCTGTATTGGTTGACAGGCACCGGGGCCTCGGCAGCGCGCTCGTACTGGGAGGAAGGACAAGAGAACGCTCGGGCGGTCGGTCAGGCTCCCACGCCGGTCTCGATTCCGGTCGCCTTCACCACGTTCCCCGGAGAGATCTGGCGGACCCCGCGCAGCTGGGTCGACAGGGCATACCCCAACGTCATCTACTTCAACGAGGTGGACAAGGGCGGCCACTTCGCAGCCTGGGAAGAACCGGAGCTCTTCTCGGAAGAGTTGCGCTCCGCCTTCCGGCCGCTGCGCTAGCGCTAGCCGGTTGGCTAGCCGACAGTGGTGAACCAGGCGTCACAGAACGGCGTCGCGAACGCGTCGAACTCCCCCGCGACTTCTCCGCGACTCTTCGGAGCCTCCCAACAGCCCGCGCTGTACACCGCGTTATTCCCGGCAGCACGCTCGGCGACACGCTGCAGCCGGTCCCCCGAGCGGACGGGACGACCGACCTGTACATCACGCAGGACCGGTTCCACGCCCAGTTCTGCGCCGACGTGCCGGCGTCGGATGCCGCGCTGATGGCCGAGACACAGCGCCCGGTGACCCAGGAGGCGCTCGCCGAACCCTCCGGCGACCAGCCGCTGTGGCGCGACGTGCCGTCATGGTTCGTGTTCGGTGAGGAGGACCGCAACATCCCAACCGCCGTCCAGCAATTCATGGCCGAGCGCGCCGGCGCGCGCGATGCGGTCGCGGTTCCTGGCGCCTCGCATGCGATCGCCGTCTCCCAACCTGACGTGGTCGCGCAGGTGATCCTTCAGGCCGCGGAGCTGCGGACTGCCGTCTGACCCACCCATCACCACAACCAAGGAGGAGAACCGCCCATGTCCGACACCAAGAGCCAGCCGCCGGTGGTGCTCGAGCGAGCTTCCCAAGAGTTCGTCGACGCCACAGCGACTCCACCGTTCATCTACGAGCTCACCCCGGCCGACGCCCGCAAGGTGCTCGACGACGTCCAGGCCGCACCGATCGACAAGCTCGACGTCGACGACCGCTGGATCACGGTCCCTGCCGAAGTCGGCGACGTCCGCGTGCGCATCGTCCGGCCGCCGGACGCCGCCGGTCCCTTGCCCGTGATCCTGTACATGCACGGCGGCGGTTGGGTGCTCGGCAACGCCGACACCCACGATCGGCTCGTGCGGGAGCTCGCCGTCGGCACCGGCGCGGCCGTCGTGTTCGTCGAGTACGACCGCTCGCCCGAGGCCCGCTACCCCGTCGCCATCGAGCAGGGGTACGCCACGGCCCAGTGGGTCGTGCGCGAGGGTGCCGCCAACCAGCTCGATCGCGACCGCATGGCCGTCGCCGGCGACTCGGTGGGCGGCAACATGGCCGCCGCGCTCGCCTTGATGGCCAACGAGCGCGGCGACGTGCGCTTCGTGCAGCAGTCGATGTACTACCCGGTGACCGACGCCGCCATGGACACAGGGTCGTACGAGCAGTTCGCGGAGGGGTACTTTCTCACCGCCAAGGGGATGGCGTGGTTCTGGGACGCCTACCTGCCCGACGTCGATCGGCGCTCGGAGCACTTCGCGTCACCGCTCCGCGCGCGCGACGAGCAGCTCGCCGGCCTCCCTCCGGCGTTCATCATCGTTGACGAGGCCGACGTGCTGCGCGACGAGGGCGAGGCCTACGCGGCCCGCCTGCGGGCAGCCGGGAACGCCGTGACGACCGTCCGCTACGACGGCATCACCCACGACTTCATGATGCTCAACCCTCTCAGCAGCACACACGCCACCCGCGCCGCCGTCGCTCAAGCCATCTCCATCCTGCGCGACGCCCTCGACGGTGCGACGGAGCGATCATCGTGAAGGTCGTCGTCATCGGAGGGACCGGGCTGATCGGCTCGAACCTCGTCGAGAAGTTGCGCGGGCACGGTCACGAGAGCGTGCCCGCGGCACCCAACACGGGCGTCAACACCCTCACAGGTGAGGGCCTCAACGAAGCCCTCGCTGGCGCGGACGTCGTCGTCGACGTCTCCAACTCGCCCTCGTTCGAGGACGCCGCTGTGCTCGAGTTCTTCGAGACGTCGACGCGGAACATCCTGCAGGTGGAGGCAGCAACCGGTGTGGGACATCACGTGGCGCTGTCTGTCGTCGGCAGCGATCGGATCTCTGACAGCGGCTACATGCGGGCCAAGGACGCCCAAGAGAAGCTGATCAAGAGCTCCGGGATCCCGTACACCATCGTCCACGCCACCCAGTTCTTCGAGTTCGCCACTCGCATCGCCGACGGTGCCAGTGACGGCGACAGAGTGCGGCTCCCGGCCGCATTGATTCAACCGATGGCAGCCGACGACGTCGCCGCCGCGGTGTGCGAGGTGGCGCTGGCCGCGCCCCTGAACAACACCGTCGAGATCGCCGGCCCCGAATCGATGCGGTTCGAGGACTTCGTCCGACAGGGCTTGCGCGCCGCCGGGGACGAACGCGTCGTTGTCGTCGATCCTCAGGCTCGGTACTTCGGAGCGCAACTCAGTGAGCGCAGCCTGCTCCCGGGTGATGGAGCTCAGCTCGCCCCGACTCGATTCGACGAGTGGCTCACCCGGCCGCCCACGGGTCAATGAGGATGCCACGGTCATCAACGCGGCCCAACCCGACGGACGCCACCAACGTGGTCATGCGCGACAGTGGCCCCAATCAGCACGATCAAGAAAGGAACGATCATGATGGAACCTCCGAACCCGGTGCGCCGGTCTCTCCGTACGCTCATCGCCGCCGTCGCTGCCGTTGTCGCACTGCTGGTCCCGCTCGGCTTGGGCGCGATGGCCTCGGCCGACTCGTCCAAGCGACACGAACCCCGACCCACGATCGTGCTCGTCCATGGTGACTGGGCCGACGGCTCGTCGTGGAGCGGCGTCATCGCAAGGTTGCAGCGCGAAGGCTTCACCGTCGTCGCGCCGCCCAACCCACTGCGGGGCCCAAGCTCCGACGCCCCCTATCTCAACAGCTACCTGCAAACCATCAGCGGCCCGATCGTGCTCGTCGCCCACTCGTACGGGGGCTTCGTCATCACCAACGCGGCGCTCGGCAACCCCAACATCAAGGCCCTGGTGTATATCGATTCGTTCCTCCCTGACGAAGGCGAGGACCCCGTCGACCTCCTCGGCAACTCCGGCTCCTGCATCATCGACCCGGCCAACTCCGCCTTCAACTTCGTGCCCACCCCGGGCGGCGGCACGGACCTCTATCTGCGTGTCGCGCCGAACCCGCCCTACACCGGCTTCGCCGAGTGCTTCGCCAACGGCGTCAACGCGAAGGACACGGCCGTGCTCGCAGCCGTCCAGCGGCCTGCCGCGTTCGAACAATTCATTCAGGCCTCGGGCCCACCAGCCTGGAAGACGATCCCCTCATGGTCGCTGATCGGTACCCAAGATCACGTGATCCCGCCCGCCCTACAAGAGTTCATGTCCGAGCGTGCGAACGCGACCATCGAGACTTTCAAGGCTGGCCATCTTGGACTCATCAGCCGCCCCGCAGCGGTCACCAAAGTGATCGAGGCAGCGGTAGCTGCGACGTCCTGACGCAGCCAGTCGCTTCGCGTGCTCCCGACGCGCCCGCCAACCCCGGGCGCGTCGGCGGGGACGCGAATCGTTCCCGAACGCACGCGCACGCAACGTGCCCGTGATGGGCGCCGGGTCGCCAGCCCGGACGCGCTCAGAACGAGCAGCCAGCGGGTGTCCGAAGAAGACGGGAAGTAACCCGCCGCGCCGCGTCCGAGACCGCCGGCTCGCAGGCGCTGATCTGTGCGGGAAGGTCCAACCAGCTAGCGCGGAGCGGCAGTTCGGGCGCAAGATCCGCCCGCCGCTTCGTGTTAGCGGAGTCCGGCGATGTACGTTGCCGCCCCCAACGGGACGATGGTGACGGCCATCGCGAGGGGGAGCGAGGGAGAGCGGGCGAAGATGCCCCGATGATGGAGGCATTCGACGCCTGGGAGTTGCGATGGATCGCCCAAGTTCTGCCGACCCTGGACGCGGCCTGGTTGCCTCCTTCATCCCTCGATCCGGCAGTCAAGGTCGTCGACGAACACGACGTGTACGTGCTCACGCGATCGGACCGGATCAACCTCAAGGTTCGCCATCGCGAGAACGCGCTCAAGCTCAAGAGCTTGCTCGAACGAACAGACGATGGGTTCGAGCGATGGCGCACTGAATTCGACGTGCCGTTGCCTGCCGGACCGGAACGCTTCCGCGACGTGCTGGATCTGATCGGACGGGCCGGGTCGGCGAAGCGACTTGGTGCTGCGGCGCGAGCCGGTGAGGTGGTCGAGATCCTGGAGGCGATCTGTGATCCGTCGCAGCTGGTTGCCGTGCACAAGTCGCGCCACCTGTTCCAGCGCGGGACCTGCTGGGTGGATGAGGTTCGCTTCCGGACCCAGGGGGGCACCTACCGTTCCCTGGGGGTCGAGAGCAGCAGCCTCAAGGACCTTCGCTCGCTCGTGCTGGACCTGGACCAGGGCAGCCTGGGCTTGCCGTGCAACTACACAGAGTTCCTCGCCATCCGTTGCAGGTAATGCGACCGGCACCGCCACGGCCCGGCAGCGCCTATTGCCCGGAGGGGCGCGGCTCGCAAGCCGCCGTCGCGCACAGATCATCCGACCTGTAGCTGCCCCAGCACGCCGGGACCGTGGCGCTGATCTGTGCGGGTACCTCCGCACGGTCAAGTAGCGCATCACGGCATCAGTTCGGTAGCGCTACGCGCCTTTGGTCAGCCGGCTGCGGCGGTCGCCTCGACGGCCTGCAGGATGACTTGGGTGGCGGCCTCGGGCTGGGACACGAACGAGACGTGCGAAGCCGGGACCTCCACGATCGTCGCGTTCGCACGCTCGGCCATGAACCGTTGCAGCGCCGGCGGGATCGCCTTGTCCTCGGTACCGAGCAGGTACCAGCACGGCAGTGTCTTCCACGCCGGCGGGGCCGACGGCGTAGCTGCGAACGCAGCGACGGCGTAGGGCCGTTGCGCCACGGCCATCACTGCGGCCGTCTCAGGATCAACGTCGGCAGCGAAGGCTTCACGGAACGCCTCTTGGGCGAGGTAGAGGTCGGTGCCCTCGCTCCCGTCGGGATTGGTGAACGGAACGGGCCTGATCGAAGGCCCGACAAGGCTGCCTTCGAACTTCTCGAGGAGCTGCTGCTGGCTCTCGCCCACGTCGCACATCCAGCCGTTCAAGTAGACGAGCGCCTTCACCTGCTCGTTGCCGATCGCGGCGATGGAGATCACGTTGCCGCCGTAGGAATGGCCGACGAGCACGATCGGCCCGCTCAGGGTCCGCAGGAACTCGGCCAGATACGCGGCGTCGCCAGCGAGATCGCGAAGCGGGTTGGCGAACCCGACCACGGAATACTCGCGGTCCCGCAGGGCACGGATCTCGGCGTCGAAGCCCGTCGCGTCGGCCCACGCACCGTGAACGAGGACGATCGTCGGGTTCTCAGCAGCCATGCTGCGTCTCCTCTCCTAGTTGATCGTTTTGGCGACACCGGACGCTAGCCCTCCGGGCGCGCCAGGCCGATCGGCACACTCCGGTTGAACGACTCCTACTCTCGCTTGACGCGACCTAATGCCCTGTAGGGGGCGGCTCGCAAGCCGCGGTCGCGACAGATCGTCCGATCTGTAGCTGCCCCCGAACGCCGGCTCGATGACGGCCGCGACCCCGCCGATAATGACGGCGTCGTCGCCGTTCCGTCCCGCTCGATATCGGGCGGAGTGCACGCCCGGACCGTCGCAGAAAGAGCGCACAGGAACGCGGCGGCCTGGGTGCCGCGACGTCCTACCTGAGCCTTCGTCCGCACCTTCGCGGTGGAGTCGAAACGCGCCCAGATCGACTGGGGGCCGACGAGGCGCTGGACTGTCCCCGAATGCGCGCGAATACCGGCCTGGGGCATCGCCCCAATGTGCCGTTGCGGGGCGCGCCCGAACTGCGTTCTTCGCCGGCTCGTCGAGACGAGTCGCCGACCGAACGGCGCCTCGCGACGTTCGGTGGCTCCGCCACCCGGCGGTACAGGACGCGGCCGTCCGGGATCACTCCCTGTCGATTTCGGACAACCGTCCGAGGCACGATTTGTGCGTCGGCTCCGGGGCTGCCCCCATCGCGCTGTCGGTCGTCATGACGATCGTGCGAGCAGTTGGTTGAGGCGTTGACTGACCGGCCATGCCCCCGCCACTTGTCCGTGGATCTCGACCGCGCCAGAGGCGTGCTGAGGGCCGTTCCGGCCGGACAAGGGTGGACGCGCCGTCATTCCTGCGACCAGCCCCGTGTGACACCACATTCTCCAGGTGGAGCGATCCGTCCAGGAGCCACGACGAGTTCAGCCCATCGGCATCGCCCCAGCACGCCGCGTCGAGCCACCGCCCAGGGGTGCTGCGCACGGACGGAATCCGTCCCGATTGAGTGGCAAAGTGAGTGGCAGCCGCCGCCTCCGTTGTGATGTTCTTCACGTCGAAAGTGGCCTCTGACCTGGAGTTTCTTGGCAGCCCGTACGGGATTCGAACCCGTGCCGCCACCTTGAGAGGGTGGTGTCCTAGGCCTCTAGACGAACGGGCCAAGCTGCGTCACGCTAGCAGCGGGGTGCGGCGGCCCCACCGTGCGGACGCCGCCGAGCTGGGGAGCAAGGACTCGAACCCTGAATAACAGAACCAGAATCTGCTGTGTTGCCAATTACACCACTCCCCACGGAGCGCTAGGACTCTACAGCCGGTCGAACCCGGCAAGACGGCCGACCGAGACGCCGGCGGCCTCCTGGAAGTGGCGGACGAGCGACTCGCCTCCGGTCACCACGCTCGACCGTGTCGGGGACACGTAGGCGCTGAGCCCGAGGTCCTCGGCGATCAGCCGGCTGCGCAGCGAGTGGTAGGGGTCGGTCACGATCAGCACGTCGGAGAGGCCGCGCTCGGCGAGCAGACCGGCAACGCCCTCCAGCGACTCGTAGCTGTTGCCGCCCTCGTTCTCGAGCACGATCGCGTCCTGGGGCACGCCCCGCTCGACCAGGTAGCGGGCCGATGCCTCGGCCTCCGTGAAGCGGTCGCCGGGCTGGTTGCCGCCCGTCACCACGACGAGCGGAGCGATGCCCTGGGGCCAGAGCTCGACGACGTGGTCGAGGCGAGCGGCCAGCTGCGGCGACGGCTCACCGTCGTACTGCGCCGCCCCCATCACGACGATCGCGTCGACGGGACGGGCCTGGTCTCCACGTCCCGTCGACCACACCTGGTACAGGCTGACCAGGTAGTACCCGACGAGAACGACCAGTACGAGCGCGCCGGCGAGCACCGCCCGCCTAACGGCGCGCGGTCGGCGCGGCCGGCCGTCGTCGTTCCGGTCGCGCCGTTTCCCTTCGTCGACCGGGATCGGGCGGATGATCCCGACCGGCGTCCGATCAGTGTCCTCGGACGCGCCTGAGGCGCTGACGACCATCGTCACCCACCGAGGCGCCCGCGCGCCGCCTCGAGCCGGCGGAGCGTCATTTCTCGTCCCAGCAGCTCGAGGGACTCGAACAGCGGCGGCCCTACTGCTCTCCCGGTGACGGCGACGCGCACTGGCCCGTCGGCGAGCTTGGGCTTCACGTCGAGCGAATCGACGATGCGGCGCCACTCGGCCTTCAACGTCTCGGCGTCCCACGGCGTGTCCTCGTACGCCTTGATCACCTGATCGAGCAGCTCACCTGCCCACTCGGGGCGCATCGCCTTGGTCCACGACGCCTCGTCGACCTCCGGTTCGGCGAACAGGAAGTCGACCATCGTCGGCGCCTCGGCGAGCGTGCCGACTCGCGACTGCAGCAGCGGGGCGATCTCGGCGAACGTCGCCCGGTCGTAGTGCTCGGGGAGCCACGGTTCGCACGCGGCGACGAAGTCCTCGGGCGGCAGCGCCTTGAGGTACTCCTTGTTGAACGCGGTCAGCTTCTTCTCGTCGAAGAACGCCGGCGCGTGGGTGACGTCCTCGAGCCGGAACTCGTCCTCGATGCGCTCCCACGGCACGATCTCCGTGTCGCCCTTCGGTGCCCACCCGAGCGTCATGAGGTAGTTGACCATCGCCGCCGACAAGTAGCCGTCGTCGCGGTACTGCTCGAGTGCCACCTTGTCGCGGCGCTTGGAGAGCTTGCGCCGGGCCTCGTTGACCAGGACCGGCACGTGCGCCCACACGGGCGGGTCGTGGCCGAGGGCCGACCACAACAACTGCTGCTTGGGCGTGTTGGGCAGATGCTCGTCGCCGCGCACCACATGCGTGATCCCCATGTCGATGTCGTCGACGACGTTGGCGAGGACGAACACCGGCCGCCCGTTGCCGCGCAGCAGCACGAAGTCCTCGATGCTCGCGCCGTCGAACGAGACGTCGCCGCGGACGACGTCGCGGACCACGGTCGTGCCCTCGGGAACCCGGAACCGGAGCACCCGGCCCGGCCCAGGTCCGAGCCCGCGGTCCCGCGAGAAGCCGTCGTACCCCGAGCCACCGCTGGCCTTGGCCCGCTCCTGTACCTGCTCGCCCGTCAAATCGCAGTAGTACGCGTGGCCGGCGGCGAACAGCCGCTCTGCGGCGGCGACGTGCTTGGCCGCGTTGGCGCTCTGGAAGTACGGGCCCTCGAACGTCGGATCGTCGGCGCCGATGCCCAGCCATGCCAGGGCGTCGACGATCCCCTGGGTCCACTCCGGACGGTCACGAGCCTCGTCGGTGTCCTCGATCCGGAGCACGAACCGACCGCCCAGCCGGCGGGCAAGCGCCCAGTTGAAGAGTGCGGTGCGCGCCCCCCCGACATGGAAGAAACCCGTGGGCGAAGGTGCAATCCGAAAACGCGCCGACATGTCACTGCGACGCTAGTGGCGGTTCTGTCGTTTGGAATCGGCACCCTTCGGCGCATCCCGAACGACAGAACGGAAATTTTCAGCGGGTGACGGAGGTCAGGGCGAGGTTGCGGAGCTGGCGCAGGGCGACGGAGAGCGCGGTGAGGTCGTAGCTCTCGGCGCGCCGGATCTCGGTGAACATCGCTGCGGCGCGTGCCACCGAGCGCTCGTTGGCGGCGAGCCAGGCGTCGACGGACCGGCCGGGCGATTCGACGACGGTCGCGGTCAGCTCGACCAGTGCCGTGAGCAGGTCGTCACGCAACGCCGATCGCGCCTGGGTCTGCCAGCGATCGGAGCGGGGCAAGGCACCGATGCCGTCCCAGAGCCACAGCAGGTCGAGACGATCGAAGAGCTCCCAGGTCACCCGAGCCACGTCAGCTACGTCCCGGTCGTACGTGCCCGCGAGCTCGATCAGATCGAAGCCGGTGTGTAGGAGCGGCCAGACCCCGGCCCGCTCGGCGAGCCCTTCGGGCACGCCCGCGGCCAGCCGTGATGCCTCGCCCGAGTGGACGACGTCGGCCATCCGCCCGATGAGTGCCGGTTCGAGCGCCGTGGCCAGCTTGGCCATGCCGGGCTGGAACTGGGCGACGGCGGCGCCGATGTCGATCGGAGGCCGCCGATGGCGCAGCAGCCACAGCGCGCCGCGCTCGACCATCCGCCGGCAGTCGAGGAACAACTCGAGCTGGGTGTCGAGCGGGACGTCCCCGGTGAGGGCGTCGATCTCCGCCCACAGCTCGGGGAAGTGGAACACGTCGCGGGCGACGATCCACGCTCTCGTCACGTCGATGACCGATGCCCCGGTGTCCTCGGTCATCCGGTTGTCGAACGAGATGCCCGAGAGGTTCACCATCTGGTTGCCGACGTTGGTGGCGATGATCTCCCGCCGCAGGGGATGGCCCTTGATCGCCGTCTCGTAGCGCCGCTGCAACTCGGCCGGGAAGTAGGCCAGGAGGTCGCCTTCCAACGCGGGGTCATCGGGCAGGTTCGAGTGCACCATCTCGGCGACGTTGGCGTTCTTGGTGTACGCGATGAGGACGGCGAACTCCGGCGTCTGCAGCCCGTTGCCGGCAGCCTGGCGCTCGGCGATCTGCTTGTCGGTCGGCAGGAACTCCAGCGCCCGGTCCAACCATCCCTCGGTCTCGAGCACGTCGATGTAGCGGGCGTGCACGTTGACCATCGGCAAGGCCTGGCGACGGGCAATCAACAGGGCGAGGGTCTGGGCCCGGTTGTTGGCCAGGACGAGCTCGGCGACCTCGTCGGTCATCGACTCCAGCAACTGGTTGCGCTGCTTGCCGGTGAGCTCGCCGGCGTCGACCAGGCCGTCGAGGAGGATCTTGATGTTGACCTCGTGGTCGCTGCAGTCGACCCCCGCCGCGTTGTCGATGGCGTCGGTGTGGACGAGCCCGCTCGCCACCGCGTACTCGATGCGACCGAGCTGGGTGAGCCCGAGGTTGCCGCCCTCGACCACCATCCGGCAGCGCAGCTCGCTGCCGTTCACCCGCACAGCGTCGTTGGCACGGTCGCCGACCTCGCCGTTGCTCTCCGTGGTCGCCTTCACGTAGGTGCCGATCCCCCCGTTCCAGAGCAGATCGACCGGAGCCCGCAGCGCCGCCGAGATGAGCTCGTTGGGGGTGAGTCGCCCGGATGGCGCCGCGAGCACGGCGCGGGCCTCGGAACTCAGCTCGATCGACTTCTGCAGACGCGAGTACACGCCACCACCGGGCGAGATCAGGGTCGGGTCGTAGTCGGCCCAGCTCGAGCGGGGCAGATCGAACAGTCGCCTGCGTTCGGCGAATGCCACTTCGGGGTCGGGGTCCGGGTCGATGAACACGTGGCGATGGTCGAACGCGGCCACGAGGCGCAGCGCCTTGGAGCACAACATCCCGTTGCCGAACACGTCGCCCGACATGTCCCCGATGCCCACCACCGTCAGCGGGTCGGTGTCGGCGTTCTTCCCCAGCACGCTGGCGTGGCGCCGCGCGCTCTCCCACGCTCCCCGCGCCGTGATCCCCATCGCCTTGTGGTCGTACCCGGTGCGGCCGCCGGACGCGAAGGCGTCGCCCAGCCAGTACCCGTACTCGATGGAGATGTCGTTGGCGAGGTCGCTGAACGTGGCCGTGCCCTTGTCCGCGGCGACGACGAGATACGGGTCGTCCTCGTCGTGGACGACAGTGTCCGGCGGGGGGACAACGGTGGGGCCGTCGGGTCCGGGTACCAGGTTGTCGGTGAGATCGAGCAGGCCGCGGATGAACGCCTGGTAGGACTGGACGACCTCCGCCCGCAGCGCCTCGGGCTCGGTCGGCGGACGCTTGACGACGAAGCCGCCCTTGGCGCCCGTCGGCACGATCACGGCGTTCTTCACCATCTGCGCCTTCATCAGTCCGAGGACCTCGGTGCGGAAATCCTCCCGCCGGTCGCTCCAGCGCAGGCCGCCACGGGCGATCGGCCCCCCGCGCAGGTGGACCCCTTCGACTCGCGGCCCGCAGACCCACACCTCGTGGCGCGGCCGCGGCGCCGGCAACTCGGAGATCTTGGTCGGATCGAACTTGAACGCGACGGCGGGCCGGCCGCGGTAGTAGTTCGTCCGGACCGTCGCCTCGATGAGCGTCTTGAACGCCCGGCAGATGCGGTCCTCGTCGAGGCTCGGGATCGCGTCGAGCGCCACCGCCAACTGCGTGCTCAGCTCCTCGACGCGGCCCTCGCGATCCGTGACGGCGGGATCGAAACGGGCGTGGAACAGGGCGACGAGCTCGGCAACGAGATGCGGGTGGACGTTGAGCGTGTCCTCGACGTACGACTGGCTGAAGCCGAAGCCGATCTGCCGTAGGTACTTGGCGTACGCCCGCACGATCGTGACCTCCCGCGCGGTGAGGCCGGCCCCCATCACGAGGCGGTTGAAGCCGTCGCTCTCGACCTCGCCGTCGACAAGCGCGCCGAACGCCGATTGCAGCTGCTCGCATCGGTGCGCGTCGAGGTCGATCGCCGCGGGCACCTTGACCCCGATGTCGTAGAGAAACACCTTCTCGTCCCCGGCCCGAAGCGTGTACGGCTGCTCGTCGAGCGCCTCGAGGCCCAGGTGGTCGAGGAGCGGGAGCAGCTCGGACAGCGCCGCCGAGGACCCCTTGCGGTACACCCGGAACCGCCACTCGCCCGCCGGGGCATCGATCTCGTGGCCGAGCGACGTCGTGAACTCGTCGGCGCCGTCGAGCAGGGAGGCGATGCGGCGGACGTCGCCGATCGCCCGCTCCGGCGCCACCGCCGCGCGGTACGCCGCGGGGGCGTGACTGCCGACGCGGTCGAAGAGATCGACGCCGGCCTCCTCACCGAACTCGCCGATCAGGGCGGCCCGCAGGCGCTCGGGCCACGAGGTCGACAGCTCGTCGATGGTTCGTTCGAGCACGGCGACGTCGATGCCACTCGACGTGCCGGGACGGCGCACACTCACCGCGATGCGGGCGAGTGAGCTCGCTCCGACCAGCGACTCGAAGGTGCGCTGGTCGGATCCCTCGGCCCCGTAGGCCGCGGCGACGGCATCGGCGACGCGTTCGGGCAGCTCGGCCGTGAAGCGGTTGCGGGGGAGGTAGACGAGCACGGTGGCCCAGGGCCCGACCGGGTCGGGCACCTCGAAGACGCGGACGAGCTGGCGCTCCTGCAGCCCGACGATGTCGGCGACGAGCTGTCCGAGCTCGTCTGGTTCGAGCTCGAGAACGAGGTCCCGCGGCAGGTTCTCCAACACGGTCCGGGTGGCCCGGCCGGCGTGAGCGTGCATGCGCGCCTCGGTGAGGTCGAGCACGCGGCGGGCGTCGTCGCCGATGCGGGGGATGTCGAGCACGCTGACCCGGTACGCGTTCGTCGCCAGCAGGCCGACGAAGCGTCGCTCGGTCGTATCGTCCGGACGGACGATCACGACGGTCTGCCGTTCGGCGCGGAACACGGTGGCGGTGGCGTCGCTGCGGGCGATGACGACGGTTCGGTCACCGGGCACCGGCGGGGGGTCCGTCCGATCGAGCTGGCGGATCTGACCGAGCTCGCTCCCCCGCCGCAGGGTGAGCGTGCCGTCGGCGGCCCGGTCGTAGTCAGCGGCGCCGAGGAACACGAACTGGCCGTTGGCGAGCCATGGCAGGAGCGGGTCGATCGCGCCCAGCTCCTCCATCCGGGCCCGCATCGCCGGGAAGTCGTCCACGACCAGGCGGACGTCCTCGATCGCCCGGATGATCTCGTCCTGCACCGCACGCGTGGTGGCCCCGTCGATCCGGTCGATCTCGATCTGTGTCCACGCCTCGACCAGCCCGTCGTCGGCATCGACGACGACGAGCGTGTCGTCGTCACGGCGCTCGACCGTGAGCATCGGGTGGACGAGCAGGTGGATCTCGAGCCCATGGCGCTCGAGCACCAGGCGCATCGTGTCGACCAGGAACGGCATGTCGTCGGTGACGACCAGCAACACCGAGTGCGGCGAGTGCCACCCGTCGCGCTCGCGATCCGGTGAGATCAGACGGACGATGGTCTCTCCCGGCGCCCGCCGGCGGCCGACGGCGAGATGGGCGACCGCCACCGCGTAGATGTCGTCCAGCTTGCGGTCGTCGACGTCGCCCTCGGGCAGCTCTGAGTAGTAGAGCGGAAGGAGGTCGGCGAGCAACGGGTCGTCGGGCTGGCGGAGCCCGGCGAGATCACGGAGGCGGCCGAGCGCCTCGGCTACATCGGGATGCACCTGCATGTCGCTCAACCTCTCCGTCCCGACGCCGTTGTCGGCAACACGGTTCGCCTCCGGACATTAGCGCCGCCCCGGAAACGTTCGGGGGGCTGCCGGCGTCCGTAGCCTGGAGGCGGTGGCGACGCGCGATCCGCACCACATGCACCGTTCGGTGGCGGGCGGCCTGCCCCGAGCGGCGGTGTTCGGAGTGAACGACGGGCTCGTCTCCAACGTGTCGTTGATCCTCGGGTTCGCCGGCGGCGGTGCGGGGGCGTCATTGGTGCGCCTCGCCGGGATCGCGGGGGCGGTCGCCGGCGCGATCAGCATGGCGGCCGGCGAATGGGTGAGCATCTCGGCGCAGAACGACCTCATCGGACGCGAGCTGGAGATCGAGCGCCGCGAGCTCGAACGGCATCCGCTCGCCGAGACGGTCGAGCTGGCCGGGATGTACGAGGCCCACGGGATGGCGCCGGAACAGGCGCGCCTGGCCGCGGCGGACGTGATGCGGCAGCCCGAAGAGGCACTGATCGTCCACGCCCGCGAGGAGCTGGGCGTCGATCCTGAGGGTCTGGCGTCGCCGTGGCAGGCGGCCGCGCTCTCGTTCGTCTGCTTCTTGCTCGGCGCGTTGGCCCCCGTCGTGCCCTGGCTCGGGTCGGCAACCGGCACCGCGCCGACGATGGCGTCGATCGCCATCGGCATCGTCGTCGCCGCGATCGTCGGTGCGTTGATCGCCGGCTTCGCCGAGCGCCCGATGATCCGCTCGGTCGCCCGCCAGGTGCTGATCGTGCTCGGCGCCTGCGCGATCACCTACGGGATCGGCCAGCTCGTCGGTGTGTCGGTGTGAGCTGACACCCGCCTTGGTCACCGAATCGCGCGGGCGGCGCGCGATTCGGTGACCAAGGCGAGATCACTTCGGCGGGAGCGTGGCCGCCGCGGCCGCCGCGCGGCGCTCGGCCCGGTACGCCACCAACTCCTCGACGAGCCGTGGGTCCGACGCGGCGAGCAGGGCGACGGCGAAGAGGGCGGCGTTGGTGGCGCCGGCCTCGCCGATGGCGAACGTCGCCACCGGTATTCCCGGGGGCATCTGGACCATCGACAGCATCGCGTCCTGGCCCTGGAGGTGTCCCGACGGAACCGGCACGCCGAGCACCGGCACCGTCGTCTTGGCGGCGAGCACGCCGGGGAGCGCGGCCGCCCCGCCGGCGCCGGCGATGATCGCCCGCAGCCCCCGGCCGGCGGCGGCCTCGGCATAGGCGAAGGTCTCATCCGGCATGCGGTGGGCGCTGATCACCTTGGCCTCGTGGGCGACGTCGAACCGCTCCAGCACGGCGACGGCCGCCTTCATCGTCGGCCAGTCACTGGCCGAGCCCATCAGCACGCCGACGAGTGGGTCGCTCACGGTCAGAGCCCGCGGGTGAGCTGACGGACCGGCTCGATGCGCACGATCACCCGCTCGCTCTGGATCGTCGCCTGGTAGTCGTGACCGAGATAGCGCTGCGAGCACTTGTCGATGTGGTCGCGCGCCTCGTCACCACGCACTTCGCCGATGACCCGGCCGCGGACCTCGGCGTAGCGATAGGGGTTGTCGAGGTCCCAAACCGTGACGGTGACGTCGGGGTTCTGCTGCATCGCCTTGTACTTGGCGCGATGCACCTCGGTGTTGATGAGCAGCTGGTCGTCGGACGCGTCCACCCACATGACGTGGCTGGCGAGCTGGCCGCTCGGGAGCTGGAACGAGAGGACACCGAAGTTCTTGCCGGTGGCGAGGTCACGGATGGCGGGTTGGAGCATGGCGACAACGTACGCGAGCGGGGACGGGGGTGTGCTGTGATGGAGGGATGCAGCAGCGCAACGTACTGGGTGGGGAGTTGGAGCCCTGTTCGTTCGATCCGCTGACCGGCTACTACCGCAGCGGGTGCTGCGAGAACCGTGGCGACGACCCGGGCATGCACGTCGTGTGCTGCCAGGTCACCGCCGAGTTCCTCGCCTTCTCCGCCAGCCGGGGCAACGACCTCTCGACGCCGATGCCGCAGTACGGGTTTCCCGGCCTGCGCGCCGGCGACCAGTGGTGCGTCTGCGCGGCGCGCTGGGCCGAGGCGCTCGAGGAGGGAGCGGCGTGCCCGGTCGTGCTCGAGAGCACCCACATGTCGGCGCTCGAGTTCGTCGACCTCGAGGACCTGAGGGCCTACGCCGTCACGTAACGCCCAGCAGCTCGCGCCACTGGGCGGGGTAGGCCGTGTGCACCTGCTCCGGGGTCATGCGCAGCGTCGACTCGGGCACCGAGTCGACGAGCGCTCGCACGGCGCTGTAGTGGTGGGCCACGTTCGCCAGCCCCTCGAACTGGCGGCGGCGGGTCGAGACCATTTCAGCGGGCGGATCGGGGTCGAGGAACCCCCAGATGGTCGCCGCGATGCGCAGGTCGTGGATCACCGGCGCGCGGCCGAAGAGCGACGCCCGCCGCAGCCCGATCGCGGTGACCCCGGCCAGGACATCGTCGGCGTTCTCCCCCTTCTGCATCTGGAGGGCGTCCCGTAGGCGGCCGGCCAGGGCGAGCGCGTACCCCTGGTCGGGGCCTTGGTACCCGAGCAGGGCCCCCTGCGGTTGGCGGCCGCGGAGGTCACCGGGGCGGTTGTTCGTCCAGCCGGTGGGGATGTGGTCCGGTGACTCGTACCCGCGGGGATCATCAACAGGAGAGACAGGAGTGAACTTCGGCGCAGCCATGCAGACCCAGGTCTAGCCGCCCGAGCCTTCGGCTTCGAGCACGCGCACCATCGTCCCAACTCACGTCTGGGCGGGAATCGTTCCGCAATCCGGGACGGATCCCGCCCAGATTCCGCGTTGGCAGGGACGGTCAGCCGGCGTGCAACAACCCGTAGACGATGCTCTCCTCGAGCGCGCGCCATGACGCCTCGATGATGTTCGTGCTGACGCCGATCGTGGTCCAGTCGCGGTCGCCGTCGGTGGCGTCGATGAGCACCCTCGTCACCGCCCCGGTGGCGCCGGCGCCGTCGAGGATGCGCACCTTGAAGTCGGTGAGGTGCACCCGGTCCAGCCGCGGATAGGCACCGTTGAGCGCACTGCGCAGGGCGAGGTCGATGGCGTTCACCGGGCCGTTGCCCTCGGCGGTGAACACCCGGCGTGCGCCTCCCACCCACACCTTCACGGTCGCCTCGGTGGTGAACTCGCCGTTGGGCAGCTCGTCGGTGATCACCCGCATGCTCTCGACCCGGAAGAACTCGTGCTCCCAGCCGGTGGCGCGGCGCATGAGGAGCTCCAGCGAGGCGTCGGCGGCCTCGAAGTGGTAGCCCTCGTGCTCGAGGCGCTTGAGATCGTCGATCACACTGTTCACGGCGGGGCCGTCCATCTCGAGCCCGAGCTCGGCGGCCTTCATCGTGATCGTGGCCCGCCCGGCCATCTCGCTGACGACGAAACGCGTGCCGTTGCCGACGAGCTCCGGCTCGACGTGCTCGTAGGCGTCCCGAGCTCGTGCGATCGCGCTCGTGTGTAGGCCGGCCTTGTGGGCGAACGCCGATGAGCCGACGTACGGCGCCTGCGGGTTGACGGCGCGGTTGAGCAGCTCGGCGACGTGGTGACTGACGGCGGTCAGACGCTCGATGCGACCCTCCGGTAGGCAGCCGTAACCGAGCTTGAGCTGGAGGTTGGGGATGATCGTGGTGAGGTTGGCGTTGCCGGTCCGCTCGCCCAACCCGTTGAGCGTCCCCTGCACGTGGCGGGCGCCGGCGTGCACCGCAGCCATCGAGTTGGCGACGGCACACCCGGTGTCGTCGTGGCAGTGGATGCCGATCATTGCGTCCCCGCCCACGTGAGCGTGGACGACACCGACGATCTCCTCGACCTCGTGGGGGAGCGAGCCGCCGTTGGTGTCGCAGAGCACGAGATGGCTCGCCCCCTTCACCACCGCCGCCTCCAGTGCCCGCAACGAGAACTCGGGGTTGGTCTTGTAGCCATCGAAGAAGTGCTCCATGTCGACGAGGACGCGGCGCCCCTGGGCGTGAAGGAACTCGACGGAGTCAGCGATCATCGCCTCGCCCTCGTCGAGCGACGTCTGCAAGGCCTGGGTCACGTGGTACTCGGAGCTCTTGGCGACGATGCACACGGCGGGGGTGCCGGCCTCGATCAGGTTGCGCAACGTGGCGTCGTCGTCGACCTTGCCCCGCGGCCGGCGCGTCGACCCGAACGCGACGAGCGTGCTCGTGGTGAGCTGCAGCTCCCGGCCGGCCCGGGCGAAGAACTCGACGTCCTTCGGGTTCGCCCCCGGCCAGCCGCCTTCGATGTACTGCACGCCGAGCAGATCGAGTTGCTCGGCGATGCGCAGCTTGTCCTCCACCGTCGCCGAGACGCCCTCGACCTGCAGGCCGTCGCGCAGTGTGGTGTCGAACACCTCGACCTGCTCACTCATGATGTCGCTCCTGTCCGACCAGCCTCGAGAATCGAAGAAGCCGCCCACGGGGGCGGCTTCTGCGTGCACGTGGATGGTCCACGTGCACTACGAAATGATGATGATCGCGGCGAGGCGGGTGGCGTCCGGCGAGATCACGGCGCCCATTCAATCGGGCGCGACGAGCCGCCGTCAATCGCGTACGACCCGACGAGCGCCCACCTCCCCGGGGAAACCGACCGGGGAGGTGGGCTGATGCGTCGGTGCCCCTAGCTCCAGACGCACTCCTAGTCGGCGGCGACCGCAGGAGTCCCGGCGAGGTCCGGATAGGCCGGGACACCCATCTCCGGGACGTCGAGTCCGACGATCTCGTCGGCTTCCCTCGATCGGATGCCGCCCTTGCCCATCGCCTTGGACACGCTGTCCTGAACCCGGAAGAACGTGTAGGCGACGCCGAAGATCACCGTCCACAGAACGACAGCGCCGAGGAGCTGGGCGCCGAACTGGCCGGCATCACCCCAGAACAGGCCCTTGACGCCCTCGACATCGGAGCCGTTCCATCCGCCGCCGTAGCTGCCGTTGGCGAAGAGGCCGACGGCCAGGACGCCGAACGTCCCGCACACCCCGTGCACGGCGATCGCCCCAACCGGGTCGTCGACCTTCAGTCGCCGCTCGACGAGGTAGACGGCCTCGATGACGAGCACGCCCGCGATCGCACCGATGACCGCCGACATCGCCGGCGTGACGAACGCGCACGGAGCGGTGATCGCGACGAGCCCGGCCAGCATGCCGTTGGCCATCATCCCGGGATCCGGCTTGCCCGTCCTCCGGGTGATCCAGAGCATGGCGATGATGGCACCGAAGGCGGCGGCGATCGCGGTGTTGGTCGCGACGGTGGCGAACTGCACGTCTGTGGCCGCGAACGTCGACGCGGCGTTGAAGCCGAACCAGCCGAAGAGGAGGATGAACGTTCCGAGGATCGCCATCGGGATGTTGTGGCCGAGCAACGCCCGCGGATTGCCGTCGGCGTCGAACTTCCCGATGCGCGCACCGAGCACCTTCGCCCCGGCGAGTCCGGCGACACCGCCGACGACGTGGACGACTCCGCTGCCGGCGAAGTCGACGTAGCCGGCGCCGAGGTCGAGGGTGTCCCAGGTCTTGGCCAGCCAGCCGCCGCCCCACGTCCACGCCGCGAACAGCGGGTAGTAGATCGCGCCGCAGAACAGGCCCCAGATGACGAAGCTCCCCCACTTCCACCGTTCCGCCATCGCTCCGGTAGGGATCGTCGCCGTCGTGTCCATGAAGGCGACCATGTAGAGGAAGATGGCGAGCACCCCGGCGTCGATGCCGCCACCCGACAGGGCCCATCCGCCCTTCCAGAGGAACACCCAGTTGCCGTCGCCGAGCAGGGGGCTGCCGACGGCCGCGCCGAGGCCCCCGAAGTACCCGGTCATGTCGAGGGCGCTGAGGCGTCAGCGGGAAGCCGACGAGGAAGAAGCCGATGAACGCGAGACCGAAGATGGCGAAGTTGGTGCTCACCACGTGGGCCGCGTGCTTGGCCCGGCAGAAACCGGTCTCGACGAGCGCGAATCCCGCCTGCATGAAGATGACGAGTACGGCGCCGATGACGACCCAGAGCATGTTGAGCTGACCGCCGAGGGCCGCGATCGGATCGTCGTCCTGAGCGAAGGCGACGCCGCCGGTCAGGACTACGACAGCAGCCGCGCCTGCGGTGCCGCCGACCAGGTACTTGAGCGCTCGTTTGCGCATGAATCCTCCGTGAGGGGCCGAGGTCATGGACCTGGAGGCACCCTCCCTGGCGCCTCCGGTGCACAGATAAGAACGACCTCGTTTCCACACCGGGACCGCCGTGTTTCAAGCGCGTTGCGTTCTCGTTCGCCGCTTTCAGCGCAGTGCCTTGACCAGGCGGCGGCGGGGACGCTCCCCCGCGAGCGCCCGCCGCACGCGCTCGATCGCCGCGTCGTCCAGCTTGCGGCCGTGGCGGTCGCTCAACGCGAAGCGATCGACGACGTCGGTGCCGGCGGTGGTCACCCGGGCGCGGTGCACGACGACGCCGGCGGCGGCGAACGCCGCAGCGAGCGCGGCGAGGACGCCGGGCCGGTCCTGTCCCGTCACGATGGCGCTCGTGTGCCACGGCAGCGCGGCGTTGTCGAACGTGACGTCGAGACCGGGCACCGCCTCCAGCACGACCTTGTGGCGAAGCGCGGCCTCGAACGCCTCCGCCAGCTCGCGGGCGCGGGGCCGCACTGCCGAGCGGACGATGAACGTGTCGACCACACCTCCGTCCTCCCACGTCGCGAGCCTGGCGCTGACGATGTCGCACCCGGACGCGGTGAGCGTGCGCGTCAATCGAGCGAGCAACCCGCCGACGTCACGACAGGCGACGTCGATGCTCCAGTGATCAGGCCGCGGATCCGGGCTCACCGCCACCCGCACGACGCCTCGACCGGGCAACGGCTCGATCAATCGCGCCTGGCGGGCGAGCTCCTCCGGCTCGTGGGCGAGCAGCTGGTTGACCGAGGCGGTCCGCAACCGCCCGATCGTCCCGGGCTCCGTCGACAGTGATTCCGCGGCCCGCCGGCGTGCCTCGGCGAGCGAGTCCGCCTGTTCACCGAGTTGCTCGGGATGGGCGAGGAGGTCGTCGACGTGCTCGCGGAGCTCCTCGAGTGCCTCACGCTGCCGTTCGGTCGAGGGTTGGGTCAGCGCCACCAAGTAGGCATCGGTCGCCAGTGCCGGGCTCCCGATGTGCGCCGCCAGCTTGCGGATCTCCTCCTGGTCGTAGCTGTCCACGTCGGCAGCTGCCGCCCCCAGCAGCGCCGCCGCGGCCAGCAACTGCTCGACCCGATCGGGGGCGGGGACGGCCAGCTGTCGCAGCAGTGACGCCGTGGCCTGCCCGTCGGCGTCCGGACCGAGGACATCGATTACGAGGGCAGCAAGGAGCACGTCGCGGGAACCGTCCGCCGGTGGTCGTGGGTGCCGGTCCCACAAGTCTCGTTGGGGTAGCTCGAGCAACTCGGCGGCACGGGCCACGGTCGGAAAGCGCAGCACGCGGGCGGGGTCGAGCTCGCCCGGATCGCTGCGCCGGCGCTCGAGCGCGGCGGCCAGGTCTGGCACGGCCCGCTCGAGCACTCCGGTCACGTCGAGGAAGCGCACCGACCGGGCGTCACCGGTGCGGAGCACGTCCAGAAGGTGGTCCGTGTCCGTTGCCGACCAGGTCAGTGGGGCCGCCCGCCGGTCGCCGAACCAGGCGAGAAGGTGGTCCGACGGCACGGCGTCGCGGGCAGCCACCGCCGCGGCGAGGGCGACCGACGCGGTCGCGGCGACGGGAGGCTTGCCGGCGAGCGTGATCCGTCCGCCGTCGAGAGAGATCCACCCGTCATCCGGTTCGTCGGTGGTCTCCTCGTCGAGTGCCCTGGCGAGCTCGGTGGCGCCCGTCGCGTTGATCCGCCACCGCAGGACAGGAGGGGTGATGAGTGTTGAGAGCAGGACGACCACGAGCAGGGCGCCGTAGAGCTCGTCGTCGATCACCCCCTCGCTGAGCCCGATGCTGGCGAAGATCAGACCGACCTCCCCTCGCGGGATCATGCCGACGCCGATCATCAGACGGTCGGCGTGCAGCCCGGCCGCGCCGACCGCGGACACGAGCTTGCCCAGCACGGCGACGACGGTGAGGACGCCTGCGATCGCGAGCACGTTCGGCCGCAACATCGCCTCGAGGTCGGCGTTGACCCCGATGAGCACGAAGAACACCGGGATGAAGAAGGTGCCGACACTGTTCAGGTCGGCCGCGACCTGCGCCTGGTGGTGAGACCGTCCGAGGGCCAGCCCGGCGATGAAGGCACCGATGATGAACGCCAGGTTGGCGGCGTCGGCCAGGGTCGCCAGGGCGAGCACGAGGACGAGCGAGGCGACGGTCAAGGTCGTGCCCGACCGCGACCACCGATGGATCGCGTCCAACGCCGGCGGCACGGCCACGAGGGCGACCGCGCCCGCCAGCACGAGGAAGCCGAGCGCGATGCCCGTCGTCGAGAGGACGGTCGTGACCGTGACCCCGTCGCCGGTGACGACCTTGACGACGACGGTGAGGATGATCAGGCCGATGACGTCGTCGGCGACGGCCGCGCCGAGGACGACCCGCGCCTCTGTCGTGGCGAGCGCCCTGAGGTCACCGAGGACCCGCGCCGTGATGCCGACGCTCGTCGCGGTCAGCGCCGCGCCGACGAAGATCGAGGTCTCGGCGGACTCGCCGAACCCGAGCCCGGCGAAGGTCCCGGTCGCGAACGGCACCGCGACACCGACGACGGCGACGAGGAGCGACGCCCGGCCGACCCGACCGAGCCCGGCGAGGTCCATCTGCATCCCGACTTCGACCAGGAGGAGGAGGACGCCGATCTCGGCGATCATCTCGAGGCTGACACCCCGGGCGCCGTCCAGCTCGACCAGTCCGAGGACGGACGGTCCGACGAGCACGCCGGCGACGATCTCGCCCACGACCGTCGGCACCCGCAACTGCTCGCACACCTCGCTGGCGAGCTTGGCGGCGACGATGACGACCAGCAGGTCGAGCAGCAGCCGCGCCAGGTCGACGCTGCCGGTCGCCGCCAGCAGGCCCAGCACGGTCAGCCGCGCACGGAGTCGAGGATGGTGGCGGCGGCCGCGAGCGCATCGCTGCGCAGCATCCACCCGCGGCGGCGGACGGTCACGATGGCATCCTCACCAAGGACGGCCCGCAACCTGACCAATGCCGCTTCGCACCGACGAGGGCTGAGCTCGGTGAGGCCGGCCTCGTGCCGCAGGGACGAGCGCGCGACCACGCGTCCGTGGTGGCCGAGCAGCACGGCGAGCACGGCGCGGTCGCGCTCGCCCAGAGCCGTGGCGAACCGGGCATCTGCAGGGGCGGGCAGAGGCACGGCCGGATGGTACGAAGCGTCTGTTCCCGGGTTGTGTGCACGATGTGAACAGGGTGTGACGGGGGACGCGGGGAGCGGCGCGGGTTGTGCGTATTCCTGTGCATGAACGGTGGATGAGTGCGCGTTTTCTGGGGGTAACGGAGAATCTTTGGGGAGAACCCTGTGAATTGAGAATAAGGTCTTGACCTGGGGTGATGCGTTCGCGATCGTGTGCCCCGTACCGGAAAGCGCAACGCCAACCGGGACCGGGTATCCGAGTCTGTCGGAGTCGCCTTCGGGTGACTGCGGCGGAAAACGGGCCGGTTCACGAGGCGTCAGCGGGACCGGTGCACGGGACGAATTGCCACCAACCGCCACGTCGGACGGCAGACCGGTTCGCCGGTCGGTCGTACGGAGTGGCAGGGCCGAGTCCTCGGGGGGCCACCCCAACTGGCTCTCCGGGTTCGCGGTCCTCACGGTGTCTGATCGGTGTCTCGGACTTGTCCGGGACAGCGTGAAAGGTTCGTGACGGGAACGGAGTCGGGTAACCGGCAACCGGGCCGATAACGCGGCATCGCCCGCCGAGCCTCCGGGCACGACGGGCGATGTGAGGTCGAGCGAGAGGCTAACGCCAGCAGGTCGACCAATGGTGGATGGTTCGTCCCACGTCGAGCTGCCCCGGGCAGCGCGCAAGCGCCACCCGGGGCGCTCACACTTTTCGGCCATCATCCGCTTCTGTCGTACGGAATCGGCCGGATCGGGCCGGTGCCGAACGACAGAACGGAGAGATCGTGCCCCGACCGTTCTTCATCGACACCGACACCGCCAGTGACGACGCCGTCGCCCTCGTGATGGCCCTGCGTCATCCCGACGTCGACGTCGTCGGCATCGGGGTCGTCGCCGGAAACGTGCCCCTCGACCTCGCCGTGCAGAACGCCCTCTACGTGGCCGAGCTGTGCGGTGCCGACGTCGCGGTCCACGCCGGTGCCGACGCCCCGCTCATCGTGCCCCTCCAGACCGGCCAGCACGTCCACGGGACCGACGGGATGGGCGACATCGGGCTCCCGCTCTCCGGCCGCTCACCCGCGTCCGGCCACGCCGTCGACGCGCTCCTCGCCGCCTCGCACCGGCACCCCGAGGAACTGACCCTCGTCACGCTCGGGCCGCTGACCAACATCGCCATCGCCGTGCGGCGCGATCCGACCCTCGCTCGCCGCGTGGGGCGCTGCGTCGTCATGGGGGCCGTCGCCGATCACATCGGCAACCACAGTCCGGTGGCGGAGTTCAACATGTGGGTCGACCCCCACGCCGTGGCCATCGTGCTCGAGTCGGGGCTGCCGCTCGAGCTCGTCGGGTGGGACGTGTCGCGGCACCACGCGGTGATCGAGCCCGACGACGCCGCCGCGCTCCGGGCGATCGGCACTCCTGTGGCCGAGATGTGCGTCGACATCCAGCGGGTGCTCACCGAGTTCAGCCGCGAGGAGACCAAGCTTTCCGGCTTCGATCTTCCGGACCCGATCGCGATGGCCTACGCCATCGACCCGACGGTGGCGACCGAGACCCGCTCCCTCCACTGCGCGGTCGAGTGCGACAGCCCGCTGACCCGAGGGATGGTCGTCATGGACCTGCTCGGCCTGTCGGACCGTCAGCCGAACGCGCTCGTGGTCACCGCGGCCGACCGCGACCGGTTCCTCGCGATGCTCGAAGCGGCGGTCAGCTGAAACTCACGCCGTCACGGGGCGACGGCGAGCTCACACCACTCCTTGTACTGCGGTTCCTCGGCGCGCACCGCCCGGGCGTAGACGTCGGCGATGGCGGTGGTCATCGGGCCGGGACAGGCGATCTCGCGGTCGTCGACCGAGTTCACCGACGACACCTCGGCCGCGGTGCCGCAGACGAAGATCTCGTCGGCGATGTAGAGGTCGCTGCGGGCGATGTTGTCGATCCGGCAGTCGAATCCGAGGTCGCGGGCGATCGTCATCACCGAGCTCTGGGTGATCCCCTCCAGTGCGCCGGCCGACAGCGGCGGCGTGAGCAGCTTGCCCTGCCGGGAGACGAAGATGTTCTCGCCCGTGCACTCGGCGACGAGGCCACTCGGGCTGAGCATGATCGCCTCGTCGTAGCCGGCGTTCAGTGCCTCGACCTTGGCCAGCGAGGAGTTCACGTAGTTGCCGGTGGTCTTGGACGCCGGCGGCATCGTGTTGTGCTCGTGGCGGGTCCACGACGAGATCTTCATCCGCACGCCCTTGGTGACGGCGTCGTCGCCGAGATAGGCACCCCACGGCCAACAGGCGATGGCGACGTCGACGGTGCACGGCAGGGTGTTCAGTCCCATCTCGCCGTACCCGAAGTAGGCGATCGGGCGCACGTAGCACGATCCGAGGCCGGTCGAGGCGACGGTGGCCTTGGCCGCATCGACGAGCTCCTCGACGGAGTAAGGCAGCTCCATCCCGATGATCTTGGCGGAGTTCTGCATCCGCAGGATGTGGTCGGTCAGCCGGAAGACGGCCGGGCCCTGCGAGGTCTCATACGCGCGGATGCCCTCGAACACGCCCATCCCGTAGTGCAGGGTGTGCGTCAACACGTGGATGCGGGCCTGGTCCCAATCGACCAGGTCGCCGTTCATCCAGATCTTGGGCGTCGGCGTGATGGGCATGGACTCATTCTCGCACCCGGGCTGCGATCTCGTCACCCACGGCGCGTGGTGCTGCCGCTAACCGGCTGGGCACACCCCGCCCTGATCCGGTCGGCGGCCGTCCCCTCGCCGAGGAAGTCGAGCATCAGCGCCGCCGACAAGATGGCTGCCGTCGGGTTGGCCGTTCCGGTGCCGGCGATATCGGGAGCCGAACCGTGTACGGGCTCGAACATGCTCGGGCCGGTACGCGCCGGGTTGAGGTTGGCCGAGCTGGCGAGCCCCACGCCGCCGGAGACGGCGCCGCCGAGATCGGTGAGGATGTCGCCGAACAGGTTGTCGGTGACGATCACGTCGTACCGCTGCGGATCCTGCACGAAGTAGATCGTTGCCGCGTCGACGTGATGATAGGCGGTGCCGATCCCGGAGAACCCGGCCGCGACCTCGTCGAACGTCCGCTGCCACAGGTCGCCGGCGAACGTGAGCACGTTCGTCTTGTGCACCAAGGTGACGTGACCGCGGGTGCGCGTCGACGCCAGCTCGAAGGCGTACCGGACGCACCGCTCGACCCCGTGGCGCGTGTTGACGCTGCCCTGCGTGGCGACCTCGTGAGGTGTGCCCCTGCGCAGGACCCCGCCCTCGCCCACATACGGCCCTTCGGTGTTCTCGCGGATGACGACGAAGTCGTGGGTCGGGGCGATGAACGGGCGCTGGTTCACGTAGAGATCGAGCTCGAACCGCATCTTCAGCAGCAGCCCTCGTTCGATGACCCCTGGCGGCACGTCGGGCGTCCCGACGGCGCCGAGCAGGATCGCGTCGAAGGCCCGCAGCTCCTCCAGGGTGCCGTCGGACAGCACCTCGCCGTCGCGCAGGTAGCGCCCGCCGCCGAGGTCGAACTCGACGGCCTCGAAGCCGACGTCGGTCGCCCGCAGCACCTTCAGCGCCTCCGCCGTGACCTCGGGTCCGATCCCGTCGCCCCCGATCACCGCGATCCGGTGCCGCTGTCCCTGCATGGTGGGGGAATCTAGGGAATGAATCGTCCATCCCCGCTCTCCGCGGCACCGATAGGCTCGATGAACCATGGAATCGCACCAGTTGTCCCAAGCCGCCTTCGACCGGCTGCGGGCGGAGCTCGACGACCTCGCCACGCGTGGTCGCCTCGAGGTCGCGGCGAAGATCGAACACGCGCGCGAGCTGGGCGACCTCACCGAGAACGGCGACTATCAGGCCGCCAAGGACGAGCAAGGGCACCTCGAGGGACGCATCCGGCAGCTCGAGGCGATCATCGAACATGCCGAGATCATCGAGGCGCCGCGGCCGGGCGTCGTCGGGCCCGGCTCGATCGTCACCCTCGTCTACGAGGGCGACAGCGACGATGCCGCCGAGCGCTACCTGGTCGGCCACATCGAGGAGCGTTCCGGCGGCCTGGACGTGATCAGCCCGACGGCCCCGTTGGGCGCCGCGCTCATCGGGCACCGCGCCGGCGACACTGTCTCGTTCGAGGCTCCGACCGGCGAGTTGCGGGTCCGCGTGCTCCAGGTCGAGGCCGCCTGACGTTCATGGCGTTCCCCGGCCACGCAGGCCGGTGCTGGCCGCTCGCTCGCTGGCGCTCGCTCGCTCGCATCGGCGACAGGACAGACCCGTGACCACGATGGCGTTCCCCGGCCACGGAGGCCGTCATTGCGTTCCCCGGCCACGCAGGCCGTTGGTGGACGCTCCCTCCGCTGGCGCTCCGGTCGCTCGCGTCGGATCCCGCTGGCGCTCGCTCACTCGCATCTGCAGCACGGTTGACCGGGATTTGCGCGGGTGACCGAGCTCGACGCTCTGGTCACGTCGATCGATCCCCCGGGCCTGCCGCCCGGCCGGCGGATCGAGCTGCCCGCCGGCCCGGTCGTGCTGCGTGAGCTCGCCGGCCCTCGCGGGGCACCGGATCTGGTGCTCCTCCATGGGTGGACGGCCACCGCCGACCTCAACTTCTTCCGTGCGTACGGTCCGCTCACCGAGCACCACCGCGTGCTCGCCTTCGATCATCGCGGCCATGGGACGGGGATCAGGGGCAGGGCCCCCTTCCGGCTGGAGGATTGCGCCGACGACGTCATCGCGATGGCCGACGCGATCGGGCTCGACCGGTTCGTCGTCCTCGGCTACTCGATGGGCGGGGCGGTCGCCCAGCTCTTCTGGCGCCGCCACCGCGAGCGTCTGCTCGGGCTCGTGCTCGCCGCGACCGCGGGTCACTTCAACGTCCACCGCAACGAGCGGCTCTCGTTCCTCGGGCTCCGAGGGCTGGCCGCGGCCGCTCGCCTGACTCCCGCCCAGGCGCACCGCTGGTTCACCGGTCAGCTCTACCTGCAGCGCAAGATCGAGTCCTATGAACCATGGGCGGCCCACCAGGCGTCGAGTCACGACTGGCGGATGATCGCCGAGGCCGGCCGCGCGCTCGGCCGGTTCCGTTCCGACGAATGGCTGGGCGAGATCGACGTGCCGACGGCCGTCATCGTCACGATGAACGACGAAGTGGTCCCGATCTCCCGGCAGATCAAGCTGTTCGAGTCGATCCCCGACGCCGAGGCGTTCCGCATCGACGGCGGTCACGATGCGGCCGTCACCCAGCCCGCCCGTTTCGTACGCGAGGTGACGAGGGCGACGGCCTCGGTCGTCGAGCGCGCCCGCTGACGGCCGCGTCCAGATCGCGGGCGGGCACCGGTAGCGTCGCCGAGATGCGCCCCCCTGCGGCCGTAGCCGCGATCGCCGTCGCGACGCTCCTCGTCGCGGCCTGCGGCGGCGACGACGACGACACCGCTTCGACCGCCGCCACCACCGCCCCGACAGCCACGACGGAGCCGATCACCACCGTCGTCGACGGAACCGCGCCCTCGTCTCCGCCCTCAACGGTGCCGGCGTCGGTACCCGCGGTGGAGGTGCCGGCCGAGGCGCCCACCGAGCTGGTCGTCACCGTGATCACCCCTGGCAGCGGCCCGGAGGCCGCCGACGGGGACTCCATGTTCGTGAACTACGTGGGTGTGCGCAGCGAGGACGGCACCGAGTTCGACAACAACTACGGCGGCACCCCGTTCCCGGTCACGCTGGGAGCGGGCGGCGTGATCCCGGGCTGGGAGCAGGGCCTCCAGGGCGCCCAGGGTGGCGCCCGGCTGCAGCTCGACATCCCCGCCGAGCTCGCGTACGGCGATCAACCACCGGGTGAGCCGATCCAGCCGGGCGACGCCCTCTCGTTCGTGATCGACGTGGCCGCCGTCGTCCCGAAAGCTGACCCGGCGGACGGACCCACTGCGGCCGATGTCCCGGTCTCGGACGAACCAGCCGCCGAGCTCGCCGTCGAGGACCTCAGCGCTGGTGACGGTGACGCGCTCGAAGCGGGAACGACCGGCGTCGTCCATCTGGCCGCGGCCCGTGGCGACACCGGGGAGATGCTGAGAAGCACGTGGGAGGGTGGTCAGCCGCAACTGATCGTGCTCGCCCCCGAACAGCTCCTACCGGGATTGGTGGAAGGACTGGAGGGCATGCAGGTCGGGGGCCGGAGGGCCGTGACGATCCCCGCCGCGACGTTGGGCGAGCAGGTCGTCGCCGATCTAGGGCTGCCGGCGGACACCGACCTCGTCGTGATCGTGGAGCTCGCCGCGGTGCTCTGACGACGTTCGGGCGACCGATGACTTCGTCGCCCGCGTGACGTCTCACTCTGACGTGGCCACCTACGTCTTGATCCACGGCGCCGGTTCCGACTCGTGGTACTGGCACCTGGTCGAACCCGAGCTGCGCCGCATGGGTCACGAGGTCGTGGCGCCCGACCTCCCCTGCGACGACGACTCAGCAGGCCTCGCCGAGTACGCCGACACGGTGGTGGAGGCGATCGGTGATCGCACGGACGGTCTCATCCTGGTCGCCCAGTCGCTCGCCGGGTTCACCGCGCCGCTGGTGTGCGAACGGCTGCCGGTCGAGATGCTGGTGCTGTTGGCGGCGCATGGTCCCCGCGCCGGGCGAGCCGCCCGGCGAGTGGTGGACGAACACCGGCTGGGAGGAGGCCCGTCGCGAGCAGGCCGCGCGGGACGGCCGGGTGCTCGGCGAGGAGTTCGACCCCGTCGCGGAGTTCCTCCACGACGTCCCGCCCGACGTGGTGGCCGAGTCGGTGCACCACGTCAGGGACCAGTCGGGGACTCCGTTCGAGCAGCCGTGGCCGCTCGCCGCCTGGCCGGACGTGCCCACGCGGTTCCTGCTCTGCCGCGATGACCGCTTCTTCCCCGCTGAGTTCCAACGGCGGATCGTGGGCGAGCGCCTCGGCATCACTCCCGACGAGATGGACGGCGGGCACCTGCCCGCCCTCAGCCGCCCGCAGGAGCTCGCCCGCCGCCTCGACGCCTACTGCGCGACGCGCTAGCGGTCAGGCGGTCGGCCCGGCGGTCCCACTGCGCGCTCGTGTCGAGCAGCCACGACACCGCTTCGGAGAGTCGCTCGGTCGTGGCGCGGTACCGCACCTCCCGGCCCGCCCGCGTCGGGGCGACCAGCCCGGCCGCGCCGAGCGTCTGGACGTGCTTGACGACGGCCTGGCGCGACAGTGGGAAGTGGGCGGCGAGCTGGGTCGCGGTCTGCGGGCCGTCGTGGACGAGGAGCTGGAGGATTTGCCGCCGGGTTGGATCGGCCACCGCCGCGAAGAGCTCGTCGAGCGGGTGCCAGCCCGAGCTCATGCGTAGGCGCGACTACCGGCGCCCGCCCACGCGGCGAGTGCCCGCACCTCCCACGTGAACCACGCGGCCGAGGCCCGCGCCGTGCTCTGGGGCGGGAACGTCTCGATGACGTGCAGCACCGTGCCTGACGGGGACGGCGCCACGACGAGCTCGACCGCCGACGCGTCGCCCGGCCGGCCGGCGGGCCACCACTCGAACAACACCCGTTCGCCCGCCACCACGTCGTCCAGGCGCACCTCGCGGGTCTGGCCCTGGTCGCGCACGACTCCTGTCGCGCCGGTCTCCACCACGACCTCGGCCTCGTCGACGAGCCACATCTCCCAGCCCTCGCCGTCGCCGATGAGCGACCACAGTTCGTCGGCGGGAAGGTCGAGGTCGATGTCACGGCTGACGATGAGGGGTTCGTCCATTTCCACGGACCGGAGCCTAGCGCAACCGACGGGTTGCGCATCAGCCCAATGGTCGCTAGCTTGTCGTGCAACCGACGAGTTGCACAAAGGCATGGAGGATGCGACGATGCTGATCCCGACCGTGATCGAGTCCACCCATCGGGGCGAGCGCGCCTATGACATCTATTCCCGGCTGCTCGCCAACCGCGTCGTCTTCCTCGGATCGCCGATCGACGACTCGGTCGCCAACCTGATCGTCGCCCAACTCGTCCACCTCGAGTCCGAGGATCCCTCCCGCGACATCTCGCTGTACATCAACTCCCCCGGCGGCGAGATGACCGCGCTGTTCGCGATCCACGACACGATGCGCTACGTCGCCCCCGACGTGGCCACGATCTGCGTCGGGCAGGCGTGCTCGGCGGCGGCGATCCTGCTCGCCTCCGGTGCACGGGGCAAGCGGTTCACCCTGCCCAACGCCCGCATCCTCATCCACCAGCCCCACGGCGGCGCCCAGGGTCAGTCGACGGATCTCGAGCTGCAGGTCGCCGAGGTCGTCGAGATGCGCCGTCGGATGATCGACATCCTCGTCAACGCCACCGGGCAGAGCGAGGCGCGGGTCGTCGCCGACATCGACCGCGATTACACGGTGCGCGGCGAGCAGGCCGTCGCCTACGGACTGGTCGACGAGGTCATCGATCAGCGCCGGCTCGCCGGGATCGAACCGGCGCGGCAGGCTTCGGCCGCATGACGGTCACTTCAGGGCGTCGATCCAGGCGACGTTCGTGAGGACGAGCCCGTCGGGGTCTCGGCCGACGGCCGAACCGGCGATCGGGTGCCCCCAGTCGGCGAGCAGAGCGGCGACGTCGACCAGCGGCTCCCGTTCCGGGCGGGTGCGGCTCCCGTAGGAGCACACGATGAGCCGGCCGCCCGGCTCCACGAGTTCGTGAAGCAGGCGCTCGAGCAACGCCGGTTGCTCGGGCGCGGGGCATAGCCCAACTCGGTGCGCACGAAGTCGAAACGGTGTGGGGACGTCCAGTCGCGGACGTCGCCGACGAACATCCGGGCCGACCACCCGGGCAGCCGCTCCCTCGCCCGGGCGACGAGGGCGGCGGAGACGTCGAGCCCGTACGGCTCGATGCGGTGGCCGTCGGCGGCGCCCCAGTCGACGACGCATTCGAGCAGGTGGCCGTTGGCGCACCCGACGTCGAGGAACGTGCCGGCACGATCGACCGCGGCCACGATCGGCCGCCGCAGTCGCTCCCAGCGCGCCGCGTCGCCGCGGAACCCGCTCCCGCCCCGAGGGTCGTCGGCCGCGAGGTACGCCGCCTCCAGCGCGGCGAGATCGTCAGCCATCTCGCCCAGCTTGGCGAATCAACCGTCGAGGGCCGCGGAGACCTCCGCCGCGGCCGCCTCCACGTCGACGCCGAAGCGGCCGCCCGGCTGGCGGGTGAGCCGGCCGAGCGGACCACTGATGCTGATCGCGGCGACCACGTCGCCGTGCCCGTCGACGACGGGCGCGCTCACCGAGGCCACCCCGGGTTCACGCTCCTCGACGCTCTGCACCCATCCGTCCGGTCCGGTCTCGCCGGAGAGGATGCGACCGGCCGAGCCGACCCGAAGCGGCAGGACGGCACCCTCCGGGACGATCCAGCGCAGCCCGTGGGCCGACTGCAACGAGACGGCACAACGCCGGCCGTCGCCCTCCCGCACGAACAGCTGCACGCTCTCGCCCGTGCGGTCGCGGAGCCGGAGGAGCGCGGGGCGGGACAGCTCGGCGAGCGGGAACGCGTCCGCCGCCGCCCGGCCCAGGCTGATCAGGCCGAGGCCGGGACAGAACCGGCCCTGCTGATCGCGTCGGACCAGCCCGTGGTGCTCGAGGGCGCGCAGCAGGCGGTGGGCGGTGGCGCGGGGCAGGCCCGCCTCCGCCTGCACGTCGGCCAACCCGGCCGGCCCGATCCGCTCGAGGGCGCGGAGCACGGCAACGGTCTTGTCGACGACCCCGACGCCGGATAGAGTGGCCACTTCTCAGGAACTCTATCCCGAAATGTGAGACGGCGATGCCGGCCCAGACACTGCCCGAGAAGGTGTGGGAACGACACCTGGTGCGCTCGGCGCCGGGCGAGCCCGACCTGCTCTACATCGACCTCCATCTCGTCCACGAGGTCACCAGCCCGCAGGCGTTCGACGGGCTGCGGCTTGCCGGACGCCGGGTGCGCCGGCCCGAGCTCACCGTGGCGACCGAGGACCACAACGTGCCGACGGCGGGCATCGACCAGCCGATCGCCGACCCGATCTCGGCCCGCCAGGTGGAGGTGCTTCGCGACAACGCCGCCGAGTTCGGGATCACCCACTTCCCGATGGGCGACCCCGGCCAGGGCATCGTCCACATCATCGGACCCGAGCAGGGTCGCACGCTCCCGGGCATGACGATCGTGTGCGGCGACAGCCACACGTCCACGCACGGCGCCTTCGGGGCGCTCGCCTTCGGCATCGGGACGAGCGAGGTCGAGCACGTGCTGGCCACGCAGACGCTCCCCCAGGCGCGCCCGCAGTGGATGGCGGTCGAGATCGACGGCGAGCTCCCGGCGGGCGTGACGGCGAAGGACTTGATCCTCGCCGTCATCGGCCAGATCGGCACCGGTGGCGGCATCGGGCACGTGATCGAGTACCGCGGCTCGGCCATCCGCGACCTGTCGATGGAGGGGCGGATGACGGTGTGCAACATGTCGATCGAGGCCGGCGCCCGGGCCGGGATGGTGGCTCCCGACGACATCGACGTTCGCCTACCTCGAAGGCCGTGCCCACGCCCCGCACGGATCGGCCTGGGACGAAGCCGTTGACGAGTGGCGCGCGCTGCGCAGCGACGAGGGGGCGACGTGGGACCGCGAGGTGCGCGTCGATGCGACGCAGCATCAGGCCCCAGGTGTCGTGGGGGACCAATCCCGGCCAGGTCACGTCGATCGACGGGAGCGTGCCGTCCCCGGACGAGTTCGCCGACCCGGCGACCCGGGACTCGGTCGCCCGCGCCCTCGAGTACATGGCGCTCGACGCCGGGCACGGCGATGCGCGACATCGCCGTGGACACCGTGTTCATCGGCTCGTGCACGAACAGCCGGATCGAGGACCTCCGGGTCGCCGCCGCCGTGCTCGACGGCCGCACGGTCACGGCGAAGCGCGTGATGGTGGTGCCGGGCAGCCATGCCGTCAAGGCCCAGGCCGAGGCGGAGGGACTCGACCGGGTGTTCACCGCGGCGGGAGCGGACTGGCGGGAGCCGGGATGCTCCATGTGCCTGGCGATGAACCCCGACAAGCTCGCCCCTGGTGAGCGGTCAGCGAGCACGAGCAACCGCAACTTCGAGGGCCGGCAGGGCCGCGGCGGACGGACGCACCTGGTGTCCCCCGCCGTAGCGGCGGCAACCGCGGTCGCCGGCCGCTTCACCACCCCAGAGGACCTCGCGTGAGTCCATTCTGTCGTTTGAGAACCAGCGCGTCCGGGCCGATTCCAAACGACAGAACGAGGGGGTTGGCGATGAAAGCGGTCCGCGTGATCTCCGGGGGAGGACTGCCGTTGACGTCGGTCCGACGTCGACACCGACCAGATCATCCCGGCCGACTGGCTGAAGCGGGTCGAGCGGACCGGGTTCGACAAGGGGCTGTTCTCGACGTGGCGCGACGACCGTGACTTCGTGCTCAACGACGAGCGCTACGCCGGGGCGCGCGTCATCGTCGCCGGGCCGGCGTTCGGCATCGGGTCGTCGCGCGAGCACGCGGTGTGGGCGATCCAGCAGTACGGCTTCGACGCCGTCATCGCGCCGAGCTTCTCGGACATCTTCCGCAGCAACTGCACGAAGAACGGACTCGTGCCGGTCGTGCTGCCCGCCGCGGTCGTGGAGCGGATCTGGGCGGCGATCGACGACGATCCGGCGACGGAGATCGTGATCGACGTCGAGCGGCTCCTCGTCGAGGTGCCCGCCGCCGGGATCGCCGAACCGTTCCCGATGGACGCCGCCACGCAGCAGCGGTTCCTCGCCGGGCTCGACGACGTCGGGATCACGCTGACCCACGCCGCCGAGATCGACGCCTACGAGGCCCGCCGATCCGCCTGGCTCGCCTGACCCTCCGAGGTTTTCAGGTCACTCGAGGGTTTCCGGCCCAGATGCCGGTCCGGAAAACCTCGGACACGTCGAAAACCTCGGGTGCTACTCGCCGTTGAACGCGGCGAAGTCGTGGAGCCGGGGGTCGTTGCTGAAGACCTCGATCGGTGCGGTCAACGGCAGCCGCAGCGTGCGCTGGAGGATGCGCATCTGGGTGTGCTGGTTGTACTCGACCAGCGTCACCGCCCATCCGTCGCGTCCGGCCCGAGCCGTGCGGCCGGAGCGGTGCAGGTAGTCCTTGGAGTCCTTCGCCGGGTCGTAGTGGACGACCGCCCCGATGTCGTCGATGTCGAGCCCGCGGGCGGCGACGTCGGTGGCGACGAGCACCGCGAGGCGCCCGTCGGCGAAGCGGCGCAGCGCCTTCTCCCTGACGACCTGGGGCAGGTCGCCGTGGATCGCGGCGGCGTCGACGCCCAGGTCGCTCAACGACCGGGCGACCTTGTCGCACAGGCGCTTCGTCTGGCAGAACACGGCGACCTTGGCGATGCCCTTGCTGATCGCGCCGACGACGCGGTCCTTGTCCATGTGGTGCACGGCCAGGAAGAGGTGGTGCATCGTCGCCGACCGTGTCGGTGGCGGCGTCGGTCGCCACCTCGACCGGGTCGCGGAGGTAATGGCGGATCAGGTGGGCGACGTCACCGTCGAGCGTCGCCGAGAAGAGCATCGTCTGGTTGCGAGCCCGGCAGTGGCGCAGGACCCACTCGACCTGCGGGGTGAACCCGTCGTCGGCCATCCGATCGGCCTCGTCGAGCACGACGACCTCGATGCCGGACAGGTCGATCTCGCCGGACTTCATCAGGTCGATGAGCCGCAACGGCGTGGCGACGACGACCTCGACGCCCTCGGCGAGCTCGTCGATCTGCTGGTGCCGGCTGGCGCCGCCGTAGACGGCGAGGATCCGCTGGCCGGCGTGGGCGGCGACCGGCTCGAGCACCTCGGCGACCTGGATCGCCAGTTCGCGTGTCGGCACCAGCACCAGGCCCAAGTGGTCGGGCGGGCTCGGCGTCGTCGAGGATGCGGGACAGCATCGGCACGCCGAAGGCAAGGGTCTTGCCGGACCCGGTGCGGGCTCGCCCGCACACGTCGCGACCTTGCATCGCGACCGGGATCGCCTCGGTCTGGATCTCGAACGGTTGGGCGAATCCGGCGGCGGCGAGACCGTCGTCGATCCGTGGCGGCACGCCGAGCGCGGCGAAGCCGGTGGGAGGCTGCACTGGCGGCAGGGTGACGACGGTGGTCAGCAGCGTCCGGTTGGATCTGACCCGGTCGGAGGGAGCAGGGCGACGCGGTCGTCGCCGGCGGCGGGGCGCTCCCCGCCGGGGTGTCGCTTCGGTCATGGTGTCGAACAGGGTATCCCGGGGTAGCACTGATGCCGTGGGAGCGGCGGCGGGCGGCGATGCAGTACTTCTCGACGCGGTGAGGCGCGGCGATCGCGACGCCTACGTCGAGCTCTACGAGCGCCACGTCGGTGCAGCACGCGCGCTCGCCCGCGCCCTCCTGCGCAACCAGACCGATGCCGACGACGTCGTGTCGGAGGTGTTCGCCTCCGTGCTCTCGACCATCAAGCGCGGCAAGGGTCCGCGCGACGGATTCCGCGCCTACCTGATGGCGTCCGTGCGCAACGAGTGCTACCGCGCCGGGCGGCGACGCGGGCGCAACAGCCCGATCGAGACCGACGCCGAGGCGCTCGATCGCATCCGGCCAAGGGACCGTCGAGGCCGACCCGTTCGCCCGCCGCGACGAGGTCGCGGTGTTGCAGGAAGCCTTCCAGTCGCTGCCACCGACGTTCCGCGAGGTGCTGTGGCACACCGAGGTCGAGGGCCGATCCCACGAGGAGATCGCCGACGGCGACCGGCTCCACCGCCGCAAGCCGTCGCGGCGCAGGCGATGCGGGCCCGCCGGGCGCTCGGTGGCGCGTACCTGCAGCGTCACATCACCGAACGGCGCTCCGGCCGCGACGATGCCGCCGGCGTGTGCCGACACCCGCCGCCAGCTCGCCGACCTCGTGCGCGACTCGATCAGCGCACGCGGGCCGGCGGCGTCTGGACGCCCACCTGCTCTCGTGCCCGAGCGTGCCGGGAGGCGCGCGACGAGCTCGAGCAGTTCAACCAGCACCTGCGCACCGCGCCCGGGCTTCCGCTGGCCGCTGGCGCCGGCATCCTCCGGATCGGGCTCAAGGCCCGCGTCCTCGGCGCGCTCGCCACGTCCAGCGCGTCATCTGGTAGCGGCGAGCGGACTCGTCGTCGTGAGCACCGTCGTGCCGCTCGTCGTCGCCCAGCGCGCGTCCGGTGACGACCGCGTGGCCGCGGTCGCCGAGCGCGGGTGCCGGCGAACGACCATCACCGCGGCGCCGGCCGACCCGGACGCGGACCCCCGGCGACGGCGGCGGCGGGCCCACGCTGGACGACGACGCCGCCGAGCGACGCACCGCGGCGCCGCCCACGACGACACGCGCCCACGACCCGATCCGAAGGGCGGCGACGACCCAACGGCGGAGGAGACGACGCCGGAGGTGCGGCACCGACGACGATGCACCGGCCGGCGGGCCGCGACCGCGAGCACCTCGCCACCGTCCGCCTCGACGCCACCGGTCACGACGATCCCGCGACGACCGACTCCCGCCGATCACCGTGCTCCCGCCCATCGAGCTGCCACCGGTCTCCACCCCCGGCGTCGAGCTCCCGGGGTGACGACCCCCGCCGTGAGCCTGCCGCCGGTGAGCCTGCCCGTGGTCACCGTGCCGTCGGTGACCGTCCCATCGCTCCGGTGCCGCGGTCACCGTTCCGTCGATCACCGTCCCGTCGATCACGGTGCCGGCGGTGACCGTCCCGCCGGTCACCCTGCCCCGGGTCACCCTGCCGCCCATCGGGGGCTGACGAGAAATTTCTCGAATCGACGTCATCTCCGACGCGCCGCCGACTTCTCATCAGTGGCTACGGGATGTCTAGCCAGGCGGCGGAAACCAGGCGGGCGGGACCCGGGTCGGCCGTCCCCCGGGACGGTCTGCCCGGGAAGCCCGTTGCCCGCGTCCGCCGCGCGGAGTAGGGTGCTGCCCGATGTTCCGCACCGGCCTCCTCCTGCTTACGTAGGGCGAGCGCCGGATCATCGCGTTCGCCCGCCCCCCGTACCTCCCGGCCGGGGGGTTCTTCATTTTTCGCCCCGGCCGAGTGCTCCTTCGCCCGCACCGCACCCACCACTGAGGATCACCCATGGCACCGCCCCCGACCTCATCCCCGCCCGATGGCGTTCGACAAGTACCAACCCTTCGTCCCCCTCGTCCTCCACGACCGCACCTGGCCGAACAAGATCATCGAGCGGGCACCCCGCTGGTGCTCGGTCGACCTGCGCGACGGCAACCAGGCGCTGATCGACCCGATGGACCCCGTCCGCAAGCGGCGGATGTTCGACGCCGTGGTCGAGATGGGGTTCAAGGAGATCGAGGTCGGCTTCCCGTCGGCGAGCCAGCCCGACTTCGACTTCATCCGCCAGCTGATCGAAGACGATCTGATCCCCGACGACGTCACGATCCAGGTGCTCGTCCAGTGCCGGCAGGAGCTGATCGAGCGCACCTACGAGTGCATCGCGGGCGCTCCCCGCGCGATCGTGCACTTCTACAACTCGACGAACCCGCTCCAACGGGAGGTCGTGTTCGGCACCGACCAAGCCGGCATCGTCGACATCGCCGTCAACGCCGCCAAGTTGTGCCGCAAGCTCGAGCAGCAGCACCCGGCGACGGCGATCCGCTACGAGTACTCGCCGGAGAGCTTCACGCTCACCGAGCCCGACTTCGCCGTCGAGGTCTGCGAGCGGGTGATGGATGTGATCGAGCCGAGCGACGACCGCCCGATCATCCTCAACCTGCCGGCGACCGTCGAGTGCTACTCGCCGAACGTCTACGGCGACGTGATCGAGTGGTTCGACCGCACGATCAGCCGCCGCGACCGAGTCGTCCTGTCGCTCCACCCGCACAACGATCGTGGTTGCGCCGTCGCCGCGGCCGAGTTCGGGGTGATGGCCGGCGCCGACCGGGTCGAGGGCACGCTGTTCGGCAACGGTGAGCGCACCGGCAACGTCGACGTGATCACCCTGGCGATGAACCTCTTCGCCAACGGCGTCGACCCCGAGCTCGACATCGGCGACATCGACGCCCTGCGCCGCGTCGCCGAGTACTGCAACCGGCTGCCGGTGCATGCCCGGCACCCGTACGTCGGCGATCTGGTCTACACGGCGTTCTCCGGGAGCCACCAGGACGCGATCAAGAAGGGGTTCGAAGCGCTCGATCCCGACTACGACCGGTGGGGAGTGCCGTACCTGCCGATCGACCCCAAGCACGTCGGGCGCACGTACGAGGCGGTGATCCGGGTCAACAGCCAGTCGGGCAAGGGCGGCGTCGCCTACGTGATGAAGTCCGAGCACGGCTTCGACCTGCCGCGCCGGATGCAGATCGAGTTCTCCAAGACGATCCAGCACATCACCGAGGACTCGGGCACCGAGATCACCCCGCTCGTGATGTGGGAGGCGTTCCAGGCCGAGTACCTGCCGGCGCGAGCCGCGCTACGAGCTCGTCGGTCACGAACTGCACACCACCGGCGGCCGGGCCACGATCACCGCGCAGGTGCGCGTCGACGGTGAGCACCACACCGTGACCGGCGAGGGCAGCGGGCCGATCTGCGGCGTTCGTGGGCGGGCTGAACGACGTGTTCGGGATCGCCTTCGACGTCGTCGACTACGCCGAGCACGCCATCGGCAAGGGCGCCGAGGCGATGGCCGCGGCGTACGTCGAGTCGATCTGCGGCGACGACGACGGACCCGGCGAGCCGCGCTGGGGCATCGGCGTCGACCCGGACATCACCACCGCCGGCTTGAAGGCCGTCCTCGGCGCGCTCGAGCGCCAGCAGCGCTGACGACAGACGCTCCGCGCCCGGTTCGGGGGCGCGCCCTAACGTGTGCTCGCATGCAGGTACGTCGAGCCCTGAAGCGGCTGCGCCCGTTCATCCTCGTCGGAGCCGCCACCGGCACCGTGATCGTCGTCCGGCGCGCCCGATTCACTCGTCACCCCGTTCTGTCGTTCAGAATCGGCCCGAACCGGCCGATTCCGAACGACAGGAACGCGATGCCGGCGTGGGTGGAGGCCGTGAACGGCGCGTGTCCGCCGACGCATCCGGTCAAGGTCAAGACCACGTCCGGCATCTACCACGTCCCCGGCGGGCAGTTCTACGAACGCACGCGGCCCGAGCGCTGCTACGTCGACGCCGCGGCCGCCGAGGCCGACGGCTACCGTGCGGCGAAGGCCGCCAAGGGGACGAGGAGCCCAGCGTGAAAGTCATCGTGGATTACGACGTCTGCGCCTCGACGGGCAGTTGCATGCAGGTCTGCCCGGAGGTCTTCGAGGTGCGCAGCGACGGGTTCCTGTACGTGCTCCAGGAGGAACCGCCGGAGGAGCTGCGCGAGCAGGTGCTCCAGGCCGAGGAGCTCTGCCCGACCGGCGCGATCACCGTCGAGGGCTGAGCCACGCGGCGCGGATGGGTTGGCACGAGCGGCTCGCGCGCGGCGTGGGCGGCGTCGGGCTCGATGCTGTGCGTCGGGTTGGACCCGGATCCGGCCCGGATGCCGGCCGACGCTCGCCGGGGCGGCGGACGGGATCGAGCGGTTCTGCCGGTCGATCGTCGACGCCACCGCCGACCTGGTGTGCGCGTTCAAGCCGCAGATCGCCCACTTCGCCGCCAACCGGGCGGAGCCGCAACTGGAGGCCGTCTGCGACTACATCCGGGAGCGCTACCCGGGCGTCGTGCTCGTGCTCGACGCCAAGCGGGGCGACATCGGGTCGACCGCCGAGCAGTACGCCCGAGAGGCCTTCGACCGCTACGGCGCCGACGCGGTGACCGTCAATCCGTACCTCGGCACCGACGCCGCCGCCCCGTTCCTCGAGCGCGGCGGTGTGCTCGCCGTGTGCCGCACGAGCAACCCCGGCAGCGGCGACCTGCAGGACCTGCCGGTCGACGGGATGCCGCTGTACCAGCGGGTGGCCCGGATGGTCGCCGAGCGCTGGTCGCCGCTCGGTGAGTGTGGGCTCGTCGTCGGGGCGACGTTCCCCCGCCAGCTCGCCGAGGTGCGGGCGATCGTCGGCGACCTCCCGATCCTCGTGCCCGCCGTCGGAGAGCAGCGAGGTGACGTGCGAGACGCCGTGCTGGCGGGAAGGACGCGCCAGCGGCACGGGCCTCCTCGTCAGCTCGTCGCGCGCGATCCTGTACGCGTCGCGTGGGCCGGACTTCGCGGAGGAGGCCCGTGCCGTGGCGATCACGACGCGAGATGCAATCCGCGCGGCCCGTTGATCTGGGCGGCATTCTGTCCCGACAGGCTGAGACAGATCCCGCCCAGATGTCGGTCTGGCACGAATCCCGCCCAGATGGAGGAAGTCAGGCGGTCAGTGTCGTGACGCGGATGATGCCGGGGGCGCGGCGCAGCGCCTCGACCACGGCGGGCGGCACGATCGAGGTCGGCGCGATCAGCATCACCGCGGTGCCGGCCTGCTCGGCGCGGCCGACGTCCATGTCGGCGATGTTGACCCCGGCGTCGCCGAGGATCGTGCCGACCGTGCCGATCACGCCGGGCCGGTCGTCGTTCGCCACCATCAGCATGTGGTCGGCGGGCGGCACGTCGAAGGTGTGGTCGTCGATCATCACGATGCGCTGCTCGCCCCGCCGTCCGGTGAGCGTGCCGCTCAGCGAGTGACCGCCCCCGGAGACGGTGACGAGGTTGACGTAGTCGGCGGAGTGCGTCGAGCTCACCTCGCGCACGTCGATGCCCGACTCGCGCGCCCGCTGCGGGGCGTTGACGTACGTGACCGGCTCGTCGCTGACCCGCCCGAACAACCCCTTCAGCACGGCCAGCCCGACGATGCGGGTGTCGTAGGCGCCGATGTCGCCCTCGACGCTGATCTCCACGGTCGAGGGCAGCTCGGCGACGAGCGAACCGAACAGCCGGCCGAGGCGCTCGGCCAGCGGCAGGAACGGGCGCAGGTTCTCGTGCGCCTCGGCCGCCGCCAGGTTCACCGCGAACGGGACGAACTCGCCGGCCAGGGCGAGCTGGACCATGTCGGCGATCGTCTCGCCGGCCTTGTCCTGCGCCTCCCGCGTGCTCGCCCCGAGATGCGGGGTGACGACCACCGACGGGAGCCCGAACAACGGCGACTCGGTGGTCGGCTCGGCGTCGAAGACGTCGAGGGCGGCGCCGGCGATGACCCCGTCGCGGATGCAGTCGGCGAGCGCGGCCTCGTCGACGATGCCGCCGCGGGCCACGTTGATGAGGCGCAGCGTCGGCTTGGCCTTGACCAGCAGATCACGGCCGATCAGTCCCGCCGTCTCCGGCGTCTTGGGCAGGTGGATGGTGAGGAAGTCGGCGTCGGCGACGAGCTGGTCGAGCGGGCGCAGCTCGACCCCCAGCTGACGGGCGCGGTCGGCCGACACGAACGGATCGAACGCGACGCAGCCGCATCCCGAACCCGCGCGCCCGGTCGGCGACGAGCTTGCCGATGCGGCCCAACCCGACGATGCCGAGCGTCTTGTCGGCGAGCTCGACGCCTTCCCACCGGCTGCGCTCCCACCGGCCGGCGACCAGCGCCGAATGGGCCTGCGGGACGTTGCGGGCCTGCGCCAGCAGCAGCGCCATCGTGTGTTCGGCCGCCGAGACGATGTTCGATTGCGGGGCGTTGACCACCAGCACCCCACGCGCCGTCGCCGCCTCCACGTCGACGTTGTCGAGCCCGATCCCGGCGCGGCCGATGACGACGAGGTCGGAGCCGGCCGCCAGCACCTCTTCCGTCACCCGCGTGGCCGAGCGGATGATCAGCGCCTGGCTGCCGACGACCGCCGACGTCCAGTTCCTCCGGGCGTCAGCCCGATGCGGACGTCGACCTCGTGCCCGGCGTCGCGCAGCCGGGCGAGGCCGGCTTCGGCGATCTCCTCGGTGACCAGGATGCGGGACATGGGCCCCATGCTTACCCGGCGGGTCCGGACGGACCAACGCCGATCGATCGCGCCGGGCCGTATTACCGTCTCGCCGCGTGCCGGTGTCGCATCTCGACGAGATCGAGCGCTGGTTCGTCGCCCGTGGACTCCCCCACTTCGTCGAGCGGCAGGACTCGCCGGCGCGGATCTGGGGCCGCGCCCTCCCGCTCCTCGTCGTCGCCTACCTGCTGCTCGGCCTCAACGCGCTCGACCTCGCCAACTGGAGCGTCGGAGAGAACCTGGCCGCGGCGGCGTTCGTCGTCGCCGTCCTCCTCGTCACGTGGGTGGTCGCCAACCGCCTGCGCGGCCGGCGGGCGCTCGAGCGGCCGCGCCGCGTCGGGCCGGCCGAGCTCGCCGTGTTCGTGATCGCACCCGCCGTGCCGTCGATGGTGTTCGGCCAGTGGCGCGACGTGCTCGAGACCGTCGTCGAGGCGATCGCCGTCCTGGCCGTGCTGTGGGCGATCACCAGCTACGGCGTGCTCCCGTTGCTGCGGTGGGCCGGGCAGCGGACGGCGGCCCAGCTGCCGCTGCTGTTCAACGTCGTGATCCGGGCGATGCCGCTGCTGCTGCTGTTCACGACGTTCCTGTTCATCAACGCCGAGGTGTGGCAGGTGGCCGGGACGTTGAGCGGCATCGTCTACGTCGCCGTGCTCGGCATCTTCTTCGTCCTCGGCGCGGTGTTCGTCCTTTCCCGCATCCCCTCGCTGATGCGCGACCTGAACCGGTTCGAGAGCTGGTCCGAGGTCGGCGATCTGGTCGTCGCGACGCCGGCCGCCGGCGTGCTCTCCGGGCTCGACGTCGACGTCCGCCAAGCACCCGTCGCCAGCCGGCCGAACGTCCGCCAGCGGCTCAACATCGGGCTCGTGACGATCTTCTCCCAGGCCATCCAGGTGACGCTCGTCGGGCTCGCCCTCACCGGCTTCTTCGTGCTCTTCGGCTTCCTGGCCATCCCGGAGGCGACGGTGGAGGCGTGGACGACCCTCGACCGCATCGAGGTGTTCGCCGACGTGACGGTGGGCGATCGCATCCTCGTGCTCAGCGAGCCGCTGGTCCGGGTGGCCGCGTTCCTCGGCGCGTTCACGGCGATGTACTTCACGGTGCTGCTGTCGACGGACGCCACCTACCGGGACGAGTTCGCCGAGGATGTCGCGCCGCAGCTGCGCCAAGCGCTCGCCGTCCGGTGCGTCTACCACCGAGCGAGGGGGCCACGACGTGAGCGCCGTGGCGATCCGCGAGCCCGTCGACGTCGCCGACCTGCACCGCTTGGCCGCGGTGTTCGACGAGATCTGGGGCACGACGTGCCCGGTCGTCCAGGTCGAGCTGCTCCGGGCGGCGCACCACGCCGGCGGCTATCTGCGCATCGCCGAGCACGGTGGCCGGGTCGTCGGTGGCTCGTTCGGCTTCCTCGCCCGGCACCATGGCGAGCCGGCGCTGCACAGCCATGTCACGGGGGTGCTGCCGGGCGTCCGTCGCACGGGCACCGGCCGGGCGCTCAAGCTGCACCAGCGGGCGTGGGCGGCCGCCAACGGCCTCGCCTGGATCGTGTGGACGTTCGACCCGCTCGTGCGGCGCAACGCCTGGTTCAACCTCGGCGTGCTCGGGGCGCGCGTCGAGGAGTACCTCGTCGACTTCTACGGGCCGATCGACGACACCGTCAACGCCGGGGACGAGACCGATCGCCTGCTCGTCGCCTGGGCCGTTCATGACGCCGCCGCCGAAGCGACCGCCGCGACACGGGACGCGACGGCGCTCAGTGTCCGACGCCGGAGGACATCGTCGCGCTGCGCCGCACCGATCCGGCTGCGGCGGCCAGTTGGCGGCGCCGGCTGCGGACGGAGCTCGGGGGCGCGCTCGAGCGCCGGCAGCGAGGTCGTCGCGTTCACCCGCGGCGGCGACTACGTGGTCATGCAGCCATGAGCGGAGCGACCGTCCGCGAGCTGCGGGAGATCATGCTGCCGCTCGTCACGCCGTTCCGGACCAGCTTCGGCACCCAGACGACGCGGCGGATCCTGCTCCTGCGGGCCGAGGCCGAGCGGGATGGTGCGCGTCGTCGACGGATGGGGCGAATGCGTCGCCGGCGACGAGCCCACCTACTCGGCCGAGTACGTCGACGGCGCGGCGCTGACGATCAGCACCCAGCTGGTACCCCGCCTGCACCGTGACGGTCCGGTCTCGGCGGAGGACGTGGCGGGCACGCTGGCCCCGGTCAAGGGGCATCCGATGGCGAAGGCGGCGCTGGAGATGGCGGTGCTCGACGCCGAGCTGCGCGCCGAGGGTCGGTCCTTCGCCGACTTCCTCGGGGCGACCAGGTCGAGGGTGCCGAGCGGGGTCAGCGTCGGCATCCACGGACTCGATCGGCGAGCTGCTGGCGGCGGTGGAGGGCTACCTGGCCGACGGCTACGTCCGCATCAAGCTGAAGATCGAGCCCGGTTGGGATCTCGAACCGGTGGCCGCGGTGCGGCAGCTGATCGGACCGGATGTCCCGCTGCAGGTCGACGCCAACACCGCGTACCGGCGCGACGACATCGACCACCTCTGCCGCCTCGACGAGTTCGACCTCCTCCTGATCGAGCAGCCGCTGCCCGAGGACGACCTCGTCGGCCACGTCCGACTCGCTCGCGCCGCGTCCACTCCCGTCTGCCTCGACGAGTCGATCACGTCGGTGACGGTCGCGAGGGACGCGATCGAGATCGGGGCCTGCGAGATCGTCAACCTCAAGCCGGGCCGGGTCGGCGGCTACCTCGAGGCCCGGCGGATCCACGACCTCTGCGTCGAGCTCGGGGTGCCGGTCTGGTGCGGCGGGATGCTCGAGACGGGCATCGGCCGCGCCGCCAACGCCGCGCTGGCCGCGCTCGACGGGTTCACGCTCACCGGTGACATCTCCGCGTCGCGCCGGTTCTGGACCCGCGACATCGTCCGCCACCCGATCGACGTCGTCGACGGCCACGTCGCCGTGCCCGACGGGCCGGGGTTCGGCGTCGAGATCGACCAGGAGTTCCTCGATTCGGTGACGACGAGCACCCGCGCGTTAGCTTGAGCAGCCATGCCGCACCCGTTCCTGTCCGAGGAGTGGATGGCCGAGGCCAAGGCCATCCGCGAACGCCACGCCGGAGAGACCGACAAGGTCAATGGATCGTTCCGGATCAACCAGGTCGTGACCGGTGTCCCGTTCGGCGACGGCACGGTCGAGAGCTACCTCGACACCTCGTCGGGGTACGTCGTGATGGAGCTCGGACGCCTCGAGGAGCCCGACGCCACCGTGACCACCGACTACGCCACGGCGAAGCTGCTCTTCGTCGACCAGGATCAGGCCGCCGGGATGCAGGCGTTCATGTCGGGCAAGATCACCGTGCAGGGCGACATGATGAAGCTGATGACGTTGCAGGCGTCGATGCCCAACGACGAGGTCTCCAAGCAGATCGCCGAGGAGATCAAGTCGATCACCGAGTGATCGACGTGATCAGTTCGATCGTAGGCCAGCGCGGGCCAACGCCTCGCCGAGGGCCTCGACGGTCCACATCTCTGCCTGCTCCACGGTCTCGGCCATCGTCCACGACTGCACCCGCTTGACGACGCCGCCCTGGACGAAGAACGTCTCGCCGGTGAACGGGCAGCCGGCCGTGCTGAGGTAGGCCACCAGCGGCGACACGTTGGCCGGGTCCCAGACGTCGAACGAGCCCTCGGGCACGGTCATGATGTCCTCGAGACCGGGCGTGGCGAGCGTGAGCCGGGTGCGGGCCGCGGGGGCGATGCAGTTGCTGCGCACCTCGTAGCGCGCCAGCTCCTTGGCCACGATCTGGCTGAACGTGGCGATCGCCGACTTGGCCGCCCCGTAGTTGCTCTGCCCCGGATTGGCGAACAGCCCCGACGTGCTGGACGTGTGGACCAGGTTGCGCGGCTTGGCCCGGCCGGACTTGGCCTCCTCCCGCCAGTACGCCGCGGCCCACCGCGTCGGGCGCGAAGTGCCCGCGCAGGTGCACGCGGACGACGTCGTCCCACTCGCCCTCGCTCATGTTGACGAGCACCCGGTCGCGGAGGATCCCGGCGTTGTTGACCAGGACGTGGAGGTCACCGAAGGCGTCGATGGCCGCGTTGACCATCCGCTGGGCGCCCTCCCAGTCGGCGACGTCGTCGCCGTTCGACACCGCCTCGCCGCCCCGGGCCGTGATCTCGGCGACGACTTCGTTGGCCGGGCTGTCGTCGGCCCCGGCGCCGTCGTTGGCCCCGCCACGGTCGTTGACGACGACCTTGGCGCCTTCGGCGGCGAACAGCAGCGCGTGCTCGCGACCGATGCCCCGCCCGGCCCCCGTGATGATCGCGACGCGTCCCTCGAGTGCTCCCATGACCCGGGCACGGTAGTGGAGACGTCGAGCGACTCGTTGGGAGCCGAGCCCGAATCAGAAGATGACGAGGTCGACGGGCGTGCCGCGACGCAGCCGGTCGCCGGCCACGACCGGCTCGCCGTCCACGGTGGCGTCGACGACGATGCCCCGGGTCGAGCCGAGCAGCCGGCCGACCCGCAGCCCGGCGTCGCGGAGCCGCTCACGGGCACGGAACAGCGTGAACCCTTCGACCCGCGGCATCCGGCGCAGGTCGGGGCCCTTCGACACGCGGACGGTGACGCGTCGAGTCCCGCGCCACCTGCGTCTCAGGAGCCGGTCGCTGGGCTCAGGACCGATCCCTTGGGGATCTCGGGGTGGAACCGCGGCTCGCCCCGCTCGACCTTCAGCCGCAGCTCGGCGAGCGCGGCCTCGGGCGTCGGCGAAGGGTCGTGTTCACCAGGTTCGGCACCGTCCGCGGGGCCGGGCCCGACGAGACGACGAGCGCCACCTCGGTCTCCGGGAGCACGTCGTCGCCGGCGACGAGCGTCGGCTCGGCCGGCACCGACCACGAGATCACCGTGCCCACCGGGACCGTCTCGTGGTTCGCCTGGGTGGCGGGGAGCGGGGTCAGGCTCAGTTCGGCGAGCGTGGTCTCGGCGTCCGCCAACGTCTGGCCCGCCACGTCCGGAAGGGCGCGGAACTCGGGGCCCTCGCTGACGATGAGGAGGAACGGCTCACCCTCGGCGAGACGCTCCCCGGCCTCGGGCGCGGTGCGGATGATCTGCGCCTGCATCAGGCTCGTCGTCGCTGCGCTCGCGCTCGGACATCGAGCTCCCAGTCGAAGTCCGCCGTCTGGGCCTGGGCGTCGGCCTCGGTCAAGCCGGCGAGGTCGGGCACCTCGTGCGTCGGGGTGCGGAACAGCACGTAGGCGAGGTAGGCGAGGCCGCCGAGCGCGGCGAGCACGAGCAGGGCGCCGAGCCACGCCAGCCACCGGCGCCGGCGCCGCGCGGGCGGGGCCGGCGACGGTGCCGCGCCGATGGGTGGACTGGCGGCGGTGCGGCGCGGCTCGCCGGGTGCGCCCTGGGCGCTCCTCCGCCGGCCGGGCCAGCTCGGCGAGCTCGTCGATCGTCCGATCGGCATCGCCGTCGTACAGCGCGCGGTGCCGCCGCGCCGGCGGCGAGCGGGGCGGTCGGATCCTCGGGGCCGGCGGCCACGACGGGCGCCGGGGTCGCTGCCTGATCGGGCACGGGCGGGGGAAGCGGGGCCGGCTGGCCGGCCGGCTCGGCCTCGGCGGCCGGTGCGGCCGGCGCGGCCAGCCGGGCGCGGACGCTCGGCCGGTCGCGGGCGGGTGATCCCGCCCGTCGGGTCGTCGGGGCGACGCAGCGTGGACGGGTCAGCGGCGAACAGCCCGGTGACGAGGATCGGGATCGGTGCCGGCCGGGGCAGGTTCTCGGCGGCCTTGACGAGACCTCGCCCGAACTCGCCGGCGGTCGAGCGGTCCTCGGGATCCGGTCGCCCGGCCTTCTCCAGCACGGCGGCGAGCGAGCCGAGGTCCGCCGAGACCGGCATCAGCTTGCCGACGCGCGCCGACAGCGTGGCCACCGTCGAACGGGCGGCGAACGGCACGGACCCGGTGACCGCCTCGACCAGCACGAGCGCGAGCGAGTAGACGTCGGTCTTGCCGTCGACCGGCTGGGCGAGCGCCTGTTCGGGTGAGCAGTACCGGGCCACGTGGGTCGGCACCGTCGCCGGCTCGGCCCAGTGCCGCTCGCCGAGCAGCCGGGCCAGCCCGAAGTCGACGATGCGCAGCCGCCGGTCGTCGCCGAACACCAGCTTCGACGGGATCAGCTCGGTGTGGACCAGGCCGCGCCGGTGGGCGAAGTCGAGGCCGCGGCACGCCTCGAGCCCCACCATCAGCGCCTGCGACGGGTCGAGATGGCGGCCGCGGTCGAACAGGTCGCGCAGGCTCCCCCCGGCGAGGTACTCCGCAACGACGTAGACCGTCGTCCGCTTGCCGATGACCTCGTCCCCCCAGTCGTGCACGGCGGCGATGTTGGGGTGCGAGAGCGACGACATCGTGCGCATCTCGGCGCTGAACCGATCGCGGAACTCGGCGGACTCGGCCCACTCCGGGCGCACCAGCTTGATCGTCACTGGTCGGTCGAGTTCGATGTCGACGGCGTCGACGATCAGGGCGTTGGCCCCGGCCGACACCATCCTCGTGACCCGGTAGCGCTCGCCGAGCACGCGCCCGACGAGGCCTCGGCGGGCTTCGGTCTTCCCAACTGGTCGGTCGGCGCTCATGTCCTGGTGCGTCGTTCGGGGTGTGAGAGCGTCGTCATCGCGCCGCGGCACGTTATCGCCACGCGGTCCGCGCGATGGCGGCACCCGGCCGACGGCCCTGGACATGGGTGTCGATGCCCACCGCGCCCCGGCATCATGGGGCGGTGGCATCGCCCGTGGTGACCGAACGCAGCGAACGCCGCCGCGTCGACCCCAAGCTGCTGGCCGCCAGCCTCGCGATCGCCCTCGGCGTCGTGCTCATCGGCTACGCGCTCGTGCGCTCGGTCACCGGCGACGAAGCGGCGGACCTGCCGAGCGCGATCGAGGCGGTGCTGCCGGTGCCGTCGGCCGTCCAGGTCCCGCAACAGTCGCAGGTCGTCGTCGATCTCGAGACCGGCTACGAGGGCCGGCTCGTCGTCGACGACGTGGCCCTCGACACGGTCCGCCTCGACGAGCTCGGTTCGATCGACGTCGAGCCCGGCGAGCAGGTCGACGTCCCACCGGGAGCGGTGTTCGAGCCGGGCAACGCGACGCTCACCTACACGCCGGCCGAGGGCGCGCCGGTCGAGCGCTTCGCGCCCGGCAACCACGTCGTCACGGTGATCTACTGGCTGAGCGAGGAGGGCCCCAGCCGGGCCCGCTCGTTCAGCTGGTCCTTCACCGCCGTCTGAACCCGTTCCTGCATCTATCTGTGGGGCTATGGCCCCACAGATAGATGCAAGTTCAGCGCTCGCCGGTCTCGAGGAGGCGGTCGAAGCCGGCCTCGTCGAGTACCGGGACGTCGACCTGCTCGGCCTTGGCGACCTTGCTCGCCCCGGGGTTGTCGCCGACGACCAGGGCGTACGTCTTCGCGCTCACGCTGCCCGGGCTGGTGCCGCCGCGGGCGACGATCGCCGCCGTCGCCTCGTCGCGTGTGTACCCGGCGAGCGTGCCGCTCACGACGACGGCCTTTCCCTCCAGGACCTGCGGGACATCCGCCTCGACGGCCGGCGCGACGCCGAAGTCGACGCCCGCTCGGCGCAGCTTCTCGATGAACTCCCGGTTCGACTCGAGCGCGAACCACGTGGCGATGGACTCGGCGATCTTCGGACCGATCCCGGTGACGCCGGCCAGATCCTCCTCCGTGGCCGCCATCACCGCGTCGAGGGTGCCGAAGCGGGTGGCCAGGATCTGCGCCGCAGCCGGACCGAGGTGCTTGATGCCGAGCGCGGTGAGGATCCGGGGCAGTGGCCGGTGGCGGGATGCGTCGATCGCGCCGAGCAGCTTGTCGGCGCTCACCTGGGCGAACCCTTCCAGCGTGAGGAGCTGCTCGGCTCGTCAGCGCGAACACGTCGGCGGGATCGGCGACCAGTCCGGCGGCGGTGAGCTGGGACACGGTGCGCTCGCCCAGGCCCTCGATGTCCATCGCCCCGCGCGACGCGAAGTAGATCACCCGCTGGTCGCGCTGGTACGGGCACGCCGGCTCGACGCAGCGGGTGTCGGCCTCCCCTTCGAGCCGGACGAGCGTGCTCCGCAGCGGGCACGGGCAGGTCGTCGGGAACGTCCACGGCTTCGAGTCCGCCGGCCGCATCCCGAGCACCGGGCCGACGACCTCGGGGATCACGTCGCCCGCCTTGCGCACGATCACGGTGTCGCCGGGCCGGACGTCCTTGACGCGCACCTGATCCTCGTTGTGCAAGGTGGCGACGCCCACCGTCGAGCCGCCGACGAACACCGGCTCGAGCATCGCGAACGGTGTGGCCCGGCCGGTGCGGCCGATCGACACCTGGATGTCGCGCAGCGTCGTCGTGCGCTCCTCGGGCGGGAACTTGTAGGCGATCGCCCACCGCGGCGCCCGCGACGTCGATCCGAGCCGGGTCCGCTGGTCGACGTCGTCGACCTTGACCACCACGCCGTCGATCTCGTAGCCGAGGTCGTGGCGGTGGGCCTCCCAGTGCGCGCAGTGGGCGTGGACGTCGTCGAGGTTGTCGAACACCTTGGTCTCGGGGTTGACCGGGACGCCGAGCTTGGCGAGATAGTCGAGCGCGGCGGTGTGCCGCTCGAGCGGCGGACCGCCGACCACCTCGCCGAGCTGGTACACCCAGAACGAGAGGTCGCGCTTGGCGGTGATCGAGGGGTCCTTCTGGCGCAGGCTGCCGGCGGCGGCGTTGCGCGGGTTGACGAAGAGCCGCTCCTCGTTGGCCGCGGCGACCTCGTTCATCCGCTCGAAGCTGGCCACCGGCAGGTAGACCTCGCCCCGTACCTCCAGCACGTCCGGCACCACGGTGCCCTTCGGCGCCCGCAGGCGCTCGGGGACCGCGCTGATCGTCGCCACGTTCGCCGTGACGTCCTCGCCGACCCGCCCGTCGCCTCGGGTCGCGGCCTGGACGTAGCGGCCGCCCTCGTACCGGACGCTCATCGCCACGCCGTCGATCTTCAGCTCGCACACGTAGCGCACCGTCTCGCCGGCGAGCCCCCGCGACGACCCGCTGCCCCCATGCCGCCAGCTCGTCCTGGGTCATCGCGTTGTCGAGGCTCATCATCGGCACGGCTGTGGACCACCGGGGCGAAGAGCACGCTCGGAGCGCCCCCGACGGCCTGGCCGGGCGAGTCCTCGACGACCAGCTCCGGATGCGCCGCCTCGAGGTCGCGCAACTCCCGCACGAGCAGGTCGAAGTCGCCGTCGGAGATCTCCGGGTCGTCGAGCTCGTGGTAGCGGCGGTTGTGGTAGGCGACGAGCTCGCTCAGGCGCGGCGATGCGCTCGGCCACGTTCTCCGCACGTGCGCGCCGGTGTCGCTCGCTCATGCTCCCAGCGCGAAGCGGCTGGCGACGGCCTGCTCGTTGATCCGCCGGCCGACCTCGCGGGTGAGTCGGCACACCCGGTCGGCGACGGCCGGGGTGTGCAGGCCGAGCCCGCAGTGCGGCGTGACGAGGCTGCGCTGGCGCAGCAACACCGGGTCGCATCCGCGGTGGACGAGCTCGCACCACACGTCGCTGAGCTCGCGCCACGGCCGCTCGCTGCTCGTCGGGATCGGCCCGTCGGTGGACACCGCTCCCCACGCGACCCGGCCGCCGCCCTCGAGGAAGCGCGACGAGGTAGCCGGCCACCTCGACCAGCTCGCCGCTCACCGGGACCGAGAGCACGCCGGGTCCGGCGGCGAGCAGCGGACGCGAGGTCGACCGCGGCGCAGCAGTGCACGCCCACCGTCGCGACCGGTTCGAGCGTCGCCATCGCCCCCGACAGGAGGTCGATCGCCGGATCGGGCGCGATCGGGAAACCCTTCGTGCATCAGGTCCCCGAACCACGGCTCGTCGAGGACGACGATCTGCGGCGAGTCCGGGAGCGCCTCGGCGACCGCCTCCGCGCACGCGGTGATGTGGGCGCGCACGGCCCGACCGGCGACGGCGAACGCGGTCTCGGCGGGCACGCCGATGCGGGTGAGGGCCACGCCGAGGGTCACCGGGCCGACGAACTGCCACTTCACCGGGCCGCGCAGGCCACGGTCGCCGGCGACGGCGAGGAAGGTGCGCATCCCGGCGAAGGCGTCGTTGAGCGAGGTCGGTGACGACCGGAGCGCACGGGTCGACGGCGTGGGGGTCGACGGCGATGCTCCCGTACTGGCCGAGCGTCACTCCGTTGATCCCGACGACCGCCTGGGCGATCATCCCCTCCGCCGGGGAGCGACGGGGAAGGCTCGGGATCGCCGGCACGTCGTACTCGCGTAGGGCGAACGCGGCGGCATCGTGCACCGACCGGTGGGGCAGGCTGCCGACACCGGTGGCGGCCCCCGCCCGGAGGCTGTCGTCGAGCGGCGGCACGGAGGCCACCACTGTCGTCGTCACCGCTCGTCCTCCTTCCTCGTCCTGTCGAGCCGATCATCCGTTGCCGGTCACCGTCCGTTCTACCGCACCGGCGCCGCAGCCGACGGATCGCATTCGCAGCCGCGTCGTGCGAAGTGGCGCCGCGGCGTCGGCCAATCTTCACGCGTGACGTCATTGCGTTCCCCGGCCACGCAGGCCGTCGCGGGCGTCTTCGGCCACGCAGGCCGTGTCTGGCCGCCACTTCCTCGCTGGCGCTCGGTCGCTCGCAGCAGTGGACCGGGCGCTCGCTCGCTCGCATTGGTGGCGGGATGCACTTGACGACGTGGGGTGCCCGGCTGGCGTGGCTGGCCGTCGCGGTGGTCGGCGGGCGGGCGATCGGAGACGCCACGGCGACTCGGAGCGATCCCGTGCAGATCGTGGCGACGGTCGGCGCCTGGTGCGGCTGGGCGGCCGGGGCGATCGCCCTCGCCGTTCCGGCCGTCGCCACGCTGACCGCCGTGCGGGTCATCGTCCCCGGAGCGATCGCGGTCACCGTGACCTGCCTGGCGTTCGGCGCCGACCCTGGCGCCAGCCTCGCGCTCGGTGTCCCGGCGGTGATCTGCGGCGGTGCTCGCCGGCGCGGCCGAGACCGGATCGGCGTTCGTCCAGGCGTCGGCGTACGGGGACGAGCGGCGGACGCTGCTGCGCCCTCCGCTCGGCTACCTGGCGGCGAGCGTGGTCTCGTGGATGGTGTGGGTGAGCGCCCTGCTGGCCGCCCCGCTCGCGTGGGCGGCTCGGTCCTGGCTGCTCGCGGGCGCGGCGACGCTCGTGGCGGCGACGGCGAGTTGGCTGCTCCCCCGCCGCTGGCATCAGCTCAGCCGGCGCTGGCTGGTGACGGTGCCGGCAGGGCTGGTCGTGCACGATCCGGTCGTGCTCGCCGAGACGGTGATGTTGCCCCGCCGACAGGTCAGGTCCGTCAGGCTCGCCGAACTCGGGCCCGGCGCGACCGACGCGACGGATCTGACCGGTCCGACCCCCGGGCTCGCCGTCGAGATCCGCCTGCGGGACCCCGCGACGGCTCGGCTCGCGGCCCGTCCGGGCGACGCCACAGGGTCGCGTCGTCCCGCTGCCCGCCTTGCTCGTGTCGCCCAGTCGCCCCGGTGCCGCCCTCGCCGAGGCGCGGCGCCGCGGCTATCCGTCGGCTTGAGGTCGGGCGGCGATCCCGCCGCCGAGGACGTAGCGGTCGGTGCGGTCGTAGAACACGACACTCTGGCCGGGTGCCACGCGGCGCTGGGGCCGGTCCCAGCGGACGTCGAGCTGACCATCGACGATCGTGAGCGTCGCCGGGTGCGCCGCGCCGTGGGCGCTGCACTGCACGAGCACGGCGCCGGCGGCAGCTTCGTCCACCCACGTCGGGCGGTCGACGCGGAGCGCTTGGTCGCGGAGCTCGTCGTCCGAGCCGACGGTGACCGTGCCGGTCGCCCGGTCGACGTCGAGGACGTATCGCTTCGGTCCGCCGCCGGCCAGCCCGAGACCCTTGCGTTGGCCGACGGTGACCAGCTCGATCGCCGGCAACGTGCCGACTCGCGGCGCCGGCGGTGTCGACCACCCGGGCCGCGTGCAATGGCAGCCGGCGGGCGAGGAATTCCTCGCGGCCCCCCGTCGACGTGATGAAGCACACGTCCTGGCTGTCGGGCTTGGCCGCTGTGCGCAGGCCGAGCTCGGCGGCGATCCGGCGGACGTTCGCCTTCTCGAAGTCGCCGACGGGAAGCAGCGTGGTCGGCGAGCTCCTCCTGACCGAGCATGTGCACGACGTAGCTCTGGTCCTTGGCGCGGTCGACACCCCGTGCGAGGGTCAGCCGTCCGTCGGCGGCCGCCGATGCGCGGCGTGGTGGCCGGTGGCGACGGCGTCGAACCCGAGAACAGCGGCCCGATCGGCGAGCCGGGCGAACTTGACCCGGCGGTTGCACTCCACGCACGGGTTCGGCGTGGTCCCGGCGGCATGAGCGGCGACGTAGGGCTGCACCACGCCGGCGTCGAAGTCGTCCGCGAAGTTGAACACGACGTGGTCGATGCCGAGTTGCTGGGCGACGCGGCGGGCGTCCTCGACGTCGGCGACGCTGCAGCACCCGGTGTCGCTCTCCCCGCCCCAGAGCCGCATCGTGACGCCGACGACCTCGTGACCGGCGCGCGCCAGCAACGGCCGCGGCGACGGAGGAGTCGACGCCCCCGCTCATCGCGACCATCACCCTCATTGCGTTCCCCGGCCACGCAGGCCGTCGCTGGCCGCTCGCTCGCTGGCGCTCGCTCGCTTGCACACCGCGTGTGAGGTCACGACCATCACCTTCATTGCGTTCCCCGGCCACGCAGGCCATCACGGCGTTCCCCGGCCACGCAGGCCGTTGCTGACCGCTTCCTCGCTGGCGCTCGGTCGCTCGCATCGGCCGCCTTGGCGCTCGCTCGCTCGCCCACCGCGTGGGAGGTCACGACCATCACCGGCGCATCGCTGCGCGTCGGGCGCGCAGCGTGCTCACGGCATCGGTCAGGACGTCGAGCGCCCGATCCACATCGGCCGCGGTGGTCGTCCGCCCGAGGCTCATCCGCAGCGCCCCGCCCGCCCAGGACCGCTCGACCCCCATTGCCGCGAGTACGTGCGACGGGTCCATCGCTCCGCTCGCGCACGCCGACGCCGCCGACGCGCAGACGCCGCCCTGGTCGAGCAGGAAGAGCAGCGCCTCGTTCTCGACGTCCTCGAACATCACGTGCGCGGAGCCGGCGACCTTGGCGGTGGGCGGAACGGTCTCGCGCACGCCAGGGAGGTCCCGGGTGAGCCCGCCGACCAAGCGATCGCGAAGCGCCGCGATGCGGACGACCTCGTCCGCCCGGCCTGAATCGGTGTACGCCAGGGCCTCGGCCATCGCGACGATGCCGGCGACGTTATGGGTGCCGCTGCGCCGTTCGCGCTCCTGCCCGCCGCCGACGATGAGCGCTTCCAAGAGCGATCCGTCCCTGACGGCCAGTACGCCGACGCCCTTCGGTCCGCCGAACTTGTGCGCGCTGAGCGACAGCAGGTCGACGTGTGGCCAGAGGGTGCGCAGGTCGAGCCAGCAGGCCGCCTGGACGGCGTCGGTGTGGACCACGGCGCCGGGCGCCCGGTTCCTGACCGTGTTGGTCACGGCGTCGATGTCGGTGATCGTTCCGACCTCGTTGTTGACCGCCATCACGCTCACCACCGCCACGTCCGGACCGAGCGCGGCCGCGAGTGCGTCGAGATCGACTCGTCCGCGCTCGTCGACCGCGACAACGGTGCCTCCCTGGCGCTCGACAGCGTGCAGGACAGCGTGGTGCTCGGCGGCCGGGCAGACCCGGCGTCCAGCGACGGCGCCGGCGATCGCCGCGTTGTCGCTCTCCGTTCCACCGCCGGTGAAGACCACCTCGCCCGGACGGCACCCGATGATGTCGGCGACCCGGTCACGCGCCTCGTCGATCGCCCGCCAGCGCGTCGCTGGCGAGTCGGTGCGAGCCGCTCGGGTTGCCGAACCGCTCGCTCAGGAACGGGAGCATCGCCTCCACCGCTTCGGGCCGCATCGGCGTCGTGGCGGCGTGATCGAGGTAGACGAGCGGCTCCATGCTCGATGCGGCCGCCGAAGCGCCTGGAGGCGCCGGCGTGCCGAACCGGGGGTTCACCTCTGAACGACGCGACTCGGGCACGGGGCAACGCTATCGATGCTTGATGCGGCCGCCGAAGCGCCTGGAGGCGCCGGCGTGCCGAACCGGGGGTTCACCTCTGAACGACGCGGCCCGCGTTGAGCGACAGAATCCATCGTGATGAAGGGCTACCAACGGTCGTCGTACGGGGACGGCTTCGCCGACGTGTACGACGAGTGGTACACGGGCCTCGACGACGTCGACGCCGCGGCCACCGTCGTGGCCGAGCTGGCCGTTCCGCTCGGCCGCTGACGGGCGGATCGCCACGCGTTCTCGAGCTCGGCGTCGGGACCGGCCGGCTGGCGCTTCCGATCGCGGCCCGGGGGCGTCGACATCACCGGAGTCGACACGAGCGCGGCGATGCTCGATCGGCTACGCGCCCGCGATCCCGACGGGCGGGTGACGGTGATCATCGGCGACATGGTCGACGATCAGCCGGATGGCCCGTTCGACGTGGTGCTCGTCGCGTACAACACGCTGTTCAACCTGGAATCTGCCGAGCGCCAGGCGGCCTGCTTCGGCGCCGCCGCGTCGCGCCTGGCGCCCGACGGGGTGCTCGTGATCGAGGCCTTCGTCCCGGAGGATCCGCCCCGCGAGGGCTCCGTCGTGGAGGTCCGCTCGATGACCGCGTCCGAGCTCGTGTTGTCGGTCTCGAGACACGATCCCACACGCCAGCGGGCCGACGGCCACTTTGTCCATCTCGCCGACGGCGCGCCTGTCCGCCTGCGGCCGTGGTCGATCCGCTACGCCCCGCCCGCCGAGCTCGACGCGATGGCCGCCGCGGCCGGATTGATCCTGCGGGACGGTGGGAGGGCTTCCACCGGCAGCCGTTCGGCCGCCGACAGCCCGCGGCACGTGAGCGTCTACGCCCGATCCGGGGCGGGCGAAAGATGACGCGTCCGCCGCGACACAACGGTCGTAGGCTGGTTCTCATTGTGAGCCAGATGAGATTGAATCCCCTCACCGGGCGGTGGGTCACGATCGTCGCCGAACGGGCTCGGCGACCAACCGATTTCGCGCCGCTGTCGTCGGAGCTCGAGAGCTACGCCGATCGCCCGTGTCCGTTCTGTCCCGGGAGCGAGGAGTCGACGCCGCCGGCGCTGGAGGCGGTCGGCGAGGGCGGACGCTGGCGGATGCGGGTGGTGCCCAACCTCTATCCCGCCTTCGACGGCGAGTCCGGGTTCGTCGTGCACCATCTCGGTCCGGTGCACGTGGCGGCCGAGGCGAGCGGGATCCACGAGGTGTTCGTGTACACGCCGGACCACGATGGCGGCATCGACCGGCTCGACGACGAGGACGCCGCCGAGTTCATGCACGCTCTCAAGCGCCGGCTGAGCGAGCACGCCGCCGCCTCCGGAGTGCGCTACACCCAGGTCATCGTCAACCACGGGCGGATCGCGGGGGCGTCGCTCGCCCATCCCCACGCGCAGATCCTCGGCCTGCCCTTCGTTCCCGGCGAGATCCTCGACGAGGAGCGGGCGTTCGCCCGGTTCGCCGGCGGTTGCGTGATCTGCACCACGATCGAGGCGGAACTGGCGGCGGCGGAACGGATCGTGTTCGCCGACGACGACGTGGTGTGCATCGCCCCGTTCTGGAGTGGCGCGCCGTATGAGCTGTTGCTGATGCCGCGCCGCCACGAGCTGCATCTGCAGGACGCCGATACGGCAAGCCTGGAGGCGATGGGCCGCGCGATCCGCGACGCGGTCGCCCACCTCGAGTCGGCCCTCGGCAATGTCGCCTACAACCTCGGGTTCCACACCGCCCCGCACGAGCACTCCGGCGAGTACCACTGGCACGTCCACCTGTGGCCCAACCTCGTGACCCAGGCGGGCTTCGAGCGGGGCACGGGCGTGCTCATCAACGTCATGCCGCCCGAGACCGCCGCCGAGACGCTGCGGGCCGTTCGCGCCCCGGCTTGAGCCGGCTGGTGGCCGAGATCAGGGTCAGCGCCGACTTCGACGCCTCGCCGAGCGCCGTGTGGCAGGTGCTCGAGCCGGTCGAGCGCCACGTCGACTGGATGGCCGACGCGCAGGGCGATCCAGTTCGAGACGAGCCAGCGGCGCGGCGTCGGCACGCGGTTCACCTGTGCTGACCGCGATCGGCCCGCTGCGCGTCGACGACCAGATGGAGATCACGGCCTGGGAGCCGGAGCGGGCGATGGGCGTGCGCCATCACGGGCTCGTGACGGGGACCGGGCGCTTCGAGCTGGAGCCGCTCGACGGCGGCCGGCGCACGCGGTTCACGTGGCGCGAGGAGCTCCAGTTCCCGTGGTGGCTGGGTGGCCGCTTGGCCGCCCGGCTCGGAGGGACGGCCGTGCTCCGACGAGTCTGGCGGGGCAACCTCAACCGGCTGCGGCAACTTGTCGAACAAGCGCGGTGACGGCGGCCCCGAGCACGATCACCGACGACCAGCGGCACCCGCCGCCAGGCCGCGACCGCGGCGACGCCGACTCCTGCGGCGCGGGCGTCCACGACGAGGTCGTTGCCGGTCGAGAAGGTGTTCATCACGACGAGGGCCGAGATCAGCGCGGCCGGGACGAGGGCCAGGCACCGCTCGAGCGCAGGTGGGAGGCGCCGCGACCCGATCACGACGAGTCCGGCGGCCTTGCACGCGTAGGCGCCGGCGGCCAGCGTCAGCACCAACGTCCACGTCACGGCACGCCTGCGGTTCCGGGGATCGACTCGACGCGCATCGGGCGGGCGGGGATCCCGACGAGCACGGCGGCGGAGCTGCAGAGGATGGGGACGCCGACCGGCGTGAACGGGATCAGCACGAGACAGATCGCCGCGCCGAGCACGCCGGCGATCAGGCCGGTCCGCTCGCGCAGCTGTGGCGCCACCATCGCCACGAAGCCGGCAGGAAAGGCGGCGTCGAGTCCGTAAGTCTGCGGGTCGATCGCCGACCCGGCGAGGGCGCCGATCAGGGTGCCGAGGTTCCAGCTCACGTAGACCGCGATGCCGGTGACCCAGAACGCGACTCGCTCGGGCGTGGGGATCGTGTTGGGCAGTGGCCATCGCCGTGCTCTCGTCGATGATCAGGTGCGCGGCGACCAGCCGTTTCGCCAGCGAGCCGCCGAGGATGCGGGACACGGTGAGCCCGTACACACCGTTGCGGGCGGCGAGGAGCATCGCCCCACCAAGGGCGGCACCCGTGGTCCCCCCGCCCGCGACCACGCTGACGGCACTGAACTGCGACGCGCCGGTGAATACGAGCAGGGACATCACGCACGTCTGGGCGACGGAGCCGCCGGCGGACACCGCGCCGACACCGAAGGCGAGCCCGAACACACTGACGACGGCACCGAGGGTGAGGCCGGCGACGACGACGTCACGGTGCTCGACCTCCAGCGGCATCGAGGTGTGTCTACCGCCCGGCCCGCCCCCAGTTCACGGCCGATTCGGGTGTCATCGCCACCCCCCGTCGGCGTCGCGAAGCCCGCCGAGGCGGCCCCGGTAGGTTGCATCAATGCGGGTCCTGATGCTCGTGTGGGAGTTTCCGCCCCACTCCGTCGGCGGTATCGCCGCCCACGTCGACGGGCTGAGCCAGGCCCTGGCCCGAGCCGACCACGACGTCGTGCTCCTCACGCTGGCCCACGACGGGGCGCCCGCCGACGCCGTCGTCGGCGGGATCCGCGTGCTCCGGGCCCGCACCGACCTGCCCTGGCTCCCCGAGGACGACCTCGTGGCCCGGGTGGCGTCGGCCAACCACCACCTCGTCCAGCTCTCCACCCGACTCGGCTCGTGGGTGCCCGACATCGTCCATGCCCACGACTGGCAGGTCGCCTGGGCCGCCGACACGCTGTCCGCCCTGCACGACGCCCGGCTCGTCGCCACGTTCCACGCCACCGAGCGCGGCCGTCACGGCGGCCGGGTTCCTCCGGGCGAGCCGAGCACGATCCACGCCATCGAGTCGTGGCTCGCCCACGACGCCGCGGCGGTGGTCGCCAGCTCGAAGTTCATGGTGAGTGAGGTCGTCGGCGGGTTCGAGCTGCCGGCGGAGCAGAGCCACCTCATCCCCAACGGCATCGACCCGACGTGGTGGTCGGCGGGCAACGGGCGAGGCGAGCGGACTCCGCTCGTCTTCACGTGGGGCCGGGTCCAGTACGAGAAGGGCTTCCAGGTGCTGGCCCGGGCGATGAGCCTGCTGCGCCCCCGGGTGCCGGGGATCCAATGCGTCATCGGCGGACGCGGCAGCTACCTGCCCGAGTTGCAGTCGCAGATCGACATCGAAGGGGTGAGCGACCTCGTGCACCTTCCCGGCTTCCTCCCCGACGACCATGCTGCGGGACACCGTCCACCGGGCGGGCTGCGTCGCCGTCCCCTCGCTCTACGAGCCGTTCGGGATCGTCGCCCTCGAAGCCCTGGCCGGCGGCGCCCCGCTCGTCGTCGCTCGCACCGGCGGTCTCGCCGAGCTGATCGACGGCACCGGCGCCGGGCTCCTGTTCGAGCCCGGCAACGCCGACGAGCTGGCCACCTGCATCGAGATGGTGCTCACCGACGCGGCGATGGCCGACGACATGCGTCGCTGCGGGTCGGCCCTGCTCGCCGATCGCTACTCGTGGGATGCGATCGCCGGCGCCACCGTTGCGGTCTACGCGGGACACGACTCCGCGCGCTGACTGGGCGGGATCCGTCGCGACAGCTGGGACGATTCCCGCCCAGAACCCCGGGTGGGACGATCCCCGCCCAGATGGAGGACGGGAGTCGGACATCGTCAGTACCATTCCGGCACCATGCGCCCGGTACGACGGTTCGAGGTCCGCCTGGCGATCCCGGACGCGCTGGCGACGCTGCCCGAGGTCGCCACCAACCTGCACTGGGCCTGGGATGCCGAGGCGACCCGCCTGTTCGGCCGGCTGTGGCCGGGCTGGACCGCCGGCACCGCCCATCCCGCCGAGATGGTGCGCACGACGAGCGCCGACCGGCTGGCCGAGCTCGCCGCCGACCCGGGGATCACCGACGACCTCGGGGCCGTCTACCGGCGCCTTCAGACCGCGCTGAAGGGCCCATCGTGGTTCAAGTCGCGCGCCGGATCGCCGCTGCGCACGGTCGCCTACTTCTCCCCCGAGTTCGGCCTCAGCGAGGCGCTGCCGCAGTACTCGGGCGGGCTCGGCGTGCTCGCCGGTGACCACCTGAAGGCGGCTTCCGACCTTGGTGTGCCGCTCGTCGGGGTCGGCCTGCTCTACACCGAGGGCTACTTCCGGCAGCGCCTCGACGCCGAAGGGTGGCAGCAGGAGAGCGTCGCCGAGTTCAACCCGCGCTCGCTCGGCCTGATCGACACCGACGTCGAGATTCACCGTCGATCTCGCCGGCGACCCGGTGCGGGTCCACGTTTGGCGCGCCGACGTCGGCCGGGTCCCGCTCTACCTGCTCGACACCGACGTCGAGGGGAACTCGCCGGATGGCGTGGCCGTCACCGATCGCCTCTACGGCGGGGACGAGCACCACCGGTTGCGCCAGGAGATCGTGCTCGGGATCGGCGGCGTGCGGGCGCTGCGGGCGCTCGGCATCGCCCCAGAGGTGTTCCACACCAATGAGGGCCACGCCGGGTTCCTCGGCCTCGAGCGAGTGCGCGAGCACGTCGTCGCCGGCCTGCCGTTCGCCGCCGCGGTCGAGGCGGTCCGGGGAGGTGGCGTGTTCACCACCCACACCCCCGTCGCCGCCGGCATCGACCGCTTCCCCCGGGCGATGATGGAGCGCTACTTCAGCGCCTTCGCCGCCGAGTGCGGGGTCGCCTTCGACGAGCTGTTCGCCCTCGGCGCGGAGCCCGACGGCGCCGAGCCGCCACCTGGCGCGGAGGACGGCGACGGCGCCGAGCCATCGTTCAACATGGCGGTGATGGGCCTGCGTCTGGCCGCCCGCTCCAACGGCGTCGCCCGGCTCCACGGGGAGACCAGCCGGCAGCTGTTCCACCGCCTCTGGCCCGATCTCGCCGTCGACGAGGTGCCGATCGGCTCGATCACCAACGGCGTGCACGGCCGCACGTGGGTGTCGCCACGAGTCGACGCCCTGCTCACGCGCGTCGTCGGCGACGACTGGCCGGGAGCCGACGCCGAGCGCTGGGCGCGGGTCGGCGAGATCGATCCGGCCGAGGCGTGGGCGACGCTCAACGACGGCCGCGACGAGCTGGTCCGCCTCGCCCGCCAGCGGCTCGGGACCGACGTGCTCGATCGGACGGACGCTGACGATCGGATTCGCCCGCCGCTTCGCCACGTACAAGCGGGCGACGCTGTTGCTCTCCGACCCGGACCGGTTGCGCGCCCTCCTCCACGACGCCGAGCGGCCGGTGCAGTTCGTGTTCGCCGGCAAGGCCCACCCGGCCGACACTCCGGGGAAGGAGCTGATCCAGCAGATCGAGCAGTTCGCCCGCCAGGCCGACGTGCGCAGCCGGTTCGTGTTCCTGGCCGACTACGACATCTCGATCGCCCGGGCGATGTACCACGGTTGTGACGTCTGGCTGAACACCCCTCGCCGGCCGTACGAGGCCTGTGGCACGAGCGGGATGAAGGCGGCGCTCAACGGGGCCCTGAACTGCAGCATCCTCGACGGTTGGTGGGCCGAGCACTTCGACGGCAGCAACGGCTGGGCGATCGAGTCGGCGGAGAGCGATCCCGACGAGGAGCGCCGCGACCTGCCGCGAGGTGTCGAGCCTGTTCTCGATCCTCGAGGATCAGGTGGTGCGGCAGTTCTACGCCCGTGACGCCGACGGCATCCCGCGGGAGTGGGTCGCGATGGTGCTCAACGCGTGGGCGTCGCTCGGACCGAAGGTCACCTCCGCCAGGATGGTCCGCGACTACACGACCGCGCTGTACGAGCCGGCGGCGGCCTCGTCGCTCCACCTCGCCGGCGACGGCGGCAAGCCGGCCATCGAGCTGGCGAACTGGCGCCGGCGGGTGGCGGATGCGTGGGACGACGTCGCCGTCACCTCGGTCGACATCGACGTCACCGACGCGTCGGCCGGAGCCGCGCTGGCCGGTGCGGGTGAAGCGTCGACCTCGGCGGGCTGTCCCCGGACGACGTCGTCGTCGAGGTCGTCCACGGCCCGCTCGGCCACGACGGCGAGTTCCGACGCGACCTGGTGACGGTCGAGCTGCAGCCGGCCGGCGACGGCGAGTACACCGGTGAGGTCGTGGTCGGCGTCGCCGGTTCCTACGGGGTCACGGCGCGGATGATCCCGGCGCACCCCGACCTGGCCAACCGGTTCGACGTCGGTCGCGTCGCCTGGGCCTGAATCCCCGTACTGTCGTTTGGCAGCCGCCCGAAACGGTCGATTCCGAACGACGGGTCACTCGACCCGATTGAACTCGGCCGTGGCGACGGCGAGCAGTCCCACGCCGAGCACCACGACGATGCCGAGCTGCACGACCGTGGGCACCGTCCAGCCGAACCACTCGATCGGCGGGTTGAGCTGCTCCAGCGCCTCCTGCGGCGCGTCGACGTGGCGAAGACCGTGCTGCGGATCGTGTGCACGGCGTAGGTCACTGGGTTGATCAGCGTCAGCGTCTTCAGCCACGTCGGCAGGTTGGAGATCGGGTAGAGCGCGCCGGACAGGAACGACAGCGGCAGCACCAGCATCTGCATCACGCCCATCATCGCCTGCATCTGCTGCACCCGCGCGGCGATGACCAGGCCGATCGAGCACAGGGCGAACGCGAGCAGGAACAGTTCGCCGATCAGCGTGATGATCATCACCGGGTTGTACGGGACCCCGACCGTGCCGGCGAGGGCGAGGATGATGAGGCTCTGCAGCGTCGCCACGGTCGCGCCACCGAACGCCTTGCCGACGATGATCGAGCCACGGCGGACCGGGGCGACGAGCATCTCGCGCAGGAAGCCGAACTCGCGGTCCCAGACCACCGACGCGGCCGAGAAGATCGCCGTGAACAGCACCGACGTGGCGAGCACGCCGGGGAACATGAACGTGCGCAGGTCCACGCCGCCCATGGAGGCGTCGGTGAGCGACGAGAGGCCGGTGCCGAGGACGAACAGGAACAGGATCGGCTGGACGAGGAAGGCGGCGATCCGGATGCGGTCCTGACCGAAGCGCAGCAGCTCGCGCTGCCACACGACCTTCACCCCGCGCAGGTCCTGGCGCAGGCCGGCCTCGACGACGCGCACGGACCGCCGGTCCGGGCGGGCCTTGGGGGCGGGTGCGGGTGGTCTCGGTGGTCGACATCGTCATCGTCGGGTCACCTCCTGAAGGCGGCGACGAAGGCGCGGTTGTGGTCGCTGACGCTGGCTTCGGCGTCGCGGATCGTCCGGCCGGTGTACGACATGAACACGTCGTCGAGCGACGGCCGGGCGACCTGGACCGAGCGGATCGGCACGCCGAGCTCGGCGAACAGGCGGGGCACGAACTGCTGGCCGCCGGTCACCCCGAACGTCACCATCCCGTCGTGCATCTCGGCGTCGAGCCCCATCCGCGCCCCGAGTGCGGCGATCGCCGCCTCGTCGTCGTCGGTCGTGATCTGGACGCGGTCGGTGCCGATGCTCGCCTTGAGCCGGTCGGGCGTGTCGAGGACGACGACCTTGCCGGCGTCCATGATCGCGATGCGGTCGCAGTTCTCGGCCTCGTCCATGTAGTGGGTGGTGAGGAAGATCGTGATCTCCTCGCGTTCGCGCAGGTCGTGGATGTAGGTCCAGATGCTGGCCCGCGTCTGCGGATCGAGGCCGACCGTCGGCTCGTCGAGGAAGAGGACCCGGGGCGAGTGCATGAGGCCGCGGGCGATCTCGAGGCGCCGTCGCATCCCGCCGGAGAACGTCTGCACCCGGCCGGCTCGACGCTCCCACAGCCCGACCATCTCGAGCACCTCGCGCATCCGGTCCGGCACCCACGCCTTGGGCATCCCGTACAGCTCGGCGTGGAAGCGCAGGTTCTGCTCCGCCGTGAGGTAGGCGTCGAGCGTCGGGTCCTGGAACACGAGGCCGATGTTGACGCCGAACGTCGGTGCGCTGGCGGACGATGTCGTACCCGGCGACCACCGCCGATCCGGCCGTCGGCGCGGCCAGCGTGCACAGCATCTTGATGGTGGTCGTCTTGCCCGCGCCGTTGGGGCCGAGGAACCCGAAGATCTCCCCCGGCTCGACCTCGAACGAGATCCCGTCGACGGCGGTCAGCTCGCCGTAGCGCTTGACTGAGGCCGACCACGGACACCGCGGCCGGGGTGTCGCCATTTCGTTGCACACTTGAATCGTTGATAGTTCCCATGATATGCTGCGAGCAATGGCGTCGTCAACCCACGGTCGAGCGCACCGACATCGTGGCCCTCGCCTTCCGTCTGGCCGCCACGGTGCGCCGGGAGTTCGCCGCCCGCATGGTCGACGAGCAGTGGGCGCGCGACGCCAACCTGCGCCCCGGCTGCTTCGGCGTGCTCCGCGTCGTCGAGCGCGCCGACGGGCCGGTCTCCCAGCGCGAGGTCGCCGAGCGGACCGGCATCGACGCCAGCGACGTGGTCGACCTGGTCGACCGGCTCGAGAAGGCCGGCTACCTGCGCCGCCGGCGCGACGAGCTCGACCGCCGGCGCTACGCCCTCGAGCTCACGCCCGCCGGCCAGGACGCGATCGACCGCTTCACCCACGTCGCCCGCACGGTCGACGACGCCGTTCTCTCGGTGCTCGACCCCGAAGAACGTGAGTCACTGCGAACGTTGATGGAACGCGTCGCCCGTTAGCACCCTGTCGTTTGGAATCGGCCCGTAACGGTCGATCCCAAACGACAGAACGGGGTGGTTTCCGGTTTGGGCGTGATGACGCGCCCATGTCGGGCATGAGAGCACTGTTCGAGCTGATGGCCGAGCAACATGGGGTGGCGACGACCAGTCAGGCTCGCGGCCTGGGGATCAGCCGGCGCGTCGAGCTCCGGATGTTGGCGACGGGATCGCTTCAGTCGCCGGCCCGCGATGTGCTCGCCGCCGGCGGCGCGCCGATCACGTTCGAGGGCCGGGCGATGGCGGCGGTCTTGTCACCAGGCGTGACCGCGGTGTCCCATGGCGCAGCCGCCCGACTGCATGGTCTCGATGGCTTCGAGCGGCACGAGACGGTCGACGTCATCGGCTGCCAGGGCGCCAACCCACATCCCGCCCTCGGGACCGCGGTGCACTACACGCGGGGGCCGCTCCTCGATCACCTGGTATCGGTCGGCAAGATCCCGACGATGTCGATCGCCAGCACCCTGGCCCTGCTCGCACCGGACGTCGGCATCGGCCCGACCGCGCGGGCGCTGGACAGCGCGCTGCGTCTGGGCGTGCCGACCGACGAGCTGCGGACCGTTGCCCAGGCGTGGCGACGACGCGGCCGCTCCGGCCCGCCCGCTCTGCTGATGCTGCTCGGCGAGCGGATCGACAATCGGCTGCCCCGCAGCTGGTTCCAGCGAATCGCCGGACGGATCCTCGCCACGGCCGGCATCCGTCTCGTCGACGAATATCCCGTGCGCACTCGCGACGGCATCCTCCTGGCCGAGCTCGACCTCGCCGACCCGCTGCGCAAGGTCGGCGTCGAGTGCCAGAGCTGGGAGTGGCACGCCACACCGACGGCCCAGCATCGAGACGCCCGCCGCAAGGGGATGCTGCGTCAGCTCGGCTGGGAGATCGTCGACGTCTGGTGGAGCGATCTGCGCCACCCTGAGCGAGTCATCAGCGAGGTGGCGTATCTGTTGCGCTCCCGGAGCCCGAACCGTCATGCGGAACGTGCGCGATCCGGCCGTTATCAAACGACAGAACGGGATTGAGCAGCTCGTCCGCCGCGGTCCACGGGTCCAAGTCGCCGGCGACGACCTCGTCCGTGATGGCCGCCCACCGTTCCTCGGTGCAGACCTCACGGGCGCGCTGCTCGAGGCGGCGGGCGACGATCTCGCGCAGCTCCTCGCCGAGCCGGAACCGGCGCCGGCGCTCGAGCTCGCCCGATGCCGCGGCGTGCTCACGGTGCCGCTCGACCGCCTCCCAGACCTCCGCCACCCCCTCGCCCGTCGTGCTCACGGTCGGCGACGATCGGCACCCGCCAGCCGTCGTCGGGACGCTCGCCCGTCTCGCCCGACAGCTCGAGCATCTGCTCGAGGTCCCGACCGCGTCTCCTGCACCCCGGGTCGGTCGGCCTTGTTGATGACGAACACGTCGGCGACCTCCATCAGCCCGGCCTTGTTGGCCTGCACGGCGTCGCCCCAGCCCGGGTTCACGACCACCACGGTCGTGTCGGCCTTGCCTGCGACCTCCACCTCGACCTGCCCCACGCCGACGGTCTCGACGAGGATCCAGCGATGCCCGAGCGCGTCCAGCAGCCGGATCGCCTCGGGAGTCGCCAGGGAGAGCCCGCCGAGATGACCTCGTGTGGCCATCGACCGGATGAACACCCCCGGGTCGGTGGCGTGGTCCTGCATCCGCACCCGGTCGCCGAGGATCGCGCCGCCGGTGAACGGTGACGACGGGTCGACGGCGAGGACGGCGACGGGCTCGTCGCCGTCCGCGCAGGTGGGCGATCGACCGCGCTCGTGAGCGTGCTCTTGCCGGAGCCCGGCGCACCGGTGATCCCGACCGTGTAGGCGGCGCCCGCACGCGGCGCGGCCAGGCGGCCGATCTCGCGGGCGCCCTCGCCGCCCCGCTCGATCAGCGACAGCAGGCGGGCCGTCGCCGCCCGATCGCCGTCGCCGGCGGCGGCGAACAGCTCGTCCGCCCGTTGGGCGCACGCGCGCTCGCTCACGCGACGTTGACCACCTCGGTGACGCCGTCGACCCGGTCGCGCATGATGCGCTCGATGCCGGCCTTCAGCGTCTGCGTCGAGGCCGGACAGCCGACGCACGCGCCGGTCAGCGTGATCGAGATCACCCCGGTCGCCTCGTCGACGTCGTGCAGCACGATGTCACCGCCGTCGGCCTGCAGGGCCGGCCTGATCACCTCGATCGTCTTCTCGACTTGGTCACGCATCTGTTTGGATCCGGGGGAGTTCGAGCGGTCATTCAATCAGGGACGGCGGCGATCGGTCCGTACCATGACGCGTGATGGGCAACATCGTCCCCGCCGCCCGCATTCCCGCGGCCGTCGCCCACCTCGTCGCCCACCAGGGCGGTTGGGACGAGATCCTCCTCGTGGTCGGGCCGATGGCCCTCGTCGCCGGGCTGCTGTGGCTGGCCAAGCGGCGGGTCACCCGCGGCGCGCGGGCGCGGCGCCGCCTACGCAAAAGTCGGACGATCTCTCGCCGAGCGCTTGAGCTCGGCGAACCCCGGCGTGCGGGCGAGCAGCTCGACCGCGTCCCAGATCCGCAGCGCCTCCTCGCCCCGAGGGACCCGGGCGACGACCGGACCGAAGAAGCTGGTCTCCCCGTCGGTCCCGGGACTGAACGTGATGATCGGCGTGCCGACCTGCTTGCCCGTCCGGGAGAGGGCGAGCTCGGTCTCCTCGCGGACGACCGCGTCGAGCGCCTCGTCGTCCCCGGCGGCGGCGAGCGCCGGCGGCAGGCCGGCCTGCTCGACGGCCTCGACGATGACGGAGTCGTCGCCGTCGCGGATCTCCTCGGAGCGCCCGGCGGTGTGGAGCTGCTCGCCGAACGCGGTGTAGAGCGCGTCCACCGCCGCGTTGCCCTCGTCACGCCGCGCCGCGGCGGCGATGCGGAGCATGCGCTGGCCGGCCCGATGGGCGTTGACGTAGCCGGGCGGGAAGTCCCGGTCGTAATCCTTCTCCTCGTTCACCATCCGCAGGCAGATGAACCGCCAGTCGACGGTGAGGTCGCGCTGGCGGGCGACCTCGACGGTCAGCCGGCTGGTGATCCACGCCCAGGGGCAGATCGGGTCGAAGAAGAACTCGAGGTCGGCCATGACCGGAAGATAGCCACACGCCAGCGGGGCACAGCGAGCGCGCCTTGCGGCGTCAGACCCTGACGATGTCGGCCCCGACCGAGGCGAGCCGGCCGACCAGGTCCTCGTAGCCGCGGTCGATGTGGGCGACGCCGCTGATCACCGTCTCCCCCTCAGCGGCGAGGCCGGCGACCACCATCGCCGCGCCGGCGCGGATGTCGTGGGCGCGCACCGGCGCGCCCGACAGCCGGGGCACGCCCCGCACGACGGCGTGGTGACCCGTCGTGCGCACGTCGGCGCCGAGGCGGGTGAGCTCCTCGATGTAGCGGAAGCGTCCGGGGTACAGGTTCTCGGTGACGATGCCGACGTCGTCGGCGACGCTCAACATGGTGATGACGAGCGGCTTGTAGTCGGTGGCGATCCCCGGATACGGCAGCGTCTGCACGTCGATCGACCGCAGCCGGCCCTGCGCGGCGACGTGGAGCACCCCGTGCCCGGCGGACAGCTCGAGCCCCATGTCGGCGAAGCGGGCGAGCAGGTTCTCCATGTGCTCGGCCCGGGCGTCGCGGATCGTCAGCTCACCGCCGGCGACGGCGACGCGCGGCCAGATAGGTGGCGGCCTGGATGCGGTCCGGCACGGTGCGGTGGTTCACCGGCCGCAGCGAGCCCCGCGGGAGCCCGCGCACGACGAGCCGGGACGTCCCGAGGCCGGTGATGTCGGCTCCCATCGCGACCAACATCTCGCAGAGGTCGACGACCTCCGGCTCGCGCGCCGCGTTCTCGATCGTCGTCTCCCCGTCGGCGAAGACCGCGGCGGTGACGATGTTCTCGGTGGCGCCGACGCTCGGGAACCCGAACACGATGTCGGCGCCGTGCAACCGCTCGGCGGTCGCGTCGAGCTCGCCGTGGCTGAACTTGAACTCGGCGCCCATCTTCTCCAGCGCGGCCACGTGCATGTCGATCGGCCGGGCGCCGAAGTCGTCGCCGCCGGGCATCGACAGCCGGACCCGCCCGCAACGGGTGAGCAACGGACCGAGCACGTTGATCGAGGCCCGGATCCGCTCGACCTGTTCGTACGGCGCGACCGGGGTGAGGTCGCCCGTCGTTCGTCAACGTGAGCCGACCGGGTCCCGGCGCCGACGAGCGTGATCCCGATCGCGGCGAGCAGTTCGCCCATGCTCGGCGACGTCCACGATCGCCGGCACGTTGGACAGCTCGTACGTGCCGTCGGCGAGGATCGTCGCCGCCATCAGCTTGAGGACGGAGTTCTTCGCCCCGGGCACGTCGATCGTGCCCCGGAGCTCGCCGACCCGGCGGACGACGATCTGATCGGACGGCGGCATCCACGGGCGCCGAGGCTAGAGGCGACTCCGGGCCCGCCCGCGCCAACTCGTATGCTCCCGCGGTGCCCGGTCGAGGCCATCGTGTCGTCCGGGAATGGCCCGACGAGGGCGCCGTCGGCGATCACCTGCGCCGCCCCGCGACGACCTCGTCCTCGAGCGAGCCGCGGGCGACGGCACCTTCGAGCAGGTGGAAGGGCCGTTCACGAGCTACCGCCGCGAGCTCACCCTGGTCACCAGCGACGACGGGGACCGCTGGCGGGAGACGACCCGCTACCGCTGGTCGCTGCCGTGGTTCGCCTGGCTCTTCGCCCTCCCGGTGCGCTGGGCGATCGCCCGCCGGGGGGCCGCGCCGACCCACGACGCCCACGTCCACGCCGTGCCCACGCCGTGGTGGGCTCCGCCCGACCGCCTCGACCCCCGCCAGCTGACGGTGCTCGGGCTGCTCGCCGCGGCGTCGATGTCCTCGGCGTTCGTCAACACCCTGTTCACCCAGACGGTGGCGTTCGCCGCCGACGACTTCGGCGTGGGCGACACCGGCGTCGGCGTCGGCGGCTCCCTGGTGCGGGTGGGCATCGTGCTCGCGCTCCCGTTCGCCGTCCTCGCCGACCGGATCGGGCGGCGTCGCGTGGTGACGGCGATGGCGGTGGCGGCGCCCCTCGTCAGCGCCGCCGGGGCGCTCGCGCCGAACTTCCCGGTGCTCGTGGCCACGCAGACCATCGGCCGTCCGCTCGGCCTCGCCCTCGACTTCCTGATCGCCGTCGTCGCCGCCGAGGAGATGCCGCGCAACAGCCGGGCCTACGCGGTGAGCGTGCTGGCGATGGCGAGTGGCCTCGGCGCCGGCGTCGCGGTGATGGCGCTGCCGCTCGCCGATCTGTCGAGCTCGTCCTGGCGCCTCGTCTACCTGGTCGCGCTGGTGTGGCTGGTCGTGGCCGTCGACATCGCCCGCCGGCTGCCCGAGACCCGCCGCTTCGAGCGACCGCACGTCACCGCCCCGCCGCTCGACCGGGGTCGGTTCGTCGTGCTCGGGCTCGTCGCCCTGCTCGCCAACCTCTTCGTCGCGCCGGCCAGCCTCTTCCAGAACGGCTATCTCGAGGACACGAGAGGCTTCTCGGCGACGATGATCGCCGTGTTCACCGTGTGCCACGGCGACGCCGGCCGGGATCGGGCTGATCATCGGCGGGCGCAGTCGCCGACATCAGGGGCCGGCGGATGCATGATCGCCTTCGGCGTGCCCCTCGCCACCAGCCTGATCGTGACGTCGTACTCCGTCGGGGGGCCGGTGATGTGGTTCTCCGTGTTCGCCGCCGGCGTGCTCGGCGGGATCACCTACCCGGCGCTCGCCGTCTACCGCACCGAGCTCTTCCCCACCGGGAACCGCAGCCGGGCGGCGGGCCTGATCACCGCGGCGGCACTGGTCGGGGGCGTCGGCGGGCTGCTCGCGATGGGCACCCTGCTCGACCGCGGGTGGCCGCACGGCCAGGTGATGGCGCTCCTCGCCTCGGCCCAGGTCGCCGTGATCGTGATCGTCCTGCGCTGGTACCCGGAGACCGCCCACCGCGAGCTCGAGGACCTGAACCCGGTGGATCGCGTCGGATGACCGCGGACTGTCGCCCACGCGCCCCTCGGGCGGTAGTCTCATCGCCGCCTGCGGCGGCTCTGGGTCGCCGTGCGCCCCGGGCTGCGGCCCCGGGACCGACATCGTGCGCGCGGCAGCGCCGCCGCGCCTCACCCGGGAGACAACGTGGATCCATCGCTGTTCGGAGCCGAAGGCGGCTACCAGGACTTCGTCCTCAAGGGCGGGGAGTGGACCGTGCTCGTCCTCTCCGTCGTGGCCGCCTTGCTGGCCATCGCCGTCGGCTTCTTCCTCGCCAAGTCGGTCCTCGCCGCCGACGAGGGCACGCCCCGGATGCGCCAGATCGCCAAGGCCATCCAGGACGGCGCCTTGGCGTACCTGAAGCGGCAGTTCCGCACGATCGCGATCATCGTCGTGCCGGTTGCGGTGATCGTGTTCCTCACCTCGACCGCGATCAAGAAGAGCCGACGGCACCGAGGCGCTGAGCTTCGCCCAGTCCGGCGTCTACCGCACGATCGCCTTCGTCCTCGGCTGCTTCGCGTCCGGCCTCGCCGGTTACATCGGGATGACCATGGCCACCCGCGGCAACGTGCGCACCGCCGCCGCCGCCCGCACCGGCTCCCTGCCGGCGGCGCTGACCGTGGCGTTCCGCACCGGCGGCGTGGCCGGGATGTTCACCGTCGGTCTCGGCCTCCTCGGGGCGACGCTGATCATCATCTTCTTCCAGAACACCAGCTCGGCGATCCTCATCGGGTTCGGATTCGGCGGCTCACTCCTCGCCCTCTTCATGCGCGTCGGCGGCGGGATCTTCACCAAGGCCGCCGACGTCGGCGCCGACCTCGTCGGCAAGGTCGAGGCCGGGATCCCCGAGGACGACCCGCGCAACCCGGCGACGATCGCCGACAACGTCGGCGACAACGTCGGCGACTGCGCCGGCATGGCCGCCGACCTGTTCGAGAGCTACGAGGTCACCCTCGTCGCCTCGATCATCCTCGGCGTCGCCGCGTTCAACTCGATCGGCGCCAACCCGGCGCTCGGGCTCGTGTTCCCGCTGGCCGCCCGCGCCATCGGCGTGATCGCCTCGATCGCCGGGGTGTTCGCGGTCAAGGCCAAGGAGGGTGAGACCAACGCGCTCAAGCCGATCAACAGGGGATTTCTCACCGCCGGCACGCTCACCGTGGTCGGCACCCTGCTCGTCGCCCTGTTCTACGTCGGCAACGACCAGGCGAACGCCGGGTGGAAGTGCTTCGGCGCCGTCGCCATCGGCCTGATCCTCGCCCAGGGGATCAGCCGGCTCACCGAGTACTACACCGGCACCCACCACTCCCCCGTGCAGGAGGTCGCCGAGTCGGCCGAGACCGGACCGGCCACCGTCGTGCTGTCCGGCACGGCGAGCGGTCTCGAGAGCTCGGTGTACGCGGTCATCGCGATCACCATCGCCATCGGCACCGCGCTCGCCCTCGGTGACGGCAACCTCCAGTTCTCGCTCTACCTCGTCGCCCTCAGCGGCATGGGGATGCTCGCCACCACCGGGGTGATCGTCAGCGAGGACACGTTCGGCCCGGTGAGCGACAACGCCGCCGGCATCGCCGAGATGTCGGGTGAGTTCCACGGCGAGCCCGAGCGGATCATGGTCCGGCTCGACGCGGTCGGTAACACCACCAAAGCGGTCACCAAGGGCTTCGCCATCGGGTCGGCGGTGATCGCCGCGGTCGCCCTGTTCGCCAGCTTCGTCGAGACCGCGGGGAACGAGCTCCTCGAAGCCACGCGGATCGAGGAACTGCTCGATACGGCTCGCGGGGTCTTCGACGAGATCGACCTGCAGCTCAACGTCGCCGATCCGAAGATCTTCATCGGTCTCCTCATCGGCGGGGCGGTGCCGTTCCTGTTCTCCGCGCTCGCCATCCGCGCCGTCGGCCGGACGGCGGGCGTGGTCGTGCGGGAGGTCCGCAACCAGTTCGCCGACGGTCAGATCATGGCCGGCACCAAGGAGCCGGACTCCGGCGCCGTCATCGACATCTGCACCACCGCCTCGCTGCGCGAGCTCGCCACGCCCGCCCTGCTCGCCGTGCTCACCCCGGTCATCGTCGGCTTCGGCATCGGCTGGCAGGCGCTCGGCGGGTTCCTCGCCGCGGTGATCCTGTGCGGTCAGCTGATGGCCGTGTACCTCTCCAACTCCGGTGGGGCGTGGGACAACGCCAAGAAGTTCATCGAGGACGGGAACCACGGCGGCAAGGGATCCGAGGCGCACAAGGCGGCCGTCATCGGCGACACGGTGGGCGATCCGTTCAAGGACACCGCCGGACCGGCCCTCAACCCGCTGATCAAGGTGATGAACCTCGTCTCGCTGCTCGTCCTGCCGGCGATCATCACCCTCGAGACTGAGGACAACGGCGTCCGCTTCGCCATCGCCGGTGTCTCGCTTCTCGTGCTCATCGGGGCGATCGCGTGGTCGTCGCGCAAGGTCGAGGGCCTCGCCCAGACGTCGGCGCCGGCCGCGCCTGCGGTCAGCGCCGTCTCTGGGTCTTGATGCTGTCCGGCATCACCGATCTGCTCAAGCCTGAGTGGTGGTTCGAGAAGGCCGGGGCGGCCGCGCTGCCGGTCGTCACCGCGATCATCTTCGCCGAGTCCGGCCTGCTGTTCGGGTTCTTCCTGCCGGGCGACTCGCTGCTGTTCTTCACCGGCTTCCTGACGTCCTCGGCCGCCGAGACCGAGGCGCCGTTCGACGAGTTCGCGACCCACATCCCGTCCCTGCCGATCGTCCTGGTGTGCCTCGCCGCGGCCGCGATCATCGGCGACCAGGTCGGCTACATCTTCGGGCGCAAGGTCGGCCCGCCCCTGTTCAACCGCCCGAACTCACGGCTGTTCAAGCAGGAGAACGTCGTCAAGGCGCACGACTTCTTCGAGAAGTACGGCCCCAAGTCGATCGTCCTCGCCCGCTTCGTCCCGATCGTACGGACGTTCACCCCGATCGTCGCCGGCATCGGGGAGATGCGCTACCGCACGTTCGTCACCTACAACGTGCTCGGCGGACTGCTGTGGGCCGTCGGGATCACCACGATCGGCCACTTCCTCGGTGAGGTCGAGTTCATCCGCGACAACATCGAGCTGGCGATCGTCGCCGTCGTCGCGGTGTCGGTGCTCCCGATCGGCATCGAGCTCTACCGGGCCCGCCGCGCCGACCCGTCACGCGGACGTCGCGTCCGATGGCTAGCGCACGTGGCTGGAAGTTCGACGTCACGATCGGCGGCTGGGCGCGATAGCTTGCGTAGGAGTGCGGTCGCACACCGCGAGACGGGGAGGAATCGGGCGATGGCGAGGGAGCACGGTGAGGGCCGTCAGGTGGACGACGCACCGCCGCTGAGGATCGCGCGACGGGCGGAAGGCAGCGATGTGCACGTCGACATCACTGGTGAGATCGACGCCCGGTCCAGCGGCGCGCTCTCCGACGAACTCCTCGACGCGGCCCGTTCGGCCAGCGGGCCCGATCATCGTCAACCTGGGCCACGTCTCGTTCCTCGACTCCTCGGGCCTGCAGGCCCTCGTGATCGCCCGCGAGACGGCGGGACCTCGCCTTCAGCTCGGCACCGTCAACCCCGTCGTCCGCCGGGTGCTGGAGATGACCTCTCTGCTCGGTCACCTGCAACGGCCGGACGGGCCGACGCCCACCGGCTAGTGCGGGATGAAGGCCGAACGTCGGGTGTCACCCAGCCCGACGCCGAGTCGCGGGGGTCCGGCGACGACCCACCCGGGTCGGCGGATGTTCGTGACCGTGAGCGCGATCGTGCTCGCCATGGTGCTCGGCGGCATCCTCCTCGCGTGGCGGGGCTACAACGGCCGCCGTGACGACGCCGTCGAGGAGTTCGGCGGTCGGGCGGAGATGGCGGCCGCGGCGGCGCGGCGCTTCTTCGACGAGCGGCTGGCGCTGCTCGAGTCGATCGCCGAATCGCCGACGCTGCGGTCCGGCGACGCGGCCGCGATGGCTCCCGACCTCGCCCGGTTCGCGACGGCTGACCTCGGACTCGACGGCCTCAGCTTCGTCGACACGAACGGACGGCTCCGCGCGTCGACGACCCCGGACGCCCCGCCAGGACTCGACCTCAGCGACCGCAGCTACGTCCAGGCCGTGCTGGACGGGAACGAGCCGTACGTCAGCGAGGGCGTGATCGGTCGGGTGACCGGCGAGCCCACCGTCGTCCTCGCCGTGCCCGTCGAGGACGACGGCGGCACGCTGATCGGGCTTCTGGCCGGCGGCGTCCACCTCGACCGGGCCGCCGACATCATCGACCCGTCGAGCCCGGCGACCGCCTGCAGATCGTCGACCGAGACGACAACCTGATCTACGACGACGGCCCGCTCGACGAACTGCGGGCCGCCGCCGGAGACGGCGGCACTCGTCCCTGCCCGAAGGCGAGGCGCGGGCCGTGCCGGGACTCGGTGGCCAGTCGGATCAGGTCGCCGCGCGCGCCGCCGTGGAGAACGCCGGGTGGGACGTCGTGCTCGCTCGCGACGAGTCGACCCTCGGCGCGGACGCGCGGGATTCGTTCGTCCGCGAGTTGCTGCTGTTGGGCGTGATCGGCGCGATCGCCCTCGCCGTTGCGTGGTGGAACGCCCGCCGCGTCGACCGCCTGCATCGCTCCGAGGTGGGTCACGCCGACGAGATCGCCGCGCTCGAGAAGTTCACTGCCGCGCTCGCCGCGGCCGATTCGCCGGCTGCGGTGGCGGACGCGGTGCGCGAGCACTCCCCCGAAGTGCTCGGCGCCGAGTCGGTGGACGGTCGCCCGGCGATGCAGTCCCTCGGACGGCGACGCCCATCGCCAGTCGCTGATCGCGACGATGACCGAGCAGACGGCCGTCGCCCTCGAGCGCGCGCGCAGCGCATCGGAGGTCGAGCACCTCGCCACGCTCGGCAGCGCCCTCGCCCGGGCCACCACCACGGCGGAGGTCATCGACTCGATCCTCGAGCACGGCGCGGTGGTCGACGACGTCTTCCGGGTGCGAGCGTCGATCCACGACGTCGAACGCAACACCCTGCGCATGTTCGACCGCGACCCCGATCGACGACAGCCCGACACCGTCACCGAGGTCCCGATCCAGGCGTCCTACGCGCAGGCCGAGGCGATCCGGACCGGCGATCTGGTCGCCGTGGCCGATGCCGATGAGCTGCGCGCCCGCTTCCCCGACTGGGCCGAGACGGCGATCGCTTCCGGCGTCGTCGCCGGCGTGGCGGCACCGTTCGTCCTGGGTCGCGAGCCCGCTGCTGGGGGCGATGGCGCTGGCGTTCGACCGGCCCCGCCGGCTGGACAGCCGGGAGCGGGCCCTGATCTCCACCGTGTCGCGACTGGGGGCCGATGCGCTTGACGCGGGCGCAGCGGTTCGAGCAGGAGCAGCGGGTGGCCGAGACGCTGCAGGCGTCACTGATGCCCGAGCAGTTCCCGCAGGTGGACGGCTGGCGCTTCACCGGCGTCACCCTCGCCGGTGAGGCCGGGCTGTCGGTCGGGGGCGACTGGTACGACGTCACCCAGCTGCCGCACGGGGCGATCCTGCTGTCGGTCGGCGACGTCACCGGTCGCGGCCCGGTCGCCGCTGGCGTGATGGGGCTCGTCCGGGCGGCGGTGCGCGCCCTCGCCCTCTCCGACCCCGATCCGGCGTCGATCCTGGAGCACACCGACGACCTGCTGCGCGGGTCGACCGTCCACCAGCTGGCCACCGCATGGGTCGGCCTCCTCGACCCGGACACCGGCCAGCTGCGGTTCGCGTCGGCCGGGCACGTCCCGCCGCTCGTGCTCGGGCCCAACGGGCGGCGCTTCCTCGACGACACCCCCGGCCTGCTGCTCGGCACCGGGCTGCCCGGTACCCGGCGCTCGTCGCGCCACGACATCGAAGCCGACGCCTCGATCGTCGCCTACACCGACGGGTTGTGCGAGCGGCGCGGAGAGTCGCTCGAGGTGGGGCTGAAGCGGATGGCCGTCGCGCTCGGCGACGGGATCGGGCTCGACGCGGCGAAGGTGGTCCGGCGGCTCGTCGGACGGCCGACCGCCGACGACATCGCGATCCTCGTCGCCACCCGCCTCCTCGGCACGTCCGGCGGATCATCTACCTGAGGGTGTCCAGCCAGCCGGCGACGGTCGACGGCGACCTCGTCGTCGGCGCCCTTGAGGTCGTGGCGGCCGCCGTCGATCCAGTGGTGGGTCACGGCGCCCGGGATCGTGCGCGTCCACTCCTCGAGCTCGGCGGGCGAGCCGAACGGGTCGCGGGTCCCGTGGACGAACAGGCACGGAACGCTGATGGAGGGCAGGTGGTCCACCCGGAGGTTGTCCGGCTTGCCCGGCGGGTGCAGCGGGTAGGACATCGAGCACCACGCCGGCGAGCGCGGCCGGCACCGGCTCGCCGTCGGCCCCCGCCGCCACCATCGAGCACATCCGCCCACCCATCGACCGCCCACCGACGACGACGCGGTCGGCTGTCGATCGCGGCGAGCTCCTCGCGCACCGTGGCGAGCAGCTTCGGCGGCCCGATCCGGGGCGCGGCGACCCTCCCGGCGGTAGGCGAAGTCGGCGCGCACCGTCGCCCACGCCGGGGCCACGGCCTTCTCCACGGCGACGAGCGTCGGATGGTCGCGACCGGACGCAGGCGCCGGGGAACAGCAGCAACGTGCCGGCGGACGCGGTGCGCCTGGTCATCCGCTGGTCGCCGCGTCGATCAGGATGCGGCGGGCCTCGGCGAGCTCGAACACGGCGGTGCTGGCCACGCTGTGGTCGCCGCCGTGGTCGGGATGGACGGCGCGCATCTTCGCCCGGAACTGCGACGTGACCTCCTTGCGAGTCGGCGTCGCCGTGCCCTGGGCGAAGCCGAGGACATCGAGCGCCCAGGCGCGGGGATCGACGAGCGTCGACAGGGCGTCGGTGTTGGTGCCGGCGAGGTGGGCGATGAGCTTCGGGCCGACCGGTCCCCGCCACCGCATGGCGCGGTGCAGGACGGGAGTGACGAGGCGGCGGCTCGCCGGGTCGAGGCGCTCGACGGCGTAGATCGCGCCGAGCACCTGGGCGGCCCCGGTGCCGGTCGTGTGGAAGTCGAAGCTGATCTCGTTGCGGGTCCCGAGCAGGCGGTGGGTCGACAGGGCGAGGCCGTGGCGGTCGACCTGGAAGCGATGGCGCAACCGCGGCTGGACGACCCGCTGGTCCCGGTCGACCTGGTCGATCAGCCGGTGGACGTCGGGGACCAGCTCGCCGGAGACGTCGGCGATGTGGGCGGTCAGGACCGCGCCGAGCAGCAGCCCGCCGAACCCGGGCGCCGGGTCGACGGGCAACACGAGGTTGCCGAGGGCGATCCGCCGCGTCGGCGCCAACGGCCGGGTGTGCCAGACCTCGAGCTCCGCCAACAACATCGGGCGCGAGGGTAACGGTCAGCGGCCATCCGAGGGTTTCGGCGGCACCCGAGGGTTTCGCGTGGCCGGAGAATGTCCGGCGCGCGAAAACCTCGGATGGCCGTCAGACGTACTGGCGGACGAGGGAGCGCAGCTCCTGGGCCTGGCCGATGATCTCGGACGAGGACGGTTCGTCCTCGTCGACGAGCTCGGCGAGCGCGCCGGCGGCCTCGACGATCTTCGCCCACGTGTTCACCGAGACGCCGTACGGCGGCTGCAGCGGATCCAACGCCGGTACGAGCGCCCGCAGGTCGTCGCTGCCGGTGCCGTCATCGGGGTCGCGGGCCAGCCGGTCGGCCGACGTGAACAACGTCGAGAGCGCCCCCTCCGGCGCCCCGCTCGCGCCCTCGGCCGCCGGCGAGCACGAGCGTGCCCTGCTCGATCGCGTCGAGCAGCTCGTCGACGGTCTGCTCGGCGTCGGCGGCGACGACGACCGTCATGCCCTCCCAGCGGTGGGGCACCTCGCCCTCGACCAGCGCCTGGGTGAGCGCCTGGCGGTCGGCGGGCGGCCACTCGTCGAGCTCGTACTGGACACCGGGTTCGTCGGCCGCGAGCGGGATCGCGAACGGTCCGAGCAGCTCCTCCAGCCGGGCGAACAGCTCGTCGACCTCGCTCTCCAGCTCCTCGGGCACGACGACCTCGTCGCCCTCCCAGACGTGGGCGATGTCGGCGTCGGCGAGCGCCTCGGTCAGCTCGGCCCGCTGGTCGAGCGACCACGCCGACACGTCGTAGTGGACCTTGACCGTGTCGGGATCGTTCGGGTTCCAGTCGAGCACAGCGCGACGCTATCCATCATGGCGTTCCCCGGCCACGCAGGCCGTTGCTGACCGCTCGCTCGCTGGCGCTCGCTCGCTCGCATCTGCTGACATCGCGCACCATGACGATCAGGAGATGCTCGACGTCGCCATCGCCGAGGCGCGGCCGGCCTGGCCGAGGGAGGGATCCCGATCGGCGGCGCCCTCTTCGCCGCCGACGGCACGCTGCTCGGCCGCGGCCACAACCGCCGTGTGCAGCTCGGTGACCCGTCGATCCACGGCGAGACCGACGCCTTCCGCAACGCCGGCCGGCAGCGCAGCTACCGCGGCACGACGATGGCGACGACGTTGTCGCCGTGCTGGTACTGCAGCGGCCTGGTCCGGCAGTTCGGGATCAGCCGGGTGGTGATCGGCGAGGCCCGGAACTTCGTCGGCGGGCACGACTGGCTCGCCGAGCACGGCGTGGAGGTGGTCCTGCTCGACGACCAGGAGTGCATCGAGATGCTCGCCGACTTCATCCGCGAGCACCCGGAGATCTGGAACGAGGACATCGGCGAGTAGCTGACGGCGTGGTGGAGCGTACCGTGACCCGTGACCACGACGCCGGATCGCAACCTGGGGATGGAGCTCGTGCGGGTGACCGAGGCGGCCGCGCTCGCCGCCTCCCGCTGGGTCGGTCGGGGCGACAAGAACGGGGCCGACGGCGCGGCGGTGTCGGCGATGCGATCGGTGCTGTCCACCGTGTCGATGGACGGCATCGTCGTGATCGGGGAGGGCGAGAAGGACCACGCCCCGATGCTCTACAACGGCGAGAACGTCGGCGACGGCACGCCGCCCCTGGTGGACGTCGCCGTCGACCCGATCGACGGCACCACGCTCACGGCGATGGGTCGCACCAACGCGCTGTCGGTGATCGCCGTGAGCGAGCGGGAGTCGATGTTCGACCCCGGGCCCTCGTACTACATGGAGAAGATCGCCGTCGGCCCCGACGTCCGTCGGCTCGATCGACATCACCGCCAGCCCGAGCCAGAACCTGCGGTGGATCGCCAAGTCGAAGCGGGAGAGCGTTCGCGACCTCACCGTCGTGATCCTCGACCGGCCCCGCCACGCCGAGCTCATCGAGGAGGTCCGGGCGAGCGGAGCGCGGATCGCCCTCATCACCGACGGCGACGTCTACGGGGCGATCGCGGCGGCGTCGGCCGACAGCGGCATCGACGTGCTGATGGGGATCGGCGGCACTCCCGAGGGCGTCATCTCGGCGGCGGCCCTGAAGTGCATGGGCGGCGAGATGCAGGGGCGGCTGTGGCCGCGTGACGAGGAGGAGCGGGCGGCGATCGAGGCCGCCGGGCTCGACCCCGGCGCGGTGCTGACGCTCGACCGGCTGGTGCGCAGCGACAACTGCTTCTTCGCCGCCACCGGGATCACCGACGGACCGCTGCTCGACGGCGTGCGCTTCGACGCCCGCGGCGTGAGCACGCAGAGTCTCGTGATGCGCTCCCGCAGCGGCACCGTGCGCCGGATCAGCGCCCACCACCAACTCGCCAAGCTGCAGGAGTACAGCGAGATCGACTACACGTGAGGCCCCGTTCCTGTCGTTTGGCATGCGGCCGAATCGGGCCGATTCCAAACGACAGAACGGGTTTCAGCTCACCAGGACTGACACGGTGTCTCGGCTCACCTCGACGAAGCCGCCGGGGACCTCGAAGCTGCGCACGTCCCGTCGGCCAGGTACACGCGGGTCTCGCACTCGACCAGCGTGCCGAGGAACGGGGCGTGGCCGGCCAGGAACGCGATCTCGCCGTCGGTCGTGCGGGTGATGACCTGGGTGGCCTCGCCCTCGAAGAGCACCTCCTCCGGGGACACGACCGCGACGTTCATCGCCGCGCGCTCTCCTGCAGCTGCTTCGCCTTGGCGTGCACCTGCTCGACGCCGCCGACGTTCAGGAACGCCTGCTCGGGCACGTCGTCGAGCTCGCCGTTGACGATCGCCTCGAAGCTCTCGACCGTCTCGGCCACCGGGCACGTACTCGCCCTTCAGGCCGGTGAACACCTCGGCGACGAAGAACGGCTGGGACAGGAAGCGCTGCACCTTGCGGGCCCGGTTGACGGTGAGGCGGTCCTCCTCCGACAGCTCGTCGAGACCGAGGATGGCGATGATGTCCTGCAGCTCCTTGTAGCGCTGCAGCGTCTCCTGCACCCGGCGGGCGACGTTGTAGTGGCGCTCGCCGACGACCTCCGGCGAGAGGATCGTCGACGTCGACGCCAGCGGGTCGACGGCCGGGTAGATGCCGAGCGCGGCGACCTGGCGGGACAGCTCGGTCGTGGCGTCGAGGTGGGTGAACGTCGTGAACGGCGCCGGGTCGGTGTAGTCGTCGGCGGGCACGTACACGGCCTGCAGCGACGTGATCGAGCGGCCCCGGGTCGACGTGATGCGCTCCTGCAGCTGGCCCATCTCGTCGGCCAGCGTCGGCTGGTAGCCCACCGCCGACGGCATCCGGCCGAGCAGCGTCGACACCTCCGAGCCGGCCTGCACGAAGCGGAAGATGTTGTCGACGAACAGCAGCACGTCCTGGTTCTGCACGTCGCGGAAGTACTCGGCCATCGTCAGCGCGGACAGGCCGACGCGCAGGCGCACGCCCGGCGGCTCGTCCATCTGCCCGAACACGAGGGCGGCCTTCTCGAACACGCCCGACTCCATCATCTCGATCCGGAGGTCGGTGCCCTCACGGGTGCGCTCGCCGACGCCGGCGAACACCGACACGCCACCGTGCTGGGTGGCGACCCGGTTGATCATCTCGGTGATGAGCACGGTCTTGCCGACGCCGGCGCCGCCGAACAGGCCGATCTTGCCGCCGGCGACGTACGGGGTCAGCAGGTCGATGACCTTGATGCCGGTCTCGAACATGCGCGCCTGACGGCTCGAGGTCGTCGAACGGCGGGGGCGTCGCGGTGGATCTCCCAGCGCTCCAGGTCGGCGAAGTTCGCGGGATCGTCGTCGAGCGGCGCGCCCCAGACGTTCCAGACGTGGCCGAGCACGCTGCTCGCCGACCGGGACGGTGATGCCCCTGCCGGTGTTGCGCACGGCGGTGCCGCGGGTCAGGCCGTCGGTCGGCTTCATGCAGACCGCCCGGACCCGCCCTTCGCCGAGCTGCTGGGCGACCTCGGCCAGCACCGGCATCTGCTCGTCCGTCGACGGTGACGTCGAACTCGAGGGCCGTGTTGATCTCGGGCAGGGCGCCGCGGGGGAACTCGACGTCGATCACCGGGCCGGCGATGCCGACGACCCGCCCGTCGCCGTGCCTCGTGCGGTGCGGTCTGCGGTGTCTCGGTCGACTGGTCATCGGTCGACTGTCTCCTGCCTGGTGAAGGCGTCGACCTCGAGCTCGTCGAGGATGCGAACGGCGGGCGCTCGCCGTTCGCCCCGAGCGCCTCGGCGCCGCCGACGATCTCCATGATCTCGGTGGTGATCGCGTCCTGGCGGGCGCGGTTCATGATCCGGCTGAGGTTCTTGATCAGCTCCTCGGCGTTGTCGGTGGCCGCCTTCATCGCCCGCTGGCGGAAGGCGTGCTCGGACGCCGCGGCGTTGAGCAGCGCGGCGTAGATCGCGGGCCTCGACGTAGCGCGGCAGCAGCGCTCGAGGATCGTGGTCGGGTCGGGCTCGAACTCGTAGTCGCCGGCCGGCGCCTCGGCGGCGCCCGGCCTTGCCGTCGCCGCCGGCGACGGTCTCCGCCGTCAGCGGCACGAGCGGGCGCAGCACGACCTCCTGGTTGCCCGGGCTGACGAAGCGGGTGTAGACGAGCTCGACCCGGTCGACGGCGCCGCTGGTGAACAGCTCGACGACGTGCTCGCCGATCCGCTTGGCGTCGGCGATCGTCGGGTTGTCGCTGAACCCGGCGAAGCGCTCACCGAGCTGGTAGCCGCGGAAGCGGAAGTAGCCCTCGGCCTTGCGGCCGACCGGGATCACCTGGTACTGCTTGCCGGCCACGACGTCGGCCTTGATCTCGCCCTCGGCGGCGCGCTGGACGCCGGCGTTGTAGCCGCCGCACAGACCCCGGTCGGCGGTGATGACGACGTAGGCGGTGTTCGTGATCTCGTCCCGCCCGGCGAGCAGCGGCGAGTCCTGGGCCGGCGCCGGCGGCGGCGAGGTCGCGGACGACCTCGGTGATCTTCTCCGAGTACGGCACGGCGGCGTGGACGCGCTGCTGGGCCTTGACGATCCGCGACGCGGCGATCAGCTCCATCGCGCGGGTGATCTTCTTGGTCGCCTGGACGCTGCGGATGCGTCCCCGCAGGATGCGTTCCTGGCCACCTGCCATCGCGCTTACTCCGTCGCCAGCGTCTTCTGGCTCTCGGCCTCGCCGACCTCGTCGGCGTCGATCGCGGTGGGATCGACGCCCCGCCGCTCGGCCTCGGCCGCCGCGAACTGCTCCTTGAACGCCTCGACCGCGTCGTCCAGGTCGTCGGGCACGTTGCCGGCCTTGAGCTCCTCGAGCAGCGAGCCGTGGCGGGTGCGCATGAACTCGAGCAGCTCGCCCTCGAACCGCTTCACGTCGGATACCGGGATGTCGTCGAGGTAGCCGTTGGTGCCGGCGAAGATCACCACCACCTGCTCCTCGACCGGCATCGGGCTGTTGAGCGGCTGCTTGAGCAGCTCGACGAGCCGGTAGCCGCGCTCGAGCTGGGCCTTCGACACGGCGTCGAGCTCGGACCCGAACGTGGCGAACGCCTCGAGCTCGCGGAACTGGGCGAGGTCGAGCTTGAGCGTGCCGGCGACCGACCGCATCGACTTGATCTGGGCCGCGCCGCCGACCCGCGACACCGAGTTGCCGACGTCGACGGCCGGGCGCACGCCCGACTTGAACAGGTCCTCCTGCACGTACACCTGGCCGTCGGTGATCGAGATCACGTTGGTCGGGATGTAGGCCGAGATGTCGCCGGCCTTGGTCTCGATGACCGGCAGCGCGGTCAGCGAGCCGGCGCCGTTCTCGTCGGACAGCTTGGCGGCCCGCTCGAGCAGCCGGCTGTGGAGGTAGAACACGTCGCCCGGGTAGGCCTCGCGGCCCGGGCGGCCGGCGCAGCAGCAGCGAGATCTGGCGGTACGCCTCGGCCTGCTTCGACAGGTCGTCGTAGACGACGAGGGCGTGCTCGCCGTTCTCCATCCAGTGCTGGCCCATCGCGCAGCCGGCGTACGGGGCGAGGTACTTGAACGGCGCCGGGTCGGCGGCCGGGGCGGTGACGACGACGGTGTAGTCCATCGCCCCGTTCTGCCGCAGCGTCTCGACGGTCTGGGCGACGGTCGAGCCCTTCTGGCCGATCGCGACGTAGATGCACTTCACGCCCTGACCCTTCTGGTTCAGGATCGTGTCGACGGCGATCGTCGTCTTGCCGGTCTTGCGGTCGCCGATGATCAGCTCGCGCTGACCCCGGCCGATCGGCGTCATCGCGTCGATCGCCTTGATGCCGGTCTGCAGCGGCTGGTGCACGGGCTGGCGGCCCATGATCCCGGGCGCCTGGATCTCCATCCGCCGCAGCTCGGTGCCGACGAGATCGCCCTTGCCGTCGACCGGCTCGCCGAGGGCGTTGACGACCCGGCCGAGCACGCCGTCGCCGACGGGCACGGAGAGGATCCGGCCGGTCGACTTGACCGTCTGGCCCTCCTCGATGCCGTCGGAGTCGCCGAGCACGACGGCGCCGATCGACTGCCTCGTCGAGGTTGAGGGCGAGGCCGACGGTGCCGTCCTCGAACTCGAGCAGCTCGTTGACGGCGGCGTCGGGCAGGCCGGACACGCGGGCGATGCCGTCGCCGACCTCGGTGACGCGCCCGACGGTGCGGGCCTCCAGCGACGGCTCGAAGCCTTCGAGGTTCTTGGTGAGCGCCGCCGCGATGTCGGCGGCGGAGAGGGTCAGTTCAGCCATGGTGCAGTCCTTCGGTGTCCATTACAGGCGGCTCTTCAGCTGGTCGAGGCGGGTGCGGACGGTGCCGTCGATGACGGTGTCGCCGACGGTGGCGACGAGGCCGCCGAGCACGGACGGGTCGACGACGACCTTGAGGTCGACGTCCTTGCCGGTGGCGTTGGCCAGCGCCGCCTTCAGGCGATCCTGCTGGTCGTCGGTGAGGGGGACCGCCGAGCGCACCTCGGCGACGGCGAGCTTCTTGGCCGCCGCCGCCCGCTCGACGAGACGGTCGATGATCGCCGGCAGGTCGCGGCCGCGACCCGCCCGACGACCATCGAGATCAGCTGGACGGTGGTCGGGGTGGCCCGGTCGCCGAGCAGGTCCTCGACGATCGCCTGGCGCCGCGCCGCCGGGATCATCTCGTCGGTGAGGGTCGTTGCGCAGCTCGTCGTTCGACTCGTACGAGCGGGCGAAGCGGAACAGCTCGTCCTCGACCTCGTCGAGCGTGCCCTCGGCGCGGGCGACCTCGAACAGCGCCGCGGCGTACCCCTCGATGCGTGCGTCGTTCATTGCGTTCCCCGGCCACGCAGGCCGTCATTGCGTTCCCCGGCCACGCAGGCCGCTGCTGACCGCTCCCTCGCTGGCGCTCGGTCGCTCGCATCGGGCGACTCGGCGCTCGCTCGCTCGCATCGTTCAACGCGGTTCGGCAATGTGGTCATGCTGATGCTCCGACCCTCTGGATGAACTCTTCGACCAGCCGCTGCTGGGTCTCGTCGTCGAGCGTCTCGGCGACGACCCGGTCGGACACCGCGGCGGCAGCGCGGGCGATCTCGGCGCGCAGCTCGTCGATGTCGCGGGCCGCGGCGGCCGTGATGTCGGCTGCGGCCTTGGCCTCGAGCTCGGCCACCTCCCGTCGAGCCGGGCGCGACCGTCGGCCAGCAGCGCCGCCGCCTGCTCGTCGGCCTCGGCGAGGAGACGGGCCCGCTCGGCCTCGATGTCGCCCTTGGCCTGACGGATCTCCGCCGCCGCGCGCTCGGCGCTCGTCATGGCCTCGGCGGCCTCGTCGAGCTGAGCCTGGATGCGTGCGGTGCGGTCGTCGAGCGCCTTCCTCGCGAACGGCATGACCTTCCAGAACAGGAGCCCGAAGATCGTGATCGCCGCGGCCCCGCCGAACCAGAGCTCGTACCCCTCCGGCCACAACCAGTGGTGGGTCTGGTCGATGTGCTCTTCCTCCTCGGCGGCGGCGATGAGAACGCTGACGAGGCTCACTGTCCCGCTGCCCCCACGCTCGTCGACCTCGGCGACGGCCCGGCGGACGACCTCCGGGTCGGGGCGCTTGCCGATCGTCAGCTCGACGACCCGGCTGCCGACGCTCGCGACGGCCTCGTCGATCGTCTGGCGGGCGGCCGTCCGGGTCGCCTCGGCCTCGGCGAGCGCCTCGGCCGCGCCGCGTCGAGATGCGGGCGTTGACCTCGGCCAGGCGTTCGGCACGCTCGGCTTCGAGCTGCCGGCGGGCGGCGTCGATGCGGCCCGTCGCCTCGGCCCGCACCTCGGCGAGCTGGCTCTGGTACTCCGCGACCTCGCGCTCGGCCTGGGCGCGGATGTCGTCGGCGGCCTCGAGCTCGCTGCGGATCTTGCCGTAGCGCGCCTCCATGCCCTTCTTCACCTTGGGGACCAGCAACAGCCGCATCAGGGCGAGGAACACGAGGAACGCGCCCCCAGCCCACAGCAGCTCCTTGCCCTCGAGCCGATCGGGCTCGGGCCCTCTTCGGGCTCCTCCTCGCCGGCCTGACCGACCTGGGTGCTCGCACGCCGTCGAGGAGCACCCGCAGCCCACCGCCGCTCTCGAACGAGACGGTCACGGTGTTCACGATCGATGCCTTACAGACCGAGGAGGATGAAGACCACGAAGCCGATCAGGGCGAGCGCCTCGGTGAAGGCGATGCCGAGGAACATCGTGGTGCGGACCATGCCGGCGGCCTCGGGCTGGCGGGCCATCGCCTCGATGGCCTTGCCGACGACGTAGCCGATGCCGATGCCGGGGCCGATGGCGGCGAGGCCGTAGGCGAAGCCGGCGCCGATGGCGGCGTTGGCCGCCTTCTGATCGTCGGCCGAGAGCCCTCCCTGGGCGATGAGCTGGGCGAGCGCTTCCATGTTGGGTGTCTCTTCTCCTCTGGGTTGGATCGATCAGTGCTCGGGATGGGCGGCGAGGCCGATGTACACGCCGGTGAGGATCGTGAAGATGTAGGCCTGCAGGAACCCGACGAGCACCTCGAAGGCGGTGAGGAACAGCAGCATGAAGAACGGCAGGATCGTCAGCGGCTTGAGCAGCAGCTGCTTGGTCTCGGCGAAGAGCAGCGCGTTCGTCAGCAGGGCGAACGTGACGAGCAGCATGTGGCCGGCGAGCATGTTGGCGAAGAGTCGGACGGCCAGGGAGAACGGCCGGAGGATGATGTTCGAGAGGAACTCGATCAGCCCGACCAGCGGCCGCATCGCCACCGGCACGTTGCGCGGCCACAGCATCCCGGTCAGGTAGCTCAGCCCGTTGTGCTTGAACCCGACGACGTTGTAGACGAGCCACACGACCAGGGCGAGGAAGAACGGGATCGCCATGCGGGCCGTCGCCGGGATCTGGAGGATCGGGATGATGCCCGGCAGGTTGCAGAGGTAGATGAAGATGAACAGGGTCAGCAGGAACGGCGTCCAGCCGAGCCCGTCCCGGCCGATCGTCTGCATCACGATCTGGTCCTCGATGAACTCGACGCCGACCTCGGCGAGGTTGCGCACCCCCGTCGGCGCGACCAGCGGGTCGCGGCGGGCCGCGATCACGTAGATCATCGTCCCGATCAGCACGGCCAGGACGGCGATCAGCGCCGACCTTGTTGAACGTCGGGAACAGCGTCGCGCCAGCGGATGACCTCGTTGATCGGCGGGAATTCCAGGGCGAACATGCCGCGGTACCTCAGTTCCTCGCGTGGATGTCGGACGTCGGTCGGGTGGTCGGTTTGAGGGCCGGGTAGGCCAGCGAGATCGCCACGTACTTGAGCTCCCAGACCAGGAGCCCGAGGTGCGTGACGATGATCGTCGCTCCGAGCGCCGGGAGCGAAATCCAGCTCGCGTCCTTGACGACCCAGACGGCGAGGAAGATCAGCCCGAGGCGCAGGACGTAGCCGAAGAGCGTCGCCCCCATCAGCCAGTGCAGGGAGATCCGCGCCGCGCTGGCGATGAGCGCCGCGGAGAGCGCGAAGTTGACGAGCACGATGGCGATCGCGTAGGCGGCGGACCAGGCGCCGTCGCCGCCCCAGATCACGCCGCAGACGGCGATGAGGAGCGGCGCCACGATGAGGCCCCGCTTGATCATGTCGCGCGAGACCTCGACCTCGGGGGCCTCGTCGGTCGCGTTGCCGGCGTCGGTCATCGTTGCACCTGCTCCTCGGTTACTCGTGCGCTCAGCTCGCGCCGCTCGGCCTCGTGCTCGCTCCATCTGCGCGTCGTAGCGGTACTTCATCTTGGCGAACACCCCGACCCCGCCGAGAACGACGAACACGATCATCAACCACGGTGTCGTGCCGAGCCAACGGTCGAGGCCGAAGCCGATCCCGAACAGCAGAGCGACGGCGAGGGCGTTGTCGATGCCCTGCACGAGCGGGTCGTTGCCGCTGACGCGGGTGAGCGGGATGCGTTTCATCGGCCTTGATGATCGTTCACCAGCCGGGTGTCGAGCTTGTGAACGCGAGAACAAGCTATCGCGAACCGCGAGGCGGGCGCAATTCCCTCGGAGGTAAACATTCGGGGCCGAGGGTCAATGGTTGTTCGCCCGCCGCCGGCGGACGCTCGGATGGAGCACGGTGAACAGCACGATCGCGATGGCCAGCATCCCGAAGGGCAGGTACGTCGGGTTCTCCCCCGACAGAACCGGATAGAGCACGAACGCCGACAGCAACGCAGTCCACGTCCACAGGATCAGCACGCTGCGCCGGTGACCGTGGCCGAGGTTCATCAGGCGATGGTGCAGGTGGCCCTTGTCGGCGACGTCGATCGCCTTGCGCCGAGTTGCCCGCCGGACGATCGCGAACAGCAGGTCGAGCATCGGCACGCCGAGGATGAGCAGCGGGATCGCGAGCGGGGCGAGGAAGAAGAACGTCTGGCCGATGAACGCCTGGCTGGTCGGATCGGCGCGCCCGCCGACCACACTCGTCGACACCGCCATCAGCAGCCCGAGCAGCATGGCGCCGCTGTCGCCCATGAAGATCCGCGCCGGGTTGAAGTTGTGGGGCAGGAATCCGACGCACAGCCCGACGGTGATGATCGCCATCATCGGTCCGAGGTTGGGTTGGGTCAGCAGGTCGAGGTCGGCGAGTCGCTGGGCGTAGAGGAAGAAGGTGCCGGCGCCGATGGCGACGATGCCGGCGGCGAGCCCGTCGAGGCCGTCGATGAGGTTGATCGCCTGGGTGATGCCGAGCAACCAGAGCACGGTGACGAGCGGGATCCAGTCGTCGGACAGGAAGTAGACGTCGAGGAACGGGATGCGGAAGTAGTACATCGTGACGCCGAACCAGACGAGGACGAGGCCGGCGAGCACGGTTCCGGTGACCTTCGCCGGCGCCGACAAGCCCTTGATGTCGTCGAACAGGCCGACGACGATGATGATGACGGCGGCGAGCACGATGCCCCGCGGCTCGGAGTTGCGGGCGAACAGCGGGTCGAACGTGTCCATCAGGCGGGCCACCGCGAAGGCGACGAGGAAGCCGACGAACATCGCCAGGCCGCCGACCGCCGGGATCGGCTGGGTGTGCACCGTGCGGTCGTTGGGCTCGTACAGCCACCCGCGCCACCGCGCCAGCCGGGCGACCACCGGGGTCACGGCGAACGTCACCAGACAGGCCACCGCGCCGACGATCAGGTAGTCCCCAGTCGCCGGCACGAGCGCTCAGACTAGGACCCTCACCCGCCCCTCTCCCGGTTTGTGTCACCGCATACGCGATCGATCGCGTCTTCGGTGACACAAACGCTGTCACGGACGGTGGAGGGCGTGCCGAGTCTGCTCGATCACCCACTCCGACTCGACGGTGACGTGGTCGTAGGTGAACTGCATCGGCACGAAACCATCCAGTACGAGCGCATTCATGCGGGCGGCGTCGCGGGTCAGCTGTTCCTTCGAACGATGCCAGCGGTAGCCGAGGAGCTCCACGACGACCGGTGCAGAAGGTCCTCGCAGGTCAGACCGTCGCGTCAACGCCGAGTCGAGCGCGGTGGTGAGCTGCGCGGATGGGACGAACCGAGCGACGTCGATCAAGGTGCGCGTGGCCGACATCGCGGCAAGCGCCGAGACAGTCGCGCCGCGACTCAAGCACGGGAGTGCGCGGCCGCCGCTGCCCTCCGATTTGTGTCACGACATACGCGGTTGACCACGTATCCGGTGACACAAACGGTGGACTAGGGGTACGCCGGGAACTTGGCGCAGAGGTCGGCGACCTCGGTGCGGATCGCCGTGAGGGCGTCGGGGTTGTCGCGGTCCCGGAGGGCGCGGGCGATGGACTCGGCGATCCGCGCCATCTCCGACTCCTGCATCCCCTGCGTGGTCACCGACGGCGTGCCGATGCGCAGGCCGCTCGTCACGAACGGGCTGCGCGGGTCGTCGGGGATGGTGTTCTTGTTGAGCGTGATCCCGGCCGCGTCGCACGCCGTCTGGGCGACCTTGCCGGTCAGCTCGGCGTCGAACGGGCGGAGGTCGACGACCATCATGTGGTTGTCCGTCCCCCCGGACACGAGCCGGAACCCCTCCCCCGCCAGCGCCTCGGCGAGCGCGGCGGCGTTGACCACGATCTGGTGGGCGTACTCCTTGAACGACGGATGGGCGGCCTCGCGGAACGCGACCGCCTTGCCGGCGATGACGTGCTCGAGCGGTCCGCCCTGCCAGCCGGGGAACACGGCCTTGTCGATCGCCTTGGCGAACGGCTCCTTGGCCAGGATGCACCCCCCGCGCGGGCCGCGCAGGGTCTTGTGCGTCGTCAACGTGACGACGTCGGCCACCGGCACCGGATCGGGATGGGCACCGCCGACGATCAGCCCGGCGAGGTGGGCGGCGTCGAACATGAACACCGCGCCGACCTCGTCGGCGATGGCGCGGAACGGCTCGGGATCGAGCCGGCGGGGGTAGCTCGTCGTGCCGGCGACGATCATCTTCGGCCGGTGCTCGAGGGCGAGGTCGCGCACCTGGTCGAAGTCGATGCGCTCGTCGCCGGGCGTGACCTTGTAGGCGACGAAGCGGTAGAGCATGCCGCTGGCGTTGACCGGCGAGCCGTGGGTGAGGTGCCCGCCGTGGTCGAGGCTGAGCCCGAGCACCGTGTCGCCCGGCTGGAGCAAGGCCTGGTACACGCACATGTTGGCGTTGGCGCCGGAGTGGGGCTGGACGTTGGCGTGCTCGGCGCCGAACAGCGACTTGGCCCGCTCGATCGCCAGCGCCTCGACGTCGTCGATGACCGCGTTGCCGCCGTAGTAGCGCCGGCCGGGATACCCCTCGGAGTACTTGTTGGTGAGCACCGAGCCGACGGCGCGCAGCACGGCCGGCGACGTGAAGTTCTCGCTGGCGATGAGCTGCAGGCCGGTGGTCTGACGTTCGAGCTCGCGCGCCAGCAGGGCCTCGATCTCGGTGTCGGGCTCGGTGTCGGTGGGAAAGGGCATGGGCGGTCCTCCGGGGTCAGAATTGGGCTTCCAGGTCGGCGATCTGGGCGACGCGGTGGGCGTGGCGGCCGCCCTCGAAGTCGGTGGCGAGGAACGTGTCGAGGATGTCCTCGGCGAGGCCGAGGCCGACGACCCGGGCGCCCATCGCCAGCACGTTGGCGTCGTTGTGGGCCCGGGCCATCCTCGCCGTGTAGAGGTCGTTGCACAGCGCCGCCCGGACCCCGCGGACCTTGTTGGCGGAGATCTGCTCGCCCTGGCCGCTCCCGCCGACGACGATCCCGAGCTCGGCTCCGCCGTCGCGCACGGTGCGGCCGACCGCGGCGCAGATCGGTGGGTAGTCGACGGCTTCGGTGGAGTCGGTGCCGTGGTCGAGCACCTCGTGCCCGCGCTCGCGCAGCAGCTTCACGAGATGCGACTTGAGCTCGAACCCGGCGTGATCGGATCCGATCGCGATGCGCGACACCTGCTCGATCCTAAGGCCGGGCGGGGCCGAACCTAGGGTGATTCGGGTGACGCTCGATCCTCGTACGCCCGTCATCGTCGGGGCCGGCCAGTTCCTCCAGCGCGGCCGAGAGCGTGGAGGACGCCCTCGACGCGGTGGCGCTGATGGAGCAGGCGATCGCCGGCGCGGCGGCCGACGCCGGGCTGGCCGGACCCCCGGACGTGGACTCGATCCGCGTCGTCAGCCTCTTCTCGTGGCGCTACGGCAACCCGGCCTGGCTCCTCGCCGAACGCCTCGGCCTCGACTCCCGCCGAGCTCGCCTACACGTCGGCGGGCGGCAACACCCCGCAGTCGCTCGTCAACAAGACCGCCGTCGACCTCGCCGCCGGACGCCTCGACGCGGCGATCCTCGTCGGGCGGCGAGGCGTGGCGCACGAGGATGCGGGCCCGCCGGACCGGAGCGACGCTCGATTGGCCCACGGCACCCGACGACCACCCGCCGGTGACGATCGGCGCCGAGCTCGACATGTCCCACCCGGCCGAGACCGAGCGCGGCGTGTACCTCCCGGTGCAGATCTACCCGATGTTCGAGAGCGCTCTCAGGGCGGCCGCCGGCCGCCCGCCGGACGACCACCTCGTCGCGATCAGCGAGCTGTGGGCGGGGTTCAGCGAGGTCGCGGCGAAGAACCCGTGCGCCTGGATCCGTGACGTCAAGTCGGCCGAGGAGATCCGCACGACGACCCCCGCCAACCGGCTCGTCGGCCTCCCCTACCGCAAGTACATGAACTCCAACAACGACGTCGACATGGCCGCGGCGCTGATCATGTGCACGGCGGATCGGGCGCGACGTCTCGGCGTCGCCGAAGAGCGCTGGGTCTTCCCGCACGCCGGCACCGACTGCCACGAGCACCCCTACGTCTCCAACCGCGACAGCTTCACCCGCACGCCGGCGGTCGAGATCGGCGGACGCCGCGTCCTCGAGCTCGCCGGACTCGGCATCGACGACGTCGCGCTGATCGACCTCTACTCGTGCTTCCCGTCCGCCGTTCAGCTCGGGGCCCGGTCGCTCGGCCTGGCCCTCGACGGTCAGGACCGCGCCCTCACCCGCACGGGCGGGCTCTCGTTCGCCGGCGGGCCATGGAACAACTACGTGATGCACGCCATCGCCACCGTGGTCGGCGAGCTGCGCGAGCAGCGCGGGGACAAGGCGCTCGTGTGGGCGAACGGCGGCTACGTCACGAAGCACTCCTTCGGCGTCTACGCCGCCGACCCGCCCGACGACGGCTTCCGCCACGACGAGCCGCAGGCCGAGATCGACGCCTTGCCGTCGCGTGCCCTCGCCGACCCGGTCGACGCGTCGGCTGGCCCGGTCACGATCGAGGCCTACACGGTGATGCACGACCGCGACGGCGCGCCCGAGCAGGCGATCGCGACCTGCCTGCTCGCCGACGGCCGGCGGGCGTGGGGGCTGTCGGCGGACGCGGCGACGATGGCCGCGCTGAGCCGAGGGCGAGTGGGTCGGCCGCCCGGCGCGCGTCGACGCCGAGGGCGCGCTACTGCTGGAGGGTTAGCGAACCGTCGCTAGGCGTCCTCGCCGGCTGCCGCCCGCAGAGCGCCGCGCAGTCGTCGATCGCACCAACGAGGAGGGCGTACAGCCGGTCGTCGGGATCGCTCACGCACGCCTTGGCGATTGCCGGCACGGCGAAGCGCACGATGTTCGGCGCGGCGAAGCGACGGAACTGCTCGACGGACACGTCGTTGTCCCCGCCCCCGAACGACCGCGCCCATTGCGCGGCGAGCGGCGCCGACGCGAGCGCGGCGCGACTGGCGTCCTCGAGGGTGCCGTGCGGCCGGTCCTCCAGATCGGCCAGCGCCCGCTCGGCGGCGAGCACGGCCACGGCCATCACGTTCTGGTCCTCGGCGGCGGCGATCGGTAGCGCCGCGCGTGGCGCACCGCAGGGCGATCCGGGCGTCGATCCGCGGGTCGTCGCTCGTCATGCCGATCACGCACGGGATCAGCGCCGGCCAAGCGGGAACGCTGCCCGTCCGAGGTCAGGTCGTTGACGAGCCGAGCGACCGATGCCAGCAGCGGGTGGGTGCAGCGCGGATGATCGCTCCACCGCTCTCCGGCGAGGTACGAGGCCAGCTCCATGAAACACGCCCCCTTGCGGGGGTTGCGGTGCTTGCCCCGCGACAGGATCGGCACCAGGTCCGGTACACCGGCATTGACGCTTCTCATGAGCCACCCCCTCGGGACACTGCTCGTCCCCTCCAGTTTGCACCCTGGAGACCCGCCGTGTCTCGCGTCTTGTCGCGAATCCCTTTTTGAATGCGGCCGGCGAAGGCGCTGGAGCGCCCGCCGTGCCGAACCGGGTCTTCGCCTCTGAACGACGCGCGCGATGTCTGAAAGGTGAGAGTGTCGGGTCATGGTGCCGATGATCCTCGACTGCGACCCTGGTCACGACGACGCGATCGCCATCATCGTCGCGGCCCGGCACGGCGAGCTGCTCGGCATCACCACCGTGGCCGGCAACGCGCCGCTCGACCGCACGACCCACAACGCGCTGGTCATGCGCGAGCTCCTGGGGATCGACGTCGCCGTCCACTCCGGCGCCGAGCGACCGCTGCTGGCCGAGCCGCGACCGGCCACGATGGTCCACGGCGAGAGCGGCCTCGACGGCGCCGACCTGCCCACGCCGACGCGGGCCGCTCGACGGACGCGACGCCGTCGAGTTCATCGTCGAGACCTGCCGCCGGCGCGAAGGCGCGTGGGTCGTCGCCGTCGGCCCGCTCACCAACATCGCCCTCGCGCTCCGCCTCGCTCCGGACCTGGCCGGGCGCATCGCCGGCATCTCGCTGATGGGCGGGGGCACGTTCGGCAACCGCTCGGCGGTCGCCGAGTTCAACATCTGGGCCGACCCCGAAGCCGCCGCGGCCGTGTTCGGCTACGGCGGCCCGCTCGTGATGGCCGGCCTCGACGTCACCCATCAGCTCCTCGCCACGCCCGAGCGCATCGACGTCGTGCGCAACCTGCCCGGACGCCTCGCCGCGGTCCTCGGCGACCTGCTGGGCTTCTTCTCGCGCACGTACATCGGCCGTCACGACGACATCGCCGGTGCGCCGGTCCACGATCCGTGCGCGGTGCTCGCGCTTGACCCATCCTGATCTCTTCACCCGCGCGTCCCGTCACGTCGCGGTCGAGACATCCGGCGGGCTCACCCGCGGGATGACCGTGATCGACCGGCGCACGCTCGTCGAGCGGCCGCCGCCGAACTGCGACGTGCTCACCGAGATCGCCGACGACGCCGCCTTCGCCGTCATCCTCGACGCGATCGCATCGTTCAGTGGTTGAACGCCCGGCCTACGCTCGGCCGGTGCGCGCAGTGGTGATGCAGGACTGGGAACTTCGAGTCGACGACGTCGCCGAGCCCGTGCCGGCGCGGGACAGGTGCTGACCAAGGTCCTCGCCTGTGGGATCTGCGGCAGCGACCTCCACCTGCTGCGCCACGGCGAGGAGGCCCGCCGGCTGACCGAGGAGCTCGACGCCGACGCGCCGCCGGACCCGTTGCGTCCGGTCCTGTTCGAGCCCTCCGCACCGATGGTGATGGGCCACGAGTTCTGCTGCGAGGTGGTCGACACCGGCCCCGGGGTCGAGCGCCTGAAGCCCGGCGACGTGGTCGTCAGCATGCCGGCCGCGTTCGACGCCGACGGGATCCACCCGCTCGGGTTCTCCAACCGCTACCCCGGCGGCTACGCCGAGCTGATGGTGCTCAACGAGCTGCTCGCGCTCGACGTGCCGGCCGGCTCCCGGCCGACCTCGCCGCGCTGACCGAGCCGCTCGCCGTCGGCGTCCACGCCGTCGTGAAGAGCCGCATCGCGCCCGGCGACGCGGCGATCGTGCTCGGTCTCGGCCCGGTCGGACTGGCCTGCGTCGCCGAGCTCAAGCGCATCGGGATCGGTCCCGTGGTCGGCGCCGACTTCTCGGCGCGCCGCCGAGCCCTCGCCGAGCACCTCGGCTGTGACGTCGTCGTCGATCCCGCCGAGCGCCCGCCGTCGCGACTTGGCGCGACGTCGACGGCGTGCGCCCGCTCGTCATCTTCGAGGCGGTCGGCGTGCCGGGCATGCTCGACGCGGCGATGCGGATGGCGCCCAAGGGGGCGCGCATCCTCGTCGTCGGCGTGTGCATGCAGCAGGATCGGGTCCACCCGCTGGTGGGCATCGGCCGGGAGCTGAACATCCAGTTCGCCCTCGGGTACGAGCCGGACGAGTTCGCCCAGGCCCTGCGCTCGATCGCCGAAGGCGAGGTCGACCTGCGTCCGCTGATCACCGGCACGGTCGCGATCGACGGCGTCCCCCAGGCGTTCGCCGACCTCGCCCACCCCGACGTCCACGCCAAGATCCTCGTCCAGCCGTGATGTCCGACTCGAGTGAGGCAGCCGCTCCTGCCGAGTCGTATCCGCGGCAGTCCGCCCGCACCCAGCGCTACACGCTCGGGGAACCCCGCGACGTCGTGGTGTCCCCCGACGGCCGGCGCATCGTCTTCCTGCGCAGCCGCGGGCCGATCGACCCGTCAACTGCCTGTGGGTCGTCGACGCCGCCACCGGCGAGGAGCGCCTGGTCGCCGACCCGGACGTCCTGCTCCGGGGCCGCGACGACACCACGCTTGCCTCCCGAGGAGCGGGCCCGCCGTGAACGCGCCCGCGAGGCCGCCGCCGGGATCACGGCGTACGCCACCGACGCCCAGGTCACGGTGACGGCGTTCGCCATCGCCGGACGGCTCTTCGTCGCCGGACTGCTCAGCGGGCAGGCGCGCGAGCTGCCAGTCGCCGGTCCGGTGTTCGACCCCCGTCCCGATCCACTCGCCCGGCGCGTCGCCTACGTCAGCGGGCGCCTCCTGTGCATCGGCGAGCTCGACGGACGGTGGCACGTCCTGGCCGGCGGCGATCCCGACGAGCCCGAGACCGTCACCTGGGGCAGCGCCGACTTCATCGCCGCCGAGGAGATGGATCGCTTCCGCGGCTACTGGTGGAGCCCCGACGGCGACGGTTCTCGCCGTCAGCCGCGTGGACACCGCGCCGGTGTCACGCTGGCACGTCGGCGATCCGGCGCAACCGGAGACGTCGCCGGCCGAGCTCGCCTACCCTGCCGCCGGCACGGCCAACGCCGACGTCACGCTTCACCTCGTCGCCCTCGACGGCACGGTCGTCGACGTCGAGTGGGACCGCGCCCGGTTCCCCTACCTCGTCGACGTCCACTGGACCGCCGACGGCCTGATCATCACCGTGCAGCGCCGCGACCAGCGCGTCGTCGAGGTGCTCGAGGTCGACCCGGCGACCGGGTCCACCGAGCTGCGCTGGGCCGACATGGACGACCAGTGGGTCGAGCTCGTGCCCGGCGCTCCCCGTCTCGCGCCCGACGGCGCGCTCGATCACGTGCGCCGACCGCGACGGCGCCCGCCGGCTGCTCGTCGACGGCGAGCCGGTGACGCCGACCGACCTGCAGGTGCGCGCCGTCGAGGCGGTCGACGGACCCGGCGTGGTGTTCCTCGCCAACCCGATCGACGACGCCACGGTGCTCCACGTCTGGCGGTGGACCCCTGACGGGCAGCTCGAGTCGCTCACCGACGAGCCCGGCGTGCACACCGTCGCCGCCGGTGGGGGCACGATCGTCGTGCGCACAGCCACCCTCGCCGAGCCCGGCGCGCAGTGGAGCACGCTCGACGGCGTGGAGCTGGAGTCATTCGCCGCGACACCGGTGGTGCGCGCCGACGTGCACCTGTCGTTCCTCGGTGACCGCCGCATCGCCACCGCCGTGCTGCTGCCCGCCGAGCACGACGGTTCGCCGCTCCCGGTGCTCGTCGACCCCTACGGGGGCCCGCACGCGGGGCGGGTCGTGCGCGCCCACAACGCCCACGTCGGGGCCCAGTGGTTCGCCGACCAGGGGTTCGCCGTCGTCGTCGCCGACGGGCGGGGCACCCCAGGGCGCGGGTCGGCCTGGGAACGCGCGGTCCACCGCGACCTCGCCACGGCGGTCCTCGAGGACCAGGTCGAGGCCCTGCAGCGGGCCGCCGACGAGCACCGGGTCCTCGACCTCGACCGGGTCGCGATCCGCGGCTGGAGCTTCGGCGGCTACCTCGCCGCCCTCGCCGTGCTGCGGCGCCCCGACGTCTTCCACGCCGCCATCGCCGGCGCGCCGGTCACCGAGTGGCGCCTCTACGACACCCACTACACGGAGCGCTACCTGGGCGATCCCGCCGAGCACCCCGACGTCTACGACGCCAACTCGCTGCTCCCGCTGGCCGGGGCCGCGACCCGGCCGCTGCTGCTGATCCACGGCCTCGCCGACGACAACGTCGTCGCCGCCCACACGCTGCGCTTGTCGTCGGCGCTGCTGGCCGCCGGCCGGCCGCACGAGGTGCTGCCGCTCGTCGGGGTCACCCACATGACCCCGCAGGAGGTCGTGGCCGAGAACCTGCTGCTGCACCAGCTCGACTTCCTCCGCCGGTCACTGGGTCTCGACACCGCACAAGCTGCGCAGGACTACGGTGCGCGGTGATGAGCGAACGAAGAGAGCTCATGCCAGCCGAGCGAGCGCCAGCGAGCCGGATGGCGACGGGGTCCGGGGGCGCAGCCCCCGGGATGTGATGGAGAAGCGGCTGAGCGAGCTCTACGAAGGTGTGGCGGTGCACGTCACGGCCGATCGCGAGCACATGGCCGCGCTCGAGCTGCTCGCCCTGGTGATGCTCGCCGACTCCCATCTGAGCGACGACGAGCTCGACGTCCTGCGTGAGCTCACCGAGGACTGGCGCGGGTCGGCGTTCTCCTTCGAGCAGTACCTCGGCCCGGCAGTGGCCAAGGCCCGAGCCGCCTTCGCCAGTCACACCGTGACCGAGTTGCTCGACGACATCGACTCCCGCATCACCAGCCGGATCCTCCGCAAGGCGTTGTTCTCCGCCGCCCGTCAGATGGTGGGCGACCAGGCGACCCCAGCCGAGGAGAGCCTCCTCGCCGACGTCGCGGTCCGATTCGGCTGAGCTCGTCGCATCTGGGCGGGAATCGTCTCAGACGTCGCGACGGATCCCGCCCAGATCACGGGCGGCGGGCGACCGCAACTCGGTCGCGGCCGGCGAGGTCGGGCCGGATCTCGATGTCGGCGAATCCCGCCGTCCGGAGCAGCTCCTCGACTGCCGGTCCCTGATCGGCGCCGATCTCGAGCACCAGCCAGCCCCCGGGCCTGATGCCACCGCGGGCGCGGCGGCCACGAGCCTGCGGATCGCGGCGAGGCCGTCGGCGCCGGCGAAGACGGCGTGCGCCGGCTCCCAGCGCCGGACGGACGGGTCGAGCTCGGGCGAGTCGGTGGCCACGTACGGCGGGTTCGCCACGGCGACGTCGACGCACGGTGCCGGCGGGCAGGGCGTCGAACCACGAGCCCTCGGCGATGCGCACGTTGGCGGCCCGGCGCCCGATGCCGGCGAGGTTGGCCCGGGCGACGTCGAGCGCATCGGGGTCGTCGTCGACGAGCCACACCGTCACCCCCTGCGACCGGGAGCTCGTCGGCGAGCGCGAGCCCGATCGCGCCGGAGCCGGTCCCCAGGTCGGCGACCGTGACCGGCACGGGACGTGCCCGCGCGAGGTCGACGGCGATCCCGGCGACGACCTCCGTCTCGGGTCGCGGGATCAGCACCCGCCGGTCGACGGCCAGATCGAGATGGCGGAACGCCCACCGGCCGAGCACGTAGGCGAGCGGCTCGCCGGCGGCGTGACGGGCGAGCATCGAGTCGAGGTGGGCGACCATGCGCCGGGTCGCCCGCTCGTCGAGCACGTCCTCGATGCGGTCGGCGCCGCTCGCCACCTCGCACAGCCAGCGCGCCGCCGGGCGCTCGCCGACCCGTGTGGTCGTGTCGGCGAGCAGCGCCCGCCACGTGCACGGTCGCAGGCTCGACGTCACGGTGCCTCGGCGAGCTGGCGCGCCCGCTCGTCGGCGGCGAGCGCGGCCACGACGTCGTCGAGGTCGCCGGCGAGCACGTCAGCGAGGCGGTAGATCGTGAACCCGATGCGGTGGTCGGTGAACCGGTTCTCCTTGAAGTTGTAGGTGCGGATCTTCTCGCTCCGCCCGCCCACCGCCGACCTGCGCCCGGCGCTCGGCCGACCGCTCGGCGTCGCGCTCGCGCTCGGCGGCTTCGAGGAGGCGGGCACGCAGGACCTGCAGCGCCCGCGCCCGGTTCTGCAACTGGCTGCGCTCGTCCTGCATCGAGACGACGATCCCGGTGGGCAGGTGGGTGATGCGCACGGCGGAGTCGGTCGTGTTGACGCTCTGCCCGCCGGGCCCGCTCGACCGGAACACGTCCACCTGCAGGTCCTTGTCCTCGAGCTGCGACCTCGACCTCGTCGGCCTCCGGCAGGACGAGCACCGTCGCCGAGGACGTGTGCACCCGGCCCTGGCTCTCGGTGACCGGCACCCGCTGCACCCGGTGCGGGCCGCCCTCGTACTTGAAGCGGGGCCAGGCGTCCTTGCCGCGGACGAGGAAGGTGACCTCGTTGAGCCCTCCGAGATCGCTCGGATCCGACGACAGCGTGTCGACCTTCAGGCCGTGGCGGGCGGCGTAGGCCTGGTACATCTCGTACAGGTCGCGGGCGAACAGGTTCGCCTCCTCGCCGCCCTCGGCGCCCCGGATCTCGACGATCACGTTGCGTCCCGACGTGCGGATCGGGCGGCACGAGCAGCGCCCGCAGCTCGGCCTCCACGGCCTCGAGGGCGCCGGCCGCCGTCGCCAGTTCGGCCTCCAGCGCCGCCCGTTCGTCGTCGGTGGCGATGCCCAGCAACTCGCTCGCCGCGTCGCGGTCGGCGATGATCGCCCGCCGGCGGCGAGCGGCGTCGACCAGGGGACCGAGTTGGTGGTAGCGGGTCGACACCCGGCGCAGCTCGTCAGGGTCGGAGCCGACGGCCGGGTCGGCGAGCCGTAGTCTCGAGGTCGGCGTACTCCCGCTCGAAGGCGTCGAGCCGGTCGACGACGGCCGGGGCGTCCCGGAACGGCGCGGCCGGCGGGGTGATGGCGGAATCGGACACGGCAGATCGAGGCTACCGGCGGGCCCTCACCCCAGCCAGATCTCGGCATCGCGGACGAACTTCGCGGAAAACTTGAGTTGCTTTCGCTCAAGTTCCTGTAGTAGAGTGGATGACCCGCATCACGATCACGGAGCCATCGCTCCACACCCCCACCACCCCCTTCCGCCTCGCGACGTGCGTCGACCGCACGTGACGATCTGTCGACTCGCTGGTCTCGACACGATCGCCGGTCCGTCGACGTCCGCCTGGGAGGACGGCACGCTGAAGCTCACCGTCGACCTGCCCGGCATCCCGCGTGACGCCGTGGACGTCTCGGTCGCCGGCCGCACCCTCATCGCTCGGCGTGAAGACCGAGAACCTGAGCTGGCAGCGCCGCCTCACCCTCGGCGCCAGTCTCGATCCCGAGCAGGTGACGGCGCAGTACGCCGATGGTCGCCTGACCGTCGTCGTCGGCCCGGTCGCCGAGGCGCAGCCTCGCCGGATCGAGATCGAGACGGCGGGTGCGCCCGCCATCGAGACCGGCGATCAGGCCGAGGGCGAGACAGGACACCAGCGCCACCGCCTGATCGAGCAGCCCGGCGAGCTCGGCCGTCACCGGCACGAGGTCGCGGGACGGCAGCACGACCATCGTCTCCGTCGTCCCCCCACCGACGCCCGGCCCGTCCTCCCCGAGACGCCGGGCGTCGGTCGCGTACGGGATCACGTCGAGGTCGACGCCCACCGAGCACACCACGACCACGGCCGAGCCGTCGCCACGGCGACCGAGCGCCGTGCAGGGGGCGCGGTCCTTGATGCTCGGTCGCGGGACGGGCGGTTCGGCCGGGGCGAGCGAGTCGAGCCCGATCGACGGCCGGGTCCTGCTCCAGCCGCCAGCGCAGCAGGCGCTCGGGCGCGAGCCGGTCGAGTGGGTGGTCCGACGCCTCGCCGCCCCGGTGGCGGGTCACCGCCTGCACGACTCCGGCGAGCGCGTCGACCGTCGGCACGTCGCCGTGGATGAGGGCGAACGCTTCGCGGTCGTGGACGCCGACGCCGACCTCGAGTCGAACCTGCCCGCCGGACGCGTCGTCGACGACCCGGCACACCTCGAGGCCACGGACCTCGCCGGTGACGACACCGTGTTCGACGACCGGAGAGGCGCCGCCGGCTTCGATCGTCGGGACGAGCGCGAGATGCTCAGGGGACGCGGCGGGCGGCCGGCGCCAGCGGCTCGGCGACGGCCGGCCCGAGCTCGCGCCCGTCGACCTGCCACACCGTGATCGGGGTCGAGAACGCGGCCGCCCGGCGGGCCAGCAGGCCGGTGTCGTGATCGGCGAGGAGGTGCAGACCCGTCACCTGCTGGCGACGGGACCAGGCCAGCGCCGGCCCGAGGCCTCGTGCCGGGTCGTCCTCGACCAGGACCCAGGCGAGCTCGTCGTCGACCAGGGCGCTCCCGGGCGGGAAGGTGAGTGGTTCGGCGGTGACGTCCCGGCCGAGGTGGTCACGGACCAGGGCGCGCAGCTTCAGGCCGCTGAGCCGGCTGCGTCTGTCGGCCGCCGGCGGATCGATGACCGGCTACTTCGTGGCGCGACCGACGCGTGCCGTAACGCTTGTTGAAGCGCTCGACCCGGCCCCCGGAGTCGACCAGCTTCTGCTTGCCCGTGAAGAAGGGGTGGCACTCGTTGCACAGCTCGATGTGCAGCTCCCCGCCCTTGGTCGAGCGGGTGGTGAAGGTGTTGCCGCACGAGCAGCGCACGTGGGTCTCGGCGTAGGTGGGATGGATGTCGGTCTTCATTCGTGTCTCCGAAGGACGGGGCGTTCCAGTGTAGGGGCGTCCTACATGGACGGTTGCTTGGCGATCTCGTTCAGGAACTCGTCGTTGGTGCGGAACGTCTTGAGCCGGTCGATGAGCAGCTCGAGCCCCGGCGCGGCGTTGCCGTCGGCGGCGAGGCCGGACAGGACCCGGCGCAGCTTCCAGACCATCTGCAGCTGCTTGCGGTCGAACAGCAGCTCCTCGTGGCGGGTGCTCGACGCGTCGACGTCGATCGCCGGGTAGATCCGGCGCTCGGCGAGCTTGCGGTCGAGGCGCAGCTCCATGTTGCCGGTGCCCTTGAACTCCTCGAAGATCGCCTCGTCCATCCGGCTGTTCGTCTCGACCAGGGCGGTGGCGAGGATCGTCAGCGAACCGCCCTCCTCGACGTTGCGGGCGGCACCGAAGAACTTCTTCGGCGGGTACAGCGCGCCGGCGTCGATGCCGCCGGACAGGATGCGGCCGCTCGCCGGCGCGGCGAGGTTGTAGGCACGCGACAGCCGGGTGATGCCGTCGAGGACGACGACGACGTCCTCCCCCTGCTCGACGAGGCGCTTGGCCTTCTCGATCGCCAGCTCGGCGACGTGGGTGTGCTCGTCGCTCGGCCGGTCGAACGTCGACGAGATGACCTCGCCCCGCACGTTGCGGCGCATGTCGGTGACCTCTTCGGGCCGCTCGTCGACGAGCAGGATGATCAGCTTCACCTCGGGGTTGTTCAGCTCGATCGACTTGGCGATCGTCTTGACCACGAACGTCTTGCCGGCCTTGGGCGGCGACACGATGAGGCCGCGCTGGCCCTTGCCGATCGGCGAGATCAGGTCGATGATGCGCGCCGTCATGTTCGTCGGGATCGGCGGGATCCTCGAGGCGCAGCTTCTCGTCGGGGAACAGGGCCGTCAGGTCCTCGAAGCGCGGCCGCCGCTTGGCCGCCTCGGGGTCACCGCCGTTCACGGTGTTGATCTCCAAGCAGCGCCGGGTTCTTCTCGTTGCGCCCGGCGGGGCGGCTCAGCCCGGTGACGTGGTCGCCCTTGCGCAGTCCGTACTGGCGAGCGAGCTTCACCGGGATGTACGAGTCGTCGCGGCTGGGCAGGTAGCCCTTCACCCGCAGGAAGCCGTAGCCCTCGTCGCGCATGTCGAGGTAGCCCGACACCTCGACCGGCTCGTTGGAGACGACCTCGCCGTCGCGGTCGAGCACCGTGCACGTCGTCGCCCTGCGGGCCCTCGGCCCCTCGGGCGCCGCCCTTGCGGCGGCGGCGCCGGCGGCGGTTCCGGCTCTCGCCCTCCTCGCCTTGGCTCCCGGACGGCTGGCCCCCGCCGCCCTGGGTCCGCGTCCCCTGCCGCCCTGGCGCTCCTGGCGTCCGCCGTCGCCGGAGACGCTCCGGTGGCGTCGGCCGGGCGGCTGACGAGACCCTCGTTGGCGGCTGCGGTCGCGTCGTCGCTGCCGCCGGCGTCGACGGTCGAGTCGGCGGCGCCGGAGGTCTCGGAGGTCCGGAGGTCTCGGAGCGGTCGCTCGTCGCGTCGGCACCCCGACTGCGAGCTCCCACTCGGCGGGCGGCTCGGCGTCGGCGGTGACGGTCGTGGCCGTCCGCGACCTCGGCCGGCGGCGCCTCGACCGCCGGGACGTCACCGTTTCCGCTCGAGTCCTCGAGCGCCGACGCCGGGACGACGGGCGCGCCGTTGGCCCGGGCCGTCGGCGACCCGGTGGTCTCCAGGATCTGGTCGATGATGTCGGACTTCTTGGTGCGGGCGCTCGCCTTCAGGCCGAGCGCCTTGGCGATCGCCAAGAGTTGGTCCTTGTCCTTGGATTCAAGGACGGACTGTTCGAGTGCCTCAGCGGCCACGGGTACCTCTCTCCCGATGGGTCCGTGGGGTCTCGGGCCTCGATGCGGAACGGTGTCGGAACTGCCGGCACGAACCGGCACTGATGGCCCCACGGTGAATGACTCGCACCCGTGCAGCACGTTCGGGGGGAACGTGGAACGGGGTGCTGCCTGCAGTCCAGGCGTCCACAACGATACCGACGCAGACGGGCAGTCGCAAACACCCGAGGTTTTCCGCGCACCGGAGGGTTTCGTGCGCCGACGGGGTCCAGCAAACCCTCGGGTGACGCGAAACCCTCGGATGGGTGAGGGTCAGGGCGTCACGGCATGGGCGACGAGGTCCTCGACGACGGCGAGATCGTTGGCGACGACCTCGGTGCGCTCCGGACGTTCGAGCAGGTCGGCGAGGTGCTCGGGCAGCGCCGGGCGCACGCCCGGTGGCCCGCTCGACGGCGTCGGGGAACTTGGCCGGGTGGGCCGTGGCCATCGTGACCACGGGGTGCTCGCCCGCCTGCAGCCGGGCGGCGCGGGTGCCCGTCGCCGTGTGCGGGTCGATCAGCATCCCGGTCGTCGCATGGACCCGGCGGATCTCGTCGAGCGTCTCCTCGTCGGTCGAGCGCGGCCGCCCGGAACGCGCCCCTGATCCAGCGGTCGCGCTGTCTCGGGCTCGAGCATCAGCCGCCCGGTCTCGCGGAACCGCGGCATCTGCTCGCCGGTGCGCGGCGCCGTTGCCGTCGTTCATCACCCACAGCATCCGCTCGAAGTTCGACGACACCTGGATGTCCATGCTCGGGCTGAGCGTCGGCACGACGTCCGCCATCGACATCTCGCCTGACTCCACGAAGCGGGTGAGGATGTCGTTGGCGTTGGAGGCGACGACGAAGTCGGCGATCGGGGTGCCCATCCGGCGGGCCACCCAGCCGGCGAAGAGGTTGCCGAAGTTGCCCGTCGGCACGCAGACCGTCACCGGCCCGGCCAGCGCCCGGGCCGTCGTGACGTAGTAGACGGTCTGGGCCATCACCCGCGCCCAGTTGATCGAGTTGACCGCGGCCAGGCGCATCCGCTCGCGGAACGGGGCGTCGTTGAACATCGCCTTGACGAGGTCCTGGCAGTCGTCGAACGTGCCGTCGACCGCGACGGCGAGCACGTTGGGGTCGGCGACGGTCGTCATCTGCCGGCGCTGCACCTCGCTCAGCCGCGCCGTGCGGGTACAGGATCACGATGTCGACGTGGCGCGCAGCCGCGCACCGCCTCGATCGCCGCCGAGCCGGTGTCGCCACTCGTCGCGCCGACGATCGTGACCCGCTCGCCGCGCCGCTCGAGCACGTGGTCGAAGAGCCGGCCGACGAGCTGCAGGGCGACGTCCTTGAACGACAGCGTCGGCCCGTGGAACAGCTCGGCCAGCCACTGCCGGTCGTCGATCTGGACGAGCGGGACGACGGCCGGGTGGCCGAACGCGGCGTAGGCCTCGTCGCACAACCGGGCGAGCTCGGCCGGTGCGATGTCGTCGCCGATGAACGGCGCTGATCACCAGCCGGGCGGTGTCGGCGTAGCCGCTGGCCGCGTCGAGCTCGGCTGCCGGTGGCAGCTGCGGCCACTCCGCCGGCACGTACAGCCCGCCGTCGTCCGCCAGTCCGGCCAGCAGGACGTCGACGAAGCCGGACTCGGGCGCCCGACCTCGTGTCGAGACGTAGCGCATCGCGCGCTCGCTAACCGCCGATGACGCGGAGGAGGCCGCCGACGTGCTTCACCGACGTCGAGCTCGCGCAGGCCGTGCACCGTCGCCTGCACGGCTGACTCCTTGGCCTCGTGGGTGACGAAGACCAGCCGGGCGTCCTCGCCGATGCCCTCCTGCTCGGCGGCGCGGATGCTCACGCCGTGGTCGGCGAACACGCCCGTGACGGCGTGGAGCACGCCGGGCTCGGTCGACGACCTCGAGCCCGAGGAGGTACTCGGCGAAGGTCTCGTCGATCGGCCGGATGCGCGCCTTGGCGAACGATCCGAGCGTGCCGTGGGTGCCCTTGGTCAGGTTGACGGCGGCGTCGATGACGTCGCCGAGCACGGCGCTCGCCGTCGGCAGCCCGCCGGCACCGCGGCCGTAGAACATCAGCGAGCCGACCGCGCCGCCCTCGACGAACACGGCGTTGAAGCTCTCCCGCACGCTGGCGAGCGGATGGTGCATCGGGCACCATCGCCGGGTGGACGCGCACGGCGATCTCGCCGCTGGCGCTCGTCGAGCTCGGCGATCGCGAGCAGCTTGACGACGTAGCCGAGGCGGTGGGCGACGTCGATGTCGGCCTTGCTGATGTGGCTGATCCCCTCGTGGTAGACGTCGCCGGCCACGACCCGGGCGCCGAACGCGATCGACGCGATGATCGCCGCCTTGGCGCCGGCGTCGAAGCCCTCGACGTCGGCGGTCGGGTCGCGCTCGGCGAACCCGAGCCGCTGCGCCTCGGCGAGCGCCTCGCCGTAGGCGGCGCCCTGTTCGGTCATCTTGGTGAGGATGTAGTTCGTCGTGCCGTTGACGATCCCGAGCACGCGCCGGATCGGTTCGCCGCGCAGGCTCTCGCGCAGGCTGCGCACGAGCGGGATCCCGCCGGCGACGGCGGCCTCGAACAGCAGGTCGACGCCGACGTCGTCGGCGGCGCCGAACAGCTCGACGCCGACGTTGGCGAGCAGCTCCTTGTTCGCCGTGACGACGGGCTTGCCCGCCCGTGAGCGCCTCGGTGATCAGCTCGCGAGCCGGCTCGATGCCGCCGATGACCTCGACGACGAGGTCGACGTCGGGGTCGGAGACGACGCCGTGGGCGTCGTGGGTGAGCACGCCGGCGGGCGAGTTCGACGTCGCGGTCACGCGACAGGTTGCGCACGGCCACGCGGGTGACCTGGAGCGCGACGCCCGGTGCGGGCCTCGATCTCCTTGGCCTGGCCGGCGACCAAGCCGACGAACGCGCCGCCGACGTTCCCGCAGCCGAGCAGACCGACTCGGATGGCGCGTCCACGCGTTCACGCGGCGAGGCTAACCGCGCGTCGCCGGACAGTCGGCCGACTCGGGCCGGTTCGTCAGCGCACGGACGTCGTGGAGCCGGTCGACGGCCTCGATCGACGGCGTCGAACCGGCGGCGGCTGAGGATCGCGCCCTCGCGGCGGACCTCGACGGGATCGATGTCGAGCAGCCGGTCGACCTTGGCGTAGCTCGGCCGGCCCCGCGAGTCCCACGGCCCGGACCCGACGTCGACGTAGTCGCGCGGTCCTTGCGCCTTGCTCGTCAGCGCCACGCCCGACAGCAGCGCGCCGTGGCGGCCGACGATGACGACCGGTCGATCCTTGCCGAGCGTCGGGTCGTCCTCGAACGGCACCCACGTCCAGACCACCTCGCCCGGATCGGGATCGCCGTCGAGCTGCGGCGTGTACTCGATGCGCACGCCGGCGTCCACCGGACGGGCGGTCGGCTCCTGCTTGCGCGACGGTGCGCCCGGCGCCCAGGCTCGCCGCGACCGACGGGTGAGACGGCGCAGGGGCTCGACGAGAGCATCCAACCAGCGGGGCATCGAGCCAGGGTAGGAGAACCGCCGTCGCCGCGATGAACTGTGGTCAGCCGACGTCGGTGGCCAGCAGGTCGTCGTACGTCTCGCGCCGCACGACGAGGCGAGCCCGCCCGTCGGCGACGAAGACCACGGGCGGGCGCGGCACCTTGTTGTAGTTGGAGCCCATCGAGTGGCCGTAGGCGCCCGTCACCGGCACGGCGAGCAGGTCGCCGACGGCGAGGTCGTCGGGCACCGCGGGCGTCGAACAGCAGCACGTCGCCGGACTCGCAGTGCTTGCCGACGACCCGCACCCGCCGCGGTCGCTCGGCCGCCGACGGCGCGGGGCAGGAACGCCTCGTAGCCGCTGCCGTAGAGCACCGGGCGGGGGTTGTCGCTCATGCCCCCGTCGACGGCGACGTACGTGCGCACGCCGGGGATCGGCTTGATCGTGCCGACCTCGTACACGGTCACGGCCGCGCCGGCGACGATGGCCCGTCCCGGCTCGACGCTCACCGCCGAGCGGACGCCCGCGGCCCGGCAGGCGTCGAGCACGGCCTTGGCCCACTCGGCGAAGCGTCGGTGCGTGCTCGCCCTCGACGTAGGCGACGCCGAGCCCGCCGCCGAGCACCAACTCCGGGAGGTCGAGCGGGACCGGCGAACGCCGGCCATCACCTCGGCGGCGCGGGCGAAGAAGCCGGCGGCGAACACGTTCGAGCCGATGTGGCAGTGCAGGCCGACGAGGTTGCACCGACGCCGACCGGCGGGCACGCTCGACGGCTCGCGCGGCGTCGCCGTTGGTCGAGGTTGAAGCCGAACTTGGAGTCGTCCTGGCCGGTGGCGATGTAGTCGTGGGTGTGGGCGTGCACGCCGGGCGTGATCCGCAGCAGGACGTCCGGCCGTCGGCGCGCCCCGGCCGTGGAGGACGTCGAGCCGGTCGAGCTCGTCGAAGCTGTCGACGACGACGTTGCGAACGCCGGCTGGTGATCGCCGGCGCGCAGCTCGTCGAGGCTCTTGTTGTTGCCGTGGAACGTGCACGCCGACGCCGGCACGCCGGCGGAGAGGGCGACGTGCAGCTCGCCGCCGCTGGCGACGTCGAGCAGCAGCCCCTCCTCGTGGGCGAGGCGGGCCATCGCCCGGCAGAGGAACGCCTTGGTCGCGTAGATCACCCGGCCGCTCGCCGAACGCCTCGACCGCCTCGCGGCAGCGGGCGCGCAGGTGCGCCTCGTCGTAGACGAACAGCGGCGTGCCGAACTCGTCGGCCAGCGCGACGACCGAGCAGCCGCCGATCTCGAGCGATCCGTCCGCGCCGACGGCCGCGGTGTCGGGCAGCAGCTCGAACGGCAGGGCGCTCATACGGTGACGATACGCGGACCGTCTCACGGCGACTTCGGCGATCTGGGCGGGATCCGTCCGGACGTCGCGAAAATCCCGCCCAGATTCGAAACTCCTTTGGTATCTGACGTCGCCCGTCGGCGATCATGTCATCGACCAGACCCGACGAGCCCTGAAGGAGGTGCCCCGATGCTCGATCTCATCACCGACCGCGATGACCATCTTCGGCGGCGCCCCTGGCGGCGTGCCGGGTCGGCTTCGACCGGACCGCCTGAACCGCTCCGGTCTCCCGGGCGTACTGCCCACACCTTCACACGATCACCGCGTGCCGCGCTCGCGATCCGAGTGATCTCCCGAAAGGACCCGTCCGTGATTCAACAGCATCCATCCGTCCCGAAAGGACCGTCCATGTACAAGCAGCATCCCCGTGTCGTCTACACCCTCGCCGCCGAGCGCCGAGCGTGATCTGCGCAGCGTCCGGCGATGAGGGCCCACCTGAAGCAGCTGGCGCTCCGGGCTCAACGACCCCACCGAAGAGCCGGGCGCCATAACTCATCCACCACGAATCCGAAAGGCAATTCCGATGTACTCGTACCATCCCTCACCTGCTCGAGATGCGTGGTCGACGATCGTCGCCGTGAACTGCTGCGCATCTCCGGGAACTCCCGGCTGCGCCGCGAGGTTCGGCGCGATCGGCGTCACCGTCGGCAAGCAGTGAAGTCCGCCGCTACCTACATCTGCTCGGGGGCGTCGATCCCGAGCAGGTGTAACCCCTGCGCCAGCACCCGGGCGGTCACGTCGCTCAACGCCAGGCGACTCGCCCGGGTGCCGGCATCGGGTGCCTTGAGCACCGGGCAGTGCTCGTAGAAGGCGGTGAAGTCCGACGCCAGCTCGTACAGGTAGGTGCACAGCCGGTGCGGGCTGGACCGCTCGCCGTCTCCGCCACCGCCGCCGGCGAAGCCGAGCACGCGCATCGCCAGCGCCCGCTCCTGCGGCTCGCCGAGCGACGGGCACCGTCGCCCGCACGCTCGCCCGGTCGACCCCGGCCCGCCGGAAGATCGAGCAGATCCGGGCGTGGGCGTACTGCAGGTACGGCGCCGTGTTGCCGTCGAACGACAGCATCCGCTCCCAGTCGAAGACGTAGTCGCGGATGCGGTCCGTCGACAGATCGGCGTACTTCAGCGCGCCGATGCCGACGGCGTGGCCGACCGCCTCCCGCTGCTCGGCCGGCAGGTCGGGGTTCTTCTCGGCGACCGCCGCGCGGCCGCGCTCGATCGCCTCGTCGACGACGTCGACGAACCGCACCGGCTCGCCGCTGCGGCTCCGCAGCATCTTGCGGTCGGTCCCGAGCACGTTGCCGAACGGCGACGTGCTCGGCCCGTGCCGGCGGCACCAGCCAGCCGGCCATCTCCGCCACGGCGAACACCATCGCCAGGTGCTGCGCCTGCGCGGCACCGACGACGTAGAGCAGCCGCGTCGGCGCCGACCCGCTCGACGCGGTCGATGACGCAGGCCAGGTCGCTGGTGGCGTAGGTGAAGGCGCCGGCGCGGCTGCGCACGATCAGCGGCAGCGGCTCGCCCTCGCGGTTGGTGAACCCGGGCGGGAACACGACCTGGGCGCCGTCGGACTCCTCCAGCAGCCCGGCGCCGGTCGAGCCGCTCGATGACCTCGGGCATCAGCGCCTCGTAGCGGCTCTCCCCCGCCAGGTCGTCGTCGGTCAGCAGCACGCCGAGCTTGGCGTAGACCTCGTTCCAGTGCGTCGCGCTCTGGGCGACGAGCGCCCGCCACAGCGCCAGCGTCTCCTCGTCGCCCGTTCTGCAGGAGCACGACCCGCTGCCGCGCCCGCTCGCGGAACTCGTCGTCGTCGGCGAACTTGGTCGTCGGCCTCCTTGTAGAAGGCGTCGAGGTCGCCGAGGCCGAGCCGCTCGGCCGCGCTCGGCGCCGACGTCGACGAGGTGCTCGATGAGCATGCCGAACGGCCGGCCCCAGTCGCCGATGTGGTTCTCGCGGACGACGTCGTGGCCGAGGAAGTCGAGCACGCGGACCAGCGCGTCGCCGATGACCGTGGTGCGGAGGTGCCCGATGTGCATCTCCTTGGCCACGTTCGGCGCCGAGTAGTCGACGACGACGCGCTCGGGCTCGCGCGGTCGCCGCGCACGCCGAGTCGGTCGTCGGCCGCGACGGCTGCGGTGAGGCGCGGCGATCCACGCCGGATCGAACGTGAGGTTGACGAAGCCGGGCCCGGCGATCTCGACCGCGGTGGCCAGGCCGCTCAGGTCGGCGGCGTCGAGCACCGCCTGGGCGACCTCGCGGGGCGTGCGGCCGAGCTCCTTGGCGAGCGGCAGCGCGCCGTTGGCCTGGGCGTCGGCATGCTCGGACGGGCGCACCACCGGATCGACGCCGGAGCGCCCGGCGACCGCGTCGAACGCCGGCCGCAGGCGGTCGGCGAGGAGCTGCAGCGGATCGGCCATGGGAACAGACAGTCTGCCGTCCCGGGCGCGGCGTCGCCCAGCTCCTGGCAGGTAACCTGCAACGTCCCGCCCTCGTAGCTCAGGGGATAGAGCATCGGCCTCCGGAGCCGTGTGCGCAGGTTCGAATCCTGCCGAGGGCGCCCCAGGGACTTCGACCTCTACCAGGCGCGAAAGCCCAGTTACAGGGCCTGCGGCTTTGACAACGATTGACCGCGATTTACGCCTATTCGCAGCTGTTTGTGGGGAAAGCGTGGGGAGACGAGCGGCCTATCGGCCCAGTCTTCGACGCCGAGGGCTCCAACTGCAGGACGACGGGAATCAGCGCGAAGACCGCTTGCCGACGCCCTTCTTGCGTGCACCCTTCGTGCCTGCACCCTTCTTGGCGGCGGACTCCTTGGAAGTCGTCGCTTTCCCGGCTGCAGCCTTCTTGGCTGTGGTGTCCCTCCCGACGGCCTTCTTCCCCACGGCCTTCTTCCCCACGGCCTTCTTCCCCACGGCCTTCTCCGATGGCCCGTTCTGGCGCCTGATCGCCCGAGGAGGCGAGCACGGTCAGCGTCCCGGGTGCGGGGATGATCGTCGTCTCGGCCGCCGACGGCCATCGCACCCGCACCATCGATCCAGTCATTGCAATGACGATGCCCTCGCGGTCCGGCGCTTTGCCGGACGACAGGCGGATTCGGTCGCCCACTTTCACCATGAACGGACACCTCTCCAAGAGATCGGGAACGAACGGTGAACTGTAACGGGGTCGCCCCGGCGAGTTCGGACGAACCCGACATTCCGGCAGCCGATGTGCCTGATTGAGGTGTCCGTTCAGTCGGGCCCTGAGGCGTCGTTCGGGCGCGGCGTCCGGTGTCGCCCTGAGTCGTCCTGGACAAAGCCGAGGTGCTCGCGCTCGCGAGCACCCCGGGCGGCAACCCATTTCAAGATCACCCGGACATATCCCGCGATCCAAGACGTGGCGCGTTGGGTCCGGACGCGCTACGAGGACACCTTCGGCAGATGCTCGGCCCGGAATCACCCGCGCGTGCAACCGAAGGTACGGACCGAGGCCGGCTGACGAGCGTCAGCCGCCGCTCGTCGTCACCCCAGGCTCGGTGATCTCGACCTCGCTGGTGAACGTCGTGGTCTCGGTCACCTCGGATGAGACGGTTGTACCGAGGGTGACCTCGGACTCGTCCGTGACCACCGAGGTCTCGGAAACGTCGGAAGTCACAACGTCGATGGACGTGCTGGGGGTGTCGTCGTCGTCGTCGTCGCCGCAGGCGGCGGCGGTGGTGGTGAGAACGAGTGTGGCGCCGATCGCGACGACCACTCGTCCGATCCGTGGTCGGATGGTGTTCACGTTGCTCCTCTCAAACTGCTGCTGCCGCGTCCGCCTGGCGTCGTCAGTACCCCTGTCACGAACCCCTCAGCCATTCGCTTCCCCGCCAGCGTGGAGCACTCGACGATCTCGACCGGCACCGTCCGGCGGGCGCGCAGTCACGCAGCACCTGGTGGCACCGCTCGACGTCAGCCGGAACGTGATGATCAGTCGATCGCAGACAATGAGCTCGGCGGCATCGACGGGCCGTCAGTGACCGACTCGATCACTTCGAGCGCAGCACGCGCAGCTGCGCCGATTGGATGAGCAGGCCCTCGAGGCCCTCGAGGCACTCCGCTGGCGACCCACTTCCGACGAGGATGGCCGGGCTCCCGCCGAGCTCAGGGTCCGAGACCGCATGTGGTCGCTCGTACGCGCGGCCCTCGCGGAGTCGATTGTCACTTCATCTGTCGGCATGCGTGGGACAAAGGCAGCGTCTCTCATCGACGCTGGGCCGGAATTCCACCGTCGGGCAGCTGGGCAACCGCCTCGCTCAAGATGGTCGCGGCCATCCAGTATCACCTTCAACGCCACGGAGCTGTACGACGTACTTCCTCCAGGACCCTGCACGGGCGAATGCGAAGAGGTGACGACGTTCAACCAGGTGGTGCACACGCTCAGCCTCCGTCAAGGGTGGTCTGGCCGGCGATGAGCGGCCGACCGTCCTCGTCCGGACGCAGCGTGAACTGATCGAGGACGGCGGTCGTACTGCCGTTCCACCGCAGCTCGACATTCACGATCGCCTGCTCGCCGTCGGCGTCGACGAGATGGACGGTTCCGACGTCGATGTCGTTGTCGTTCCAGAAGTCGACGTAGTACTCGTACGAGCGGGCCTTGCCCCGCTGGAACTCAGGAGCGAGTTGTGACCACGACGTGTCGTAGTCCCTAGCGGTGACGGCATCGAAGTACGACCCGATGAACGTCTCGGCCTGGGATTCTGTGACCAGGGCTTGGCCGCTGGCGGAGGCTGAAGTATTGACGGGGTCCGGCGGTGTCGTCGTTGCGGCCGTCACGGTCGTCGATGGTACGTCCGCTCCGGCCGCCTCGATCGTTGGTGGTGCGGTGGGTAGCGCGGTCACGGCGGCTGGAGCGGCCGTCGCAATCGGTGGCGGCATGTCCGCCACGCTTGAGGGCGGCGTGACGGTCGCCGGTGGTCCGACCCGGGCCCCGTCGCTCGTGGGCGGGGCGGTCGACGGCGTAGTCGCCGGCGTGGCCACGCTGTCGGTCGCAGGGGCGACGACGCGGGTCGTCGAGCTAATCGCGGTCCCGCCGTCGCGTCGGGCGGCGACGAAGACGGCCGCGATCACGACGGCCGCGGCGGTCAGGATGGCGGTGCCCACCGCGATCGCGAGCCGTCGGCGGCGGCCCCGCCGAAGCTGAGCGGAGAGGGTCTCGCCCGATGCCACCGGCACGATGTCGGGCGCAACCGGTGCCGGCATCGCGGCCAGCCCGGGAGACGGCGCGGGCATCCTGGTTTTCAGCCGATCGGCGGCCGCGGCGAGCTCTTGGCGGAGTTCGATCAGCGACGGCCGGCCGGCGGGTTCTGGATCGAGGGCGCGCCGGATCGTCCGACCCAACGCCGCCGGGACCGAGGCGGGCAGAGGGGGAGCCGGGCTCATCACCTTGCGGGAGATGAGTGCGTCGACTCGCTCGTCGGGCCGCCGGGCGAACGGGGACGTGCCGATCAGGGCGGCCGCCAAGGTCGAGGCCAAGCCATAGACGTCGCTCCACGGGCCGTCGGGTTCGCCGCGGCAGGGTTTCGGGCGCCACGTGCTCGGGCGTGAACGCGATGACGTCGGTCGTCGTCGACTGCCCGCTCAGCAGCCGCGCGATCCCGAAGTCGCCGAGCTTGATCCGGCCGTGTCGATCCAGCAACACGTTTCCCGGTTTGACGTCGCGGTGGAGGATGCCGAGTTCGTGTGCCGCCACGAGTGCGTCCGCGACTGCGACGCCGACCGTCGCCACGGTCGCTGGTGGCAGTGGCCCGTCGGCCGCGATGACGTCACTGAGCGACCCGCGGTCGAGGAACTCGGTGACGAGGTACGGATGACCGGCCTGAGACCGCCCGGCCGTGTACACGGTCACCACGTTCGGATGGGCGGACAAACGGGCGATCGTCGTTGCCTCCCGACGAAACTGCCGCCACGCCCGGTCGTCCTCGACGCCGCGACGCAACACCTTCACCGCGACTAGACGATCGAGGGCCTCCTGACGGGCGAGGTACACGACCGCGGCACCACCCTGGCCGAGCGTGCGCACGATCGTGTATCCGGCCAGAACCGGACCCAGTGCGCGCCCCGACACTGCGCCGGTCCCGCAGTTTGGGCAGAAAAGTGCGTCGGCCGGCAGATCGGCGTGGCACTGCCCGCACACTGCTTTCGATGCGCCATCTGCGCCTCTCCCCACGCGTTGTAAATACCCCGCCGCTCGACCCTTTATGACCAGCGAAACTGGTCTACCGACCGGTGCGCTCCGCACTCCGAGCCCGTCACGTGTCGTTGGCTTCGATCAGCCGGTCGAGCTCGGCGTCGGTGGCGGCCTCGACGACAACGACACGGTTGTCGGCGCTGGTTGAGCTCGCACCAGCTCGTCGAGCTTGCGCTGAGTCACGAGCTGCTCGCGGCGCTGCGTGTGCCGGGAGGGTCAGGGCTCTCACCGGGAAGACCCGTGACCGCCGGTGTGTCGCTGCCGCAGCCGACACTGACGGCAGGACGCCGAGATTCGCCCGGCCGAGCCTGTGACACGCCGCCATGGTCGTGTTCGCCGGCGTGTCGATCGCCGAGCCGCGAGCAGTCACCTAGTGGTGCGACCGCGACATTTTCATGCCGATCGGTGCGCCGGGAGGGGGCGACCACCGTGGTTCGGTGCTGTCGGCTCGGTGCCTTGCGTCTGCGCTGCCGGATCCCTCGGTGCCCGAGAGATGGCGGCCGGTGAGCCGGGTGACTATCGACGCCGATGATCCCATGCTGAGCCGATGGCAGCGGCGGTTCCGGCACCCATGATCGAGCCGATGATGACGTCGCCGGGGTAGTGCACGCCGATGTGCACGCGTGAGTAGGCGACCGCAGCGGCGAGGAGGCGTATCGGGATGCCGACGAACGGGAGGTGGCGACCGATGGTGTAGGCGAAGGCGAACGATGTTGCGGAGTGCCCGGATGGAAACGAGCTCGAGCTGGGGGTTTGCACGCGCCGCTCGGGCGTACGGTCGTGTCCGGCTCGATCGGGTCGTCGACGTCGGAAGATCGACTTGGCGCCGAGGTTGACGGTGATCGCGGTGACGGCCAGGGAGGTCAGCGCTTCGCTGGCGACGCGGCGGCCAGGTGCTCTGCGAGTCGCCGCCAAGCCAGCGGCGATAACCAGCCAGAGGGCGCCTGCGTCCGCGGAGCGAGACAGGTGCCGCAGCGGTCGGTCGAGGTGGGCGGTCGGTGTCGTTGCGACGGCCTGGTAGACGGCCCGGTCGAGCGCGCCGAGCTCCATGAGCGCCTCTACCCATGGTGATTGGGGGCCGCGTCGAGCACGCGACCGGCGCGGCGACGGCTTCGGTGACCGTGCGCTCGGATCGCTCGATGTCTCGAGGCGTGGAGTTCATCGATGGGTCGCTCATGGTCGAACAGTATGAGCCGAGGCGGTTCGCACCCGATCCGCGTCACCAGACCGCACTGATCGTTTCTGCTGCTCAGTCGAACGGCGGCAGCGGTGACCGCGGCTGAGCGCGGTCGGTTGCGAGTCACGGCACGGGTGACAGCCGGTTGTTAGCTGCTGGAGGCCGGTCCGATGGTGTCGGCGGCGTAGGCCTGGCGCGAGCCCAGTGGTCGGTCGACACCCTTGGTGGTGTCACGCGCCGTTTGGCGTTCGAGCTCACAGTTGATCTCGGCACCGACGATGACCACCAGTACCGTGAGCAGCAGCCACAACATCACCACGACGACCCCGCCGAGCGCGCCGTAGCTCTCGTTGTATTTGCCGAAGTTGGCGGTGTAGAGGGAGAACAGCAACGATCCGAGCATCCACACGACGCCGCCGAACAGCGCACCCGGAGAGATCCATGACCATTTCGGCTGGCGCCGGTCGGGGGCGTAGCGATAGAGCACGGCGAGTCCGATCAGAAGCCCTGCGAATAGCACGACGAAGCGGACGATGCTCACCAGGACGCGGCCGATCGTCCCGAGGCTGGACTCGGCGATGAGCGATGGGAGCAGGGCAATGGCGGCGAACGCCACGACGAGAAACACGATCGCTCCGAGCGTGAATCCGACCGCCAAGGCACGCACCTTCAGGAATCCGCGGGTCTCCTCTTCGTCGTAGGCGGCGTTGATCGCCTCGATGAGGTTCTTCATCCCGCTGGACGCTGACCACAAGGCGAGCAGCAGCCCGCCGACCACGGCGAGGATCGCACCCGAGGAGGCGTCGCCGATGTCCCGCGCCTGTTGACTGATGAGGTCGCGAACCTCGGCGGGAGCGGCCGACAGGGCGTCGACGATCTGTTCGTCGATGCGGTCAGGATCGGCGACGAGTCCGTAGATCGACAGCAGTGCGATCAGTGCCGGCACCAACGCCAGCAGTCCGAAGAACGCGACCCCGGCGGCGAGCAGCACGACCTGGTCGCGCTTCGACTCCGACTTCACGCGCACCAGGACGTCCTTCCAGCCCCGGGCCGGCAGTTCAATCGGGAGCACGGCGTCGCGGCCGCGACCCTCTTGGCGGGCCGCGGCCATGACGTCGGCCGTGGGCGCAACGTCGTGCTCAGCGGAGCTCGTCGTGCTGGCCATCGGTGGCCTCGGAGCGCACCGCGTTCGTCGCCTCGCGCGCGCTCTGTTTGCTGGTGTCGGCGACCTCCTTGACAGTGTCGGTCATCGCCTGTTGTCCCTCGGCGGCCACCTGCTTCACCTGCTCGACCGCCTCACGGGCCGGCTCCTTGAGGTGCTCGGCCATCTGCTGACCCGCTTGCTTCAACTCGGCGGTCAAGGGCTGCGCCTTGTCCATCAACTCCTCGGCGGCCTGCTTCTCCTTCGCGCTGGCCGGGAAGATGGACGCGAGCAGCACCCCGACTCCGAAGGCGACGGCACCCGCGGCCAGCGGGTTGCCCTGGGTCTGGCCGACAACGGCGTCGGGCGTTGCTCTGAGCGTGTCCACTGCGCCGCTCGCGGTCTCGCCGATGGTGTGGCCCGTGTCGGCCGCGGTGCCCATCACTTGGTCACGGACGCTGTGCAACCCGTTCATCACGCGGTTCTTGCGGCGCTCCACGATACGGCCAGGGCTGACCCGGTCGCCGATCGCGTCGAGCGTCTGTCCGAGGTCGTTGCGGCTGTCTGCGATCTCTCGCTTCAGCTCTTCTGCGCTTTGGCCCATTCCATGTCCTCCTTGATCGAATCTCTTGTGGCTGGCAGACCGCGCACCCGGGCGACCGTCGCCCGCCCGCTGCGCAGGAAGATGAAGGCGGCCACGGCCCACAGCACACCGACGATGGCGAACGCCAATGCCGTGTTGATGGCCTGATCGAGCAACCACGCGAGAGCGAGCGACAGCAGCAGTAGCGCCAACCAGCCCGCAACCGCGGCACCACCGAACATCGCACCCGCCTTGCCCGCCTGTTTCAACTCGTCCCGGGCCTCGGTCTTGGCCAGCTCGATCTCCTGCCGCAACAGCGTGCTCAACTCGGAGGTCACCTCGGACACGAGCTCGCCCAGTGAGGCCTCCCGCCGCTTTGGCTCCGTCGCTGGGTCGTGACCGCTCCCGGCGTCGATGCGGTCGTGCTGGCTCGACGTCGAACTACCGCTCACGGTCCGGTCCGGTCGGGACTGGTCGGTGGCGGTAGCGGGGTCGGCTCGCCGAGGGTCGATCCCTCGGACGGCGTCGTGACCGCGTCGCCCGGGCGGCTGGGGCTGATCGGCGTCGGCTGAGAGGGTCCGACCGGTGCGATCTCGGCGGACTCACGATCGTCTGACCGCTGACTGTCGTCGTGCCCGCTGGCAGCGCCGGCGCGTACTACACGGCCAACGACGAACCCCACACTTGCCGCACCGGCCAGGAACAGCCCAGGACGGCGGCGAGCGAACCGAGTGACGTCGTTGACGATGCCTTGCGGTCCGCCCTGCTCCAGACGAGCCGCCACGCTGCGGAGCTGGTGCTGCACATCGTTCACGTAGCCGACGAGCGGCCCGGCATCGCCCGGCCGCCCCTCGACCAAGGCGCTGAAGTGCTCCGAGAGCGTGCGCAACTGGCCGGCGGCCTGGGAGCTGCGCTGCTCGGCCTGCAGACGGACTTCATCCCGGCCTTGGGTGACGAGCCGGTCGAGTTGCTGCTTCGCCTCGCTGGCCACGGCCTTGGCCTGCGCCCCCGCTTCACTCGCCACGTCACGGGCGCCTTCCGTGGCTGCGGAGGCGACATTCGAGACTTCGGTCATCGTGGTGTCGGCCAGCCGCCCCGCTTTCGACTGCTCGTCGCCGGCGGCACCCGCCGCCGGTCCGCCGGTGTCTTGTTCAGCTGTCATGCGAGTCTCCTCCAACGCTCCGTCAGCACCTCGCAGTACCACCGACTCGCTCGAGATAACCGCGTCCGACAGATTGATCGACTCTTTCCACCCGTGAGGGTGGAGACAACACGCCGAGCGCGGACACATGCTGATCTGACTGATCCGGGCGGGGAGACGAAGGGGGGCCGGCGGACGACTGCGCACACCTGCCGCCGGGGTACTCATGGTCGCGTGCCGCCGCCGATCTGCATCGCCCTCGTGGATGACTACGACGTCGTACTCGTCGGACTGGCGCACCTCTTCGATGAGTACCGCGATCGCATCATGGTCGCCGAGATCGATGCCAACGAGCCCATCATCGATGACGTTGAAATCGTGCTGTACGACTCGTTCGCCCAGCCGGAGGCTGATCACGACGAGATCGACATCCTCGTCAGCAATCCCCGAGCGCACAAGGTGGTCGTCTATACGTGGAACTTCCATCCCCACCTCGTCGACAGCGCGATCCGGAAGGGAGCGAGCGGCTACCTCTCCAAAGTGCTGCCGGCAAGCGAGCTGGTGACGGCACTGGAGGCGATCCACGCCGGCGAGGTCGTGATCAGCGACCAACCGGCACGGTCTCGATCGAATCCGACTCTCGATTGGCCCGGACGGCTCGAAGGGTTGACCAACCGCGAGTCCGAAGTCCTCGCCCTCATCACGCAAGGAAAGAGCAACGCTGAGATCGCCGAGGCGATGTACCTCAGCATCAACACCATCAAGTCCTACATCCGCTCGGCCTATCGCAGGATCGGTGTCACCAACCGCACCCACGCTGTGCTGTGGGGTACTGAGCACGGTTTCAGGCCGGACCACCACCGCATCGATCACTGGCGCGGTGGTCCATGATGACCACGGTCCCGCTTCATTGGCGCCGCGCGGCGCTCCGTCATCTCGGATTCGTCAAGTTCGCCGGACTCGACGCGCTCGACCGTCGGCGTGGCTCACGTGATGCTTCGACCCTCGCCGAGATTGGATCATGCCCAGGGGGTTCGCCCAGCTTCGCAGAACGAGTCCGTGAGCGGGTTGGATTGCTCGGCCTCCCAGCGCTCCAGCACGTCGACATAGGTCAAGGCGATGCGCCAGTCGTTGTCGAAGCTGAACTCAAAGCTGCCGAGCACCCTCTGCGAGGCATCAGCACCCTCGCTCAGTCCAGCGGTCCACGCCAGGTGGTACGTGCGACGACCCGGTACGTCAGGCCCGCACGTTCCAACCCCGATGACGCGAACCCCGCCGTCACCGAGCTCGTCGCTGAACGCCGTGTCGAACCCGCTGGTGATCGTGTCGAGACGCTCCCTGTAGGCGTCCTGGGAAACGAGCTCGACGATGAGGTCGGCGTCGCTGAGTCCGTGACCTTCGAGCACGTCGGCGGTTCGGCACTGCGGGAAGTAGTCCGGGAGCACGTCCGCACAGTCGATGGTGTCTGCTCGACTGAGCTCGAAGAGCTCTCCCGCGTTCTTCGAGGCGAGGGCGTTGGCGACACGTGTCGCGGTATCACAGAACGCCTCGTCCGTCGCCGGGCAGTTGGCAGCGTCAACTGTTGATGGTGGTTCCGTTGTAGACGGCGACGCCTCGCGGCCCGATGAACAAGCCGTCGTCACGGCGAGCACGGCTGCGCCGGCAGTGAGCACACGCATCAACGCGATGATGCCAACTACACCTTGATCAAGGACAGCGCCAGGTCGCTCGTCCTTGTCGCCGTCTGGGTGGTGGCATGATCGGGCGCAGCAGGCACAGGCACGCCGGGAGGTCCCATGACCGCAGATGAGTTCGCACCTCGCGGCACGAGCCGACCCGTTAGCGCCTCCGAGCTCGGTCCGTCGGATTACGACGTCGAGGTCGACGTCGTCGTCGTCGGCGGCGGTGGCGGCGGGTTGCCGGCCGCGCTGTTCGCCCGCTGGCTGGGCAACGACGTCGTCCTGGTGGAGAAGGCGACGGATTTGGGGGGCACCGCGCGCAAGGCAGCCTTCTGGTACTGGATCCCGAACAACAAGCCGATGCAGGCGCTCGGCCTCGAGGACACGGAACAGGGCTTCCTCCGGTACGTGGCCCGGCTGTCACGGCCGCAGTGCTACGACGCCGACGGTCCGACGTTCGGCATGGCGCCGTGGGAGTACGACCTGTGCCGGGGCATCTACCAGTCGGCGTCCGAGGCGACCGAGCTGTTGAACGAGCGCGGCGCGATCGTCTACCGCCACTGCGCCGAGGTCCCCGACTACTGGTCCGAGCTGGAAGAGGACGCCACGCCGACCGGCCGGGTGCTCGTGCCCGCCGACGCCCGCGAGTCGATGTCCGACGGCGGGCAGGTGGCGATCGGCACGATGAGCGCAGCCGCTGAGCGCGACGGCGTGCAGATCCGTACCGGGCATCGGGTCCAGCGGGTCATCACCGCCGGCGCGGCGGTGGTCGGCGTGGAGGCCACGACGGCTGACGGCCGTACCGCGCGCTTCGCCGCCCGCAAGGCGGTCATCTTCGCGACCGGTGGCTTCACCCACGACTCAGAGATGCGCCAGAACTTCCTCGGCGTGCCCGTCTACGGCGGTTGCGCCGCGCTGTCGAACGAGGGCGACTTCGTGCGGATTGCGGCGCCGCTCGGAGCCGAGCTGCGCAACATGCAGTACGCCTGGATGTGCCCGATCCCGCTCGAGAAGGCGGTGCGGCGCGACCCGGATCTGTCCGGCATGTTCTCGGTAGCCGGCGACTCGATGATCTTTGCGAACCAGCACGGCCGGCGGGTGGTCAACGAGAAGCTCCCTTACAACGAGCTCGCGCAGGTGTTCTTCACCTGGGACGGCGACAGGGCCGAGTACCCCAACCTCGTCCTCGTCCAGATTTGGGACCAGCGCAGCCAGGACCACTCGGCGAGCGACGAGTACGGGCGCCTCATCGTGGCGCCGGGCTCTGACGACCGGCACGTGATCCGGGGTGACACGCTGGTCGAGCTGGCGACGAACATCGACGACCGGCTGGCGAACTACGTCGCCATCACCGGTGGCTTGCGACTTGCCGACGACTTCCTCCCCAACCTCGAGGCGTCGATCGCCCGGTTCAACGAGCTGGCGAACCGCGGCAAGGACACCGATTTCGGACGCGGCGAGCGGGCGATCTCGATGGTGTTCAACGGGGACGTCAGGGAGGAGCCCGGCCGCACCAACCCGACGATGTGGCCGATCAGCGACACCGGGCCCTACTACGCGGCGCTCGTCACCGGCGGCACGCTCGACACCAAGGGTGGGCCGAAGGTCAGCCCGGACGGGCAAGTACTCGACGACACCGGCACCCCGATTCCTGGCCTGTACGGCGTCGGCAACTGTGTCGCGTCACCGTCCGCACAGGCGTACTGGGCGGGAGGGGCGACCCTCGGGCCGATCATCGCCATGGCGTATCGCGCCGCCAACGCCGCCCACCAGGAGTCGGCCAAGGCGATGGCGGCTCCGACCTCGGCGTGATTCGCATGGTCGTAGTGCAGAGCCAATTGCGGCTTCGGCGGTCGTTGTCGACCTTCAGCGAGCGTTCGTCACTTTCTGCCGTGTCGAGACGAGCATGGCGGGCGGGCCAGTTCGAACGCCGACCCGCTGGGCCAACAGCGAGCCACTCGCGCTATTCGTGATCGTCGAGCCGAAAGCCCACCTTCATCGTGACTTGAAAGTGGCCGATCGCCTCACCGGTGAAGTGACCGCGGATGTCGGTGACTTCGAACCAATCGAGGTGACGCAGCGTCTTCGCCGCGCGATTCGCACCGTTGCGGATCGCGTCGTCCACGCTGTCGGGCGACGACCCGACGATCTCCGTAACTCGATACACGTGGTCGGACATGAGCCTGCCTCCCGGATACATCGGACACCACTGATGATCGAGACCATGGTCTCGAGAGGAACGTCGCTGCTCAGTTCGCGAAACGGCGTTGACCCTCCGCACATCATGCCCGCTCGTGCCGCCGGCGTATGTATGCCCGCCATCGCGGCAACCATGATGGAGTGAACATCACCTTTCAAATCGTTGTGTTCGACGCTGCCGATCTCGCCGCAGAGAGCAGCTTCTGGGCCGGCGTGCTCGGCGGGACGGTCGACGCCGAGGACGACTGGCACATGGTGTTCGTCGACGGTCAACCGCGAATTGGTGTCCAGCTGGCACCGAACCATGTGCCTCCCGACTGGCCCGACGGCGCGCCGCAGCAGATCCATCTCGACCTCTGGGTCGACGACCCGACCGCGGCGCATGATCGCGTCATGTCCCTCGGAGCGACGGTGTTGAAGGAGGCCGAGGTCGGCGACACGCCCGACAGCTTTCAGGTGTACGCGGATCCCGCCGGCCATCCGTTCTGCCTTTGCTGGGTCAAGCCCGGCGAGCACGGCGGTTGACGGCTCGGGCCCCGGTGGGATCGGGATCAGCGGTAGTCGGGCAGCTGTTGGATCGCCCACTCATTCCCGTCCGGGTCGCGGAAACCCGTGAATCGACCCCACGCGAGGTCCTGCACGTCACCGGCGTCGACACCGCGCTCCAGGAGGTATGCCCGGGCGGCATCGGCGTCCTCGACCACAAGTTGCAGGCCCTTTACGGAGCCCGGTGCCGAGGCGACGAGCCCGGTGCCGATGGCGATCGAGCACGCGGAACCTGGTGGCGTGAGTTGGACGAACCGCAGGTCGTCGCTCACCGTGTGATCGTGGTCGAGGACGAAGCCGACCTGATCTGCGTAGAACGCCTTGGCGCGGTCCACGTCCGAGACGGGGACGAACACCAACTCGAGCTTGAAGTCCATGATTTCCTTTCGGTGCGCTGTCACCATCGTTCGCGAGAAACCTGGTCATCTCGCGACCAGCTTGGCAAACGGGTCGACGGCGCAGTTTGCTCGAGCGCGGCCGGTCGACGCCCGATCGCCGTCAGGTCGCGTACGTGCCGGCACCCAGGAAGTGAATCGAGACGTACTGCTGGTCGCCGAGGACCCAGCTGTCGTGCGGCTCGGGTGGTATGTGGAACAGATCGCCGGCGTGCAACTCGATCACGCGCCCGTCGTCGAACGCCGCGGTCGCGGCGCCCGTGACGACCAAGCCCACGTGTTCCACCGTGCAGCGGGAGGAGCCCGTCTCCGGGCCGACGTGCACGGACCACTTCCAGCCGGGTTCGTAGGTCGCGCGGCCGATCGTGAGCCCGCCAAGGCGCACGATCTCCAGCTTGCCCCTGGAGAACTCTCGAGTCTCATCGGGTTGCTCGAAGCGTCTCAATACGACATCAATCATCGATCTACCTCCAGGCGGCGAGCGCGGTTCTCCTTCTACCTGGATTCGGGGCGGCAGCGTCGTTTGGAGAGTGGTCGTCCGGCCCACGATCCCGAGATCGCGCGCGCAGTGCGCGCCTGTGCCGAGAGACGGCGGCCCGCTGTGCTGCTCGGCCGGCGACGCTGATCGAGCAGTCACCGTGTCGGCGGCCGGGCCGAATAAAACGGGAGGCACTCCCGACCACTCAGTCGGTTTCGTCGACTGCGGACCCAGCGGACTTGGGCGCCAGTCAATCCCCCGCCGGAGGTCCCTGCCCGGTCTCCCCGGACTGGCCGGGAGCGGTGTTCGCGGGCGAATCGGCGGGCGGACCCGGCTCCCCGGACTGGCCGGGAGCGGTGTTCGCGGGCGAATCGGCGGGCGGACCCGGCTCCCCGGACTGGCCGGGAGCGGTGTTCGCGGGCGAATCGGCAGGCGCAGCCTCCTTGCCGCAGTCGGATTGCGCCGCGGCGGCGACGGTGGGTCCGTGGTCAGGGCCGGGAGGCGTGGCCCGGGCAATGGAGCTCACGGTCCTGCCGTGGTTGCCCTCGGCGCACACGGTCTCGGCTGGGTCGGGGGTCGCCGGCGCCGCAGCCCTCGGCGTCCTTGTCGCCGGAGCAGGCGTCGGCGAGGCTGTCGGTGACGTGCTCGTCGTCGACGTCTGCCGGCGCCGCGCTCCTGCGGCTTCGGGCAGCTCGACGGGGGGCACCCTGGCCGGTGGCGCGTCGATCGTCGGCGGACGGTCGAAAGGGTCGAATCCGCCCGGGCCGGCGGCGGCGGCTCCGCCGACGGCGACGAGGCCGGCGGCAGCGATGGCGGCGACGCGGACGCGCTTCTGCGCTGGGTTCATGGATGCTCCTCGAGTCGTGCCCCATCTTCGACGCCACGCCCACGGAGGTACCGCAGCAACCGCGCCTGATAGTCCCGCCAGAGCAGCGCGAGCGCATGCCCGTCGCCGTCACGAGCCCGAAGGAGCGCTCGCTCGACCTCCTCGGACGTCGTGACCACGGCGGGCGACGCTAGCCACCTGCCCCCCGCCGCAGCACGCGCCCGGGCCTCCTCGTGGTTCCAGCGAGCGGCCTCCAGCGCAGCGGCGTGCGCCGCGGCTGGTCCCGTAGCGCCCGAACGAAGTGCTGGGCGCGGTGCTCTCGGTCAGGCGGGTGGTGGACCAGTGACTGCCCGATGAGTTCGCCGCGGGTCGACAGTCATCACCACGATCGCACCGACCCGAGGAGGAAGCGATGGGCAAGATCATCACGGGCGCCAGCGTCTCGCTGGACGGGTACATCGCCGGCCCGGAGGAGACCGGATTCGAGCATTTATTCGCGTGGTACGGCGCCGGCGAGATCGAGTTCCCGAGCACCCACCCGGAGATTCCGTTCGCGCTGACCGCGCCGGATCACGCGTATATGAAGGAGTTTGTCGACCGCATCGGGGTCCTCGTCGTCGGCCGGCGGCTGTTCGACATGACGGACGGGTGGGGCGGCATCCACCCGCTGGACCGGCCCGTGGTGGTCGTGACCCACCGCGTGCCGGAGGAGTGGGTTCAGGCTCACCCGGGTGCGCCGTTCACGTTCGTCACCGACGGTCTGGCGGCCGCGATCGAGCAGGCGCAGGAGATCGCGGGGGACCAGGACGTCGGTGTGAATGGCGGCACGATCGCCCGCCAGTGCCTCGAGCTCGGGCTGCTGGACGAGATCAACTTCGATCTGGTACCCGTCCTACTTGGCGGCGGTGTCCCGTTCTTCGACCACGCGAACACCGCACCGGTCCTCCTCGACGGCCCGACCGTCATCGAGGGCACTCGGGTCACCCACCTGCACTACCAAGTACGCAAGACCTGAGACCTCCGAAGATCCTGCGTCGCATCGACCACTCCGGCGGGCCAAGGCCGAATGGTGGGTCGCGCGTCGCCGAGATGTCGGAGTCCGCAGCGGACGGCCGCCTCACGATGCTGGCAGATGGCCCAACTGAGCGAGGATCGTCATGTTGTCCCACGTCATCCACAGCTCGGCGAGCTTGCCGCCCTCGAGGCGAGCAGTCCCTGCGAAGTCGAACGAGGCCTTTCTACCCGAAGGCGGAAAAGGTCCCATCTGTCCCGTCTGGGTGCCTTCGTACGACGCCCAGACAGCCGCCATGTCCCCTTCAACGACAACCTGTCTGAATGTTTGAACGTTGTCCGGAAACGTGACGGCATCCATCCGCAAGAATTCCTTGAACTGCTCGAGGCTTCTGATTTCCAGCTGGGGAGTCGCCTGGCAATGACGCACAAAATCAGGAGCAACGATGTCATCGAGCTCATCCAACTTCCGCTCGTTCATCGCCCTCTCCAGACGATGCAACAAAGCCTTGGTCTCCTCGACGGTCATCGACATGATCGATCTCCCTCGGTACCGCGCGCCTCCCGGCGCGCCCACGACGACACTACCTACCCGCACACCCGCGTCTTCGAGGAGGGTGTGACTCACGGGTGGCGCCGCGCGCTAGGCAGTTCGTGCAGGGTCGAGGAGTAGCCACTTGCGTGGCGGGTGCCGACTGGGAAGTCTTGCCGGATGGCGCTCGACCTCGCTGATCACTTCTTTGCCTCGCTGCCAGAGCTGCGGTTCCACCCGACCGCCAAGCGGATCCGTGCGTTCGTCGGCGGCGATGTGGTCGTCGACTCGACGCGGGCGTGGATCGTGTGGGAGCCACGTCGAGTCGTGCCGTCGTATGCCGTGCCGCACGGCGACATTTACGGCGCACTCGTCGAGAGGACGCAGGCTGCAGCGGCCGAGGAGCATGCCGTTCAACTGGGCGACGGCCCACCGGTCCTGGACCCGAGGAGCGGGTTTTCAGTCCACACCACGCCGGGCACTGCGTTCGACATCACCACTGATGCCGCGGCCCTCACCGGCGCCGCGTTCGTGCCCAGTGACCCGGTGTTCGATGCCTACGCGATCATCGACTTCCAGGCGTTCGACGAGTGGCGCGAAGAGGACGAACTCCTCGTCGCGCATGCCCGTGATCCGTTCAAGACGGTCGACACCAGGCGCAGCTCACGCCGGGTCGTGGTCGAGCTCGCCGGGATCACCATCGCCGACTCGACGCGATCGACGATGCTGTTCGAGACCTACCTGCCCACTCGTTACTACCTGCCCCGCGAGGACGTCCGGATGGAACTGCTCCACCCGACAGAGACGGTCACCGCGTGTGCGTACAAGGGGCTCGCCTCGTACTGGTCCGCGACCATCGACGCCACGGTGGTCGACGACGTGGCATGGAGCTTCGCGCAACCGCACAACTACGCGACAGCGGTCAAAGGACATGCTCAGCTTCTTCAACGAGCGCGTCGATATCAGCGTGGACGGCGAACGCTTCCAGCGACCACGCACGCCATGGTCCTGACGGATGACACCGCGACCCACCGACGCGCGCGGGCTACGGGGACTCGAGTCCGCGTGTCACCGCTGGTAACGGGCTCCGGTCGGCTCGTACGCCTTCTCGAGCCAGCTGTGAGTGCTCGGGTTCGATGCGCCGCCCTTCCGTCTGTCGGCGACAACGTCGTGGGCGCGAAGCGCCGCGACGAACCGGTCGAGGGAGCGGTGGCCGGCCCGGAAGTAGGTCTCGTTCGGGTGGATCGCGCGACGCGGCATCAACTCGAGCAGGGTCCACGGCCCGAGGTGCGGCGACAGCAACAGCTCGACAGGGAGCCATCGCGAGATCTGCGTCCTACGGAACGCGCCGCGTAGCGACCATGCCCCCCCGGTAGGGCACGGTTCGTCCAGGCGGAGATGACCGTCGTCGTGCTCCGCCTGCTGCCACCATGCGCCGAGCACGAGTGCGAGCCGAGCGCCGGGAACGTCGATCAAGCGCCGGAAGGTGGGACCTGCGTTGCCAACCGTCGCCAGCGGCGCGGTCCGCGCCGACGATGCCCGGGGCGCGATCGGCGGAGCGCTGATGACCGCGACCACGGCGGCGCGCCAAGCCCCGGACCAACGGCCGAACGTCGCGAAGCGGTCGGCGTGTGGGCCCGGGACGTAGGCGAGCTGCTCCGTGGGAATCTCGACAACCTCGACCTGGCGGCTCTTGACCATGTCCGGCCTCCCGAAGCCGACGCTACCCCGGGCTCGGCATCGCACCCCACCGACACGCGCTCTCGCCGGCGCCACGAAGCGATCCGGTGCGATCAGTGCGGCCGAACTGCGATGAAGACGAATTCGAGGCCGGGTCGATCTGGGGCGTCACGGATCTCCACGGTCTGGAAGCCGGCCTCCACGAGCGAGACCTCGACCTCGGCTCGATCACGGAACCTCAGGGTCGACGTCGACTCGATGACGAGGTTGTTGTCGTTTCTGAAGACGGTCGTTGATCGGAATGTCACGAGGTCACCCGACACGTCGGTCAGCTCGCCCCAATCCTCCACCACGCCGACACCGGGCACATCGATGACCGAGCGGGTCAAGTCGGGCGTCCACCGCTCCCAGGCGCGTTGAGCCGGATCGCGGGTCTCGAAGACCAAATGGCCACCAGGTCGCAACGCGTCCCGCGCACCGCGCAGCGTGGCGGCCCAGTCCTCATCGGTGAGAAACACCTGCGCGACGTTCCCGGTCATGAACGCGGCGTCCACCGCGAGCGGCGGCAGCGTCGTCGCATCGCCGTGCAGCCACCGCACCGCGCCGGCACCTGGCTTGGCGCGGGCGATCTCCAGGCTGGCCCATGCTGGATCGACGGCGGTGACGTCGATGGCTCGACCCGCCAACATGCAGGCGAACGTGCCGGTGCCACAGCCGATGTCGAGAACGGACCGCGCGCCCAGTTCGTCGACCACCTCGACGTAGACCGCGAGGTCACGGCGGTCGCCCTCAATCGCGTCGTACACGCGAACCAGACGGGGATCGTTGAAGATCGCATCGCCCACTCCCCCATCCTGGCTCCTGGCGGCCGCACGCCCGCCGACCGGGTCACGGCATCACGCCGCCCGCCTCCAGTCCGGAAGTCGAGGGGTAGGACCAGGTCTCTCGCGACGACAGCTGGATCGGACGAGCCCCAGGGTGAAGATCGAAACCACCGGGACAACAATCGCGGCGATCACGGCGCCGAGCCAGCCCCATACCAACCAGGCCACAGAAGCCCAGAACACTGCAGGGACGATCGCCATGGCGGCAATCGCCAGGCCGAGCGGCTGTCGCCGGGTCGGCTGCGTGTACTGACCCGATTGGTCGTACTGGATCGGCGAGGAACTCTGTCTCGCCTCGTATGGAGAAACGCCCACTGTTGTCCTTCTGCTGAGCGGAAGGGGTACCTCCGCATTGGATTCGTACGGGACCAACCGACCGGCCCGGTACGCTCTTCCGGTCTCGACCAGGTTCAGGACCAAAGTCCCGATCGCGCGGGACCAAACGTCCTCACGAGCTTGCCGCAGCGCGATCCAAGGCGAATCCGGATCGACATTGGCTCCGAATAGGTACCCGTCAACGGCAATCGGAGCATCTCAAGGATGCAGCCGGACCTCCTGAGGAGTGGTCAATGCGGAGAACTCTCATGCTGATCGCCGCGTCCCTCTCGATCGTGGTTGCAGCGGCAACATCCAGCTCCCCGGCCAGCGCCGAGAACGGGCAGGTGACGATCTGCTCGTACGAGTATGGGGACGGCAGGATCGAGTACAAGATCTGCATCGCCTGAACCCGGACGAGATCCCGTCTGCCGTCCGTGCCCCAACGACCTGGGACTCCCTCCTCGGCGTTCAGCGGTTGAGCAGCGCGGCAAGCAGTGGTTGTCGCCAGGTGTCGGTCGCAGGGTCGTAGGCGCCGAAGTCGGTGGCGAAGTCCCAGTAGCACCAGGCCATGTCGAGTTGTTCGGCCGCGCTGCGCACGTGGGCGGTCCACGCCACCCGAGCCGATGGGTCGGCGCGCTGGTAAGTGCCGAACTCACCAATGAACACCCGAAGGTCACGGAGGACGGCCCATGCGGCGAGGCGCTCCAAGTCGGCTTGGACCGCATCGCGGTCGGCGGGGCTGCCCCACGTCGTGCCCACCCAGCGCTCGGCGCCCGGCCACCATGGGGCGCCCTGGTGAGTGAAGGTGAAGGGCTCGTAGTAGTGGATCGTGACCATCAGTCGGTCGTCGCCGGGCAGCTCCAGGTCGGCGAGGGCGTCGATCGTGTTCATCGCCGCCGGGCCGGCGACGACCACCCGCTCGGGGTTGGAGCGGCGGACGACGGCGAGCGCCGCAGCCAAGAGCCGATTCCATTCGCCTGCGGTCATCGGCGGGCGTGGTTCGTTGAGCAGCTCGAAATGCACCGCCGGCGGACGGTCCGCCCAGCGGTCGGCGATCTGGCTCCACAACGCGACGAACCGATCGGCGTGGCCCGCAGGATCCGCACACAGCTCGTCGTAGTGGTGGAGGTCGACGACCACTTCCAGACCTCGGGCCACGGCGAGATCGATCGTGTCGTCAACAGCTTGGAAGAACTCGCCGTCGATCGTGAACGGCGGCGCGCTCCCGGCGTGACCCGACCAGCGCACCGGAAGACGAACGGTGTCAAACCCTGCCGCGGCGATCGCGTCGAAGTGACGCGCCTCGAGCCGCAGCCGATTTCGGTGCCTAGGCAGCCAATCGAAGACGTTGCCGAGGTTCACTCCCCGCCGCACGCCACCCCACGATACGGACCCTCACATCGACCACTCGGCTGACAGCCTCGCCATCGTGCCCTCAGCGACGCCCGGGAGGATTACAACCGCATGCGATCGGCGGCGTCGACTGCTAGCTGCAACGCCTTTTCGACGCGCCGGGCGAAGGCGTTGACGTCGACGTCCTCGGTGCTCTTCTGGCCGTGGAGGTACCGCGCGTACACGCCCTGCACGATGCACGCCGTCTTCCAGTGATTGAAGCAGCGGTAGTAATCCAGTCGGCTGAGGTCCACGCCGGTGTGGTCGGCGTAACGGTCGATCAGCACCTCACGCCCACAGAATCCGGGTAGGACGGTTGGCGGATCGTCGCCGCTGGCATCGTCGGGACTCTCGGCCCACCCGTTGATGCAGTACGCGAGGTCGGCCAGCGGATCGCCAAGCGTGGAGATCTCCCAGTCGATGACGGCCGCGATGTGCCCGTCGGTCGCCACCCGACAGTTGTGCAGGCCGTAGTCGCCGTGCACCACACTCACTTTGATCTGCTCGGGCAGGTTGTCGACGAGCAACCTGTAGAGGCGGTCGACCTCGGGCAGCTCACGATGCTTTGAAGCGTTCCACGATTCGTACCACCGGTGCAGCTGCCGGCCGACGTAGGAGGTGCGTTTACCCAGCCGGTCCAGGCCGACATCGTCAGGGTCGAGGCTGTGCAGAACGGCGAGCGTGTCGATGAACGATGGGCCTGTGCGGGCACGCGCCTCCTCGTCGGGAAGGTGCTCGACCGTCTCGGCGGCGGTGTAGAGGGAACGACCCTCGACCCAGCCCATCGCGTAGAACTTGGCGCCGGTCACTGCTTCGTCGTCGGCGTACGCCAGCGGTTCCGGAACCGGCACCGGCGTCGGCCACAGCGCCGAGATCACCGTGTACTCACGTCGCATGTCGTGGGCCGTGGGGAGCAGATCGCCCAGCGGCGGTCGGCGCACGACCAGAGCGCGACCGTCGGCGTCGTCCACCCGGTACGTGAAGTTGGAATGGCCGCCCGGCAGCTTCGTCCATCGCAAAGGCGGCTGCAGGCCAACGACGCGTTCGGCGAGCCACGCCGTGACCCGCTCGGTGTCGAAGCCGATCGGTGCGTCCGCGGTGGTGTCGATGCGCGGGATGCTACGTCGACGCGTTTATTCGAGGGCCGCTCGCTCAGCAGGCGGGCTGTCCGTTCGTGATGACCTGGATGGTGGGCCGGCCGACTCCTCCTCCCGCCGGCTGGGCTTGATCGCTCCGCCGCTTCTGCGCGTCACTTCTGCGCCAGCCAGGTCGTTCGTAAGATGGACGGACTGAAAGGGGGCGCGCAGTGCTGACGGGACAGACGGCGCTTGTGACGGGTGCGGGACGAGGGATTGGACGCGCTATTGCCGCCGAGTTGGCGCGTCAACGGTGCAACGTCGTGCTGATTGCTCGAACCGCTGCTCAGGTGAAGGAGGCGGCGGCGGCCATCAACACGGAGGGTCCCGGCCGCGCCTCGGCATTTCCCGCCGACGTACGCGACCGCACCGCCATCGCGGCGGCCGTCGACGCATCGGAGGAGCAGTTCGGACCCATCACGTTGCTGGTCAACAACGCCGGCACCGGCGGGCCGGCCGGTCTGGAGTGGGAGGTCGACCCGGATGCCTGGTGGGAGTGCATCGAGTCGATCGTTCGTGGTGCCCGAAATCAGGGCGTCACGATCTTCGCGCTCCACCCAGGCATGGTGCGTACGCAGCTGTTGGACAGCTACGCCTCCCATCCGGCGATGGCCGCTTTTCTCGACTCCGCCCCGCCGGAAGCCTTCTCACCTCCCGAGCTCGCCGCCGGGATCGTGGCGCGCATTGCGAGCGGCGAGCTCGATCAGCTGTCAGGGCGCTTCCTCGACGCGACATCAGACCTCGCCGCGCTCAACGAGAAGGCGGCCGAGCTCGGAGACGACTCTCTCACTCTGCGCCTTGAGCGCGGCGACGGAGGTCGCGAGACGTAGCGAGGCACTCGCCGCAGGCGGGAGCGGCAACTGAGTCCCTCTCACGGGAGTCGCGCCGCGGAAACCAGTGGTGTGGGGCGTCGTTTGTGTGCTGGGCTCGCGCCGCCGATCTAACCGAGGAGGGCCTGATGCGCCAAGCGTCGCTGTTCATCGATCCGGGACTGGATGCCGATCTGAAGGACGTGACGCGAATTGGCGACGTTGAACTTGGGGATCCTGGCGCACGTAGACGCCGGTAAGACCACCCTCACCGAACGGCTGCTGCACGCAGCTGGAGTCATCGACGAGGTCGGTCGCGTCGATGACGGCACCACGCAGACCGACTCGCTCGCCCTCGAGCGCCAACGCGGGATCACGATCAAGTCCGCGGTCGTGTCCTTCGTGGTCGACGGCGTGGCGATCAATCTCATCGACACGCCTGGACACCCAGACTTCATCGCCGAGGTCGAGCGCGTGCTCGGCGTCCTCGACGGCGCCGTCCTGGTCGTCTCGGCGGTCGAGGGCGTGCAGTCACAGACGTTGCTGCTGTTTCGCGCGTTGCGCCGGCTCGGCGTGCCGACGCTCGTGTTCATCAACAAGATCGACCGGGTCGGCGCCGACGACCAACGAGTGCTCGCCGCGGTCGCCGAGCGCCTCACCGCGAACGTCCTCGCGATGGGAACGCCGTGGGGCGTCGGCACGAAGCGAGCCGGCGTCGCAGTGCATCGTCTTGACGATCCGACGTTCGCCGAGGCGGCCATCGAGGTCATGGCCACCAACGACGACACGATCCTGCACCGCTACCTCGACGAGGCATCGATCGCTCCCGGCCCACTCGGCGAGGCGCTCGCCAAACAGACGGCGCAACTGCAGGTGCTGCCCGTGTACTTCGGCGCAGCCCTGACCGGCGTCGGCGTCGAAGATCTCCTGCACGCGATCCCCAAGCTGCTGCCCTCCGTCGACGGCGACAGGACGGGACCCGCGTCGGGGACGGTGTTCAAGATCGAGCGAGGACCGAGCGGCGAGAAGATCGCCTTCGTGCGCATGTTCTCCGGGACACTACGAACGCGGGATCGCGTCCAGCTCGGCGTCGACGTCGAGACCGTCACCGCAATCGACGTCTTCGATCGAGGCACGACGCAACGTCGTGCGGCGACCGGTGCGGGCGAGATCGCCAAGGTCCACGGACTCTCGACCGCACGCATCGGCGACACCTTCGGCCCGACCGCCCTCACCATCGACCAGCACGCCTTCGCCCCACCCACCCTGGAGACCGCGATCGTCCCCCGGCGCGAGGGCCAGAAGCGGGCCGTGTTCGACGCCCTCACCGAACTCGCGGAACAGGATCCGCTCATCAACCTGCGCCAGGACGACTCCCGCCAAGAGCTGTACCTGTCGCTCTACGGAGAAGTCCAGAAGGAGATCGTCGCCCAAACACTGACGGGTGACTACGGACTCGACATCGACTTCCGACCGACGACGCCGGTCTGCGTCGAACGACCGAACCGCGTCGGCGCAGCCGTCGAACGACTCCGACCCGGCCGGTCGCCCAGCCACCCGTTCCTGGCAACGGTCGGCCTGGAGATCTCGCCACTGCCGCTCGACTCGGGCGTGACCTTCGAGCTCGCCGTGAGCGTCAAGTCGATCCCGATCCACGTCTTCGACAGCGTCGAAGCGTTCCGACAGCTCATGCAGCGCACCGTTCTGGCCACGCTGCGCCAAGGCATCCACGGCTGGGCGGTCACCGACTGCCGCGTGGTCATGACCGAATGCGGCTACCAGGCGCCGCCCCGCAAGTGGCCCGGCACGACCCTGTCGGACTACCGCCTCCTTACCCCGCTCGTGCTGATGGCCGCTCTGAAACGGGCCGGCACGACCGTGCTCGAACCCGTCCTCGAGTTTCACTTGGAGTTTCCTGCCCAAGACCTCGGCCCGATCATGGCGATCCTCAGGGAGCTCGAAGCCCAACCTCGCCCGCCGAACACCAACGGCTCGCTGTCCGTGCTGGAGGGCGTGATCCGGGTGGCACCCTTCCATCACCTGCAAGCACGGCTACCCGAACTGACCCGCGGCGAGGGCGTGGTCGAGTCTGCGTTCGCCGGCTACCGCCCGGTCCACGGCGCGCCACCTTCACGCCCACGAACCGACCGCAACCCGCTCGACCGGGCCGACTATCTCCGCCGCGTCACCCGCAGCGTTTGAGCGGTCGAAACTTCGCGAACCGCGTCTTCGATCGGTGCGTAGTGACGAACGGGGAATCGTCCAGCCCAGGATCGGAGGAGGCAGTTCATGAGTCTGCGAGGGTTCGTACGAGTCACCGCCTGCGCCCTGGCGGCCCTCGCGCTTTCCATCGCCATCACCGCGTCGGCGTCGGCTGGTCGCCCACCGCCCGCCGATCGCACACCGCCCAGTCAACCCACGAACTGCGGGTCACTGCCGTCACCCAGACCAGCGTGAGCGTGGCGTGGAACCCGTCCACCGACAATGTCGGTGTGCGTTCGTACTCGCTGTGGGGTGAGGGCCTGTCCGGGGTTGTGTCTGTCGCGCACCCGCAGACCACCGCCACGTGGTCGTCGCTGCGCCCGGGACAGACCGTGACGTTCCGGGTGACCGCGTTCGACGCCCAGTACAACGCCTCGACGCCGAGCGCCCCGGTCACGGTCACGACGTTGGCCGACACGATCCCGCCGACGGCGCCGAGCGGTCTGTCGGCGAGCACGATGACCGCCTCCACGGTGCTCCTCACGTGGAACAGCGGGACCGACCAGTTCAGCCCGGTGCGGCACGAGATCCTCGTCAACGGGGTGCCGACCAACAACGCCGTGTCGACCGTTACGCCCGGAACGTTCCCCCGTCCGCCGATCCAGGGCGCCTGGGTCCGTCAACTCGACCCGTCGACCGACTATCGGTTCAGCGTGCGGGCTGTCGACCCGTCCGGCAACGTGTCGGCGCCGAGCAACCTGGCCAGCGCGACGACCCAGGCGAGCTCGGACATGACCGCACCCACCAGCCCGACACTGATGAGCGCGTTCAGCGGTGGCACCAGCTCGTGCCCGGAGGAGCTCTGGCTTCGCTGGACCGCCTCGACCGACAACGTCCTGCCGGTGTCCGGGATCGAGTACGAGGTCCGGGTCAACGGCCTGATCAACGAGGTGATCCCGGGCGGCACCCAGACCGTCGCCTACACGGAGATCCTTGGCGCCAACACCGTGACGATCGTCGCGGTCGACCAGGCTGGCAACGCGTCGGCGCCGAGCAACGCGCAGACCGTGACCACCAACTGGGGGCCCGGCGGCTGCGGTCTCTGACCGACCTTGGCCCGCCCCGCTGTACTGCTACAGGGTGGCGTCGAAGATGAGAATGGCGGCGTCCTGATCGTCGTCGGGCACGGTGAACAGCCGCAGCCCACGGTCGGTGAGCTCGAGGAACACGGGGTTACGGGTGATCACGTGGCCGGTGACCGGCGAGTATCGCTGGACGGGCACCTCGTGGAGAATCTCACTGTTGCCCAGGTCGACGAGAGCGAGCCCGCCAAGCTCGAAGACCGTTCCGTTGGGTGCGGTCAGATTGGCGATGCCGCCGCACACCATCTTGCGGAAGGCGAGATAGTCGCAGTCCTGGTAGTCGATGAAGTGGCTCTCGTTCGCTTCGCGGGCCAGCTGACGGCCTCGGGGGGTCCACTCGTACTGGGTACGCGACCCCCAGCTCACACCGTGGATGTGACCGTCAACTCGATCGCGCACGACGCCGCCGATGTGATCGCTGACTCTGAATGCCTCCTCGAAGGCGAGGCTGGCGGGATCGACCTTGTAGATGATCGCGTTGGAGTTGGGTCGGTACTCCGCGACCGGCACCCACAGCCACCGGCCGTCGTAGTCGATGCCGCCGGGGTGATACATGTGCCCTTCGCCCAACTCGAGGTCGGCCAGCAACGCGCCGTTGGCGTCGATGACGTACAGGTGGCCGACTCCGCGGCCCGGTGTCCGGTCGTAGCCGTCGCAGGGCACCGGACAGGGTTGAGTGGGCTCGATGATCTCGACGGACGAGACGAAGAAGCGGTCGCCGATCTTGACCATTCCCTGTGGATGCTCGGCGTCGAATGGCAGATCGATGGTGGCGACGTGCTCCCACGGCGTTGCCCGGGTGACGGTCGACAGGGCGGTCACGATGGGGTCGTCTTGTCGATGACCTTGCGCCGGCGCATTCGCCGGCTGCAAGAGCAGCGAGCTGACGAGCACACCGACCGCTCCCAGAACAGGTGCCTTCTTCATGGCCCCTCCCTTGTAGAACAGGTTCGCCCGCGCCGACTCCAGGATGGCACAGGCGCGACCACGGGTGAACTGAGCGGCGGTGAACAGGGCGTGACGGGTCGCGAAACCAACTCGCCGTAGATGGCGCACGACGTGCACATCGTCGGCTGGCCCTGGGCAGACACCGGCGCGGATCGCGCCGCAGCAGCCGGCGCCAGGTGAACGCCGAGCCCTGATCCCGGACCGCTCGATCGCTGCGCTCGAGCCGAGGTGGGCGTGACCTGCTCGCCCGGGCGCTAGCGAGCAGCCGTCGCGTCGCCGAGGGCGATCGCCGCCAGGACGAGCGC
>CAWIVW010000011.1:0-337824 GCA_963839695.1 uncultured Acidimicrobiia bacterium | reverse complement strand
GAGACCAGACCCCGAAAGGAACTGGAGGAAGCCGAGCAGCGGGCAGCGGCCAACGCCGCCCAACGGGAACCCCTCGAAACGCAACTTACCGCGGCCCGAGCGGTCCACGATCGGCTCGAGGAGCCCACCCGCTACCAGCGTGAACGCCTCGCCGTCGCCGAACGAGATCTCGACCGAGCCAGCCAGGCACGCGGCTGTCTCGCCGAACGGCGCCTCGGGAGCTGCGGCATCGCGGCCGCCGCCAAGCCCGCCGCGAACTCGCCGCCGCCGACAACCAGCTCACCTGGGCCAACGACACCCTCGAACAGACCCAGGCCTCGATCAGTCCCGAGGTCGAGCGCTACCACCACGTCGGGCGAGACATGCGTCGGCTACGCGACGCGCTCGCGGCCACCAAACAGGAGAACTCCTCGAGCGCTACAAGTCGACGGACCGGATTCCGCACCTGCAGGAGCGGCTGGACGCCCTCGACACCTGGTGGCGATTCGCCAACGGCGACAAGATGGACGTGCCGAAGCTCGGCGAGGTGGTCGACATCCTCGGCGACGTCGACGGCGACCGCGGGCACTATCGCTGGCTCGCCGACGCCGTCGAGCAACACTGCCTCGACGCCGGCATCCACCTGCCCAACTTCGAACCCGAGGCTCCCGGCATCGACACGCCTGGGCTCGACATCGGGCTGTAACGACGCCGCTGTCCTTCCGCCATCGCCGGCCGTTAGGCGCCCCGACCTGGACACTCAGCAGTGACTTGTCGCGTCGACAGTGAATTCGCAACGCGAACACGCAAACCGTCCGGCGTGGACACACGTTTGAGTCCCTCGGGGTCGAGGTGCTTACGTAACCACCGCGCCCGTTCGGCGAAGCAGCTCTCGTTTCTGGACTGCTTCCGCGGCGTATTCCAGGGCAGCAGGGATGTCCTCAGGTTCGAGGTCAGGAGAGTCGCGCAGGATCTGCTCGTGAGTGCGGCCCGCTGCGTGCTGGCCGATGACCGTGGCTTCCGGGATACCCGGACCGCGGATGCACGGCAAGCCCCGCATCTCCGCGGGATCGTGATCCGCTGGAACGCCACACGCGCAGGATGGGCCGTCGGTTCAGACCTCCCGCCGAGCCGTACGGGATAGTGGCGGTGCGACGCGCCCACGTCGAGTTCCGGTACGGGTTCGCCGCGCACTCTCGACGACGCGCGACAGGGCGTCGCCGTGCGCCACGCCGCCGGCCCTCGTGGCCGGCGGCGTGGGGTGCGCGGCGTGCGGGTCGCGGCCACGGCGTGGGTCATATCAGCCCACGGCGTGTCCGGGCTGTGACGTTTGGATGCGTGTCGGCCTGGTCAGCTCGTGCGTCTCGTGGCGGACGACCGACGCAAGCCAGAGCTGCACGATGCCGAACAGGAAGGCGAACCACCCGATCGCCCATGTGATGCCGAGCGCCCCGGCCCCGGGGTCGATGACGAGCAGCACGGCGAGCAACACGAGAAGGGCGCCGCCGAGCGCGATCGCCCAGGCGTCCGACACCTGCTTGCGTGCTTTGGCGGCGAACACGATCTGGGAACCGCCGATGAGCAGCGACCAGGTCGCGATCACGACCAGCAGCGCCTCCGCGGTGATGGACGGCCACACGAAGGTGACCACCCCGGCGGCGATGCCGGTGACGCCCCAGAAGGCGGCCCAGCCCCGGTCGCGGAGCAACGGGTCGGCGATCGCGGCCGACAGCGCGGTCACGCCGTCGACGAACGCGAACGCGCCCCACAGCACGACGAGGGCCCACAGGCTGACATCCGGCCACACGAGGGTGGCCAGCCCGAACAGGATCGCGGCCACGCCGTGGACGGCGAGCCGTTTCCAACTGCCGACATAGGGCCGCATCATGACGACGCTCCTGACGACTGCCCGGCAGCGAGGTCGTCGGCGGCCAGGCGGGCCAGCGCGGCGTCGACGGCCGAGTACTCGGCGACGTTCAGGTAGTACTTCGCAACCGCGATCGCAGCTGCGGCGTCCTCTTCGGCCGCGTCAGCCTGGCGCTGCGCGCGATGCAGCTCGTGCTCGGACTGGCGCTTGTCGATACGGGCGCGGACCTCATCGAGCGGGCGCTTCATCGCCGCCTTGGTCTCGTTCCACCACGTGCGGCCAGCTTCAGTGGCGTCACGGACAGTGGACTCGAACTCGCTGACGTCTGCCTTGAACGCTTCGTCGATCTCGTGGCGGCGCTGCTCGAGCTTCGCGCGATCCGCCTCGAACGTGGCGGTTGCAGAGTTTTCGAGCACCTTGGTGCGAGCGGCGAGCTCCTCCAGGGAATTGGACAGTGGCTTCATGGTTCCTCCATTTTTCAAAGGCTGTTGCTGACAAGGCGAACGTAAGCCGGAGGGCTGTTCGTCGAATCCCCGAAAACCCCAGTCTTCGTGGCGCCTCGGTCGACGGAAGCAGTCAGGCCGGCAGGTCGGCCTGGGCGAGCTGGGTCCGGGAGCTGACGCCGAGCTTCAGGAAGATCTTCCGCAAGTGGTACTCGACCGTGCTGGTGGAGATGTACAGCTGGGCGGCGATCTCGCGGTTTCGCTCACCCGACGCCGCGAGGCGCGCGATCTGCGCTTCCTGGGGCGTGAGGGCGTTCACGGGCGCCGACCGGCTTCGCACGTGCTCACCGGTCGCGGCGAGCTCGGCCCGGGCACGCCCGGCAAACGCCGACGCGCCGATGCTCTCGAAGAAGTCGAGCGCCTCGTGCAGCGGTTCGCGGGCTTCCTTGCGACGCCGCGCCCTTCGCAGCCACTCGCCGTGCAGCAGCTGCGTACGTGCCGTGTCCGTGACGATCGTGCTGCATGACAGGTCGTCGAGCGCCGACCGGAAAAAGGCATCCGCGTCGTCACCGCTGGCGACGAGCGCCCGGGCGCGAGCGAGCATCCCGGACGCCCACGCTGTCCCCGACGCCGTGGCGCGTTCCGACAATCGCTCCAGCGCTCGCTCGGCGACACCCATCTCACCACATCGGGCGGCGGCCTCGACGAGATCGGCCAGCGCAAGCGGGGCGACGCCGACGCTGTCATGGTCGACGACGCGTTGTGCGGCGCGTAGGGCGGCGTCATACCTGCCCGCGCCGACCTCGAGCACGGCGAGCGCGAGGTAGGCGTGGTCGACGCCGATGCCCTGGCCGCGCTCGTGCGCGTCGCGCATCGCGCGGCGAGCACCGGACCTCGTGGTCTCCTCGTTGCCTTGCCACGCGTCGCCTAACACCACGGCGGGAGCGGGTGAGCCGAGCACCCCGCGCGATCCGGTGAGCGACACGACGTCCTCGATCTCTCCGAGATGGGAGGTCGCCGAACCGAGACGTCCCTGGAGAACCTCCAACCAGCTGCGAAGGCTGAGCGCGAGCGGCAGCGCGGCGAGCGCGCCGGTGGCCCGTGCGACCTGCGCCCACGCATGGGTGAGCTCATCCCAGGCGTGGTCGTCGAGCAGATCGCAAGCCGTGAGGACGGCGTCGAAGTACACGACATGGACGTGGCGGCCGGCGACCATCTGTAGGTGCGCTTGGTCAGCCCTGGCGCGGGTCACGGCCGCACGCAGCACAGGCGTCGCGACGGCCGGCCCATCAGCCACAGCGTGGCGACACCGTTGACCAGCTGTGCAAGTGGCTCTCGGACTTCGCAACGATCCATGACGGCCAACGTTTCAGCGGCGATCATGCGTCGCGTGGGCTCGTCGACGAGGTGTCCGCCGGCGAGCAGGACGGCGTGGGCGGCGACACAGGACCCCACGGCCAGCTCGGCGTCACCGACTCCGACCCGCGGGAGCGCTCTGGCCAGGAGCGCTGCAGGTTCCCGGAGGTCGCCGGCAATGATGTGGACCAACGCCTCTGTCCATGCCGCGTCGGCGTCATGGTCGGAGCCGAGTCCCTCCGCCCTGGCGCGTTCGAGGAGTTCGCGAGCCTGCGGACCGTGACCGGCGAGGAGCTCGGCCCGAGCCGCCTCCAGGAGGCGCTCGGATGCTCGTTCCCGATCGGGCGTGAGCTCGAAGGCGCGCAACAGATACGCCGCCGCGGCAGCCGCCCCGCCTCGCCGCCGGGCTCGCTCGGCTGACGCTTCCAACGCTTGGGCGACCCGCTCGTCGGGCCCGGCTGCTGCGGCGCCGAGGTGCCAGGCACGACGGTCGGCGTCGGTGTCGGTGTCGAGCACGCCGGCGAGGGCGGCATGCGCCCGGCGCCGATCGGCCTCGCTGGCCGAGTAGTACACCGCGGAGCGCACGAGGGGGTGGCGGAACTCGACCCTCGAGGCGAAGGTGACCAGACCGCTCGCCTCTGCCCTCGCTACCGCCTCGTCCCATGACAGCTCGCCGGCCGTCTCGGCGGCGCGACGAAGGAGCGCGGGATCGCCGAGCCGTTCCGCGGCAGCCAGGAGCAGCACCATCCGTGCATCGGCATCCAGCACCCGGGCGCGGCTGGCGAAGAGACCGGAAACGCGGTCGCCGATCGGTAACGGGTCGGGGAGCGGCGCCGCGCCGCGAAGCTGCTCGACCGTCAACGCGGCCGGCAGCTCGACGAGGGCCAGTGGATTGCCCCGGGTTGCGGCCACGATGCGGGAGGCGACCGTCGGGTCAACGAGCGCACGCGCTGACCCGGCCAGCAGTTCGAGGGCCTCTGAGTCGCCGAGTCCGACAAGGTCGACCCGACGGAGGTGTTCGAAGCGAACGGAGGTGTCTGGTGTGTCGCGCAAGGCGACGACCATCGCAACGCGTTCGGCGCGGAGGCGGCGGCCGACGAACGACAGCGCGACCGCGGACTCGTCGTCGAGCCACTGGGCGTCGTCGATGATGACGAAGACGGGCTGGGCCGTCGCGGCATCTGCGACGACGCTCAAGACGGCGAGGCCGACGAGGAACGGGTCGATGGGGCCGTGCTGAGTCCGTCCGAGTACGGCGTCCATCGCCTCGCGTTGGGGTTCGGGGAGCTGCCGCAGACCGTCGAGGATCGGCAGCACCAGCTGATGGACGCCGGCGTATCCCAAGGCCATCTCCGACTCCACCCCGGCGATCCGCAGGATCCGGAACCCGGGCGCCGAGTCGATCGCATACCGCAGCAGCGTGGACTTTCCGATGCCGGGCGGACCGGCGAGCACGAGCGCCCCGCCCTCGGCACCCAAGGCGGCCGCGAGGAGGGCGTGGATGCTCGCCCGCTCCATGACGCGGCCGACGAGGGCATTGCCTGCCTGCGTCCCCTTGCCCGGATCGAGCACGCCCGACACAGCATCTCCTCCGTCGCGCGCTCTCAGGAGACCATCACGACGGGTGGTCCGGTAGGGCCGGACGTCCCTTCGCTGCTCCGGGCCGGCGGACACGGGGAGCCTGTCGCCGATCCCGGCGGACCGGCAGCCGGACACGCAGCACCAGCTGATCGGATTCGAACAGCAGCGGCGGTTCCATTGCCACGTTCTCACCATCGATCCCGAGTGCCACCGTCGTCGCCGAATCGACCCGATACGTCGGTGCCGCCCACTCTTCCAAGCCGCGTGGCGGTGGCCCCGTGAGGGCGATGACACCGAGCAACCCTCGGTCGAGCTGACCCCTCGTGCCGTGCTGCGGTCGGGGGTCGACCGTGTAGGGGTTGTTGGAGACGATCAGGAGCACGGCGGTGTCGTGCGCACGGCCGTCCCCCCCGGTGAAGCGGAGGTCGAACGGCTCGGCGCGCGGCCCGACGAGCTCGGGGAGCATGTCGACCATGGTGCGCACCTTGTGATCCCGGTACGCGGGTGACTGCACGACGGCGCCGTAGACGCCCATGGCCACGTTGTTCACGAAGACCCGCCCGTTCACCCGGCCGAGGTCGATGCGTCGCTCGTCGCCGTCGACGAAGGCACCGAGGGCGCCGACGACGTCGTTGCGATCGATGCCGAGGTCGAAGGCGAAGTGGTTCCGCGTACCTGCGGGAACGCAGACGTAGGGAAGACCATGCTCGGCGGCGACTGCGGCCACTGTGGCTTGCGACCCGTCACCGCCCGCCATGCCGAGGGCGTCTGCGCCCTCCCGCACGGCAGCAGTCGCCAGCGTCGTGAGATCGTCGCCTGGTTCGAACACGATCGGCTCGATGCTGCGCGCGTGGCACTGCGCGACGAGATCGAACCGAGCCACTTTCCCCCCGCCCGAGCGCGGATTGACGATCAGCACGGGCGTGGCGGGACGCGTCATCGGAGGTGACCGATTCCGCTCATCGCGACACCAGCCAGCCAACGCCTCGGCCGGCGGTCGGTGGGTGGGGCGACTGCCTCGAGGTGAATCGCCGTGGTCTCGAGGTGTTGGGTCATGAGGTCGACGGCGAGGTCCGCGGCGCGAGCCAGTGCGGCTTCGAAGATGGTACATCGTGGTACATCGACCGGCGCCAGCAACGACGAAGCCATGGCGGGTCTTGCGATCTACAGGGCTTCCTTCGTGGCGGGGAAGGACAGAACCTTTGCGACCTTCGAGTCATGAGTTTGAGGCGTCTTCCCTGGTAGATGGCTATTTTCGCATGCTCGCCGAGCCGCTTCAAGTCCCGCTACAGCTTCGCCTGGCACGGCGAGCTCGACCCGTCGATCCGGTCCGGTGAGGACGCCGTACGGATGCGAAAAGTGTGAGGAGACGAAGCGGAACCCCGTGTCGCTGACTGGCGTCATGACCGGGGAACGGCGAGCAAGCGAGTCACCTCGTAGGCCTTTACCCCGAAGGGGCTGCTGGCGGTCACACGGGACTGGCCCGACGAGTCACATGTCGTAGCCGCCGTTGACACCCCAGACTTGACCCGTGATGTAGGAGGACGCGTCGGCGGCGAGGAAGCGCACGACGCGGGCGACCTCCTCCGGGCGGCCGATGCGGCCCATCGGGATCCCGGACAGGATTCTCGCCATCGCCTTGTCCGGTATGGCGGCGGTCATGTCCGTCTCGATGAGCCCGGGCGTGACGGCGTTGACGGTGAGGCCCGTGCCGCCGTCGAGCAGGCCGGCGGTGCCCAGCGCGAGAGCGGCCTCTCGGGCCAGCGACTTGGTGAAGCCAAGGAGCCCCGACTTCGACGCGGCGTAGTTTGCCTGGCCGACGTTGCCGGTCTCGGCGACGACTGACGAGATGTTGATGATGCGGCCCGAGCCGCGCTCGAGCATGTGCGCCAGCGCCGGCTTCGACATGTAGAACGCGCCGGACAGGTTGACCCGCAACACGTTGTGCCAGTCCTCCACGCTCATCGTCGAGATGGGGCGATCGACCGTGACCCCGGCATTGTTGACCAGGATGTCGAGGCGACCGTGCTGGTCGATCACTTCGTGGACGACCCGTACACAGTCGTCGGGGTCACCGACGTTGCCCTTGTGCGCCGAGGCCTGCCAGCCGTCTGGATCGAGGGCGCGGACGAACTCGGCGGCCCTCGCGCCATCGGAGGAGTAGCCGGCGGCGACGACTGCGCCGCGCGCCGCCAGGCTGCGTGAGATCGCCGCTCCGATGCCTCGGGTACCGCCAGTGACGAGCGCGACGCGTCCTGTCAGAGAATCCTCATCGACGTAGAGCGCCGGCCGTTCCTCGATCAGTGGTCCCTGTGCCATCTCGGTTTTCCGTTCGCTTGCTTTGATCTGACGGGTACGAGGATGGTCGGAGGCGACGTCGATGTCATCGGCCGCTGGACACGATTGACACGGGGCGCATTGTTCGGGGGCCACGAAGGCGGTCGGCGCGCCGGATCAGGGTTGAGCTTGCAGCACGGCGGCCTTCATCCAGTGGCAGGCGAGCAGTGCGAGTTCGACGTCGAGCCGCCCGTCCCGGAGCGGTCGGCCGCGCACCTCTTCGGCTTTGCGCACCCGGTACTGCGCGGTGTTGCGGTGGAGGAACATCTGCTCGGCGGTCGCGGTGTAGCTGCCTCCGGTCTGCAGGAAAACCCGCGCCGTCTCGCGCAGTCCCTCGTTGCGGCTCGAGTCGACGGCCAGCTCACCGAGCGTCTCGTGGATCCAGGCGCGTGCCGAGTCGAGGTCGGCGCACAGCATCGCGATCGGTGCGACCTCGACGAAGGGTGTGATGGGCGACCGCTGGTCGCCGGCGGCCAGCGCCACGCCGCGGGCGCTCATCGCTTGACGATGGCTGCGACGAAACCCGTCGATCCCCCGGGCGGGCTCGCCGACAGCTAGAGACACGGTTGGTTCGCTCGTTGTGGCGGCGTCCAGCTCCTTGGTCCTCGCCAGGCTCAGTTTGGACGGGATCCACGCCCAGGCGTTGCTCTCGTCGGCGGGGACGACGAGCGGCGTCGCCGGGCAGCCGAGATCCCTGCCCAACGTGACGACGACCCGGCGGATGCGTTCGAGCGCGTCGGCGGGAGCGGGCTCGTCGACCCAGGCGACGATGCCGACGTGGTGTTGGTCGAGGCGGTAGCCGAGGGCGTGCTCGGTGGCACCGATGTCGACCGGTCTGCTCGCCAACAGCTCGCGGACCCGCATCGCCAGCACTGCGCTGCGGTCGCGCAGCCAGTCATCTCGTGCCTGCCCGAAGGTGGTGAGGACCTGCTCGACGACGCGGTCGACGTAATCCGACACGGTCTCGATCATCTCGAGGGTGGCCAACCCTTCGAGGTGATCGCCGGATGACTGGCGGAGGAGCTCCTCGATGCAGTGTCGTAGGAACCGTGCCTGGCCGACGCGGTAGGCGCGGATGAGAAGGACGGCAGGCACGTCCTGTTGAGCGAGCCGTCGGGCATAGTCGACGGCGGCGGCGGGCGCCTCGATCGAGCCCGGCGCGGGCGCGTCGACGAGCGCACCGAGGGCGGTGTCGAGGTTTTCGCCGATGCTCGCTTGGAGCAACGAGGCGGACTCGTCGGCTTGGAGCCCCGGGATGGCTGCTTCGATGACGGCTTGCACGTCGTCGGTCACCGATGCGAGCCGCTCTCCGACGGTGCCCGCCACCGACTCGATCAGTGCCCGAACACGAGGGTCGCCTCGCTCCACGGCGCCCATGGTACGAGGGGTGACTCGCTCGTCGTCAGGATCTCATCAACAGGTCGCGCAGCTCGGGCTTGGCGATCTTGCCCACGCTGTTCTTCGGCAGGATGTCGAGGATGAGCACGTCGCGCGGCACCTTGAACCGGGCGAGCGACGTCGAGCACAGCTCGATCAGTTCCTCTGTCGTCACGGCGTCCGGGTCGCGGAGCGCGACGAACGCCACCGGTTCCTCGCCGAGCACGTCGTGGGGCCGCCCGACGACCGCGGCCTCCAGCACCGCGGGATGGGTGTAGAGGACGTTCTCGATCTCTTTCGGGTAGATGTTCTCGCCACCGCGGATGATCATGTCCTTGACCCGGTCGACCAGGACGAGGTAGCCGTCGGCGTCGAAGTAGCCGACGTCGCCGGTGTGCAGCCAGCCATCGGCGAGGGTGCGGGCGGTGTCCTCGGGCTTGTTGAGGTAGCCCCGCATGACATTGGGGCCGCGGACGATCACTTCGCCCTGACCGCCGGTGGTGGGCCGCCCGTCGGTATCGAGCAGGGCAACTTCTTGGCCGGGCAACGGCAGCCCCACGGTGCCGGCCTTGCGGGGCCCGTCGACCGGGTTGACGGTGGCGACGCAGGTGCACTCGGAGAGGCCGTAGCCCTCGACGATCGTCGTGCCGTAGCGCTGCTCGAACCGGGCGATGAGCTCGGCCGGCATGGGAGCGGCGCCGCAGATGGCGAAGCGCACCGACGAGATGTCCGGATCGACGTCGCCGGGGAGCGCGCTCAGCATGGCGTAGATCGCCGGTACGGCAGAGAAGTATGTGGGACGGACCGCTTCGACGGTGTCGAAGAACGTCGAGGGTGAGAAGCGACCGGTGATCGTCGTGCAGCCGCCGGCGGCAAGCGGCGACAGCACGCTCACGAGGATGCCGTTGACGTGGAACAGCGGCAGGATGAGCAAGCAGCGGTCGGCGGCGGTGACGTCCAACGCGGTGGTGATCATGGCGACCATCGCGGTGAGGTTGGCGTGATCGAGCATCACCCCCTTGGGCTTGCCGGTCGTGCCGCTCGTGTAGATGAGCAGGGCCAGCGCGTCGGGCGCGGTCTCGATGACGTCCTCGTCGCCGCTCGAGGTCGCGGGCAGCGTCGTCACGTCGACCATCGTCACGTCGGCGATGTCGAGCGCGGCTCGTTCGTGGACGACCAGGCGGGCGCCGGAGTCCTCGATCTGGAACGCGGCCTCGCCGGCCGTCAGGTTCGGGTTGATCGGCGTGAGCGCGGCTCCGATCCGCCAGGCGGCGAGCATGACGACCACGAGCTCGACGCGGTTGGTCAGCATCGTCGCGGTCACGTCGCCAGGGCCGAGCCCGGCGGCGCGCAGCATCGTCGCGGTGGCCTTGACGCGTGCGAGGAGCTCGGCGTTGGTGAGTGCGAGCCGATCGTCGTCGATGCACGCCGCGGTCGGGTCGAGCGCAGCGCGCTCGTCGGGCAGGGTGGCCAGCGTCGAAGTGAGGATCATGCTGAGCAACCTACGGACGGGGGCCGCTGGTGGCTTCGGGCCGCGGCGACGAGCCTGCGGGGTTCGTTTGTGCGGGCGAACCGAGAAATGTGGCGATTCGCTCGGACACCGGTTCGGCGTGCTCCATCAGGAGCAGGTGCCCGGCGTCGGGCACGATCTCGAGTTCGGCGTTGGGGATGCGCCGGGCGAGGAGGCGGGCGTTGATCGGCGGCACGATCGGGTCCTCCGCGCCACTGAGCACCAAGGTCGGCTGGCGGATGCGGTGCAGCCACGGGAGGCTGGTCCAACCGATCCCGGCGGCGAGCTGGCCGAGATATCCCCACAGGCTCGGGGGCCGGGCCCGGCGAGCGTTGATCTGGTTGCGTAACAGGCCCTCGTCGTTCCTGGCGCCCGGGCCGTAGAGCACGTTGGCGGTCAAGCGGAGGAAGGCGGGCGAGTAATAGCGCAGCGGTGTTGCCAGCAGGGCCAGCGCCAGCGGGTTGCCGGGTACGCCACCGAGGCCGCACGTCGTCGACGCGAGGACCAGGCGGCGGACCCGGTGCGGGTTGGCCAGGGTCAGCTCCTGGGCCACGGCACCCCCGAACGACACGCCGAGGACGTCGGCGTCGGGGTGGCCGAGGGCGTCGAGGACGTGGGCCGCTTGGCGGGCCAGCCCGTGCATGCGTTGGGGGATGAGCCGTGGCGGCGAATCGCCGGTTCCCGACGCGTCGTAGGCGATGGTCTGGATGCCGCGGTTGGTGAGGGCCCGCTCGAGCGGGTCCCACATCTCGATGTTGCCGCCGAGGCCCATGATCAGCAGGAGTGGGCGGCCCTCGCCTCGGGTGGACACCCGCACGAGGTGCCCGTCGACGCGTACGAACGTGCGGACGCGTGTCTTCATGTGAGCTGCACGTAACGGCCCGGGGCGGGGTCGAGGGGCGGGTGGGCGGCGCTGCCGAGCTTGCGCCGTGCCCGCCGTCGATCGCCGGAACGGGCGCCGAGCCATGCCGTCCAGTGCTCCCACCAGCTGCCCCCGTGCGTCTCGGAACCGTCGAGCCACGCTTCGGCATCGGCCGGCGGTGCGCCGTCGCCGGTGCGGTAGGACGACTTGGGTTCCCGGGCGGGTTGACGATGGCCTGGATGTGGCCGCTCGAGCTGAGCACGAACTCCGTATCGCCGCCGAGCAGCTGGGTGGTCTGGTACGCCGTCTTCCAGGGCACGATGTGATCGGTCGAGCCGGCCACGACGTAGGCGTCGAGCATGACCTTGCCGAGATCGACCGGTGTGCCGAGCACCGTCAGGGTGCCCTCGGCGAGCCCGTTCGACATCGACAGGTCGAGGAAGTCGGCGTGCAGCCCCGCCGGCAGGCGGGTGGTGTCGGCGTTCCAGTAGAGGATGTCGAACGCGGGCGGGTTCTGGCCCAGCAAGTAGTTGTTGACCCAGTAGTTCCACACCAAGTCGTTGGGGCGGAGCCAGGCGAACACCTTCGCCAGGTCCTTGCCGTCGAGGTAACCGGCGCGCTGCGACCGGATCCGCGCCGCGTCGACGGCGGGCTTCGAGGCGAGCATCCCGATCTGCGACTCCTGGGCGGTGTCGAGCCCGGCGACCATGAACGTCGCGCTGTTCACGAGCGCCTCGCCGGTCGACGGCGAGGTGACCGAGCAGGCACGCCATGGTGATCGCGCCGGCGCACATACCCACCACGTTGGCATCGGCGCTGCCGGTGATCTCGCAGGCGGTTTCGATCGCCTCCTTGCACGCTTCGACATAGGTGTCGAGGTTCCAGTCACGCTGGGCGGCGGTGGGGTTGCGCCAGCTGACCGCGAAGTAGGGCACGCCGGCGCCGACCATGTGCTCGATGAGGCTGCGGCCGGGCGCGAGATCGGAGATGTAGAACTTGTTGATCTGCGGCGGGATCGCGACGAGCGGTCGCGCGTACGTTGTCTGCCCGGTCGGCGTGTACTGGATCAGCTCGAACACCTCGCTGCGGTACACGACCTGGCCTGGGGTGACGGCGAGGTTGCCGCCAACCGTGAACGGGCGGGTGTCGACTGTCGCCGGCAGGCCGCCGTTGTGGCGCACGTCATGCGCGAGGTGCCTTGCGCCGTCGAGGAGGCTGCGGCCCCGCGTCTCGACCGCCTTGGCGAGGGCGCTGGGGTTGCCGAGCAGGGTGTTGGTCGGTGCGGCCGCTTCGGTGAGCAGCGACACCGCGAAGCGGGCCCGCTCCCGGCTCTTCGCGTCGAGTTCCACCTCGTCGACGACGCCGAGCACGGCTCGGGCGTCGACGAGGTACGCCTGCAGGAGACGCCGGTAGATCGGGTTGTCGCGCCACGCCGGGTGGGCGAAGCGCTTGTCGCCGGGTTCAGGGGCCACGTCGCTTCGTCCGACCAGCACCTCGAGCAGCTGGCCCGCGGTGTCCAGCGTCGTGGCCGTGACGACGCTCGGTTCGACGGCCACCCGCTGGAGCAGTCGACCCAGCGCCGCGGCCACCTGCCGGCGGCTCAATCCGACCAGCGGGTTGGCGCCCAGCACCACCGGATCCGTCGCATCGAACGGCTCGGCGACCGCAACGGGCGGGGAGTCACATGTCGTAGCCGCCGTTGACACCCCAGACTTGACCGGTGATGTAGGAGGACGCGTCGGCGGCGAGGAAGCGTACGACGCGGGCGACCTCGTCTGGACGGCCGATGCGGCCCATCGGGATCCCGGACAGGATTCTCGCCATCGCCTTGTCCGGTATGGCGGCGGTCATGTCGGTCTCGATGAGTCCGGGCGTGACGGCGTTGACGGTGAGGCCGATGCCGCCGTCGAGCACGCCCGCCTTGCCCAGCGCGAGGGCGGCCTCTCGGGCCAGCGACTTGGTGAAGCCGAGGAGCCCCGACTTCGACGCGGCGTAGTTGGCCTGGCCGACGTTGCCGGTCTCGGCGACGACCGACGAGATGTTGATGATGCGGCCCGAGCCGCGCTCGAGCATGTGCGCCAGCGCCGGCTTGGACATGTAGAAGGCGCCGGACAGGTTGACCCGCAACACGTTGTGCCAGTCGTCCACGCTCATCGTCGAGATGGGGCGATCGACCGTGACGCCGGCATTGTTGACGAGGATGTCGAGGCGACCGTGCTGGTCGATCACTTCGTGGACGACCCGTACACAGTCGTCGGGGTCACCGACGTTGCCCTTGTGCGCCGAGGCCTGCCAGCCATCGGGATCGAGGGCGCGGACGAACTCGGCGGCCCTCGCGCCGTCGGACGAGTAGCCGGCGGCGACGACTGCGCCGCGCGCCGCCAGGCTGCGTGAGATCGCCGCTCCGATGCCGCGGGTACCGCCGGTGACGAGCGCGACGCGCCCTGTCAGAGAATCCTCATCGACGTAGAGCGCCGGCCGTTCCTCGATCAGTGGTCCCTGTGCCATGTCGTCGCTCCGTTCGCTTGCTGTGATCTGACGGGTACGAGGATGGTCGGAGGCGACGTCGACGTCATCGGCCGCTGGACACGATTGACACGGGGCGCATTGTTCGGGCGCCACGAAGGCGGTCGGCGCGCCGGATCAGGGGCGGGCTTGGAGCACGGCGGCCTTCATCCAGTGGCAGGCGAGCAGTGCGAGTTCGACGTCGAGCCGCCCGTCCCGGAGCGGTCGGCCGCGCACCTCTTCGGCCTTGCGCACCCGGTACTGCGCGGTGTTGCGGTGGAGGAACATCTGCTCGGCGGTCGCGGTGTAGCTGCCTCCGGTCTGCAGGAACACCCGCGCCGTCTCGCGCAGTCCCTCGTTGCGGCTCGAGTCGACGGCCAGCTCACCGAGCGTCTCGTGGATCCAGGCGCGTGCCGAGTCGAGGTCGGCGCACAGCATGGCGATCGGTGCGACGTCGACGAAGGGTGTGATGGGCGACCGCTGGTCGCCGGCGGCCAGCGCCACGCCGCGGGCGCTCATCGCTTGACGGTGGCTGCGACGGAACCCGTCGATCCCCCGGGCGGGCTCGCCGACGGCGAGGGACACGGTTGGTTCGCTCGTTGTGGCGGCGTCCAGCTCCTTGGTCCTCGCCAGGCTCAGTTTGGACGGGATCCACGCCCAGGCGCTGCTCTCGTCGGCTGGGACGACGAGCGGCGTCGCCGGGCAGCCGAGATCCCTGCCCAGCGTGCCGACGACCCGGCGGATGCGTTCGAGCGCGTCGGCGGCAGGGGGCTCGTCGACCCAGGCGACGATGCCGACGTGGTGTTGGTCGAGGCGGTAGCCGAGGGCGTGCTCGGTGGCAGCGACGTCGACCGGTCTGCTCGCCAGCAGCTCGCGGACCCGCATCGCCAGCACTGCGCTGCGGTCGCGCAGCCAGTCATCTCGTGCCTGCCCGAAGGTGGTGAGGACCTGCTCGACGACGCGGTCGACGTAATCGGACACGGTCTCGATCATCTCGAGGGTGGCCAGCCCTTCGAGGTGATCGCCGGATGACTGGCGGAGGAGCTCCTCGATGCAGTGTCGTAGGAACCGTGCCTGGCCGACGCGGTAGGCGCGGATGAGGAGGACGGCCGGCACGTCCTGTTGGGCGAGCCGTCGGGCGTAGTCGACGGCGGCGGCGGGCGCCTCGATCGAGTCCGGCGCGGGCGCGTCGACGAGCGCACGGAGGGCGGTGTCGAGGTTCTCGCCGATGCTCGCTTGGAGCAACGAGGCGGACTCGTCGGCTTGGAGCCCGGGGATGGCTGCTTCGATGACGGCTTGGACGTCGCCGGTCACCGCGGCGAGCCGCTCTCCGACGGTGCCCGCGACCGATTCGATCAGTGCACGAACACGAGGATCGCCTCGCTCCACGGCGCCCATGGTACGAGGGGTGACTCGCTCGTCGTCAGGGTGTCATCACCAGGTCGCGCAGCTCGGGCTTGGCGATCTTGCCGACGCTGTTCTTCGGCAGGACGTCGAGGATGACGCACGTCGCGCGGCACCTTGAAGCGAGCGAGCGACGTCGAGCACAGCTCGATCAGTTCCTCCGTCGTCACGGCGTCCGGGTCGCGGAGCGCGACGAACGCCACCGGTTCCTCGCCGAGGACGGCGTGGGGCCGCCCGACGACCGCGGCTTCCAGCACCGCGGGATGGGTGTAGAGGACGTTCTCGATCTCCTTCGGGTAGATGTTCTCGCCACCGCGGATGATCATGTCCTTGACCCGGTCGACCAGGACGAGGTAGCCGTCGGCGTCGAAGTAGCCGACGTCGCCGGTGTGCAGCCAGCCATCGGCGAGGGTGCGGGCGGTGTCCTCGGGCTTGTTGAGGTAGCCCCGCATGACGTTGGGGCCGCGGACGATCACTTCGCCCTGACCGTCCGTGGTGGGCCTCCCGTCGGTGTCGAGCAGGGCGACCTCTTGGCCGGGCAACGGCAGCCCCACGGTGCCGGCCTTGCGGGGCCCGTCGACCGGGTTGACGGTGGCGACGCAGGTGCACTCGGAGAGGCCGTAGCCCTCGACGATCGTCGTGCCGTAGCGCTGCTCGAACCGGGCGATGAGCTCGGCGGGCATGGGAGCGGCGCCGCAGATGGCGAAGCGCACCGACGAGATGTCCGGATCGACGTCGTCGGGGAGTGCGCTCAGCATGGCGTAGATCGCCGGTACGGCAGAGAAGTAGGTCGGGCGGACCGCTTCGACGGTGTCGAAGAACGTCGAGGGTGAGAAGCGACCGGTGATCGTCGTGCAGCCGCCGGCGGCAAGCGGCGAGAGCACGCTGACGAGGATGCCGTTGACGTGGAACAGCGGCAGGATGAGCAAGCAGCGGTCGGCGGCGGTCACGTCCAACGCGGTGGTGATCATGGCGACCATCGCGGTGAGGTTGGCGTGATCGAGCATCACCCCCTTGGGCTTGCCGGTCGTGCCGCTCGTGTAGATGAGCAGGGCCAGCGCGTCGGGCGCGGTCTCGATGACGTCCTCGTCGCCGCTCGGGGTCGCGGGAAGCGTCGTCACGTCGACCATCGTCACGTCGGCGATGTCGAGCGCGGCTCCTTCGTGGACGACCAGGCGGGCGCCGGAGTCCTCGATCTGGAACGCGGCCTCGCCGGCCGTCAGGCTCGGGTTGATCGGCGTGAGGGCGGCTCCGATCCGCCAGGCGGCGAACATGACGACGACGAGCTCGACGCGGTTGGTCAGCATCGTCGCGGTCACGTCGCCAGGGCCGAGCCCGGCGGCGCGCAGCATCGTCGCGGTGGCTTTGACGCGTGCGAGGAACTCGGCGTTGGTGAGGGCGAGCCGATCGTCGTCGATGCACGCCGCGGTCGGGTCGAGCGCAGCGCGCTCGTCGGGCAGGGTGGCCAGCGTCGAAGTGAGGATCATGCTGAGCAACCTACGGACGGGGGCCGCTGGTGGCTTCGGGCCGCGGCGACGAGCCTGCGGGGTTCGTTTGTGCGGGCGAACCGAGAAATGTGGCGATTCGCTCGGACACCGGTTCGGCGTGCTCCATCAGGAGCAGGTGCCCGGCGTCGGGCACGATCTCGAGTTCGGCGTTGGGGATCCGCCGGGCGAGGAGGCGGGCGTTGATCGGCGGCACGATCGGGTCCTCCGCGCCACTGAGCACCAAGGTCGGCTGGCGGATGCGGTGCAGCCACGGGAGGCTGGTCCAACCGATCCCGGCGGCGAGCTGGCCGAGGTATCCCCACAGGCTCGGGGGCCGGGCCCGGCGAGCGTTGATCTGGTTGCGCAAGAGGCCCTCGTCGTCCCTGGCGCCCGGGCCGTAGAGAACGTTGGCGGTCAAGCGGAGGAAGGCGGGCGAGTAGTAGCGCAGCGGCGTTGCCAGCAGGGCCAGCGCCAGCGGGTTGCCGGGCACGCCACCGAGGCCGCACGTCGTCGACGCGAGCACCAGGCGGCGGACCCGGTGCGGGTTGGTCAGGGTCAGCTCCTGGGCCACGGCACCCCCGAACGACACGCCGAGGACGTCGGCGTCGGGGTGGCCGAGGGCGTCGAGGACGTGGGCGGCTTGGCGGGCCAGCCCGTGCATGCGTTGGGGGATGAGCCGTGGCGGCGAATCGCCGGTGCCCGACGCGTCGTAGGCGATGGTCTGGATGCCGCGGTTGGTGAGGGCCCGCTCGAGCGGGTCCCACATCTCGATGTTGCCGCCGAGGCCCATGATCAGCAGGAGCGGGCGGCCCTCGCCTCGGGTGGACACCCGCACGAGGTGCCCGTCGACGCGGACGAACGTGCGGCCACGCGTCTTCATGTGAGCTGCACGTAGCGGCCCGGGGCGGGGTCGAGGGGCGGGTGGGCGGCGCTGCCGAGCTTGCGCCGTGCCCGCCGTCGATCGCCGGAACGGGCGCTGAGCCACGCCGTCCAGTGCTCCCACCAGCTGCCCCCGTGCGTCTCGGAACCGTCGAGCCACGCTTCGGCATCGGCCGGCGGCGCGCCGTCGCTCGGTGCGGTAGGACGACTTCGGGTTCCCGGGCGGGTTGACGATGGCCTGGATGTGGCCGCTCGAGCTGAGCACGAACTCCGTCTCGCCGCCGAGCAGCTGGGTGGTCTGGTACGCCGTCTTCCAGGGCACGATGTGATCGGTCGAGCCGGCCACGACGTAGGCGTCGAGCGTGACCTTGCCGAGATCGACCGGTGTGCCGAGCACCGTCAGGGTGCCTTCGGCGAGCCCGTTCGAGATCGACAGGTCGAGGAAGTCGGCGTGCAGCCCCGCCGGCAGGCGGGTGGTGTCGGCGTTCCAGTAGAGGATGTCGAACGCGGGCGGGTTCTGGCCCAGCAAGTAGTTGTTGACCCAGTAGTTCCACACCAAGTCGTTGGGGCGGAGCCAGGCGAACACCTTCGCCAGGTCCTTGCCGTCGAGGTAACCGGCGCGCTGCGACCGGATCCGCGCCGCGTCGACGGCGGGCTTCGAGGCGAGCATCCCGATCTGCGACTCCTGGGCGGTGTCGAGGCCGGCGACCATGAACGTCGCGCTGTTCACGAGCGCCTCCCCGGTGACGGCGAGGTGACCGAGCAGGCACGCCATGGTGATCGCGCCGGCGCACATGCCCACCACGTTGGCGTCGGCGCTGCCGGTGATCTCGCAGGCTGTTTCGATCGCCTCCTTGCACGCTGCGACATAGGTGTCGAGGTTCCAGTCGCGCTGAGCGGCGGTGGGGTTGCGCCAGCTGACCGCGAAGTAGGGCACGCCGGCGCCGACCATGTGCTCGATGAGGCTGCGGCCGGGCGCCAGGTCGGAGATGTAGAACTTGTTGATCTGCGGCGGAATGGCGACGAGCGGTCGCGCGTACGTTGTCTGGCCGGTCGGCGTGTACTGGATCAGCTCGAACACCTCGCTGCGGTACACGACCTGGCCTGGGGTGACGGCGAGGTTGCCGCCAACCGTGAACGGGCGGGCGTCGACCGTCGCCGGCAGGCCGCCGTTGTGGCGCACGTCATGCGCGAGGTGCCTTGCGCCGTTGAGGAGGCTGCGGCCCCTCGTCTCGACCGCCTTGGCCAGGGCGCTGGGGTTGCCGAGCAGGGTGTTGGTCGGTGCGGCCGCTTCGGTGAGCAGCGACACCGCGAAGCGGGCCCGCGCCCGGCTCTTCGCGTCGAGCTCGACCTCGTCGACGACGCCGAGCACGGCGCGGGCGTCGACGAGGTACGCCTGCAGGAGGCGCCGGTAGACCGGGTTGTCGCGCCACGCCGGGTGGGCGAAGCGCTTGTCGCCGGGTTCAGGGGCCACGTCGCTACGTCCGGCCAGCACCTCGAGCAGCTGGCCCGCGGCGTCCAGCGTCGTGGCGGTGACGACGCTCGGCTCGACGGCCACCCGCTGGAGCAGTCGACCCAGCGCCGCGGCCACCTGCCGGCGGCTCAATCCGACCAGCGGGTTGGCGCCCAGCACCACCGGATCCGTCGCACCGAACGGATCGGCGACCGCAACGGGCGGGCCGTCGGTCGTGGAGGTCTTGGTGGGCATGGCGGTTCTCCTGTTGTGACGTGGTGACCGGAACTCAGGCGACGAGCGCAGGCTCGGACGGGGTGATCTCGATCGGCTCGACGTTCCGGCGACGGCCTGAGGCGATGGCGCCGGCGGCGCCGGCCACGATCAGCGCGCCGGCCGGCAACGCCAGCTGCCACGTCACCGCAGTGGTCGGGATCCCAGCGGTGGTCACGCCGAACTCGCGCTGCTGCGCCAGCGCCGGCGCCGCCTTGGTCTGGAAGTCGGAGGCGAAGGTCGTTGGCCGTCGCGATGTCGGCGTTCGTCTGGGCGAGGCCGGTGTCGGTGAACGCCGGGCGCAGCGCGCCCGTGAGGTCGTCGACGGCTTGGGTTTTCGCCGGGTAGGCGAGCGCGAACGCGCCGACGAGCCAGAAGGCCCCGACGACGATCACCAGGGTCAGGCAGAGCTTGCGCATCACCGCATTGCACCGAACCGGGCCGCCGCGACATCGTGTCGACCGAACGGACTTGGCGGGGCGAGTTGTGCGGCGAGCCCACACCGCCGCATGGCCTTGTGCGCGGAACACAGGGCCGCCCCGCAAGTTGGGGCTCAGCGGCCATGGGCGCCGTCGAGGCCGATTCTTAGTGTCGCCGGTCACAGCCATCCGTTGACGACAAGGAGAGCCACGATGGGGTTCAAGACCGGAAACCTGCCGCCTGTCGATCCCGCGACGTTCCACGAGCGGCCGTTCTTCGAGCGGATCCGGATCCTCGCCACCCAGTGGGCCGAGTACGGCTTCGGTACGCCCAAGATGGTGCACGTCATCTACATCGTGAAGCTCCTCGCGCTCTACGTCGTCGGCGGCCTGTTCGTGGCCACCGCCACGTCCGGGCTCGGACCGTTCTGGGACGTCGCCGCCTGGTGGCCCGAGTTGATCGTCTACGAGAAGCTGATCCTGTGGACGGTGCTGCTCGAGACGCTCGGGCTGGCCGGCTCGTGGGGGCCGCTCGCCGCCCACTTCAAGCCGATGACCGGCGGCTTCCGGTACTGGGCTCGCCCCGACACCATCCGCCTCCCACCGTGGCCGGACAAGGTGCCGTTCACCCGCGGCGACCGGCGCACGGTCGGCGACGTCGCCGTCTACCTGGCGATCATCGCCACCGCGATCGCCGCGCTGGTCGCGCCGACCGTCACCCGGGCCGGGGTCAACCTGGTCAACCCGGCGCTGCTGATCACGCTGATCGGCCTGCTCATCGTGATGGGCCTGCGCGACAAGGTCGTGTTCCTCGCCGCCCGCAGCGAGCAGTACCTGCCGGCGCTGGTCTTCTTCGCCGTCCTCGGGCCGGTCGACCTGGTCATCGCCTTGAAGCTGCTGATCGTCGTGGTCTGGATCGGTGCCGGCGTCTCGAAGTTCGGCCGCCACTTCTCACGCGTTGTCTCACCGATGGTCAGCAACACCCCGTGGGCGCCGAGGGCGCTCAAGCGGATGAACTACCGCAGCTTCCCCGACGACCTGCGCCCCTCCCACGCCGCCGGCCTGCTGGCCCACATCGGCGGCACGACCGTCGAGATCGTGCTGCCCCTCGTGCTGCTGTTCTCGACGAACCCGACCGTCACGCTGCTCGCGGTGATCGGCATGGTCGTGTTCCACCTGTTCATCCTCTCGACGTTCCCGATAGCGGTGCCGCTGGAGTGGAACGTGCTGTTCGCCTTCGCCACGGTGTTCCTGTTCTGGGGCCACCCGGCCTGGGAGGGCTACAGCGTCGCCGACATCTCCTCGCCCGTGCTCCTCGTCGCGATCGTTGGCGGGCTTGCTCTTCTTTCCGGTTCTCGGCAACCTGCGTCCCGACCTAGTGTCGTTCCTGCCGTCGATGCGCCAGTACGCCGGCAACTGGGCGTCGGCCACGTGGGCGTTCGCGCCCGGCGCCGAGGCCAAGCTCGACAACATCGTGCGGGGCGCCGGCAACACCGTCGACCAAGTCGCCGCCACCTACCCGCGGCCGGTCGCCGAGATGTTGCTGACCATGCCGATGGCGTGGCGGTCGCTGCACAGTCAGGGTCCCGCGTTGCTGTCGATGATGGTCAAGCACCTCGGCGACGACATCGACACCTACTCGCTCCGCGAGGCCGAGTTCGCCTGCAACACGGTTGTCGGGTTCAACTTCGGTGATGGCCACTTCCACGACGAGCAGCTCATCGAGGCCATTCAGAAGCGATGCCACTTCGAGCCCGGCGAGTTCCTCGTGGCGTGGGTCGAGTCGCAGCCGATCCACAAGGACTACCAGGAGTACAAGGTGATCGACGCCGCCCTCGGCGTCATCGAGCTGGGCCGCTACCAGGTCGCCGACTCCGTCGCCGAGTTGCCCTGGCTTCCCAACGGCCCGATCCCGCTGCACGTGACCTGGAGCCGCCCGACGGTGGACGACCGTCTCGACCTTGTCCCCTCCACCGTGACCACCTCGATGGTCCCTGTCGCCGTTGGGCGGGCGCCGGTCGCTGCCGGAGCGGTGTGATGGCCACCGCCGTCGTCGTCGGCTCGGGGCCCAACGGGCTCGCCGCCGCCGTGCGCCTCGCCCAGCACGGTGTCGACGTCGAGGTGCTCGAAGCCGCCGACCATATCGGCGGCGGCACCCGGAGCAGCGAGCTCACCGTGCCCGGCGTGGTCCACGACCACTGCTCGGCGTTCCATCCCATGGGCGTGGGCTCGCCGTACTTGTCGAGTCTCGACTTGGAGCGTCACGGCCTGCGCTGGCGGTGGCCCGAGATCGACTGCGCCCACCCGCTCGACACCGGGGAAGCCGGGCTGCTGTGGCGTTCGATCGACGAGACCGCTGTCGGCCTCGGGCCCGACGGCAAGCGCTGGCGACAGATGTTCGCCGGTCTCGCCGCCGGGTTCGACGACCTCGCCGACGACCTGATGCGCCCAATCGTGCACGTGCCCCGCCATCCGCTCCGCCTGCTCCGGTTCGGCGCCCCGGCGCTGCTCCCGGCCGCGCTGACGGCCCGGGTGTGGCGCACCGACAAGGCCAGGGCGCTGTTCGGTGGCGTCGCCGCTCACGCCTTCCACCCGCTGCACCGGCCGACCACCTCCGCGATCGGGATGACCATCATCGCCGCCGGGCACCGCCACGGATGGCCCGTCGCCGAGGGCGGCTCACAGTCGATCGCCAACGCACTGGCCTCCCTGCTCGACGACCTCGGCGGCAAGATCCACACGGGCGTGTGCGTCCGCACGGCCGGGGACATCCCGCCCGCCGATGTCGTCCTGCTCGACCTCGCGCCCGAGCCGATCGCCCGCATCCTGGGCGACCGGCTGCCCGCCCGGATCGCTCGCGCCTACCGCCGGTACCGGCACGGCCCCGGCGCGTTCAAGCTCGACCTCGCCATCGACGGGGACGTGCCATGGACGAACCAGGCATGCGGCCGAGCCGGCACTGTCCACCTGGGCGGCACCTTCGAAGAGGTCGCCGGCACCGAACGCGACATCGCCCGCGGGCGCATGCCGGAACGACCTTTCGTCCTCGTCGGCCAGCAGTACCTCGCCGACCCGACCCGTTCGGCGGGCGACCATCAACCCGATCTGGACCTACGCCCACGTCCCGCACGGCTACACCGGCGACGCCACCGAGGCCATCCTCGGCCAGATCGAACGCTTCGCCCCCGGCTTCCGTGACCGCATTGTCGCCTGCGTCGCCCGCCCCACCACGCAACTCCCCGTCTACAACCCCAACTACGTCGGCGGCGACATCATCACCGGCGCCAACACCGAGCGACAGGTCCTGATGCGGCCCCGAGTCGCCCTCGACCCGTACCGCACCGGCATACCCGGCACCTTGATCTGCTCCGCCGCCAGCCCGCCAGGCGCCGGCGCTCACGGCATGTGCGGATACAACGCCGCCGGCTCCGCGCTCCGCCACCTGCGGATCACTCCCGTCACCTCGCCGGACTCGACCCATCAGGAGGTGTCATGACGACACACACCTTGCCCTCGAGTGACTTCTACGGCCTCGAACGGACACTCGAGCCGAGCGAGCTCGCCGTTGTGCACGCCGTGCGCACGTTCATGCGCGACGAGGTGGAGCCGATCATCAACGACTACTGGACACGCGCCAAGTTCCCGTTCCAGATCCTCGACGGATTCCGCCAACTCGGCATCGCCGGCCTCCCCTATCAGGGGTACGGCTGCCCCGGCCGCAGCCGCACCCTGGACGGGATGGTGTTCATGGAGCTCGCCCGCACCGACCCGTCGATCGCCACGTTCCACGGCGTCCACAGCGGGCTGGCGATGGGGACGATCTACGTGTGCGGATCCGACGAGCAACGCGATCGCTGGCTACCTGGCCATGGCCCGCCTCGAACAGATCGGCGCGTTCGGGCTGACCGAGCCCGACGTCGGATCGGGCGCCTCCCGGGGCCTCACCACGACGGCTCGCCGCGACGGTGACCACTGGATCCTCAACGGCCAGAAGAAGTGGATCGGCAACGCCAGCTTCGCCGACCTCGTCATCATCTGGGCCCGCGACGAGGAGGACGACCAGGTCAAAGGGTTCGTCGTCGAGCGCGGCACGCCCGGGATGAGCGTCGAAGACCTTCAGGACAAGATCGCCCTGCGCGTCGTGCAGAACGGGCTGATCACCCTCGACGGCGTGATCGTCCCCGAGACCAACCGCCTCCAACGAGCCACCTCGTTCCGCGACACCGCCAAGGTGCTGAAGCTCACCCGCGCCGGTGTCGCCTGGATGGCAGTCGGCTGCGGCCTCGGCGCCTACGAGCACGCCCTCGCCTACGCCAAACAGCGCCACCAGTTCGGGCGACCGATCGCCGGCTTCCAACTGGTCCAGGACCTGCTGGTGCGCATGCTCGGCAACTGCACCACCTCCGCCTGCCTCTGCCTGCGCCTCGCCCAACTCGCCGAAGCCGGCGAAGACCTCGACGAGCACTCGGCATTGGCCAAAGCCGTCTGCACCGTGCGGATGCGGGAGACGGTCGGCTGGGCGCGCGAGCTGATGGGCGGCAACGGCATCCTCCTCGACCACCACGTCGGCCGCTTCGTCGCCGACGCCGAAGCGCTCTACTCCTACGAGGGCACCCGCGAGATGAACACCTTGATCGTCGGGCGCAGCATCACCGGCATCAGCGCATTCGTCTGACCGGCCTCGCGAGAAGCGTCCCTCGTTGCTTGCAGCTAGCACCGCCGCAGGTCGCCGCCGACGCCAAGCCGCTCGATCGACGCGACGTTGGCCGGGCCGGGCGTAGACCAACAGCTGTCAGCTCGGCGTGTGGCCAGGGCTTCGACGCGGCTCGCCTTAGCGTTTGGGTGATTGCTGTCCAGTTCTTCCCTTACCGCTTCGACGTGCGCTTCGCGGCCATGTGGCTGCCATTCGGCGTCATCCCCGGACGCGACGGAGTCACACTCCGCGACGATCGTTTCCGGGCAACGTTCGGCTTCTTCAACCTCGAGACCCCGCTCGACAACGTCGCCGGTGGACATGTCACGGTCGGCTATCGCTGGTACACGGCGATCGGCATACGACTGTCGTTCGTCGATGACGGGTTGACGTTCGGAACCTGCCGCGACCGTGGGGTATGCGTGCACTTTCGCCAGCGAGTACCTCGTGTGATCGGCTTCCGGCCCCACTCGGCGCTGACCGTGACGGTCGCCGACTGCGCCGGACTGGTCGAAGCGATCGGCGAGGCCGTGCCGCCGGCGTGACCTCCCGCTCTCGCCACGTTCCCGCGTCCCGAGCGTCTGTTTCGTTTTGGCCGATCGTAGGAGGGCGCGAGCACTTCCTCCGCGCAAGACGCGCACGAACTTTCGAGCGCCGCCTGACGCAGGCTCGCTAGCCCGCTCACGCGGTTGACGCAGGGCGGGCGGGTGGTCCGTTCGCCAGCGGGATCAGGTGGGGTCGGGGGCGTCCCAGGGCATGGAGGCCGACACCCAGTGGGTGATGGGCGCGGTCTGGTCGGTGCTGTGGAGGTGGCGGGGCGGTTGGGCGAAGGTGGTGTAGGGCCGGCAACGGAGCACGACCGCGGCCCTCTTCGTCGGCCATGGCGGCGACGAAGGGTCGGGCGTCGTCGCCGATCGGCTCACCGGACATGCGTCCGCCGACGGCCATCATCACGTCGATGCCGAGGTCGGGGTCGTGGTCGACGGCGGCGTCGCAGTACACCTGCAGGTAGCTGAACGGCCAGCGTTCGTCGAGCACGCACAGGCTGACCTTGGGATTGCGGGCGACGGCTTTGGCTTTTCCGCGGTCGCGCATGGTCGACACGAGCAGTTCATCGGTGTCGGTGGGCACGTAGTAGACGATCGACATCGCCGGTCCGTCGGCACGACGCGGTGTGCCGAAGACGCAGGTGCGATGGGTGCGGACGAACTCGCGCCGCTCTGACGGGAGCATGTCGCGGTCGGTCGAGGGGGTGAACGGTTCGGCGGCGAGCGGCAGGATCCTCATGGTCAGTTCTCGGCGACGATGCGGTTGCGTAGGGTGCCGATGCCTTCGATCCAGGTCTCGAGGGTGTCGCCGGGCCGCAGGAACCGGGGCGGTTTGCGGACGACGCCGACACCGGCGGGGGTGCCCGTGAAGATGACGTCGCCCGGCAGTACCGGCAAGACGGCGGAGAGCTCCGCGATCAGCCGGGGGACGTCGAAGATGAGGTCGGTGGTGCGGCCGTCTTGCATCTTCTCGCCGTTGACCGAGCACCCGAGGGCAAGGTCGTCGCGGTTGTTCAGCTCGTCAAGTGTGACGAGCCACGGCCCGACGGGGCCGTAGCCGCGGCGGGACTTGCCGAGGGAGAACTGGGCGCCGGCGGCGAACTGGAGGTGCCGGTCGCTGATGTCTTGGCCGACGGTGACGCCGGCGACGTGCGTCCAGGCATCGGGCTCGGCGACCCGGTCAGCGGTGCGGCCGATGACGACCACGAGCTCGACTTCCCAGTCGACGGTGTCGCCGACGACAGCGACGTCGTCGAATGGTCCGGCGAGGCTGGCCGGGAACTTGGTGAACACGGCCGGGACCTCGGGCGGCGCCATGCCGGATTCCTCGGCGTGGCTGCGGTAGTTGAGGCCGATGGCGAACACCTGGCGGGGTCGCGGCACCGGGTTGCGCAGCTCGGCTTCGACAAGGGGACCGGTCGCGGTGGTGACGGTCGCGGCGAAGTTCGCCGAAGGCGTCCCACTCGTCGTAGAGGCCCATCGGGTCGGGGCCGAAGCGCCCAGCCGATGCAGTGACGACGTCGGCGATCTCGTCACCGAGGACGAGGGCGGCGCGGCCGTTGAGGTTGGCAAGTTTCACAGGAGGGCTCCTTGTCGGGTCGGCTGGGTCGCCAGCCGGGTTCGCAGCTGTTCCACGAGCGCGGCCGCTCCTGTCGAGCGAGCGAGCGCTGCCGTAGAGGTGGAAGTCGGGTCGTTGCAGCGCGGCGGAGGCGTCGTGTTCGGTGAACCAGCGGCCATAGACCGGATCGTCGGCGGGCACCCTCACCACGCGGCCGCCGATGGAGGCGAACCATCGTCTGGTCTCCGGGTCGAGCTCGAGCGGTTCGGGGTCGACGGTGACGAGTCGCCAGCCGGCGCCGTGGACGTCATCGAAGCGTCGTCCTCCAATGGTGCCTTGCACGAACAGGGAGCCGGCGTGTGGTGAGTCGGCATCGGTCACGCCGCCCTCGATCCCAGGAAGCGGCGGAGCGGCGGCCGGTTCCGGTCCGACGAGCGGGGCCATGGCCTCGTCGCGTGCGGTGGCCGCGTCCGGGTCGGGGACGCAGATGACCTTGCCGAGCTCGATGGAGAACTCGATCGCCTGGCGGGCGCTGGGCAGACGCTCTTGGTCGTAGGTGTCCAGCAGCGCGTCCGACGCCGCCCCGGTGAGCACGAGATCGAGCTTCCAGGCCAGGTTGGCGGCGTCGCGGATACCCGCGCACATCCCCTGCCCGGCGAACGGCGGCATCTGATGGGCGGCATCACCTGCGAGCAGCACCCGACCGCGCCGCCACCGCTCGGCGTGGCGGGCGGCGAAGGTGTACACGGCGCGCCGCTCGACGGTGGCGTTGTCGGGCCGGACGTCCCACGGCTCGAGCAGCTCCCAGGCGCGGGATTCGAGCTCGTCGAGGGTCTCGTGGTCGAGGCGCATGAACTCCCAGCGCCGCCGTCCCGGTCCCCCCGACACGACCGTGGTCGGCCGGGCGGGATCGCAGATCTGCACGTTGATCGGGTCGAACACCCGGTCGTCGTGCAGGATGACGTCGACGATGAGCCAGTCGTAGAAGAACCCGAGCGCTGTCATCGGCACGTCGACCAGCGTGCGGACCGTGCTGTTGGCGCCGTCGCAGCCCACGGCGTACCTCGCCTCCAGGACGTCACCCTCGCTCGTCACGACAGCAACGCTGCGCTCGTTCTGGCTGAGGTCGGTGACCTCACAGCCGCGGCGGATGTCCACCCCGAGGGCGCGAGCCCGCCGCTCGAGAACCGCTTCGAGCGTCGGCTGGTGGAACATCAGCGACATGGGCCATCCCGAAGCGCCCGCCCCGACATGTCCCAGACGGAGCAGGGTCGTCCCTTGGCCGTTGCGCCACTCATAGACGTCGGCCGGTTCGGTGATCTCGGCCAGCTCGGCGCCGATACCGGCGGACTGGAAGATGCGGGCCACCTCATGGTCGAGATGGACCGCCCGCGGCAGGGGGTACCGGTTCGGCCAGCGTTCCAGGATCGTCACCGAGTGGCCCTGCTGGGCGAGCAGCACCGCCAGCGTCGTGCCGACCGGGCCGCAGCCGACGACGATCACGTCGCTGCCGGTGCGGGTCATGGTTCGCGCAGCGGCTGGTGGCCCCAGGCGCTGATCCGGTCATAGCGGCGGTTGTCGTCCCAGTCGTCGCTGATCGTCCGCGCGCCGTAGCCCACTTCCACCTGAAAACCGGCCGGGCTCGCGACATAGAAGCTGAACATGCCGTCGTTGTCGTGCTGACCGAGCCCGTTGGGGACGCCCAGGCCGGATGTCCACGCCCGGTCGAAGGCGGCGCCGACGTCGTCGCGACTGTTCGTTTCGACCATTACGTGGTGCAGCTTCTGGGGCAAGTCGAACGGGGCCTTGGCCAGCGCCAGGGTGTGGTGCCGCGGGTTGCAGTGGTAGAAGCGCACCTCCAGCTCGAGGCCCTCGGCGATCTCCATTTCCAGCCAGTCCGACTGCGCCATCCCGAGCCCTTCGGTGACGAAGGCATGTGACTCCTCGAATGCAGTCGTGGCGAACACAGCGTGGCCGAAGCCGACACCGCCGGTGAAGAACCCGCCCGGGACCAGCGGCGACGCGTAGGCGACCGATGCCTCTTCGAGGCCGGCGACCAGCTCGACCCGGACGCCCCACGGCGCCATCGTGTGCGCCAGCCGACGGATCCGGCGCGCCGCGCGTTCGTCGTTACCGCCGTCCCGCACGGGGAAACCCGGCCGCTTCGAGTCGGTGGGCGACGGCGTCGAACATATCATCGTCAACGGCCTCGAAGCCGACGTACACGGCGTCGTTGGCGGGACCCGGCTCGACGATGACGCGCTGCGCCTTGTCGTCGTTGCGCCACGTCTCGACCCCTGCCGGCCCGGCCTCACCAGGGACAAGACCGATGACATCGGCGAAGAACGGCGTCAACGACGCCGGGTCGGGCACCTCGATGCCCACATAGGCCAGCTCGAGCTGGTGTCGCATCTGGATCCTTTCGGTCAGCGCCCGAAGATGAGCGCAATCACGGCGTCGGCATGGGCTTCAACCACGTCGGGCGCCTGCGGGTCGATACCGGCCAGACGCCGGCACTCGGGGGCCAGCACGAACATCGTCGGGGCCGCGCCGGTGAGGATGTAGTAGAGGTGCGGAACCGCGATGTCAGGCAGCTGACCGGCGTCGACGAGGCGGGCGAACATCGCCGCGGTCTGCTCGTAACGGGGGCGGATGTGGCGTTCGACCAGCCAGTCCATACGCGGGCCGTCCGTCTTGCACTCCTGAGTGATGATGCGGTGCAGCTGCGGATGCGCGGCGGAGAAGTAGACGAACTCGCGGACCAGCAACTTGGCCACGGTCAACTCGTCGACCCCACGCAACCCCTCAGCACGGGCAGTCAGCGCCCGGTTGAGCTCGGTGAACAGCCCGTCAACGGCGGCCTGCCACAGCTCGTCCTTCGAGCTGAAGTGGTAGTTCAGCAGCGGCTGGGTGACCCCCGCCCTGCTGGCGATCTCACGGGTGGTAGCCCCGTCGAACGACAACTCCGAGAACAGATCGAGAGCGGCAGCGAGGATCCGTTCCCGCGTGGCATCGGCCGAAGGCCTCGTCACCCGTCCCGCTGTCGTCGCCTGAACCACACCAGTAGTCTTATCACGTGAAAAGGTTATTAGCAAGACACTGATCGAATGATTAGCAGCTCTCCGCGCTGGTCACCATCGGTCGGCGAAGTTCGGCGACCCCGGTCACAGCCAGCCGACGCGCTTGAAGTACCAGCGGAGTACGACGACGGTGAGAGCCATGATGGCGATCGCCAGCGGGTAGCCGAACACCCAGCCGAGCTCGGGCATGTGACGGAAGTTCATGCCGTAGATCCCGGTGATGATGGTGGCCACGGCGGCGATCGCCGCCCAGGCGGAGACCTGCTGGATGATGACGTTCTGACGGACAGTGACCCGCGCCAGATTGGCGTTGAGCAATCCGTCGAGGGCCTCGCCGAGCATCACCACTTCCTCGGACAGCCGGCGGGCGTGGTCACTGACATCACCGAGGAGCGGCGACAGCGCCTGGGGCGCCTCAACGAGCTCGCCACGCTCGAGTCTGTCGAAGATCGTGAGCATGGGGTGCATGGCGCGAGCGAGCCGTGCCGCGTCCTGGAGCTGGAGGTAGATCGGCTCGCTCTGGTCCTGATCACCCTGGAACACAGCCACCTGGATTCGCTCGAGCTGATCGCCGAGCCCGTCGACGACGCGTTCGGTGTCGTCGATGACCGCGTCGAGCACTGCCCACGCGGCGGCCATGGGCCCGTGCGTGGCAACGTCCGGACGCGTCCTGAGGCGCTCGCTTGCACCTTCGAGAGCATCGGGACTCGACTGGCCGATGGCGATTGCGCAGCGAGCGCCGACGAAGATGTCGACAGCGCCGATCGCGAGCTGCGTCCCGGTCTCGTCGTGGCGCACCGTCTTCACCGTCAGGTTGGTGCTCTCACCATAATGCTCCAGCTTCGGACGCTCGTACCCCTTCGGCGTGTCCTGGACCGCGGGCTGCGGCAGATCGAAGGCCGTGCACAGCTCGTCCAGCTCGTCGGCAGCAGGGTCGCTCAGCGCTATCCACACGAACCCCTCAGTCTGACGGGCCAGCCTGCCGGCATCGCCGAGGCTCATCGGCTCGACGACACGGGCACCAGCCACGTAATGAGCGCGATCGATGATCATGACGAGACGATGCTGCCACTTCGAGCTACCCCTCATCTCCAGAGGCCGGCGATGCCATCGCGCGCCGAGCGACCCTCGGGTGTCGTGAGCTCGGCAAAGGTGAAGTTCGGGGGCTCAAGGACGCCGGTCGTCCGCTCCAGACATCACCTGCGCAGCCTCGTCAGCCCGATTTCGCGGCCAGGCTGTCGGCGTCCATTCGCGCCAACGTGGCGTAGAGCACCGCGTACTCGGCCTCCTCGACTGCAGCCAGCGCGAACCTCACAGCAAACGTCGCATCCTTCTCTGCGATGTCGCCCCCCGACGAGCATCCCGGTGCTCCACCCGAGCAGCCCACCCACGGGACCGGCCAGGATCCCGATCAGCGAGCCCACCAACCCACCGACGGCGACACCGGTGCCCCCTTCCGGCGACTAGCCGTCGGCGAGGCGAACCTGGCCATCGGCCGTGCGCTCCACGACGGCCGCGCCCTGACGCCCGGCTGGCCCTTGAACTGGCTCAGTGCCTCGAACCGCCTTGCTGCTCTCGGGGAAGTGAATGATCAGGACACTGTTTCCTCGGGCATGGTGGTCCCTCTCGCCCGTTCAGCGGGGCTTCGGAGTCCGCCACCTGCGGGCGGCGGCACGCTCCAACGTCCCCCTTGCGGTGAGCATGCGATGAGGCTGGGGGATCCGGTTGGGCGGGAAGTCCCAAGGTTGACCACCGGCTCAGCGGCCCGTCAGGGGTCGTGGACTCGCGCCGAGGTCGAGGCTGTCAGCAAGCGGGGGTGGGTGCTGCTCATCACCGTGTCGCCAGGGCGCCAAGGCCCGCACGCCATCGCCGAGGCCCTCGGGCCGGAGGCCGACGGCCGCGATGCGGACCCGTACGAGGCGACCGAGCGCGGCGACCAGGTCGTCCTTCGCGTCGACTCGAGGACGGAGTCCGATGCGATCGCCGATCCTGGGAGGGGCCGCTGCACCCGCCGCCGTCGTCGTCAGGACGTGTCGAGGCCGTCGAGGATGGTGCGGGAGATGTCGGCGAGCTGGTCGATCTGTTCGGGGGTGAGGCGATCGAGGAACAGGTGCCGGACGTGCCGGCGGTGGGGGGGTACCGCCGCCTCGAGCGCGGCGCGGCCCTCGGGGGTGATGGCGACGTAGACGGCCCGACCGTCGCCGTTGAGGCGCTCGACGAGGCCGCGGCCGCACATCCGGGTCAGCTGGTGGTGGAGGCGGCTCTTCTCCCACGCGAGGCGCCGGCCGAGCTCGTAGGCGCGCTGCTGGCCCTGCGGCACCTCGGAGAGCACGACGAGCACGGTGTAGTCGGCGTTCGAGAGGCCGCTGTCGGCCTGCAGGTGCTGTTCGAGGCGGCTGCGCAGCAGCTCCTGCATCTCGTAGAACGCCCGCCAGGCGGCGTTCTCGCGCTCGCTTAGGGGTCGCTCCGCTGCCTTCATGCCACGATTGTACCAGGTTCGGGTTGACGCATCAACTCAAGCCGTGTACAGTCGGGATGACACATCAACTCAATCGAGGTTCTCCAATGTCTACTCTCAATGTTGCGATCGTGGTGTTCGGTGCGCTGACCGCCTTGTTCATGCTCGGCGGCGGCGTCGGCAAGGTCACCGGGCAACCGGCGATGCGCGAGAGCGCGCAGCACTTCGCGATCCAGTGGGAGCGCTACCGGTTCCTCGGTGTCGTCGAGATCGCCGCGGCTGTCGGGGTCGTGGCCGGCCTGTGGGTCAACGGCCTCGGATTGGCCGCCGGCGTCGGCGTGACGGCACTGATGGTCGGCGCCGTGCTGTACCACGTGCGCTTCAGAGTCCCGGCGAAGCGGTCGGTTCCGGCGCTGGTGGCACTCGCCGCGTCGGCGGCCTACGTCGCCTTCCAGGCAGCGGCGATCTGGGGCTGACGCCGTGCCGGAACAATTGCTACATCAACTCGTTGAAGGCGGTCAGATGAAACAAGCCACGGAGGCGACTGCCATGCAGGTAACCCAGAACGCGCAGCGCACCGTCAGCCGCATCGATAAGAAGATGCACCTGGGTCCGGACTCCCAGGTCGACGACCGCGTTGTCTACATCGCGCCGACCGAGCCGGTCCGCACCGATCCGTTCCTGCTGCTGAGCGAGGACTGGTTCTCCACGACGGGGTTCGAGTGGCACCCGCACCGCGGTCTCGAGACGGTCACGCTGGTCCTCGATGGCGTGCTCGAGCACGGCGACAACCTCGGCAACGCCGGCGCGCTGACCGACGGCGATGTCCAGTGGATGACCGCCGGTCATGGGATCATCCACCGCGAGCTGGCCTTCCGGAACGAGCGAGCGCACATCCTGCAGCTGTGGGTGAACCTGCCCGCCGACAGGAAGTTGGTCGCGAACCGCTACCAGGACCTCCGTGCAGCGGACCGCCCGGTCATCGAGCGCGACGGCGCACGCCTCGAGGTCATCTCGGGCGACGTCGACGGGACATCCGGACCGGCGTTGAACCACTGGCCGATCAGCGGGACGCTGATCACGCTGGAGCCGGACCGCCGCGTCGATCACCTGCTTCCCGGCGCTGACCGCGCGTTCTTCTCGGTCCTGTCCGGTGAGGTGACCGTCGCGGGCAAGCGCGTCCGGGCTGGCGACACGGCCTGGTCCGACCCCGTGCCCCACCCCGCTGGGTCAGTGATCACACTGGCGACCGCACGGGCCGATGCGCCGAGCGTGGTGGTCGCCTACAGCGGCCGGCCGATCGGCGAACCGGTCGTGATGGGCGGGCCGTTCGTGATGAACACGAAGACCGAGATCGCGCAGGCGTTCGAGGACTTCCGCTCCGGCGAGTTCGGCGCGGTCCCCAAGCGGGCCCGACTCCAGTACCTCTGAGCCGGCGCGGGTCAGCTCGTGCTCGCCCCCGGCGATTCGACGCTCGGTGAGGACGGCGGCCACGAGGAGGGCACGACGACGTCGACCCGAGCGCGACCGAGGCCCGACCACCGACGACCCGGTACGTCGCTCGATGCATGGGTTCGACGGCGGGTCAGCGCCGTCCGGACACCTGTGACGACGTGTGGGACGTCCGGGCAAGCTGGCGGCGATGCCGGCAGGGATCCGGCTGCGGCGCACGAAGGGATGACTGTTGCCGGAGGGCGCCGTCGTCGTCGCTCGGCCGACACGGTGGGGCAACCCACATCGCATCGGGCGTGGCGTCGTGACCCGCGCCGAGGCGGTCGCCCGGTTTCGAGCGCGAGCTCCTGGCGTCCCGCCTGGCCTGCACGCTCGACGACGTGCGGCGGGGGGAACTGCCCACTGGCGGCCAACGCCACCCGATCGGTCGGGTAGATGAGCGCGGCGGATCAGGAGGAGCGGACTCTGGTTCTCGGGTGGCCTCGAAGCGCTTGACGGCAGCTTCTGTCGATCAATGAGTGCGTCTGGCCAAGATCTGCTCGCGCAGGATGTCGGCATGCCCCGCATGCTGCGCGAGTTCACGTAGCACCTGTAGCTGCAGGGCCCAGACCGACCTGTCTCCGCGACCGTCGACAATGGCGTCGAGGGTCAGCGCGGCCAACGTGCGGCGCGACGCCTCACACCGGCTCCGATGAGCTTCTTGAATGGACGCGATGGTGTCTGCGTCGTGGAGAGTGAAGGAACGGGCGGGTGTACTGGGAATACCGATCTCCGCGTACGACCGGCCGCTGATGGCCTGGTCGAACCACACCCCCTCGACGTAGGTGACGTGCTTGAGCAGCCCCAGCAACGTGGTCTTCGACGGCACAAGGCGCAGCCTCGCCTCATCCTCGCTCAGTCCGTCGAGGGAGTCGTGCAGCGACGCCCGGTACTCGTCAAGGAGCGCATCGAGTCGCCTTCGCAGCTCCGTCGTCCAGACGGCAGATCCAGTGACCGGTGTGGGCATGGGATGACCGTAGACCGCTCGCGCGGGCGTGCCGAGGGCTCGTGTTCGTCTCTGGCGAGTCTCCATGAGATCCGATTTCGGGTCCCGTGACGCTCCGGGCACCAGCGGCCGTGTCATCAATTCGCCGCTCTGCCCGCCGTCGCCATCTCCATGGACGATCGCGGCGGATGCTGGTGGCCGTCGATGGGCAGAGCCCCGTGGCCGCCAGTGAGCAGATCGAGTTGGCCGCCCACATTTCGGCGTCGCCGCCGCCACCGGCTTCTCGTTCTTCGCCGGCCTCGCCGCCGATGGACTGGCGTGGATGGCGGTGTCGATGGTGTTGCCGCGGGCAACCCCCGACCCCGACCCCGGCGCCCTGCTGCCCGGCAGTGCGCTGGTCGGTGCGACGATGCTGGACGCAGGCGGTCAGTCAGCTGTACCTCACCGACCGCTTGGCGCGCGCGTCCGAGCTGTACGGTGCCATTGGCGCCACGATCGTCACCCTCAGCTGGTTCTTCGTCGCTGGTCGAGCGATCGTCCTCGCAATCGCGATCACGCCGTTGTCGACGAGCGCTTTGGCTCGATTTCTCGTCGAGGACCATCGTCACCGCCTTCCGCTGGAACTCCGGCCCGGTACTTCGACGGGCGACCCCTCGGCCGCTGCCGGTCGGACATGTTCCGCCTCCTCCAACGAGGCGTTTGCCCAACGGGGGATGGTCGGGCCCAAGTAGGGTCCAATTCGCTGCGTGAGCATCGCCAACGAGGTGCTGTAGCCATGGCCGACCGCGACGGTGTGTCTATCTACGTCGGGACCTACTCCAGCGAACCCGACGCGCGCTTGGACCACGAGGCGGTCAAGGTTCTGCGCGAGTGCGAGGTCGGCTACTACGACGCGGCCGCCGTCACCGACTTCGCCTTGCGCACGCCTGCCACCGTGGCCGATCTCAGCAGCACGAAGCACCGGCAGCGCGAGCACGCGACGCGCTTCGGATCTGAGGTTGCCGCGGAGATCTGTGAGGGACCCTTCGTCTGGCGGTACTCGACGGACGAGGGCGTGGACGGGCTGGCGGGGAGCGAAGGCGCGTTCCTCATACGCTCGTTCTGGCTCGTCAGCGAACTCGCGCTGGCCGAGCGCGTGGAAGCGGCCGAAAAGAACCTCGAGCAACCGATGGACCTACAGAACGATGTCGGCCTGCTCAGCGAGGAGCATGACCCTGCGAATCAGCGCGCGCTGGGCAGTTTCCTTCAGGCGTTCTCACACATCGGAACGTTGCACTCCACCTTCGCGGTCTCGGACGTGCGCAAGCAGGTGCAGCCTTGAACGTGACGGCGAAGGCAAGCTCGATCGGGAGACAAGCGACATGAAAGCCCTTAGCGCGATCCCGGGAAAAGCGGGCTCCGCAGACATGGTGGACTGGCCGGAGCCTCAGGCTCGCGAGGACGCCCTGCTGGTCAGGTCGAGAGGCATCGGCATCTGCGGGACAGACGTTGAGATCATCGCCGGGGAATACGGCGAAGCCCCGCCGGCCGAGGAGCGGCTCATCCTCGGCCACGAGTCACTGGGCGAGGTCCTACAGGCCCCACCCGGCAGCAGCTTCGAGCCCGGTCAACTGGTCGTCGGCGTCGTCCGCCGTCCCGACCCGGAGCCGTGTGATCACTGCGCACAGGACGAGTGGGACATGTGCCGCAACGACCGTTACTTGGAGTCCGGTATCAAGCAGCGACACGGCTATGCCCAGGAGCTGTACACCCTCGAGCCTGAGTTTGCCGTACCGGTCGACGCCGAGCTCGGCGACCTCGGCGTGCTCGTCGAGCCGGCGTCGGTGGTCGCCAAGGCCGGGACCGTTGCGCTGCACATCCTGCAGCGAAGCGCTGTTCCCCCTCGGACCGCGCTGATCACCGGGGCCGGGCCGATTGGCCTGCTCGCCGCTCTCGCCACCACCCAGTACGGCCTGGACACCTACGTCGTGGACATCGTCGAGAGCGGCCGCAAGCCGGACCTGGTGCGTGACCTGGGCGCGACGTATCATGCCGGTCCGATCCACGAGTTGACCATCGCGGCTGACATGGTCATCGAGTGCACGGGCGTCGGCTCCGTGGTGCGGGAAGCAAGCCACCGCGCGTCACCCGGCGCAGTCATCGCGCTGACCGGAATTGCTGGCTCACCGTCAGTCGCAGACATCGACCTGAACTTGATGAACAAGAATATGGTGCTGAACAACGTGGTCCTCTTCGGCAGCGTCAACGCTGGACGCGGGCATTACGATTCCGCGGTCAGGATCCTCAGCCGGGCGGACCCCGACTGGTTGCGGCGTCTGATCAGCCGGCGGGTTCCCGCCGAGCGGTGGCGGGAGGCGATCGAGCGGCAACCTGATGACGTGAAGGTTGTCCTCGACCTGTCCGAGGCGTGAGGGACGGTTCGCGTGCGCGTCCTCGTCCTCGGAGGCGGTCCGGCCGGCGTGAGCGCTGCGCTGCAGGCCGCCGAACTCGGGGCCGAGGTCACGCTCGTCGAGCGGCGACGGGTCGGCGGCACCGCGCTGAACGAGGGACCCGCCCCGGTGCGGACTGTGGCCCGGGCCGCGCGCCTCGTGCGCGATTGGAGCTCGTGGGAGAGGTTCGGCCTTCGCGGTTCCAGACCTGAGGTGGATCTCGCCGCCACCCTTGCCAACGCCGATCGAGTTGCACGCTACGCCCACGAGCGCAAGCAACTCGCCGCACAGATCAGAGCGTTGGGAGTGGATCTGATCGAAGGAGCGGGCGACGCCAGCTTCCTAGACGCCACGACCGTCGTCGCCCCGGACGGGCGGTCCTGGAGCGCCGACCGGATCATCATCGCCGTCGGCGGGCGAGCCTCGCGCCTGCCGATCCCTGGCGCTGAGCTGGGGATGACCTTTGAGGACGTGCGCCGCCTGAGCGCCCTACCTGGCCGGGTGTGCATCATCGGGGCGGCCGACACGGGGTGCCAGCTCGCGTCCATCTTGGCCGACTTCGGATGTTGGGTCTCGCTGATCGAGTACGCGCCCCGGATCGTTCCGCGAGCAGACCGCGACGTTTCGGCTGGTCTGGAGACGGCCTTTCGGGGCCGCGGCATCGACGTGACTACCAGCGCACGCGCCGAGCGACTCGAGTCGCTCGAGCCAGGCGTGAGGGTCGTCTACACAGTCACCAGCGGGACACGAAACGTTGACGTCGACGCGGTCTTCTTCGCCGTCGGATGGCCCAGCAACGCCGACCTCATCGACGCTGCGGCGGCCGGCGTCGCGATCGAGCGCGGTTTCGTCGTGGTCGACGAGTACCAATGCACGAGTGTTCCGCACATCTTCGCCGCCGGCGACGTGGACGGCAGCAGCATGCTGGTAGCCAGCGCCCGCCTCGAGGGGCTCACCGCCGCCGAGAACGCCGTGCTCGGAGAGCGACGTCGCATCGCCCACGACGTCGTACCCGTCGGCAGCTTCACCAATCCCGAGTACGCCAGTGTTGGCCTCACAGAGGAGCAAGCGCGTGAGAGCTACGACTGCGCGGTGGCCGTCGCCCAGTACGAGAACATGGTCCGCCCCGTCGCCGATGGTCAGCCAGACGGCTTTTGCAAGCTGATCGTCGAGACCGGACGGCGACAGATCGTCGGCGCCCACGTTCTCGGTGAGTACTCCGCCGAAGTGATCCAAGTCGTGGCGGCGTGCATGGTCGGCGCAATGCGCATCGAACAGGTAGCTGAAATGCACTACGCGTACCCAACCTTCACAGAGGGAGTTCAACACGCCGCTCAGATGCTCGTTCGCCAGCTCGGCGTCCGCGCCATGCCCGTGCTCTGGAGCAGCCTGCGCACAACCGACGAAACATGACCAGCGACGCCCTCCCTAGCTCGAGGGAACAACACGTTCTCGGCGAAGGTGCCCGGTGGGATCGTCGGCGCAACGAACTGCTGCGGGTTGACATCATTCGTGGGCGCGTGCACCGCGACACGATCGCCGACGACGGCTCCCTCGTTCGGGTTCGCGACTACCAACTGCCCGAAACGGTCGGGGCGATCGCACCGATCGAGGGCGACGACGGATGGCTGCTCGCGCTCGGCCGAGCATTCGCCCACCTCTCGCCGGACGGCTCGCTTCGCACCCTCGCCGAGGTCGCCGCCGCAGGGACACGGATGAACGACGCGGCGTGCGATCCCCAAGGCCGATTCTGGGCTGGCACCCTGGCCGACGACCACCACGAGTGCGGCGGAGCCCTCTACCGGCTCGAGCGCGATGGACGGACCGAGCTCGTGCTCGACGGTTTGACCATCTCCAACGGGCTGGGCTGGAGCCCTGACGGCGCAACCATGTACCTCGCCGACAGCGGACCGCGTGTCATCCACACCTTCGACTTCGACGGCGACACAGGAACGATCTCGAACGGGCGCGTGCTCGTGGCGGTAGACGAAGGCCTCGGAACCCCCGATGGCCTGACCGTCGACGCCGCCGGCGACATCTGGGTAGCGATCTACGGGGGCGGACGGGTGCGTCGATACACCCCCGACGGTGCCCTGCGCGAGGAGCTGCACGTCCCGGCGAGACAGACCACGTCCTGCGCCTTTGCCGGTGTCGGGCTCCACCGCCTCTACGTCACGACCGCCACCGAGAACTGGAGCGACGAGCAGCGACGCGCCGACCCCGCCGCCGGGATCGTGTACCGGTTCGACACCACCGCGACCGGCCGCCCGGCAGAGCCGCTCCGCCCTGACCCCGCCTGGTGGGCAGCCGTCGTCCGATGACACGCAACTGGGTGCGGCTCCTCTGAAGTGACGGACGTTGGTCCGTTGCGGCGGGCCATCTGGTCTGATCTGTCGTGACCGTGTATCCACCACTTTGGTGGCTCCACGCCGTCCGTGATCGATCAATGGGGGCGCGGAGCCTGAGCGACGCGGGGTGACGCGAGTGGTGGAGCGAGGTCGCGGCCCTCGGCCCGTTCCACGATGACCTGTGAGTTGTCGGCGTACGCGGCCATCTGGGTGAAGCCGTGCCACACCACCGCCGCGTCTCGCTCGATCCAATGTTCCTGGTCGACCGAAGGCCTCCCAGTCTCCCGACAGCGTGTCCGACCCGGTGACACCGCGATCAGTTACGGTCCGTTACGCTCGCGGGAGCCGAGGGGAGGGGGAGACGTCATGCAGCTGTGGTCCGACGAGATCGACGCGATGCGAGACGAGGCGCGGCAGGTGGTTGCGGCCGGGATGGCCGCCATGGCCGAGATGTTCCAGGCCCCGGGCACGCCACCCACCGACCGGCAGGCCCGCGTGCAGCAGTCGCGGGACCTGGTGGCGCGCGGCTATTCCGCGGTCCCGGAGGCAGAGGCCAGGGAGATCGCCGGAGTGCGGTGCCGGGTGTTCCGGCCCGACGGCCCCGCCACCGCCATCTACCTGCACTTCCACGGCGGCGGAATGATAATGGGTGCACCCGAGATGAACGACGCGGGGAACCTCGAGCTCAGCCGCCGCCATGGGATGGCTGTCGTGTCCGTGGACTACCGCCTGGCACCCGAGCATCCCTTCCCCGCCGGGCCGGACGACGGCATCGCGGTCACGCGGTGGCTGCTCGACAACGGCGGTGCCGAGTTCGGCTCGGGGCGGCTCCTCACGGCAGGCGAGTCCGCCGGCGGGTACATGGCCGCCGCGGTGCTCCTGCGCATCCGCGACGAGCTCGGCGCGATCGATCGGGTGGCCGGGGCGAACCTGGCCTACGGCCTCCACGACTGGGGCCGGTCGCCGAGTCAGCGGGGGCTGCGCGCGCACGAAGGTCCCGACATGCTCACCCCCGAGGGCATCGAGTTCTTCGCCGAGTGCTACCTGCCGGGTCTGTCCGACGAGGCGCGCCGAGACCCCGCTATTTCGCCCGCCTACGCGGCCCTGCGCGGGCTACCCCCGGCGCTGTTCAGCGTCGGCACGTGCGACCACCTGCTCGACGACACGCTCATGCTGGGATCGCGCTGGGCTGCGGTCAACGGCAACGCCGAGCTGTTCGTCGCCCCCGACATGCCGCACGAGTTTCCGGCCTTCCCCTGCGGCATCACGACCGCGTGGTCGACGCGCACGAACGAATGGATCGCCGCGCGGTTGTGACGTGGCCGCTCGCGGGGCCGAGCGGATGGGCCGAGGAACGAAACCTGTCTGTCGAGGCGACCCGCAAGCACAGTGCGCTGTTGCGCCGAGGAACGAGGCGCAACGAAACCTGCACCCGCGGCGACGGATGCCGATCCGCGTGGCGCCTACGTCGCGCACAACGAGCGCAAGGACAAGGCCTGACCCGTCGGTCGGGGTCACCGCTTCTTCGCCGGAGACCTCTTGCGGCGCCGTCCTCCACCCTGACCGACCGGACCCGACATGGGAACCAGCGCCGGCTTCTCGCCCTTTCGAGCCGCACTGAATCGCAGACCGTGGCGCGTGCCGACCACGGTTCGTTGTGATCGCTCAGGTCCTGCTGCGTCGCGTTCTGCTCACCCGCGCACCCGCCGTGTCGGTCACTGCGCCCTAGCGCAGCCTCACACGCTGCCCTCGCTCGCCCGCAACCGAACCGCGACCTGGTCGAGGTCGGTGCCCACGCTGAGTGTGAGCCGTAGCGCTCGCTGCTACGACCATGGCCAGTGCTCGTGGGCGGATCGGTCGGCCCCATGGTCGACGTCCTGTTCCCGGAAGCGATCGCAGCGACGATGGCGGCGAGGGCGGTGCACGATCCGTGCGATGCTCGGTCTTGTTCATTTCGAGTTCGCCTGATCATCGGGGGACGGTTCCATGGCCGACGTCACTGGCACGCTGCTGAAGCATCGCAAACGGCTCAACGAGATCGCTGGGGCGCTCGGCCGGCATGGACTGGCGGCGTGGGCGGCGCGCGGCAGTGGCATCGCCAGCTTCGCTCCCATCGAGAACCTCGTCCAGCGCGTCGTCAGCGAGGAGGACGTCAGCGCGTCTGACGGCGAGCGTCTCCGCGGTGCGTTGGCGGAGCTGGGCACGACTGCGATCAAGTTCGGCCAGATGTTGAGCCTGCGTCCCGACGTCGTGGGCAAGGACATCGCCGACGAGCTCTCGTTGCTTCAGGCGGAGGTGCCGGCCGATGCCCCCGGCGTCGCCGTGCGCACGGTCGAAGCGCAGCTCGGCAAACCGGTGGCGGAGCTGTACGAGTCGTTTGATCCGGAGCCCTTCGCGTCGGGTTCGGTGGCGCAGGTCCACCGGGCGACACTGAGCGACGGAACGGTCGTTGCCGTGAAGGTGTTGCACGACGGAGCCGATGCCAAGGTGCGAGCGGATCTCGAGCTGCTGGAGGCGCTGGCGGCGTTCCTGGAGTCCGAGGACGCGGAGATCGCCCGGCTTCGGCCGACGATCCTCGTGGCCGAGTTCGCAGGGATGATGGAAGCAGCCATCGATCTGCGCCAGGAACTGGCCAACCTCCAGCGGTTCCGGCTCAACTTCGCCGGCGAGCCCGATGTCGTCATTCCCGAGCCCTACCCCGAGCAGTCGAGCGAGAAGGTGTTGACGATGGCGATGATGGTCGGCCATCCGTTCACCGATCGGGCCAGCGTTCAGGCCGCCGGCTGGGAGGTCGAGGTGCTCGTGCGCCGGGCCGCAGACGTGTACCTGGAGATGATCTTCCGCGACGGCGTTTATCACGCCGATCCGCATCCTGGGAACTTCCTGCTCCCCGACGGCCAACATTTGGCGATCCTCGACTTCGGCGACGTGGGACGGCTGACGACCCAGCGCCGGGGACAGCTCGAGTCGATGGTCATCGCCGTCGGCACCCGTGACGTCGACGCGCTCATCGACATCGTGGTGGAGCTCACGACGCCACCGCCGGACGTCGACATGCGCGCGTTGCGGAGTGCCGTCGAGACGTGGCTCAACCGCTACCTGTTGATCGGTGTCGGACAGCTCGACATCAACGGGATCGTCGCCAGCGGCATGCAGCTCTTGCACGAGCACCAATTGGTGGTTCCCGCTGATCTGGCGCTGTTGTTCCGCGTCCTGCTGCGACTCCAAGGGCTCGGCCGCGGCGTGCAGACCGAGGTGCGCGTCACCGAGTTGGTCGAGCCGTACCTTCACCAGATCATGGCCATGCGCTTCGACCCGCGGCGCATCGCCCACCAAGTCGGACGCGCCGTTCGCAGCTGGGACCACTTCATCTCGGGACTGCCCGATGACCTGCGGGCCATCCTCGAACAGATCCGAACCGGCACCGTCGGCATCGACTTCCGCATCCACGACGCCGACCACGCCGTCGACCGGCTGGTCGACGGCCTCGTCACCGCCGCCTCGATCATGGCCGGCGCGCAGCTCATCTCCCGCCGAACGGCACCACTCGTCGCCCGGATCTCCATCCCCGGACTCGTCGCCGCCGGCGTCGGTGTGGCCACGTGGCAGCGGCTCATCACACGCCGCAAGCCGCACGACTCATGGGTCACCAGGGCACGGAAGGCCCTCGACGTCGCTCGGAGCTGACGACGCGCCGCGCCGCAAGAGCACATCGTGCCACGACGATCACCGGTCTTGCGGCCTCCCTGGCCCGGTGTGTGGGGCGTCGTTCGGTGCGAGGGGGTCGGCGCGGGTGTGACGTGCGGGTGGCTCGGCGGGTCAAGAGGTGATGTCCCGGGCGTGGAACGCAACGAGTGAGATGACGATGGCGACGATGCCGTACAGGACAGTCAGGCCGAGAGCCGTGATCCAGGCGAGTTGGCTGGTGCCCCCGGAGACGAGTGCGTTGAGCGTCCCTCCGGGCAGGTACACCGTCGAGTCGGGGGCGACGATTCCGATGAGGTTCTCGACGACGAGCAGCCATCCGATGCCGACGCCGATCGCCAGTGCGGAGCTGCGGGTGAGGACGGCGATCATCAGTCCGATCAGTCCCCACACCAGGCCGGCGACCGCGAAGTTGAAGTACGAGCTCAGCAGATGGGAGACGAAGTCGGTCTTCCATGCCTCGGTGTCGATGCCTTCAAGCCGGGCGAGCGGTCGAGCGACGAGCACCACTGCGAGCGTCGTGGTCAACGTGGTGAGCACGGTGAACATGGTGAGGGCGAGGATCTTGCCGGACAGCAGATTGACGCGGTTGGGTTGGGCTTGCACCAGGATTCGGATCAGGCCCGTGCTGTAGTCGCCGGCGGCGGCGATGGCCCACAGCGCGAGCAGCACGACGCCGGCGAGCCCGCTCACCGTTGCGAGGGCGGTGAGGAAGCCGCCGGGTTGGGCGATCTCGGCTGTCGAGGCGAAGCCGGGGCCGAGTCCGGCCGCGGATGGTTCACTCGGGACGTCCGTTGCGGCGGTGTAGACGAACACCGAGACCAGCGCCGCGAACCCTGCCGTCACCCCGATACCGCCGAGGAGGAACGACCCTTGCCAGATGCGGATCCACTCCGAGCGGACAGTGTTGCGAATCACGACCGTCCGTCCTCTCGTTGTGCGCCACGCTGCTCGGCAAGCTCAGCGTCTGACGAGCCGGTGAGATTGAGGAAGACGGTCTCCAACGTGTCGCGTTGGGGATGGAGCATCCGCAGCGCCAACCCGGCTCCGCTGGCGGCGCGATCGAGGTCGGCTGCGCGTTCGGGCGGCATCGTGATCATCAGCTCGTCGCCCGCGGCTTCCCACGCCCATCCGTTCGACTCGACGATGGATGTGAGGCGTGGCAGGTCGCTGGCGTGTTCGGGGGCGGCGACGACGCGTTCGGTCGCTTGCGCCATCAGGTCCTCCAGCGGCCCCGAGTAGAGCACTTCACCGAACCGGATGACGACGAGGTAGTCGACCATTGCTTGGACCTCGCCGAGCAGATGCGAGGACACGACAACCGTTCGTCGGCCGTCAGCCAGACTCACGAGCAGCGTGCGGACCTCGACGATGCCCGCTGGGTCGAGTCCATTCGTCGGCTCGTCCAGGATCAGCAGCTCGGGATCGGGCAGCATGGCAGCGGCGATACCGAGTCGCTGCTTCATACCAAGCGAGAACGTCGATGCCCGATCGTTCTCGCGACCCACCAAGCCGACGATGTCCAACACCGCGTCGACTCTCGACATCGCGAGACCGCGCAACGCCGCCAAGCTCCGCAGGTTGTCCCGAGCCGACAGGCTGCCCACGAACGCGGGAGTCTCGATCAGTGCACCGACGCGACCAGCGAAACGTTGAGGTTTTTCAATCGGCTCGCCGAGCACGGTGCCGGTGCCGCTCGAGGCGGCGATCAGCCCGAGCAGAACCCTGATCGTGGTCGACTTCCCCGAGCCATTTGGACCGACGAACCCGACGACACCCCCAGCAGGAACCTCAAACGTCACATCGTTCACGGCCACCAGGTCACCGAATCGACGCGTCAGCCCGTTGGCGGTGAGCGCGGTCATCGTCGACCTGGCCGCATTCCGGCCATGCTGACACATTCCATCGGTGTCTCGGACACGTGCCAGCGGGTCCGATCGTTCAACAGGGGCCCGAAAGGCGCTGGTTGATGGCGGCGGGCGGGGGGTTGGTCGATTTGTGTACCTCTGCGTGCTGGCTGCTCGCTGTTTGCTCGTGTTGTGTCGTCTCTCGCCGGGCGGTCGTCTTGCCTGAAGACGACCAACCCGATCGAGTCCACGTTCTCACCGGTCCGGCTCCGCAGTCTCAACATCTCGGCGAACCTCCCCGCCGGCGTTCCAGCGCCAGCGATCTCTCGTCAAGGGCAACGAGCAAGGGACGTCGCGCCGTTCGAGCGGGTGGCCGATCCACAGGTTCAGGTCACCGATCGCGACGTCGGACGACCCGACCGTTGAGCGGTTGCAGCGGCCGGTTGTTGTTCGGGTAGCCGCCGTAGCCGGGGAACCCCGAGATCACCTCATGGAAGCGGGTCACCGCGGCGTTCGAGACCTGGCCTCCGGCCGCGAGCACTGACCACCGCACGTTCTCGGTGCAGCCCGGCGTCGTGAGCGACCCATCGTAGGTGTAGAAGGACTTCACCTGAACTCGGCCCTCGCGCTTCACCGTGACGCCGCTGAGGTCATCGAACAGTTCGGCCGGGTTGGCCTCACCAGCGTGGATTTCCTCCCCCGCCGTCGCGGGCGCCGACAGCAGGATCTTGTCCAGCAGTGGGTCGGGGTCGGGGCCTTGGCGGAAGAGGATACCGACGACGGCAATGGCACCGTGGGCATCGCGGTGGACGAAGTGCGCCTCCACGTCAGCCAGGCGCCCGTCGATGGCGTGCTCCGAAGGGGCGTGGAAGTGGTATTGCACGAGCTCGTAGCGGTCATCGTCGAGCCGAAGCGTGTCACGGACGCCGGTCGGGATCGGCACCTCGACCACGTGGCCGGTGTTCTCGACGATGAGCTCCGACACCTGATAGCTGAGCAGCAGCGGACTGCCGTGGTAGGCGGCCACGTCGCGGGTCCGGATGTTGACCGGAGACTGACGCATCCCCTGACCGCAGGTCGGGAACCCGATGTCGGCCCAGTGATTGGGTCCGATAGGCGATGCCGGGTCGTGGTTCCAGGTAGCTGTCTGCGCTCGGGCCAAGCCCGGTCGCAGCCTCGGCGCCGACCACAGGAGCGACGCGGCGATCGTCGCCGATGCCGCGCCGGTCACCTTGAGCATCTGGCGGCGGGTCAGCTCATCCATGGTGCTTCCTTTCCGCTTGGCCGAGCGCGGAGCAGCGATGTAAGGCCAGTATCGGAGGGGTCGTTGGAAGCCGGCTTCCTCGACTGGATCGACGATGTCGCGGGCGGTGAACGGTTCATCGAGCGCCTCGCTGTCGGCTCACCCGCTTCGCGTGGAAGCACGACGAGCACGACGTCGTGGAGGTGCTCGACGACTCGCTCGTCAGACCCGGCTCGGCACCTGCTCGGTGGGTACGACACGGCGGGCTGGCTGGCCGAGGACGTAACCGGACTCAGCATTCCAACCTCCGACGTTGACCATTCAGACGGTGTAGAGCGCGTCGTAGGTGTAGGCCATTGCTTGGTGATCGACGAGCTGGTCGAGGGTGTAGGTGCGCCCGCCGCCGTACCAGCGGCCCTCCTCGGCAAGCAACGGCTGGAACACTCTGTCCTCACCCTCGAGCTGGGGCACGTCGGTGTGGGTGGTCTCCCAGGTGTACCAGATGCGGTCCAGCTCGCCATGCAGCATCCAGAACACCGGGTCCACCGCCAGCTCGTTGAAGTAGCTCACCGTGCCGCGGAGGTCGGGGTTGCGGGGGTTGAGGCCGCCCGCCCAGAAGTGCAACGTGATGTGAGGTGGGAACACGAACGGCGAGTAGATGGTCAAGATCAGCCGGATCAGCTCACGGTCGGGCCGGGGCTTGGCCGCCTCGAGGTTGGCGAGGTGGCCGACGGCCAGGAAGGCGTTTAGGGCGGCCAACAGGGCTGCGACGTCGTCTGCGGCAGGCGGGGAGTCGATGAAGGCCACGATCACCTGCACGTCGGGGTTGTCGGGGAGCCTCTCGTCCAGGGCGTCCAGGGCCTGCAAGGCCGCGGGCAGCCGTTCCTCCACGATCTCGGGGTTGGCATCCATTTGGAGCAGGAGGTCCACGAACGCGTCGTGGCTGAGGATCCTGCCGATCTGGTCGGCGGGTGGCAGCTGCTGCCACCCCAGCCAGGTGTTGGGAAAGCGGCCGAAGTCGATCGGGTAGCGCGTGCCCACCGGCAAGCCGAAGCCGGCGTGCCCCGGGGGCAGGCCCTCGGGCACGATCGCGGTCCCGCCCCGGGGTCGCAGGCGCTTGACCCAAGGGGGCAGGTCCCGGTCGTGGCTGGCGTCCCAGTAGGGCATGAACACCAGATCGGCCTCTGCAGGATCCCGGTGCTCGCGGAGGTTCCGCTCGGCCAGGGCGGCCTTGAGCATCGCTTCGGCCTCGGTGATGAACGACCGGTGCCAGGGCAGCAGGCGCAGGCTCCAGACGAACGATGCTCCCAGGCCGACTGCCGGGGGAGCGCCGGACAGCGCTTCGAGCCCATGGTGCCGGTTCCGCATGCCGTTGAAGTGCTGGTCGTTGAACACGTCGAAGTAGCCCTTGGCGACCGCCCACTTATACGCCCGCGAGAACCGCCTGATCTCTTCGCGCGACATCTCGGACGCGCTCTTGTGAACGCTCTGCGGCCGCGTGCCCGCCCGGCCGTAGGCCGGGTCACCCTCTGGATAGCGAAAGGCGCCGGGATCGACCGTGGCGTGGCGATGATGCGCAACTGCGGGGACATCCGCTTGGGCGCTACCGGCGCCGTCGCCGCGTCCAACAGCGCGCCACGCCGCCGCGCCGATCGCGGTCGCCCCTGTGGCGTACAGGAAACCGCGACGGTGCATCCCGGGCTTTCCACTCGAGGTCGTCTCGGCCATTACCGGCCTCCTTCATCTTGCGGGATCGGATCAGACTGTCGGTTTGCCTTTAACTCGACGCACCGGCACCGGGTGGCGATCCGGAAGTCCTTCAGTTCCTCGGCTTCAGTTCTAAACAAACTCGAGCCATCCGACGAACGTGTGAAGGTGCGTGTCGCCGTCGGCCCTGACGGACCCCTCCATGCCTTCGTCCATTTGGCGGAATTCGACGATGAAGTGTGAACGCTGGACGTGACCACTACCAACCACTCACAAGCTTCACATGGTCACGACAGTAAAAGAGGCGTACATCACAGAGAAGTTGTCAAGACCTGTGGATGGGTGGGGCCCACGGATGCCGCGGCGGCTTCCTGTGCTGACGATCAGCTAATTCCCCAGGGGGTTGATCACGTAATTCCCTCGCCGGGTCCTTGTTTTGATGGTGGGTTAAGCGCCTTCTTCCTGTCAATGGTTGGTGGCGAGGCGATGCTGCGGCACCACGTTCATCGGTTGGTCTCGCGGCCGGGTCGGTGGTTGGGTCGAAAGCTTTTGCCGTCCATCAGCAGGTGGTGGCTGGTGTTGATCAGCCGGTCGAGGATCTCGCCGACGACGGCGTTGGGGAACAGCGGATACCAGTCGGCCGGGGGGTAGTTGGAGGTCAGCACCAGGGAGCGTCCTGGTCGAAAGGACTGGGCAAGGGAATCTGCTGATCGACGGGGTAGGGAACTAGCTGATCGTCCAGGGGCCTGGCGAAGGGAATTACTTGATCGTCAGCATTCCTGAATGGGTCACCAGAGCACGAAACCCCTCGACGTCGCCGAGCGCTAACTACGCGCCGCGACCAGTGAAGCGGCGATGGGTTTCGAGGACGCTCCTGAGCGCGACCCACTCCGGTCGCTCTTCGACGGCGACGCCTGATTGCTCCGCAGAGCCGGACAGGGCGGAGAGCGCAGCGTCAGCTCGCATGCAGTCCGTATTTCGGACCGAGCGTGGCAACCGCCTTCTTCAGCTGTTCGCCGACGGCGTCGAGACGATCGGCTTCTGACGCGTCGACGGCGGCGCTGATCGCCGCGATGAGCCTGCCGTCACGTGTCAGCAGGGGCGTGGCGACGACGAACGCGTCTGCGAACGTGGCCCCGCGGTTGAAGGCCAATCGGGTGGCGCGTATCTCGGGGAGCTCGGCGAGGAACTGCCCGACCTCGCCCGCCTGGTCGGGTCGGGCGAGGTCGAGGAGGCGGTACACGCGAAGGCAGCACTGATCCCGCCGCGACGCCGTGAGCGGTCAAGCCTCGTCGCGTGTCAGACCACGAACGATGAAGTCGGCGACGAGTTCGGCGTGTTCGGTGACTGCGTCGGGGTGGAGCGGGTCGTCGGGGTCGAAGTGGAGAGCGAGCGGGACGAGCGTGAAGAGTGCGGCGCCGCCGTGGGCGATCAGGAAGTGGAAGGCGCGCAGCGTGATGGGGCGAGTTCTGCCCTGTTCGGCGAGGTGATGGAGGAGGCGCTCGATCGGGGCGAGTGCGGGCTCGATGTAGGTGTCGTAGATGTGGGTGAGCCGGTCGGTGTCCTGGCGGGCCTCGATGTTCATCAGCCCGAGCAGCTCGGGGTGCTCGGCCGAGTGCAGCAGGAAGGTGCGGATGGCGATGCGCAGCTGGTCGAGCGGATCGGTGAGCGTCGGATCGAACGCGTAGGCGAGCTTGGTGACGAGCGGCTCGAACGCCCAGTCGACGGTCGTGTACCACAGGTCCTGCTTGGAGCCGAAGCGGGCGTTGATGAGGCTGTGGCTGACGCCGAGTTCGCGGTTGAGGGTGCGCACCGACACGCCCTCGTAGCCGTGGGTGGCGAAGGCGCGCAGGGCGGCGCCGAGGATCTCCTCGAGGGGGGCCGGGGACTGTGCTGCCGGGGGCCGCCCGCGCGCTCGTCGTACTCGCGCTGTCCACAGGCCCATCGTAGCATCAAATAGACGTATGACAAGAAATAATTTGACATACGCCTATTTCTGTGGTTACACTCGCATCTGAGCACCCCACCTCGATCAACAAGGAGACAGACCCATGAGCACCACGAGCAAGACCGGACTGGTGGCGCCCCGGCCGCTGACCCCTGCGGCTCGGATTTCGCAAGGACGTGACCGATGCCGTGATGAGCAGATCGTCGAGCTCCACGGCGACGTCGGCCTCGCGAACAGGCTCATTCGGTGGTTGGGGTATCGCTACCAAGAACACATCGCACGCTGACACCCAGCCGAACACTGACGCGTCGACGCCAAACGAGGAAGCAACCACGACCTCCCGACACGATGTTGGACAATCTGTGGACACTCGCCGCGCCGCCATCACTGCGTACGCCACGAACGGTCCGGAATCGGCTGACACAAGTCGGCACGCGGTGAACGCCTTGTTCGCGAACCCGCAGTGTAAGCGGCATGATCCGGCACCGATCAGCACCCGCTGAACGGCCTCCGAGCGCCTTGTAACTATGGTCCGGCGTGCTCGCGAGCCTGAACGATGAGATCGCTGAGGCCGGCGGCGATGGCGGCGTCCCGGTCCTGGGTCGCGTGCTGGTAGATCAGCGCCGCCCGCGGGGAGGCATGACCCATCCGGGACATCAGCTCCTTCGTGCTCGCACCGGTGGCCGCGGCGAGGGTGTTGCCGGTGTGGCGGAGGTCGTGGAAGCGGAGGCCGTCGATCCCCGTCGCCCTGAGGGCACGTTGCCATGCCGCATGGAGGGTCGCCGTGCGGAATGGCCGGCCGCTCACGCCGGGGAACACGAGGTTGTCTCGGCCTGGTGTGCACCACGTCGCCAGGTGCTGCTCGAGGTCCGGGACGATGACTTCGGGGATCGCGACCGTCCGCCGGCCGGCGTCGGTCTTGGGTGGGCCGAGGAGGAGTGTGCCGTCGGCGAGCTGCTGGTACTGCTCGACGACGGAGACGGTGCGGTGGAGGAGATCGAGGTTGCGTTGGCGGAGCGCGCGGAGCTCCCCGACCCTCAGGCCGCAGAACGTGGCGAGCAGCATCATCGCTCGGTAGCGAGGCTCGATCGCGTCGGCGAGGGCGAACACCTGCTGGATCGTCGCCACCGGCCGTTCCGCCGGCCGCTCGACGGAGGCGCCCTTGATGACGCACGGGTTCCGCGGGATGAGGCCGTCTTCGACCGCGGTCGCGCAGATGGCGTGGAGGAGGCGGTAGCACTTGGCGATCGTCGACGGCCCTGGGCGGCCAGCCCTGATCTTGGCGGCCCGCCACGTCCGCACCTGTCCCGGCGTGAGCTGTCCGATCGGGGTCGTGCCCAGCTCGGGCAGGATGTGCAGCCGCAGCAGTCCGTCGTACAGGTCGCGGGTGCGCGGGCGCAGGTTCGGCCGGTCGCTCAGCCACCGGTCGCTGTACGCGGCCAGCTCGACCTGCCCGGCCGTCGGGTCGATCCAGTGCCCACGCCCGACGTCGGCCCGCGTCGCGGCGAGGAAGGCGTCGGCATCACCCTTGGTCCGGAACGTCGTCGGCGCGGTCTTCCAGACACCGTCGACGCGGTAGCGCGCTTGATAGCGACCCGACGGCAACTTCCGCACACTGCCCCAACGGCTGCGCCCCATCGAGGCAACTCTAACTCAATGTGGCACGAATGTGGCACGACGCCGGCCGCGATGTAAGCAGCTTTGCCGTCGAATACGGCCAATAGGCCGATCTACCAGGCGACTTCGTCCGAGAGCGGATGAGGGGAATCGAACCCCCGTATTCAGCTTGGGAAGCTGATGTTCTGCCATTGAACTACATCCGCGGGTGGCCGCGAGGCTAGCGGACCGGTGCCGGGTCGCCCCGATCGCCCCGTGGCCCGCTGGCTAACTTGTGGCCGGTGACGAGCCAGGACGCGGCGCACGGAGCGGCATGCTGAGCCTTCCCGGTGACCGGGCCGGGGTGCTCCCGAGCCAGCACCTGCTGGCGGCCGTGGACTCCGGTGTGATCGACGCCAACCCGTTCACCATTCCCCGGCAGAACGTTCAGCCGGCCAGTCTCGATCTTCGCCTCGGCGAGGTCGCGTATCGGATCCGCTGCAGCTTCCTCCCCGACCGGCAAACGGTCGAACGGAAGGTCAAGGACTTCATCATCGATGAGCTCGACCTCCATCGGGAAGGGGTGGTGCTGGAGACGAACCGTCCGTACCTCATCCCACTGAAAGAGCGGCTCTCCCTTCCTGCCAACGTCCGTGGCAAGACCAATCCGAAGAGCTCGACGGGACGCCTCGACGTCTTCACCCGGGTGATCACCGACGAGAGCTACCGGTTCGACGAGATCGCGTTCGGGTACTCCGGGCCGCTGTACCTGGAAGTGGTTCCGCTCTCCTTCGCGATCCGGGTTCGCGAGGACCTGACCCTCAACCAACTCCGCCTGTCGGTCGGCCATCCGGAGTTGAGCGATGAAGACGTGCGCCGGAGCCATCGCGAACAGCGCGCTCCTCTTCAAGGATGGCGAGCCGGTGGCGGATGACCAGCTTGCGCTGGCGAACGGGATGTTCCTGAGCTTGGATCTTCGCGGCGATGAGGCTGGAAGAGTTGGGTATCGGGCACGCGACAACGCACCGCTTCTCGACGTCACTCGTGCCGACCGCGGTGGACCCCGAGGCGTACTGGGAAGAGGTCAAGCGGGAAGGCGGCGACCGCGTCGTGCTGACGCCGCAGCGCTTCTATCTGCTGATGTCGGACGAGGCGGTGTGCGTGCCACCGTCGCTCGCGGCGGAGATGACCGCGTACGACCCGACGAGTGGCGAACTGCGCACGCACTACGCCGGGTTCTTCGACCCCGGATTCGGTTACGACGCCGACGGCAAGTTCCATGGATCGAGAGCTGCTCTCGAGGTGCGGGCGCACGATGTGCCGTTCATGATCGAGAACGGCCAGCGGGTCTGCAAGCTCACCTTTGAACGGATGCTCGAGGCGCCGGAGACCCTGTATGGCCGCGATGTCGGTTCGTCGTACCAACTCCAGCAGGACACGTTGAGCAAGCACTTCCGGCGGCCATAGCCCCGTTCTGTCGTCTGGCAGTCGGCCCGATCCGGTAGTCCCCAAACGACAGAACGAGGAATCCGGGTCCGCGGTGGGCACGAACGTGTCGCGTGGAACGTCCCTCACGCACCGTCGCCGCGCTCGCCGGCCTCGTCGCCGCTGCGGTCGCGCTGGCGGTGGCCGAGCTGCTCGCCGGCCTCAACCGCTCCTGGCGCTCGCCGGTGCTCGACGTCGGTGACCGCGTCATCGACGCCGCGCCGCCGTTCGTCAAGGAGTTCGCCATCGACACCTTCGGCACGAACGACAAGCCGGCGCTGCTGATCGGCATCGCCGTGATCCTCGGCGCTGTACGCCGCCGCGGTCGGCGTCGTCGCCCTGCGCCGCAACTTCTACGCGGGCGTCGCCGGCATCGCCGTGTTCGGAGCCATCGGGGCCTGGGCCGCGCTGAGCCGGCGGACGAGCGCACCCCTGCACGTCGCGCTGCCCAGCGTCGCCGGCGCACTGGCGGGGATCGGCGCGTTGTGGCTGATCCACGACCGCCTCGTCGTCGCGCCGACGCCCGCCGAGGTGTCCGCCGACGGGGTGACTGATCGCCGCCAGTTCTTCCGCAGCACCGGCGCCGTGCTCGGCGCCCTCGGAGGGGTCGCCGCCCTGACCGGGGCGGCGGGGCGTCGCCTCGCCAGCCGGTTCGGCGCCGCCGACTCACGCGCGGACGTCGTCCTGCCCCCGCCGACCGAACCGCTCGCCGCGCTGCCCGCAACCGTCCAGGCCGACGTCCCGGGGATGACGCCGTTCATCACGCCCAATGCCGACTTCTACCGCATCGACACGGCACTCGTCGCGCCACAGGTTCCGGCCGACAGCTACCGGCTGAAGGTCATCGGCATGGTCGACAACGAGCTCGAGCTGAGCTACGCGGACCTCCTCGACCGCCCGATGATCGAGCGTGACATCACGCTCACGTGCGTCTCCAACGAGGTCGGCGGGCGCTACGTCGGCACGGCCCGTTGGCTCGGCACGCGCCTCGACGACCTGTTGCGCGAAGCCGGCGTGCAAGCGGGCGCCGACCAGGTGGTCGGCCGTTCCGTCGACGGCTTCGAGTGCGGCTTTCCGGTCGAGTCGGCCATGGACGGGCGCGACGCGATCATCGCCGTGGGGATGAACGGTGAGCCGCTCCCCATCGAGCACGGCTTCCCCGCCCGCCTCGTCGTTCCCGGGCTCTACGGGTTCGTGTCGGCGACGAAGTGGCTGACCGAGATCGAGCTCACCACGTTCGCCGAGTTCGACCACTACTGGCTGCGCCGAGGCTGGGCGCAGAAGGCGCCGATCAAGCTGATGAGCCGGATCGACACGCCGCGCGGCCTGGCCATGGTGGCCGCCGGCGTCGTGCCGATCGCGGGCGTCGCCTGGGCGCAGACCATCGGCATCCAGGCCGTCGAGGTGCAGATCGACGACGGCGATTGGCAGCCGGCCGAGCTGGCCGACGCGCCGAGCAACGACACATGGCGCCAGTGGGTCTACCGCTGGAACGCGACGCCGGGACGTCACTCCATCACCGTCCGGGCGATCGACAAGAACGGAGCAATCCAGACCTCCGAACGCGCCGAACCAATCCCCGACGGAGCCGCCGGCCATCACCAGATCATCGTGATCGTCGAGTGAGCGCCCGTACCGACGTGACCACCCTCTGAAAGGATCCCCATGAGGAATCGCCGCACCCGCAACGGCGCGCTCGCCGCGCTCGCTGCCCTGACCCTCGCTGCCGCCGCGTGCGGTGGTGACGACGACGACGCCGCTCCCGCGGGCACGCCCGGCACCGACGCCGCCACGATGGCCCCGGCCGGTACCGAGCCGATGACCACCGACGCCGCCGGCGCCGGCCTCGAACCGTCGGGTCCGGCCTGCTCCGGCATCCCCGAGGACGGCGAAGGCAGCTTCGTCGGCATGGCCGACGACCCCGCGGCGACTGCCGCCTCGAACAACCCGGAGCTGTCCACCGTGGTCGCGGCAGTGCAAGCCGCAGGTCTCGTCGACACGCTCAACGGCGAGGGTCCGTTCACGATCTTCGCCCCGGCCAACTCGGCCTTCGAGGCGATCCCCGCCGACGGATCTCGAGGCGCTGCTCGCCGACCCGACGGGTGACCTCACCTCGATCCTCACCCTCCACGTCGTCGCCGGCCAGCGCCTCAGCAGCGCCGACCTCGCCGAGGTCGGATCGGTTGCCACCGTCAACGGTGAGCAGATCACCGTTGCCCCCGACGGCGACGCGCTGGCGGTCAACGGCGGCCAGGCGAAGGTCGTCTGCGCCGACGTGCCGACCGCCAACGCCACCGTTCACATCATCGACGGCGTGCTCCTGCCGAGCGCGATGACCCCTGACGCCGAGGGCGCCGCCCTCCAGCCGTCCGGTCCGGCGTGCTCGAGCATCCCCAAGCGGGGCCAGGGCAGCTTCACCGGAATGGCCGACGACCCTGCCGCCACCGCCGCTTCGAACAACCCCGAGCTGAGCACGCTCGTCTCCGCGGTGCAGGCGGCCGGACTCGTCGACACGCTCAACGGTGAGGGCCCGTTCACGATCTTCGCCCCGGCCAACTCGGCCTTCGCCAAGATCGCCCCCGCCGACCTGGAGGCGGTCCTCAACGATCCGACAGGGCTGCTCACGACCGTCCTGACCTACCACGTCGTCGCCGGTGAGCAGCTGTCCAGCGCCGAGCTCGCCCGGGCCGGGTCCGTGACCACGGTCCAGGGTGACGAGCTCATCATCACCCCTGAGGGCGACTCGCTGTCGATCAATGGCGGCCAGGGCACGGTGGTCTGCGCCGACGTGCCGACCGCCAACGCAACGGTCCACATCATCGACGGTGTGCTGATGCCGTCGGCCTGACTTGCATCACCTGCGGTCCGACGGTGAGGTCGGCCGGCTCGCTCCCCGCCGAGCCGCCTCACCGTGCGGCCGCAGCAGGGCGCCAGCAGCGGCGAGGGTCTTCGGTCTCTCGCCGCTGCCGGCGCGTCGGGACCCATCCGCGCGGTTGTCGGCTCCGAACCCTGGGTGTGATGCTTCACGCTGCCTGCGCCGCACCCTCCCTGCTCGCCCCGCGACGCGGTGCGTTCGCGTGGGTGTGGACGCGCTGGCCCCTCCCGTTCTGGCAGATTGATGGGTGCGTGGAGGAGGACCTCGACCTCGAGACGTGCATCGGCCGAGTCGCCGCTGGAGACCAGGTCGCATTCGCCTCGCTGTACGACCAGTTGGCGCCGACGGTGTTCGGCGTGGCGCGCCGTGTCCTGCGCGACCCGAGCCAGGCCGAGGAGGTCACCCAGGAGGTCTTCACCGAGATCTGGCGGCAGGCGACCCGATTCGACGCCGACCGCGGCAGTGTCCGAACCTGGGCGGTCACGATCGCCCACCGGCGGTCGGTCGACCGGGTGCGCAGCGAGCAGGCGCACCGCGATCGCCAGACCCGCAACGCCGCCCTCGACCTCGCCGGTGACCCGACTCCGGAGGACAACGCCCTCGACTCAGAGGATCGACAGCGGGCGCGGGCGGCGATGGCCGAGCTCTCCGATGCCCAGCGCGAAGCCCTCGAGCTGGCCTTCTACGACGGGCTCACCCACGTCCAGATCGCCGAGCACCTGGGAATCGCCCTGGGAACGGTGAAGACCCGGATCCGTGACGGGCTGATCCGGCTCCGGGCCACGATGGGAGTGCATCCATGACAGCGGGCAATGACGAAGAGCTGCGCGAACTGCTCGCCCTCGAGGCGGTCGGGGCGTTGAGCGACACCGAGCGCGCCGAGCTCGATGACGCCATCGAGGGCCGGCCCGAACTGCGCGCCGAGCTGGAGTCCCTGCGCGGCGCGGCGGCCACGATGGCCGAGGCAGTCAGCGAGCAGCCTCCGCCGAGCCTCCGGGCGCGGGTGCTGGAGACGATCGCGACGACGCCGCAGGAGCCGGCGCTGCCCGCGCCGGAGTCCGACGCCGCGCCGGAGTCGAGCCCGTGGCCCCTGTCGTCCCCATCACGTCGGCGCGCCGCCACCGCTGGGTGCGATGGGGTGCGGCCGTGGCCGCCGCCGCGGCCGTCGCGATCGGCGTGCTGGTGGTGTCCCCGTTCGGCGGACGACGACGCCGGCGATCACGTCGCCGACGTGCTGGAGGACCCGAACGCCACCACGATCGAGCTCACCGGAGAGCTGTCCGGGCTGCGTCTCGTCCACTCCGAGGCCGCCAATGCCACGGTGCTGGAGGGCACCGATGTGCCGGCGCCCGAAGGCGACGACGTCTTCGAGCTGTGGCGCATCGCCGGAGCGACGCCCGAACCGATCATCAGGGAGTTCCGGCCCGAGGACGGGATGGTCGTCGAGCTGATGGAAGGCGTGGATCCCGGGGATGACGTCTTCGCGATCACGATCGAGCCGCCGGGTGGGAGCGACGAACCCACCAGCGAACCGATCGCCATGACCGCCTAACCTTGCGGTCCATGGCCGACACTTCCGCGCCGGCGGCGTCCGTCGCCGAGACCCTCGCGCCGTTGCTCGCCGCCGTGATCGGCGAGGACACGACGTTGCGCATCGAGTTCTGGGACGGCAGCAGCCTCGGCCCGCCGGCCGGCGATCCCGCGCTCGCCGGGCACCTTGCGCGTGCTGAACCGCCGACGCCGTGCGGCGCATCCTCTGGAGCCCGAACGAGCTCGGGCTGGCGCGGGCGTACGTGGCGGGCGAGCTCGAGGCCGACGGCGATCTGTTCGCCCTCCTCGAGGCGCTGCGCGACCGCCCGGCCCGCAACCTGCGATTCGGGGTCTCGGCCGCCCCGCTCGCGATCACCGCCGCCCGCCGGCTCGGTCTCGTCGGACGGCCACCCCCGCCGCCGCCGCCTGGAGGCGCGCCTCCACGGTTGGCGCCACTCGCGGCGCCGGGACGCCGAGGCCATCGGCCACCACTACGACGTGGGCAACGACTTCTACCGCCTCGTGCTCGGGCCGTCGATGACGTACTCGTGCGCCCGGTTCGCCGACGAGGAGATGGACCTGACCCAGGCGCAGGCGTCCAAGCACGAGCTGATCTGTCGCAAGCTCGGCCTGCCCGAGCAGCCCGGCGCGCGTCTGCTCGACGTCGGGTGCGGCTGGGGCTCGATGGCGATCCACGCCGCGACCCATCACGACGCCCGCGTGGTGGGCATCACGATCAGCCGCTCGCAGGCCGAGCTCGCCAGCAAGCGGGTCGCCGATGCCGGCGTCGGCGACCGGGTGGAGATCCGCCTCCAGGACTACCGCGAGCTGGCCGGCGAACAGTTCGACGTGATCTCCTCGATCGGGATGTCCGAGCACGTCGGGAAGCCGAACCTGGAGTCGTACTACCGGATCCTCCACGACGCCCTGCGGCCCCAGGGCCGGCTGCTCAACCACGCGATCAGTTCCGTCGGCGGGTCGCGACTGGGGCGCACGTCGTTCATCGGCCGCTACGTGTTCCCCGACGGTGAGCTCATCGACGTCGGCGACGCCGTCCTGGCGATGGAGCGAGCCGGCTTCGAGATCCGCGACGTCGAGTCGCTGCGCGAGCACTACGCCCGCACGTTGCGGGCGTGGGTCGCCAACCTGGAGGCGCACTGGGAGGAGGCGGTCGGGCTCGTCGGTGAGGCCCGCGCCCGCGTGCTGGCGGCTGTACATGGCCGGTTCGGCGGTCGGGTTCGCCGACGGCGGGATCAACGTCCACCAGGTCCTCGGCGTCGTCCAAGCCGCCGGAGGGTCCAGCGGCATGCCGCCGACCCGACGGAGCTGGGACACCTAGGGCTCGGCGGCGAAGGGCACGGTCGGCCGGTCGAACTCGCGCTCACCGGCCTCGATCGCGTCGAGGAGGTGGATCGCGATGTCGGCGACCTTGACGTCGTCGCCGGCACCGGCGGCCTTCGTGCCGTCGTCGAGCATGATGTAACAGAAGGGGCAGGCGGTGGCGATGCGGCTGGCGCCGGTCTGCAGCGCCTCCTTCGCCCGCTCGTCGTTGACCTTCACCCCCACCGACTCCTCCATCCACATGCGAGCGCCGCCGGCGCCGCAGCACATCCCCTTGGTGCCGTTGCGGGGCATCTCGACGACCTCGACGCCCTTGATCGAGCCGACCACCCGGCGGGGGGCGAGGTAGACGTCGTTGTGGCGACCGAGGTAGCACGAGTCGTGGTAGGTGATGCGCTCCTCGAGCGTGGCCTGGCTGACGTCGAGGCGCCCGCTGGCGATCAGCAACTCGAGCAACTGGCTGTGGTGGACGACCTCGTAGTGCCCGCCGAGCTGCGGATACTCGTTGCGCAACGTGTTGAAGCAGTGCGGGCACTGCGTGATGATCTTGCGCACGCCCATGCCGTTGAGCATCTCGACGTTCGGCATCGCCAGCATCTGGAAGAGGTACTCGTTGCCCGACCGCCGGGCGGGATCGCCGGTGCACATCTCCGACGGCCCGAGCACGGCGACGTCGATGCCGGCCCGCCGCAGCAGCTTCGCCATCGCCTGGGTCACCCGCTTGTTCTTGTCGTCGAAGCTGCCGGCGCAGCCGACCCAGTAGAGGTACTCGGCCGTCAACGGCTCGCCCGGCTCGACGACGTCCACGTGGTCGAGGCCGTTGCCCTTGGCCCAGTCGGCCCGGTCGCCCTGGCTCATCCCCCACGGATTGCCCTGGTTCTCCATCCCCCGGTAGGCGTTGCCGAGCTCGGTCGGGAAGTTCGACTCCATCAGCGACAGGTACCGCCGCATGTCGAGGATCTTGTCGAGGATCTCGATGTTCACCGGGCACGCCTCGTCGCAGGCCCTGCACGTCGTGCAGGCCCAGAGCTCCTCCGGCGTGATGCGCTCGAACAGCGAGTTCGCGCTGACGGTGATCTCGTCGTCGGTGCCGAGCGGCGGGGGCACGACCGGGTCGCCGGTGGCCGCCATCACCTCGCCCGTCTTGAGCACGATCTCGCGCGGGTCGAGCGGCTTGCCGGTGGCGTGCGCCGGGCACACCGCGGTGCACCGGCCGCACATCGTGCAGGCGTCGGTGTCGAGGAGCTGCTTCCACGTGAAGTCCTCGACCACCGACGCGCCGAACGTCTCGAGCTCGGTCTCGGCGAGGTTGGGCATCGGCTTCATCGCGCCCTTCGGGCGATCGTGATGGCGGAGGTACATGTTCAACGGCGACGTGAACATGTGGCGGAGCATCGTCAGCGGCAGGATCGCAAGGAAGGCGACGAACAACGCGACGTGGCCGATCCACCACCACTGGTGCCACGTCTCGAGCGTCGACGCCGACCACCCGTCGACGAGCCCGCTCAGCGGGTAGCCGATGAAGCTCCACTCCTCGAACTCCATGTCGACGCCGGACAGAGTCGCCGAGCCGAGGGCGATGCGGAACATCTCCGCCCCGAAGCCGCTGAGGCCGATCAGCAGGAGCACGCCGAGGATCACGGCGTGCTCGGGCTTGGTCTTGATCCGGATGCGGTATGGGCGCTGCACGTAGCGCCGGGCGATCGCCCACAGCAGGCCACCGACGAAGACGGCTCCGGCGGCGTCGCCCACCGCGGCGTACGCCTGGTAGGTGCGGCCGTGCAGGAACTTCATGCTCTCCGGCAGTTGATGGTCGATCTCGAGGACCGTCGTGACGGCGAGCAGGACGAGGAAGCTGAAGTAGATCATCGAGTGCATCAGCCCGGCGGCCGGATCGCGGAGCAGGGTGCGCATGTAGACGCCGGCGCGGTAGTCGCCGAAGCGGCGCTTGGCGTTGCGCATCGTCGTGCGGCGGGTCGGGGCGGGGCGACCGCGCTCCCAGTTCTTCACCCGATCGGCGAACTGGAATGCCCCCCAGGCCAGCATCACCGGGATCACCGTGTAGAAGGCGAGCTGCAACGGCCCGCGGGATGTTGGTGAACACCTCGCGCTGGACCGGGCTGTCGTCGTGCCACTCGGTGATCAGGGGCACGACCCCCGAGAGCACGGTGAACACCGCGAAGGCGATCCCGAGCCCGATGACCAAGTGGCGCGGCCGCATCCGCCGAACGCTCATCAATCGCCGAACTCGCAGTCTAGCATCGGCGCGCAATAGACCCGACCATCAGATGCAAGAACAGAGGAGTTCAGCCGTAGTACGGCGCGGTCGAGCTCGCGGATCCGGCCGGCGAGACCGGCGAGCAGCTTGTGGCCGATCGTCGGCACGTCGTCGAGCACGGCCAGGAAGTGTCGCTGCGAGATCACGAAGAGCGAGCAGTCGGTCTCGCACACGGCCGTGGCCGTGCGAGGGCCGTGATCGAGCAACGACAACTCGCCGACGATCGCGCCCGGGCCGAGCGTCCGCCACCTTCCGCCCGTTGCGCTTGACCGTCACCGTGCCGTCGAGGATCACGAACGCCTCGCGGCCCGTCTGACCCTGGTCGACGACGAGACTGCCCGCGGTCATCTTGATCTCGTCGCCCGAGCGGGCGATCCGCTCGAGCTCCTTGCGCGTGCATCCGGAGAACAGGGACACGTTGCGCAGGTGGTCGACGTACGCCTTCTTGCTGGCCATCGCCCGACTCTAGGCGTTCGCGTCGGCGACGCAGGACTTGGTCAGGCCTCGGCCTGCCGCGCGACCGCCTCGGCGGCCGCGGCGATCGCCTCGGCGTCGCCCAGGTACTCGGCGGAACGAACGAGGAGGCGGCCGTCGAACTCGTACCGGCGGGGGACGCCCGTCGGGATGTTCACCGCGGGGATCTCCTCGGCCGACACCCCCTCGAGGTGCATCAAGAGGGCGCGCAGCGAGTTGCCGTGCGCCGTGACCAACACGTCGAGCCCGGCGAGGAGCTGCGGCGCGATCACGTCGTGCCAGTAGGGGAGGACGCGAGCGACGACGTCGCGCAGGCACTCCGTCGACGGCAGCACGTCCGGCGGGAGCAGTCGGTAGCGCCGGTCGTGCGCGGGATGCTCGGGATGATCGGGGGTGAGCGAGCGGCGGTTGGACGTCGAAGCTGCGCCGCCATAGGAAGGTCTGCTCGGCGCCGTAGCGCTCCGCGGTGGCGCGCTTGTCGAGCCCCTGCAGCGCGCCGTAGTGGCGTTCGTTGAGTCGCCAGTGCCGCTGAACCGGGAGCCAACCCTGACCCATCTCGGCGAGGGCGAGGGTCTGGGTGTCGACGGCCCTGATGAGCACCGACGTGTGCGACGTGTCGAAGAAGAGCCCGGCCTCGGCCATCGCCCGGCCGCCCGCCCGAGCCTCCTGCTCGCCCTGCGGGGTCAGCGGGACGTCGTGCCAGCCGGTGAAGAGGTTCTCCAGGTTCCACGTGCTCTGGCCGTGACGAAGCGTGACAAGGGTTCCCGGCGCAGCCATACGTCATCGCATCGGTAGAGCACGTGGGCTTGGATTCGAGCCCAAACGTGTACGGTCGATCGCATGAGCATCTCGAACGAGGACATCAAGGCTGACTGGGAGCTCGGCGACACCATCGCCATCACGATGAGCGGCGACGGCGACGGCGACGGCTCGGACGCCGACGGTACCGACGGTGACGGGTCCGACGGTGACGGCTCTGACGGTGATGCGACGGACGGCGACGGCAGCGACGCCGACGGCAGCGACGCCGACGGTGGCGACGCCTGAGCCAACCCGCTGACCTTGCCGGCACGTGGGCGGCGTGCCGTCTCCCTCATCGCGACGCGCCGGGCCTTGCCGACCTGGTCGCCGACGCGCCTCGGTTCATCGAGGCTGACCTGTTCCGCCGGCCAGTGTTCTCGTCGCGGGCGGACGCCGAACGAGATCCGGATCGTTTCGCCACTGCGGACGGGCTGTGGACCGATGCGCTGACCCGGGCGTCGCGCACGCCGTCGTTCCGGCTCGTCCGCGCCGGCAGCGACGCTGCCGCCGCGGGCGTACTGCCGCACCGCCGGCGTCGGCCACCGCACGATCGACGACGTGATCCAGCCGAACCGAGTCCTCGAGCTGTACGCCGACGGGGCGACGATGGTGCTCCAGGGCCTGCAGCTGACCGACCCGGCGCTCGGTCGGGCCGCCAACAACATCGCGCTCGCTCTCGATCATCCGGTGCAGATCAACGCCTACCTGTCGCCGGCGGCCGCCCGCGGGCTCGACTGCACTTCGACTTCCACGACGTGTTCGTGCTCCAACTCGACGGCCGCAAGCGTTGGCGCGTGTGGGAGCCGCTGCCCCGCACCCGGGACCCGGTTCGCCACGGCGTGAAGATCCCGCTGCCCACGCTCGACGAGCTCGGCGAGCCGACGCTCGACCTCACGCTCGCGAGCGGCGATTGCCTCTACCTGCCGCGCGGCTTCCCGCACGCCGCCGAGACCATCGACGCAGCGTCGTCGCACCTGACGATCGGGGTGCTCGCGATCACCTGGCAGCGCGCTGTCCGCCGTGCCGTCGACGCGGCCGTCGCGGCCGGGCAGCTCACGGCCTCGATCCCGGCCCGCAGCCTCGACTCGACCGACCCGGCGCCGCCCGATCCGGCCGCGGCTCGGGAAGCCACCTCGACCCGGCGAGCCTGCGGCCATGGCTGGCCAAGGAGATCTGGCATCGCCAGCCGGCGACCCGCTTGCGGCCGTTGGTGCCGCCCGAGATTCAGGTCGATACGCCCGTGGCTCTCACGCCCGGCCCCCTGCTGTGGCTGACGATGCGGCCGGGATCGGCCGGATGTCGCGCGGTGTTCGGGCTCGGTGACCGCGAGCTCGACCTTCCCGCTGAGGCTCATCCGCTGCTCGCTGACCTGCTCGCCCATCCGGATTCGTTCGTCGCCGCCTCGGCGGCCGGCGATCTGGACGAGGCGTCGCGCCTGGCGGTCGTACAGCGGCTCGCTGTCGAGGGAGTGATCGTTCCTGCCTAGCCGCCCGGTCCGATTCGAGTGCGCGGTCGCCGCCGCGGACCGCGCCGAGCCGCTGTGGGCGACTGCGTCACAGGTCAAGGCGTGGCTGCTCATCGAGGTGCACGGCTCGTGGGGTCGCGACGCGGTGGACGAGAGCGAGCTCGGACCCCACGCTCCGCCGATCTGGCGCAACGCGATGCGCGCCCGGGGCATCCGGGTCATCACGATCCGGCGCGACCTCGACACCCACCACCACGGGCCGGTCGAGGGAGTCCGTCTCGTCCACGTCGTCGCGGGCCGGCCGGGCGTGACGGCCGCGCGGGCACGCCGCCGGATGGTCGACGACCTCCACCAGGTCGTCACCGCCACCGAGTCGTTGGCTTCGGGGGCCGGTTCGGGCGCGGGCTGGGCGGACGACGACGCGCCGTACGCGCTGGTGTGCACCAACGGCCGCCACGACGCGTGCTGCGCGACGTTCGGCCGCCCCCTGGTGCGCGCCCTTCGCGGCTCCCGGTGGGCCGACCGCGTGTGGGAGTGCTCCCACATCGGTGGCGACCGCTTCGCCGGCAACCTGCTGTTGCTGCCGGAGAGCCTGTACTTCGGTCGCTGCGACGGCTCGCCGGGCCGAGCAGGTGCTCGCCGAGTACGACGCCGGCCGAATCGACCTGACCTGCTTCCGCGGTCGTTCGTCCTTCACCCTCGTCGAGCAGGCGGCGGAGCACTTCGTGCGCGCCGAGTTCGCCCTCGACGCCCTCGACGCGATCGCGTCGATCGAGTCGCTCGGCGACGGGCAGGTGGCCGTGCAGCTCGCCGACGGTGTCCGTGGCGGTGGCGACAAGTCGATCGTGGTCACGGTGGAGAAGGCTCGGCTGCCGGCGCCGACGCCGCTCACGTGCAAAGGAGCCGAGGGACTGACGTATCCAGAGTTCCGGCTGGTGGCGATCGAACCTCGTGCGTGAGCACGTCAGCCGGCGATGCGCCGGCCGATGCTCGGGTAGCTGACCACCAGCCCGTCGGCGTCCACTTCGATGTGCTCGACGAACGAGCCCGCCTGGAACCGGACCTGAGCTCCTCCACCCGCCACTGCTGCTCCGGCCTCGTACTGCTGGGTCGCGCGTACCACGTCCAGTTCGGGAACCGCGACCCACGCCACGATCAGCTCGGCGCGGCTGCTGCCCGCCGCGCTGCGCCACTTCGATCAAGCCCGCCCGCAGCACCGGCATCGTGTTCGTCAACGGGCACAGGCGCCAGGTCGCAGTCGAGCGCCCCGGCCAGCTCGGGGTGCTCCACGGCCGAGACCGTGGGATCGCCATCGGTGCTCGCACTCGACGCGCTGCAGATGTCCAGCGGCCCTCGGAGGAACGCCGGAGCCCGAGCGTCCGCCACCATCCGTCACCGTCGATTCGCACGTCGAGACGTTGCGTCACCCAGCCGGGACCGGTGACGAGCCGATAGGTCAGCGCGTAGCTCCGGAGTCGTGCTGGAGCCGTGCGCCGACTAGTTGGTCCGACCCGAGGACCACGTGGGCGACGTCGATGCGTTCTGGATCCGGGCCGACCCAGGCGAGCAAGTCGGTTACCAGTCATCAGTAACGATGGTAACGCACCAGCGCGCCGCCGTGCAACCGTTCATCAGTTACGCTGGTCGCGATGGATGGCAGCGTCGCGCCCGGCGACCTCGAGCAAGTCCGCACGTTCCTCAACAGCTGGTGGATCCCGAACGACACCCGGCGGCCGGTCGACGACCTCGCCGCGTTGGCCGCCGACCCGGCAGCGCTGGGCGCAGCCGCTTCCCGCGATCCCGCCGCCGCCCCGCTCGGCCATCGCCTCGCTTCGCACCCTCCGGGATCAGCTCCGTTCGCGCGCTCGGCAGTCGCCCACCCCACGGCGCTGTCGGCCGTCGTCGACTCCCACCGCTGGCGCGTCGAGCTCACGGCCGCGGTACGCCGAGCCGGCGATCCGGCTCCTGCCGGAGCGGGGACGACGGCTGCGGCCCTCGTCGCGATCGTCGTCGGGGCCATCGCGGCCGGGCGAATGGCACCGCCTCCGGGCCTGCCCCGACTGCGGGTGGGTGTTCTACGACACCAGCCGCAACGCCCGCCGCACCTGGTGCTCGATGACCGCGGCCGGCGGCGCCCGCGGCTGCGGCAGCATCGCCAAGACCCGCGCCTACCGCGCCCGAATGGCTGCCGGCCGGCCGGGATGAACCTGCACGGGTGGTCGGCTGACCACGACGAGTTGGCCAGCGAGATCAGCCGACCTACATCAGCGCCCACCTCGGCTCCGCCCAACCGCTCGGCCGCACGCCCAGCCCGTCCGACGTCGCCGCGCTCGACGCGATCACGGCCGACGGGCTCGGGGTCGGCGCGGCCCTCCGCCTCGTCAGTGAGGTGCTGCTGCCGAACAACGTCGCCCTCGATCATCCCCAGTTCCTCGCCTACATCCCGGCCGCTCCGGCGACGTCGGCCGCGCTGTTCGACGCATTGGTCGGCGCCTGGTCGTTCTCGGGCGAGAGCTGGCAAGAGGCCGGCGCCGCCGTGGCCGCCGAGAACGCCGCTCTCGGCTGGCTACGGGAACTGGCCGGACTCCCGGAGGAGGCCGGTGGGTGCTTCGTCAACGGTGGCTCGGCTGGGAACCTCTCGGCGCTCGCCGTCGCCCGCGACGTCTGGCGCGCGGAGCACGGCGAACGAGATCGAGTCGGCGGTCGCGTGCGCCGGCATCGGCCCATTCGTCGGTGCGCAAGGCGGCCGCTCTCCTCGACCTCGATGTCGTCGAGATCGCCGGCGACGAGCGCGGGCGGCTCACCGGCGTCGCGCTCCGCGAGGGGATCGTCGGTCGTGCCGGTGTGTGCCGCGGTCGCCAGCGCCGGCGCGACCAACACCGGCGCGGTGGACGAGCTGGACGCGATCGCCGACGTCTGCGCCGACGCCGGGTTGTGGCTGCACGTCGATGCGGCGTACGGAGGCGCCGCGCTGTGCCTGCCCGAGTGCGCGGAGCTCTTCGCCGGTGTCGAGCGCTGCGACTCGATCGTGATCGATCCGCACAAGTGGCTGTTCTCGCCGCTCGACTGCGCCGCCCTCGTCTACCGCCGGCCTGCGCTCGCGGCACGGACCCACCGCCAGTCCGCGGGCTACCTCGACGCGTTCGGCGACGAGCAGGTCAACCCCTCCGATCTCGCGTTCCACCTCACCCGGCGCGCCCGCGGTCTGCCGTTCTGGTTCACCCTCGTCGTCCATGGCACCACCACGATCGCCACGGCCGTCCGCGCCGGCATCGACCTCGCCCGCCGGGCCGCCGAGATCGTCGAGGCGATCGGCGACCCGGTGCGCCTGCTCATGGAGCCGCAGCTCTCGGTGGTGTTGTTCGACCGCGCCGGCTGGGGCCGTGCCGAGTGGTACCGCTGGGCGGAGCAGGCGTTGGCCGACCAGCTCGCCTTCGTCACGCCGACGACGTGGGAGGGGCGTGTCGTCGGGCGGTTGGTGTTCGTCCATCCCGACACCGACATGGAGGCGGTTGCTCGCTTGCTTCGTCGGTTGCGCGACTGAGCCGCGTCTGCGTCGCCCAGGTCGACCCCGCCCGGGCGTTTCGAATGACGCCGGCGCATCGGCCGCACGTACCGTGGGTCAGATGTCGTCGGCGCCGTCGGTCCTCGAGCTGGCCGGCTTCCGCCGGCTGTTCATCAGTGCCGCGATCGTCATCTTCGGCGTCATGGGCCAGGCCGTCGCCCGCGCCTGGCTGGCGCGTGAGCTGACGGACAGCAATGCCGGGCTGGGCGGCGTGCTGCTCGTGTTCGGGGCGGCCCTGCTCCTCGCCACTCCGGCTGGTGGCGTGGCCGCCGATCGGTTCGCCGAAGCGGCGCGTGGTGCTGTACGCGGTGATCGCCCTGAGCGTCTCGTCCCTCGCCGTCGGAGTCGCCGTCGAGGCCGACCTCATCGAGTACTGGATGCTGCTCGCCGCTTCGGCGGTCCAGGCGATCGCCTTCGCCTTCTACCTCCCGGCACGCATCGCGTTCATCGCCGAGCTCGTCGCACCCGAGCAGATCGGCGTCGCCGTCGTGGTCAGCCAGACGGCGCAGGAGGCGATGCGCGTGATCGCGCCTGCGCTCGCCGGCGTCCTGATCGGGGTGAGCTGGTTCGGTGTCGGCGGCGTGTTCCTGCTCGCCGGGGTGTCGAGCGCGATCTCGGCGCTGTTCGTCACCGGGTTGCCGCCCGGCGCGCCCCGGGTGGTCTCGAACCGATCCCCGGCGGCGGAGATCGTGGATGCGATCGGGTACGTGCGGTCCCGCCGCGAGCTCTCGCTCGTCGCCCTGACCACCATCGGTGTCGTGGTCATCGGCTACCCGTACCTCGTCTTCCTGCCGGCGCTCGCCGACGACCGCTTCGACGTCGGCGCGGGCGGCTACGGGCTCGATGGCCGGCGTGGCCGGATTCGGCGCGGTGATCGCCGGGCTGATCACGCCGCGCCAGAACGTGGGTGGTCTCGCGGCCGTGGCGGGTGATCGGGCTGTCCGGCGCGACCCTCGGGGTCGCGCTCGTCGCGCTCGGGTTCTCGTCGACGTACTGGCTGGCGTTGGTCGTCCTGCTCGCCGTCGGCGCGGCCGGGCTGGTGTTCCAGACGTCGACCCAGGCCCTGATGCTCTCGCTGTCCGACTTTCAGTACCACGGTCGCATGCAGAGCATGGTGGTGCTCGGGTTCAGCGGCTTCGGTCTCGCCGCCCTGCCGCTCGGCCTCTTCGCCGACGCCACGTCGCTGCGGCTGACCCTTGTGGGCATGGGCCTCCTGGTGCTGACGGTGACCGGTGTGTTCGCCCTGACGCGTCGCCGGCACCGCAGCCTGCTGGTCGGAGTCGAGCCGGCCTGAGCATCAGGCTGCGTCCGCGAGAACGGCTCACTTCGACGTCGGCGGAGAACGCGGACCCAGTCGAGGTGGTCTGACGTCACGCGCTCCAGTCGACGCCGGGGAAGGTGGCGACCCAGTGCTCGGCGATGCGATCGTTCTCGATGCGTTGCACGAGGAGCCACGTGACGATCGAGAGCTCGCCGGTCTCGCGGTTGATGCCTCTGCTCGTCGCCCGCGTCCACACGCGGTCACCGTTGACGGCACGGTCGTCGATCACCGTCTCGGCGCGCGACAACACGCGCTGGAACTCCGACAGTCGACCCTTGTAGGCGCGCAGGTCTGGCGCGTTCGCTGCCGGTGCCGGTGTGGCGGATGAACGGATCGGTGAAGATCTCGTCGATGGCGTCGAGGTTGCCGTCCCGCCAGACGTCGTCCCACCACCGTTGACTGACGGCGAGCAGGCGGCTGTCTCCGGAGTCCCCGGACTCGTCCACGGCCGAGAGTGTAGGTGCCTGCGAATCTGTGCCAGGCTGGCCGTCATGTGGGTTCCCCGGCCACGCAGGCCGTTCGTGGCCGCTCGCTCGCTGGCGCTCACTCGCTCGCGACTTCGGGAGGGCCAGTGAGCATCACGCTCTCCGGCACCGGCATCTGGAACTCGGCGTTGCGCTACGGCGACGCCGGCGAGGTCGCCGAGGTTGTCGCCGAGCTCGAGCAGCTCGGCTACTCGGCGCTGTGGGTCGGTGACATCGGCGGCGACCTGTTCGGCTCCGTCGCCGCGCTCCTCGCCGCCACGAAGACCGCCGTCGTCGCCACGGGCATCGCCAACATCTGGCTGCGCACGCCCGAGGAGACGGCGCGCCAGCACGCCACGTTGAGCGCCGAGCACGGCCGCCGCTTCCTCCTCGGGTTGGGGGTCAGCCACGCCCACCTCGTCGAGCGCATCGCGGGGCGAGGAGTACAAGCGGCCGCTGGCGCGGATGGCGGAATTCCTCGACGGCCTCGATGCGGCCGAGGTACCGGTGCCCGTCGACGAGCGGGTGCTCGCCGCCCTCGGGCCGAAGGCCCTCGCCCTCGCCGGCGAACGAACGGCAGGCACCCATCCCTACCTCACGACGCCCGAGCACTCGGCGACCGCGAGGGCCGCCCTCGGCGACGACGCCATCGTCGCTCCCGAGCAGGGACTGATCCTCGAGACCGATCCGGACAAGGCGCGCGCGATCGCGAGGGAGTTCCTGTCGAGGTACATCGTGGCGCCGAACTACACCAACAACTGGCGGCGGCTCGGGTTCGGCGACGACGACCTCGCCGACGGGGGGAGCGATCGCCTCGTCGACGCCCTCATCGCGTGGGGCGACGAGGAAGCGCTCGCCGCCCGGGTTCGGGCGCACCGTGACGCCGGCGCCAGCCACGTCTGCGTGCAGGTACTCACCGACCGAGTCCCCGGCCTTCCCGCGCGAGGAATGGCGCCGCCTCGCCCCGACGCTGACGTAGCGCCGACAGGCCTTCCGGTGAGCTACGAGTTCGATCGCTTCCTGCGCTACGACGAGCTGACGGCGTGGCTGCACGAGCTCGCCGCCGCGCATCCCCACCTCGTGGGCATCGAGTCCTACGGCCACAGCCACGAGGGTCGCGAGCTCTGGCTGGTCACGGTCACCGACAGTGCCACCGGCCCGCCCGACCACAAGCCGGCCCACTGGGTCGACGCGAGCATCCACGCCGTCGAGCTGACCGGGACGGTCGCCGCGTGCTACCTGCTCCACCATCTCGTCAGCGGGCACGCCGACGGCGATCCCACGGTCCGCGAGGCGCTCGCCACCCGCACGTTCTACGTGGTGCCGCGCGTCAACCCCGACGGTGCCGAGTGGGCGCTCGCCGATCCCCCGCGGTTCCGCCGGTCGAGCACGCGGCCGTGGCCGTGGCCGGACGGGCACCGCTGGCCGGGGGCTCACGCCGAGGACGTCGACGGCGACGGCCGTGTGCTGCAGATGCGGATCGAGGATCCCGACGGCTCGTGGATGCCGCATCCGGAGGATGCCCGGCTGCTGATCCCGGTCCCGCCGTCCGGCCCGCCTCCCGGCACGACCAGGTACCGGGTGCTCGACGAGGCGACGGTCGTCGACCACGACGGGTTCACGGTCCCGACTCCCCGCCCGCCCGAGGGACTCGACCTCAATCGCAACTTTCCGGCCGGCTGGTCGGCGGTCGTCACCGGCGCCGGCGACCATCCGCTGTCCGAGCCCGAGATCGACGCCCTCGTGCGCGCGATCTTCGTCCGGCGCAACGTGTGCGGATACAACGCGTTCCACACCGCCGGTGGCGTGCTGCTGCGTCCGTCGTCGACCCAGCCGGATACGGCGTTGCCGCCGCAGGACCTCTGGGTGTGGAAGCAGCTCGGCGAGCAGGGCACGGCGCTCACCGGATACCCGGTGCACTCCGTGCACGAGGACTTCACGTGGGACAAGGCCGACGTCATGAGCGGTGCCGCCGACGACTGGGCCTACGAGCACCTCGGGGTGTTCTCGTGGACCACCGAGTTCTGGGACGCGGTGTTCGCCGCGACCGGCACCAAGCAGTCGAGCGACTTCTGGTACTTCGGCCCGACGGACGAGCAGGCCCTGGCGGTGCTGCGCTGGGTGGACGAGCACGCCCCTGACCAGTTCGTCGACTGGTACCCGTTCGAGCACCCCCAGCTCGGCCCGCTGGAGCTCGGCGGCTGGCACTACCTCGGCATCTGGTCGAACCCGCCCGCCGGCGCTCCTGCGCGCCGAGGTCGCGCCCCACGCCGCCTTCGCCGTCGCCCAGGCCCTCGCCTCGCCGTGCCTGCAGGTCCGCCACCAGCGGGTCGTCGACCTCGGGGGCGGGACCTGGCGGGTCGAGGTCGGCATCGCCAACACCGGCTGGCTGCCGACGTACGTGTCGGCGCGGGCGAAGAAGCTCGAACCTCGTTCTGCCCCTCGTCGCCGAGCTGAACGGCGACGGCGCCACGGTCCTCGGCGGCCCGGCGCGGCTCCAGCTCGGCCAGCTGGAGGGAGCGTCGGCGTCCCGGTTCACCTGGCCCAACGACGCAGGCCAAGATCGCGTGCTGGCGACCTGGACGGTGCGGGCGCGATCCCGGAACGACGGTGATGGTCGACGGTCAACCATGAACGAGCGGGCCGCGTGAGCGTCGAGCTGACGTTGGCCTCCGTAATGGCGGCGAGAACCCGGAGGACGGAACAGGGCGGCCGGTAGGATCGCGGCCCGTGCCGAGCGTCGCGTCAATCCCCCACGCCACGGCGGAGCTCGAGGACGAAGCGATCACGATCATCCGCGAGATCGCCGCCGAGTGTGCGCGCCCGGTGCTGCTGTTCTCCGGTGGCAAGGACTCTGTCGTCATGCTCCACCTCGCCCACCGGGCGTTCTGGCCGGCGCGGATCCCGTTTCCCGTGATGCACGTCGACACGGGCCACAACTTCGACGAGGTCGTCGAGTTCCGTGACCGCATGGTCGACCGCTTCGGCGTCGAGCTCATCGTCGCGTCCGTCCAGAAGTCGATCGACGAGGGCCGGGTGCACGAGGACCCGGGCCCGCGTGCGTCGCGCAACACGCTGCAGACGGTGACCCTGCTCGACGCCATCGCCGAGCACCAGTTCGACGCCGTGTTCGGCGGCGCCCGCCGCGACGAGGAGCGCGCCCGGGCCAAGGAGCGGATCGTCTCGCACCGCGACGAGTTCGGGCAGTGGGACCCGAAGAACCAGCGACCGGAGCTGTGGGGCATCTACAACACAAGACACCACCGCGGCGAGCACCTGCGTGTGTTCCCGCTGTCGAACTGGACCGAGCTCGACATCTGGCGGTTCGTCGCCCACCGCGAGGTCGAGCTGCCGCCGCTGTACTACGCCCACCGCCGCCAGGTCTTCCGGCGCGACGGCATGTTGATGGCGGTCAACCCGCACGTGACGATGCTCGACGGCGAGGAGCCGTTCGAGGCGATGGTGCGGTTCCGCACGATCGGCGACGCCACGTGCACCGCCGCCGTGGAGTCGACGGCCACGACCGTTGACGACATCGTCGCCGAGACGAGCGTCGCCCGACTCACCGAACGTGGCGCGACCCGCGCCGACGACCGGATCTCCGAGGCCGGCATGGAGGATCGCAAGCGGCTGGGGTACTTCTAATGGCGTTCCCCGGCCACGCAGGCCGTTGTTGGCCACTCGCTCGCTGGCGCTCGCTCGCTCGCATCGCGACACGGGTACTTCTGATCACTATTCACGGCGTTCCCCGGCCACGCAGGCCGTTGCTGGCCGCTCGTTCGCTGGCGCTCACTCGCTCGCATCGGCAAAGGGCGGCCCGATGACTATTCACGGCGTTCCCCGGCCACGCCACATGCTGCCTGCGCAGTTGCTGGCCGCTCGTTCGCTGGCGCTCACTCGCTCGCATCGCTACGGGGTGCTCCAGTGACCAACACCGGCAATGTTCCCGTCCACCGTCGGGCGCCGTTGCGGTTCGCCACCGTGGGCAGCGTCGACGACGGCAAGTCGACGCTCATCGGCCGGCTGCTCCACGACTCCAAGGCGATCTTCGAGGACCAGCTCGAGCACATCGAGGCGGTCAGCCGCCGGCGGGGCAGCGACTACGTCGACCTCGCCCTGCTCACCGACGGGCTGCGGGCCGAGCGCGAGCAAGGCATCACCATCGACGTCGCCTACCGCTACTTCTCGACGCCGGCCCGCGACTTCGTCATCGCCGACTGCCCCGGCCACGTGCAGTACACCCGCAACGCGATCACCGGCGCCTCCACCGCCGACCTCGCCGTGGTGCTCGTCGACGCCCGCAAGGGGATCCTCGAGCAGACCCGCCGGCACAGCCTGCTGGTCTCCCTGCTCGGCGTGCCCCACCTCGTCATCTGCGTCAACAAGATGGATCTCGTCGACTACGACCCCGACCGGTTCGAGGCGATCCGCACCGAGTTCACCGACTTCGCCGGCCGGCTCGACCTGCGTGAGGTGACCTTCATCCCGATCTCCGCCCTCGAGGGCGACAACGTCGTCGACCGCTCGTCGAACATGACGTGGTACGAGGGGCCGACGCTGATCCACCACCTCGAGACGGTGTACACGGCGAGCGACCAGAACCTGATCGACGTGCGGTTCCCCGTGCAGTACGTGATCCGGCCGCAGCGGGCCGAGCACCACGACTACCGCGGCTACGCCGGGACGGTCGCCGCGGGCGAGATCCGACCCGGTGACGACGTGCTCGTGCAGCCGTCCGGGTTGACGTCGCGGATCGAGCGCATCGACACGGCCGACGGGCCGGTCGACGAGGCGCGCCCGGGGATGGCGGTCACGATCGTGCTCGCCGACGACCTCGACATCTCGCGCGGCGACATGATCTCGCGACCGCAACAACCACCCGACGCCGAGCCAGGACCTCGACGCGATGGTGGCGTGGATGGACTCGTCGGCACCGCTCGCGCTTGCGCCAGATCTACACGTTGAAGCACACCACCCGCACGGTGCGGGCGATGATCACCGACCTCCGCTACCGCCTCGACGTGCACATGCTCCATCGCGACACCGAGGCGACCGAGCTCACGCTCAACGAGATCGGACGGGTCACCCTCCGCGCCACGGCCCCGCTGTTCGCCGACGACTACCGCCGCAACCGCGCCACCGGAAGCTTCGTGCTGATCGACGAAGCGACCAACCAGACCGTGGCGGCGGGGATGCTGAGGACCGGCGGCGGCTGAGGCTCGACGTGACCGAACGGGTCGTCTGGCACGAGTCCTCGGTCGACCGGGCGACGCCGCTGGCGGCGCCACGGGTTCGCCGGCGCGACGGTGTGGCTCACCGGGCTGTCCGGATCGGGCAAGTCGACGCTGGCCAACGCCGTCGCGGCGCGGCTGCTCGACGACGGCCGCCCCGCCTACGTGCTCGACGGGGACAACCTGCGTCACGGGCTCAACGCCGACCTCGGGTTCTCGGCGACCGACCGGGCGGAGAACGTGCGTCGGGTCGGCGAGGTCGCCCGGCTGCTCGCCGACGCCGGGCTCGTCGCCCTCGCCCCGGTGATCAGCCCGTACCGGGCCGATCGGGACCGGGTCCGCACCATCCACGAGGCGGCCGGGCTGCGCTTCGTCGAGGTCTTCGTCGACACACCGCTCGCCGTGTGCGAGGAACGGGACCCGAAGGGCCTCTACGCCAAGGCCCGGGCGGGCGAGCTGGCGGGGATGACCGGGATCGACGACCCCTACGAGCCGCCGCTCAACCCCGACGTCCGGATCGAGCCCGCCGACCTCGCCGCCCAGGTCGCCCTCGTCGTCGCCGCGATCTCCGTACGGTTCTGACGACGCTCAGGATCGACTGAGTGATCCCAACTCTCCACAGAATCACCGGGTGGGCCACGATGGACAGCGTGCACGTCCACCACGAGATCGCCGGGTCCGGGCCGGCCATCCTGCTGACCCACGGCTTCGCCGCGTCGTCCCACATGTACGCGGCGACCGTCGCCGACCTGTCCGGCGACCACACGACGATCACGTGGGACATCCGGGGCCACGGCAAGAGCGACTCGCCGCCGAGCCGGCGGAGTACTCCGTCGAGTCGGCGCTGTCGACATGGCCGAGATCCTCGACGCCGGCGGAGCCGACCACGCCGTCCTGGTCGGGCACTCGCTCGGCGGCTACCTGTCGCTCGAGTTCACGCTCGCCCACCCCGAGCGGGTCGACGGTCTCGTGCTCGTCGACACCGGCCCCGGCTTCCGGAAGGACGAAGGGCGGCAGCGGTGGAACGAGATGGCCGAGCGCTACGCCGCCGACCTCGACGAGCGTGGGCTCGACGGCCTCCCCGCCAGCGCCGAGCTGACGCCGGCGTGCACCGCAGCGCCGAGGGCCTCGCCCTCGCCGCCCGCGGCATCCTGCGCCAGCGCGACGGCCACGTCCTGGAGGCGTTGCCGACCATCGCCGCACCGACCCTGGTCGTGGTCGGGGAGAACGACGACCCGTTCCTCGCCGGCTCCGGGTACATGGCGGCGAAGATCCCGGGCGCCCGGCTGGTGACGATCGCCGGCGCCGGACACGCCCCGCCCGTCACCCACCCCGACGAGTTCAACGCCGCGCTGCGGCCGTTCCTCGAGGAGAACGCGCGCCGGTGAACCTGGACGCCGAGCGGCTGGAGTTCCGCGCGTGGATCGCCACCCACTGGGACCCTGACGTCACGCTGCGCGAATGGCGCCAACGACTGCTGGAAAGCGGCTGGGCGGCGCCGTCGTGGCCGACCGAGTGGTTCGGCCGGGGGCTACCGCCGGCGGCCGACGCGCGTGGTCGCCGAGGAGCTCACCGCCGCCGGCGCCGTCGGTCCACCCCCAGGCGCGGGCATGGGACTCGCCGCACCGACGCTGCTCGCCCACGCGTCCGACCGACCTGAAGCGGGAACTGCTCCCGCCGGTGCTGACCGGCGAGCACACCTGGTGCCAGCTGTTCAGCGAGCCGGGAAGTGGCTCCGACCTGGCAGGGCTCACGACGAGAGCAGAGCGGGACGGGGACGAGTGGGTCGTCAACGGGCAGAAGCTGTGGAGCACGAGCGCCCACCACGCCGACTACGGGATGCTGCTCGCCCGCACCGACTGGGACGTTCCGAAGCATCACGGCATCACCTACTTCGTGCTGCCGATGCAACAGCCCGGGGTCGAGGCCCGCCCGGTCCGGCAGATGAACGGCCACGCCTCGTTCAACGAAGTGTTCCTCACCGACGCCCGGGTGCCTGGCGGCAACGTCGTCGGCGCCCCCGGCGAGGGGTGGAGGGCGGCGCTCACGACGCTCGCCCACGAGCGCAGCTTCGCCACGATGCGCCGGCGCCGGCTCGACCCGACCGGCGGTCGCGTGCTCCGCGAAGCGGCGGCCGAGGCGGATGCCCACTTCGCGACCTACTCGTGGTACCCCCAGCGCGCCGGCCGGCCCGATCTCGCCGGCGACGTTGCCGCGCGTCGACCGGGCGCGGGACGATCCGCTCGCCCGCCAGCACCTCGCCGGCCTGGCCGCGATGCAGTCAGCCCACGGATGGACGGCGCGGCGGGCCCACGCGGCCCGGGAGGCGGGCCGGCCGCCGAGTGCGGAGGGATCACTCGGCAAGCTCGCCGCCAGCGATGTCGCCCGCGCGGCCGCGGCGACGCACGCCCTGCTCGCTGGCGCGGCAGGGATGCTCACGGGCGACGACGGCCTGCTCGGTGGACTCGTCGCCGAGGTGCTGTTGTCGGTGCCCGCCCAGTCGATCGCGGGCGGCACCGACGAGATCCAGCGCAACATCATCGGCGAGCGGGTGCTCGGTCTGCCGCGGGAGCCGTCGGTCGATCGCGACGTCCCGTTCCGCGACGTTCAGCGCAACCGGTGATCCGCCGCCTGCCGGCACAGCAACTCCATGCCCAGGCCGCCGGCGACCTCGACGACGCCGTCGAGCAGCGTGGCCGCGCGTGCCCGGTCGCCCGGCGCGTCGCGTTCGAGCAGCGCACGCGCATGCCAGTACTCGGTCCGGGCCACGAGCGGCGGGAAGCCCGCCGCACGCTCCAGGTCGGCAGCCGAGGTGTAGGCGGCGTCGGCTTCGTCGAGCCGGCCGAGCGTGGCCATGAGGTGGCCGATGGCGCGGTCCGAGGCGCCCTCGATCGAGAGACCCCATGCGCCTACGAGGATTTGACCCCCCCACGGACTCGCGACACGCAACAGCGTGGCGGCGCGCCGGTCGTCACCGAGTTGTCGATAGACCTCGGACAAGTGACGGATCGCGAGTGGCGCGCCGCCGATCCGGCCGTCCACCGCGTCGCTCGTCCGAACACTGTGGATGCGGCTCAGCTGTTCCGCCGCTTCGCTATGACGGTCTACGTCGGCGAGAGCATCGGCGAGCATCGCTCGCCAGGCGGGGAGCTCAACCTCGAGGCTGTCGAGCCCGCGCAGCGCGGCGATCACCGTGTCGAGTCTTCCCTCTTCCATCCGGGCGGCGTGGATCTGCGCGGCGAACCCGAGCTCGACGAGCATGATGTGCCGACCCGCGCGCTGGGCCGCCTCGGCCGCCAGCCGCTTTCCTTCGGTAAACCGCCCGGTGGCAGTGGCGAGTGCCGACTGCAGCTGCTGGGCGTTATGGCTTGACATGCGGAGTCCACTCTGTTCGGCCTCCTCCACGACGTCCGCCAGGTGCCTTTCGGCCTCGGCCCGTCGACCGAGCCGCAACAGGGCGAGCGTGAGCAGTCGGAGGGCGAACGTGTGATCCCACGTCATTGGGCCGGCGTGCGCGCCGGTCGAGACGAGCTCCTCGGCATCGCGCAGCATCGCCGTCACATCGGGAGCCTGCGCCTCCAGCAAGAGTCGCGAGTGCAGCGTCGAGATGAGCGCGTCCGTGCTTCCAGTGCGCCGGGCCATGGCCACGGCCTCGTCGGCCATGCCGACGTCGGCCTGGGGGGGCGAGGCGCTGGTTCGGCCTTGGATGGGCGCTGCTCTCCAGCCGAGGGCGCTCGCCCTAATTTCGGAATCCTCCGGACCGAGCATCTCGAGCAGGTCGTCGAGGAGTTCCATCAGCTCGACGTCGGCGTTGAGCCGCATCATGTACCCGTAGCCCTGAACGGCGCGGAACAGGCGCTGCGGGTCACGTGTCTCTCGGGCGATATCGGCCGCCTCCAGCCAGAGCCGCTGAGCCTCGTCGGGCTCGGCGAGAGCGTTGAGGGCGTAACCCAATGACGACAGTACGCGGTAGCGGAGATCAGCGTGGCCCGTCAACCGATCGAGAGCGGTTCGGGCGGTGCGGAGGTGCTCTGCCGCCTCCTCGAACGCCACGCGTTGCAGCGCATCGTCGCCCGCGGCGAGGGAGGTGCGGACGATCGTCGCGGCGTCCCCGACGTCGCTGCCGGAGGCGTAGTGGAAGGCGACCTCACCGGGACGCGACGGGTGGTCGCGCTCCATCTGGGCCGCGATGCGCCAGTGCACATGAGCTCGACGGGTCTTCGACAAACCGTCGAGCACAGCGTGGCGCACAAGCGCGTGAGTGAAGGCGTACCGTCCAGCGTCCTCCTCCCGCACGAGGCCGCCCGCCGTCGCCACGTCGAGCGCGTCGACGGTCTCGTCGACGCGCGTCGTGAGGACGCCGCGGATGATCCGCTCGTCGAAGGTGAGCCCGGTGACCGCGGCGACGTCGAGTGCCGCGCGGGCGCCGGCTTCGAGCCGCGAGAGCCGTCTAGCTATCACGCCCCGGACGCCGGCCGGTACCCCGGCCGCATCGAGCTGCGCGGCGGTCACCCAGACGCCAGCATCGGTGCGCACGTACGCCACATCGTCGAGGTGGGCGAGCACAGCGGCGAGGAAGAACGGGTTGCCGTCCGTGTGCCGACGGAGCTGTTCGGCGAGCTCCTCGGGTGGCGCGTCGCCCGCGCTTATGGCGACCAGCTCGCCGACTTCGGCGGCGCCGAGCCCGGCGAGATCGACGATGTCGATTGCTTGGTCGCTGCCGAGCTCGCCGAGCAGCGTCGCCGGATCCGTACCGCCCTCCGCCGTGCGCAGCGTGGCAACGACCGCGGTGGCCGGCACGGTCCTCCGGACGACGTGGGCGAGCAGCTGGAGTGTGGACGGCTCCGCCCACTGCAGATCATCGACCACCAACAACAGTGGACGCTCCGCGGCGGCCGACCGCACGAGCCCGACCACGGCCTCGAAGAGTCGCCACCGGCGGGTCTCCGGATCGACCTCCGCCGGTGTCGCCGCCAGCCCGAGCCTCGTGGCAACCGCCGGCCACAGGTGCACGAGGTCTGGGCCGCCCGGGCCGACCGTGCGCGCCAGGGCGGCGTCCGGACACTCAGCGAGCCACGGGTCGAAGGCCTCGACGATCGGCTGGTACGGCGCGGCGAGCCCCTCGTCGCACCGTCCGTGCAGCACGGTGAAGCCGCGGCCGATCGCCTCCGCGGCGATCGCGGCTGCCAACCGTGTCTTGCCCACACCGGGCTCCCCGACGAGGAGCGATGTCCGCGCCCCACCGTCCACGACGGTACCGAGCAGCGCCCTGGCTCGAGCAGTCTCGGAGGCCCGTCCGACGAGCGGCGCACCGGCAGCCTGGGCGAGCGGGGGTGGCAACGCGTCGCGAGGGTTTTTGTCGGAGGCCAGCTCGTACACCTCCAGCGGCACGTCGAAGCCGCGCAACGTCCGCTCGCCGACGAGCCGGAGCAGGTGGTTCGAGCGCCCTCTGCTCAAGCGCACAGTCGCATCGGCGACCAACACCGCCCCTCCCGCCGCGTCGGCGCACAGACGGCTCGCCTCGATCGCCGCGGCGCCCAACCAGTCGTCGCCGTCCCGCACCATGTCCCCGGTGCTCACCCCGACTCGGAGACACGCGCTCGGTCTCGCCGACCGCCAGGCGCCGCGCCACCGCCTGCAGTTCGACGGCGGCATCCAGCGCCGTCACAGCGCTCGTGAACGTTGCCATCACGCCGTCGCCCAGGCTCTTCACGACGGTGCCACCGGCCGACTCCACGACGTCTCGGCTCGCCTGCTCCAGCTCGGCGCTGCGGGCGTCAGCGACGACGTCGCCCACCCGGGATCGCCACGCCGTCGATCCGACGATGTCGGTGAACACGACCGTCACCGTCTCCGGTCGACCCGTGCCCATGCGCCACGATAGGGCGCGGTCGTACTCACCACCGACCGGCGCCCAGCGGCCCGTAACCTCAGGGCATGCCGCTCGAGGAGCAGGTCGCGGAGAGTGTCATCTACCGCCCGCCGGCGATGCTGCAGCCCTACGTCGAGTCGTACGTCGGCTACCGCTATTCCGGGTTCGCGCCGGGCGAGCACATGGGCCTCCCGTCGCGCCACCTCACGTTCATCGTCACCTTCGACGCGCCGCTCGAGCTGAGCCGGCTGCCGGACGGGAGCGAGCAGCTCACCTCCTTCGACACGTTGCTGGGTGGCCTGCACACGAGTCCGGCTGTCATCCGTCACGACGGCAGCCAGCACGGCGTCCAGCTCCAGGTCACCCCGGCTGGCGCGCGCGGCCTGTTCGGTCTACCGGCCGCGGAGCTGGCCGGCATGGTCGTCCCGCTCGATGCCATCTGGGGACGACTCAATGGCGAGTTGCTCGACCGTCTGGACGCTGCGGCCGGCTGGAACGCACGCTTCGCCGTGCTCGATCGCGTCCTGCTGCGCGCACTCTCGGCCCGGATCGAGATTCCGTCGGGGGCTCGCCGCGAGACGACGGCGGCGTGGGAGCGGCTGACCGCGACGGCGGGGCAGGTCGAGGTGACGCGCCTCGCGGCGGAGGTCGGTTGGAGCCGCCGGCACCTCACCGAACGCTTCTCGGCCGAGTACGGCTTCGGCCCCAAGGCGCTGGCTCGCGTGCTGCGGTTCGAGCGGGCGCGCTCGATGCTGGTGCAACCAGAGCGAGGGACGTTGGCCGAAGTCGCGGCGACGTGCGGCTACGCCGACCAGGCGCACATGGTCCGTGACTGGCACGCCCTGGCCGGAGCGAGCCCGACGGCCTGGCTGCAGGCCGAGGAGCTCCCATTCGTCCAAGACCCGGTGCTCGTGGATGACGGAGGATACGGGTATGAGCGAGACAAGTCCCTCCCCCGCTGAGCCCAAGAACGTCTGGCCGTGCGTGAACTACGTCGATGCCCGGGCGGCGATCCGCTTCCTCACCGAGGCGTTCGGCTTCGTCGAGACGCTCAGCGTGCCCGGCGACAGCGAGGACGTCGTCGTGCACGCCGAGCTGCGCTGGCCGGAGGGCGGCGGCGTGATGCTGGGCACCGCCAACCGGCCGGACAGTGAGTTCTCGCAGCTGCCGACGAGCAGCGCGTCCTTGTACGTCGTCACCGACGACCCGCACGCCGTCTACGCCTCGGCGACCAAGGCGGGGGCGAAGGTCGTCAGCGAGATGCGCGACGAGGACTACGGCTCCACCGGCTTCAGCGTCGCCGACCCGGAGGGCAACCTCTGGAGCTTCGGCACCTACCGCGGCGAACCGTTGCCTGACTGACCGTACGCTGGCCAGCGTGCCGCCTACGGACGACGCCGCGCTCGCCGAACTGTTTGCCGCGGCAGTCGACGTGCAGGCGAACGCCCACGTGCCCTACTCGAAGTACCCGGTCGGCGCGGCCGTGCGCGCGGCGTCCGGGCGGGTGTTCGTCGGCTGCAACGTCGAGAACGCGGCCTACCCCCAAGGGGTTTGCGCCGAGGCGGCGGCGATCGCGGCGATGGTCTCCGCCGGCGAGCGCGAGATCGTCGAGATCCTCACCGTCGCCGCCGGCAAGGAGCTGGCGACCTCGTGCGGCGGTTGCCGGCAGAAGATCCGCGAGTTCGCCGGTCCGGGCACACTGATCCACGCCGCCGGACCGGAGGGGGTACGCCGCACGTTCACCCTCGACGAGCTGTTGCCGTTCTCCTTCGGACCCGAACAGCTCGCCGACTGACCCGCCGCCCGTTCTGTCCGCTGGTTCCGGCCCGATCCGATCGATCGGCGCGGACAGCACTCGAAATCCGTTGACCGAGTCGGTTCTCGAAGTCACGGTGATCCCATGACACGGTTGCTGGCGACGACACTGATCGCGATCGGGTTCACCACCGGCGGAGCGGTGCTCGCCGTCTCCGGGGTGGCGTCGGCGCACGAGCCGGGGACCAACGGCTGCACGCTGTCGCCCGACTCGGGCTACGTGCCCGTGTACTACAACTTCCACCGCTCGTGCGACCGCCATGACCTGTGCTACGGCAACAAGCCGTACGGCGATACGAGCGCCGGACGCAAGGCGTGCGACGACGCCTTCCGCGCCCACATGAAGAAATGGTGCAACGACTACTACGACGCGTGGTGGCAGTCGCCGCCCCGGGTCGCCTGCCGCGGGGTGGCCGACGTGTATTACACGGCCGTGCGCACCTTCGGTGGCCCCTTCTTCTGAGCGACCCCCCGACCGCGGGCCCCTGATCCTGAGTCGTTAGGACTCAAGTTTTCTGCGTTTGACGGTTGCCGTCTCGCGGCCCGAGCCCATATCCTGGGCCCAACTCGTACCACCATCAGGAGAGACTCCCATGCCCAAGGCCGTAGGCATCGACCTCGGTACCACCAACTCCGTCGTTTCCGTCCTCGAGGGTGGTGATCCCGTCGTCATCCCCAACGCCGAGGGCTCGCGCACCACGCCCTCGGTCGTCGCCTTCTCCAAGAGCGGCGAGGTCCTCGTCGGCGAGGTGGCCAAGCGTCAGGCGATCACCAACCCCGATCGCACGTTCCGCTCGATCAAGCGCCACATGGGCGAGGACTGGAAGAGCGACGACGTCGACGGCAAGGTCTACACGCCCCAGGAGATCTCGGCCCGGATCCTGCAGAAGCTCAAGCGCGACGCCGAGTCCTACCTCGGTGACACCGTCACCCAGGCGGTCATCACGGTGCCGGCGTACTTCGACGACCACCAGCGCACCGCCACCAAGGAGGCCGGCCAGATCGCCGGCCTCGACGTGCTGCGGATCATCAACGAGCCCACCGCGGCCGCGCTCGCCTATGGCCTCGACAAGGAGGCACAGGACGAGACGGTCCTCGTGTTCGACCTCGGGGGCGGCACGTTCGACGTGTCGGTGCTCGAGATCGGCGACGGCGTCTTCGAGGTCAAGTCGACCCACGGCGACACCCACCTCGGCGGCGACGACTGGGACCAGCGCGTCATCGACTGGCTCGTCCAGCAGTTCAAGGCGGCCCACGGGGTCGATCTGGCGACCGACCGCATGGCCGCGCAGCGTCTGAAGGAGGCCGCCGAGAAGGCCAAGATCGAGCTCAGCCAGGTGCAGCAGACCCAGATCAATCTCCCGTTCATCACCGCCACGGCCGACGGCCCGCTGCACCTCGACGAGTCGCTGACCCGGTCGAAGTTCCAGGAGATGACCGCCGACCTCATCGAGCGCTGCCGGGTCCCGTTCGAGCAGGCGCTCAAGGACGCCAGCGTCGCCAAGGGCGACCTGCATCACGTGATCCTCGTCGGCGGCGCCACCCGCATGCCCGCTGTCCAGGACCTCGTGATCGGGCTCACCGGCAAGGAGCCGAACAAGTCGGTCAACCCCGACGAGGTCGTCGCCGTCGGCGCGGCGATCCAGGCCGGCGTCCTGCGCGGCGACGTCAAGGACGTCCTGCTGCTCGACGTCACCCCGCTGTCGCTCGGCATCGAGACCAAGGGCGGCGTCATGACGAGGCTCATCGAGCGCAACACCACGATCCCGACCCGCCGCAGCGAGGTCTTCACAACCGCGGAGGACATGCAGCCGTCCGTCGAGATCCACGTGCTCCAGGGCGAGCGGGAGATGGCCAGCTTCAACAAGACGCTCGGCAAGTTCCAGCTCGTCGAGCTGCCGCCGGCGCCGCGCGGCGTGCCGCAGATCGAGGTCACGTTCGACATCGACGCCAACGGCATCGTCCACGTCTCGGCGAAGGACCGGGCCACCAACAAGGAGCAGTCGATGACGATCACCGGTCAGTCGACGCTGGCCAAGGACGACATCGACCGGATGGTCAAGGACGCCGAGGCGCATGCCGAGGAGGACCGCAAGCGCCGCGAGGAGGCCGAGATCCGGAACAACGCCGACTCGCTCGTGTACCAGACCGAGAAGGTGCTGCGCGAGCAGGGCGACAACGTGCCCGCCGACGAGAAGGCCGCCGTCGAGCAGCCGCTCGCTGACCTGAAGAAGGCGCTCGAGGGCAACGACACGACGGCGATCAAGTCCGCCAGCGAGACCCTGATGTCGGCCAGCCAGGCGTTCAGCCAGAAGCTGTACGAGGCCGCGGCGCGTGACGCCAACGCCACGGGCTCCTCGGCGTCCGGGCAGTCCGGCAACGCCGCCGGCGCGGTGAACGACGACGAGATCGTCGACGCCGAGATCGTCGACGAAGAGCCGAAGGACACAGGGAAGCGAGTCATGAGCGATCCGGCCGATCGCGACGCGATCGCCGCCGACGAGGCCACAGAGCCGTCCGCGGCGGCGGCTCCAGCTGAGTCCACCGAGGCCCGTGCGCTCGACGAGGCGGTCGAGGAGACCGAGGAGGAGTTGGCGACGCACGTCGCCGACGAGATCCATGAGCTGGCGTCCGAACGAGACACGTACAAGGACATCGCCCAGCGCCTGCAGGCCGACTTCGAGAACTACCGCAAGCGCGTCGCCGCGCAGATCCACGACGAGGCCGATCGTGCCGCGGGGCGGATGGCCGCGGCGATGCTGCCCGTGCTCGATGCCGCGGAGGCCGCGTACCTGCGGCATCCCGACGAGGTCGGCCCGCTTCTCAACGTCATGCTCGGTGAGCTTCGCAAGCACGGCCTGGAGACCCTCGATCTGGAGGACAAGCCGTTCGACCCCACCGTCGCCGAGGCGGTCACCCACGAGCAGGGCGAAGGAGGCGAAGTGGTCGTCGCCGAGGTGCTGCGCAGCGGCTACCGGTGGAACGGTCGTACGTTGCGTCCGGCCATGGTCCGCACTCGGGACTGACACGGGGACGTTGCCATCATGGCCGCCCAACGGGAGTGGTTCGAGAAGGACTACTACGACATCCTCGGCGTGCCCGAGACGGCGACGGCGAAGGACATCACCAAGGCCTACCGCAAGCTCGCCCGCGAACTGCACCCCGACAAGAACCCCGGCGATACCGCGGCCGAGGAGCGGTTCAAGGCGGTCTCGGCGGCGTACGACGTGCTCGGCGACGAGGCCAAGCGCGCCGAGTACGACGAAGTCCGCCGCCTCGGGCCGGTCGGCGGGATGGGCGGCGGGCCCGGTGGCTTCACGTTCAACGTCGACGCCAGCGGAGGCGGTCTCGGCGACCTGCTCGGGCAGATGTTCGGCCGGCGAGGCGGCCAGGGCCCCGGCGCCGGCTCAGGCGTCGGTCCTCGGCGCGGCGCCGACGTGCACGCAGAGTTGACTCTCGATTTCGTCGATGCCGTCCACGGTATGACCACGACCCTGCACCTCACGAGCGACGCCCAGTGCTCGACCTGTCACGGGTCCGGCGCCAAGCCGGGAACCACGCCGAAGCTCTGCCCGCAGTGCGGCGGCCGCGGTGTCATCGACGACAACCAGGGTCTGTTCTCGTTCTCCACCCCGTGTCGCCGATGCGGCGGCGGCGGCACGGTCATCGACGACCCGTGCCCGACCTGCCGCGGCACCGGCGTCGAGAAGCGGGCTCGAGAGGTGCAGGCGCGCATCCCCGCCGGGGTGTCCGACGGCCAGACCATCCGGTTGAAGGGACGCGGCGCACCCGGCCACAACGGAGGGCCGGCGGGTGACCTGCTCGTCGACATTCACGTCACCCGCCATCCGCGGTTCGGGCGGTCCGGGAACAACCTCACGGTCAGGGTGCCGGTGACATTCGCCCAGGCCGCGCTCGGCGCCGACATCGCCGTGCCGACGCTCGACGGGCCCGAGGTCAAGCTCCGGCTCCGCCCGGGCACGCAACCGGGCAGCCGCCACCGCGTCAAGGGCCGCGGCATCGCCACCGGCAAGGGCACCGGCGACCTCATCGTCACCGTCGACGTCGTCGTGCCGACGTCGCTCACCGACGCCGAGCGGGCAGCCATCGAGCAACTGGCCGGGGCCGCTACGGTCTCCGCGAGGGAGACCGCCTCATGATGCGCCGCAGGACTCAGGCCGTGTACGTCATCTCGGTCGCCGCCGAGCTGGCCGGGATGCACCCCCAGACGCTGCGCATCTACGAGCGCCGCGGGCTGGTCAGCCCGGCGCGGACGCAGGGTGGCAATCGCCGCTACAGCGATGCCGACATCGAGACCTTGCGCCGGATCGCCGAGCTCGCCTCCCGCGGCATGAACCTGGAGGGGATCCGCAAGGTGATGGAGTTGGAGGCCGAGAACGAGCTCCTTCGCCGCGAGCTCGCCGCAGCCCAGGCCGAGGCGGCCAACGCGATGGCCGAGGCCGAGCGCCGGCAGCGCCGTGACCTCGTCCCCCTGCGCCAAGCGGTCGCCGTGTTCGGGGAGATCTTCCCCAAGTCGCGCGACAGCTCCGACGATTGACCATCCGAGGTTTTCGGCGCGCCCGAGGTTTTCCTGACCGGAAGGGGCGCAGCAAAACCTCGGGTCACGCGAAACCTCGGATGCTGGGCCGCCGACGATCGTGCGGTGGATCAGCGGCACCCCCGGCCGGTAGACGAGGTGGGTGTAGCTGGGGGCGTCGAGGATCACGAGATCGGCGCGTGATCCGGCGCCGAGCCATCCGACGTCGTCGCGACGCAGCGCCTGCGCTCCGCCGAGCGTCGCCGCGGTCAACGCCTCGGTCGCCGTCATCCCGAGGTCGCGCACGGCGAGGGCGATGACGAACGCCATCGATGTCGTGTAGCTCGATCCGGGGTTGCAGTTGGTGGCGAGGGCGACGGTCGCCCCGGCGTCGATCACCCGACGAGCGTCCGGATACGGCTGGCGGGTCGAGAAGTCGGTGGCCGGCAGGAACGTCGCCACCGTCTCCCCGCCGGCGAGGGCATCGACGTCGGCGTCGGCCAGGTACGTGCAGTGGTCCGCCGACGCGCACCCGAGCTCGACGGCGAGCTGCACGCCGGGGCCGGGGCCGAGCTGGTTGGCGTGGAGGCGCAGCCCGAGGCCGGCGTCCCGTCCCGCCGTCAACACCTCCCGGCACTGGTCGGCGTCGAACGCCCCGCGCTCGCAGAAGGCGTCGATCCACCGGGCGTGCGGCGCGCAGGCGGCGAGCATCTCGCCGCATACGACGCCGACGAACTCGTCGGCACGCCCGTCGTACTCCGGGGGAACGACGTGGGCACCGAGGAAGGTCGTCTCGGGCGTCAGCTCCCCGGCGATCCGGAGCAGCCGGGCCTCGTCGGCGACGGTGCCGCCGTAGCCGGACTTGATCTCGACCGTCGTGATGCCGGCGCGACGGGCCTCGGCGAGCCGGACGCGGGCGAGCTCGGCTGAGCTCCGCGTCGCTCGCCTGTCGGGTCGCGCCGGATCGTGACGTTGATGCCACCGGCCTCGTACGGCGCGCCGGCCATCCGGGCCGCGAACTCCTCAGCCCGATCGCCGGCGAACACCAGGTGGGTGTGGCTGTCGACGAAACCGGGGATCACACACCGGCCACCGGCGTCAATCCGCACATCGGCCGGTGGGGCCGGCCCGGCCGCCGACCGTCACCACGCGGTCGCCGTCGATCACGACGTGGGCGTCGGTCAGTTCGCCCTCAGCCGTGTTGGTGACGAGCAGCCCGATGCCGTCGACGGCGACCGTGCTCACCCGTGCACCCCGCTCAGCGCCGCGGCGAGCTCGCGGGGGACATCGACGGACACGTGACGCCCATCGGCCACCACCACCTGCCCGCCGACGACGACGTGGCGCACGTCGGCGGCGGTGGCCGCGAACACCGCCGAGTCGATGGCGTCGTCCGGTCGAGTGCCGGCCAGCCGCACCGAGTCGAGGCCGATCGTGGTCAGGTCGGCGAGCGCGCCGGGTTCGATCCGGCCGGCGTCGGGCCAGCCGAGGGCCGCGTGACCGTACTCGCCCGCCATACGCAACAGCGCGGGAGCGTCGTGGCTGCCCCGCAAGCCGGTGACCAGGCGCTCGTCGAGCTCGACCGCCCTGGCTTCCTCGAGCAGGTCGATGACGGCGTGGGAGTCGCTGCCCAGCGCGAGCCGGACACCGGCGTCGCGCATCGCTCGCGCCGGGCCGACGCCGTCGGCAAGGTCGCGCTCGGTCGTCGGACACAGGCAACACGCCGCCGCCGCGGCGCCGAGCAGCGCGTGGTCGGCCTCGCTGGCATGGGTGCCGTGCACCGCCGTGAACCGGTCGCTCAGTGCCGCCCGGTCGGCGAGCAGCTGGGTCGGGCTGCGGCCGTACGCGCCGACGGCACTGCTCGTTCTCCGCCGGCTGCTCCGAGACGTGGGCGTGCAGCGGCGCGCCCCGCTCGGCGGCCCACGCGGCGACGATCTCGATGCGCCGGCGGGTCGACGGCCCGCACGGAGTGGATCGCCGCGCCGATCCGCACGCCAGGTCCGTCGGCGAGCGCCGACGCCCGAGCCGCCCACGCCAGCGCGTCGCCGTCCGAGAACCGGCGCTGGATGTCGTCGAGGTCGACGCCGATGCCACCGCGCAGGTAGCACGTGTCGAGCAGGGTGAGGCGGATGCCCGCCTCGGCGGCGGCGGCGATCAATGCGGCGCCCATCGCGTTGGGGTCGGCGTAGGGCTCGCCGGCCGGCCGCATGGTGGAGGTAGTGGAACTCGCCGACCGTCGCCACACCCGCCAGCGCCATCTCGGCGAACGTCGCCCTGGCGAGCCGGTGGTATCGCTCGGGATCGAGCGTCGCCGCCACCGCGTACATCTGCTCTCGCCATGTCCAGAACGAGCCGGCGCCCCGTTGGGTGCGCCCCCGCAATGCCCGGTGGAAGGCGTGGCTGTGGGCGTTGGCGAAACCGGGCACGGTCAGGCCCGCCAGCCTGGTCGCCTCCGCCGGCACGTCGGCCCTCCCGGGCTCCACAGCCGGCGATGCGCTCGCCGTCCACCCGCACGAGCACGTCCCGATCGGCCCGGTCGCCCCCCAACCAGGCCAGCTCGCAGTGATAGCTCGTGGGCATGTCAGCCGGCGAGTCGCTCGACGAGGGCCTTCTCCTCCGGACCGAACCACGGGCCGTCTCCCGCGCGCAGCGTTCTCGGTCATCCGCTCGGGCTTGCTGGTGGCCGGGATCGAGACGCTCGTCGCCGGGTGACTCAGCCCGTACTTGATCAGCGCCTGCGGCCAGGTCGTGACGCCGAACTCGGCGAGCGGCGCGAGCTCGTCCGCCGACGGCGCCCGCGTCGACCAGCCCGCCGGCGGCGAACGGCCGCATCAGGATCACCCCGATCCCGAGGTCGGCGGCGAGCGGCAGTAGGCGCGCCTCGACGTCGCGCTCGTGGGGGTTGTACGGGATCTGGATGGCGGACACGCGGCCGGTGCGCATCACCGTCTCGAGCTCGTCGAAGGCGCTGGCCTGCCAGTGGGTGGCGGCGACGAGGTCGATCTGCCCGGCGTCGCGGCGTCGCTCGAGCTGGTCGAGGCGGGTCGGCCACGCGACCAGGTTGTGGACCTGGAAGACCTCGACGTGCCCGCCGAAGTAGCCGAGCGACGCATCGATCTGGCGCTCGGCCTCGTCGTCGTCGGGCGTCCAGACCTTGGTGGCGACGATCGCCTCGTCGCGCCGGGACCCGAGCGTGGCGCCGAGGATGCGCTCGGCGTGGCCGTACATCGGCGACGAGTCCACGAACGTGGCCCCGCCGGCGAGGGCGTTGTCCGTCACTCGCTGGCGGGGGTCGTCGACCTCCGGAACGTCGAACGTCTTCGACGTCCCCATCCCGACGACGGGGACCTCCAGGCCGGCGAACGGGCGATGCTCCATTGGTTGCTCCTACGAACCGACGCGGGCGACGAACTCGGTGATGCGGGCCACGAACGCGTCGCGGTGATGACGCTCGAACTGCTCCCACGTCGTCAGTGTCGTCGTGTCGACGACCCGGTCGAGGAACAGCCGGCCGTCGAGGTGGTCGCACTCGTGCTGGAAGGTCCCGGCCGTCAGCCCGCGCTTGATCTCGTCGTGCTCGCCACCGTTCCGGTCGAGGTACCGCACGCGGACGTTGACGTGACGCATCACGTTGCCGCGGAGGTTCGGTACCGACAGACATCCTTCGTTGATCTCGACGAGCTCGTCGTCGAGCGGTTCGAGCACCGGGTTGACCACGACGGTCAGCGGGATCGGTGGCTTGTACGGGTACCGCGGGTTGTGGTCGACCTCGATGACGGCGATGCGCACCGGCTCGTGCACCTGATTGGCGGCGATCCCGGCGCCGTTGGCGTCCCGCATCGTCTCGATCAGGTCGTCGATCAGCAGCTGGACCTCGGCACTGGCCAACTCGTCGGAGGTGACTTCCCGTGCCGCGCTCGCGCAGGACCGGGTGGCCGACAGTCGCGATCTTCCGGATCGTCATCGGTCCGATGCTGCCAGGTGCCCGCGTTCCCACAGGACGGGGAACAGCGGATGATCCATCGGCGCACCGGCCGGCAGCTCGTCGATCAGCCCCGGGAACGGCGGCGAGGTCGCCCACGGCCGTGGGGCGTGGACGATGTCGTCGCCGATGAACCGCACCGACAGCACGCGCCGGCGGTTGGTGCCGGCGACCCCGCCGGCGGCGTGCAACGTGAGCATGTGGAAGAACACGGCGTCCCCGGGCTCGAGGTCCCAGCCGATGATCGTGAACTCGTCGGGCCGGGCGTCGATGTCGGGCAGTTCGGCGAGGGTGCCGGCGGGGAACCACTTCGCCTCGTCGTCGAGGAACGAGCGCGGCATGAACCACTCGCCCCGGTGCGAGCCGGCGACGAACTCCAACGTCGATTCGCGAGGTACCGGGTCGACCGGGAACCACATGCTCACGTTCTGCCGGCCGTCGATGTTGTAGTACGGCTGGTCCTGGTGCCACGGGGTGCGCTGGCGCGTTCCCGGCTCCTTGACCAGCACGTGGTCGTGGTACAGCCGCACTGTCGTTGCGCCCATCAGCTCGGCGGCGATGGCGGCGACTCCCGACTCGCGGATGAACCGCTCGACCTCGGGCAGCCGCCGCCAGTTGCAGAAGTCCTCGATGAACGCTCCGTCCTCGTCCGCGCTGGCGCGCTTGGCGAGTGGGGACAGGTCCGCGAGGTTGGCGTCGATCGCCCGCCGGGCGAGCTCGACGTCACGGGGAGCCACGGCAGCCCTGACGCACACCGCGCCGTCGCGTCGGAAGTCACCCTCGATGCGCACCGCTCGCATTCTGTCGGGGACTACGCCGATGCGCCTCCACGGCGCGCCCCATCCACGCGGCGACGAGGACTGCCGAGAGCACGTGCCACAGGGCGTGCGATTGGGCCCACGACCCTGCGGAGCACATCGGACTCTCCGGCGTCCCGAGCAGCCAAGCGAGGACGGCGACGGCTGCGAGCACGAGGAGCGGGGCCGTCCAGACCGGCGCGAGGCGCCGGTGACGTGCCAGCACCTCGGCAGCGACGACGACCACGACGCCCACGACCACGGCCACGTTGGTCAGCAGCGACGAGGTCGCCCCGGCCACTACACCCACCGCCAGACCGGTCCCGACGCCGACGAGCGCGGTCCGCGCCGCCGCCCCGGTCATCCGGCCGACGTGCCATCCCGCCGCGAAGCCGAGCACGGCGATGAGCGCGCCGTCGTGGAGCACCTGGGCGGCGCGTCCGCCGGAACCGTGGTACAGCAGGCTGCCCACACCCTCCAGGGCGGTCGCCACGCCGAGGGCGACGAACGCCGCCGGCACTCCGCGCCGGGCGACGGCCAGGACGATGAACAGCCCGACCGCGAAGTACGCCAGCGAAGACCAGGCGTTGACATCCTGGGCGAAGAACCAGTCGTCCCGTACCTCGCAGTCGGCCACGGCCATGATGCTTTGGTCACGCAATTGGTTGACCCCCCAACCGAAACGGTGACCAAAGCGACGGTTGGTCAGCTCTCGGTCATCGGGATGCGGACCTGGCGCTCTGTCGCCACCTCCGTCGCCCGGTCGTAGCCGGCGTCGACGTGGCGGATCACGCCGGTTCCGGGGTCCGTGGTGAGCACCCGTTCGAGCTTCTCGGCGGCCAGATCGGTGCCGTCGGCGACGGCGACCATGCCGGCGTGGATCGAGCGCCCGATGCCGACCCCACCGCCGTGATGGATCGAGATCCACGTCGCCCCGGCCGACGTGTTCACCAGGGCGTTGAGCAGCGGCCAGTCGGCGATCGCGTCTGAGCCGTCGGCCATCGCCTCCGTCTCGCGGTAGGGGGAGGCGACCGAGCCCGAGTCGAGATGGTCGCGACCGATCACGATCGGTGCCTTCACGTCGCCGCGGCGCACCATCTCGTTGAAGCGCAGCCCGAGACGGGCCCGCTCGCCGTAGCCGAGCCAGCAGATCCGGGCCGGCAGTCCCTGGAACGCAACGCGCTCACCGGCGAGCCCGATCCAGCGGGCGAGGGCCTCGTCGTCAGGGAACTCCTCGAGCACCGCTCGGTCGGTGGCGGCGATGTCGGCGGGATCACCCGACAGCGCGACCCAGCGGAACGGGCCCTTGCCCTCGCAGAACAGCGGCCGGATGTAGGCCGGGAGGAAGCCGGGGTAGGCGAAGGCCCGGTCGAACCCGCCCAGCTCTGCCTCCGCCCGCAGGCTGTTGCCGTAGTCGAACACCTCGGCGCCCCGGTCGAGGAAGCCGACCATCGCCGCGCAGTGCATCGCCATCGACTCGCGGGCCCGGCGCACGAGCACGTCCGGCTCGGATCGGGCCAACTCGGCGCACGCCTCCGGCGTGAGGTCGACGGGCACGTAACTGAGCGGGTCGTGGGCGCTCGTCTGGTCGGTGACGATGTCGGCGGGGAAGTGGACGTCGAGCAGGCGCGGGACGACCGTGGCGGCGTTGCCGACGAGCCCGACCGACAGCGGGCGTCGCTCGTCGCGCGCCGCCGTGCAGCGGGTGATCGCGTCGTCGACGTCATCGGCGACCTCGTCGAGGTACCTCGTGTCGATTCGTCGTTGCACGCGGTGCGGGATCCACGTCGACGCACAGCGCGACCCCGTCGTTCATCGTGATCGCCAGCGGCTGGGCGCCACCCATGCCGCCGAGGCCCGCGGTCAGCGTGATCGTGCCGGCGAGCGAACCGCCGAAGCGCCGGCGGGCGATCTCGGCGAAGCACTCGTAGGTCCCTTGGAGGATGCCCTGGGTGCCGATGTAGATCCACGAGCCGGCGGTCATCTGCCCGTACATCGTCAGGCCGGCCGCCTCGAGCCGCCGGAACTCTTCCCACGTCGCCCAGTCGGGCACCAGGTTGGAGTTGGCGATGAGCACCCGCGGCGCCCACTCGTGGGTGCGGAACACGCCGACCGGCTTTCCGGACTGGACGAGCATCGTCTCGTCGTCGCCGAGGGTGCGCAGCGTGCGGGTCATGGCGTCGAACGCCTCCCACGAGCGGGCCGCCCGCCCGGTGCCGCCGTAGACCACGAGGTCGTCGGGCCGCTCGGCCACCTCGGGGTCGAGGTTGTTGTGCAACATCCGGTAGGCGGCTTCCTGCGGCCACCCGCGGCACGACAGCTCGCTCCCGCGTGGAGCGCGGACAGTGCGCGCGCCAAGGCTCATGGCATCACTCTGTCACGTGGCATCACGCGGCGTAGTTGCGCAGGACCCGTAGCGCCGTCCAGCCGTGCGGGCCGGTGGCGACGAGCCCGGAGTCCTCCGGTGCGAGGCGGTGGGCGCCGACACGACAGAAGGCGCCGGCCGGACCGGTGATCGTGGAGTCGGCGTCGGGCGGGCCGAATCGCCACGTGGCGCCACTGGGCGACGCGAGCTCGCAGAACACCTCGCCCGGCTGCTGGCCGGCGACGGTGAAGCCGTACGGCAAGGTGGCGTGGCCGAGCCAGGCGATGTGCCGCAAGCGATCGGTGTCGGGGAAGGCGATGCCCGAGGGGATCGGTGATGTCGAGCCCGTGGGCCCAGTGCTCGGCGAGCCGGGTCGTGGCCAGGGTCCGCGGCTTGAGCGGTGCCGCCGCCCAGGACAACCGTTGCTCGGGATCCGCCGCCCGCAGCGTCGCCACCGCCGACCGGCGGGCCACGCGCCAGCGGTCGAAAACCTCCGACGGTGTCGTCCGCTCCGTCGTGACCAGCCGCTCGGCGAGGTCGTCGACCGCCTCGCCGGTCCACCACATCGAGTCCCCGCCGCCGCGTCCGCCGCCGCCGCGCTGGCGACGACCGCCTCCTCGGTCTGGGCGAGGTGGAGGACGACGTCGGCCACCGACCATCCATCTGCCGCCGACGGGCTGAGCCACGCCTCCTCGTCGAGCTCGTCGAGGATCGCCTCGAGGCGGTCCTGCTCGGCCACGAGGTCGTCGAAGACGTCACTCATGACTCGACGCTACGCCAGCGGCTCGTTCAGGGCGGTTTCGGCGGCGCCGACGATCGAGCCGTCGGCAACCAGGTGCTCGACCGCAGCCAGGCGCGGGGCCAGCCACCGGTCGGGCCCGGGGTCGCCGGTCGCCTGGCGGACGACGTCGGCGACCGCCGCAGTGCCGGCCGCGGGCGCGAGCGGCCGGCGCAGGGCGAGGCCCCACGAGGCGGCGGCGAGCTCGACGGCGAGGATGCGGGCCAGGTTCGCCACCGCGGCCCGCAGCTTGCGCGTCGCCGACCAGCCCAGCGACACGTGGTCCTCCTGCATCGCGCTCGTCGGCAGGGTGTCGGTGCTCGCCGGCACGGCGAGCCGGCGGTTCTCCGCCACCATCGCCGCCTGGCCGTACTGGGCGAGCATCAGTCCCGAGTTCACGCCGGCGTCGGGGGCGAGGAACGGCGGGAGGCCGTGCGACCGCGCCGGATCGAGCAGGCGGTCGGTGCGGGCGACGCTGATCGCCCCGACGTCGGCGATCGAGACGGCCAGGAAGTCGGCGACCGCGGCGAGCGGGGCGCCGTGGAAGTTGCCGCACGACTCGACCCGCCCGTCGGGGAGCACGACCGGGTTGTCGATGCACGAGTCGAGCTCGCGCCCGGCGATCGTCCGCGCGTGCTCGACGGTGTCGCGCGCCGCGCCGTGCACCTGCGGGGTGCAACGGAGCGAGTAGGCGTCCTGCACGCGGTCGTCGCCGTGACGGTGGCTGGCGACGATCGACGACCCGGCGAGCAAGCGCCGCAGGTTGGCGGCGCTCACCGCCTGGCCGAGCTGCGGCCGCATCGCGATCAGGTCCTCGGCGAAGGCGCGGTCGGTCCCGAGGAGAGCTTCGACCGACATCGCCGCGGCGATGTCGGCGACCCGCAGCAGCCGGTCGAGGTCGGCGATGGCGAGCACGAGCATGCCGAGCATCCCGTCGGTGCCGTTGATCAGGGCGAGGCCCTCCTTGGCCTGCAGGACGAGGGGTTCGCCGTTCGGCTTCGGCCAGGGCGGTGCCGCCGTCGACCGGGCTGCCATCGGCTCGGCGCGCCTCGCCTTCGCCGAGCAGTACCAGCGCGACCGCGGCCAGCGGCGCGAGGTCGCCGCTGGCGCCGAGCGAGCCGTGCTCGGGGACGACGGGCGTGATGCCGGCGCCGAGCAGGGCGAGGATCGTCTCGACGACCTCGGGCCTGGTCCCGGAGTAGCCCATCGCCAGGCTGCGCGCCCGCAGCAGCATCATCGCCCGGACGACCTCGCGCTCGACCTCCGGCCCCATCCCCGCGGCGTGGGACCGGATCAGCGCGAGCTGGAGCTCGGCGGACCGCTCCGGCGGGATCACCGTGTTGGCGAGGGCACCGAAGCCGGTGGACACGCCGTACACCGGCTCGGACTGGTGGACGAGACGATCGACGACGGCGGCGCTGCGTTCGAGCGCGGCGCGGGCGTCCTCGCCCAGCGTCACCGGCCGGTCGTGCCTGGCCACGGCGACGACGTCAGCGGCAGTCACCCCGTGTGGTCCGAGGACGAGAGCGGGCTCCACGGCTCGGACCGTAGCCCCGAACGTTTCAGTGTCTCTTGACGCCGCCGTACTTCATGCGGGTGTCGCTCATCGCCGCCGGCCGGCTCTCGTCGTCGTTCACACCCGCGTCGACGACCTCGCCGACGAACAGGGTGTGGGTACCCAGGTCGTGTGCCTCGCGCACCGTGCAGTCGAGCCACACCACGGCTTCGGCGAAGATCGGGGCGCCGGAGCTGCCCGACGCGGACGGGGCGGCCGTTGAGCGTCATCGCCTCGGCGTCGAACGTCGCCGGCTTGGAGAACTTGACGAACACCTTGGTGTCGTCCGACGACCACAGGTTGACGGTGAACGATCTCCCGGCCGTGATCAGGCGGTGGGTCACCGCGGTGTTGTCGATGCCGACCGCGATCAGGACCGGCTCCATCGACACCTGCGTGATCCAGCTCGCCGTCATCCCGTTCCACTCGTCGCCCGCACGGGACCCGATCAGGGCGAGGGCGTTGGGGATCTTCCACGTGACCCGGTTGAGCAGTTCGTCGTCGAGTCCTGTCGGCCATGCCGCTCGAGCGTAGGAGCGCGCGATCACCGCGTGACCGTGTCCGTCCATGACTGCCCGCTTCGATGCCATCGGCCTCGTCGTCGCCGACATGGGCCGCGCCCTCGCCTTCTACCGCACCCTCGGGCTCGACGTGCCGGCGGACGCCGACGACCAGCCGCACGTGGACGTGCCGCTGCCCAACGGCTCCCGGCTGATGTTCGACACGATCGAGACGGTGCGCTCGTTCGATCCCAACTGGTCGCCGCCGACCGGCGGCTCCCGCGCGGCCCTCGCCTTCGCCTGCGACAGCCCGAGCGACGTCGACGCCGTGTTCGCCGAGCTCGTCGGCGCCGGCTACGAGGGCCATCTCGAGCCGTGGGACGCGTTCTGGGGTCAGCGCTACGCCTGCGTCCGCGATCCCGACGGCAACGGCGTCGACCTGTTCGCCCCGCTGCCGACCGCGTCGTGACCGGCGGGCGGGTGCTCGCGTAGCAGCTGCCGGGCGACCCGGCGGATCTCCGCCCGCACGGCGTCCGGTTCGATGACCTCGCACCGGAACGGCAGCCCGATGAGGTAGCGGGCGATCCAGTCGACGTCGCCGCCGATGCGCACGATCGTCGTCGCCGCGTCGGCGGGGCCGCGGCTCGATCACACCCACCGTCGGGGCGATCTCCCGCGGCGGCAGCCGCCGGGCTGCAGTGCACGCGGACGACCGCCTGGACGTCGTAGGCCGCGCAGCGCCACGCCCTCGCTGACCAGGGCCGCGGCATCGGGCGCGGCGCGCGGTGTCGCCCGCACGCCGGTGCTCACCGGCGTGCCGACGCGGTCGATGCGGAACGTCCGCCAGTCGTCGCGGTCGAGGTCGAAGGCGACGAGGTACCACCGTCGGCTCAGCGACACCAGGCGGTGCGGCTCGACGTGGCGCCGGCTCGTCTGGCCTTCGCCGGTGCGGTAGTCGAACCGCATCCGCTCCTGACCCCGGCTGGCCATCGCCAGCGTCATCAGCGTCGTCAGGTCGACCGACGGGTGGTCGTCCCCGGCGCGCGGCGGGTCCGGGCGGCCGATCCCCTCGGTGACCTCGCCCAACGCCGTGACCCGCTCGCGCAGCGCGCTCGGCAGCACCTGCGCCAGCTTGGCGAGCGCGGCGAGCGCGGCCTCGGCGATGACCGGGTCGGCGACACGCGACAGATCGCGGAGCCCGACCGAGACGGCGACGGCCTCGTCGTCGGTGAGGAGGAGCGGCGGCAGCCGTCCACCGGCGCCGAGGGTGTACCCGCCGTACGGCCCGGTCGCGCTCTCGATGGGGTAGCCGAGGTCGCGCAGCCGGGTGACGTCGCGGCGCAACGTGCGCGCCGTGACCTCGAGCCGGTCGGTCAGCTCGTCCGCCGACCACTGCGGTCGCGACGAGAACAGGACGAGCAGACGAAGCAGGCGGGCGGGTGTGTCCACTGTCTCAACGGTACGCCGAAGTTGCGGACCGGTTCTGTCCACAACCGGGCGTACGTTCGAAATGACACCGATGACAGCCGACGAGGAGCCCGTGATGCACTACGTGTCGTTCGACGCCGCCTGGCAGCTGCAGCAAGGACCGCCGGCGGCGGCTCCGGGACGCAGTTCTCGACGGCTCGACTGCGCCGCCAGCGGCCGCGCCCGCCCGTGGACGACCTCCCCCGACCCCCCTCCACGGGCGGGCTGCCGCCGGCCGCGTAGGGCATCTGCCCGCACCCGGATCAGAGCGGCAAGCCGCGGAGGACGCCGAGCGCGTCGGCCAGCACCGCCGCGGTCTCGCCCGCCGCCGCGGGCATCGCCGCCGGCAGCCGCGGCGGCAGCACGGGCGGCGCCGGCAGCGGCCCGCGGGCGCCGAGCAGGTCTGCGAGCAGATCCGCGTCGGGCTCGGCGCGCGCCGCCCGTCGCGGCAGCCGAGGCGTGGGAACCCTCCGAACGCCAGCGGGTGAGCAGGTCGGGTTCGATGGTCAACTCGTCGGCCAGCACGAGCAGGCTGGCCAGCACGTGCTTGCAGAAGGCGCCCCCTGACGGTGCGGCGTCGGGGCACGTGCAGGTGGCGGCGATCTCGTTCCGATCGGGGACCAGCTCGACGAGGTCCTTGCTCGCCCCGGGCGTCGTCGGCGGCGGCGACGTGGAGCTCGGTGAGGTACGGGTCGTACCGCGAGCCCTGGACCTCGGCGCGGACCACGCCCGGCTCGATCTCGATGTCGACGACCGCGCCGTCACGGGCATAGGCCTTGGCCCTGGTGAAGCGGCCCGGATCGGCCAGCTCGGCGGCGAGAGCCCGCAGCATCGCCGCGGCGAGCCGGCCCGGCGGGTTCGGTCCGAACGACCGCCGCGGCGGACTCACCGGTCCGCTCCGTGATCGAGGCGGACGAGCTCGCGAAGGTCCGCCGTCGACAGCTCGGACAGCCACGCCTCGCCGCTGCCGACGACCGAGTCGGCGAGCGCCCGCTTCTCGTCGATCAGCGCGGCGATGCGCTCCTCGACGGTGCCCTCGCAGACGAGCTTGTGGACGACCACCGTCCGCCACTGCCCGATGCGCCACGCCCGGTCCGTCGCCTGATCCTCGACGGCCGGGTTCCACCAGCGGTCGTAGTGGATCACCTGGCCGGCGGCGGTGAGGTTGAGTCCGGTGCCGCCGGCCTTGAGCGACACGAGCAGGAGCGGTGGCCCCTCGCCGGCTTGGAAGCCGGCGACCATCGCCTCGCGTCGGGCCCGGCTGACGCCGCCGTGGAGGAACGGCACCCGCAGCTGCAGGCGCTCGGCGGCGTGACGCCGCAGCAGCTCGCCCATCTCACGGAACTGGGTGAAGACGAGGGCCCGTTCGCCGACGTCGAGGAGCTCGTCGATCAGCTCGTCGTACCGGGCGAGCTTGCCCGAGCGACCGGCGAGCCGCGACCCGTCGCCGAGCACGTGGGCCGGATGGTTGCAGATCTGCTTGAGCCGGGTGAGGGCGGCGAGCACCAACCCGCGCCGCTTCATCCCGGTGGTCGTGGCCGCGTCGGTGAGCAGCTGATCGACGACGTGCTGGTAGAGCACGGCCTGCTCGCGGGTGAGCCCTGCCCACGCCACCTGCTCGATCTTGTCGGGAAGGTCGGGCACGAGCTGGCGGTCGGCCTTGCTGCGGCGCAGCACGAACGGCTGGGTGATCCGGCGGAGCCGGGCCGCCGCGTCAGTGTCGCCGTCGCGCTCGATCGGCTTGCCGAAGCGGTGACGGAACTGCTCGCGGCTGCCGAGCATGCCCGGGTTGACGGTGTCGAGGATCGACCACAGCTCGCCGAGGCGGTTCTCGACCGGCGTCCCGGTGAGGGCGAGCTTCTGGCGCGGCCTTCAGCAGGCGGGCGGCACGGGCGGCGTGCGTCGCCGGGTTCTTGATCATCTGCGCCTCGTCGAGCACGACGGTGGACCACTCGATGGCGGCGAGGTGGGCGAGATCGCGGGGCAACAGCCCGTAGGTCGTGACGACGACGTCGGCGCGGGCGAGATCGCTCCCGTCGCCGTCGGCACCTTCGTCGCCGTCGTCACCAGTGCCGCCGCGCAACCGCTCGGCGCCGTGGTGGACGACGACCCGCAGCGACGGCGTGAACCGGGCGGCCTCCGACTCCCAGTTGTGCACGACCGAGAGCGGGCAGACGACGAGGTGGGGGCCAGGTCGGTCGAGCGAGGTGGGCGAGAGCGGTGGCCGTCTTCCCGAGGCCCATGTCGTCGGCCAGGCACCCGCCGAGGCCGAGCCGTTCCAGGAAGCGGATCCAGCCGAGCCCGCGCCGCTGGTAGTGGCGCAGCTCGCCCTCGAAGGCGGCTGACTCACGCGTCTCGACCAGCCGCTCGTCGGGCAGTCCGCCGAGCAGCTCGTCGGTCCAGCCACGCCCGGCCGGCCGTGATCTCGGCCTCGCCGGCGAGGCGCAACAGGGTGAGGGCATCCACCCGGACGTGTTCGCGGCGATGCTCGTCGAGCCGGCGCCGGGCCCGCCGCAGCGCGGCCGGGTCGATCCGCACCCAGCGCCTCCCGGTGTGCAGCAACGTCGCCCCAGCCCGCTCGGCCCTGGCGAGCTCGGCGGCCGACAGCGCGGCGGGCCCGTCGTCGTCGGCGACGACCATCGCCCACTCGACGATGGCGTCGCGCCCGAAGCCGGCAGCCCGGTCGCTCGCCGGCGCCGCCGTCGCCCGGCCGCGCACCTCCACGTCGGCCCGCACGAGACGCTCGGGGCCGATCAGTTCGATACCGAGGCGGGCGAGCTCGGCCGGCGCCTGGTCGAGGAACAGGTCGGCGCCCTTCGACGTCGAGCTCGACCGCCGTCGGTTCCGCGGCAGCGGCGAGCTCGGCCAGCACGTCGACGACCTCGCCGACCTGCTGTGCGGCGTCGACGATGGTCCGCGCCAGGGTGTCGAGGTGGTCCTCGTGGCCGGCCAGCTCGACGGCGAGCGGCGTCGCGCTGCCACACGTCGTCCGCGCTGCACCACCGGCCAGGATCGAGCTCGTCGACGACCTCGATGACGACCTCCCACGCGTCGAACGGGTCGTCGGGGACGACCAGGCGCAGACGAGGCAGGACGACCGGCTCGCCGAGCGCCCGGCGATGGTGGCGGTCGAGGCGGGCGGCGAGCGTATCGACGGCCTCGAGATGGGGCGCCGTCCGCCCGCGCACGATCGGGTCGGGGTTGGCGAGGGCCTTGAACACCGCCCGCGCCGCCGACGTGGACGGGCGCCGATCGGACGGCAGTCCGGGATACCAGCGCTGGGCGACGAGCCGGTCCCGGGCGAGGCCGTCGACGAGTGCGGCGTGGATGCCGGCGACGGTCGCCTCGCGCGTCGCCGGCGAGGCAGATCGGCGGCGCCGACCGCCTCCAGGGCCGCCAACGCGTCGCACGAGCGTGCCGTCGGCGACCGGCTTCCAGCGCGCCACCCGGAGGTTGCGCTCCTCGACGACGACCGGCGTGAGCTGGCCGGCGGCGACGGTGGCGGCGGCGAGTCGGTTGACGGCGACGAACCACGCCAGCGACTCTCCGGGCACCGTCGAGTCGCCGAGCGCCCGCAGCCACGGCGCCACGCGGTCCGGGTTCAGGCGGAGGGTCACCGGCCGGAGTTGCTGTTCCTCCGGGAGTCCGACGTCGAGCACGGCGAGGCGGCCGAGCCGAAAGGGATCGCTGGCGCCGTCGAAGGCCCCGGCGAACCAGGTCGGGGCGACGGTGTGCCGGCCGTCCCAGCCCCACAGGTGCAGCGTCGACCCGCGCCACGAGGCGACGACCGACACGGTCCGATCCGGCCGCCGCGGGCCGGACAGCCCGCTCGGGCCCCAATCCGGACGCAGCGTGCGCACGGGTCCGACCATACCGACGGGGGTGCGCCGAGCGGCTGCGCCGAAGCGGACGGGTTCAGCCGGGTCGGGCGAGGTCCAGCGTCCAGTAGATCGTGCCGTCGCGGCGCGCCGGACCCGACGCCGACGTGCCGGAAGCTGGGTGAGGATGTTGGCGCGGTGGCCGGCGCTGTGCATCCAGGCCCGCACCACGGCCGCGGCGTGAGGTAGCCCATCGCGACGTTCTCGCCCCACGCCGACCAGCGGTAGCCCTCGCGGCTGATCCGTTGCCGGCGTCGGAGCCGTCCGACCCGGTGTGGGTCATCGGTCCATGCGCGCCTGGTCGCGGAGTGCTTCTGGGCGGCACGTGGACGTCGGGTTCAGCCGCAGGGGCGAGACCGGCCTCGGCGCGGCGCAGGTTGACGATGGCGACGACCCGCCGGCCCGGTACCTGGCCGCGTCGACGTCACCGGAGCGGTGAGCGGCCCGAGCGCCGAGGCTCAGCGTGGTGGCGATGCCGAACGCGCCGAGGCTGCGGATCAGACGGGCCACGATCGCTTCTCCTCGTCCCCGCCCACGTCCCGCTGACCGACGCCTCGCCGGCGAAAACTTGATACGAACGACTCAAGTTTTCTGCACGGAGTATCCTGGCGCATGGCGCTCGATCCCAAGAAGTGGACGCTCAAGACGCAGGAGGCGATGGCGGCGGCGATCGACCAGGCGAAGGGGAACTCCAACCCCGAGCTCACCCCCGACCACCTGCTCGCCGCACTGACCAGCCAGGACGACACGATCGTGCCGGCCGTGCTGGCCAAGCTCGGCCAGGCCCCGCTGATGGTGCGCAACAAGGCCGACGAGGCGGTGGCGCGGCTGCCCAAGGCCTACGGCGGTGACGAGCCCCGGCTCGGCCGCGAGCTCACCGCCGTCTTCGACGCCGCCCAGCGGTTCCAGTCCGACCTGCGCGACGACTTCCTCTCGGTCGAGCACCTCCTGCTGGCGATGGGCGACCGGCTCGGCGTCGGCACCGAGGAGCTGCTCCAGGTGCTCCAGGAGGTGCGTGGCGCGCACCGCGTGACGTCGCAGAACCCCGAGGACCAGTTCCAGGCGCTCGAGCGCTACGGCCAGGACCTCACGGCGCGCGCTCGCGAGGGCAAGATCGACCCGGTCATCGGGCGCGACGACGAGATCCGCCGGGTGATCCAGGTGCTGTCGCGGCGCACGAAGAACAACCCGGTGCTGATCGGCGAGCCCGGCGTCGGCAAGACCGCGATCGTCGAGGGTCTGGCCCGGCGCATCGCCGACGGCGACGTCCCCGAGGGGCTGAAGAACAAGCGGATCATCATGCTCGACATCGCGTCGATGCTCGCCGGCGCGAAGTACCGCGGCGAGTTCGAGGAGCGGCTGAAGGCGGTGCTCAAGGAGATCACCGACGCCGCCGGCGAGATCATCACGTTCGTCGACGAGCTGCACACGATCGTCGGTGCCGGCGCCGCCGAGGGGGCGATGGACGCCGGCAACATGATCAAGCCGATGCTCGCCCGCGGCGAGCTGCGCATGATCGGCGCGACGACGCTCGACGAGTACCGCAAGCGCGTCGAGAAGGACCCCGCGCTCGAGCGGCGCTTCCAGCAGGTGTACGTCGCCGAGCCGTCGGTGGAGGACACGGTCGGCATCCTGCGCGGGCTGAAGGAGCGCTACGAGGTCCACCACGGCGTGCGCATCCAGGACTCCGCGCTCGTCGCCGCGGCCGTGCTGTCGAACCGCTACCTGACCAACCGCTTCCTGCCCGACAAGGCGATCGATCTCGTCGACGAGGCGGCGAGCAAGCTGCGCATCGAGATCGACTCGATGCCGACCGAGATCGACGTCGTCGAGCGGCGCATCCTGCAGCTGGAGATCGAGCAGGTGGCGCTGGAGAAGGAGTCCGACGAGGCGTCCAAGGCGCGCCTCGACGCGCTGCACGACGAGCTCGCCGCACTCAACGCCGAGGCCGCCGAGATGAAGCGGCACTGGGAGGCGGAGCGGGAGGCCATCGACGCCATCCGCACGCTGAAGGAGGAGCTGGAGCAGTTGCGCACGCAGCTGGAACGGGAGGCGGACCTCAACGTCGCGGCGGAGATCCGCTACGGGCGGATCCCCGAGCTCGAACGGCGCATCACCGAGGCGACGGCGCATCTCGACGAGCTGCAGCACGACAAGCGGATGCTCAAGGAGGAGGTCGACGCCGAGGACATCGCCGAGGTCGTCTCGAAGTGGACGGGCGTCCCGGTGAGCCGGCTGATGGAGGCCGAGGCGGCGAAGCTGATCCACCTCGAGGAGCACCTCCACGAGCGCGTGGTCGGCCAGGACGACGCCGTGCGGGCGGTGGCCAACGCGATCCGGCGCAGCCGGGCCGGGCTCTCCGACCCCAACCGGCCGATCGGGTCGTTCATGTTCCTCGGGCCGACGGGCGTCGGCAAGACCGAGCTCGCCCGCGCGCTCGCCGCGTTCCTGTTCGACGACGAGCACGCCATGGTGCGCATCGACATGGGCGAGTACATGGAGAAGTTCTCGGTCAGCCGGCTGATCGGCGCCCCGCCCGGATACGTCGGCTACGACGAGGGCGGACAGCTCACCGAGGCGGTGCGCCGGCGGCCGTACTCGGTGGTCCTGCTCGACGAGATCGAGAAGGCCCATCCCGATGTGTTCAACGTCCTGCTGCAGGTGCTCGACGACGGGCGGTTGACCGACGGCCAGGGCCGCACGGTCGACTTCACCAACGTCGTGCTGATCATGACCTCGAACCTGCAGGTGGACCCGCTGGACTTCTTCCGGCCCGAGTTCATCAACCGGGTCGACGAGATCATCCGCTTCCGGGCGCTGGACGAGGCCGACCTCGCCCGCATCGTCGAGATCCAGCTCGGTCGGTGGCGCGAACGCCTCGCCGAGCGGCGGATCGAGCTGGAGGTCACCCCCGAGGCGATGGCGCACCTGGCGAAGGAGGGCTTCGACCCGGCGTTCGGTGCCCGCCCGCTGAAGCGGATCATCCAGCGCGAGATCGGCGACGCCGCCGCGATGCTCCTGCTCGAAGGCAAGGTCGCCGACGGAGGCGCGATCCACGTGGATGTCGTCGACGGTGTGCTGACCGTCACCTGACGGGCGTTCTGTCGTTTGGAATCGGCCGTTGTGAGTCGGTTCTAAACGACAGAACGGGGGATTCGGCGGCGGAGGGCGGCGGCGTGGGCCGGGAACCCCTCGTGCTCGGCGAGGGCGACGATCGTCGGTGCCATCCGCGCGACGGCGCGCTCGTCGGCGCGGGCGATCGCGGTCCGCTTCAGGAACGCCTCGACGGTGATCCCGCTCGACACCTCGGCGAACCCGGACGTCGGCAGCGATGCCGGGCATCCGATCACGAAGTTCGCCGCGCTGAACGGCGTGTGCTGGCCGATGAGGATCTCGCCGGCGTTGACCAACCCGTCGACGACCTGGTCGACTTCGCCGTCGCCCACCGCGACCTGGAGGTGCTCGGGCGCGTAGCGGTTGGCGACGGCGACGGCCTCGGCGAGGTCGCCGACCCGGACACATCCTCCGTTCTCCCCGAGGGCCGCCCGCGCCGCGTCGGCCCGGACGTCGGGCAGCTCGGCGAGCTGGCGGGCGAGCTCGGCGTCGGTCGGCCGCGGCGAGTTCAGCCGACGTGGTTACGAGGACGACCGACGAGTCGGCGCCGTGCTCGGCCTCGATCAAGAGGTCGGCGGCGAGCCGAACCGGGTCGGCGGAACCGTCGGCGATCACCAGGCTCTCGGTCGGGCCGAGCAGCATCATCGTCGCCACGCCGTGGCGCTGCAGCTCGACCTGGGCGCAGGCGACGGCGGGCGAGCCCGGCCCGACCACCTTGCGGACCGACGGGATCGTCTCGGTGCCGAACCCGAGGGCGGCGATCCCGGCGGGGCCGTTGACCCGGAACACGTCGACGATGCCCAGCTTGCGGCAGACGACGAGCACCGCCGGGTCGACCGTTCCGCCGGCCCGCCCGCCCCCCCGGCCCGCCCCGCCCGGTACCGGGGGCACCACGAGCACCACCTGTGGGACTCCGGCGACGCGGGCCGGCACTCCGAGCTGGTAGGCGACGCTCGGGTAGCTCGCCTTGCCCGACGGCACGAACAACCCGGCCGACGTGATCGGCGTGATCTTCTCGCCGACCTGCAACCCGGGCTCGGGCTCGAACTCCCACCCGCGATGCCGCGCTCCATCACCTGCTCGTTGAACGCCCGGCAATGGGCGATGGCGTCATCGAGGGCGGTGTCGACGGCGGGTGACACGGCGGCCGCGGCGATCTCGTCCGGATCGACGCGGAGACCCGCCGGCTCCACCTCGACGCCGTCGAAGCGGGCGAGCGCGTCGCACACCGCGGCGTCGCCGCGTACCCGCACGTCCTCGATGAGCTCGGCGATCGACGCCCGCAACGCCGGGTCGAAGATCGTCGGCCATGCCCGCGGGCGCACAGCGCGGCGCGGGCGGTCTCATCCATCTCGGCCCACACGAGCCGCCGCATGACCGATTCCATCCCGACTGACGGTATCCGAGGGTTTCGTGCGCCACAGGGGCGCAGCAAACCCTCGGATGCACGCAAACCCTCGGATGGGTACGATCCCCGCACGTGCCCGTCACCGTCGTCGTCGGCGCCCAGTGGGGTGACGAGGGCAAGGCCAAGGTCATCGACCTACTGGCGAAGGAGCACACGTACGTCGTGCGCTACCAAGGTGGGCACAACGCCGGCCACACGGTGGTGGTCGCCGGCGAGCGCTACGCCCTCCAGCTCGTGCCGAGCGGGATCCTGTACGACCACGTCGTGCCGGTGATCGGCAACGGGGTCGTCGTCGATCTGCCGACCCTGTTCAGCGAGATCGACGCCCTGGAGGCCCGCGGGATCTCCTGTCGCCGGCTCCAGGTCTCCAGCCGGGCCCACCTGATCTTCCCGTGGCACCAGGCGCACGACGCCATCGCCGAAGCGATGCGCGGCGACGACAAGATCGGCACCACGCTCAAGGGGATCGGCCCGGCGTACGCCGACAAGGCCCGGCGCGTCGGCCTGCGGGCGGGCGACGTGCTCGAGGCCGGGTCGTTCGCCGAGCACGTCAAGGTCCGCGCCGTGGCCGAGAACCGCCAGCTGGCCGACGCCGGAGGCGAGCCGCTCGATGTCGACGAGATCGTCGAGCGCTTCTCCGCGTTCGGCGCCCGCCTGGCCCCGTACGTCGTCGACACGGTGGGCTCCTCCACGAGGCGCTCGCCGCCGGCGCCCATCTGCTCCTCGAGGGGGCCCAGGCGACGTTCCTCGACCTCGACCACGGCACCTATCCGTACGTGACCTCGTCCAACCCGACGGCAGGCGGCGCCTGCGCCGGCACCGGGCTCGGGCCTCGCGACATCGACCGCGTCATCGGGATCACCAAGGCCTACACCACCAGGGTGGGGGCGGGACCGTTCCCCACCGAGCTCACCGACGCCGACGGTGACGCTCTGGTCGACGTCGGCCGGGAGTTCGGCACCGTCACCGGACGCCGGCGGCGGGCCGGATGGCTCGACTGTGTGATGCTCCGCCACGCCGTGCGCCTCAACAGCCTCACCGAGCTCGCCGCTGACCAAGCTCGACGTGCTCGACGGGTTCGAGACGGTGAAGGTGTGCACCGGCTACCGCCTCGACGGCGCCGAGTTGACGCACTACCCCGACCGCTCGGATCTCGTCGCGCGCGTGGAGCCGATCTACTGCGCCCTGCCCGGATGGGGGACGACCCTCAGCGGGGCGCGGACGCCGGCCGACCTGCCCCCGGCCGCTCGCGACCTCATCGACCTCGTCGAGCGGGAGGCGGGGGTCCCTGTCGGCGTCGTCGGCGTGGGCGCGGAGCGTGACGACCATCTGCTGTGGCATCCATGATCGAGCGCTACTCCCTTCCCGAGATGGCCACGGTCTGGGCCGACACGACGCGCATGGGGCGCTGGCTCGAGATCGAGCTGCTCGCGACCGAGGCCCACGCCGAGCTCGGAGTCATACCGATCGCCGCGGCCAAGGAGTGCCGGGAGCGGGCGCCGATCGTCGACGACGCGTTCGTCGCCGCCGTCGCGGAGCGGGAGCGCACCACCGACCACGACGTGGCTGCGTTCGTCGACGTCGTCCAGGCCCGCATCGGGACTCCCGCGGCGGCGTGGATCCACTACGGGCTGACGTCATCCGACGTCGTCGACACCGCGCTGTGCTGGGCGATGCGGGAGGCGGTCGACCTGCTCCTCTCGGCGGCGGACGAGCTCCTCGCCACGCTCGTCCCGATCGCGCGTGCCCACATCGGCACGACGATGATCGGCCGGACGCACGGGATCCACGCCGAACCGACCACGTTCGGCGCCAAAGTCGCCCTGTGGGCCCTCCAGGTCGATCGGGACCGCACGCGCCTGCGCGCGGCGGGTGACGCGGTCGGCGTGTGCAAGTTGTCCGGCGCAGTGGGGACGTACTCGAACGTCGACCCCGCGGTCGAGGCACACGTCGGCGCCGCGCTCGGGCTGCGTCCGGTGCCGGCGACGCAGGTGATCGCGAGAGATCGTCACGCCGAGTTTCTATGGGCGTGTGCCGTCGCCGCGGCGACGTGTGAGACGGTGGCCGTCGAGCTCCGTCACCTGCAAAGGACGGAGGTGGCCGAAGTCCGCGAAGGCTTCAAGCCGGGCCAGAAGGGCTCGTCGGCGATGCCCCACAAACGCAATCCGATCTCCGCCGAGACGATCAGCGGCCTGGCCCGCGTGGTCCGTTCGAACCTCCAGGCTGGCCTGCAGGATGTCGCCCTCTGGCACGAGCGGGACATCTCCCATTCATCCGTGGAACGGATCGTGCTGCCCGACTCGGCGCTGCTCACCCACTACATGATTCATCGCCTCAATCGGCTCGTTTCCGGCTTACAGATCGACAGCGACCGAATGCTCACCAATCTGCGGTCCACTCACGGCCTGGTCTTCAGCCAACCGGTCCTGCTCGCCCTGGTGAGCGCGGGGAGCTCACGTGACGAGGCCTATCGGATCGTGCAGCGCAACGCGATGCAGGCGTGGGAGACGGGTACCGACTTCCGTACCTTGCTCGAGCACGACCCGGAGATGACGCTCGACGGCGGCGCCTTGGACGAGGCGTTCGACCTCGCCCGGTCCCTGCGACACGCCGACCGGTTCGTTGCCGCCCTCGACGAGATCGAGCTCGCTCAGGACCCGCGGGTGAGCCCCGCCCGGCTCAACACCGAGGCGGGAACTCCCACCTCCCGCCACGAGGCGTAGGAGATCCCCTGGCGCTTGCTGTAATTGCCGACGACCTTGACGAACGCGTCCTCGATCGACTTGAGATCGACGTTCGACTGCATTCCCTCCATCTCGGTGGTGAGGTCACGCCGCTCCTGCACCAGACGCACCTCGGTCAGCGGGTCGGCGGTTTTGAGCTGTTCGTTGATCGCATCGAGCCGCTTCTTGATCGAATCGGCGGTACGCCGGCGCCCCCGCTTCGGCTTGTTGCCGCGAAGCGCCTCCAGATAGGCGCGCACGGCGCGACCTTCGACGCGTCCCTTTGCGAGTGCAGCCTTGTGCTGATCGGTCAATGGGCCTTTGGGACCTCGTTTGGCAGCCATGGCGTCTGATCCTACCCAAATCGGGCCGACTTCATAGAATCTCGATCGTGTTCGACCTCGAGCCTCATGGTCCCGATACGTACGTGGGTACCGGCCCGCGTTATCCGTGGGGCGGACTGTACGGAGGCCAGATTGTCGCCCAGGCGCTGCGCGCCGCGGCGGCGACCATCGATTCCGAGCTGGTCGCGCATTCGCTGCGTGCGTATTTCATCCGACGCGGCGACCACTCCGAGCCGATCCGGTACGAGGTGGACCGCATCCGCAACGGGCGCAGCTTTGCGACGCGCCGGGTCGTCGCCCGTCAGGCGACCGGCGCGATCCTCAACCTGGAGGCGTCCTTCCAGCGGATCGAGGACTCGGCGAGCGTGCAGAGCGTGGAGATGCCCGTGGTGCCGCCACCGGATTCCCTCGAGCAGTCGTCGTGGACGCGCCGCTTCGATCGATGCTTCGTGCCCGACGCGGACATCGATTTCGCCGGGCGCACCGGTTCGGGGCGGACCATCGGGTGGCTCAAGGTGAACGAGGATCTCGGCGACCCGGCGGAGCCCGCCGCCGCGCTCGTCCACCGCTGCTGGCTGGCCTACCTGTCGGACGATCTGGCCACCGACGCCGTGGTCCGCTCGCACCCGCGCCGGTCCGAGCCCGAGTTCAGCGAGGGTCGCTACACCGCCAGCCTCGACCACACGATGTGGTTTCACCGCCCGTTGCGGGCCGACCGGTGGCACGTCCACGACGTCACGTGCCACGCCTACGTGGGCAGCCGGGGCCTCGCGATCGGGCACGTCTTCGCCTCCGACGGCACCCACGTCGCGACGTTCGCCCAGGAGGCGCTGCTCCGCGATCCAGCCGACCGCGCTTAGTCGACCAGCGCCGCGATCGCCTCGAGGTGCTCGAGGTCGGACAGGTCGAGCACCTGGGCATAGAGCCGCTCGGCACCGGCGTCGGACCAGCGGGCGAGCGCCTCGCGCGCCTCGTCGGCCGTACCGGCCACACCGTTCGCCCGCAGCTCGTCCGGCTGGCGATCGATCGCCGCCGCACGCCGCGCGTACTCCGCCTCGTCGCGGCCCACGCACATCACCGCCGCGGCGGAGAATCGCATCGTGGCCGGATCGCGGCCGATCGCCTCGCACGCGGCGACGACGCGATCGCGCTGCTCGACGAACCGGTCCACCGGCGCGAAGGGGAGGTTGTACTCGGCGGCGTAGCGGGCGGCGAGGGCCGGCGTGCGCTTCGGGCCACCGCCGCCGACGATCACTGGGATCCCGCCGTCCTGGGCCGGCTTGGGCAGCGCCGGCGAGTCGATCGCCGGGTAGTGCTGGCCCTCGTACGAGAAGCGTTCGCCGACCGGCGTCGCCCACAGGCCGGTGATCAACGCCAGTTGCTCCTCGAGGCGGTCGAAGCGCTCGTCGAGGGACGGGAACGGGATGCCGTAGGCCCGGTGCTCCGCCTCGTACCAGCCGGATCCGAGACCCAACTCGATCCGGCCGCCGGACATCTGGTCGACCTGGGCGACGGAGATGGCGAGCGGCCCGGGCAGGCGGAACGTCGCCGCCGTGACCATCGTGCCGAGGCGGATCGTCGACGTCTCGCGGGCCAGCCCGGCCAGCGTCACCCAGGAGTCGGTGGGTCCGGGCAGCCCGCCGCGCTCGAGCGCCTTGCCCATCGCGAGGTAGTGGTCGCTGCGGAAGAACGCTCCGAAGCCGAGCCGCTCGGCGGCCTTGGCCACTGCGAGCAGGTCGTCGTAGGTCGCCCCCTGCTGGGGTTCGGTGAACACGCGGAGTTGGGAGAGCTCGAACATGACGCCCGACGCTACGGGAGCTCAGCGCGTCGCGCGGTCGAGTGCTCGCTCGGCGGCACCGACCTCGTCCTCGGCGTCGGCCAGTCGCCGTGCGGTCCCATCGCGGTCGGCCTCGGCTGCGCTGAGCCCGTCGCGCGCTTGCTCGAGCTGACGCTCGGCGTTGCGGACCGCGGCGGCGGCCTTCTCGACGGCCGCGTCCGCTCGCGTGAGATTCTTCGCCGCGACGTCCACGCGCGGGTGGCGCGGCTCAGGGCCTGCTGGTGCTCTTTGCGCGCCTTCGTCGCCGCCGCTGCCGGTTGCTTCCTGGGCGCCGGCGGAACGCTTCTCCGCCCGGCCCGTCGCGGCGCGGCGGCGCGGAGCCGCCTCCAGCTCGCCGAACAGCTCGGGTTTGATGAGTCCCTCGGAGCCGAGCACCCCGGCCGCGAGCTGCGCCGACGCCTCGTCGTTGGCGGACACCTCGGTGAGTCGGGCCGCCACGACGCCTGCCTCGGCGGCGGCGTCCCGCCCGGCTTCGGCGAGCACCTCCTGGGCCCGGCTGAGCACCTGCCCGCTGTGCTCACGCAGGTCGCGCAGCGCGGCGCGGATGTCCGGTCCCTTCCGTCCCTCGATCGCCGCGGCCTGGGCGTCGCGGACGGTGCCGGCGGCATCGAGGAACGCGGCGACATCGTCGCCGTGCCGGACAGTGACCACGTTCAGCGCCCAGTCGGCGAGTGTCGGCTTGCGCAGCTTGCCCAGCGCGGTGGCGGCCTCCCGATCCTTGGCCGCTCGTCGGTCCTTGACCAACTGGTTGCGGGCGGCGACGAACTCGGCCGGTGCGGTGGAGTACAGCTCGCGAAGCGTCGTCACGTCAACGGGCGGCGGCTCCACGACGCATCATGCTCGCAGATGCCGGGCAACGCCCGCCGCTACGTTCGGCGGTGATGTCCGACCCCGACGCCGCCGCGCTGCCAACGCTGCCGCCACCGCTGGCCGCACTCCGCGAGCACGTTCTCGACCACTCGTTGAAGCGCGGCCAGTTCACGCTCAAGTCCGGCGCCACCAGCACATGGTTCCTCGACACCAAGCAGACCGCCTGCCGGCCGGACGGGATCGTGCTCCTCGCCGACGCCGTGCTCTCGATCCTCCCCGACTCCGCCAGCGCGATCGGTGGGCTCACGATGGGCGCCGATCCGGTGGCGTTCGGGGTCGCCGCCGTCGCCGCTACGCGTGGGCGGCGCGTTACGCAGCTTCAGCGTGCGCAAGGAGGACAAGGGCCACGGCGTGACCGGCCGTATCGCCGGCGCCCTCGAACCCGGCGACGAGGTGGTCATCACCGAGGACACGGTCACCCGCGGCACGTCGCTGATGGAGGCCGTCGACGTGGTGCGGGAGTTCGGGGCGGAGCCGGTGCTGATCACGGTGATCGTCGACCGCGGCGGGACGTGCGCGGCGATGGCTGCCGAGGCCGGCGTCGCCTACCACCCGTTGCTCACCGCGCCCGATCTCGGCTTCGCGTTCGGCACCTAACCCCCCGTCCTGTCGTTTGGAATCGACCCGAATGGGCGGATCCGAAACGACACAACCGTGGGTTCAGGGGAGCCCCAACACCCCGGGGTTCAAGATTCCAACTGGGTCGAGCGCCGACTTGACCCGTCTGGCGGCGGCGAGCTCGGCGGGCGAGCGGATCAGATGGAGCCAGTCGGCCTTGGCGACGCCGACGCCGTGCTCGGCCGAGATCGTGCCGCCGCGTTCGGCCGCCGCGGTGAGCACCTCGGCGGTGATCGCCTCGGGATCACCCGGGTCGAGCACGTTGACGTGGACGTTGCCTTCGGCAAGGTGGCCGAACGGCACGAGGTGACCGCCGTGGCGGGCCACCGACCGGCGGGCGGCGGCCACCAACTCGCCAAGCGCGCTGACCGGGACGGCGACGTCGAGCTTCAAGGGGACTCCGCGCGCCGCGATGGCCTCGGCGATCCGATCGCGGAAGGCGACGAGCCGATCTCGCGGCGGCCCTTCGGTCGTGGCCGCAGCATCGAGCACCTCGGCCGACTCGGACAGGGCGGCGGTGAGCTCCTCGGTGGGATCGGCGTGGTCGGCACACTCGACCATCACGTAGGCGCCGACCGGTTGATCGCCCCCGCCGACCGGTGGGGCGGCGCCGAGATGCTCGGCCACCAACGCCATCGCCTCGGGCAGGATCAGCTCGACCGCGTCGAGGTGCGGGACGTCGGCGCGCAACCGGGCGAGGACGGCGACCGCATCGTCCAGCGTTGCGGTCGCGAGCAGTGCCGTCGCCGTGTGGCGGTACCACGGCACCACGCGAAGGCGCACGGCGGTGAGTACGGCCAACGTTCCCTCGCTCCCGCACAGCAGCGACGGCCAGTGGAGGCCGGCGGTCTCCTTCGGCAAGCCCGCGAGCGATCCGATCTCGGCGCCGTCGGCGAGCACGGCGCTGACCCCGGCGACCTGGGACCGCATCGTGCCGAACCGCACGACCCGAGACCCGCCGGCATTGGTGGCGACGGCACCGCCGACCGTCGCCGAGTCGCGGCTGGCGAAGTCGACCGGCGCGTCGAGCCCGGCCTCCACGCGCGTGGCGGCGCCAGTCGGCGAGGGTGACGCCGGCGCCGAGGCTCACTTGCATCGCACCGGCGTCGACCGGCCCCACGCCGTCGAGCCGGCGTGTCGACAGCACGACCATCGCGTGGTGGCGCGGTACGCCGCCGCCGACGAGGCCGGTGTTGCCTCCCTGCGGTACCACTGCCGCCTCGGCTTCGGCGCACCGGGCGACGACGGCCGCGACCTGTTGGGCGTCGGCGGGCCGCACCACGAGCAACACATCGCCGCGGAACCGGCCCGTCCAGTCGGTCGCGAAAGACGCGGTCATGTCGGGGTCGGTCAGCACGTGCTCGGTCCCGACGATCTCGCCGAGCGCGGCGACGAGCGTACTCACGCCCCGGTCACCCGGCTGGTCGGAGAAGCAGGGTCTGCAGGGCGCGGCCGACCGGGCCGTCGTCGTCGAACAGCAGGGCGTCGGCGAGCCCCACCCCCGACGGTTGCCAATGAGAGGAAACTCGGCTGCCGAGCCACTCGCCGACCGGGTCCCGATGAAGGGCAATCGTCAGGTCCGTGTTGATGAACCGCACCTGACCGGGCTCGGCGTGGCGGCTGAAGGCGTTGCCGCAGTCGGCGAGCGGGCAGATCCGCTGGAACGGCGACGGCTCCTCGTCGGCGAGCAGCGCGAGCGTCCGCATCCACACGGTTGTCGCGCCCGGGTGCTCGTCTTCGCCGTGCGGGTAGCGCAGCTCGACCCCGCGGTTGAACGCCGGCTGGTCGTGGAGCAGCCGTGAGATGGGGAAGGCACCCGGCTCGGAGTCGGACAGGCGGGGTGTCTCGACCCCACTGTTGTCGAGCACCGCCGGGAACAGGGCAAGCGGGCTGGTGATCACGTGCATGCCGGTCGCGACCGCCCGCGGCGCGCCCTCGGCGTCGACGATGGTCGCCCTGGTCGTGCCGGTGGCCCGCCCGGCCTTGACGATCTCGGTCTCGATGGCGAACCCGGCCATCGGCACCGGGCGGGCGAGGTCGACGGTGAGCCGGGCAAGGCGGAGGTCCGGGAGGGTCCGCTCGAGCGCCCGCGCCAGCAAGCCCGTCGGCGGTCCCCCATGGCACGCGTCGGGATCCCACGGACCGCGGGCGTAGCCGGTCGGGACGAACCACTCGCCGCCCCCGGCGGCGGTCTCGACGTCGAAGAAGGCCTCGAGCACCCCGCCAACCTACGGGCGACCGGTGATCTGGGCGCGATCGTTCTCAGCAGTCGAGAAGGTACGCGCCCAGAAGCGTCCGGTTTGTCCGGTTTAGCCTCAGTCGCCGCCGCTCGACTGAGCCATACCTGCCGCTCGCCCGAGCACGGGTCAGCCGCAGAGCCGGACGAACCGATAGCCACGGGCGTTGAGAGTCTTGATGATGGTGGGGAGCGCGGCAACCGTGTTGGCCCGGTTCCCGCCGCCATCGTGCAGCACGGGGAGCACACCATCGCCGTTGGCGGCAGCGATCACGCGGGACGCGATGGTCGACGACGGCGGTCGCCGATGGTCGGACGGGTCCACGTTCCACAGGACCTCGTCGTCGAGTCCCAGCGATCGGGCGACCGCTCGCACGCGGTCACTCGTGACGCCCTCGGGTGGTCGGTAGCAGGTCGGCCAGCGACCAGTCGTCGCCTTGATCGCCGCCGAGGCGCGGCTCAGCTCCGCACTGACCGCGCTGTCGCTGAGCCGGGCCAGCACCTGATGCCCCCATGTGTGGTTCTGAACCGAGTGCCCTTCGCGCACCGCTCGCTTCAGCACGTTGGCGCCGGCGGCGACCGAGCTACCCACGACGAAAAACGTCCCCGGCACGTCGAAGCGGCGGAGCACGTCGAGCACTTGCGAGGTGTAGGGCGACGGCCCATCGTCGAACGTGAGGGCGACCTGGCGGTGACCGACCGCGGTGATGCTGCCGCCCGATCGGACGATCGTCACCGGCGAGGGCGTCCAGATGCCGAGCAGCGACAAGGTGACCGATCCCGCGATCCCATCCACGTACAGCCGGTGGGCCGCCTGGTACGTGCGCAGCGACCGGGCGCTGAAGGCGTCGAAGTACCGGTTCGGGCCATTGACGTCGTAGCCCAGCTGGGCGAGCCGCATCTCGAGACATCGCGAACCGGGCCGTGTGACCCCCATCGTGATCATGGACGCGGTAGTGCACGTGCCCCACAGCTCGGGACCGGACCAGATCCTCAACCGAACCAACAGCAACGGCGTCGCCACCCCCCGCCAGGTCACGCCTCGCTCACGGGCGAACCGGCGTAACGAGGCCATCGTCGTGCTGTCGAAGACTCGGTTCGGGTACACGTCGAACCCCAACTGCGCCAGCCGCATCTCCACACACTGATGGTCCGGCCCGCCCCCGCTACCCGGCCGGACCGTCCTCGACACCGAACACGGTCCACCGAACGGCGGGCCGGCCCAGATCCTCAACCGAACCAACAGCAACGGCGTCACCACTCCCCGCCAGGTCACGCCTCGGTCACGGGCGAACCGGCGTAACGAGGTCATCGTCGTGCTGTCGAAGCCCCGGTTCGGACCTTGCACGGCGTAGCCAAGCTCGGCCAGCCGCTTCTCCACACAGAGATGATCCGGCCCGCCCCCGCTACCCGGCCGGACCGTCCTCGACACCGAACAGGTCGCTGACGCTGTGACCGTCGCCGAGCGCACGACGCCCTCAGTGGTCAGCGCGGGCCGTGTCACGACCTCCGGTTCGGCTGACGGCGACACGTCGTCACCGACACGGTCCGCGCCGGGATCCGAGGTCGCTGTCACGACTGGGTCCGGGGTGGTCGGTCCGCCACCAGCGACCTCCGTGTCGTCCCCTTCCACCAGCGTCGGCGCCGTCGACGGAACAGTGGCAGTCGTGGTCGAGGTCGAGGGAACCGTCGACGTCGTCGAGGCTCCCTCTGCCGGATCGGGCGCCCCTTCGTCCGAGGGATCGCTGTTGCCGGCGTCCGTGGTCGAGGGCGGTAGTGACAGCTCGTGAAGCGATCGTGCGGATGCGTCCATGGGCAGCACCAGGCACGTCGCCACGCCCAGCGCGACCACGACAAGCCGCCCGCCCATTCCGCCCGCTCCCTCCGCCGTACGGCCGAAGATCGACCGCAAGAGGCGGGGAGGCTATCCACCCGACGGAGAGCCCACAACCCGCGGCCAGGCGACGCTGCCTGCGATGAGTGTCGCCAGTTGGTGGCCTCGCGGCGGCAACCAGCTCGGCCACACCGATTTCGCACGACGCGGCGCCACCTCCCCGGCGGCCGTTGACGATCGGTGGGTTGAGAAGCCCCCGGCTGGAGCGTTGCACCATCCCGGGCTGGTTGTCGCCGATGCCGGCCTGGTCTGCTGAGCGGACGCGTCGTGCCGGCCCGCGACGCGTTCGACGACATCGAGGAACGGAGTGCGCCATGTGCCTAAACCCCCGGCGGGATCAGCCTCACGCGATGGGTGTCTCGCCCGGGTGGACGAGAACTGGGACGGATGTGACCACTGTGTTCGGGCGGTACAGCAGGCGCACCTTGAGGGCCAGCGCCGACTGGTTGTGTAGCCACTGTTGCTTCCAGTCGGTGACGAACTCGGGGATCACGACGGTGATCACGTCGTCCGGGTCCTCCTCGTCGAGCTCGTCGAGGTAGTCGAGCACCGGCCGGGTCAGCTCCCGGTACGGGGACGCGATCGTGTGCAGCGCGACCGGCATCCGGTGCTCGTCCCACGCGTTCAGGATCTCCTCCTGCTCCTCCGGGGTGGCGACGACGGACACCGCGATGAGGCGCTCCGGTGCGAGCGAGCGGGCGTACTGCACGGCCTCGATCACACCGCGGTTGACGCTGCCGACGAGCACCACGACGAGGTGGGTCTTGCGCGCCGGCAAGAACTCAGTGTCCACCGCCACGGCGGCGCGGACGTGCCGGTAGTGGCGCGCGATCGCCGCGGAACGCCAGCACCATCGCCGGGATCAGCACGGCCGGGATCCACGCCCCCTCCGTGAACTTGGAGACGACCACGACAATGGCGACGACACCCGTCGCCAGACAGCCGACAGCGTTGATGGCCGCCGACGGCTTCCACCGCGGCTCCCGCAGCCGGAAGTGGTGGACGACCATCCCCGCCTGGCTCAGCGTGAACCCGGTGAACACGCCGAACGCGTACAGCGGGATGAGGGCGGCGATGTTCCCCTTGAACACGACGATCAGCAGACCGGCGACGAGGGCGAGGAAGATGATCCCGTTGGAGAACACGAGCTTGTCGCCGCGGTTGGCGAGCTGGCGGGGGAGGAAGCCGTCGCGGGCGATGATCGACGAGAGCCGCGGGAAGTCGGCGTAGGCGGTGTTCGCGGCGAGGATCAGGATCGCGAAGGTGGCGATCTGAGTGATCCAGAAGAGGAACCCTTTCCCGTCGTAGATCCACTCCGCCATCAGCGCGATCCCGGTCGGGTCGTTCTCCCCGCGGTACGGGTGCAGGTGGGCGGCGAGCACCGAGACCCCGAGGAATGTCGTCCCGAGGATCGTTCCCATGATCGCGATCGTGGCCGCGGCGTTGCGGCTTTCCGGCCGGCGGAAGGCAGGCACGCCGTTCGACACCGCTTCCACGCCCGACAGGGCGACCGCACCCGAACTGAACGCCCGGAGCAACAACAGCACGCTCAACGAGGCGGTGCCCGCGGCCAACTCGCGGCCCTCCTCCGACAGCATCTCGGGCGGGATCGGGCCGAGGTCCTGGACGAAGATCCGGTACAGGCCGACCACGATCAGCAGGATCAGCATGACGACGTAGAGATAGGTCGGCGGGGCGAACAGCGATCCCGACTCGCGAACGCCGCGGAGGTTGGCGACCGTCATCATCACGATCATCAGCAGGCAGAGCGGCACCCGCCACCGCGACTCGAAATCGAACCCGGACTGGATCGCGAGCACGCCGCCGGCCACGGACACGGCGACCGTGAGGATGTAGTCGGTGAGCAGCGCCGCTCCCGCGACGAGTGAGGGTGTCTCGCCGAGGTTCTCCCGCGAGACGATGTACGAACCGCCGCCCGAGGGATAGGCGTAGATCGTCTGGCGGTACGACACCACCACGATCACCAGGAGGACAGCCACAACGGCGGCGAGGGGCGTCAAGTAGCCCCAAGCCGCCGCGCCGATGCCGGCCTGTGCAGTGAGGACGAGCACGATCTCGTCGGTCGCGTACGCCGTCGACGAGATGGCATCGGATGCGAAGACCGGGAGGGCCACGATCTTGCGCAGGCGGTGGTGGTGCTCCTCCGATGTCGCGATCGGAGTGCCGATTAGGAACCGCTTGACGAGCGACGCCCTACCGATCGACATTCGTCCAGTGTGAGGCCAGCGGCCGCGTATCGGGGTGAAGGCCCCGTTGAGTTTCGCGCGCCTCGCGTTAAGGCTGCGTGAAGGCCCTGCCCTCCGGCGTTGCGCAGTGCTTGGCTGCGCGATGTGGCCGCCCCACTCGACCCATCACCGCGGGAGCCGGCGATCGACCCGACCGGGCTCGTCATCGGCGTGGGGGTGGGCATCCCGGCGGCGGTCGGCGTCGGTGCGGTCCTCGCCCTCGCCCGCGGCGTGTTCGATCAGACGAACGCGGCTCTGATCCTGATGATCGTCGTCGTCGTCGTGGCGGCGCTCGGCGGGCGGACTGCCGGCGTGATCACCGCGCTTGCCGCGGTCGTCTCGTTCGACTTCTTCCACACCCAGCCCTATCTCTCCCTCACGATCGATTCGCGCGACGACATCGAGACCACGATCTTGCTGCTCGTCGCCGGGGTGATCGTCGGCACCCTCGCGTCCTCGGGACGTCGTGCCCGGAGTCGGGCGAGCGAGGCTCGCTCAGAGATCAAACGGATCCACCGCGTGGCCGAGGTCGCCGCCTCCGGCGCAGACGTCGCCACCGTCATCGCGACAGCCCAGGACGAGCTCCGCGCTCTGCTCACGCTGGAGGCGACCCGGTTCGACGCGATCCCATTCCCAGACGACATCCGCCGTCCGCGGCTCGGACGCAACGGCTCGATCGAACTCCAACAAGTGATGCGTTTCGCCCGCACCGGGCACCGCAGCGGCTTCGAGCTGCCGGAGCAGGGAGTCGACCTGCCCGTGCTCGCCCGCGGCCGCGAGATCGGCCGCTTCGTGCTGATCCCCACGCCTGGCGTTGCGACCACGCTCGAAGAGCGAGTCGTCGCCGTCGCCATCGCCGACCAGGTTGCGACCGTCTGGTCGCCAGAACAGAGAGAGACCCAGACATGAGGGACATCGTGATGTTGCTCCTGATCATGGCGTTCTTCGTCCGTGTGCATCGCCTACGTGTGGTGGTGCGAGCGGATCATCGGGCCCGACCCGGCGGATCTGACGGACGAGGAGCCGGAGGAGGCCGCGGAGGTCCAGCCGGAACGGGTGGGCGCGTGATGTTCGCGTCCGCCGCCGACAACTGGATCGGCCTCGGCATCTCCGTCGTCCTCGCGATCTACCTCGTGATCGTCCTCGTCCGCCCCGAAAAGTTCTGAAATGACTGGTGCTGGTCTTTTCCAGCTCATCGCGCTGCTGGTCGCGCTCGCAGTGACGGCCCCACCACTGGGGCGTTACATGGCCGCGGTCTATGGGTCGCGGTCCGACGGCAGCGCGCCCGGCGACCGGTTCTTCCGGCCGGTCGAGAACGTGATCTACCGCGTCCTTCGGGTTGACCCCCAGCGGGAGCAGCGGTGGAACATCTACACGATCTCGCTGCTCGCCTTCAGCGTGTTGTCGTTCCTCGCCGTGTACGCCCTGGAGCGGTTCCAGGGCGGCCTGATGTTCAACCCGACGAACATGCCGGGAGTCGCCCCGCTCGGCGCCTTCAACGCTGCGGTCAGCTTCATGACCAACACCAACTGGCAGTGGTACAGCCCCGAGCTCACGATGAGCCATCTCACGCAGATGCTCGGCCTGGCGGTGCAGAACTTCGTCTCCGCTGCCGCCGGCATGGCCGTGGTCATCGCCATCATCCGCGGGATCGTCCGGCGCGGCCGGCGCACGCTCGGCAACTTCTGGGTCGACTTGACCCGGACGACGCTGCGGATCCTCCTGCCGCTGTCGTTCGTCGTCGCCATCCTGCTGTCGCTGGGTGGTGTGGTGCAGAACTTCCGCGGCTTCACCGAGGCCACGCCGCTCGACGGCGCCGTCGCGGCGGATGTCACGCAGTCCATCCCCGGCGGTCCCGTCGCCAGCCAGATCGCGATCAAGCAGCTCGGCACGAACGGCGGCGGGTTCTACAACACCAACTCCGCCCACCCGTTCGAGAACGGCAGCGCCATCACCAACTTCATCGAAACCTGGGCGATCCTGATCATCCCGCTCGCCCTCGTGGTGACCTTCGGCGTCCTGATCGGGTCGAAGAAGCAGGCGCGCGTGCTGTTGGCTGTCATGGTCGGGGTCTGGATCGCGTTCAGTGTCTTCGCGATCGTGGCCGAGTCGTCAGGCAACCCGAACCTGACCGCGCTCGGAGTCGACCAGGGCGCGTCGACCGAGCTCGTCGGCGGCAACCTCGAAGGCAAGGACGTCCGCTTCGGCCCATCGTCGTGCGGGCTCTGGGCCGCCTCCACCACCGGCACGTCGAACGGCTCGGTGAACTGCATGCACGACAGCTTCACGCCGATCGGCGGGACGGTCCCGATGGCCCACATGATGCTTGGGGAGGTGAGCCCGGGCGGCGTCGGGGTCGGCTTGATGGGAATGCTGATCTACGCACTTCTGGCGGTGTTCATCGCCGGGCTGATGGTCGGGCGAACGCCGGAGTACCTCGGCAAGAAGATCCAAGCCCCGGAGATGAAGCTCGTCGTGCTCTACCTCATCGCGATGCCGCTCGTCCTGCTCGGGTTCGCCGCCGCTTCGGTGCTGCTCGACTCGGCGGCATCGACGATCTTCAACCCCGGACCGCACGGTCTCTCGGAGGTGCTGTACAACTACGCCTCCGCGGCCAACAACAACGGCTCGGCCTTCGCCGGCCAGGGCACCGGGACCGACTGGTACACGGTGACCCAGGGCATCGCGATGTTGGTCGGCCGCTTCTTCCTGATCATCCCGGCGCTCGCCATCGGCGGCTCCCTCGTGCGCAAGCAGCGGGTCCCGGTCACCGCCGGCACGTTCCCGACCGATTCACCGCTGTTCGGTGGACTCGTCGTCGGAGCGATCTTCATCGTCGCCGGCCTCACGTTCTTCCCCGCTCTGGCGCTCGGCCCGATCGTCGAGCACCTGTCGTCATGAGCGTTCCCCGGCCACACCGCATACCGCCTGCGCAGTTGATGGCCGCTCGCTCGCTGGCGCTCACTCGCTCGCATCGGTACCGGGAGACCCATGACGACCACCATCGTTCCCACTGAGCGCCCGCCCAAGATCCGTCGGCGTCCGCCCGGAGCGCGATCGCTGTTCGACCGGGCGATCGTGAAGCGTGCCGTCCTCGACTCCTTCATCAAGCTCGACCCGCGGACGCTCGCCAAGAACCCGGTGATGTTCGTCGTCGAGGTCGGCTCGGTGTTGACCACGATCCTGTTCATCCGCGACTTCGGCGACGCCACCGGCCCGCAGAACCTGTTCGCCGGCCTTGTTGTGCTCTTCCTCTGGTTCACCGTGCTCTTCGCCAACTTCGCCGAGGCGATGGCGGAAGGGCGCGGCAAGGCCCAGGCCGCGACCTTGCGTAAGACGCGAAGCGAGACCATCGCCCACGTCCGGCGCGACGGAGGTGCAGTCGTCGAGGTGCCGTCCTCGCAGCTCAAGATCGGCGACATCTGCGTCGTGTCGGCGGGCCAGGTGATCCCCGGCGACGGTGACGTCGTCGAGGGGATTGCCACCGTCGACGAGTCGGCGATCACAGGCGAGTCGGCGCCGGTGATCCGCGAGTCCGGCGGCGACCGGTCCGCGGTCACCGGCGGCACCCGGGTGCTGTCGGACCAGATCGTCGTGCAGATCACGGCCAAGCCTGGTGAGACGTTCCTCGACCGGATGATCGCCCTCGTCGAGGGGGCCGACCGGCAGAAGACACCGAACGAAATCGCCCTGTCGATCCTCCTCGCCGGTCTGACGCTCATCTTCCTGCTGGCCACCGTCACCCTCCAGCCGTTCGCCATCTACAGCAACGCCGAGCAGGAGATCATCGTGCTCGTCGCCCTGCTGGTGTGCCTCATCCCGACCACCATTGGCGCACTGCTGTCGGCGATCGGCATCGCCGGCATGGACCGGCTCGTCCAGCGCAACGTGCTGGCGATGTCGGGTCGAGCCGTCGAGGCCGCCGGCGACGTCACCACGCTGCTGCTCGACAAGACCGGCACGATCACGTTCGGCGCCCGCCAGGCCTCCGAGATGTTGCCGGTCCACGGGGTCAGCGAGCGCGAGCTCGCCGAGGCCGCGCTCGCGTCGAGCCTCGCCGACGAGACGCCGGAAGGCCGCTCGATCGTCGAGTACGCGATCGGCCAGTACGGGCTCAGCGCACCCGACGTCCCCGGGGCCACGATGGTGCCGTTCACCGCCCAGACCCGGATGAGCGGGATGGATTTCCCGGCGACTGACGGCGACCGCGCAAGGCAGGTGCGGAAGGGCGCCGCCGAGACCGTCGAGCGGATGGTCGAGTCCCAGGGCGGCAGGGTTCCGCTCGAGGTGCTGCCGATGGTGGAGCAGATTTCGAGGGAGGGGGCGACCCCACTCGTGGTCTCCGATCAGTGGACCGGTGAATCCCCGCGCATCCTCGGCGTGATCCGGCTGAAGGACACCGTCAAGCTGGGCATGAACGTGCGCTTCGACCAGATGCGCAAGATGGGAATCCGCACGGTGATGATCACTGGCGACAATGGCCTCACCGCCGCCGCGATCGCCGCCGAGGCGGGAGTCGACGACTTCCTCGCCGAGGCGACCCCCGAGGACAAGATGGCCCTGATCCGTCGCGAGCAGCAGGGCGGCAATCTCGTCGCGATGACGGGCGACGGCACGAATGACGCGCCGGCCCTCGCCCAGGCCGACGTGGGCGTGGCGATGAACACCGGCACCCAGGCGGCGAAGGAGGCGGGGAACATGGTCGACCTCGACTCCAACCCGACCAAGCTCATCGAGGTCGTCGAGATCGGCAAGCAGCTGCTCATCACCCGCGGCTCGCTGACGACGTTCTCGATCGCCAACGACGTCGCCAAGTACTTCGCGATCATCCCGGCGATGTTCGCCGGCGTGCTGCCGGCGCTCGACCGCATCAACGTGATGGAACTCGACACCCCGCGGACGGCGATCCTGTCGGCGGTCATCTTCAACGCGCTGATCATCGTCGCCCTGATCCCGCTCGCCCTCCGGGGCGTGAAGTTCAGGGCGGCGTCTGCGGCGGCGGTGCTCCGCCGCAACCTGCTGATCTATGGCGTCGGCGGCGTGGTCGCCCCGTTCGTCGGCATCAAGCTCATCGACCTCCTCATCTCGGCGCTTGGAGTCTCCTGACGTGAACGCGTTCATTCGCCAACTCCGCCCGGCCATCATCGCCGTCGTCGCCTTCACCGCGATCTGCGGGCTGGCGTATCCCCTCGTGGTGACGGCGATCGCCCAGGTCGGCTGGGAGGACACAGCCAACGGATCGCTCATCGAGCGGGATGGCGTCGTCGTCGGGTCCGAGCTGATCGGCCAGCCGTTCACGTCGCCCGAGTACTTCCACCCCCGCCCGTCGGCGGCCGCCGAGGGTTACGACGGCGCCGCCTCGAGCGGCTCCAACCTCGGGCCGACCAACGAGGAGTTCCTTGCCACCGTCGAGGAGCGGGTCGCCGTCTACCGCGAGGAGAACGAGCTCGGAGCCAATGAGCTCGTCCCGGTCGACGCCGTGACGGCGTCGGCGTCCGGCCTCGACCCACACATCTCGGTGCGCAACGCCGAGCTCCAGGCGCCACGGGTGGCGAGCGCCCGCGGCCTGGAGCTCGACGAGGTGCTGACGCTGATCGACGAGAACACGACCGACCGCCCCTTGGGCATCCTCGGCGACCCCGGCGTCAACGTCCTCGAACTGAATCTCGATCTGGACGGGTGAGAATGTGGTCGTGAACGCGGCCGCGGACACCACGGGAAGGCTCAAGCGCGGCACGCTGCGCATCTATCTCGGTGCCGCGCCCGGCGTGGGCAAGACGTTCGCCATGCTCAACGAGGGGCGCCGCCGGCACGATCGCGGCGCCGACGTCGTCGTCGGCTTCGCCGAGTTCCACGGCCGGCCGCACACCGCCGAGCAGGTCGGCGACCTCGAGATCATTCCGCGTCGCACCTTCGAGTACCGCGGGACGACGTTCGAGGAGATGGACGTCGACGCCGTCCTCCGCCGCCGGCCCGAGCAGGTGCTCGTCGATGAGTACGCCCACACCAACGTCCCGGGCTCACGCAACGAGAAGCGGTGGCAGGACGTCGACGAGCTCCTCGAGGCCGGCATCGACGTCATCTCGACCGTGAACATCCAGCACCTCGAGTCGCTGAACGACGTCGTCGAACAGATCACCGGCATCAAGCAACGGGAGACGGTGCCCGACCGCATCGTGCGCCGAGCCGACCAGATCGAGCTCGTCGACATGGCTCCCGAGGCGCTGCGCCGCCGGATGGCTCACGGCAACGTCTACGCCGCCGACAAGGTCGACGCCGCACTGGGCAACTACTTCCGCATCGGCAACCTCTCCGCGTTGCGGGAATTGGCGTTGCTCTGGGTCGCCGACCGCGTCGACGACGCCCTCCACGACTATCGCGAGCGACACGGCATCACGAAGCCCTGGGAAACCCGCGAGCGCGTCGTGGTGGCGCTCTCAGGGGCACCGGCGGGAGAGAAGCTCGTCCGGCGGGCGGCGCGCATCGCCGAGCGGACCAAGGGCGAACTGTTCGGGGTTCACGTCGTCGACGGCACCGGGTTGGCGTCCGGCCTCGCCGACGGTGCGGACGATGGGATCGCCCGGCAGCGCCGGTTGCTCGAGGACCTCGGCGGCGAATACCGGCGGGTGACGAGCAACGACATCGCCTCCGCGCTGGTGGAGGTGGCGCGATCGGAGAACGCCACCCAGATCGTCCTCGGGACCAGCAACCGCTCCCGGTGGCAGGAGCTCGTCAACGGGTCGGTGATCAACAAAGTCGTCCGCCTCTCGGGTCTGATCGACGTCCATGTGATCTCGGAGCGCGTCGTCGACGACCCCCGCGACGGTGAGGGCGATCCCGACGATCGGGAGCGACGCCTGCCGGCTGTCAAGCCCGTCCTGACGCCCCTCTCGCCGCGACGCCAGCTGTGGGGATGGGCGATCGTGGCGGTCGGGCTCCCGCTGCTGACGGTGCTGTTCGCCAGCTTGCGTGACACGTTCGGGCTGCCGAGCGTGTTGCTGATCTACCTGATCCTGGCGATGGTCGTCGCCCTCGTGGGCGGTGCGCTGCCGGCCGCGGCGGCCGTGATCGGTGGATTCGTCCTCGCCAACTACTACTTCACGCCGCCCTTCCACACGTTCACGATCCACGAGGGCGAGAACCTGCTCGCCCTACTGGTGTATGTCGCCGCGGCCGGCATCGTCGCCGTGCTCGTCGATCGGGTCGGGCGCAGCCGGTTGCAGGCGAGCCGATCGCGGGCCGAGGCCGAGGCGCTGGCGGCGCTCGCCGGCGCGATGGCGGTGCCAGGCGGGCTACGCGAGATGCTCGGCCAGGTCCGCGCCACGTTCGGCGTCCGCGGCGCCGCCCTCCTCCACGAGGGGCTCGACGGGTGGACCGTGCAGGTCGCGTCGGGTGTGGACCCGCCCACCGGCCCGGACGACGCCGACGTCTTCCGCGAGCTCGGAGGTGGCCTCGCGCTCGCTCTCGGCGGCGGGTCGTTGTCGGCCGACGACCAGCGGGTGCTGAACGCGTTCGCCGCCCAGCTCGCCGCCGCCGCCGAGTCGCAACGCCTCCAGGACCAGGCCGGCAAGGCCACCGAGCTCGCCCACGCCAACGACCTGCGCGCCGCCCTGCTGCAAGCGGTGTCGCACGACCTGCGCACCCCGCTGGCAGCGATCAAGGCGGCGATCTCGAGCCTGCGTCAGAAGGAGATCGACTGGCCGCCGGAGACCAGGGCCGAGTTCGAGGCGACGATCGAGTCGGAGACCGACCGGCTCACCGCCCTCGTCGGGAACCTGCTCGACATGAGCCGGCTGCAGGCGTCGGCCTTGAACGTCGACCTGGCCCCGACCGGGGTGGAGGAGGTCGTCGTCGGCGCCGTGTCGAGCCTGGGGACCTACGGGCCCGACGTCGAGATCGACGTCGACGAGACGCTCCCGCCCGTGGCCGCCGACGCGGCGCTGCTCGAGCGGGCGCTGGCGAACCTCATCGCCAACGCCGCCAACGCCTCCCCGCCCGACGATTCGCCGCGCGTCACGGCCGGTGAGGTCCGCGCTGGTGCCGATCACCGGATCGACATCTGCGTGATCGACAGTGGACCCGGCATCCGGCCCGCCGATCGTGAGCTCGTCTTCCAACCGTTCCAGCGGTTCGGCGACCGCGACGGTCCGACCGCAGGTGTCGGCCTCGGCCTCGCGATCGCCCGCGGGTTCGTCGAGGCGATGGGTGGCGAGCTGGCCGTCGACGACACGCCCGGCGGGGGGACGACGATGATCGTCAGCCTGCCGTCTCGCCGTGGCGCCGGCGACGAAAGAGCCTGCGTGACACGCGTGCTCGTCGTCGACGACGAGGCGCCGATCCGCCGCGCCCTCGCCGCCAACCTGAAGGCCCGCGGCTACGAGGTCGACGCGGCCGAGACGGGTGAGCAGGCGCTCGACCTCGCTGCCGCGCCACCATCCCGACGTCGTGCTGCTCGACCTCGGCCTGCCCGGCATCGACGGGTTGGAGGTGATCGATGGGCTGCGCGGGTGGACGCACGTCCCCATCGTCGTGCTGTCGGCACGCGGTACCGAGCGGGACAAGGTCGCCGCGCTCGACGCCGGCGCCGACGACTATGTCGCCAAGCCGTTCGGCATGGACGAGCTGCTCGCCCGGCTGCGCGCCGCGGTGCGCCGGGCGACGCCGGCCGACGAGGAACCAGTCGTCGCCACGGCGGACTTCACGGTCGACCTCTCGGCAAAGCGCGTGCTCGACCCCGCTGGCGAAGCGGTCCGGTTGACCCCGACCGAGTGGCAGCTGCTCGAGGTGCTCGTCCGCCACGCCGGCAAGCTCGTCACCCAGCGCCAACTGCTGCGCGACGTCTGGGGACCAGCCTTCGGGGACGAGAGCAACTACCTCCGCGTCCACATGGCCCACCTCCGCCGCAAGCTCGAACCGGATCGGTCGCGCCCGCGCTACCTGATCACCGAACCTGGCATGGGCTACCGCTTCGTCGGTGACTGAGGGGTGGAACTTCGCGCTGCCACGCACTCACCAGACTCCGCAGACGCCCACCGGGCGCTGCCGACGCCTCGGGACATCGCGAGCCGCTGGGCCGCGCAAGTACACCGAAAAGCGGCGGTGAACTGGCGCTTTCTCGTGGTCGAGCCCGGCGTCGATCCGGGGACCTTCCGCTTTTCAGGCGGACGCTCTGCCGACTGAGCTACTCGACCTCGCCCGTCGGACCGGTGCATGCGCCGGTGCGACGGTGGCGGTCCCGACGGGATTTGAACCCGCGGCCTCCGGCTTGACAGGCCGGCGTGAACTCCAGACTTCACCACGGGACCAGTGGCATCCAACGCACCCCCAACGGGATTCGAACCCGTGCCGCCACCTTGAAAGGGTGGTGTCCTAGGCCACTAGACGATGGGGGCAAGAGCCTCATCCAGTTGAGAGCACTGCGACACTAGCAGCGGCGGAGGGTCCTTCCACAGGGGCTTCAGTCGCCGGAGAGGGCCTGCACGGAGGAGTCGAGCACCCACGACAGGTAGCCGTAGAGGTGGTACTCGGGAGTGTCGTCCACCTCCTCAGGATCGACCAGCTCGTCGTCCTCGGTCACGTCGAGCAGCGTGCCGAGCACGAGGCGCACGCCGTTGACCGCCTGCATGAACGCCACCATCTGGGCCTCGTCGAGGGTCACCTTCCGCCCGCTCCGCCCGAGCACGTTCGACACCGTCTCGATCCCAGCCAGCCGGCTGGCCACGAGCTCGTCGCGCATGAGCCGCTGGTACTCCGCCTCCCGCTCGGGGTTGTCCGGATGGACGACCGGGAACAGCCGGCGGACGAGCTCCGGGTCGGCCGGGCTCGGTCAGCAGCGCGCGCAGCTCGTCGAGCAGCCGGGAGACCAGCGCCCGCTCGTCCCGGCCGAGGTGCAGCACGTAGCCGGAACCGGATCGGGTGACGGGGCGCACCGCTCACTCATCGCTCACTCATCGTGCTCCAGCGTCGCCCACAGGCCGTGCTCGTGGAGCCGGAAGACGTGCAGCTCGGACTGCTCCCGGGCTGCCGGACGCCACCACCGCCTTGCCCTTGTGGTGCACGTCGAGCATCAGCGCGGTCGCCTTCTCGAGGCTGTAGCCGAACAGCTTCTGGAGCACGAACGTGACGTAGCTCATCAGGTTGATCGGGTCGTTCCACACGATGACGACCCACGGCCGGTCGTCGAGCGTGGTCTCGTCGGTCGTCGGCTCCTCCACCACCGTGAGGTCGGGCGTGGCGGTCGCAGGCACCTGACCATTCAATCGTGGAACCCGACCGAGGGTTTGCAGTCCGGCCCCCGGTCCGGAAACCCTCGGGTGGCCGGAAAACCTCGGGTGGGGAGAGGGATTGTCGAGGTGTCGGACCGCAGCCGTACCATGGGCTCGCTATGGCCGTCGGCAGCCGACCTCTCGTCCCGTCCCGGCTGGCGCCGGGCGGCGTGCTGCACCGAGCGCACAGCACACGGCGCACCCCCGCCTCCGTCCTCGGGGCCTACGTCGCCCTCACCAAGCCCCGCATCATCGAGCTCCTGCTCGTCACCACCGTGCCGACGATGGTGCTCGCCGAGCGGGGCTGGCCACCGCTCGGGTTGGTCCTCGTCACCCTGGTCGGGGGCACGCTCTCGGCGGGCGGCGCCAACGCGATCAACATGTACGTCGACCGCGACATCGACGCCCTCATGGAGCGCACCCGGCAGCGGCCGTTGGTGACGGGCGTCATCGCCCCCCGCAACGCACTCGTCTTCGCCCTCGTGCTCGAGGTCGTCGCGTTCGTCGTGCTCGCTCGTCGGCGCCAACGCCCTCGCCGCCGCGCTGGCGCTCGGCGCCGCCGCGTTCTACGTGCTCGTCTACTCGCTCTGGCTGAAGCGCACGAGCCGGCACAACATCGTCATCGGTGGCGCGGCCGGTGCCGTGCCGGTGCTCGTCGGGTGGGCCGCGGTCACCGGGTCGCTCGGCTGGACGCCGATCGTCCTGTTCACCGCCATGTTCCTGTGGACCCCGCCGCACTTCTGGTCGCTGGCGATCCGCTACGCCGACGAGTACCGGGCGGCCGACGTCCCGATGCTCCCGGCGGTCGCGCCCGTCGCCGAGGCAGCCAGGCAGATGATCGGCTACACGGTGGCCCTGGTCGTCACGACGCTCGTCCTCGTGCCGGTCGCCGACCTCGGCTGGATCTACACCGTCGTCGCCGTCGCGCTCGGGGTCGGGTTCATCGGGGCGACGGTGGCCCTGGCGCGCCACCCGACGCCGAACACCGGCGCCCGAGCCATGAAGGTGTTCACGTACAGCATCACGTACGTCACCCTGCTGTTCGCCGCCCTGATGGTCGACGTGCTCGTCCTCGGGTGAGCCCGAGCATCATTTCACCCGGCAGGACGGGCGGCCGATAATGTCCCGGCGCAGCGCCCACCGCGTTCGTCGGTCCTGATCACACCACCCATGAGCACCATCGACACGAGCCCTGACGCGATCTCGACGGCGGAGAGCGCGGACGCCCGCGCCGACGAGTCCGGGAACATCGTCTCCTCGATGGCCGCAGTGCTCACGGCGAGCGACCACAAGGTGATCGGCCGGCTGTTCGTCGGGGCCTCCCTGCTCGCGCTGCTGGCCTGTGTGGCCATCGGCGTGCTGCTGGGCATCGAGCGCATCGACGGCTCCGACACCCTCCTCGACGCCGACGCCCTTCCCCAGCTCTTCGTCGCCTTCCGGATCGGACTGCTCTACGGCGTGGTCATCCCCCTCCTCCTCGGGATCGCGGTGGCCGTCGTGCCGCTGCAGCTCGGAGCCCGCGTCGCTCGCCTTCCCACGCGTCGCGATGGCCGGGTTCTGGGCCTGGGTCGGTGGGATCACGATCGTGATCGTGGCGCTCGCCAACAACGGCGGCCCGGGCGGCGGCGACGCCGAGATGGTCGACCTCTTCATCGCCGGATTCGCCCTGGCCGTCATCGGGCTCGCCGCGGCGGCCCTCCCCGTGGCGGCGACGGTGCTCACGACCCGAGCCCCGGGGATGCGGATGAGTCGGGTGCCGTTCTTCTCGTGGTCGGCACTGGTCGCCGCGATCGGACTGCTCCTGGTGCTGCCGGTGCTCGTCGGCGTCGCTCATCTACCTGTACGTCGACCACCGTTACGGACAAGGGTTGTTCGGCGGAACCGACGGCATCGCCTCCTGGATCGGCTTCGCCCTCACCCAGCCGGCGACCTATCTCTTCGCCCTGCCCGCGGCGGGCATCGCCGCCGAGCTCGTGCCGGTCACGTTCCGGACGCGCATGCCGATGCGCGGCGCCGTCTACACCGGGCTCGGGCTGATCGGCGTCGCCGCCCTCTCCGCGGTCACCCAGCAGGCCACGCACGACGTGCCGTGGGCCGGCAGCGGGCTCGACCTCGACGGGTTCGGCGACAAGTTCGCCGACCTGCTCCCGTACGCCTTCTTCACCCTGTTGCCGATCCTCGGCGTGCTGATCGTCATGCTGGTCGGCGCCCTCGCCGCGAAGCCGACCGGCGACCGCCGGCAGGCCCCGGATCACCGCGCCCGTTCGTGTTCGCCTTCCTCGGCCTGGCGATGGTGTTCACCGGGATGCTCGGGGGTGCGCTGGTCCCCATCGTCGACCTCGGGCTGCAAGGGACGGTCTTCGAGGAAGGCGCGCTCGTCTACGTCGCCTACGGCGCCGTGCTGGCGGGTCTCGGGGCGCTGGCGTACTGGAGTCCGAAGCTGACCGGGCGGATGATCCCGGACAAGGCCGCGATCGGCGCTGGCGGTCCTCGGCTTCCTCGCCACCGTCCTCGCCGCGCTCCCGTACTACATCGCCGGGTTCGCCGACCAGCCGGCCGCCTCGGGCGACTACGACTACAGCGGGCCGGCCGAGCTGTGGAACGTGCTGGTGACGGTCGGTCACGGCTTGATGGGCGTCGTCCTGCTCGGCTTCTTCGCCCTGGCGGCGAAGACGTTGCGGGCCGGCGACGCCCGCGGGCGACGACCCGTGGGAGGGTCAGACCCTCGAGTGGTCGACGTCGTCACCGGCGCCCGTCGACAACTTCGCCGAGACGCCGACGGTGATGTCGCCGGAGCCGCTGCTCGACATGCGGGCGGCGCCGAATGCGCCGGACGGCAGCGAGGAGCGATGCCGGTGACGTACGCGCCTGCCGCCCGCGCTCCGCGCGCCGCCGCCCGCGCCGCCAGGTGTTCGTCGGCACTGCGCTGGCCGGGGTCGGCACGCTGATGCTGATCGGCGGCATGCTCGCCGTGTGGGTCCTCCAGCGAGAACGGGCGCTCGACGCCGAGGGCTTCTGGGTGCCGGAGGACGTCACCATCCCCGAGGTGCCGACCAACGTGATGCTGATCGGGCTGCTCGCGCTCGTGGTGTTCGCCCAGTGGGCGGTGTACGCGGCGCGCCGCGGCGACAAGGCGCACACCGGGCTGGCGTTGGGGCTGGTCGGGCTGCTCGGGCTGGCCGTCATCAACGCCCAGGCGTACGTGTGGAACCAGATCGAGATGCCGATCGTCGACGGCGGCTATCCCGGGATGTTCTACGCCGTCACCGGGACGATGACCGCCCTGCTGATCGCCGGCGTGGTGTACACCGCGGTCACCGCGTTCCGCTACCTCGGCGGACGCGTCACCGACCGCGAGGTGGTCGCCGCCCACGCCCTCTACTGGTACGTGCTCACCGCCGCCTTCTGCGCCGTCTGGTTCGTGGTGTACGTGACGAAATGAGCGGCGCCCGATGACCCCCACCGGCTCCCGGTTCCTGTTCGGGGCGGCCGTGCTCGCCACCATCGGCGCGGTCGTCTACGGGATCACCCAGGAGGGCTCGCTCGGCACCATCGGGCTGATCAGCGCGGCGCTGGCGCTGTTCCTGCTGGCCGGCGGTCAACCTCTACACGCGCGACGCCGACGTCTCGTCGATGGACCCGGCCGCCACCACCGAGTCGGCGGCCGCGGCGCCGGCTCCAGGCCCGAGCCTGTGGCCGCTGGTCGCCGCCGTCGGGGCCGTGCTGCTCGTGGTCGGCCTCGTCACCTACCCGGTGATCTTCATCTTCGGGCTCGTCGCCCTCCTGGCCGCGACCGTCGAGTGGATGGTGCAGGCGTGGAGCGAGCGGGCGTCGGCCGACTCTCGGTTCAACGAAGGGGTCCGCGGCCGGATCGCGCATCCGCTCGAGTTCCCCATCCTCGGCGCCGTCGCGCTCGGCATCGTGATCTACTCGTTCAGCCGGATCATGCTGTTCCTGTCCAAGACCGGCGGGCCAGCCGTGTTCATCGTCATCGCCGCGCTCATCCTCCTGTGCGGGTTCCTCTTCGCCTACCGACCCTCGCTGCGCGGCGGCGCCATCGCCGGGGTCATGGCGATCGCGGCGATCGGGCTGGTCACGGGCGGGATCGTCGCCGCCCTCGAAGGCGAGCGGGAGACCGAGGCCCACGAGACCACCGGTGACCTCGCCGCCGACGGGGAGTGCGACACCCCCGACGAGACCGAGGCCGACGACAACGCGTCCCAGAACGTCGCCGCCAAGGCCAACCTGACGGCGGAGATCGTCCTCGAATCCGACGGCACGCTCGGTCGCCCGCAGCGAGGGAGTGGATGAACCACTCCCCACCCTGGTCGTCGTCCGCAACAATCCCACCAACGTGCTGCTTCATCAACGAGAGCGACGAGGACCGACGGCTGGTGCTCGACCTCGGCACGCGCCCCGAGGTCGACGAAGCCACCGGGGACACGGTGCCCGACACCGAGGTGCCGAACCAGATCTGCACCGCCCTGGCGGAGGACGGCGGCACCCAGTTCATGACCTTCTCGATCGCCGAGCCGAGTGACGCGGCGGAGACCCCGTACCGCTTCGTCGTGCCCGGCGTCGACGGCGCCGAGGTCGAAGTGGTCGTGCCGTGAGGCCGCTTCGGTACGTTGGACGCGCGTGCCCCGCAGCCGCCGGTACCCGCGCCGCATCGCCGTGTCCGCGGCGGTGGTGGCCGGCGGGTTGCTGATCGCCGGTTGCGCCTCGGACGCCCCGCAGGACACGTGGCAACCGGCGGGCGACAACGCCCAGAAGATCCATGACCTGCAGTGGCCGGTGTTCGCCATCGCCGGCGTCGTCGTTCGTGATCGTGGCGGTCGCCATCGGCTGGGCGGTCTACCGCTACCGCGACCGTGGCCAACCGATCCCCAAGCAGACCCACGGCAAGCCGATCCTGGAGATCGGGATGACGATCATCCCGGCCATCATCCTGATCGGGATCGCGATCCCCACCGTCGGCGTCCTGTTCGCCCTGTCCGAGACCGACGACACCGAATGCTTCGTCAACGTCACGGGTAACCAGTGGTGGTGGGAGATGGACTACCCGCCGCAGGACGGCTGCGGCGGGATCGCGACGCCGATCGTGACCAGCGGCCAGCTCGTCATCCCGATCGAGACCAACGTGCTCGTGCGGGGCACGAGCCGGGACGTGATCCACAGCTGGTGGATCCCGCGCCTCAACGGCAAGCGGGACATGGTGCCCGGGCGGGTGCAGACCGTGCGCCTGGAGGCCGACCAGCCCGGGATCTACGCCGGCCAGTGCGCCGAGTTCTGCGGCCTCTCGCACGCCAACATGCGGATGGAGGTCGTCGCGCTGACGCCGGAGGACTTCGAGACGTGGAAGGCGAACCAGCTCGCCGAGTACACCGCCTCCGGAGGAAGAGACGCTGGCCGCCGAGGGCGAGCAGGCGTTCATCGCCCAGTGCGCGCGCTGCCACCAGGTCAACGGCCTCGTCGACGCCGACGGCGTGCCCGTGATCGCCCAGCCTGAGCTCTACGTCTGGTCCGGCGCGGCCCCCAACCTCACCAACCTGATGACCCGCAACACGTTCGCCGGGGCCACGTTCTCCCTGCTCACCGAGGACTGCCGCGACGAGGTGTGGGACGCTCCGCCGGAGGAGTTCGGGGCCAGGTACCTTGAAGGGGTCAGCGAGGAGTGCCTCAACGCGGTCGACCTGCGGGAGTGGCTGCGCAACGCGCCCGAGAAGAAGCCGATGTACACCGACCCCGAGGAGCTTGTGCCGACGACCGACAACAAGTCCCGGGGGATGCCGTACCTCGCGCTCTCCGAGGACCAGATCGACCAGCTCGTCGCCTACCTGCTGGAACGGCAGTGATGTAGCATGGACCCGTCGAGTCGAGCGTCCCGTTCGGCGGCCGCATCTAGCCATGGCGATCATCGAACGTCCCGCCCCCGCCGTCCCGGCGCCGGTCGGCCCGACCGTCCCGGCCGTCACCCCGACGACTCGCTCGGCGTGTTCCGCCGTCCCGTCGCCAGCACCGGCTGGCGCTCGTGGCTGTTCACCGTCGACCACAAGCGGATCGGGATCATGTACGGCGTCACCGCCTTCGTGTTCTTCATCATCGGCGGCATCGAGGCCCTGCTGATCCGGAGCCAGCTCTCCAGCCCCGACGGAAAGGTGCTCTCGGCGGACCTCTACAACCAGATGTTCACGATGCACGCGACGACGATGATCTTCCTGTTCGCGATGCCGATGGCGGCGGCGCTCGGTAACTACTTCCTCCCGCTGCAGATCGGCGCCCGCGACGTCGCCTTCCCCCGCATCAACGCCTTCGGGCTGTGGTGCCTGGTGCTCGGCGGCATCTTCATCAACCTGTCGTGGATCCTCGGCGGCGCGGCCGACGGCGGCTGGTTCATGTACTCGCCGAACTCGAGCGTCCCCTACTCGCCGACCAACGGCATCGACTTCTGGGCGCTCGGGCTGCAGATCACCGGCATCGCCTCGCTGACGGGCGCGCTCAACCTCATCACGACGGTCCTGAACATGCGGGCCAAGGGCATGTCGCTGATGCGGATGCCGGTGTTCACGTGGATGATCCTGGTCGTCCAGTTCCTGCTGGTGTTCGCGATCCCGGTGATCACGGTGGCGCTGTTCCTGCTGATGTTCCAGCGCAACTTCGACGCCACGTTCTTCTCCGTCGAGGCCGGGGCCGACCCGTTGCTGTGGCAGCACCTGTTCTGGATCTTCGGTCACCCGGAGGTGTACATCCTCGTCCTGCCGGCGTTCGGGATCGTCAGCGAGGTCCTGCCGGTCTTCTCGAAGAAGCCGCTGTTCGGCTACCCGTTCGTGGTGTTCTCCGGCGCCGCGATCGGCTTCCTCGGCTGGGGGGTGTGGGCGCACCACATGTTCGCCTCCGGGCTCGGCCCGGTGAGCGTCGCCGTGTTCGCGGTCGCGACGATGGCGATCGCGATCCCCACCGGCGTGAAGATCGTCAACTGGACGCTCACGATGTGGGGCGGCAAGCTGCGCTTCACGACGGCGATGCTGTTCGCCATCGGGCTGGTGGTGCGAGTTCACCATCGGCGGTCTGTCCGGGGTCACCCACGCGGTGGCGCCGTCCGACACCCAGCAGACCGACACCTACTACATCGTCGCCCACTTCCACTACGTGCTGTTCGGCGGCGCGGTGCTCGGGTTCTTCGCCGGCTTCTACTACTGGTGGCCGAAGGTCTTCGGGAAGTGCCTCAACGAGAAGCTCGGCAAGTGGAACTTCTGGCTGATGGCGATCGGGATGAACCTGACGTTCGGGCCGATGCACATCACCGGGCCTGCAGGGCCAGCCCCGGCGGATGTACGTCTGGACCGAGGAGCGCGCCGGTGAGGGGTTCTTCAACATCGGGTTCTGGAACCTCGTCGCGACGATCGGCGTCGTTCATCGATCGCGGTGGGCGTGCTGATGTTCATCATCAACATCGTCCACACCCACCGCAAGGAGCCGGTGGCGCCGCTCGACCCGTGGGACGCCCGCACGCTCGAGTGGATGACGACGAACCCGCCGAAGGAGCACAACTTCGACAGCCTGCCGACGGTCCACGCGCTCGACGAGTTCTTCCACCGCAAGTACGAGGACGTCGGCGAGGGCGACGCCCACGACCTGCGACCGGTGGCGACGGCCGAGGAGATCCTCGCCGAGCAGGAGGCCAACGCCGACCACCACATCCACATGCCGTCGCCGTCGTACTGGCCGCTCGTCACCGCGCTCGGCCTGCCGATCATGGCGTTCGGCATCATCTACAACCTGCTGATCACGTTCGTCGGCGCGGCGATCGTGCTGCTCGGCGCGTTCAGCTGGGCGCTCGAGCCGTCCGTCGCCCCCGAGTCGGACTACGAACCACCCGGCGAGGGCCCCGGCACCGAGCTGGCGACGGTGAGCCACATGACGCGAGTCCGGCGAGCACACCAGGCTCCGTGAGCGGAGGCCATCGCCGACGAGCTCAGCCTCGTCGACCACGTCCATCACGAAGCCGACGAGGTCCTCCACTCGACGACCGGGCTGTCGAACAACAAGCTGGCGATGTGGTTGTTCCTCGGCTCGGAGTGCCTGCTGTTCGGCGGCCTCATCAGCACCTACATGCTCTACCGGGGCCGCCATTCGGGCAGCATCGGCCCCGACCAGGTCTACGACATCGCGTTCACGTCGGTGTCCAGCTTCGTGCTGCTGATGAGCTCGCTGACGATGGTCCTCGCCGTCTCGGCGGTGACGAGGGGCGACGACCGCAACACCAAGCTGTGGCTGACCGCGACGGCGTTGCTCGGGGCCACGTTCGTCGGGGGCCAGGTCTACGAGTTCACGGTCTTCTACCGCGAGGGTCTCGGCTTCACCACGAGCCTGTTCTCGTCGAGCTTCTACACCCTCACCGGGTTCCACGGCACCCACGTCACGGTCGGCATCGTGATGCTGATGGCCATCGTGGCGATGATCTCACGCAATCGCATCACCGGAGACAAGGCCGAGGTCGTCGAGCTCATCGGCCTGTACTGGCACTTCGTCGACATCGTCTGGATCGTGATCTTCACCCTCGTCTACCTGATCCCGGCGTGATCTGACGATGACCGACCAGACCCTCCATCGAGGAACCCCACAGCGGCGAGGAGCTGTTCGTCGCCAAGGGGCACCACGCCGCCACCGACAAGCAGTACATCCTGATCGCGTTGATCCTCATGGTGATGACCGCCGCCGAGGTGACCCTCAGCTACATGGACGTCGGCTGGATCTTCCTCCCCGCCCTGCTCGTGCTGATGACGGCCAAGTTCCTGACGGTCGTGAGCTACTTCATGCACCTCAAGTTCGACCACAAGCTGTTCACCTTCCTGTTCTACACAGGGCTCGCTGCTCGCGGTCTTCGTGTACGCCGTCGCCCTGGCGACCTTCCACTTCTTCGGGAGCTGACGCCCGTTCTGTCCGTAGGGATCGGCCCGATCCGGCCGATTGCGGCGGACAGAACCGGTAGGCACACTGTGGCGTGTGGACGTCGACCCGTTCCGGTTCCAGGCCCACCCTGACGTCTGGCTGCTCGTCGCGTTCCTGACCGGTTCGTACGTCTACATGGTCCGGGTCGTCGGCCCGCACGCCGTCGCCGTCGGGCAGCAGGTCGTGACCCGGGCGAACGTCGCCGCCTTCGCCGGCGCGATGGCGCTGCTGTGGGCGGCCAGCGACTGGCCGATCCACGACCTCGGCGAGAACTACCTCTACTCGGTCCACATGCTCCAGCACATGATGCTGAGCTACTTCCTGCCGCCGCTGGCGCTGCTGGCGACGCCCGGAGTGGCTGCTGCGCGTGCTCGTCGGGAACGGGCGCGCCTACGCCGTGCTGCAGCTGGTTCTGCCATCCGGTCGTCGCCGGCGTGCTGTTCAACGTCTCGGTGATGGTCACCCACATCCCCGGCGTCGTGAACGCCTCGGTGAGCAACGGCGCCCTCCACTACCTCCTCCACGTGATGGTGGTCTCGTTCTCGCTGCTGGTGTGGATGCCGGTCGTCGGGCCGTTCCCCGAGTTCCGGCTCAGCACGATGGGCAAGATGATCTACCTCTTCCTGCTGTCGGTCGTGCCGACGGTCCCGGCGGCGTGGCTGACGTTCGCCGAAGGCGCGGTGTACCGGTCCTACGGCGACCAGCCGGTGCGGGTGTGGGGCATCTCGGTCACCGCCGACCAGCAGCTCGCCGGCGCGATCATGAAGGTCGGCGGCTCGATCTTCCTCTGGTCGATCATCGTCGTGCTGTGGTTCACGCGCTTCTCGGCGTCCTACCGCGACGAGCACGACTACCGGCGTGGGCACCTCATGCCGTCGGCCGAGATCACCGGCCACGACGACGATCCGCTGACCTACGACGACGTCGAGCGGGAGTTCGCCCGCGTCCCTGCGTCCCCGGAGCCCGACGGTCCCGATCGGTAGCGTCGCCGCTCGGTGATCGACGTCCGGCTGCTGCGCACCGACCTCGAGGGGGTGCGCGCGTCGCTCGCCCGCCGTCGCGACCCGGCGGTGCTCGACGCAGCTCGACGAGGCCGCGCGCCTCGATGCCAGGCTGCGCGAGATCGCCGCCGAGCGCGACGCCGTCCGCGCCCGGGTCAACGAGCTGTCCAGAGAGGTCGGGCAACTCCGCCGCGACGGCCGCACGGCCGAGGCCGAGGCGCGGCAGGCCGAGAGCCGGGAGCTCGGCGAGGCCGAGAAGGTGCTCGTCGACGAGCACGACGAGGCTGGCCGGTGCGCTCCGCGGCCTCCTGCTGGTGATCCCCAACCTCGTCCACCCCGATAGTCCCGACGGCGCTTCGGCCGCCGACAACCCGGTGGTGCACGGACCGATCGGGCTGCCCGCCTCCTTCGGCGAGCACCAGCGCGTCCCGCACTGGGAGGCTGGGCACCGCGCTCGGCATCCTCGACCTCGAGCGCGCCGTCAAGATCAGCGGGGCGATGTTCGCGATGACTCGCGGCCTCGGCGCCACGCTGAGCCGGGCCCTGTGCCAGTTCGCCCTCGACCGCAACGCCGACGCGTTCGAGGAGATCCGCCCGCCGTCGCTGGTCACGACGGCCACGCTGACCGCCAGCGGTCAGCTGCCGAAGTTCGCCGACGACGCCTTCGCCATCGAGCGCGACGAGCTGTGGTGCATCCCCACCGCCGAGGTGCCGCTGACCTCGATGTACGGGGACGAGATCCTGGCCGAGGCCGAACTGCCGCGGCGGCTGATGGCGTACACCCCGTGCTTCCGCCGCGAGGCCGGCGCGGCCGGGCGGGACACGCGCGGGCTGCTCCGGTCACACGAGTTCGACAAGGTCGAGATCCTCGCCATCGCGACGCCCGAGCAGGCGCCGGCGATGCACGTCGAGCTGTTGGGCAGGGTGGAAGCGCTCGATCGCCGAGCTCGGGCTCCCGTATCGTACGGGTCGCGATCTGCGCCGGTGACCTCGGGCAGAGCCACCACCTCCAGTACGACGTGGAGGTCTACGCGCCCGGAGTCGATCAGTGGCTCGAGGTCTCCTCGGTGAGCTGGTTCTCCGACTACCAGGCGCGCCGGGCCAACATCCGCTTCCGGCGCGACGGTCAGAAGGGCACCGAGATCGCCCACACGCTCAACGGCTCGGCGCTCGCCGTTCCCCGCGTGCTCGCGGCGATCCTCGAGAACTACCGCCAGCCCGACGGCTCGGTGACGATCCCGGAGGCGCTGCGGCCGTACACCCGCGGCGCCGAGCGCATCGGCGGCGACTGAGATGGCGGGCGACTGACGAGCTGCGGTCGCGTCGCGTGCAGTACGAGACCGCAGGGCTCGATGTCGACGACGTCGACCGCCGATCCGATCGTGCAGTGGGAGCGGTGGTACGACGACGCCAGCACGGCCGGGGTGAGCGAGCCCAACGCCATGGTCGTGGCCACGACGGACTCGGCCGGTCGACCCGACGCCCGCTTCGTGCTCGTGCGGGGCGTCGACGACGTGGATTCGTGTTCCACACCAACTACGACAGCGTGAAGAGCCGTCACCTCGCCACCAACCCGCACGCCGCCGGCGTCTTCGCCTGGCTCGACCTGCACCGGCAGGTGCGCGTGCGCGGCCCGGTCGAGCGGGTGAGCGACGCCGAGAGCGACGCCGTACTTCGTTTCGCGGCCCCGCGACAGCCAGGTCGGCGCCTGGGCGTCGCCGCAGAGCGAGGTGATCGCCGACCGGGCCGAGCTCGACCGGCTCGTCGCCGAGGCCGAGGCTCGGTTCGCCGGCGGCGACGTGCCGCGGCCGCCGTTCTGGGGCGGCTGGCGACTCGGCGTCGAGGTCATCGAGTTCTGGCAGGGCCGCCCTAGCCGCCTCCACGACCGCATCCGCTACCGCCGCGTCGTCGGAGCTGGCTGGGTCATCGAACGCCTCGCTCCGTGATTGGGGTCACCGATACGCGGTCGATCGACGTATCCGGTGACACAAACTCAGGGGTCGCAACCGTGGGTGAAGCGGATGCGCACCACCTGGCCGTCGGGGGAGTAGGTGAGGCTGGCGATGTCCTCGGTCGCCGCCGGCAGGTCGAGGTACGACGACGTCGACCGGAGACCCAGATCGGACTCGGGCGGCGGATCCCGACCGCGGCATGGCAGCGGCGGCGTCGCCGCCGAGCACGAGCACCTCGACGTCGCCGGCGAGCACGAACGTGCGCAGCTGCTCCTGGATGTTGACGAAGGGCGACCTCTCCAGCTGTAGGCGATCGGCTCCGCGGTGAACGCGCCGGCGTCGACCACTCCTCGTTCCGGGTCCCGGTACGAGTACCGATCGAACTCGATCGTCCGGTAGCCGCCGAGCTCCCCCACCCGGTCGATCACGCCGACGTCGAACTCGGCGCCGTCCCAATCACCGACCAGCCCGGGAACGTCGGTATCGCAAGGTGGAGGCGTCCGTCGCCGCAGGGACCGAGACGTCCGGCGTCGAGGTCGTCAGCGAGTGACCGGGGGCGGCGTGGGCTCCGGAGACCGGCAATGGCGCCAGCGTGTCGCCGGCGTCGTCGGACTCGGCGCACGCCGCCGTCGCCACCGACAGGAGGCCGGCGGTCAGCACGCTACGTCCGCGGCCGCTCATCGCATCTCGGACCGACTCGCCGCCTCGGCCTGCCAATCGGCGGCGACGCCGGCGAGCACGTCGACGAGCGCCCGGGCCGGCGGCACGAACCCGTCGCCCGCGCCAGTCGGCCCACTTCGGCCCGAGGCCCCGCACCCGCGGCGGCAGCTCGATCTGCACGCCCTCGAGGCGCGGCAGGTTGACCGGGTTGTCGGGGTGCAGGCCGCGCAGCTCCCGTGGGATCGCCTCGAGGTCGGTGACGACCTCGTAGCCGTCGAGGGCCGGGCGCAGACGCTCGCCGATCGTCGCCGCGAGCCCGCGGTTGCGCCCGCCGAGCAGGAGCGCGGTGAACATCCCCGAGCGGCCGTAGCCGTGGATCGTCACGACGACGTCGACATGGTCGATGAACCGGGCGAGCGTCGGCGACTCCGCCGGGCGGACGAGGGTGGACGGAACGTGCTCGGGATCGGGCGGGGGTGGAGCGACGGCGTAGAGCGACGCTCCCGACGCGTCGGCGGCGGCCTTGGCGATCAGGTCGGTGCCCTCCTCGAGCGCTCCGCCGTGGAACGCCATGAAGCCGAACCGGCCGCGGATCTCGCCCACCTCCTCGACCCCCGGCTGGGCGAGCCACCTCGTGAACGTGGCGTCACCGTCCGGGTCCGTCGCGGCCATGACCACGATCGTGCCATGGCTAACCTCCTCGCGAAACAGGTCGGACGGTCCCGCAGCATCGGAGGACAGCTCGTGTTGGTGTGGATGGACTTGGAGATGACCGGCCTGGACCCCACCACCGACGTCATCGTCGAGATCGCCACCGTCGTCACCGACGATGAGCTCGACGTCGTCGCCGAGGGACCTGATCTGGTCGATCCACCAGCCCGACGACGCGCTGGCGAAGATGGATCCGGTCGTGCAACGAGATGCACACCCGCTCGGGACTGCTCGACGCGATCCGCACGTCGGACGTCTCGCTCGCCGACGCCGGGACGGCGACGTTGGCGTTCATCCGCACGCACGTGCCCGAGCCGCGGATCGGTCCCGCTGTGCGGCAACTCGATCGGCACCGACCGTCGCTTCCTCGCCGCCTACCTGCCGGAGATCGAGGACTACCTCCACTACCGGTCGATCGACGTGTCGGCGGTCAAGGAGCTCGTCCGGCGGTGGTACCCGAAGCTCGCCCAGGCCCGCCCGCAGAAGGTCGGCCTGCACCGGGCGCTCGACGACATCCGGGAGTCGATCGAGGAGCTGCGCTACTACCGCGAACGGGTCTTCGTGCCGCCCGAGCCGTCGAGGCGACCGCGGCGCCGCGGCGACCGGCCGGCGGAGCGTCCTGACGTGCGGGCCGTGGTGCTCGCCGGGTACGGCGGGCCCGGAGGTGATGGAGCTCGCCGACGTCGACGCCCCGGTCGCCGGCGCCCGACGAGATCCTCGTCGACGTCCACCACGCCGCGCGTCAACCGCGCCGACGTGCTGCAGCGCATGGGCCGCTACCCGAACCCGACCGCCGGTGACGCCCGAGATCCCGGGCCTGGAGTACGCCGGGCGTCGTCGCCGCCGTCGGCGCCCGGGTCACCGACTGGCAGGCGGGCGACCAGGTGATGGGCATCGAGACGGGTGGCTGCTACGCCGAGCAACTCGTCACCCACGGCCGGCTCGCCCTCCGGTGCCGGCCGGCCTCGACCTCACCGACGCCGCCGCGGTCCCCGAGGTGTTCCTCACCGCGTGGGACGCGCTCGTCGTCCAGGGCGGGCTGACCAGCGGGCGCTGGGCGCTCGTCCACGCCGGCGCGTCGGGCGTCGGGACGGCGGCGATCCAGATCGCCAAGGCGATCGGCGCCCGGATCGCGGTCACCTGTTCGGCGGGCAAGGTCGAGGCGTGCCGGGCGCTCGGCGCCGATCTGGTGCTCGAACGGTCACCGGCCGACTGGTCGACGGCGCTGCGCGAAGGGCTCGCCGAGCATCGGCGCGACGGACGGCGTCGACGTCGTGCTCGACGTGGTCGGCGGCGAGGAGGCCGACCGCAACCTCGCCGCGGTGCGACCGAAGGGATGCATCGTCCAGGTCGGTCTGCTCGGCGGCGGCGACGTCGACGGTGAACCTCGGCCTGCTGCTCGCCAAGCGGGTCGCACTGGGTCGGAACGGTGCTGCGCGGCGCGCCCGATCGAGGAGCGCATCGCGATCAGCCGGCGCTTCGCCGACGAGGTGCTCCCGCTCTTCACCGACGGCGTGCTGCGCCCGGTGATCGACCGCCGCTTCCCGCTCGACGAGGTCGCCGAGGCCCATCGGGTGATGGAGGCCGACGCCAACGTCGGCAAGATCCTCCTGGACGTGCGCTGACTCGAGCCGGCGTCGCTCGGTCGTCGCCGGCGATCGCCCGTAGCGTCGCGAGGGTGAAGGAGCGGCCGCGACGCCAGGAGCAGGAGCCGGCGGCCGACGACGTCACCGAGGTCGCCCCGGGCGTCCTGCGCTGCCAGCTGCCGATCGACATGCCCGGCCTCGGGCACGTCAACTGCTACGTGCTCGAGGACGAACGCGGGGCGGCGATCGTCGACCCCGGGCTCCCCGGCCGCCGCATGTTCGGCGAGCTCAGCCGGCGGCTGGCCGCCGCGGGCATCCCGGTGCGCCGGGTGCACACGGTGGTCGTCACCCACAGCCATCCCGACCACTTCGGCGGGGCCGGATGGGTGCGCCGGGAGACGCGGCGCCGACATCGTCACCCACCGCCAGTTCCGCTTGCTGTGGGACGTGGCCGACCCGCCGGACGTCGACGTCGAAGAGGCGGCCGAGTTCGGCCGCCACCGTCCGTGGGACCCGCCGCCGTGGGGCGGCGATCCGTACCCGTTCTCGTTCCGCCGGCGGATGTTCATGCGCGGCTCTCGCCGGTTCCCCCGGCTGTTCCGCACCCCGACGCCGACCGTGCGGGTGAACGACGCCGCCTCCGATCCGGCTCGCCGGGCGCGAGTGGACCGCGCTGCACACCCCGGGCCACACCGCCGACCACCTGTGCCTCTACGACCCGACCGAGCGGGTGATGCTCTCCGGGCGACCACGTGCTGCCGACGATCACCCCGCACATCGGCGGCTTCGTCCGCGACGGCGGACCCGCTCGACCGCTTCTTCGACTCGCTCGAGAAGGTCGCCGAGTACGGGCCGAGCGTCTCGACCGTGCTGCCCGGCCCACGGCCACCCGTTCCACGACCTCGCCGGCCGGGCCAAGGCGATCCGCGAGCACCACCTCGACCGTCTCGACGTCGCTCCGCCGGGCATCCGCCGAGATCGGCCGGCCGGCCCGGGTGCAGGAGCTCTCGGCGCGCCTGTTCTCGCCCCGGGCCCAGGGCCCGATGGCCGACAGCGAGACGTTCGCCCACCTCGAGCACCTCCGCCGGGCCGGCGAGTTCGAGCGCACCGAGGCGGCGACCGGGCTTCGAGTACGTCCTCGCCGGCTGAGACGGTCCCCACTTCTTCGCGAACCGCGTCTCACGGAGCGGCGTACGCGGCTCCACAATGACGATGGACATTCGACGTTGGGCCCGCTGCAACGACGGACGCGGCTCGTTCACCCACATCTTCTTCTCCGACGACCCGGTCGACATCGCCCGGGCCAAGGCGATCTGCTCGAAGTGCGCGCTGCGCGCGCCGTGCCTCGCCGGCGCCCTCCAGCGGGGCGAGGTGTGGGGCGTCTGGGGTGGGGAGATCCTGGTCGATGGCGAGGTCGTCGCCGTGAAGCGCCGCCGCGGCCGTCCGCCGGTCCACCCGCGACCGCCGCTCGTCGTGGCCGAGGTGCCCGGCGAGGTCTCCGACGTCGCGTGACGTCTCGGGCTCGCGCTGCTGTCCGAAGCGGACGACAGCGTGTGTCATTTGTCATGCTGCGAAGGCCGTCATCAGACCGAAACCTCTTGACGCCGGGCGCCGTGGCGTGGTTTCCTGACTTGGCTCGTTCCCCCCGGATCGGGCGCGCACCCATCCACCGAGCAAAGCGGATCATCGATGACCAGCGCGATCTCCATGAGCCAGCGTGCGGCTGTGATGCCGATCGCCGCGTTCATGCCGTCGTGCGCCGCGGTGATGCTCGGCCCGGTCTTTGCCATTACCTACCAGTGGGATGGCGGGGATTGCACCGGCAGCAACGGCCTCACCGCCAAGCATCCCACCCGGCCCCTCGGGAGACTCTCGACGTAGAGATGTCGAAACTCCACCTGAGGCCGCCGGGATCACCCCGGCGGCCATTTCGGTTTTCGGCCCCAGTTCGAGCAGCAGCAGACACGAACCCAAATACCGACCACGACGAGGAACACGCCATGTTCGCCATCCACCCCCTCGCCCGCACCGAGTTCGCCAGTCCCACCGCCGTCCGCGCACCTGCCCCTCGGTGCGCGGACGGCAACGGGACGCTGACCCCGCTGTTCTTCTCCGACGACCTGATCGACATCGCCAGGGCCAAGGCGATCTGCGGCAAGTGCGCGCTCCGTCACGTCCTGCCTGCGTGAGGCCCTCGACCGCGAGGAGCCGTGGGGCGTCTGGGGCGGCGAGCTGCTCCTCGGCGGGCGCATCGTCACCAGCAAGCGTCCGTGCGGACGCCCCCCCAAGCATCCCCGTCCCGAGCTGATCGTGGACGAGCTCGGCCCGGTCGGCAGCGTCGCCTGACGGGACCTGATCGCCAGCTCCTGGTCACGGAATTGGCTGACCCCCCGGCCAATTCCGTGACCAGGAGCGCGTGGGTAGCCTCGGAGGCCGTGGCTCCGACGGCTTCCCCCAGGCTGCGAGCACCGCTCGTCGCGGCCTCGCTCGCGCTCGTGGTCATCGTCGCCGGCGCGTTCGGCTGGAGCCGGCTCGTGGCCGACGACGGCGCTGACGAGGTGATCCGCCTCGACGACGCCGGGCGTGTACGCCGAACCGGGAGGGCCGACCAACCCGCCGCTGCCCACGGACCGGATGCCCGACGTCGAGCTCCTCGCGGCCGACGGCTCCGCCGTCCGCCTTCCCGACGGCGACGGCCGGCCGATGGTCGTCAACCTGTGGTACTCGACGTGTCCCCCGTGCGCCCGCGAGCTGGCCGACCTCGCCACCGTGCGACCGCGAGGTCGGCGAGATGGTGCGGTTCGTCGGGGTCAACCCCTGCGACACCGCCGGAGACGATGGACCGGTTCGCCGGTGATCGCGGGGTCAGCTACGAGCTGCTGCGCGATCCCGACTTCGCCTTCACCGACGAGCTCGGCATCGTCGCCTTCCCGGTGACCCTGTTCGTCGACGCGGACGGCCGCATCGTCGCGCGCACCGGCCCGATCGACGACGACGAACTGCGCCGGCACGTCGCCGAGCACTTCGGAGCGGCGTGAACCTCGGCCTCTCGTTCCTGCGTGGGCTCGTCGCTGCCGTCAACCCGTGCGCGTTCGTCCTGTTGCCGACGTACCTGATGTACTTCCTCGGGATCGAGGCCGGGCGCGAGGGTCCGGCCCGGTCGTCGGTCCAGCGGGCGCTCACCGTCGCCGCCGCCGTCTCGAGCGGCTTCATGCTCGTCTTCGTCGTCGCCGGCGTGATCAGCAACTTCTTCACGTCGTGGCTCGACCGCAACGCCAAGTACGCGACCGCAGCGATCGGAGTCGGCCTGATCGTGCTCGGTGCGGCGATGCTCTTCGGGTACCGGCTCCCGCTGTCGACAGTCGAACGTGAGCGGGGCGGGCGCGATCGCACCGTGCGCTCGATGTTCGTGTACGGCGTGGCCTACGCGGTGGCGTCGCTGAGCTGCACCATCGCCCTGTTCGCGGCCACGGCCTTCGCCGCCCCCGACTCATTCGTCGAAGGGGTGGCCAACGTCGTCGCCTTCGGTCTCGGCATGGCGCTCATCGTGACCGCCCTCACCGTGAGCCTGGCCTTCGCCAACCAGGCTCTGCTGCGCGTGATGCGTGCCTCCAGGCGCTACGTCGACCTGATCGCCGCGGCGTTCGTGCTGATCTCGGGCGTGTACCTGCTCAGGTACTTCTGGGTCGTCGACGTCAACGAGGACACCGATGCCGCGACCGGGGCCGTGGAGCGACTGCAGAACTGGATCCTCGTCCAGCTCAACGACAACTGGCAGGTCGTCGCGCTCGCCCTGGCCGCGGTCGTCATCGCCGCCGTCGCGTACGTCGGTCTCCGGCGGGGTGCCGACGACGCGGTCGAAGTACCTTCGCCCGTGCATGACCCTGCCCCCCGCTGAGCTTCCGGCCGACGCCGACCTCGTCCCCGCCCGTCCGGCCGCCACGGTGATGCTGGTGCGGGACAGCCGGACACGGCCGCCGGGACTCGAGGTCTTCGTGCTGCGACGCACCGCCGAGCGCGGCGTTCGCCGCCGGGATGTACGTGTTCCCGGGCGGTCGGGTCGACGAGGTCGACGGGGCAGCCGCGATCGAGGCCTTCTGCACCGGCCTCGACGACGCCACTGCTTCGGCGGCGCTCGGCCTCGACCACGGCGGGTTGGCCTTCTGGGTGGCCGCGGTGAGGGAGTGCTTCGAGGAGGCCGGCGTCCTGCTCGCCCGCCGGCGCGACGGCGGCCCTCCCGACGTCGACGACGCGAGCGCGCCGGGCGGTCCACGCCGGGGAGCTGTCCATGGTGGAGCTCTGCCGGCGCCACGACCTCGTCCTCGATCTCTCCGAGATCAGCTACGTCGCCCACTGGGTCACACCGGTCGGCGAGCCGCGTCGGTTCGACACCCGGTTCTTCCTCGCCGCCGCGCCGCCGGGCCAGCACGGTCTGCACGACGACGCCGAGTTGGTGGACAGTCGGTGGGTGCGCCCGGCCGACGCGCTCGCCGAGGTGGAGGCGGGAGACCTGCTGATGCTGCCGCCGACGCTGGCCAACCTCCGCACGCTGGCTGCGTCCGGCAGCGCCGCCGCCGCCCTCGCGGCCGCCGCGGCCGCCGGCCGGCCGCCGCGCATCGAGCCTCGCTTGCGTCGCGACGAGACCGGGCGGGTCGTGGGAATCGCCCTGCCCGGCGATCCGGACTACTGATCGTAGCTAGACCGACTCGCCGAGCGCAGCGTCAACGGCGGCGAGCATGCGCGCCGAGCACCCGGCCATGTCGACCCCCTCCGCGCGGGGCCCGGTCGGCACTTCGACGTTCAACCGTTCGGCGATCGCGGTGAAGCTGCCCGCCGCCGGGGTCGCGGTGCCGCCGTCGTCGAGAGCGATCGGGCGACCGGCATCGCCGCCTGCCGACACCGCCGCCTCGAGCGGGACCTGGCCGAGCAGCGGGACGCCGATCGCTTCGGCGAGCGTCTGGCCGCCGCCCGCGCCGAACAGCGGGTACGTCCCACCGTGCTCGCACTCGGAAGTCGGTCATGTTCTCGATCACGCCGACGACCCGCACGAAGCTGCGCCGCGCCATGTCGGCGGCCCGTTGGGCGACCTTCTGCGCGGCCAGTGCCGGCGTGGTCACGATCACCATGTCGGCCCGCGGCAGCAGGCGGGCGAGGCCCATCTGCACATCTCCCGTGCCCGGGGGCATGTCGATCAGCAGGTCGTCGAGCTCCCCCCAGTGGACATCGCGCAGGAACTGCTCGACGGCCTTGGTCAGCATCAGACCCCGCCACATCAGCGCGGTGTCCTCTTCGACGAGGAACCCCGTGGACACGACCTTGAGCAGACCGGTGCCGACGGCGAGCTCGTTGGGGATGATCAGGGGACGTTCGCTCCCGGGGACTCGTTGCGCCTCCATGCGCTCGCTCATCCCGAGCAGCCGCGGCACGGAGAACCCCCAGATGTCGGCGTCGAGCACCCCGACGGTGCGCCCTTGGCGGGCGAGGGCGACCGCCAGGTTGACGGTGATCGAGCTCTTGCCCACGCCGCCCTTGCCGCTGGCGATGGCGAGGACCCGGGTGGCCGCCGGCACCTGGGTGTCGGCGGCGCTCTGCCGCGCGTTCCAACGGGCCTTGAGCATCACCTCGCTGCGCTCCTCGGCCGTCATCTCGCCCCAGTCGATGTGTACGTCTCTGACCCCAGGGTGGACGCCGACGCGGGTCTCGATCTCCCGCTTGATGTCGGCCCGCAACGGGCACCCGCCGATCGTGAGCTTCACCGTGACCCGCACCGTCCCGAGCTCGTCGACGGATACGGCGGGCACCATCCCGAGCGAGACGATGTCGCTGCCCAGCTCGGGATCGATCACCGACTCGAGCACGGTCATCACCTCGTCCCGCGTGGGCGCGGCGGGCGACCGGTCGGGAGGGGCGGCCATGGACGGCATTTTACCGGTCCTCACCGTGTAATCTGGTGTGGTGGCCGGAGAAACCGCGCTCCCGTCCCGAGACCTGCTACGCGTGCTCGGTGACAACACCCGGTACGCGATCTACCTCGAGCTCGCCCGGTCCCCGCGTCCGCTCGTGACGGCGGAGATCGCCGAGACGCTCGATCTGCACCCCAACACGGTGCGGCCGCACCTCGAGCGGATGCGCGAGGTCGGCCTGCTCGAGGTCACCACCGACGCCAGGGGTGAGGTCGGTCGACCCCAGCATCGCTACTCGCTGGCCGCCGACGCGCCGTCGCTCGGCCTCGAGCCGCCGACCATGCCCGTGCTCGCCAGGATGGTGCTGGCGATGGCCGAGCGTCTCGGGGCCAGCCCGGCCGACGCCATCGCCGTCGGGGAGGCCGAAGGCCGGGCCCGCGCCGCCAGCTACGACGCCGCCCCGTCCGCACTGGAGGCGCTGGTCGCCGACCTCGACCGGTTGGGATTCGACCCGGTCGTGACCGAGGGTGGGGATGACGACGAAGCCGCCGATCCCGACTTCGTCACCGCCGTCGTCGCCTTCGCCAACTGTCCGTTCGCCGAGCTCGCCCGCGCCCATCCGGACCTGGTGTGCAGCCTGCACCGAGGGCTTGTCGCCGGGTTCGTCGCCCGGATGGGCGATGCCGAGGTCGCCGAGTTCTGCTCACTCGCCCACCGCACCCCCTGTCAGGTGTCCGTCGCCACCAGATAGCGTTGTGACCGCAAGCATCCGAGGAGGAACTGTGATCACCCTCACCGAATCAGCCACCGTCAAGGTCAAGGAGCTGCTCGAGGCCGAAGACGCCGCCGAGCTCGCCCTTCGCGTCGCGGTTCGTCCCGGTGGGTGCAGCGGGTTCTCCTACGAGATGTTCTTCGACGGTGACATCGCCGCCGACGACGAGCAGGCGCAGTTCGGTCCCGACGGGACGGTGAAGGTGGTTGTCGACCCGGCGTCGGCGCAGCTGCTCACCGGTGCGACGCTGGACTACAAGGACGGCCTCGAGCAGTCCGGGTTCGCGATCACCAACCCCAACGCGTCGCGGACCTGCGGCTGCGGGCAGAGCTTCAGCTGAGTTGATTCGCTTCCGCCTCGACGGCAGGGACGTCGAGGTCGAGGCGGACGACTCGTCGCTCCTCGAGATCCTGCGCGATCGTCTCGGCGCGCGCACCGCCAAGGACGGCTGCAGCCCGCAGGGTCAGTGCGGCTGCTGCACGGTCTGGATCGACGGTCATCCTCGGGTCGCCTGCGTCACGCCCGTCTCCCGCGTGGCCGGGCGCGAGGTCACGACGCTCGCCGGGCTGCCCGAAGCCGAGGACTGGGCGGACCGTTTCGCCGCCCACGGCGCGTCGCAGTGCGGCTTCTGCACGCCCGGCATCATCATGCGGGTCGCCGCGCTGGACCCGGGCGCACGACGGTCGCCGGCCGCCGTCCATCGCGCGCTCGCGGCCCACCTGTGCCGCTGCACCGGCTGGAACTCCATCGTCGAAGCCGTTCTGTCGTTTGGGATCGACCCATCTCGGCCGATTCCGAACGACAGAAGCCGAGGTGCGGCCCGCGCCGCACTTGAAGGGGGCTGCCCGCAAGCAGTCGGGGCTCACGTAGCAATGGGAGGCGGAGGCTTCAGTGATGACGGAGCCCCGGTGGACGCGTTGGTCGCCGTGCGCGCAGCCAGCGGGGAATGGATGGTCGCGCCAACCCTGACGGAGGCTCGCGCGCCGGGCCGGCAAGGTCCAGGGCCGTCGATCGACTGTGGCGTTGACCTGGCCGCTCGATCCGCCGGAAGGAACGTGGCACCGCACGCTCCAGACCACCTGGGTGGAGCCGGCGTACCTCGAACCGGACGCCTCGTGGTGCGCGCCGGGAGGCGAGCCCGTCACCCCGCTCGCCAACGGCGGGGCGTTCGGCGGTAAGCGGTCGAGCGAGGTCGCGGCAGTCGCCCGGCGACTGGCCGATGAGCACGGGACGGCGGTGCGAGCGCTCTACGCACGCGAGGACGTCGTGCGCCTCGGACCCAAGCGCCCGCCACTCGCGGCCGGCGTGCGCGCCGACGGGACCGGCGTCGTCCGGGTCGTCAGGACGCCCGGCATCGCCGGCGCGATCGCGTCGGTCGCCCCGCGACTCACGGTGGAGGAGGTGGATGTCCCCGGGCCGCCGACGTCGGCGGCGCTGCGAGGCGCCGGGTGGGCGGAAGCGGCGGTGCTGCTGGCGTCGCTCGGCGACGCCCCTGACACCGTCGTCGCGCCCAACGGCGCGCGGGCGACCGCGACGCTCGACGACGGCGGCGTCAGGGTGCACGTCCGCTGCGGCGACCCGCTCGACGAGGTCGTGCTGCGCAGTTACTGCACCGGCGCCGCCCACATGGCGCTGGGCTGGGTGCGGTCCGAAGGGTTGGCCGTCGATGCCGCCGGCGTGCCGGTCGACCTGACGATCCGGTCCTTCGGGATCATCCGCCCGGCGGACATGCCACCCGGTCACGGTCGAGATCGAGCGCGACGACGGTGAGCCGGTCAACGGCTCGGATGCCGTGTTCGCCGCCGTCGCCGCCGCGGCCTGGCGCCACGCCGGCCACCCGCCCCGCTGGCCAGCTAGCTCTGCATCGATGATGCGGCCGCCGAAGCGCCTGGAGGCGCCGGCGTGCCGAACCGGGTCTTCACCTCTGAACGACGCGGTCTAGCTTCACAGCGATGAGCAAGCCACTCGGGCCCTACACCCCCGTCGTCCGCGCCGGAGACTTCGTGATCGTCTCCGGGCAGGGCGGGATGCGCGACGGCGCGATCGTCGACGGCGGGGTGCCCGCCCAGACCGCGCAGACGATCGCCAACCTCGCCGACCGCCTGGCCGAGGCCGGCGCGTCGCTGTCCGACGTCGTGAAGACCATGTGCTTCCTGACCGACATGAACACCTTCGCCGAGTTCAACGACGCCTACTCCACCGCGTTCGGTGATCACCGCCCGGCCCGGTCGACGGTCGAGGTGTCGGCGCTGCCCGGCGGGATGAACGTGGAGATCGAAGCCTGGGCGTACCGACCGCAGTGAACGGGGACCGCCCGCGTTGCGGTTGGGAGGGCACGGACGCGCTCTACGTCGAGTACCACGACACCGAGTGGGGCGTCCCCGAGCGCGACCCGCGGCGGCTCTTCGAGCTCCTGATCCTCGAAGGGCGCGCAGGCGGGGCTGTCGTGGTCGACGATCCTGCGCAAGCGCGACGGCTATCGCCGGGCGTTCGCCGGATTCGATCCGGTCGCTCGTCGCCCGGTTCGGCGACGACGACGTCGGCCGCTGCCTGGCCGATCCGGGCATCGTCCGCAACCGGGCGAAGGTCGCGGCCACCGATCGGCAACGCCAGGGCGTGGCTGGAGCTCGACGACCCGGCGGCGTTCCTCTGGGACTTCGTCGACGGCTCGCCGGTGCAGAACTCGTGGACGTCGCTCGGTGAGCTGCCGGCCGCCACCCCGGCGTCGGAGGCGATGAGCAAGGCGCTCAAGAAGCGGGGCTTCCGGTTCGTGGGCCCGACGATCTGCTACGCGCTGATGCAGTCGTGCGGCCTGGTCAACGACCACCTCACCGGCTGCTTCCGCCACGCCGAGGTGGCCGGACTAGCTTGAGGCCGCATATGGCCGGTGCCGTCGCCATCGTCGTCGCGCTGCTGCTGATCCCGGTGCTCGTGCTCATCAGCGGCGGCGTGTTCGCGGCCGTGTTCGGTCAGGTCGCTCGAGGCTGACGCCGAGCTTCGCAACGAAAGCAGCGAGCTGCTCGAACTCGACGACTGACGCGGATGCACGGCCACGACGCCTCGACCGAGGCGCTCACCGACGCGATCGTGCGCTACGCCGTCGACCGCGTGCGGCTCGACCCGCCGCCGCTCGACGGACCGCTGACCGCGGCCGAGCTGCGCGCCGCTCGTCGGGTCCACGGTGACCCCGGAGGGGATCGGCGGCGTCGAGGCGCTGCGCATCTTCGGTGACGTGCTCGCGCCGGCGTGCATCTCGGTCGACCATCCCCGCTTCCTGTCGTTCGTCCCGGCGGCGCCGACCGATGCGTCGATCCTGTTCGATCTCGTCGTCGGCGCGTCGAGCATCTACGGCGGCTCGTGGCTCGAAGGCGCGGGCGCGATCTTCGCCGAGAACGAGGCGCTGCGCTGGATCGCCGACCTCGCCGGACTGCCCGCTTCGGCCGGCGGCGTGTTCGTGAGCGGCGGAACGGCGGGAAATCTCGAGCGCGCTGCTGGCGGCCCGCTGGCAGTGGCGCGACCGGGCCGGCGGTGCCCACGACCGGACGCGAGGCCTGCTCGTCGCGTCCGGCGGCGCGCACTCGTCGGTCGGCGCAGGCCGCCAGGGCGATGGACGCGGACGTGGTCGTCGTCCCGGCCGACGCGACCGGCCGGCTCACCGGCCGCCGCACTCGAGGCAACGGTCGACGGGCTCGACGCCTCCGATCGCGACCGCACGTTCGCGGTCGTCGCCACCGCCGGCACGACCAACACCGGCGTGATCGACGACCTGCGGGCGGCCGCCGATGCCGCCCGCCGGCTGGAGACGTGGCTGCACGTCGATGGCGCCTACGGCGGCGCCGCACTGGCCGCGCCGAGCGTCCGCGACCGATTCGCCGGCGTCGAGCACGCCGACAGCTTCATCGTCGACCCGCACAAGTGGCTGTTCGCCCCGTTCGACTCGTGCGCGCTGATCTACCGCGATCCCGAGGTCGGCCGCCGGGCGCACACCCAGCACGCCGAGTACCTCGACGTGCTCCACGCCGACCACGACGCCTCGGGCCCGGCCGGTCAGGCGTGGAACGCGTCGGACTACGCCCACCACCTGTCACGGCGGGCACGTGGGCTGCCCCTCTGGTTCAGCCTCGCCACGCACGGCACCGACGCGTACCGCGACGCGATCGAGACCACGCTGCGGGTCGCCCGGGAGGGCGCCGAGCTGGTCCGCGCCGCCCGCCACCTCGAGCTCGTCATGGACCCGGAGCTGTCGATCGTGCTGTTCCGACGGCTCGGCTGGGACGCGCCGCGCTACCACGAGTGGAGCGACCGCCAGCTGGCCGCCGGCGCCGCCTTCGTGACGCCGAGCGCGTGGGGCGCGGAGACCGTTCTGCGCTGGTGCATCGTGAACCCGCAGACCACGGTCGACGACCTCGCCGCGATCGTCTCCAGCCTCGAATGACTGAACAACCGGCCGATCTCGTCGTCAGCGGCGCGAGCTGCGTGGCGACGATGGACGTCGAGCGGCGCGAGCTGGCCGGACGGGTGGGTCGCGATCACCGACGGTCTCGTCAGCGCGGTCGGAACCGGCGCGCCGCCACCGGCGGCGGTGACGCTCGACGCCGCCGGCTGCCTCGTCACCCCGGGCCTGATCAACGCCCACCACCACCTGTTCCAGAACCTGACCAGGGCGCTACCCGGCGATGACCGACAAGCCACTGTTCGACTGGCTGCGCTCGCTCTATCCGCTGTGGCGTCGCCTCGACACCGAAGCCGCGTACCTGTCGGCCTGGGTCGGGCTCGCCGAGCTCGCCCTGTCCGGGTGCACGACGTCGACCGACCACCTGTACCTCCATCCGCGCGGAGCCGGCGATCTGCTCGCCGCCGAGATCGATGCCGCCCGCGACCTCGGCGTGCGGTTCCACCCGACCCGCGGCTCGATGTCGCTGTCGGTGAAGGACGGCGGCCTGCCGCCGGACGACGTCGTCGGTGACGATGACGACATCCTCGCCGCCAGCGAGGAGGCGGTCCTCCGGCACCACGACCGCTCGTTCGGCGCGATGGTCCAGGTGGCCCTCGCGCCGTGCTCGCCCTTCACCGTCACCGAGTCGCTGATGGTGCGATCGGCCGAGCTGGCCGAGCGCCTCGACGTGCGGCTGCACACCCACTTCGCCGAGAACGCCGAGGACGACGCGTTCTCCCTGGCGACGTTCGGCTGCCGGCCGACGGAGTACCTCGAGCGCACCGGCTGGCTCGACGACCGGACCTGGCTGGCCCACTGCGTGCGGCCGAACCCGGACGAGGTGACCCGGCTCGGGCGGGCCGGCGTCGCCGTCGCCCACTGCCCGTCGAGCAACCTCATCCTCGCGTCGGGGATCGCGCCGGTCGTCGCGTTGCGCCGGGCGGGCGTCGAGGTCGGCCTCGGCGTCGACGGGTCGTCGTCGGCGGACTGCGGCATCGCTGTGGTTGGAGGCGCGCCAGGCCATGCTGCTCGCCAAGCTGCACGACGGCGCGGCGGCCGGCACGGCCCGGATGGCGCTCGAGATGGCCACCCTCGGAGGGGCCGCCTGCCTCGGCCGCCGCGGCGAGCTCGGCGTGCTCACGCCGGGGGCGGTGGGCGACGTCGCGGTGTGGCCGCTCGAGGGGCCGGCGTTCGCCGGCGCGATCGCCGACCCGATCGAGGCGTGGCTGCGCTGCGGACCGCTCGCCGCGCGGCACACCGTCGTGCACGGACGCGTCGTCGTCGACGACGGCGCGCTCGTCCACCGCGACGCTCGAGGACCGGTTGGTCGCGCACCGCCGCGAAGCCGCGCGTATCCAGAGTGGGTGCTGGCGACTCCACGTTCGATCGACGCTGAGAAATTGTCGGCCAACCGATCAATCTCGAACCGTCCGTGCGTCGAACACGTAGAGAAGTCAGAGAGCGACAAGCCCCGAAGTCCCGAAGGAGGTAGCCGTGGCCGCAACCATGACACTGTGGGTGAACACGATCACCGGCGAGCGCCTCGATCGGGACGCTCTCGATGACCTTCGTCACAAGGCCCACCGCACCTACGAGGCGAACTCGCACATCTTCGAGGACGAGTACGAGGCGCTGACCGCGCTCGGTGCCGTCCCCCTCAGCCGCCTGAACGAGGGCGTGCTCGGGCGTCGCGTCGAGTCAGCTCGCCGCTGGCTCCAGCCAGACGCCGTCACGCATCAGCGTGCGGCCCGTGATCTCGTTCGCCTCCCGCCACGCCTGGATGCGGATGGGTCGCAGGACCAGGATACACGTAGGGTTCGCCCGCCGTCCGCGGCGTCCCAGTCGGACTGATCGGCGAAGACATCGGCCACCTCGTCCGGCGCCTCGCCGACCGGATGCACGGATTCCAGCTCGGCGTCGATCATCACCACGTCGCGAGTGTGCCCCGGTGCCGAGCCGTGCCTTCCGGGATGCGACGAGGTTGCGGGCCGTCACCATCGTGCTGTCCGTCGACAGCACGATCCGCTCGCCGGTCCAGCCGTAGGACAGGGGCACGAGATGGGCGGCGCCGTCCGCCGACGCCGTCGCCACCCAGATGTCGGCGCTGCGGCTTGGCCAGCAGGGCGAGGGTGTCGGCGACCCGTTGGTCGAACGTCCGCGGTGGCTCCATCGGCTCAGCGTGACACAGCCGTGCCGCCCCTCGGCGCGACCGGCGGCCAGACTGACGGTCGTGCCCGCGCCCGCTCGATCGTCGTTCGCTGCTCCGCGCCGGTCTGCTCGATCGCGTCGGCCTCGTCGCGCGCGTGCTCGTCGGATCGCGGCTCGTTGACCGCGCCGTCGTTCGGAGCGGCCGACGCGGTCAGCACCGACGGCCGGGCCGGGCGTCGGCGTGACGCCGACCGAGCGGCGAGATCCAGATCGGTCGCGATGGTCGGGGACTCGATCACCGTCGGGTCGATGGGCCCGCTCGACGACGGGTTCCGCAGGCCTCGGCCTCGACGTCCGGGCGATCGACGCCGCCGACGGCCGGCGGATCGCGGTCGAGGGTTCGGCGACGGCTCCGGGCTCGACGCCGTCACGCGCTCGCCGCGCTCGACTCCGCCCGACCTCTGGGTGATCGCGCTCGGGACCAACGACGTGCTCCAGTACGACGGCGCCGAGGAGTACCGCGCCGCGATCGGCGCGCTGCTGACGGCGGTCCCGGCCGACGCGCCGGTGGTCTGGGTCGACACCTACCTCGCCGAAGATCCCGGCCAGTGCGACGAGTTCAACTCGGCGTTGCGCGACACGCTGGACTTCCGCGGCACGGCCAGCGTCGCCGACTGGGCGGCGGTGGCGTCCGGCGAGGGCGTGCTCGCCGACGGGATCCACCCGTCGGACGAGGGAACGCAGCAGTTCGCCGCCGTCGTGATGGCCGCCGTCCAGCAGTGGCTCGGCTGACTGTAGCGCTTCGGCGCCTCCAACGTCGGGGCGCCGACAGCGCAGGTTCGCCTCCAGGGAGGGCGAAGGCTCAGTTGCCCCAGCGGCTCTGGCCGAAGCGGTAGCCGACCGAGCGCACGGTCTGGATCAGGCCGGCGTGCTCCTCGCCGAGCTTGGCCCGCAGCCGGCGCACGTGGACGTCCACCGTGCGGGCGCCGCCGTAGTACTCGTATCCCCACACCCGGTTGAGCAGCATCTCGCGCGGTGAACACCTTGCCCGGGTTCTGGGCGAGGAACTTGAGCAGCTCGTACTCCATGTAGGTGAGGTCGAGCGGGCGGCCGGCGATCGACGCCTGGTAGGTCTCGAGGTTGAGGGCGAGCTCGCGGTACTCGATCATCTCCGGCCGGATGCCGCCGCCGACCCGCCAGAGCAGGTGGCGCACGCGGGCCTCGAGCTCGGCGGGATGGAACGGGGCGAGGCAGAAGTCCTCGAACAGGTCGTCGCGCAGCTCCAGGTCGCCGAGCTGGGCGCCCGACACGACGGCGAGCACCGGTGGCGTGCCCGGGATCGCGCTTGCGGATCGTGCGGGCGAACGCCCACGCGCCGGCCGGGTCGCCGGTGCAGTCGATGATCGCGCCCGCCCACCCTCCTGGCGGCTCGAGCTCGGCCGCCTCGTCCGGCGACGTGACCGGCTTCCAGTCGTAGCCGGCGAGGTCGAGGGTGCGGGCGAGCTCCGGCGCGATCGGATCGCCGAAGACGGCCAGCAGCTCGCCTGCGCTCGCCGCGGCCGTCACAGCGCCCTCAGGTAGCGGTCGATCTCGAACGTCGACACGTGGGTCTTGTAGGCGCGCCACTCGGTGCGCTTGTTGCGCAGGAACCACTCGAAGATGTGCTCGCCGAGCGCGTCGTGGACGAGCTCGGATCCCTCCATCGCCCGCAGGGCGTCGGACAACGACTGCGGGAGGTGCTCGATGCCGAGCTTGGCCAGCACGTCGTCGCCGATCTCGAACAGGTTGGCATCGGCCTCGACCGGGAGCTCGTAGCCCTCGGCGACGCCCGCGCAGGCCGGCGGCGAGGATGACGCTGAACGCGAGGTACGGGTTGCAGCTCGGATCGGGCGAGCGGTACTCGATCCGGGTCGCCACCGGGTTGTCCCGCTTGGCGATCGGCACCCGGATCAGGCCGCTGCGGTTGTTGCGCGCCCACGAGATGTGCACGGGCGCCTCGAAGCCCGGGTACCAGGCGCTTGTAGCTGTTGACGGTCTGGTTGGTGATCGCCGTGATCTCGGCGGCGTGGCGGATCAGGCCGGCCATGAACGACTTCGCCAGCGGCGACAGGGAGTAGTCGTCGCCGGCGTCGTAGAAGGCGTTGTCGTCGCCGCGGAACAGCGACAGGTGGATGTGCATGCCCGAGCCCTGCACGCCCTCCATCGGCTTGGGCATGAACGTGGCGTGGAGCCCGTTCGACGCCGCGACCTCGCGCACCACGAGCCGGAACGTCATCACGCTGTCCGCCATCGAGAGCGCGTCGGTGTGCCGGAGGTCGATCTCCTGCTGGCTCGGGGCGTCCTCGTGGAAGCTGTACTCGACGGGGATGCCCATCGCCTCGAGCGTGCGGATCGTCTGCTTGCGCAGCGAGCCGGTGATGTCGTTGGTGGTGAGGTCGAAGAAGCTGCCCTCGTCGAGCGGCTGCGGCGGCTGGCCGGGCTCGGGCGGGGCGAAGTAGAAGAACTCGATGTCCGGGCGCGACGTAGAACGTGAGGCCCTGCTCGTGGGCGGTGCGCACGTGCCGGCGCAGCACCTGGCGGGGGTCGCCCTCGAACGGGGTGCCGTCGAGGTTGTGGATGTCGCAGAAGACCCGTGGCCTCGGGCGTCGTCGGGTCGCCCCACGGCAGGACCTCGAACGTGTCCGGATCGGGGATCGCCAGCACGTCGGCTTCCTGGATGCGGGAGAACCCGTCGATCGACGACCCGTCGAAGGTCATCCCGTCACCGAGGGCGTTCTCCAGCTCGGCGGGGCTGATGGCGAAGCTCTTGAGGTTGCCGAGGATGTCGGTGAACCACAGCCGGACCAGGCGCACGCCGCGCTCCTCGACGCTGCGCAGCACGTAGTCGCGTTGTTGCTCCAGCATCTCGCGTCACCCAACCATTCTCGCGGCCGCGCGAGGTTGCCCATCTGTGGACGGCGACCAGTTGCCGACCCGTTGCCCGCTTGTGAACGCTCTGTGAGACCGCGCCCATGGCCGCTCGAGACCGCGTCGTCGAGCGAGAAGAGGCGGCTCACCTCGGGCTTGAGGACCTTGCCGAGCGTGTTGCGGGGGAGCTCGTCGACGAACAGGAAGCGCGACGGCACCTTGGCGGCCGCCAGCTGCTGCTTGCCCCACGCCCGGAGGTCGTCGGGGTCCAGGTCGGCGCCGGCCGCCGGCACGACCGCCGCGCACACCCGCTCGCCCCACTCGTCGTCGGCGATGCCGACGACCGCGCAGTCGGCGATCGCCGGGATGGGTGCGGTACACCTCCTCGATCTCGAGCGCCGACACCTTCTCCCCGCCGGTCTTGATGATGTCGACCGACGAGCGGCCGAGCAGGCGGTAGCCCTCCGGCTCGCGGACCGCCACGTCGCCGGTGCGGAACCAGCCGTCGGTGAACGCGTCGGCCGTCGCCTCGGGCCGCTGCCAGTACCCGGCGAACACCTGCGGCCCGCGCACGAGCAGCTCGCCGGGCTCGCCGTCGGTCACGTCGGCGTCCATCGTCGTCGACGATGCGCACCTCCATGCCGGGCATCGGCTCACCGACGTGGCCCGGCACGCGGCGGTCGAGCGTGTTCGACAGGACCATGCCGAGCTCGGTCATCCCGTAGCGCTCGAGCAGGACGTGACCGCTGATCTCCCGCCAGCGGTCGAGCGTCGACACCGGCAGCGCCGCCGAGCCGCACACCATCAGCCGCAGTCCGGCGGCGCCGGCCGACCACGTCCGGCGGGTCTCGTCGTCGGCCTGCTCCCACGCCGCCGCGAGCCGGGCGTAGATCGTCGGCACGGCCATGAACAGCGTGACCTCCCCGGAGGCGAAGCGCCGCCAGACGTGCGCCGGCGTCGAAGCCGCCGGGCGCCTCGCAGCAGGCACCGGCGGCCAGCGCGCACAGCGTCACGTTGATCAGGCCGTGCACGTGGTTCAGCGGCAGGACGAGCACGACCCGGTCGTCGGCGGTCCACGCCCACGCCGTCAGCATCGCGTCGACCATCGCGGTCGAGGCCGCCGTGGGTGTGGACGGCGCCCTTCGGGCGTCCGGTCGTGCCGCTCGTGTAGACCATCAGCGCCGGGTCGTCGGGCCCCGGTGCCGCCCGGCGCGCGCCTCCGCCCGCACGAACGTCGACGACGGCTGATGCCGCACGCGGACGCCGACCCGCTCGGCCACGTCGCGATGCTCCGTGGACGCGACGATCGCCCGCGCCCCGCTGTCGCCGACCACGTAGGCCAGCTCGGCGTCGGGGTGCTGGGGGTGCAGCGGGCACGGCGATGGCGCCGGCGTGCCAGCAGGCGAGCAGGGCGGTCACGAAGTCGTGCCCGGGCGTGCACACGATCGCGATGCGGTCGCCGTCGCCTCGTCGGTCGGCGAGGATCACCGACGCCAACGCCGCCGGCGTCGCGGTCGATCGTCGTCGTACGTCCACGACCCGCCCGGATCGACGATCGCCAGCCGGTCGCCGTGCTGTCCGACGCGCTCCGTCAGCGCCTGCGTGCTCACGGACCGAACCGTAAACGTCGTTAGCCTCAATGGTGTGACCGTGGTGCGCGTCGCGCTGGCCCAGCTCAACCCCACCGTCGGCGACCTGGACGGCAACCTCGCCAAGCTCCTCGCCGCCTACGACCGGGCGGAGGCGGCGGGGTGCGACCTGATCGCCTTCCCCGAGCTGGCGATCACCGGCTACCCGCCCGAAGACCTCGTCCTGAAACCCGGGCTTCGTCGCCGACAACGAGGCGGCCCTCGGCAAGCTCGCCGCCCGGACCCGCCACTGCGCGGCCGTCGTCGGGTTCGTCGACGAGGACCGCGATCTGTTCAACGCGGCCGCGGTCTGCGCCAACGGTGAGGTGCTCGGCACCTACCGCAAGCGGCTGCTGCCGAACTACGCCGTGTTCGACGAGGCCCGCTACTTCACGCCCGGCGACGAGACGGACCCGCTCGAGCTGTACGTCATCGGCGGCGTCGAAGGCGGGGATCAGCATCTGCGAGGACGTGTGGAGCCCCGACGGGCCGCTCGCCGTGCAGGCCGACGGCGGCGCCGAGCTCGCCGTCAACATCAACGGCTCGCCCTACCATCGGGGCAAGGGCCCCGCCCGCGAGCGGATGCTCGCCACCCGCGCCGCCGACGCCCACTCCGCGCTCGTGTACGTCAACCAGGTCGGCGGCCAGGACGAGCTCGTCTTCGACGGCTGCTCGCTCGTGTTCGACGCCGAGGGCAACCTCCTCGCCCGGGGTCGCCCGTTCGTCGAGGACCTCCTCATCGTCGACGTGCCGGTGCCGCCCGTCTACCGCCAGCGGCTGCTCGACCCCCGCGGCCGCAGCGTCGCACGTCGCGCTGCCGCAGATCGCCGTGAGCTCGACGCCCGGTCGTGCACGACGAGCCGGTCGCCGACACCGTCGTCGAACCGCTCGACCCGGTGGCCGAGCTGTTCGAGGCCCTCGTGCTCGGCACCCGCGACTACTGCCGGAAGAACGGCTTCAGCGACGTCGTCATCGGCCTCTCCGGCGGGATCGACTCGTCGCTGGTCGCGGTGATCGCCGCCGAGGCGCTGGGCGCCGAGCACGTCCACGGCGTCTCGATGCCGTCGCGGTACTCGAGCGACCACTCGCGGTCCGACGCCGCCGCCCTCGCCGAGCACCTCGGCCTCGACTACCGGACGATCTCGATCGAGCCGGCGTTCGCCGCCTACCTGGAGATGCTCGCGCCCAGCTTCGCCGGCCGCGAGCCGGGACTGACCCAGGAGAACATCCAGAGCCGTTGCCGCGGGCAGGTGCTGATGGCGCTCTCCAACGAGTTCGGGTGGATGGTGCTGGCCACCGGCAACAAGTCGGAGATGGCGGTCGGCTACTTCACCATCTACGGCGACTCCGTGGGCGGCTACGCCGTGATCAAGGACGTGCTGAAGACCGAGGTCTACGCCCTGGCCCGCTACGTCAACCACCGGGCCGGCCGCGAGGTCATCCCCGAGGGCGTGATCACCAAGCCGCCGTCGGCCGAGCTGCGGCCCGACCAGCGGGACGACCAGAGCCTCCCGCCGTACGACGTGCTCGACCCGATCCTCGAGCTGTACGTCGAGGAGGACCGCACGGCGGCGGAGATCATCGAGCTCGGCCACGACGAAGCGGTGGTCAGGCGGGTCACGCGGCTGGTCGACATCGCCGAGTACAAGCGCCGCCAGTCGCCGCCCGGCGTGCGGGTGACGACGAAGGCGTTCGGTCGCGACCGCCGGCTCCCGATCACGAACGGCTATCGAGGCTGACGACGTCTCCGATCGAGCGACGCGGAGGCGGGCGAACATCGCCACGCCGGCCACCGCGGCGAAGCCGGCGCCGAGCAGGGCGGCGGGCGTGAGCCCCCAGCGGTCGTAGAGCCGGGTCGCCGGGATCGCGGTCAGCGCCCGCCCGAGCGTGCCGCACGCGATCATCGTGCTGAGCCCCCTCGCCGGCGAGCCGGGGATGAGATCGCCGCCGATCGGGATGCACGAGACGATGGCGAACTCGAAGGCGGCGATGAACAGGCCGAGGAGGAGCAGACCGATCGCCAGATGCGAGTCGAGCGCGGCGAGGGCGAGCGCGGCCGGCACCATCACCGCCGCCCCGCCGACGACGCTCAGCTCCTTGCCCCAGCGGTCGGTGCGGGCGGCCGACGTCGTCGAGGCGGCGAGCTCGAGTGCACCCAGCCCGAACGTCACCGCCGCCAGGCCCACGGTCCGCACGTCGAACTCGTCCTCGAGCCACGGTCCGAACGTGACGAACAGCGCCTGCGTCGCCGACATCAGGCAGAACATCCCGATCACGGCGAGCCACCCGGGCAGGCCGAGGCGGGCGCTCGGATCGACGACCGCCGGCCGGCGCGGCGACGAGTCGCCGGCGCCGGAGTCGATGCGCACGCGCGAGCACGCCCGCCATCACGACCACGGCGACCGCCGCCGCGGCGTAACCCCACCGCCACGACGTGGCCGCCGTGATCAGACCCATGAGGCTGACGCCGATCAGCAGCCCGAGCGCCCACGCCGTCTCGGTGACCCCTACCACCCGCCCCCGCCGCTCGTAGGGCACGTGGTCGGCGATCCACGAACCGAGCCCGACGTCGAACACGATCTTGGTGATCGCGAGCACGAACAGCCCGGCGCCGAACATGACGACGCCGGAGCTGGCGCCGGCGATCACCGCCCCGCACCCGATCCCGGTCAGCCCGGTCACCATCGACCACCGTCTCGGCACCCGTTCGACGACGCGCCCGATCAGCGGCGACGACAGCCCGCACAGCTCGCTGACCGCCAGGGCGACGCCGAGCTCGCTCAGCTCGACGTCGAGCCCACGGGCGATCGTGGCGAGGAACGGCGGGGCGAACCGGTAGGCGGCGTTCGCCGTCAGCCGGGCGACGGTGATCGTCGTGACGTCACGCCGGACGGCGGCGGGGTACGAGTCGTCGAGCGTCCGGCGCAGCACCGTGGCTCGACGCTACTCAGGTGGCATCATCGACCCATCGAGCCGATTCCGCTACGACCCCGCCCTCCGCGACCTGATCACCGCGCAACCTCGCCGGTCACCGGCGGACGCACCGTCGACCTCGGCGAACATCGCCACGCCGCAGTCGCCGTCGTCGTCGTCGACTCGGAGGTCGGCGAGGACCGCGTCGACCCGTTCCTGTTCGAGGACGTGTCGATGGACTCGATCCCTGGTGGGTCGCAGGACCTCGACGGCCGGATGACGGACGTGTCGGGCGGCGCCGCGCTTCGTGCTCTGCCGGCGCGCCGCCGGGCTCAACCGTCACGCCTCACAGTGGGCCCTGCCGGGCGGACGCGTCGACGACGGCGAGACCGCGGAGGACGCCGCCCGGCGCGAGCTCGACGAGGAGCTCGGGGTCACCCTCGGCGCCGACGCCGTGCTCGGACTGCTCGACGACTACCCGACCCGATCCGGCTACGTGATCACTCCGGTCGTGCTGTGGGGCGGCGGGCGGCTCGACCTGCGGCCGGACCCCGGCGAAGTGCTCGCGGCCTACCGGGTCGGGTTGCACCAGCTCTGCCGGGACGACTCGCCGCGGTTCGTGACGATCCCGGAGAGCGATCGACCGGTGGTGCAGGTGCCGCTCGGCCACGACCTGATCCACGCCCCGACCGGGGCGGTGCTGGTGCAGTTCCGCTGGCTCGCCCTCGAGGGCCGCGACGACCCGGTCGCCGGCTTCGAGCAGCCGGTCTTCGCCTGGCGCTGACTCTTTCGCCCTGCGGTCAGCGCCCGGAGTGGCCGAAGCCACCGCCTCGGTCGTGCCCGTCGAGCTCGTCGACCACTTGCCAGGCGACCTCCTCGACGCGCTGCACCACCAGCTGGGCGATGCGGTCGCCGCGGTGGACCTGGTAGTCGGCGACGGGGTCGGTGTTGAGCAGGATCACCTTCACCTCGCCGCGGTAGGCGGAGTCGATCAGCCCCGGAGCGTTCACCACCGCGATGCCGTGGCGTAGCGCCAGTCCGCTCCGCGGCACCACGAACCCGGCGTGCCCGGTGGGGATCGCGACGGCGATGCCGGTCGGGACCAGCGCCCGTCCGCCGCCGGCGCCGACGACGGCGTCCTCACGTGCCAGCAGGTCGAGCCCGGCGTCCCCGGCGTGGGCGTAGGTCGGGAGTGGTAGTTCCGGGTCCAGCCGGACGACTGGGACGGGTAGGCCCATATGACCCGCCAGGCTACGAACTGCAGAGTCGCCCGTATCTGGGCGGGTTCCGTCTCACCTGTCGCGACGATTCCCGCCCAGAAGCCGGGGTGGGACGATTCCCGCCCAGATGGAGGCCAGGGCGGGATGAGTAGCCTCGCCTGGCGATGGAGCGCCCGCCGTCGGTCGACGCGCTCGCCCGGTCGCTCGCCGGGAGTGGGCTGCCGCACCCGATCCTCGTCGACATCGCCCGCCAGGCCATCGCCGACGGCGCCGTGGAAGACGCCGCGTCCCGCGCCGAGGTCTTCCGGCGCACCCTGCTGACCCCGGTGATCAACGCCACCGGTGTGCTGCTGCACACCAACCTCGGCCGGGCGCCACTCGCCCACACCCAGCCGGCGCGGGCGCAGTCCATCGAGCTCGACCTGGCCACTGGCGACCGGGGCTCGCGCCAGCGGGCGGTCGGGCAGCTCTTCGCCCGGCTGTGCGGTGCCGAGGCGGCGATGGTCGTCAACAACAACGCCGCGGCCGTGCTGCTCGTCCTCGCCGCCCTCGCCGCCGGTCGGGAGGTGCCGGTGAGCCGGGGCGAGAGCGTCGAGATCGGCGGCGGCTTCCGGGTACCCGAGGTGATCGAGCAGTCCGGCGCCCGCCTCGTCGACGTCGGCACGACCAACCGCACCCGCCTCGGCCGACTACCGAAGGGCGATCGACCGCCCGGCCGCGGACGTCGCCCTCGTGCTCAAGGTGCACCCGAGCAACTACCGCCTCGACGGCTTCGTCGAGGACACGCCGGTGGCGGAGCTGGTCACGCTCGGGGTGCCGGTCGTCGTCGACCTCGGCAGTGGGCTCCTCGACGCCACGTGTCCCGTGGCTGCCCGGCCCGCACCCGCCGGCGTGGCTCGCCGGCGAGCCGGCCGCGGTCCAGACGCTCGCCGCCGGGGCGGCAGTCGTGACGTTCAGCGGCGACAAGCTGCTCGGCGGTCCCCAGGCCGGGATCATCGTCGGGCGGGCGGACCTCGTCGCCCGCTGCGAACGGCATCCCCTCGCCCGCGCCCTGCGCCCCGGCGGGCTCGTCCTGTCCGCCCTCGCAGGACGTGGGGCTCGCCTACCTTCGCCGCGACGCGGTCGAGAAGGTGCCGTTCTGGCGGCTGGCCACCGTGCCGCTGGACGAGCTGGCCGCACGGGCGCGGGCGATCGCGGCCGGCACCGGCAGCGAGGCGCTCGCCACCGAGGCCGTCGCCGGAGCCGGTTCGGCGCCGGGGGCGACGATCCCGTCGTGGGGCGTCGCCCTCGCCGGCGACCATCTCGCCGCCCTGCGCGCCAACGACCCACCGGTCATCGCCAGGGCGACGGAGGGACGGACCGTCCTCGACCTGCGCGCGGTGGAGCCGGCCGACGACCTCGCCGTCGTCGCCGCGCTCGACGCCGCTGCGCGGCGAGGTGAAGCCGCAGCGTGCGCGTGATCGCCACCGCCGGCCACGTCGATCACGGCAAGTCGTCGCTGGTGCAGGCGCTCACCGGCACCGACCCGGACCGGCTGGTGGAGGAGAAGCGGCGCGGCCTCACGATCGACCTCGGCTTCGCCCACACGGTGATCGAGGACGAGGCGATCAGCTTCGTCGACGTCCCCGGCCACGTCCGCTTCCTCCGCAACATGCTCGCCGGTGTCGGCGGCGTCGACGCCTGCCTGTTCGTCGTCGCCGCGACCGAAGGATGGAAGCCGCAGAGCGAGGAGCACCTGCGCATCCTCGAACTGCTCGGTGTCACCGACGGCGTCGTCGCCCTCACCAAGGTCGACCTGCTGGCGGACGAGGAGCTCGTCGAGCTGGCGACGCTCGAGCTGGCCGAGCGGGTCGCCGGCAGCTTCCTCGCCGGCGCGCCGATCGTCCCGGTCGCCGCGCCGAGCGGCGCGGGGCTCGACCAGCTGGCCGCCGAGCTCGCCGCGCTGGCCCGCCGGACGCCGGCGCCGCCGACCGGGGCCGTCCGCGGCTGTGGGTGGACCGCGTCTTCGCCGCCAAGGGCAGCGGCACCGTGGTCACGGGCACCCTGACCGGCGGCTCGCTGGCGACCGACGGTCGGGTCGTCGTCGAGCCCCCTCACCTGACGGCCCGGATCCGCGCCATCCAGACCCTCGGCGAGACGGTCGACGCGGATCGGGCCCGGCAACCGCGTCGCCCTCAACCTGGTCGGGGTCGACCACCACGCCGTCACGCGGGGCGACGCGGTCGTCGAGCCCGGTACGGTGGTGGTCGACGGAGCGGTTCGACGCGTCGCTGACGGTGCTGCCCAGCCTCACCCACGACGTCTCGCGGCGCGGCGCCTACCTCGCCTACGTCGGCTCGGGCGAGCATCCGGTGCGGCTGCGCGTGCTCGGCGCGGAGTCGTTGCCCCCGGGCGCGACCGGATCCGTCCGGGTGCACCTGCAACGACGGACCCCGCTCCCGCTGCTGCCGGGCGACCGCTACATCCTGCGCGAGAGCGGCCGCGACGAGACGGTCGGCGGCGGCGAGATCCTCGACGTCGCCCCGGTCCTGCCGGCGTCGCGGGCCCGGCCCGACCGCGAGCGTCGAGCGGGTCGTCGCCGAGCGGGGCTGGGTCGACGCCGACGAGCTGCGGCGCCTCACCGGCGAGCGCCGCGAACCGACGGTCGGGAGGTGGGTCGCCTCGGACGACGCCCTGCGCGCGGCCACCGAATCGTTGCGCAAGCGGCTCGCCGGCGCGGGCCCACTCGGGTTGGAGGTCGGTGCGCTCGACGAGCGCGAGCGGGACGTGCTCGCCACGTTGGCCGACGTCGTGGTCGACGGCGGTTACGCCCGCACGGTCGGCGCCGACGATCCGCTCGCCGGCCACCCGTACCTCGCCGCCCTCGCCGCGGGCGGGATGTCGCCGCCGCCGCCGGATGGCCGTCGACCGCGCCGAGCTCCGGGAGCTCGTGCGCCGCGGCCTGGTGGTGGAGCGCGACGGCCAGTGGTTCCACGCCGATGCCCTGGAGGCGGCCGCCGAGCTCGCCGCCCGACTCCTCGCCGACGCCCCCGACGGGTTCACGGTCAGCGAGTTCCGTGACGCCGCCGGCGTGACCCGCAAGCACGCCCTCCCGCTCGTCAGCGAGCTCGACGCCCGCGGCATCACCCGCCGCCGTGGCGATGTCCGCGTCGCCGGGACCGCGACTCAATCGTTAGGCGGTCGCGGCGCACGTGGCGACGCTCGTCCTGGGTGAGCCCGCCCCAGATGCCGTAGCGCTCGTCGGCGGTGACGGCGTGCTCGAGACAGTCGATGCGCACCGGGCACGTCGCGCACACTGCCTTCGCCCGTCGCTCGCGGGCGATCCGCTCGTGCTTGCGCTCGTGCTCCATCGGGGGATAGAAGTCGACGCCGGCCTCGCCCCGGCATGCTCCTCGTTGCTGCCACTTCGCGGTCACTGATCCACCCTCTCGATGGTGCGAGCGAGCGAGCGCCAGCGAGCGAGCAGCCACCGACGGCCTCCGTGGCCGGGGAACGGATTGACGGTCGTGCCCATCACGGGAGTCAAGGTAGGGATGGCGGACGAGGGCGGGCAATGGCGCGAACGGTGTTCACACAGGGTTCACCGAGGCGCGCGAATTCGTTACGGTCAGCGGGCGGAGCGCTCGCGGTGGTCGCGGGCGGCACCCTCGAGCGGCTCGACCTCCAGCGTCACCCCGTCGATGGCGACGACCCGCACCGGCTGTCCCGCGCCGACCGGCGTTGCCCGGTTCGTGCGCGCCCTCCAGCGGGCGTCGCCGACGCTGACCACCCCGTCGGGATCGACGGTCTCCACGACCTGGCCGATCGGCGCCGATCATCCACTCCCGCCCGATCGTCGGCGTCGCGAAGCGGGCCCGCACCATCGACGGCATCCCGACGACGAACGCGAGCACGACCCCGCCGATGCCGGCGAGCAGCGTGATCCACGACGGCCGCAGCGTCGTACCGGGCAGCGGCTCGAACAGCCAGAGGCTGCCGACGACCGTGAGCAGCACTCCCACCCCGGTCCACAGCCGGGGTATTCCGACCTGTACGTCGATGGCGAAGGCGAGCACGGCGGCGAGGATCAGGCCGACCGCCCACCCCCGCGCCGGCAGCGTGGCCAGCCCGGTGCTCGCCAGCACGATGGCGACCGCCCCGACGACGCCGGCGATCCCGATGCCGGCGGTGAAGAACTCGAACACCAGCAGGCACAGGCCGGCGAGCAGCAGCAGGTAGGCGACGGCCGGGACTGGCCGCGGTGTGGAACAGCTGGTCGACCAGCGACAGCTTGGAGAAGCGCACGGTCGTCGTCGTCTCCCGGCGCACGGTGCCGTCGTCGAGCACCTCCTCCTCGGTCGTCTCGATCACCCGGCCGCCCTCCTCGTAGCCGTCGAGCGCGTCCACCATGTTCCTGATCGTGGCGATGCCCTCGTCGGAGATGCGCTGCTTGAACACGCCGAGCTCGCGGGCCTCGCTGAGCCCGACCGACCCTCGACGGAGTGCGGATTCGGCGGCCCCGAAGTCGACGGTCATCGCCGCCCGGCCGGAGCGGCACGCCGATGAACCCGACCCTCGATCCGCCCGCCATCCCGGTGACGTCGGCGACGGCGAGGACCTGGGCGGGGGTGCCGTAGAGCCGGGCGCCGGACGGGCCGACCCAGACGGCGATCGGGATCGGCGCGTCGGCGATGCGCTCGAGCAGAGACTCCATCTCGTCGCGGCTGACGACGGCACCACGGGAGTTGATCTGCAGCACGAGGGCCTGCGCTCCGTCGGCGTCGGCGCGCTCGATGGCCTCGTCGATGGCGTCGACGACGATGGGATCGATCAGCCCGCTGACCTGGAGCACGTCGACGGATCCGGGCGCGGGCGCCGGTTCGTCGGCGGCGTCGGACGGTGCGGCGAGCGCCAGCGCGCCCGCGACGCCCAGCAGGCCCGTCAGTAACCTGCGCAAAGGTGCCTCCCGAGTGCGTCGATCCAGTGCCGGTGCTGACCGCCTCGCGGGTGACGATCGTGGCGGGCAAAGGCGGTGTCGGCAAGACCACGGTAACGGCGGTTCTGGCCCACGCGGCGGCTGACGCCGGCCACCGGGTCCTGGTCGTGGAGCTGGACGGCAAGCCGGTGCTCGGCGAGCTCGCCGGCGGCCTTCCCTGCGAGAGCATCGGCGCTCCCGCCGCCCTCGAGGAGTACCTCCGCGACCACGGGTTCGGGCGCTTCGCCAAGCGGTTGTCGTCGTCGGGCGTCATCGACGTCGTGGCGACCGCGGCCCCCGGCATCGACGACATCGTCGTGCTCGGCAAGATCAAGCAGCTCGAACGCAGCGGACGCTGGGACGTGATCGTCGTCGATGGGCCTGCCGCCGGGCACGCGGTCACGTTCCTCCTCGCCGCCGCTGGGCTGCGCGACGCCGTGCGCGGAGGTCCGGTGCGCACACAGGCGGACGACGTCGCGGCGATGCTGGCGGATCCGTCGCGGGCGCAGGTCGTGCTGGTGACCGTGCCCGAGACCACGCCCGTGAACGAGGCCATCGAGACGGCGTACGCGCTCGAGGATCGCGTCGGGATCAAGCTCGGCGCTGTCGTGGTGAACGCGATCGACGGGCTGCACGATGAGCGGCCACCCGACCCCGGCACCGTCGACCTGGGCTCCGTTCCCGAAGCCGAACTGCTGACCCGCGCCGCCGACTTCCGCCGGTCGCGGCAGCGGATGCAGGACGAGGAGATCGAGCGGCTCGGCCGTGACGTCGCCCTCGAGCACTGGCTGCTGCCGTTGCTGCCCGTCGCCGGACTGGACGCCGAGCACGTCAAGCTGCTCGCCGGAGCGCTCCGGAGCGGGCAGTGACGTCCAGTCTCGACGACGCTCTCGATGGCGCCGACGTCGTGGTGACGTGCGGCTCCGGGGGCGTGGGCAAGACCACGACCGCCGCGGTGATCGGCATGCAGGCGGCCACGCTCGGCCGGCGAGTCGTCGTGGTGACGATCGACCCGGCCCGGCGCCTCGCCGACGCGCTCGGGTTGCCGGACGGGCTCGCCGCCGAGCCCCAGCGGATCGAGCTCGGTGAGGGCAGTACTGGCGAACTGTGGGCGATGATGCTCGATTCCGGGGCCGCGTTCGACGCCCTCGTGCGGCGCCACGCCGCCGACGACGAGCAGGCGAACCGGATCGTGTCGAACAACTTCTACCGCAACATCTCGCGGGCGCTCAGCGGGACGCAGGAGTACATGGCGGCCGAGACCCTGTACCAGTTGCACGACGACGAGCGCTTCGACGTCGTCGTGGTCGACACGCCGCCGAGCCGCAACGCCCTCGACTTCATCGAGGCCCCCGGTGTCCTCGCCCGCTTCCTCGACCACCGGCTCTTCCGGCTGTTGATGCTGCCCGCCCGCGGCGGGATGCGGGTCGTGACCGCGGCGACCCAGCCGCTGCTCCGCGCCATCGGCAAGGTCGTGGGGTCCGACGTGCTCGCCGACGCCGTGGCGTTCTTCCACGCCTTCGCCGGCATGGAGGGCGGCTTCCGCGAGCGCGCCGAGGTCGTGATCGAGCTGCTGCGCTCCGACGCGACGCGGTACGTCATCGTGTCGTCGCCGCATCGGGACACCGTCGTCGAGGCAGTGTGGTTCGCCGGCCAGCTCGCCGGCCAGGGGATCGACCGGTTCGCCGGAGTCGCCAACCGCGTCCACCCGTCGTTCGGCCCGGGCACGGCGGCCGAGGCCACGGCTCGTCGAGGAGGCCGCCGCGGCCGACGGCCGAGCCGACGAAGCGGCGCTGTGGCGCAACCTGGCCGAGCTGCGTGGGTACGCGGAAGCCGACCGGGCCGAGCTCGGGCCGTTCACCGAGCTGCTCGGTGCGGCTCCGTTCGCCGAGGTCCCGCTGCTGGCCGGTGACGTCCACGACCTCGCCGGACTCGTCGAGATCCGCCAACACCTCTTTGAGCGCTGACGCGGCCGGCGGGTAGCGTCGACCCGATGCGCGTGCTGCTCGCCGCCGACGCCCAGTGGCTCGTCGACGAGCTCGTCGCCGCCCTCGCCGGGCCCGACGTCTCGTTCACGGTGTGCTCGGAGGGCCGGAAGATCTCCAAGGTCGTCGCCGACCGCACCGAGAACGGCGAGCCGTTCGACATCGCGATCGTCGACCTGCAGATCGGTTCGATGGGCGGGATGGCGGTGACCCTCGCGCTCCGCCTCGACGAGTCGGCGGGTGTCGTCCCGCACGTGCCCGTCGTGATGCTGCTCGACCGGGTCGCCGACGTGCACCTGGCCCGCCGCAGCGGCACTGAGGGCTGGATGGTCAAGCCGCTCGATCCACTGCGGGTGCACCGGGCGGTGACCACGGTGCTCGCCGGCGGCACCTACCGCGAGGGGCTCGACGGCATCGAGGTCGTCCCGGCGCCGCGAACCGGGCAGCGCCGAGCCGGTACTCCAGGATAGGCGTCGTGACACCGCCGTACACGTGCGAGCGTAGCGAGCGCCAGCGAGCGAGCGGCCAGTCAACTGCGAGGCGCTATGGGCGTGGCCGGGGAACGCAGTGGATAGGCTGACCAGCCGCTACGGGGTGTAGCGCAGCTTGGTTAGCGCGCCACGTTCGGGACGTGGAGGCCGGGAGTTCAAATCTCCCCACCCCGACATCGACCTCGTCGGTTCTGTCGGCAGGTCGCGAATCGAGGTCGCCTGGGAGGACCCGCCCGAAGTCACTCGCTGCGAGAGAACCCACCCAGATGGGGGGTCAGCGGCGGCAGCAGCTCGGCGATCTGGATCGCGTTGAGCGCGGCGCCCTTGCGCAGGTTGTCGCTGCTCACGAACAGGGCCAGGCCGCGGCCATCGGGCACGCCGGGATCGTTGCGGATCCGGCCGACGTAGCTCGTGTCGCGGCCGGCGGCCTCGAGCGGGGTCGGCACCTCACTCAGCTCGACGCCCGGAGCCGCCGCCAGCACCTCGATCGCCCGCGCCACCGAGATCGGCCGGGAGAACTCGGCGTTCAGCGACAGCGAGTGGCCCGTGAAGACGGGCACCCGCACGCACGTGCCCGACACGGCGAGGTCGGGGATGCCGAGGATCTTGCGGCTCTCGTTGCGCAGCTTCTGCTCCTCGTCGGTCTCGAACGAGCCATCGTCGACGAGCTTCCCGGCGAACGGGAGCACGTTGAAGGCGATCGGTCGGGCGAACTTCGTCCGGCTCGGGAAAGCGTGACGGCGCTCCCGTCGTGGGTGAGCTCGGCGGCGCGGTCGACCACCTGGCGGGCCTGCTTGTCGAGCTCGTCGACCCCGGCGGAGCCGGCCCCCGACACGGCCTGATAGGTGCTGGCTACCAGACGCACGAGGCCGGCCTCGTCGTGCAGCGCCTTCAGCGCGGGCATGGCCGCCATCGTCGTGCAGTTGGGGTTGGCGATGATGCCCTTGCGGGCCTCGGCGATCGCCTCCGGGTTGACCTCGGACACCACGAGCGGCACGTCGGGATCCATGCGGAACGCCGACGAGTTGTCGATCACGGTCGCGCCGGCCGCGGCGAACCGAGGAGCGATCTCCCGCGAGGCCGTGGCGCCGGCCGAGAACAGCGCGATCTCGAGGTTGGACGGATCGGCGGTCGCCGCGTCCTCGACGGTGACGTCCCCGTCGCCCCACGGCAGGGTGGTGCCGGCGGACCGGGCCGACGCGAAGAAGCGGATCTCGTCGACCGGGAACGCCCGCTCGGCGAGCAGTCGTCTCATCACGCCACCGACTTGCCCCGTCGCGCCAACAACTGCAACACGCACGGCCAGTGAGCCTACCGACCCCCGTTTACCGCGCTTCTGTGGTTTGAAATCGGCAGGCTCGGGCCGATTCCAAACGACAGAACGCCGGTCCGGTCAGCGAACGGTCGCCACGAGCCACCAGTGGTTGCGGTTGATCCCCTCGAAGTAGCCGATCGTGGCGTTGTCGACGCCCCAGACCGGCGCATCGCGTGCCGGGTTGCGCCAGATCACCACGTCGGTGACCCGATCGGCGATCGGCCTGAGGACCTGATGCGGATCGAGCCGGCTGACCTGCCACGCCAGCCGGGTCGGGCGTGCGGCGCTGGGACAGCCATGATCCGACGCCGGGCAGGCGGAACAGCCCCCGGACCGCCGCCGCCGGCCGGGAGCACCACCGGGTCGCCACCCGACCAGGACCGGAAGTTGAGCGCGATCTTCCCGCCGGGGCGAACGACGCGCAGTGACTCGTTGACCAGGGCCAGCGCGTCGTCCCGCTGGCAGTGCTGCAGCGTGAGATAGCTGAACACGATGTCGGCCGCGTTGTCGGGAATCGCCAGCGTGCGCCCGTCGGCGACCTCGATCGTGCGCAGCCGGTACACGATGCCGAAGCGGGCGACCGCTTCGCGGCAGCGCTCGAGGAACCCGGCGTCGAGATCGCAGGCGTACACGGTGCCGAAGCGCCGTGTGAACGCACACGTCATCCGGCCGATGCCGCATCCGATCTCCACCAGCGTCCGCCGCACGTCGTCGTCGCCCTTGAGCCCGAACCGCTCGAGGTAGACCGGGACCTCCTGGTCGCCCGTGGCGACGAACTCGGCCAGCGTGAGCTGGTCGCCGGTCTCGCTGTTGAAGACCCACCCTGTCGCCTGCACGACGTCGTCCGCGTTCGCCTGGCGCTCGGTGACGCGGCCCGCGACCTTCCACGGGATGAGCTGGGAGCGCCGGCGCATCAGGAAAGTGTGGCAGAGGACCTCTCGCCGCTGAATTCGACGCGCACGCGGATGGCAAACTCTCGGGATGAGCTTGACAATGGATCGGGAACTCTGGGAATCAATCGTGGCCAGCGACGCCGAGGTGCCGCCCGGCCACACGGCGGCGGAGCTGCTACCCGGACTTCTCGATCTGCTCGGCTCACCGGATCCGTTCCTTCGCGACGAGGTCGGCTACAAGGTGCTGGCCCGCTGGATCGTGCACGATCAGCTGGTCGGTCCCGACGAGCTGCGGGAGTGCGCCGAGCGGCTCCTGCCCGACCTGCGCCACGGCCTCGACGGCGACGGGGACGAGCACGCCGTGCTCCGTCGGTCGTTCTCCGCCCTCGCGCTGGCGATCATCGCCTACCGCGACGTCGAGGAGCAGTTCCTCGAGCCGGCCGAGGTGAACCGGCTGTTCGACGCCGGCGTCGACTACCTGCTCGACGAGACCGACCGCCGCGGGTGGGTACCGGAGATGGGCTGGGTGCACGCCACCGCCCACGCCGCCGACCTGCTCAAGTTCCTCGTCCGCAACCCGGTCACCGATCGGGACGACCATCGCCGGGTGCTCGCCGCCCTCCATACCCTGCTCACCCGGCCCGGCCCGATCTTCGTCGACGACGAGGAGGATCGCCTCGTCCTCGTCGTCGTCGACGTGCTCGGACGCGAGACGATCGGCGACGCCGAGCTGGTCGAGTGGATCGACGGGTTCGGCTCGTGGCTCGGCGAGCACACCGAGGGCGCCTTCGACCCGGTCGTCCACGCCACGGCCACCAACGTGAAGCGATTCGTGCGCACGCTGCACCTGGCCCTGTGCTCGCGGGCCCACCGGCGGGGCCTGAAGCACGACCAGCCCGAGCTCGCCGCGCTGGACACGGCCAGGCGCTTCGCCGCCGGGCCGATCTGATCGCCTGCGCCGCCGCGGTGCTAATCCGCGGCCGCCGGAGGCTCGTTCGTCGGCTTCACCATCGGCTGGCCGGACGCGTAGTCGGCGAACGCCGAGGCCGCCTCGAGCAGCTGGATCGGGATCGGGAAGATGACCGTCGAGCGGTTCTCGGCCGAGATCTCGACCATCGTCTGCAGCTGACGCAGCTGGATCGCTCCCGGCGCCGACGCGATCACGTGGGCCGCCTGGGCGAGCTTCTCCGAAGCCTGCAGCTCACCGTCGGCGGCGATGATCTTGGCCCGCCGCTCCCGCTCGGCCTCCGCCTGCCGAGCCATCGCCCGCTGCATCTGGACGGGCACGCCGACGTCACGAATCTCGACCCGGTGGACCTTGATCCCCCACGGCGACGTCTGGGCGTCCAGCGCGATCTGCAGCTCGGCGTCGATGCGGTCGCGCTCCGCAGCAGCTGGTCGAGCTCGTGGCGGCCGACGATCGACCGCAGCGTGGTCTGGGCGACGAGCTGCGACGCGGCGTACCAGTCGCGAACCTGGATGACCGAGGCCGCCGCGTCGACGACCTGGAAGTACGCCACCGCGTCGACGGTTGCGGTGACGTTGTCCTTCGTGATCACGGCCTGCGAGGTGACGGGCACGGCGATGATCTGGAGGTTGGTGCGGATGAGCCGGTCGACCACCGGGATGATGAAGAACACTCCCGGTCCCTTCGCGCCCTGCGAGCGACCGAGGCGGAAGATCACGCCCCGCTCGTACTCCTGGACGATCTTGATCGAGGCGGCCAGGAAGATCAGACCGAGGATCACGATGACGGCGATGACGGCGACGAGCGCATTCATGAGGGCAGACCTCCTCGGTCACGGATGGGTTCGGCCGGGCGGTGGAGGCCAGACCTCGACGGTCGTCCCGTGGAACCCGACCACGGTGACCGGATCGCCAGGGGCGAGGTCAAACGCCTGGGCGGCAGCGGCGTTCCACCGCGACCCGTCGATCATGACGACACCGGTCGTACGGTCCCAGCGATCGACGGACGCAGTGTGACCGACGAGCGCCTCCATGCCGGTGAGCGCCGGGCGCTGGGCGAGCCGGGTCGCCGCGTCGTGGAGGCGCGGGAAGCCGTAGGCGAGCAGGGGAGTGGCGACGACGGTGACGATCATGCTCATCGTGTCGTCGTTGGCGATGGCGAAGCCGGCGCCGCCGAGGGCGAAGGCGGCGGCTGCGACCGTCTCTCCGACGGGCGAACGCCGCTGGCGGGCGATCATCACCGCCCAGATCCCGACGGCGAACGCCGGGCCGAGCAGCGGCCACCACGTCAGGTCCTGGTCGACGATCGCCGCCACTGCGAAGCCGCCGGCGACCAGCGCCAAGGTGCCGGCGATGCCGATCGTCGGTAGCGCGACTTCGACGATGAGGAGCAGGGCGGCAATCGTGACGCAGACCAGGACCACGCTCGGCTCGTCGAACAGCCAATCCATAGGTTTCCGCAGCGTAGGCGAGGCGAACCGCCGTTCTGTCCGCGGGAACCGACCGATTCCGGCCCGTTTCGGCGGACAGAACGCGCTACTTGCGTTCGGGGAGCGGGCCCGCTGTAGTCCCTCGCCCGAGTCCAGCCCGAACGCGGTGTGGAGGGCTCGGGCCGCCCGCTCGAGATCGGCGGTGGCGATCACCACCGAGATGCGGATCGTCGAGGTCGAGATCATCTCGATGTTGACGCTCTCGTCGGCGAGGGTGCGGAACATCTTGGCGGCGATGCCGGGCGAGGTCTTCATCCCCGCGCCGACGAGCGAGAGCCGGGCGATGTCGCTGTCGTGGGTGACGCCGGTGGCCCCGATCTCGCCCGCCACCCGCTTGACGATGTCCTCGGCCACGGCCATGTCGGCCGACGGCATCGTGAAGCTGATGTCCGTGGTGCCCTCGGTCGACGTGTTCTGCACGATCATGTCGACGTTGATGTTGGCGCGTCGGCAAGCGGCTCGAACAGCTGACGCCGAGATGCCCGGCCGGTCAGGCACCGCGAGCACGGTGACCTTCGACTCGCTCGTGTCGGTGACGACACCGGAGATGATCGGATCTTCCACGGAACGGTCCCTCCTCGACTCGTCGACTTCGTCGGTGACCCAGGTGCCCGGCTCCCACGTGAACGCCGAGCGCACGTGGAGCGACACGCCATGGTTGCGGGCGAACTCGACCGAGCGCAGGGCGACGACCTTGGACCCGGCGCCGGCCATCTCGAGCATCTCCTCGAAGCTCACCCGGGGCAGCCGGCGGGCCCTGGGCACGATGCGCGGATCGGCGGAGAACACGCCGGTGACGTCGGTGTAGATCTCGCAGGCATCGGCGCCGAGCGCCTTGGCGAGCGCGGCGGCGGTGAGGTCGGACGCCCCTCGGCCCATCGTGGTGATCTCGCGGTCGGTGCTCACCCCCTGGAACCCGGCGACGACGCACACCCTGCCGGCGCCGACGGCGTCGCGCACCCGGTCGCCCTTCACCTCGAGGATCTTCGCCTTGCCGTGGGCGGTGTCGGTGATGATGCCGACCTGGCTGCCGGTGAAGCTCACCGCCTCCACGCCGAGGTCGGCGAGGGCCATCGTCAACAGCGCCGCCGACACCCGCTCGCCGGTGGTCAGCAGCATGTCCATCTCCCGGCCCGGGCGGGTGGTCGACACCTGCGACAGCGAGGGCGATCAGGTTGTCGGTGGCCTTGCCCATCGCCGAGACGACGACCACGACGTCGTGGCCGTGGCGTCTCGTGATGGCCACGTTCTCGGCGACCGCCCGCATCCGATCGGGGTCGGCGACGGAGGTGCCGCCGTACTTCTGCACGATCAGGGCCACGGGCTCCGGAGCCTACTGGTGACCCGTCTCGACGTTCTCGGGCGGGATCTCAGCCGGGCTTCGACACGAGCTGGACGACCTCGAAGGCGAGCAGGTGCGAACCGGTCGCCACCGGCTTGCCGTCGGACGACTCCGCCCGGGCGTGACCGTGCTGGAACGCCGGGCTGTTGACCCAGGCCTGGAAGGACTCCTCGCTGTCCCAGCGGGTGTAGACGAAGTAGCGCGTCTCGCCCTCCACCGGCCGCAACAGCTGGAACTCCTCGAACCCGGGCATCTGCTCGACGCTGCGGGCGCGCGCCGCGAACCGGGCTTCGAGCTCGGCGCCGGCGCCCTCGGGCACGGCGATGGCATTGATCTTGACCACGCTCATGGCACCCTCCTCCCTCGCTCGTCGTTAGGCTGCCCTGACAACCGTTATGGCCGGATCCTCACTCGCCGTCGCCGACGTGGCCAAGCGCTTCGGCGCCACCGAGGTGCTGCGCGGGGTGTCGCTCGTCGTGGAGCCCGGACAGGTGTGCGCCCTGCTCGGCCCGAGCGGCTCGGGGAAGACGACGCTGCTCCGTTCGATCGCGGGGCTCGAGCGTCCGGACCGGGGCCGGGTCGCGGTCGGGCAACGGGTGCTCAGCGACGCCAACGGGACGTGGGTCGCGCCGGAGCAGCGGCGGGTCGGGATGGTGTTCCAGGACTGGGCGCTGTTCCCGCAGATGACCGTCGCCGCCAACGTCGGGTTCGGGCTGAGCCGGGCGGAGCGTCGCACCGCCCGGGTGGGCGAGGTGCTCGACATGGTCGGCCTGGCGGCCTTCGCCGACCGCCACCCGGGCACGCTCTCGGGCGGGCAGCAGCAGCGGGTCGCCCTGGCCAGGGCGCTCGCCCCCCGGCCGGAGGTGCTGCTGCTCGACGAGCCGTTCTCCAACCTCGACACGACGCTGCGGGTGAAGGTCCGCACCGATGTCCACCGCCTGCTGGCCGAAACCGGCGATCACCGCCCTCTTCGTGACCCATGATCAGGAGGAGGCGTTCGTGCTGGGCGACGTCGTGGCTGTCGTCAACGACGGGCGTGGTCGAGCAGGTCGGCACGCCGGCCGACCTCTACCGGCGTCCCGCCTCGCCGTGGGTGGCCGGCTTCGTCGGCGACGCCAACCTCCTGCCGGGCCGGGCTACTGGCGCCGAGGCCGACACGGTCGTCGGTCCGGTTCCCCTCGACACCCTGGTCGACGGCGCGGTCGACGTGCTGGTGCGCCCTGAGCACGTGCGGATCACGCCGGGCGGGGCGGCGACGGTCACGTTGGTCGAGTACTACGGCCACGACAGCGTGATCCTGGTCGAGACCAGCGCCGGTGAGTCGGTGCGGGTGCGCACGATGTTCACGACCCTGCAGCGGGGTGACGCGGTGTCCGTGAGCTACGACGGCCCGCCGACGGCGGCCTACGCGTCTGTGCATCGACCAACCTCCTGACGAGGCTTCCGTCCGTGGCCGACGCTCGAGGCCGAGGCCGCAAACGGGTGTTGCCGCTAACCCCCCGCGACCTCGGCCAACGCCGTCACGCCGTCGAACACGTCGACGAAGCGGGTCGTGAGGGCGGCGCAGCCGAGGCGGATGAGATCCGGCCGCCGGACGTCGGTGATGACGCCCCGCCGGGTGAGCTCGGCGTGCACGCGCGTCGGCGTCGGCGATCCGGACGGCGACGTGCGCTCCCCGCCGGGCCGGGTCGGACGGGGTGGGCGAGTCGAGCCCGTGGTCGCGGCACATTTCGAGGGCGAACCCTGTGAGCGCCCGCCCCTTGGCGGCGATCGCCGCCATGCCCGCGTCGGCGACGAGCCCGATGCCCGACCTCGGCGGCCGCCATCCCGAGGATCCCTGGCGTGCCGAGCAGCAGGCGGCGGATGTCGGGCTGGGGCTCGAAGCGGTCGCCCATCTCGAACTGGTCGCGCTGGGCGAACCATCCCCACATCGGCTGGTCGAGCTCCGGCTGCACGTCGGGCGCGACGTACGACCACGCCGGCGCGCCGGGCCCGCCGTGGAGGAACTTGTAGGTGCATCCGACGGCGAGCTCCACCCCGGCGGCGGTGAGGTCGACCTCGACCGCGCCCGCGGCGTGGGAGAGGTCCCATACCACGCTCGCCCCGGCGGCGGCGGCGCGCGCCGTCTCGGCGCGGAGATCGACGAGGGCGGCGGTGCGATAGTCGACGAGCGAGCGCACGACCACCGCGACGTCGTGGAGATCGGCGAATCCGGCTCGGATCGTCGCCCCAGTGCTCCGAGCGATGCCGGCGACCACGTAGCGGTCGGTGGGGAACTCCGTCGGCTCGACCGCGATCACGGTGCGGTCGGGCCGCCGGGCCAGGGCGGCGTGGACGAGCTGATAGAGGCTCACCGTCGTCGAGTCGTGAACGACGATCGAACCGCCCGGGGCGCCGACGATCGGGGCGAGGCGGTCGCCGACTCGCGTCGGGAGATCGAGCCAGTGGTCCCACGAACGGATCAGCCCGTTGGCCCACTCCCCGGCGGCCACGCCGGCGAGGCGGTCGAGCGCGGCCCGGGGCGCCATGCCGAGCGAGTTCCCGTCGAGGTACACGAGCTCGTCCGGCGTGACGAAGCACGCTCGCCAGCGCGCCAGCTCGTCGGCGGCATCCAGGGCGACGGCGTCGTCCCGGCAGATCATCCGGCGAGCTTCGCGCGCCGGCGCCGTTAGGCCGGCTTTACGACAGACGAATGGCTGCCTAGCATCCGATCTCGTGACATCGAACCGACCCATCCGCAGGCTGTTCGCGGCCCTCGTCGCCGTCACCATCTCGTTCGCCGCGTGCGGCGGACGACGACGACAGCGCCGAGCGACGGCGACAGCGCCGACGCGGACAGCGACAGCGCCGATGCGGACGGCGACAGTGGAGCGATGGCCGAGGCCACCGCGTTCGACTGCGCCGAGGTTCCCGAGACCGACCTCGGCGGCGAGCTGACGATCTACAGCGGGCGGAGCGAGGAGCTCGTCGGCCCGCTCATCGACTGCTTCGGCGAGCGCAGCGACGTCGACGTCACCGTGCGCTACGCGGGGAGCGAGGAGCTCGCCCTGCAGATCTCCGAGGAGGGCGACTCGACCGGCGCCGACGTGTTCTTCTCCCAGACGTCGGGAGCCCTCGGCTTCCTCGAGGGCGAGGACCGGCTCGTCGAGCTGCCCGCAGCGACCCTCGACCAGGTCGCCGAGGAGTACCGCAGCCCGGCCGGCATGTGGGTCGGCACGTCGGGGCGCATCCGCGTGTTCGTGTACAACACCGAGACCGTCGACGACGCCGAGCTCCCGGCCACGATCGACGACGTGCTCGACCCGGCGTGGGAGGGCAGGCTGGCGGTCGCCCCGTCCAACGCCTCGTTCCAGGACTTCATCGCCGCGATGATCCTCGAGCGCGGCGAGGAGGAGACGGCCGCGTTCCTCGAGGGGCTCGTCGCCCTCGACCCCCGGATCGAGGCCAACAACGTCGCCATCGTCGACGCGGTCGGCCGGGGCGAGATCGACGCCGGGCTCGTCAACCACTACTACGGGGTGCTCGCGCTGATGGAGGACCCGACCCTGCCGATCGCCAACCACTTCTTCCCGCAGGGCGACCTCGGCTCGTTCGTCCTCGTCGCGGGCGTGGGAATCCTCGACGCCGGCGAGGACCACCAGGAGCAGGCGCAGGCGTTCGTCGACTACCTGCTCTCGACCCCGGCCCAGGAGTACTTCGCCACCCAGACCGGCGAGTATCCGCTGGCCGGCGGCGTTGCCCCGCCCGAGGGGCTGCCCGACATCACGAGCGTCGGCATCCCGGGCTACGACGAGGGCCGTCTCGGCGAGGCGATCGAGGACTCGGCCCGGCTGATCGAGGAGAGCGGGCTGCCGACCGGGTGATGGTGACGAGACCGGGGCCGCGCTGGCCGCGCTACGCGACGGCAGTGGCGGGCCTCGGCGTCGCGGCCGCGTTCGCGCTCCCGTTCGCCTACCTGCTGGTCCGGGCCGGCGAGGACTGGGGTGCGGTCTGGCGGGCGCTGACGTCGTGGCGCACGGTGGAGCCACTGTGGCGGAGCGTCCAGCTGACCGTGCTGGTGTCAGCGGGGGCGACAGCACTCGGGGTCGCGCTCGCCTGGCTCACCGTGCGCACCGACCTGCCGGGCCGCACCGTGTGGCGCGTCACCGCCGTGCTCCCCCTCGTCATCCCGTCGTTCGTCGGGCGCCGCGGCGTGGCGGCTGACGTTCGAGCGGGGTGGGCTCCTCGACGACTGGTTCGGGATCGCCTCGTTCCCGGAGATGCGCGGCCTGCGTGGCGCCACCATCGTGCTGATCCTGCTGACCTACCCGTACGTGTACCTGCCGGTGGCGGCCCGGCTCGCCAGCCTCCCACCGTCGCTCGAGGAGAACGCCCGCATCCTGGGCCGCTCGCCGAGCTACGCGTTCTGGCGCCTCGTGCTCCCGCAGTGTGCGAGCGCGATCGCCGCCGGCACGCTGTTCGTCGCCCTGTACACCGTCAGCGAGTTCGGCTCGGTCCAGATCCTCGGCTACGACACGCTCACCCGCCGGCTGTTCGCCAACCAGCTACGCCAGCAGGACGTGGCGACCGCGATGGGCCTGCTGCTCGCCGTGCTCGCGCTCGCCATCACGATCGGAGAGCGGGCGGTGGTGCGGCGGATCCCGCCTTCGGCCGGGATCGGCGCCCGCCGGGCGCTGCTCGTGCCGCTCGGACGGTGGCGCCTGCCGGCGCTCGCGGCCGTGATCGCAGTGACGCTGGCCGCGCTCGTCGCCCCGATCACCGTGTTCGCGTGGTGGGTCTGGCGAGGCATCTCGACGGGCGCGCCCCGCAGCGTCAACACCGACCTCGTCGGGCCGGCACTGTCGAGCGCCCAGGCGGGCATCGTCGCCGCGGTCGTGGCCGTCGTCGTCGTCCTGCCGCTCGCGATGCTCACCATGCGCCAGCGCAGCCGCACGGCGGGCGTCGCCGGCGGTCTCGTCGTCGCCGGGTTCGCCCTGCCCGGCCTCGTGACCGCGTTCGCCGTCGGGCTCGCCGTCCGCGGCACGGCCCTCTACCTGACGTTCCCCGTGCTGATCGCCGCCTACGTGCTGCACTTCGGTGGGCAGTCACTCCGGGCCGCGCAGAGCGCGGTGGGCGCGGTCCCGAGCGCGCCTCGGCGAGGCGGCGCGCCTGCTCGGGGCGCCGTGGTGGCGCCGGCTGGGCCGGGTGGAGCTCCCCTTGATGGTGCCGGGCCTCGTCGCCGGCGGCGGGCTGGTGATGCTGTCGGTGCTCAAGGAGCTGCCGATCACCCTCATCCTGCGCCCCGACGACATGACCCCGACGCTCGCCCAGCGGATCTACGCGACCGCCGAGGAGGCGTTGCGCGTCGACACCGGCCTCGCCTCGCTCGTGCTCATCGGCATGTCGGCTGTCCTCACCTGGCTGCTCGTCATCCGCCGGATGGAGCACCTGTAACGCCGCTCCGCCCGCGCTCACGTGGTGACCAGATCGATGAAGCTGGCCTGGCGGACGTAGCCCTCGTTGGTGAACTCGGTGATCTCCACCTTCGCCCGGAGCACCGGTTCGACCCAGGTCGCACCCCGCCGGTAAGCGGTGGGCGGCGGCGGGTCGAACGGGCTCTTCGGCGTTCGCAGGTCGCGGAGGCGCTTGGTCAACTCCTCCAGCCGGCGCTGCGTGAACCCGGTGCCAACGCCGCCGGCGAAGGCCAGCTTGTCGCCCTCCCACCGGCCGACGAGGAGCGCCCCGAAGCTCGACGTCCGATTGCCCGTGCCCGCGGTGTACCCGCCGATGACGACCTCCGCCTGCTGGCGGTGCTTGACCTTGCGCCACTCCTTGGTGCGCGTGCCCGGGTGGTACCTCGAGCCGAGGCGTTTCGCCATGACCCCCTCGAGCCCACGCTCGGCGGTGGCGTCGAGCAGGGCCTGCCCGTCCCCGATGCGGTGGGCCGGAACGCTCCAGTTCGGCCCCGGGTCGACGACCTCCGCCAGCAGGCGGCGGCGATCCTCGTACGGGAGCGTGATCGTGTCGTGGTCGTCGATCGACAACACGTCGAACGCGTAGTACGCGGCTTCGCGGTTCTCGATCGCGTGCCGCTGGATCAACTCGAAGCGGGGGCGGCCGTCGTCGTCGAGCACCACCAGCTCACCGTCGAGCACGACCCGACGGGCGCCGGTCGCCGTCCCGAGCGGCGCCAGCTCGGGGTACTTGGCGGTGACGTCGTAGAGGTTCGAGCTCTGCAGCCGGAGCCGGCCCGACTCGATGAAGGCGAGCGTGCGGTAGCCGTCCCACTTCACCTCGAAGGCCCACTGGGTGTCGCCGGTCGGGAGATGGCTGAGCGTCGCCCGCATCGGAACGACCGGAAACGACAGCGTCACCGGCGTGAGCTCGACACCCGGCTCGAGATGATCCCGTCGGCTTCCAGGGTGTCGATCGTGCCGTCGTCGTACCCGAGGAGCTCCGCGAGCACGACCCGGTTGTCCTCGCCGCGGTACTTCGGCACCCCGCCGACGGCGGCGTCGGCGTCGCTGAACCGCCATGGCACGTTGGGCACCTTGATCGTGCCGCTGCCGCGGTCGGACACCTCGACGATCGCCCCCCGGGCCACGGCCCACTCGCTCTCGGCGATCTCGCGGGTGCTGCGCAGCAGCCCGACAGCCAGACGGTGGGCGGCGAACTGCTCCTCGAACGTCGCCGCGTCGGGGATTGTCGCGCCGGCCGCGAGCAGCAGCTCGCGCAGCTCGTCGAAGTGCTGCCTCCGCGACGCCACGTCGGCGAACCGCGGGTCGTCCTGGAGGTGCTCGAGGCCGAGGGCGCCGAGGAAGAGCTCGAACGTGCCCCGCTCCGCGGGGTGGCCGCTGACGATGACGAGCTGGCCGTTGGCGAGGGTGAACACGAGGAAGTCGCCGGGCGAGAAGCTCCGGATGGTCTGGCCGTCAGTCGGCCCGTCGTAGAGCTGGTCGTGGAGATGCTCGTTGACGTACAGCATCGTCTCGGCCATCGAGATCTCGACGTGTTGGCCTTGCCCGGTGCGCTCGCGCTGGTGCAACGCGGCGAGGATCGCCACGGTCGCCTCGAGCGACGTGTACACGTCGGCGTGGCTGTGCGGATCGTTGGCGTAGACGGCGCCGCGCGCGTCGCCCTGATCCTTGGTGAAGCCGGTTTCCGCGCCCACGACCGGGGCGTATGCCCGCCGGTGCACCCAGGGACCGGTCGAGCCGTAGCCGCTGATCGACGCGTAGACGAGCCGGGGATTGCGGGCCGCCACGATGGCCGGTCCGAGCCCGAGCCGGTCCATCACCCCTGGGCGGTAGTTCTGGATCAGCACGTCGCAGTGCTCGGCGAGGCGGAGGGCGAGCTCGATGCCCCGCGGGGCGCCGAGGTCGATGCTGACGTTGCGCTTGCCGACGTTCTGCTGCACGAAGTAGGTCGCCAGCCCGTTCACCCGCGGGTTGGCGAACCGGGTCAGGTCACCGGCGGGGGGCTCCACCTTGATGACGTCGGCGCCGAGGTCGGTGAGCATGCGGGTGGCGTGCGGGCCCGCCAGGACGCGGGTGAAGTCGAGTACGCGCACTCCGTCGAGCGGTCCAGCCACGAGCGGGACGTTACGCCGAACTGTCGTTCAAGAACGGCCCGAACCGGCCGATTCCAAACGACAGAACGGGGAGAGGGGGTGTCAGGCGACGACCGGGATGCCCGTGATCTCGTCGACGACGAGACGGGGGCGGGGGACCTTCGGCGGTCGGCCGCGGCCGCGCTTGTCCGGCACGACGACGCCGTCGACGAGCAATTCGCCACCCCAAACGCCGTAGGGCTCGTGGCGCTCGAGGGCGCGTGCCAGACACAGCACCCGCGCCGTGCACGCCAAGCAGATGGCCCGCGCCCTGGCGAGCTCCATCGGATCCTCGGAGAAGAAGAGGTGGGTCAGCGAGGCGCGGGGATCGGCGCAACGGGCGCCGGCGTCGATCTCGAGGTCTACCGAGTCTCGAGCCGTGACCCCCGGCAGGCGGGCAGAGCCCGCCGCCGGGCGGTCAGCGTCGGACGGCCCGTCGCCATCCCGTTCCCGCCTCGGCCCGTCGACGAGGCGGTATGTGCAGAGCTCGGTGGCGTATGACCGGAGGTAGGTGAAGGGCATGTACCCATCGCCGCCGTCACCCCAGCCTCGGTCACCCCAACCGCTCCGCACGATCAAATAGCCGCCTCCTGGGAACGCGTCGTGGCGTCCGTAGCCCACGATCACAACCGCGTGGCCGTCCGCCAGACCGGTCCGCTTCCGGTCCGGCGGCGGCACCTCCATCGCGTCGACGCCGAGGATGTCGGTGGTCGTCGCGAGCTCCGCGGTCGGCCACCACCCGTAGAAGGCGACCGGGTGTCCGGCGTCGAGACAGTCGAGGACCCGCCGCATCTGATCGTGGTCGGCTCCCCGGTGAGCGTTGTACGGCTTGATCGTCTCGCCGATCAATTCCGTCTCGGTGGTGCCCGTCGCGTCGGCGACGAAGGCGCGCAGGTAGTCGATCGCGGCCTCCCACGGCGTCGCCCCGCGATCGCTGAGCCGCATCGGCGTGCGAACGGTCCCGCAGGTCGACCACCGGAGCAGCCCCTGGAGGAGCGCTCAGCGGCCGCACAGCCAACGGGTACGGATCGACGCTTCCCCGTTCCGTCCCGGTTCGCGTCGACCCGCACGTGGACCCACCCGCTGATCCGCCCGCTGCGTATCCGCCCATGGCGGAGCATCATGCCAACGACGGTTCAGATCAGGTTCAGATCCATTTCCCCAACGGCTCAGATCCGAAAGTTCCTGGTCAGCGGCCGCGATCTTCAACCCGGGAACGGAGCCGGGTCCACGTCGAGCTCGCCGAGGCGGCTGCAGTACGTCCGGTACGCCCGCCGCGCCTCGCCGTGCCGACGCTGGAGGCGGAGCGACCGGATGAGGTCGAGGTGGGCGGCCTCGTCGTACGGATCGACGTCGAGGATCCGCAGCCGGTGACGGAGGGCTTCACTGTGGTCCCCGGCGTCCTCGGCAATCCGGGCGAGCCGGCGGGCGGTCTCGACGAACGTGTGCCGCGCCAGCTCGCGGGGCCCCGCCGCCCAGTCGGCGTACGGATCGTCGGCGCAGAAGTCGCCGAGATACCGCGCCGCCGCCTGGGAGAGGACCTCGGCTCCCTTCCCGCGATTGCCCGCCGTGAGCAAACGCCGGCCTTCGGCCGCCTCGCTGAGGAAGAGCTCGACGTCGACGACGACGTGCTCCCGGACGAGCCACAGCGCGTCGTGATCGGCGGCGACGAAGTGGTCGGGCGGCCACCGCTTGGCCGGATCGAGCACGCTGCGGATCGTGCTCAACAGCACGGACAGCCGGCGCGCCGACCGGTCGGTCTCGTCGGGCCACAGCATCTCGGTGACCTCGTCACGGACGACCGGGGCGCCGCGCCGGGCGACGAGCAGCTTGAGGAGGTCGCGGGCTTTCCGCGAACCCCAATCCCCCACCTCCACCGGCACGCCGTCGCGGGCCACTCGGAAGCCGCCGAGCGTGGTGATCGCCACCGGCGGGGGAGTCGTGGCCGGCTCGGCGGAGAGGCGACGGACGTCGGCCAGGTAGCGCCATGCTCCGGCGTCGTACAGGATCCGCTCGGCCGTGGCCACGTAATCGGCACGCGCCCCGCCGGAGACGGCCTCGGCGACCACCAGCAGCGCCCGGGCCTCGCCGATCGGGTTCCCGAGCTCGTGCCAGAGACGACCGGCTTCCTCGGCTCTGCTCACCGCCGGGGGTTCCTGGCTGGCGGCGAGCAGCAGCAGCCCCTCGGCGACGGAAGGGCGGTCGAGCTGGGTGTGAGCCTGCTCGAGCGCCATCTCGGCGTGATGGTTGGCGGTGTGGGGGTCGCCCCTGTGCAGGGCGATCCAGCCGGCCGCACTGTGGGCCTGCGACCGCCACATTGGCCGCGCGATGGACACCGCCCGCTCGGCCGTGGCCGCCGCAGCCGCAAGGTCGTCATCGCTCAACACCCGGGCCAGGCCGATCAGCGCCGGGACCAGCCCCTGCACGTCACCGCCCTGCTCAGCGAGTTCGACTGCCCGCTCGAAGAAGGACCGGGCCTCGGACTGCTGTCCGCGCAGGTACTGAACGTCGCCGAGGTAGGCGAGGGCGTAGGCAACGTCGCCGGATTCCAGCCGTTCCCAGATCCGCTGCGCCTGGCGCAGATCGCGCAGCGCATCGTCGAGACGGCCCATGCGGGTGAAGGTGTCACCACGGTTGGCGTAGGCGTGCCCGGTGAAGGAGTCCGATCCGGCCAGCTCGGCCAAGCCGATCGCCGTGTCGAGCTCGGCGACGGCCTCCGGGTAGGAACCCTCCTCGGAGTAGTGGCTGCCCATGTTGGTGTGGATGCGGATCATCTGGATCACGTCGCCGGCCCGCTCGGCGTGCTCCAGCGCCCTGCGGTAGGACCACTCGTTCGCCCGGCGGTCGGCCTGGAACGCCGCGAGCATGGCCCGGATCGTGTAGACGGCGGCCAGCGCGGCGTCGTTGCCCGAGGCGTTGGCCGCGGCCTCCGCCGGCTCGATGAGCTCCTCGCAGCCGGCCACGTCGCTGCGCACCCACCGGATCGCCGCCCGCCACGCCAGTACCTGGGCCTCCTCGGCGGGATCGCTGCCGTCGAGCCGGGCGGCCGCGTAGACCTCCTCGGCCTCGTCGAGGCGGCCGCGGAGATAGAGGATGATCCCTTGCTTGCGGGCCAGTCGAGGCGACGCGGCGTCGCCCAACGAGGCAGCCTTGGCGTAGGAGGCGAGGGCGGCGTCCCAATCCCCCGCAAGTACTGGAGATCGCCGAAGAGCTCGGCGATGCGGGGATCGGGCCCGGCCCGGTCCGCGATTCGCAGCGTCTCGATGAGCGCGTCGGTGTTGCCGAGGCGGTCGATGCGGTCGACCGCGCTGAAGGACGCGGGTGGCGAGGCCGGGATCATCGGCCCGGGTGCACAGCAGCAGGGCGTTCTCCAGATCCCCCCGGGCGATCATGGCGTCGACGGCGCGGTGCAGGACCGTCCGTCCGGGCACTGGCTCGCTCCGGCGGAGGAACTCGCCGCCGAGGAGGGTCGCCCGGTACCCGTCGGGCGTGTTGGGATCCGGTTCGAGGAAGACACCGCCCTCGCCGAGCGGCGCCAGGACGGGGACGAGGTCGTTCCGGTCGAGGTCGCGCAGCAAGGTCGTGGAGACGTGGGGCAGGTGGGCGGCGAGGGCGAGCACCTCCCGCTCCGGGGTAGGCAACCCCGCCAGCACCTCGTCGGCGAGGTACTCGAACAGGGTGGCGTCCGGAGCGAGCAGCCGGTCGACCAGCGCGGTCCGGTCGAGCGGGCCGCCCCGGTGGATCGCTTCGACCGCCAGCCGCACGGCCAGTGGCCAGCCCCCGGTGGCCGCGCACGATCTCGTCGATCGTCGCCACCCCCGCCTCGTCGAGTCCGAGTTGGCGCACGTCCTCGAGAGTGACCGCGAGGTCGTTCGCGGTGATCTGCGCCACCTCTCCTGCCGCCCGGAGGCGGGCGATCCTGAGCGCCGGCGGACGGCGGCAGGCGAGCACGAGATGAAGCCGCGGCGGGAGGTGGAGGACGAGCGCCTCCAGGAACCGCTCCAGGGGTTCGTCCGGCCCCACGTCGGCGTCGTCGAGCAGGACGAGGGTGCGGCCCCTGATCGTGCGGGCCGCGGTCGCGCACACCCCGGCGGCGAGCGCGCTGACCTGCTCGGGGTTGTCCGGGGAGTCCGGGGCGGCGTGGGCCGGGAAGTCCTCCGCGGGAGGATCCGAGACTTGGGCGAGCACGCCGTCGAGGAGCCCCCGGGCCAGGGAGAACGGCGTCCAGCCGGATGGCGGGGGGCTGGCTTCGATGCTCGGTCCTGCGGCGGCGAGACGGCGGAGCAACGAGGACTTGCCCCAGCCGGGGCCAGCGGTCACCAACGTGAGGCGATGACTGAGAGCCCGTCGCCACATGCGGTCGTCGACCGCGCCCCGTGCCCGCTCGCTGGACATTGCGCCGCAGAGACTAGCCGTCGATGCGATCGCGTCTCCTGGGCGCACGGCGTTCGGCCAGACTTCGCCGATGGCTCTGATCTCCTACGCCCGCCGCCTCTCCGAGCTCGCCGAACGTGATCCCGATCGGGCGGCGGTGACGTGCGGCGGCCGGGTGGCTGACGAGGGGCGACCTGGAGCGGCAGGCGAACCGCTTCGCTCGTGATCTCGCTGCCCGCGGCATCACGACCGGCGACTTCGTCACCGTGGGCCTGCCCAATTCGACCGACTGGTTCGTGGCCTACGTGGCGTGCTGGAAGCTGGGGGCGGTGCCGCAACCGGTGTCGGCCAAGCTGCCCGCTCGCGAGCTGAGCGAGATCGTCGCCCTCGCCGGCTCGAAGGTCGTCATCGGCGCGGAGCCGGAGAGCCTTCCCGGAACGACGTGCCTGCCCGTCGGCTACCGCCCGCCGCCCGAGCTCGACGCCGGCCCGCTGCCGGACGCCGTGTCCCCGGCCTGGAAGGCCCCGACGTCGGGCGGCTCGACGGGGCGACCGAAGTTGATCGTGGCGGGCGAGCCGTCGCTCATCGACACCGACGCCACGCCGTCGCACGGGCTGCCGCTCGACGGCTGCCTCGTGATGCCCGGACCGCTGTACCACAACGGGCCGGCGCTGATGTCGTGCCAGGCGCTGCTCGCCGGCTGCCATGTCGTGCTGCTCGAGCGGTTCGACGCTGAGGCGACGCTTGGCGGCCATCGCCGAGCACCGGGGCGAGGTCGTCTATCTCGTCCCGACGATGATGAAGCGGATCTGGCGGCTGCCCGCGGCGACCCGGCTGGCCTACGACCTCTCGTCGCTGCGGATGGTCTGGCACCTGGCCGAGCCGTGTCCGATGTGGTTGAAGGAGGCGTGGATCGAGTGGCTCGGCGCCGAGCGCATCTGGGAGCTCTACGCCGGAACGGAGGGGCAGGCGGTGACCGTGATCACCGGCGACCAGTGGCTGGAGCACCGGGGTTCGGTGGGTCGGGCCGTCATCGGCGAGTTCATGATCGCCGATCTCGACGGGAACCCGCTGCCACCGGGCGAGAAGGGCGAGGTGTGGCTGCGCAACACCAGCGGGAAGCCGACGTACCGCTACGTCGGGGCCGAGCCGCGGACGCTCGACGGCGGATGGGAGTCGCTCGGCGACATGGGTTGGTGCGACGAGGAGGGCTACCTCTACCTCGCCGACCGGATGCAGGACATGATCCTCAGCGGCGGCGCGAACATCTACCCGGCCGAGGTCGAGGCCGCCCTGCAGGAGCACCCAGCCGTGCGCTCGGTCGTCGTGATCGGGCTGCCGGACGATGATCTCGGGAACGCCGTCCACGCGATCGTGGAGGCTGACCCGGCCGTGGTCGAGGAGGCCGAGCTGCTCACCTTCGCCGCCGAGCGCCTGGCCCGCTACAAGCTGCCCCGCACCGTGGAGTATGTGGACACGCCATTACGCGACGACAGCGGGAAGGTCCGGCGCGCGGCCCTTCGAGCCGACCGCCTCTGAAACCCCGCTTCTGTCGTTTGGAATCGAGCGCGTTCGGGCTGGTTCCAAACGACAGAACGGGGAGGGCCGGTACGGTTTGGCGCCATGCACGACGACCGCGAGCTGGTCGAGGAGCGGATCAGACGGGAGTTGACCGAACGGGTCCTCCCGCTCGTCCACCCGGCGCGCGTGCCGCTCGAGGTCGAGGCCGGACCGTCGCTCGACGAGGTCGCGCCGTTCGCCGTCGGTGAGCGCTGGGGACCTCCGTGGGGCACGACCTGGTTCCGGTTCACCGGTGAGGTGCCGGCGTCGTGGTCGGGCCGGCGGGTCGAGGCGCTGATCGACCTCGGCTTCCGGCTCGACACCCCCGGCTTCCAGTGCGAGGGGCTCGTCCGCGACGGCAAGGGGCGCCCGGTGCAGGGGATCCACCCACGCCGCCAGGCGGTGCCGCTCCGCGGGGACGCCGGCCCGGTCGAGCTCGTCGTCGAAGCCGCGGCCAATCCCCTGCTGCCCCAGTTCCGGCCGTCGCCGCTCGGCTCGCCCGCCACCGCCGGCGACCGGCTGCTCTACACGCTCGACCGGGCGGAGCTCGTGCAGGTCGACACCGAGGCCGAAGCGCTCCTCCACGACCTCGACGTGCTCGACGGGGTGATGCGCGCGCTCGCCCTCGACGACCCGCGCCGGGCCCGCATCCGCAGGAGCATCGTGCGCGCCCTCGACCTGCTCGCCCAGCCGCCTGGCGGTTGCGACGACCCGCCCGTCGCCGCCCGCGGCCTCCTGCGGCCGCCGCTCACGGTCCCGGCGCGGGCGAGCGCCCACCGGGTGATCGCCACCGGGCACGCCCACATCGACACCGCGTGGCTGTGGCCGCTGCAGGAGACGGTGCGCAAGTGCACGCGCACGTTCGCCTCGGCCGTCGCCCTGATGGACGCCGATCCGGACTTCCGGTTCTCGTGCTCGCAGGCGCAGCAGTACGCGTGGATCGCCGAGGGCGAGCCCGAGCTGTTCGCCCGCATCGCCGACAAGGTCGCCGCCGGCCAGTGGGTTCCGGTCGGCGGGATGTGGGTCGAGCCCGACATGAACCTGCCGTCCGGCGAGAGCATCGTCCGCCAGATCGTCCATGGGCAGCGCTTCTTCGAAGCGCACTTCGGGATGCGCTGCCGCGAGGTGTGGATCCCCGACGTGTTCGGCTACCCGGCCGGCCTGCCCCAGGTCTTCGCGGCCGGCGGGATGCGTCGGTTCGTCACCCAGAAGCTGTCGTGGAACCGCACCAACCGGTTCCCCCACTCCACGTTCTTCTGGGAGGGCATCGACGGCACCCGCGTGCTCACCCACTTCCCGCCCGTCGACACGTACAACGCCGAGGTCACGCCGGCCGAGCTGGCGCGGGCGACGGCGAACTTCGCCGAGCACGCGTGGAGCAGCTGGTCGCTGCTGCCTTTCGGCTACGGCGACGGCGGCGGCGGTCCGACGCGGGAGATGCTCGAGCGGGCCCGGCGCCTCGCCGACCTGGACGGGATGCCCACGGTCGAGTTGGGCACGGCCGCCGGGTTCTTCGACCAGGTCGAGGCCGAGGCCGCCCGCGGCGCGCCCGTGCCCGTGTGGCGAGGCGAGCTCTACTTCGAGAACCACCGCGGCACGCTCACCAGCCAGCTGCGCACCAAGCTCGGCAACAAGCGCTGCGAGCGGCTGCTCCGCGAGCTCGAGCTCTGGACGGCGACGCAGGGCCTCGGCGAGCCCGCCGAGCTGGATGCGCTCTGGCAGGAGGTGCTCACGCTGCAGTTCCACGACATCCTGCCCGGCTCGTCGATCGCCTGGGTCCACGCCGACGCCGAGGCCGCCCACGCCCGCATCGGCGCCGAGCTGGAGGCGCGCATCGGCGCGGCGCTCGCCTCGCTCGCGCCGGCGGGGCCGGTGCTCGCCAACGTCGCCACCCACGACCGCGACGAGGTGGTCATCGCCGACGTCACCCCCGTCGGCGACGGCCCGACCCAGGTGCTGCCGGACGGGCGCACCGCGTTCCGCGCCAGCGTGCCCGGCCTGGGGCTGGCGCCGGCGGAGGCGCACGACGGTGTCGAGCGGGTCGTCGTCACCGACCGCTCGATGACCAACGGGCGACTCGCCGTCGCCTGGGACCTCCACGGCAACCTGCGCTCCGTGATCGATGTCGGCGCCGCTCGCGAGCTGCTTCCCGCCGGCTGCCTCGGCGCGGTGCTCGAGCTGGCGCCCGACCACCCCGTCCGCTACGACGCGTGGGACATCGAGGCGTGGGTGCGGGACGCGCCGGAGCAGCTGACCGGCGCCGAGTCCGTCGACGTCGTGGCCGACGGACCGCTCGTCGGCATGGTCCGGGTGCAGCGGCGGTTCGGGCCGTCGTCGGCCACGATCACCTACATCCTGCGCGCCGGCTCCCCCCGCCTCGACGTGCACGTCGAGCTCGACTGGCAGCACTCCGAGCACCTGCTGTCGATGGCGTTCCCGCTCGACGTCCGCGCCGACACCGCGACGTGCGGCATCCAGTTCGGTTCCGTCGCCCGCCCGACGCACCCGTCGACGTCATGGGACGCGGCCAAGTTCGAGGTGTGCGCCCACCGCTACGTCGACGTCGCCGAACCCGGCTTCGGTGTGGCCGTGCTCAACGACGGCCGCTACGGCCACGCCCTCTTCGACGGCGCCGTCAGGGTCAGCATCGCCCGCTCCGCGCGGTACCCGGACCCCGATCCGGACAAAGGTCGTCACGAGGTCACGATCAGTCTGTTCCCGCACGGGCCGGGGCGCGCCGACGTGGTCGCCGAGGCCGAGCGTCTCGACCTCCCCGTCCGCGCCGTGGCGGGCGGCCGGGCGCACGGGATCCCGGCGCCGGTCGTGCGGGTGACCGGCGTCGGCGTCGAGGTTGACGCGGTCAAGCTCGCCGACGACGGATCCGGCGATCTCGTCGTCCGGCTCCACGAGGCGGCCGGGGACCGGGCGGGGGTCAGCGTCCGGGCGGACGGGCGGATCACGGCCGCGTCCCGGTGCAACCTGCTCGAAGAGCCCGCCAATGGCTTCGAGGTGAGCGACGGGATCGTCGCCCTCACCCTGCGCCCGTTCGAGCTGGTGACCCTCCGCCTCAGCCGATAGCTAGCCGACGCTGAACTTGCGTCAGCTGTTGCGCCATGGCGCAACAGCTGACTGCAAGAACGGGGTCCTCTGGGTCAGGTCAGCCGCTGAGGTGGTGGAGGGCGACGGCGGCGTAGGTGGCGATGCCGTTCACCATCGCGTCCTCGTCGAAGAGCACCCGGTTGGAGTGGTTCGGCGCGGCGGTGGAGAGGTCACGGTCGGGATGGGTGCCGCCGAGGAACATCATCGCTCCCGGCACCCGCTGGAGGACGTAGCTCCAGTCCTCGGCCCCCATGATCGGATGGGCCTGGCGCACGACCTGGTCGGTCCCGACGACTTGTTCGGCGATGCCGATGACGGTCTCGGCGAAGTCCATGTCGTTGACGGTGACGGGGTAGCCCTGCTCGATGTCGATCGTGACCTCACAGCCGTGGGCGGCGGCGAGGCCGTCGAGGACCCGGCGGATGCCGTCGTGCACCCGCGTCCTGGTGTGCTCGCTGACGGCCCGGATCGTGCCTTCGATCTCGGCGGTCTCGGGGATCACGTTGTTCGTCGTGCCGGCGGTGATCCGTCCGACGGTGACGACGGAGGGGTCGAACACGTCGATCCGCCGGGTCACCATCGTCTGCAGCGCCTGGACGATCTCGCACGCCACCGGGATCGGATCGACCGCTCGATGGGGCTCGCTGGCGTGGCCGCCCTTGCCGGTCACGGTGACCAGCAACCGGTCGGCGGACGCCATCAGCGGCCCACCTCGGCTGCCCATCCAGCCCGACGGCAGGGTCGACGTGATGTGGATGGCGAACGCACCGGTGACCGGGGAGGGCGTGCCGTCGGCCAGCGGCGCGACGTCGAGGAGCCCTTCGTCGAGCATGAAGCGAGCGCCGTGGTGGCCCTCCTCGCCGGGCTGGAACATGAACAGGACCCGCCCGGCGAGCTCGTCGCGGCGGGCGGCGAGCACCTCCGCCGCGCCGACGAGCATTGCCGTGTGGGTGTCGTGCCCGCAGGCGTGCATCGTCGCCGTCGACGTTCGACGCGAAGTCGAGGCCGGTGTCCTCGTGCAACGGCAGGGCGTCCATGTCGCCCCGGAGCAGGATCGTCGGCCCCGGGCGCGCCCCGGTGAGCAGGGCGGCGATCCCGCTGGTGGTCTCGTGGACCGTGACGTCGAGCGGCATTCCCTCGATCGCGCCCAGCACCTGCTCCTGGGTGACCGGCAAGTCGTTGCCCACCTCCGGCCAGCGGTGCAGGGTCCGGCGCAGCTCGACCGTGGCCTTCAGCTGGTCGGTCGCTTGCTCGCGGAGGGATCGGGCGTCGAGGTCAGCCGTCATCAGGTCATCGTAGGCACGGGCCGCGAACCGGTTTCCCCTTCCGCCGGGCCGTCACCTCCAGGGTGAGTAGCCGGCCTGAGTGCCGGGGAGAGAAGGGACTGTCCATGACGAAGATGGGTGCCGACACCGAGCAGCTGCACAGCCTCGGGGCCAAGCTCAAGGCCCAGATGGAGGTCATCGACACGCTGACGTCCACGGTGACCGGAGCGCTCGGCAGCACCACGTGGGAGGGCCCGGCCCGGCAGCGCTTCGAGCAGGACTGGCACAACTCGTTCGCCCAGGCGCTGCGCAACCTCAAGGAGGCGTTCGACGCCGCCGGCACGGAGTGCCAGAGCCGGGCCAGCGCCCTCGCCCAGGCGATGGGCGTCCGGGCTCGACGTCGCCCTACGATCGCCGCGGTGCACGTGGTCGAGTTCATCGTCGAGCCGTTCGTGGATGGTCAGCCCGGGCCGCACGTCCGGGCGGCGGTGGACGCGGCCGCCGCGGCGGGAGCGGAGGTCGACTTCGGCCCGTTCGGCTCCACCGGGCGCGCCGCGGCCGAGTCGATGCCCGACGTCGTCGCCGCGATCACGCGGGCGGCCTTCGCCAACGGCGCCACCCACGTGACTCTCCATGTGTCCAGCCCGCCGCGGGACGAGGGAGAGTACGCGTGAGCGGCATCAACGGTCACCAGCCGGCGCGGCACCCGTTGGTGACCGCCGTGCAGCCGGTGGTCGAGGCGGTCGGCGCCACGCTCGTCACGGTCGACGAGCAGGAGGCGAGCGACGTGCCGCTGGTGTGGGACGGCGAGGTCGTCGGCGCCGTGCGGATGCCCCCGCTGCACGGCGCGCTCGACCGGCTGATCGACGCGGTGGAGGCCGAGCTCGGCGGCCGTCTCCCGACGCTCAGCCGGGAGGACAAGCAGCGGGCGGTGCGGATGCTCGACCAGCGCGGCGCGTTCACCCTCCGGCGAGCGGTCGAGGACGTCGCCGACGCCCTCGGCGTCAGCCGGATCACGGTCTACAACTACCTCAACGCGATCCACCGCTGAGTCGATCGACGGATGTGGCGCAACGGTTCGACGTGGTCGGGTTCGACGCCGACGACACGCTCTGGCACAGCGAGGACTCCTTCCACGTCGTCGAGGCCCGGTTCGTGGAGCTCCTGCAGCCCTACGTCCATGCCGGGATCGACATCGCCGCGGCCCTCCGGGCCACCGAGCTGGACCAGATCCCGGTCGCCGGCTACGGCGTCAAGGCGTTCACCCTGTCGATGGTGCAGGCCGCGATCACCGTGTCGGAGGGAAGGGTCCCGGCGATGGTGATCGGCCAGATCGTGGAGGCCGGCATGGACATGCTCACCGAGCCGGTCCGGTTGCTCCCCGACGTCCCCGAGATGCTCGCCGACGTCGGTCGTGACCACCGCCTGGTGCTGATCACCAAGGGCGACCTCGTGCACCAGACCCGCAAGGTCACGACGTCGGGGCTCGCCCACCACTTCGAGCAGGTCGAGGTGGTGCTGGAGAAGGACGTCGACACGTACGCCCGCATCCTCGCCCTCCTCGACGTCGCCCCGCGCGCGGTTCTGCATGGTGGGCAACTCGGTGCGCAGCGACATCCTCCCCGTGCTCGCCCTCGGCGGCCACGCCGTGCACATCCCGTATCCCCTGCTCTGGGAGCACGAGCACGTCGACCACGACGAGGACGTCGACGAGCTGGCGTCGATCAAAGAGCTGCCTGGGCGGATGCCGCTGAGGCCTGAAACACTCGATCGCATGGAAACAGCCCGCTATCTCGACGCCCTGCGCCGCGACTCGACGGCCCTTCTCGCCGCGGCGAGGCGCGCCGATCCGGCGGCGACGATCGAGGCGTGCCCGGGCTGGACGCCCGTCGATCTCGCCTGGCACGTCGGCGAGGTCCACTGGTTCTGGGCCACGATCGTCGCGCGACCGGCCGGCCGGTCCGGATGCGTACGTCGAGCCCGAGCGCCCGGACACCGACGTCGAGGTGTTCGCCTTCGCCGACAGGCGGCTGAGCCAGATCAACGACGCTGTTGTCGTCGACCGACCCGGCGACACCGGTGTGGACCTGGTCCGAGCCGTCATGACGCCGGCTTCGTGATCCGGCGCATGGCGCAGGAGACGGCCGTCCACCGCGTCGATGCCGAGCGGGCCGCGGGGCGAGACCACCGCGTCGATCCCGAGTTCGCCGCCGACGGCATCGACGAGTTCCTCACCCACTTCCTGCGCTGGATCGCCGAGGACGCCGCCCCCGCCGGCGGCAGCGTGCACCTCCACTGCGCCGACACCGCCGGCGAGTGGACAGTGACCACCGACGACGACGGCCGCTACACGCTGACGCGCGAGCACAGCAAGGGCGACGCCGCCCTGCGCGGGGATGCCCACGACCTGCTGATGGTGCTGTGGCGCCGAGCGCCCCTTGACTCGGTCGACGTGTTCGGCGATCGTGACGTCGCCGAGCGGTTCGTCGCTCGCACCCGCTTGGAGTGAACGAGCCTTAGAGCTTGTGGAGGCGCACCTCGGAGACCCGGTGGTCGGCTTCCTTGCGCAGGATCAGCGACGCCCGCTCGCGTGTCGGGGCGATGTTCTCCTGCAGGTTGCGGCCGTTGATCTCCTCCCAGATCGCCTCGGCCGTGGCCACCGCCTCGTCCTCGGAGAGGTCGGCGAAGTGGCGGAAGTAGCTGCGTGGATCCTGGAACACCGTCTTGCGCAGGGTGAGGAAGCGCTCGACGTACCAGGCGCGGATGTCGGCCTCGTCGGCGTCGAGGTAGATCGAGAAGTCGAAGTAGTCGCTGACGAACTCGCTCGCCGTGGCTCCACTCGGGCTGCCGACCTGGAGCACGTTGAGCCCCTCGAGGATCACGATGTCGGGTTGCCGCACGACGATCTCGTCGCCCGGGACGATGTCGTAGACGACGTGGCTGTACACCGGGGCGCGGCGCCGCGCTCCCGCTCTTCACGTCGCGCAGGAACGCGAGCAGGCGCCGGGTGTCGTAGCTCTCGGGGAACCCCTTGCGCTGCATCAGTCCGCGTTCGAGCAGCACCGCGTTCGGGTAGCAGGAACCCGTCCGTCGTGACGAGGTCGACCCGAGGATGATCGGGCCACCGGGCGAGGAGCGCCTGGAGGATGCGGGCGAACGTGCTCTTGCCGACCGCCACGCTGCCGGCGACACCGATCACGTACGGGACCCGCGGGGCGATCGTGCCGAGGAACGTCGACGAGACCCGGGCCAGGTCCTGCGACGCGCTGACGTAGAGGTTGAGCAGTCGGGACAGCGGAAGGTAGATCGCGGTGACCTCGTCGAGGTCGATGCGCTCGTTGATCCCGCGCAGCTTGTCCAGGTCGGCTTCGCGCAGCGTCATCGGCGTCGCCGCCCGGAGGGCCGCCCAGTCGTCGCGCCCGATCGTGATGAACCGGGTCGCCGCCTCCTGCATTGGGCGGACCCTAGGCTCGGCCCGTGGCCCCGCTGCAACCCGCGGTCCACGCGGCACGGAAGCAGCGTGGCGCGTTCGCGACGCCACCCGAACTCGTGGAGTTGCGTGGTCGCCAACACGTTGCCCTCGGTGAGACCGGGCGAGCGGGTGACGGTGCTCGACCCGGCGTGCGGCGACGGTCGCTTCCTGACCGCCGCCGCGGCGCGGATCGCCGCGGCCGGCGCGGTTCCGATCGTGACCGGGGTCGACATCGACCCCGACGCGGTCCGCGCCGCACGCCGCACGGTCGCGGCCGGCCCGGGCGCGCCCTCCGCCCGATTCCGGCGGGCCGACGCGCTCCGCCACGACTGGGGCGACGAGCGCTTCGACGTCGTGCTCGGCAACCCTCCGTTCCTCTCCCAGCTCGCGGCCAGCACGACGCAGGGGCGGGTCGAGCCGCCACGGCGGCGGCCCGTACGCCGACGCCGCGGCCGAGTTCCTCGCCCTCGCCGTGCGCCTGGCGCGGCCCGGTGGCGGGCGGGTGGGGCTGGTGCTGCCGCAGTCGATCCTCGCCTCCCGCGACGCGGCCGGTGTGCGGTCCGACGTCGACCGCCGCGCCGAGCTGATCTGGTCGTGGTGGTCGCCACGGCGGCTCTTCGACGCCCAGGTGTTCGTGTGCGCGCTCGCCTTCGAGACCGGCGCCGCCGCGGTGAACGGGCACCGGCACCGACCGTGGAGCCGGGTCGTCGCCGACGCGCTCGGCGTCCCGGCGCTGCCGCCGCTCGCGACGGCGGGCTCGCTCGGGGCCCGCGGCCGGCTCAGCGCCAACTTCCGCGATCAGTACTACGGGCTGGTCCCCGCCGTCGACGACCACGCGGCGGGCCCACCGCTCGTGACCAGCGGGCTCATCGACCCCGGCCGCTGCCGGTGGGGCGAGCGACCGGTGACGTTCGCCCGCCGCCGGCTCGCCCGGCCCCGCGTCGACCGGACGCGGCTGAGCCCGACGATGCGCCGATGGGCCGACCGCTTCGCCGTGCCCAAGGTGCTCGTCGCCAACCAGACGCGGATCATCGAGGCCGTCGCCGACCCCGACGGCGCCTGGCTCCCCGGCGTGCCGTTGATCACGGTGCGGGCACCTGCGCCCGCCGACGTCTGGGCGCATCGCCGCCGTCCTGACGTCGGCGCCGGCGAGCGCATGGGCCTGGCATCGCGCGGCCGGCACCGGGCTGTCGGCGCGCATCGCTGCGCCTCGGGCCGCGGTGGCTGGCCGACCTGCCGTGGCCCGCGGGCCCGGTCGCGCCCGCGGTCGAGGCGCTGCGCGACGGCGACGTCGTGGCGTGTGGATCGGCGGTGGTCGACGCCTACGGGCTCGATGCCGCGGACGCCGCCGCACTGGACCGCTGGTGGCGGGCCCGCCTCCCGGCCGGTTGATCCACACCGCCGCGGGGTGGTGGCGGGCGGACCCGCTGCCAGACTCGCACCGATGTCGGTTCGCCGCCCGATCGTGCTCGCCGTGGCCGCGGTCGTCCTCGCCCTGGGCGCGGTGGGGTGCGCGGACGACGGCGCATCCGTCGGACCCCGGGGTGGCGGAGGAGGGACGCGAGATCGCCAGGCGCGCCGGATGCAACGCCTGCCACGGCGCCGACGGCGAGGGCGGCATCGGCCCGGCCTGGGCCGGCAGCCTCGGGACCGACATCGAGCTCGACGACGGCACGACCGTCACCGTCGACGAGGCGTACCTGGAGCGAGCGATCACCGACCCCGCGGCGGAGGTTCACGCCGGGTTCTCGGTGACGATGCCGGAGAACAAGCTCACCGACGAAGAGATCGCCCAGGTGATCGACTACATCGTCTCCCTGGACCGCTGAGCCCGCCCGACCCCTCCTCATCCGAGGTTTTCACGTCACCCGAGGGTTTGCTGCGCCCCATCCGGGCCGGAAACCCTCGGGGTCCTAACGTTTTCGTGATGCATTGGATCGCGGCGGCCGCTGGTGGGCACGCCTCGCCGTCGCCGACGCGGCGGCGCCGACGGACTACCGCACGACCGTCGTCGCGGTCACCCCGCCGACCGACTCGATCGAGGTGGAGGTCGTCGGCGGCGATGCCTTCCTGCAGCTCACCGCCGATCCCGGCACCACGGTCATGGTCGTCGGCTACGAGGACGAGCCGTACCTGCGCTTCCGGGCCGACGGGGTGGTCCTGGAGAACCAGCGGTCGCCGACCACCTACCTCAACGAGAGCCGCTACGGGACCACGGCACCGCCCGGCGCCGACCCGGCGCTGCCCGCCGACTGGCTGCCCGTCGGGAGCGACGGGCGCTACGCCTGGCACGACCACCGCGCCCATTGGATGTCGCAGGAACCGCCCCAGCAGGCTGTGCCCGGTGACCGGATCCTCGAGTCCGCCGTCCCGCTTGCGGGTCGACGGGGTCGACGTGTCGGTCGACGTCGCCGACGGACTGGCTGCCACAGCCCGTCGCGGCTCCCGCTCTACGTCGGAGCGGGCATCGCCGCCGCGCTCGTCGCAGTGGCGCTCGTCCTGCGCCGCCGGGTCGCCTGGGTGCTGCTGGCGGTGGCCGTGGCCGGCGACCGGGATCGGCTGGTGGGAGTACGCCTCGCTGCCGTCCGAGACCGGCCCGCTGTCGGTGTGGTGGCTGCTCCCGGTCGTCGCCGCCGGGTCGGCCGCGCTCGCCCTCGTGCTGGGCTACCGGCTGTTGTCGTACGCCCTCGTGCTGCTCGGCGCGATCGAGCTCGGGGCGTGGGTCGTGATCCGTCGAGACGGCGCCTTCCGCGCCCTGATCCCCACCGACGCCCCGTTCTGGCTCGACCGCGGAGTCCTGGCCGCCGCCGCCGCGGCCGCCGTGCTGCCGGGATCGCCGCGGCGATCGGCCTCTACCGCGCCTCGACGGCCTGACCCCTCCGCCCTCAATCTGGGCGGGAATCGTCCCATTCAGGCATCTGGGCGGGATTCGTCGCCGACAGGTGAGACGGATCCCGCCCAGATCGCGGGAGTCAGGCGCCTCGGATCATCGATTCCAGGGGGCGCTCGGCGACACCGCGCCGGGGCCGCCGGTGAGCACGTCGCACCCGTCGTCGGTGACGAGGAGGGTGTGCTCGAACTGGGCCGTGCGCTTGCCGTCGGCGGTCACGGCGGTCCAGTCGTCGTCCCACATGCGGTGCTGCCAAGTGCCGAGCGAGATCATCGGCTCGATCGTGAACGTCATCCCCGGACGCATGATCATCGACGCCCGGGAGTCGTAGTAGTGGGGCACCTGGATGTCGGAGTGGAACTGCTCGCCGATGCCGTGGCCGATGAAGGCCCTGATCACGCCGTAGCGGTGGGCCTTGGCGTGGTGCTCGATGGCCCGGCCGATGTCGCTGATCGGGCGGCCGGGCTTGACCGCCTCGATGCCGTGCCACATGCACTCCTCGGTGACCTGCACCAGCTTGCGGCTGGTCTCGTCGACGTCGCCGACGAAGAACGTGGCGTTGGTGTCGCCGTGCACGCCGCCGATGAACGCGGTGACGTCGAGGTTGACGATGTCGCCGTCGAGCAGCGCCCGCGAGTCGGGGATGCCGTGGCAGATCACCTCGTTCACCGACGTGCACAGGCTCTTCGGGTAGCCGTTGTAGTTGAGCGGCGACGGGTAGGCGCCGCGCTCGATGTACAGCTCGTGGACGTAGGCGTCGAGCTCGTCGGTGGTCAATCCCGGGCGCAGCGCCTCGCCGGCCAGGCGGAGGATCTCGGCGGCGACGGCGCCGGCCCGGCGCATCCGGGCGATCGTCTCCGGCGACTTCACCCGCGGCTCGTCCCACGGGACCGGGACCCCGGTTTCGGCGTACGGCGGGCGCGGGATGTGGGCGGGCACCGTCCGCATCGGCGACACCGTGCCCGGGCAGCACCCGCCCCTCCGAGCGCTTGTGGCAGCGCTTGTACTTGCGGCCGCTGCCGCACCAGCACGGATCGTTCGCCTGCGGCAGGTGCGACGGAGCGTTGGTGACGGTGCTCATCGGACCTCAGGATACGGATCTTCGCCGTTTCCGCCTTCCGTCGCTCGCACGCTCCAGGTGGGCATGGGAGCGCTGCAACCCGACGATCCGTACAAGATGTCAATGGCAGGTGGCACTGCGGTGCCGGTACTGTCCGGCTCAGCGGGCTCCTTGGGGGATCAGGGGAGACGGGATGGACGATTCCATCCTGACGGCGGAAGCCGGCGCAGACCGGCATCGATGGGGCGACGAACATCGGCGGCGTCGAGGCGGCGTGGGCGACGCTGGGTCGCTGGGGGCGGGTCGCCACGGTCGCCGGTCGCCGTCGCCGCGACCGCTGCCGCCGCGGTGTGGGTCCCCGAAACCTCCGCCGCCGTGGCGACGGGGCTGAGCGTGCTGATCCTGGTCGCCGCGGCGCTTGTCGATGCCGTCGAGCATCGGCTCCCGAACGTCCTCGTTGGCGCGGCGGCGGTGCCGGTGGTCGGAGCATTGGCAGTGGCGTGGGTGACCGGCGCGACCGACGTCGTCGTCGGCGCCGCGTTCGGCGCGGCGCTCGTCGGTGGGCCGCTGCTGGTGACGCACCTGGCATCGCCCACCGGGATGGGGTTCGGCGACGTGAAGGCGGGAGCCGTGCTCGGCGCCGCGCTCGGCCTCGTCAACGCGCAGATCGCCGCGCTCGCCCTGCTGCTCGGGCTGTCCGGTGCCGCGGGCTGGGCGCTCGCCGGGCGGCGACGGACGATCGCCCTCGGACCCGGTCTCGTCGCCGGCGCGGTGATCGCCCTCGCCGTGGCGTGGTGGATGAACCTCGAGGCCAACGGATGAGGGCCCGGCTGACGCTGGTGGCGGTGGCGCTCGCCGCGGCCGGATGCTCCGACGACGACGCCCAGGGCAACGACTCCACGGTCGTGGACCCGACGACCACGCCGACGACAGCCGTCGCGACCACGACGGACTCCACGCCGGCGACGACCGAGAGCCCACCGCCGACCACGGAGTCGCCGACGACGGTCTCGCCGCCGACGACGACCGAGCCGATCGACGAGGAGGCGCTCAAAGCCGAGATCGCCCAGCGACTACGAGCGGGCGTTCTACCGCGCGCTGGGAGATGCTTGAGACGCCGAGCCTGCGCAACCTCGAGGCGCGGGTCGCCACGGTGCTTCGTTGCGGGTTCGCCGGCGTTCGACAGCTTCGTCGGCGCGGATCGCAGGAGCTGGTCGCGCTCGGCGACGCAGGTCGTGCCGAACGACCCGGACCTGCTGTTCGGCGACGGTGGAGAACGTCGAGCTGGTCGGTCGAGCCGCCGTACCGGCGGGCGATCGTCACCGTGTGCGAGGTGACCAACCGCAGGCAGGTCACCCCGCCGGAGAACTCGCCGACCGGCGAAGAGATCGAGGTCGCGGGCACCGGCAAGCTCGTGGTCACCCGCTTCGAGGAGCCGGTCCGGCTGACCGACAATGGCTGGCTCCGCTATCAAGATCCCACGCGAGGGGATCGGGTTCGACCAGGGGGAGACGACGTGCCCGCCCGCATGATCCGTCTGCTCGCCGTCGCGGTGCTGCTCGTTGCGGCGGTGTCGCGGTCGATCTCGTCGGAGCGGACTCGGTCGCGGCGAAGATGTGTGAGGTGGACCACGGTGACGGTCACGACCACGACGGCGAGACGGTCGAGCAGACCGTGTGCGCCGAGGGGGAAGGCGGGCCCGGCAGTCGCACCGACGGCGCTCAGGGCGTGGCCGCTCCCGGTGGCGGTTCGGGCGGTCGCTCCCGATGCACCTCGACGCCCTACGGGCCCCTGTCGGAGGTCCGCAGGATCTGGGAATCAGTGAGCAACGGCGAGCAGCCCGACCTCGACGAGCCGGCCGCCGGATCCGACCCCGCCACCGACCTGGGCAACGTCGCCACCGGCTCGTGGTACCGGTCACGCGGTCCCGGATCGAGATCCTCTACCGGTTCAGCTGTGTCGACCCGACCGAGTCCTACAGCCGCTGGGTCACCGTGAACCCGACTCCCGGCGGCGGCCTCGACCCCGGCGTGACCCCGCCGGACCTGATCCCGCTGGCGTGGGCGCGGGCTGCAGCGTCAGCTGCCGACGCCCGTGCCGCGCATCGCCCCGTCCGACCTCGCCCCCGACGGGTTCGCCTTCGTGCAGGCGAAGACGTTCTTCTGGGTCGATCAGGCCGCCGGGCAGTGGGAGCACGTCTCGGCGACCGCGTCGCTCGCCGGGCTGTCGCTGACCGTGACCGTCGTGCCCGAGCTGCTCGTAGTGACGACCGGCGACGGCACGACATTGCAATGTCCCGGGCGCGCCGCCTCCTTTCCCGCCGGACGGCGACCCGGACACGTTCGTCGGCTGCGGCCACGTGTACGAGCACTCGTCGGCGATGGCGCCGAACGGGAAGACGTTCCCGGTGACCGTGGCGATCGTCTGGCACGCGACCTGGCAGGCGTCGAACGGGGAGTCCGGTGATCTGGGTTCGTTGACGACGACATCGGCGGTGCGCGAGCTGCCGGTGGCCGAGATCCAAGCAGTGGTGGTGGATGGATGAGCGACACCCTCGACAAGACGAGTCCAAACGCCTGCGCCGCCGAAGCCACGACGGCCGGGACACCGGCGGCGGTCGGCGCCACCGACGCCGGCGGCCCGGTTCGATCCGGGCCGCGTCGCCGAGAGCCGCCATCGCAATCCGGCGTGGGTGCTCGCCGGCGTCCTCCTCGTCGTGCTGTGCGCGCTCGGTGGAGTGCTCCTGTTCTCCTCCGCCGATGACCGCATCGAGGTGCTCGTCGCCGCCGGCGACCTCGACCCGGGCGAGCCGATCTCCCGTGGCGACTTGCGCATCGAGCGGCTCGTCATCGATGGCGACGTGGGTTCGCTCTCGCCGGCCGCCGCCGACGCACTCGTCGGCCTGCTGCCGGTTGGGCGCATCCCGGCCGGGACGTTGCTCGCCCAGGGGATGTTCGCCGACGAAGTCCCGCTCGCCCCGAACGAGGTCGTGTTCGGGGCCGCCCTCGACCCGGGCGAGGCGCCATTGTCCGGGGTCCAGGTCGGTGCCCCGGTCGAGCTGCTCGACGTCCCCAAGGCGAGCCCGAGCCCGGACCAGGCAAGCGCACCAGCCGACGCCCGCCGGCGCGGTCGCGATCGGGTCCGGGACCGTGTGGGCCGTCGAGTCGCTGGCGACCGGCCAGCTCTGGATCTCGATGCGGGTGCCTCGGGCCGTCGGCCTCGCCGCGTCCGAGGCGGCGCAGCTCGACACGCTGCGCGTCGTCCTGATCGGCGGAAGCTGATGACGCTCACGGCGTTCCCCGGCCACGCCACATACTGCCTGCGCAGTTGCTGGCCGCTCGCTCGCTGGCGCTCGCTCGCTCGCATTGTCGAGGCGTTACACCAATGACGCTCATCGCGCTCGGCTCGATCGCCGGTTCGCCCGGCGTCACCCGCCTCGCCATCGGCCTGGCCGCCTCGTGGCCCGAACCCGACCGGAGTCGGGTGGTGCTCGAGGCGGACCCCGACGGCGGCCGTCTCGGTGCCGAGCTCGGAGTCGGGGTCGAGCCGGGCTTGATGGCGGTCGCACTGGCGTCGCGCACCCCCGGACTGACATCCGGCGACGTGCTCGAGCCGCGGCGCGGTACCCGTCGCCGACTGGTTTGTCGTCCCGGCTCCGCCGTCGGCGGAGCAGGCGCACTCGGTCCTCGTCCACGCCGGCTCGACGCTCGCCCAGATCGTCGCGGGCGACCCCGATGACTCGGTGTGGATCGTCGACGCCGGTCGCCTGTCCGCCCACTCGCCGGCGATGCCGTTCGCCCGGGAGGCCGACCAAGTCGTGGTCGTCACCGGTGGTTCGTTCCCCGCTCTGCAACTCGTCCCCCACCGCGTTGACGCTCTCCGCGCGGCTGGCTGCACCGTCTCCGTCGCCGTCGTCGAGCCGACCTCGTGGCCGCCCGAAGAGATCGCCGAGCTTCGTCGGCGCCGACGTCGCCGCAGTCCTACCCCGCGTCAAGACACGCGCCGGCGACCTCGGCGGCGCTGCGCGGCAGCGAATGGCGAACGTGGTGGCGACGGGTCGACGCGTTCGCCTGCTACCTCGCCCTCGGCCATGCCGGCCGAAGCCGGACGCGCGACCGGGATGACAGTGTCCGCCCGCACCGGTCGCCGCTCGAGGACGTCATCGAGGCGATCCAGGAGGCGCTCGTCACCGCCGAGGCGGGCGGTCCCGCCTCGCCGTTGGGACGACCGCGATGACTTCGAGCGCGAGGCGTTCGCCCACGACGTCGCCACGTCGTACGTCGCCCGCCGGGCCCGCGAGGCACTCGAGGCCGGCCAGCCGCCGATGGACCTGGCCGCCGAGAACGATCTCATCCGGCGGGCGATCGCGGCCTACTTCCACGCCGGCAAGTTCCAGGCGCTGCTCGACATCGACGGCGTCACCGACATCATGGTGAACGGCCACGACGCGATCTGGCTGCAGTACGTCGACGGCCGGACCGAGCGCCACCTCCTGCCCGTGTTCGCAGATGCCGAGGACCTGCGCGACGAGGTCGCCCATCTCGCCCGCCGCGCCGGCGGCACCGAGCGCCGGTTCGACGACGGCAAGCCGCTGCTCGTCGTCCGCCTCCCTGACGGGTCCCGTCTGGCCGCGGTCATGAACGTGTCGCCCGTGCCCCAGGTGGCGATCCGCCGCAACGTGCTGCCCGACGCCTCGCTCGACGACCTCGAGCAGCGGGGCACGATCGACGCCGCGATGCACTCGCTGCTCGCCGCGGCGATGCCGGCCCGGATGCGCGTGGTCGTGTCCGGCGAGACCGGTGCCGGCAAGACGACGCTGGTCCGGGCGATGACGAACGAGCTGCCGCCCGAGACCCGCATCGTCGTGATCGAGGACACCCGCGAGCTCAACCTCGGTGTCGACCCGGCACGCGCCAACGCGGTGCTCGAATGGGAGACACGCGAGGCGAACGTCGAAGGCGTCGGTGAGATCAGCCAGCGCGAGCTCGTCCGCCACGCCCTGCGCTTCAACCCGGACTGGTTGATCGTCGGCGAGGTCCGCGACGGCGATGCCGCCCGGGAGATGCTGCTCGCCATGCAGCACGGACACCCGAGCCTCTCGACGGTGCACCACCACTCGGCGCTGCTCGGCGTGGAAGAAGCTCGCCCAGTACGTCGCCCAGGGGCGCGAAGCGGTCGAGTTCTCGATCGCAGCTCTGTTGATCTCCGACGCCGTCGACTTCTTCGTCCACCTCGCCCGCGACCGCCAGGGTCGGCGGGTCGTCGCCGAGATCTGCGAGGTCGCGGGTTGGAACGGGTCCGAGGTCCAGCTCAACCGGATCTTCGTCGCCGGTCCCGACGGCCGCGGCCTTCCCCAGGCGCACCTGTCGGACCTCCGCCGCGCCCGCTTGCGCGACGTCGGCTTCGAAGATCACCTCCTGCTCAACCCGGCCGGATGGTGGCCGCGCATGACCGCCTCTCCGTTGCTCGGCGGGCTGCTCGGCGCCGGAATCGGGATCGGGGTCTTCGTCGCCGTCACCGGATGGCTGGGGCTGCTCGACCGGCCCCGCCGACGTCGACCGTCTCCGCGTCGCTACCCCGTCGATCAGCTGACGCTGCGGATCATCCTCGCCGTACGTCGGGCTGGCCGTGGCCGGGTGGTGGACGCGGTGGCCGGCCGCGATGGCGTCGTGCGCGGTCATCGGGTGGCTGATCCCGTCGTTCGTCGGCCTGCGTGCTCGGCGCCGCCGTCAGCTCGCCCGCTCGGAGGCGGTCGCCGCGTGGGCGGAGATGTTCCGCGACCTGTTGGTGTCGAACGCCGGCTTGCACGAGGCGATTGGCAAGTCGGCCCGGGTGGCGCCGGCGGCGATCCGTGACGAGGTGAAGGCGCTCTACCTGCGTACCCAGCGCGGTGAGCTCGCGACCGCCCTCTCCCGCTTCGCCGACGACATGGACGATGGGATCGCCGACACCGTGGTCACCGCCCTGCAGATCGCCGACCAACGGGCGGTTGCGGACCTCGGCCAGATGCTCGCCGCGGTCGCGGGCTCGACTCGCGAGACAGTGGCGATGCAGCTCCGCATCAACGCCGCCCGCGCCCGCACCTACCGGACCGCCCAACTGATCACCGGGATCGTCGCCTTCTTCGTCGGCGTCCTCGTGCTCACCAACCGCGAGTACATGGCGCCGTTCGGGACCGCGGTGGGGCAGACGGTGCTCGCGCTGGTCGCCGGCGTCGTCGGTGTGGCGGTGTGGGCCATGGTCGTACTCTCGAAGCCCGTTCGATCTCCTCGTCTGCTGCGGGTCGGCACGAGCGCACCCGCCGAGGCGTCGGGATGATCTGGGCCGCGATCATCGCCGGTGGGGTCGGCGCCGGGATCTGGCTGATCGCCCGCGGGCTCGCCCCGCCGGCCCGACCGCTCCGCGTGCTGGCCGGCGAGCTCGTCGCACCGCGCGAAGCGCTGCTCCACCAAAGCGCAACCGGCAATGTCCGGCGCTGGTGGGAGCGGCTGGCGCTCCGTCTGGCCGGCGGCCACTCCGAACGGTTGGCGGCCGATCTCGCCGTGCTCGGCCGGTCGAGCGCCCGGCACGCCCTCGACAAGCTCGGCTACGCCCTGGCCTTCCTCGTCCTCGCGTTGATCCCGGCGGCGTTGTTCCCGATGCTCGGCGTCGCGGTGCCGCCACTGTCGGTCGTGCTCGCCGCGCTGCTCTTCGCCGGCGTCGGCTGGTGCTACCCCGAGCTCGACCTGCGTTCGCGTGCGCGGACCGCTCGCCGCGCCTGGTCCCGGGCACTCACGGTCTACGTCGACATCGTCGGGATCTCGCTCGCCGGCGGTTCGGGCGTCGAGGACGCCTTGATGGTCGGCGCCGACGTGGGGACCGGGCCGCAGTTCGGCGAGCTGCGGGACACCCTCCGGGCGGCGCAGACCCGCCGACGCAAGCTGTGGCACGCCCTCGACGACCTCGGGGCCCGGATCGACGTGCTCGCGCTGCGCGAGCTGGCCGGTGCGGTCGATCTCGCCGCCGAGTCCGGCTCGCGGATCCGCGAGACGTTGATCGCCAAGGCCGCCGCGCTGCGCATCCGCCAGCTCACCGAGGCCGAAGCCGACGCCGAGAGGGCGTCCGAGACGATGGGCATCGCCCCGGCGCTGATGGCGATCGCCGCCGTCGTGCTCATCGGCTACCCCGCCGTGGCGAGGTTCCTCGAGTGAACTTCCGACCCTGTCCCTCAAGCCAGAACAGCAAGGAGCAGACCCATCATGGTGCCCATCCAGATTCAGATCCTGGCCGTCTGGATGACGGCCAGGGACCGAGTGCTCGAGACGATCAGCCGAGCCCGCGAGGACGAGTCCGGCGAGCTCACCGGCAACGTCATCTTTCTCGCGGCGTTGGCGGTCGCGGCCGCGGCGGTGGCCGTGATCGTCATCGCCCGCCTCAACTCCAACGCCAGCCGGATCCCCAACTGAGTCCCCGCCGTGGGCGGGGCGATCAGGGGGTGGTCGCGACCGTGATCGTGCTTCCGGCGCTGCTCCTGTCGTTCTGGATGGTGTTGCAGTACGCGCTCGTGCAGCACGCCCGCCACGTCGCCCAGGCGGCGGCGCAGGATGCGGCGATCGCTGCCGCCTCCGGCGCAGGAGACCCCGGCTCGGTGGCCGGCGGAGTGATCGACGGTTCGGCCGGGTCGATCACGTCGAACGTCAGCGTGTCGGCGGGAGGGGACGCCGCGAGCGTCACCGTCACCGTTTCCGCTGACGTACTTCGGGTCTTCCCGATCGGTTCGTACTCCGTCTCGGCGTCGGCCTCGGCGCCGATCGAGCGGTTCATCCCTGAGCCCGAGCGGCCGTGACGTCATTGCGCTCCCCGGCCACACCGCATACTGCCTGCGCAGTTGCTGGCCGCTCGCTCGCTGACGCTCGCTCGCTCGCATCCGGCGTGACACGTCGCACCCGCGGCCAGCGCGAGCGGGGGGACTCCGGGCCGCTCGAGATGGTCATCCTGCTCCCCGCGGTGCTGCTCCTGTTCGGGCTGGTGGTCGCGTTCGGCCGGACGACGACGGCCGACACCGACGTCGAACACGCCGCTCGGGTCGGGGCGAGGGCGGCGGCGAGCGCCCAGACCGGAGGAGGCGGGAGGGAACTGGCGAGCGCAGTCGTCGCCGACAGTCTCCGCCGCTCCGGCATCGCCTGTGCTTCCGGTCCGTCGGTGGCGGTCGGCGGTTCGTGGGAGCCGGGCGGACGGGTCACCGTCAGGGTGTCGTGCACGGCCTCGCTCGCCGACGTCACCAAGTTCGGGATACCCGGAGCTGCGGACGTTGACCGCGACGGCGAGCGAGGTGATCGACCGCACGCGAGGTGGTGCGCCGTGAGCGTGGGCCGGGCGAGGGGTCGAACGAGGCAATGTCTCGCTCCTCGTCGTGGTCATGCTTCCGGCCCTCCTGTTCGCCGCCGGACTGGTGCTCGACGGCGGGCGTCAGCTGCAGGCGCGCCGCGACGCCAACGGGGCCGCGGCCGCCGCGGCGCGGGCCGCGGTCCAGCTCAGCGGGCGAGAGGCGTACGCCCGTCGCCTCGACCCCGGCCTTGCGACGGCCGCGCGCGTCGTCCGAGCTGGGTCGACAGAGCGCCATGGGAGCTGTGTCCATCGACGGCCAGTCGGTCACCGTCACCGTCCGTGCGGCAGTCGACTTCTTCATCCTCCCGGGTGGTCGGTCCGTCTCGGAGTCCTCCACCGCGACCCCGGAGCAGGGTGTACTTGGAGGAGCTGCGCCATGACGAACGCCCGCCGCATCGCCAATGCCGTCGGCGCGATCGCGCTGCTGGCCGCGTTCGTCGTCGGAGTGCCGTTCGTCCTCGTCAATCTTGTCGGGAACCCGTGGCCCGGGCGCACGCGGCTCGAGCTGCGCGACGAGGTCGGTGTGCTCGTCGGTGTTCTGGCGGTGGTGGCGTGGCTCGTCTGGGCCCGCTTCGTACTCGCGGTCGTCGGCGAGCTCCGCGATCAGCTGGCTACCTTGCGGGTCGAGGCGCGACGTGATCCAGCGGCGCGAATCGAGGTCGTCGCGCCCGCCCCGGCGCGTGGCGGCATCGGACTCCTGGCCCAGCGGCTCGTCGCCGCCGCGCTCATCATCCTGCCCATCGCCACGCGGTCCGCTCCGGCGATCGGTGGCGCGCCCGCCGAGCTGTCACGGGCTCGACCGACCGCCGCGCTCGTCGTGGACCGCGAACCGGCACCGCGGCCGGCGCCGCCGAAGCCGGCGCAGCCCGCGGGCGACGGGTGGGTCGTGGTCGCGCCCGGCGACACGCTGATCGGGCTGGCGCGGGTTCATCTCGGGGATGCCGGTCGCTGGCGCGAGATCTTCGACCTCAACCGGGATCGGCCCCAGGTCGATGGCGGTCGGTTGGCGACGCCGAGTCAGATCCGCCCCGGCTGGCGGCTACGCCTGCCCGCGCCGGCGGTCGTCGCGGAGCGCGGCCCGTACCTCGCCGCCGAGACGATCACGATCGAGCCAGGCGACAACCTGTGGAACCTGTCCTCGGCCCGGCTGGCTCGAGGCGGGCTGGCCCACGACGACGCCGACGTCGTCGCCCACGTCGAGGACGTCATCGCCGCCAACGTGAGCATCGTCGAGGACCCTGATCTCATCTATCCCGGCGAACAGTTCGTCTTCCCGGCCGTCGGCACGCCTCCGTCCCGGCCGCCGGCTCACCCACCCAACGAGGAGCGGGAGGCGCCGGCATCCCGGAAGCGAGGACCGTGCGCTTCCCGCCGAACCGCCGGCGGCGACGCCCACGACTGCGTCGACCACCACCACCACCACCACGACGTCCACGTCGACCACCGTCGCACCGGCGCCCGTGCCGCCCACCGCGCCGCCCGTCGCCGAGCCGGATGCGCCGGCGCCGGGCGCCCCCTCGCCGATCGGAATCGGCGAGGCGACGATGCTGACCGCCGGCGTGCTGGCGCTGCATCGCCGCCCGCCGCCGGTTGCGGCTGCGCGCGGCGCAACCGCGGGCTCGCCTGCCGGTGCCCCCTCCCGATCTGGTTGCGACCGAACGCCGGCTGCGCGCGGTCGACCCCGGCGAGCGGCTCCTGCGCGTCGACATCGCCGTGCGTGCCGCGGCCGCTTCGCTGCTCGCCGACGTCGACCACCCAGGGCAGGTCGCCGTGGTCCGGGTCGGTGCCGACGGCGACGTCGAGTTGACGCTCACCGGGCCGGCCACTCTCCCGGCGCCGTGGACGGGTGACGGGGCGTGCTGGCGTCTGCCCGGCGCGGTGCCGATCGAGCTCCTCGCCGAACCCGCCCGATCCGTCGGCGCGCCGTGTGTGGCCCTGGCCCAGATCGGCGTTGATGCCGACGGCCGTGACGTGCTCGTCGACGTCGAGGCGCTCGGTCTGCTCGCCGTGTCCGCCCCGGCCGAGCTGGCCGACGAGGTCGTCAGCGGCATCGCCGCCACCCTCGCCAGCTCGGTTTTCGCCGAGGTCGCCAACCTGATCGGGGTGGGCCTCGACGAGTCGGTGTTCCTCGACCATCGCCACGCCCACCAGACCGCCCACGTCGACGACGCCCTCGAGCTCGCCGCGACGCTGCTCGGCACGACGGGCACGGCCTCGGCCCGACGCTCGACGTTCGTGCTGCGGGCGCGGCACACCGGCGGCGAGGCGTGGGAGCCGGCGATCGTCTTCGCCGGGTCCGAGGCCGCGGCCGAGGTGACGGCCGATCTCGTCCGTTCCGCCTCCGCACGGCGGGGTGGCCTGGCGATGGTGGTCGCGGGTGAGTCGTCGGGCGCGCCGTGGGCGCTTCGCGCCGACGACCGACGATGGGTGCTCGATCCGCTGGGGATCACCCTCGTGCCGGTCGGGCTGACGGCGCGGGAGGTCGATGAGATCCACGACGTTCTGCAGCACGCGGACGCGCCGCTGGTGGCGGACGAGCCGGTCGCCGCGGTCGCCGAGCAGCACCTCCAGGAGGACTGGGCGCTGCTCGTCCGGCTGCTCGGCCCGGTGGAGGTCGTCGACCGCGACGGGCACGTCGCGCACGTCGAGCGATCCAAGACGCTCGAGCTGATCGCCTGGCTGGCGCTGCATCGGGACCACTCGACGCGGGCCGGTGCCCGCACCGCCCTGTGGGACCTCGACGTTCGTGACGCGACGTTCGCCAACGTCGTGTCCGAGGCTCGGCGGGCGATGGCCCGCCTCGTCGCGCCGGCCGATGGCGAGGAGTGGCTCGGCCGCACCCTCACGGAGGTCCTGCCCCTCCACGAATCCGTCGTCGCCGACGTCGACCTCGTGCGCGCCCGTCTCGACCGGGCCCGGCTGCAACCGCCGGAGCTGGCGATCGAGACGCTGCGCCCGGCCGTCGAGCTGATCCGCGACATGCCGTTCGCCGGCACCGGCTACCTGTGGCCCGACGCCGAGGGCATCACCTCCAATCTCGTCCTGCTGGCGACCGGCGCGGCCACCGAGCTGGCCGGGCACTGCCTGTCGATGGGCGACGTCGACGGCGTGTTCTGGGCGACCGGGCAGGGCCTGAAGGTGCTGGCCGGGCACGAGGAGCTCATCGCCCTGCGGATGCGGGCGCACGCCAAGGCCGGCGACCTTTCCGGCGTGCGGCTGGAGTGGGAGACGTACGAGCGCGTGCTCAACGCCGATCCGTGGAGCGACGGGGAGCCGGCGCCGAAGCTGGTGACGCTGCGCCGCGAACTGCTCTCGCCCTGACGCGGTCCCGCCGTTCCTCCGTTTGTGTCACCGTTTTCGCCGACGACGACGAATTCGGTGACACAAACCGCAAACCTCAGAGAAGGGAGCCGGCGTGGCTCTGACGACGCAGGCGATGACCGACGAGCAGCGCAAGTCGGTCGCCATCGAGTACCTCAAGGCCTTCGACAATGGAGGCGTGACGTCCACCGGCGGGTCGATCCTCGACCTCTTCGCCGACGACGCCCAGGTGTACTTCCCGAAGTGGGGCCTGGCCAACGGCAAGGAGCAGATCGGCAAGCTGTTCGGCGACGTCGGTGGGACGATCAAGTCGATCGTGCACCACTACTCCCACTTCAACTGGGTGTTCTCGGGCACCGACGTGCTCGTGTGCGAGGGCACCAGCCACGGTGAGCACCGCGACGGCCCGTGGCGTGCCGGCGACCCGGAGTCGGGCGCCGGCCGCTGGTGCGACGTGTTCGAGATCCGCGACTGGAAGATCCAGCGGGCCTTCATCTACCTCGACCCCGACTACGCCGGCAAGGACACCGAGCGATATCCCTGGCTCAACGGATAATCCGCGCTCCCTGTCGATCGGGCCGGCCGCCGTTCGTGGTAGGGGTGGGACACGCAATCGGCGGGCCCTGAGTCGATCAAGGAGAGCACACCAATGAAGCAGTACCTACTTTCCGTTCACATGGTCGAGGGCGAGCCCGAGCCCGCGCCGGAGGAGATTCAGAAGGCGTATGCGCAGGTCGACGCCTTCAACACCGAGGTGCAGGCCGAGGGGGCATGGGTGTTCGCCGGCGGGCTGCACGAGGCGAGCACGGCGACGGTGGTGAGGGCGCAGGACGGCGAGGTGATCACCACCGACGGGCCGTTCGCCGAGACCAAGGAGCAGCTCGGCGGCTTCTGGGTCATCAACGCCGCCGATCTGGATGCTGCGTTGGCGTGGGCCGCCAAGGCGTCCGAAGCCTGCATGGCCCCCGTCGAAGTGCGCCCGTTCCAAGACGACGCCCCCGAGTAGAGGCAGTGGCTGAGGCCGACGTCGACCTGGAACGTGTCTTCAAGGCGGAGTCCGGGCGGGCGATCGCCACACTGGTCCGTGTCTTCGGCGACATCGACATCGCCGAGGACGCGGTCCAGGAGGCGTTCGTCGTCGCCACCCAGCGGTGGCCGGCGACCGGCGCTCCCGCCCAACCCGGGCGCGTGGATCACCACGACGGCGCGCAACCGGGCGATCGACCGCCTGCGGCGCGAGGCGAAGCGCGACGACCGTCAGGCCCAAGCCGCGCTCGTCCACGAGCGAGCGGAACTACCCGGAGCGGTGGGACCGGTGAAGGACGACCGGCTCCGGCTGATGTTCACGTGCTGCCACCCGGCCCTGGCGGTGAGCACCCAAGTCGCCCTGACGTTGCGGCTGCTCGGCGGCCTGGAGACGGACGAGATCGCCCGGGCCTTCCTCGTCCCGGAGGCGACGATGGCGCAGCGGCTCGTGCGGGCGAAGCGCAAGATCCGCGACGCCCGCATCCCGTACCGCGTCCCCGGTGATGCCGAGCTGCCCGACCGCCTGCGGCCGGTGCTCGCCACGATCTACCTGATCTTCAACGAGGGCCACACGGCCAGCTCGGGCGACCGGCTCGACCGCACCGAGCTCTCCACCGAGGCGATCCGACTGGCCCGACTGCTCGCCGAGCTCATGCCCGACGAGCCCGAGGCCCTCGGCCTGCTCGCCCTGCTGCTCCTCACCGAGGCCCGCCGCCCGGCCCGCACCGCGCCGGACGGATCGATCGTCCTCCTGCCGGACCAGGACCGCTCCCGATGGGACCGCGAGCTGATCGCCGAGGGCCAGGCGCTCGTGCGCGCCTGCCTGCGTCGCAACATGCCCGGGCCGTACCAGATCCAAGCGGCGATCGCGGCCGTGCACGGCGACGCGCCGACCGCCGACCAGACCGACTGGCACCAGATCCTCCGGCTCTACGACCAGCTCGGCGAGCACCTCCCGACCGCGGTCGTGGCGCTCAACCGCACGGTCGCCGCTCGCCGAGGTCGAGGGTCCCGCGGCCGCGCTCGCCGAAGTCGACGGCCTCGACCTCGACGGCTACCACTTGTTCCACGCCACCCGTGCCGATCTCCTGACCCGGCTCGAACGATTCCCGGAGGCCGCCCAGGCCTACGACCGGGCCATCGAGCTCGCCGGCAACGCCACCGAACGAACCTTCCTCGAAGGACGTCGCGCCTCGCTGCCTTCGGTCCCCTGAACCGAGAGCAGGTTGTCGGCATCCCGGACGAAACGACCCTGGATCCGCTGCGGGTCCCGGAGGCCGCTAGCGAGCTGCTGGGCTCCGTTGTGGGGTGGACCTGGCTCGCGGGGTACGAGTGGTGCGTCCCGTCGTGGCCGCACCCCGAGCGGAGCCGGCTTTCTTTGTCGGCGCCTTTCGCGCAGTCGACTTGGCGGTCGACCGCCGCGCAGGCGCCCGCTTCGTGGAGGTCTTCTTGGCCGACGACTTCTTCGCCGACGCTTTCGTCGCCGAAGCCTTCTTGGCCGACGACTTCTTCCCGACGCGGCGCCGAACCTTCTTGCCGACGACTTCTTCGCCGAAGCTTTCGTCGTTCCGAGCGGACCTCGACTTCGGCGGCTTGGCGTGACTCACTACAGCCGAGACGCTGTCTCGGAGGGCGGTGGAGTGTTGCTCGACGAGTTCGCGCGCTTGGCGGTCACCTGCTCGGCCCCGGTCGGCGGCCTTGGCCACCTTCCGTGCGTGCTTCTTGCGCAACCCAGCGTCCCGCAGGTCCTGCTCAATCTTCTTCTTGCCCATCAGAGTTCCGTTCCTCCGTGATCGGTACGACCGGCCGTCAGTGACCACCCGCGAGTGACACGTCTGCCGTGCCGAGCGGAGGCGCGTCCGGCCGAGTGGTCGTTGCAATACCCGTTGGGAACTCAGCCGATACGCACGCGCAACGCCGTCCCTGTCCGGCAGGGGCCCTCAACCGTGCCTACCCCTCGGCCGCGGGCTCCCAGACCAGTTCGGCGACGTCGACGAGCAGCCGTTCCGGTCGCACCTCGCCAGTGCCGACACACACCACGTCGTTGAGCCAGCGGTACCGTGGGTCGTCGCTCAGGTGGGTGAGCCAACACGTGTCCACCGTGAGAAGGGTCACAGCCGGCGCGAAACGGTGCCCCGCTACCTTGACGCGCGTGCGCTGGCCCGCCGCCGTCAACGAGTGGGGATCGACCCCCGCCGAACGGGCGGCCAAGTACCCGTGTGACGGGCTGGTCGATCGCCCCGACGGGGTCCTGTTCCGGGCGGTGGACGTCGAGGCGCCCGCCGAGATGGTGTTCCGGTGGCTGTGCCAGTTGCGGGTCGCGCCCTACAGCTACGACTGGATCGACAACCTCGGCCGGCAGAGCCCTCGCGAGCTGATCGACGGGCTGGACGACCTCGAGATCGGCGATCGAGTCGCGACCATCTTCGAGCTGGTCGCGTTCGAGCCTGACCGGTCGCTCACCATCGAATCCACCACGCGGCTGTTCGGTCACGTCGCCGGGAGCTACGTCATGACCCCGACCGGACCAGCTCGCAGCCGGCTCGTCGTGAAGCTCACCTTCGCCGCGCCGCGGGGACTGTACGGGTGGATCGCCAGCCGCCTGCTTCCCGCCGGTGATCTCGTGATGATGCGCAAGCAGCTGCTCACGATCAAGCATCTCGCCGAGCGCGACCGCGCCGTGATCACCAGCTGACGTCGCCAGTGTGGTCGAGCCGTCGGGCGACGGCTCGCACCGGCGACCCGTCCGAGCCTTCAATGCGCAACGGCAAGAGGAAGGCTTCGATCCGCTGCCCGGCGAGCTCGGTCAATCCCGTGAGGTGCTCGACGATCAGGACGCCGTGGCTCAACAGGACATGGTGGACGGGCCAGTCGAACCCGTCGGGACGACGATCGACCGGCAGGTCCGGCGTCGGAGTGTCCATCCCGACGAGCTTCACGTGCTGGTCGACGAGCCACCGGGCGGCGTCGACGGACAGGCTCGGGTGGCGGTCGTACAACCCGGTTCCGAAGTGCGCGGCCCAACCCGTGTCGATCAACACGATGTCGTCGGGTTCGAGTTCCGGCGTGCACGCGTCGAGCTGGCTCACCCCGATCAGGCCATCGGGCTCGATCCCGTCGGGCGTCCACACGACACCCGGGCCGTGGAACCGGTCGAACGGGATGTCGTCGATGCTCGGGCCGTCGACGACGAAGTGGCAGGGCGCGTCGATGTGGGTGCCGACGTGGACGGCCATCTGCATCTCGGTGAGGTTCAATGGATCACCGGGCAGGCTCAACAGCCGGGTGAAGCGGGGCTCGGGGAAGTACGAGATCCGCGGCATCCCCGTCGAGAGGATCCGCGACAGCTCGATCCACTCGTTGCCCGGCGCGCCGTCCGCTCGGCTGGTCCATCCCTGCCAGCTGGAGCTCACCTCTGAGGTCTACCAGCGGGACCGCGTGGGCGCGGGCGATACGGTCCTCGCCCGTGGGCTTCGCGAGCGACACGGCGGTGCGTGCAGACGGTGCCGGCCGCTACGTCACCGAGATCCGGCCGGGCTGGGACATTGCCGGCAACGCCAACGGCGGTTACCTGCTGAGCGTCGCGGTGCGGGCGATGCGCGATGCCGCGGGGCGGCCCGACCCGGTGACCGTGACGGGCCACTTCCTCGCACCCGGCCGGCCCGGCCCGGCGGTTGTCGCCACCGAGGTCGTGAAGCGTGGTCGCACGTTCACCACGGCGACCGGCGCGCTCGACGCCGGTGGAAGGCGGCTGCTGCAGGTGTTGGGTACGTTCGGCGACGTGTCGACGCCGATCGGCCCGGAGCGGGTCGAGGCGGCGCCGCCCGACCTCCCGCCCGCCGACGCCTGCGTCCCGGTGGTGCCGGCGCGAGATGTTCCCCCCGCCGTTCATGGGGCGCGTCGAGCTGCGTCTTCACCCCGAGGACGCCGGCTTCGCCAACGGAGCGCCGAGCGGGGAGCCTCGCGTGCGCGGTTGGTTCCGCTTGCGGGACGGCGAGCCGATCGACACCATCGGGCTCGTCCTCGCCGTCGATGCCTTCCCACCAACGGCGTTCAACGCCCAGCTGCCCGTCGCGTGGACGCCCACCGTCGAGTTGACCGCTCATGTGCGGGCCCGGCCGGCACCGGGCTGGCTGCGCTGCTTCTTCACGACCCGGTTCGTCACGGGCGGCTTCCTGGAGGAGGACGGCGAGATCTGGGACGACACCGGACGTCTCGTCGCCCAGAGCCGCCAGCTCGCGCTCATCCCACGCGCCTGAATTACGGCCGCGTGCTGACCAGCCGCGCCGTTCGCCTGCTCGTCGCCGATGCGTCGGCGCACCTCGTCCCAGCCGATCGGGAGGTCACCCGCACGAGCGGTCCAGAACACGAACGTGGTCGGCTCCATCTCCGGACGGATCTTCGCGACGTCGCTTGCGTGGGGATCGGCCCGCGCGAACTGGTCCAGATCCTGCTGGCTCCTCCACGCCGACAGGGTCCAGAACGTCTTGGCGGACAGCTCTGCGTCGAGCGCGTAACCGATCAGCCCGGTCGCCCCCGCGAGCTGGCGTCGGATCCGCATGGTGGCGGCCACGAACGCAGGGATCTTGGCGTGGGAGCGCAGGGGCAGCCGGGAGGCCATCACGGTGCACTCAGTGTCCGGCTCGACGGTCTCGTGGGATTTCCAGGGCAGGGCAGGCATGCGATCTCCTCAGCGCGGCGGGCTACGAATCCGTGAGTTCGTCGCGGAGCTCGCGCTTGAGCACCTTCCCGGAGGCGGTTCGGGGCAGCGGCTCAGGACGGAACACGATCTGCGACGGCACCTTGAACCGGGCCAGCCGCCCGGCGACGAACTGCTGCAACTCGCTGGTGCTCGGTGGGTCGCCGGGACGGAGGTTGACGACGGCGACGACCTCCTCGCCGTAGACGTCGTGGGGCAGGCCGATGATGGCGACGTCATGGACGGCGGGATGCTCGAACAGGACCGCCTCGACCTCGGCGGAGTACACGTTCTCGCCGCCGCGGATGACGACGTCCTTGAGCCGGTCGACGACGTAGAAGAAGCCGTCGTCGTCGCGGCGGGCGAGGTCGCCGCTGTGGAACCAGCCGTCGGTGAACGCCGCCGCCGTCTCCTCGGGCTTGTTCCAGTAGCCGTCGACGACGTTCGGCCCTCGCACGCACAGCTCGCCCACTTCGCCGTGGGGCACTTCGTTGCCGTCGGCGTCGACGATCTTGACGTCGGCTCCGACGCACGGCCCGGCCGATGCTGTCGGGGTGGGAGAAGTAGTCCTGTCCGGCGTTGATGACGACCGCGGACGTGGTCTCGGTGAGTCCGTAACCGTTCGCGGGCGACACCCGAGCATCGAACTGCGACTCGATGCGGCGGATGAGGTCGGGCGGTACCGGTGCTCCGCCGGACGCGATGCCGGCCAGCGCCTCCGGCGCGATCCGTTCCAGCTCCGGCGAGTCGAGCAGCTGGCGGAGCACCATCGGGACGAGCGACGTGCTGGTGATGCGCTCCTTGGCGAGCAGCTCGACGGCCGTCTCGACGTCCCACTTGTACATCGTCACGAGCTTGGTGCCGGTCGCCGTCGTCACGTAGAGGCCGGTGAGGCCGCCGATGTGGAAGAACGGGAAGACCTGCAGCGCGGCCGGAGCATTCGCCGGCGGCGCCGTCTGGCCCGCCATGGCCAGGCCGAGCGCGCCCATGAACAGGGTGTTCATGATGTTGGTGCAATGGTTCCGATGGGTGGCGAGGGCGCCCTTCGGGATGCCCGTCGTGCCCGACGTGTACATGATCGTGGCGTGGTCGTCGGGACGGATCGGCACGTCGGGAAGCGGGGCGGTGAGGTCGAGCTCGCCGCGCAGCCGGTCCCACGCGCGTCACCTGCGGCGGCGGGTCGCCGCGCAGCCGGCTGACGATCGTGGCCTCGACGGCGAGGTCGGCGAGGTGCGGAGCCAGTCGTTCGAGCCGTTCGCCGTCGATCAGCAGGGCCCGGGCGCCGGAGTCGCGGATCGCATAGCGTCAACTCGGGTCCGGTCCACCACGCGTTGAGCGGTACGGCGATCGCGCCGAGCGAGATCGTGGCCCAGAACGAGATCACCCACTCCGGGTAGTTGCGCATGCCGATGGCGACGCGATCGCCGTGGCCGACGCCGTGGGCGTCGGCGAGGTGGCGGGCCAGCCCCGCCACCAGCGCGAGATGCTCGCCGAACGTGATCCGCTCGTCCTGGTAGACGAGGAAGTCCTTGTCGCCGTGGACGGCGGTGCCGGCGACGATGTCGCGGAGTGAGCTCGGCGCGTGCTTGAAGACCCGCCAGGGCACGCCCTTCATGTCGACCGGCTCGAGCTCGAACGGTGCCGCCCGGCGCGGTGAGGGCGCTCACCGCTTCTTCTCGCGTGATCGACACGATGAAGCCGCCTAGCTCACCGGCTCATCAGCAAGCCGGCGTCGACCGGCAGGCGGCGACACACCCGTCATGTACCGGGAGTCGTTCGACGCGAGGAACACCCTGGACTCGTCCCATCGATCGACCATAGATGATCTGCGGTCCGGATCTCGGGGTCGACCCGCCGAGCCGTTGACGCCGAGGTGGGCCCCCTCAGGATGCGGCCATCGCCGTCGGATCGAAGGAGCCGACGATGAACTCCCCGCCCTGCGGATCGGCGAGGGTTGCCAGTCGGACGACGCCCCGCCACGGTCGGTCGGTGGTGAGACCACCCTCGCCCCGAGCTTCACCGCGTTGTCGACGACGTCGTCGGTGTTGCTGACCGTGAACGTCACGGTCCAGCGCGGTGGACGCTGGGTGTCGGCAGCGGCGGTCATCCAGCCGATCGCGTCACTGAAGCCCTCGGGAACCCACGGCTCGGCGTGACGGCGCTTGATGTCCGGATCCCGGATCGCCAGGAAGTCGCCGTAGCCGGGGAGGCGCCACATGTAGCTGTCGCCGTCCGCGTCGCCGCCGCCGAAGTCGACCGGATCCGCCTCCCAGCCGAAGATCGCGCCGTAGAACGCCTTCGCGCCGCTCGACGTCGGTGGTGACGAGGTCGCTGGAGTTCCACGAGCCCGGAGCGTTCACCATCTGCGCACCGTGACGGTAGCCGGGCTGCCAGAGGCGGATCGGGGCGCCGTCGGGGTCGGTGAGCGCAGCCCATCGGCCGGCCGTGGAGCCGGGCGGTCCGACATCGACGGGCGCAACGACGACTTCGGCGCCCAGCGCCACCGCCTGAGCCGTCGTGGCATCGGCGTCGACGACGCTCACGTACGTGTTCCAGGTCGGTGGGCCCGTCACGCCGGGCGTCGGAGTTGCGATCGCCGCGACGTCGTAGCCATGCCGGCTGGCGACGAGGTACTTGCCACTCCCCGGCGGGAGCTTGTTCTCGAACTCCCACCCGAAGAGCCCGCCGTAGAACTCGGCCGCCGCCTCGGGATCGGGCTGCTCGGTGTCGATCAGACACGGGACCCCGGCCGGGTACTCGGTGCGGTCGAGGAACGCTTCGTTGGTCATGGTTCCATCATGACCCTGAAGAAGTGGTCATCTCGTGGCCAGGTTTCACGGGCTGCTCGACGGCGAGTGGGACGCTCAGCCGTCGGACAGCGCGCCGGCGGGCACCAGCGACACGTCGAGCTCCAGATCGACGTCGTCGGCGAGGACGACCCCGCCCCCGATCACCGGCGCGTTCCAGAGGATGTTCCACCGGGCCCGTTGCAACCTGGCCGTCGCCTTGAATCCGATCCTCGGGCAGCCCTTCATGTCCGGCGCCCGGCCGAACAGATCGATCACGAGTCGGACCGGTTGGGTGATGCCGCGGATCGTCAGGTCGCCGACCACCGAGTAGCGCCCGGCGGCGAGCAGCGTGACTCCACGGGATCGAAAGCTGATGCGCGGATGCTGCTCCACGTCGAGGAAGTCCTCACCGCGCACGTGGGCGTCACGCTCGGCATCGCGCTGTCGACGGACGCGGCATCGATCTCGACGGCCACCTGGGTCGCATCGGGATGCAACGGATCGATCACGACCGCACCGGAGAACGACGTGAATCGGCCGCGACGAGCGTGAACATCGCGTACCGCGCCACGAACTCGAGGGCCGAGTGCGTCGGGTCGACCTCCCACTCGCCGGCGAGGGGAGCCGGGTCGTCACCTGCGTGGGCGTCGATGACAGCGGAATCGTCTGACATGCCAGGCCTCGCTCGTGGTACGGAAGCCGGTCATCCTGCCACACGTGTCAGTGAGGGACGGATGGTTCGTCGCCCCACGCGTCGACGCGTAGGAAGCGGCTGACCGCGAAGCACCAGATCACCGTGAGGATGCCCACCAGCAGGAGCGCGAGCAGCCATGGCGCCGGTCGAGCCCAGCCGACGACGAGGGCCGCCCCAGCACCCGCGGCCAGGCCAGGCCGAGGGGCCGGTAGACGATCTCGAGTCGTTCGGCGTCGGCCAGTGCTCGTGCGGTCACGATCAGGGCGAGCAGGCCGACCGCCACGGCGCCGGACAGCACCCATGCGGTGCCCGCCGGCGTGCGGGCGTCGCCGGCGTGACCGATCAAGCTGACCATCGCCGCACCCGCCGCCGTGATCGACAGGGTGATGGGCAGGTGGCTGAGGAGCCAACTCACCGTGGCCCGGCCGTCACCTCGCGGTAGACGCCGGCCCACCAGGTCGAAGTAGATCCACCAGAAGCCGAAGCCGATCATGAGCGCGATCATCCCGGTCGTGATCGTCTTGCCGTCGCGGTTCCGACGACGACAGACCATCCACGACGCCGAACACGACCTCGCCGAGGACGATGATCGTGAACAGCCCGAACCGCTCGACCAGCGAATCGGTGGGCGGCATGGCCCGACTCATGGCGGTCCCGGATCGCGCCAGCAGCCAGAAGGTCAGGATCCAGCCGATGGCGACGCCGGCCCACACGACGAAGCGCGGCTCGGCGGGGAGGAAGGCGCTACCCAGGACCACCCCTGCGGCCACGACCATGCCGATCAGGTAGCGCCCGGTCGATCCAAGAACTCGGGTGCGTCCCGACGGTCCTGGCGCCGGACGGAGTACCACAGCCACGCCACGAACCCCAGGAACGTCGCATACACGACCGCGAACGCGCGTCCGCTGCCGTCCGCGGCGTCGGCGGTGAACACCGCCAGCAGGACGAGCATGCCCATCTGGATGAAGACGAGGTTGCGGGTCCGCCCGTCCTCGCGGCCGTGGAGCTCGAGGTACACCGATCCGTTGATCCAGGCGATCCAGATCAAGGCGAAGAGGATGGCGAACTCGACGACCCCCCGCGCCGATACGTGCTCGGCCAGGTGATGGGCCGCTTGACCGATGACGGCCACGTAGACGAGGTCGTAGAAGAGCTCGAGCGAGCTGACCGTGCGGCCGGCGATCACTTCGCCGTGCGGTCGCGGCGGGCGCCAGAACCAATGCTTGAACCGGCGCCCGAGCGTGTCATCGCTCACCGTCTCAACGTAGCGATGAGAGACCGGGGGATGACGCCCGCCGACGGGGCGTACCACCACGGGATGACCCGGCGGGGGGAGGTAATTGATCTCCAGGCCGACGACGGGTCCGGCCGCGATCTTCACGATGGCGACCATGACCACCGCCTCCACCTTCTCCCGCACCCCCCGCCACCGTGTTGCGATGAGCGCTGCGACACTGGCCGCGATCGGCGTCCTGCTGACCGCGACGGCCTGCTCGTCCGATGACGACGGAACCGCGACCAGCGACACGGTGCCGGCGGCGAGCGTGGCGCCCGAGGCCTCGTCCCCGACGACGCCCACGCCTTCGGCACCGACGCCCACGCCTCCGGCACCGACGACCGCACCGCCGCCGGCGACGGCAGCTCCGCCGATTGCGGCGGCGGCCGACCCGGTTCGCCGCGCGCAGCTGCGCGACATCCTCGACGTGCACCACACCTCCGGTGAGTTCGTGGGCGCACGCATCGCGGTGCGCGACGCCGACGGCACGATCACCGAGGCCCGCGCCGGCACGACCACGACCGGCCCGGCCGGCGGTCGCGTCGACCCCGACGTGCCGTGGAACATCGGCAGCGCCACGAAGGCGTTCGTCGCCGTCGTCGTGCTGCAGCTGGCCGACGAAGGCAACATCGACCTGGACGCCGGCATCCGCCGCTACTTGCCCGACCTGCCGGCCGCCGATCGGATCACGCCGCGCCAGTTGCTCAACCACACCAGCGGACTGGGCGAGTACCTCGATCAGCGCGCTGTCGTCGACGATCCCCTGCGCGAGTGGACCCCGGCCGACTTGATCGCCGTCGCCGAGGCGGCCGGACGGGTAGGCGAGCCGGGCGGTCCGCACCGCTACTCGAACACCAACTACATCGTCCTCGGCGAGATCATCGAACAGGTCACCGGCAACCCGTGGGCCGACGAGGTGCACTCCAGGATCGCCGAGCCGCTGGGCATGACCCACACCAGCCTGATCACCGACACCGCCACCCCTGGGTACAACATCATCGACGGTTCCTTGGTTGACGTCACGTCCAGGTCCGACCCGTCCGTCGGCGGCGCCGCCGGCGCCCTCCAGTCGACCAGCCGAGATCTGTTGGCATTCGCCACCGCGCTCGCCGACGGCACCTTGCTGTCGCCCGAGTCACAGGCGGAGATGCAGACGTTCCTGCCGGCCGAGGACCTCTCCCAGTTCGGCATCGACCACGGCTACGGGCTCGGCCTCGAGCGCTATGCCATGGACGGCATGACCGTCATCGGCCACATGGGCACCGGCGACACCGGATCGTCGTACGTCGGCTACGACGCCGAGCACGGCACCGCCGTCGCCGTCACCACCAATACCGCCATCGCGGGACCGGCCGCGATCATCGCTGTCGAGGCGCTCACCGCCGTCACCGGATGAGCCGTCCGTCGGGGCTCAGTCGACGGCGACGGCGATGGTGGGAGCGGTAGCGGGCTTCGCGGTGGCGGGGCGCCTCCGCCGGGCGGCGGCGCGGCGGATGATCCAGTGGCCGGCGACCCAGGTGCCAATGCCGGCGGCGAGGGTGGCGAGATAGGCGAGGCCGGATGGCAGGTTCCGGTCGAGGGGCGGGAAGACGCGGAAGTGGGTGATGAAGATCGCCATGCTGGCGGCGGCGACGAGGGCGACGACCCGGACGGCGAGGCGGGGGAGCGGCAGGTCGCGGCACCACACGAGCAGGACCAGCCCGAGGAGTGATGAGAAGTTCGCGCTCGGTTCGGCCGAAGAAGCCGGGGATGGTGACGAGGCAGATGGCGGTGGTGGCCAGCTTCAGGCGGATCGTCGTCGAGCGGTGGATCAGCCACCCGAGGAGGAGGAACCAGGCGACGCCGTGGGTCTGGAAGCGCAGGTTGTTGTAGCCGTCGATGACGATCCAGCACTCGCGCAGCACCAGTCCGAGGCCCACGAGGAGCAGGGGGGCGAGGTACGGTCGCCGGCGTTCGAAGCGGTGCACCGGGGGCACGGCGAGGACGGCGGTGACGATGATGAGTGTCTGCACGACGGCTTCGATGAACCAGTAGTGCCACCGGCCGTCGTCGTGGGTCGGCGGCCCGAGGTAGTTGTTCACGAGGCCGAGCGTGGTCGGTCCGTAGCCACCGACGACGAGCATGCACACGGCGACGAAGGCCACTGCTGGAACGGCGACGCGCCCGATCGACCGCAGCACGGCCCGGGCGCGCGCTCGCTGGTCGTCGATGGACAGTTGGAAGCGGCTGAAGTTGTACCCGACGACGGCCAGCATCAGGTGCGCGCCGCCGGGGAAGTACCACAGGAACATGTGGGTGGACACGATCGCCAGGATCCCGACCGTGCGCAGCAGCGCCGTGGTGTCGAGCCGCGGCCACCCCGGGCGTCGCTCGATGGCGTCGAGCTCGGCGACGGGGCGCAGGTGCCAGTCCGCGGGCGGGCCGCCGATCGCCTTCTCCAGCCGCACCGAGCACTCGACGTAGTTCAGCGAGTCACCTCCGAGCGACACGAACGTGTCCGTCGGGCCGACATCCTCCCGGCCGAGCACCGTGGCGTACACGTGGGCGACCGACGTGCCGGCCGCCGTCCGCTTCGTGGCGACCGCCGCGACCTGTCGACGCCGCAACGCGTCGTAGTCGACCTTGCCGCTGGCGGTGCGGGGTACGCCGCCGGTGTCCACCTGCACGGCGCCGGCGGGGAGCCCGGTGAGGGCGGCGACCTGACGGCGGATGGTGTCTGCGCAGGCGCCCGCGGCGCCGATGACGAGCCCGGTGTCGTCGCCCGTCACCACGGCTGTCGACGCCGCCGGCCGAGAGGCTCGCCTCCACCGCGTCGAGGTCGATGCGCAGCCCGTACGGCTTGACGAAGCGGGCCCGCCGCCCGACGATCTCGAACACGTCGGCGGCGGCTGTCGTAGCGGGCGAGGTCGCCCGTGGCGAGCTCATCGAGCGTTGAGCCCTTGGCGAGATCGCCGTCCGTCGTGGCGTAGCCGAGCATCACGTTGGGACCGCGGTAGACCAGCTCACCGACGTCGTGCGGCTGACCAGAGACTGCCCGCAGCTCAGGTGGCCGCCTGGGATCGCACGACCGATCGCCTGCGGGTGCGTCGACGCCAACGCCGGCGGGAGGTAGGCCATGCGGGCGGTCGCCTCGGTCTGGCCGTACATCACGTAGAAGTCGACGCCCCAACGTCGCGTGCGCTCGACCCACTCACGCACGCGGTCGGGCGCCAGCCGCCCGCCGGCCTGGGTGACGAAGCGGAGGGTCGGGACGTTGATCGTTCGCGGGCCGACGCGATCGAGCAGGTCGAATGTGTGCGGCACGCCGGCCACGTTCGTCACGCCGCCGCGCATCGCCGCGCGTGAAGCAGGGGTCAACGACCGATGCCGTCGTCAGCACGACCCCGCCGCCGGCGACGAGGTGGCTGTGCAGCACCGACAGCCCGTAGCAGTAGTGCAACGGCAGCGAGGTGATTCCACGGTCCTGCGTACCCAGACCGAGGTAGTCGGCGATGGCGCTGGCGTTGCTGATCAGGTTGGTGTGGGACAGGCGGACGAGCTTGGGTGCGCCTGTCGACCCCGACGTGCTGAGCAGCAAGGCGAGGTCGGGGTGCAGGTCACGTGGGCCGACGCGGTGGCGCTCGATGGCGACAGCGCCGTCACCGACGTGGATCGTCGCGTCCGCCCGCCAAGCGGCGGCCAGCTCGTCAGTGTGCGCGCCGCCGAGCAGCGGCACGTGACCATCTGAGAGCACGGCGAGGTACGTCGTGACGAACTCGACGCTGTTCGCCGCCTCGATCGCGACAAGCGACCGCGGCGGCAGCTCCGTTACGCCGGCGCGCTCGGCGACCCGCTCGCGCAGCTCGCCATAGGTGATGCGCCGATCACCGTCGACGAGGGCGATGGCGTCGACCCGTCCCGTGGCGAGCAGCGTGTCGGCGATCCTTTCCGCTCCCACGACCGTCACGACCGGCGAGTGTAAGGCAGCCCTTACAGCCGATGCCAGCCATACCGACAGCCCGTGTCCGCCATGGAACAGGGCGGCAACCTCGAGGGGAGAAACCCGACGGCGTTCGACCCAACCGGTACGGTGACCGTCGCATGGGCCCGCGGTCGTCACGATGGCGGCGCCGGCTGCGGGTGGCCTCTGGCACGGCGCTGACGTTGATCGCGTTCGTGCCGGCGACGTCCGGGGTCGACGCACAGCCCGACGAGGGGCAGGAGCTGGCCGAGCGGTACGCGCCGATCGTGATGCTGCGCACCCAGGAGGCGGACTGCGACAGCGACGGTGAGCCGTTCGCCCCGATGGACGTCGACCTGCTGCTCGACAACCCGCAGATCGCCCTCCGCCAGGTCGGCAACGGCGACCCGACGGTGATGCGCGCCCCGGGCGCGAGCGACCTGGCCGATCTCGGCGAGGGCTTCTACCTCGACTATCCCGGCGACTCCCTCAAGCCCGGGTGCCTCTACGAGCAGGACCACAACCGCTTCAACGCTGGGCAACCGGCGGTCGTCTACGCGCACATCGTCCAGCAGGCCGATCGCCCCGACCTGCTCGCCGTGCAGTACTGGCTCTACTGGTACTACAACGACTGGAACAACAAGCACGAGGGCGACTGGGAGTTCATCCAGATCCTGTTCCCGGCGTCGACGATCGCCGAGGCGCTCGCCACCGAGCCGATCAGCGTCGGCTATGCCCAGCACGAAGGCGGCGAGCGCGCCGACTGGTCCGACGACAAGCTCGAGCGAGAAGGCACCCACCCGGTCGTCTACTCATCGCAGCGATCCCACGCCAGCTACTTCGCCGCCGCCGCTGTACATGGGCCGCAGCGGATCCGAGGGGTTCGGCTGCGACGACACCGAGGAGCCCTCGACCAGGGTCGAGCCGGACGTCGTCGTGCTCCCGGACGCCGTCGAGGATCCGAGTGACCCGCTCGCCTGGATCGGCTTCGAGGGACGTTGGGGCGAACGGCACGCGGCGCCGAACAACGGACCGACGGGTCCGAACACCAAGCCCCAATGGACCGAGCCCGTCACGTGGCACGACGGCCTCCGCGACAGCTCGTTCGTCGTCCCGACCGGCGACACGCGAGGGGCTGAACTGATCGACACCTTCTGCGGCGTGGTCGCCTGGGGATCGGTCCAGTTCATCAACTTCGTCGCCTCGCCGGCTCGCGTGCTGTTCGTGCTCGCGCTGCTCACCGCGCTGGCCGTGTTCCTCGTCCGGCGCACGTCGTGGCAGTCCGTCGGACCCGTCCCGCTGGCGCGCCGGCGCCGCGCCGGCGAGATCGCCCGTGTCGCCGGCGTGCTCTACCGGCGCCATCCCGGGACGTTCACCGCCGTCGGCGCGATCGCCGTTCCGGTCGCCGCAGTCGCGCTCCTCGCCGGCGCGGTCATCGAGCGGCTGCCGTTCATCGGCGATCTCGTCACCGTGTCGGACACCGAAGGCACCGGCGGACGGCTCGTCATCGCGTCGAGCATCGCCGGCCTGTTCGGCGTCCTCGCCTTCGTGCTGATCTCCGCGGCGGTGGCCTGGATCGTCGGCGGTCCGCAGGGCATCCGGGCCTCCGCGGGCGGAGCGCTGCAGGCGGTGGGACGCCGGATCGGACCGCTCGCCGCCGCGTTCTTCCCCGCCGCGCTCATCATCGTCGTGCTCGACCTCGTCGTCATCGGCATCCCGATCGCCATCTGGCTGCTCGTGCGCTGGCAGTTCATCCCCCAGGTCACCATGCTCGAGGGGCTGCGGCGGGGGCCGCACCCTGGCGCGCAGCGCCGAGCTGGTGCGGAAGCGGTGGTGGCACACCGCGCTCGTCACGTTCGTCGTCGCGTTCCTGATCGGCAGCGTCGGCGTGATCGTCGGACTGCTCCTCCTGGTCATCTTCACCGGGCTCCCGCTGTGGGCGCTCTCGGCGATCGTCGCCGCCTGCGAGGTCCTGATGATGCCCTACGGCGCGCTGGTCATGACGTTCCTCTACGGCGATGCCATCGCCTCGTCCGACGACACGGTCGTCGACGACAACGCCGCCGAGCCCGTGCCCGTGTGACGAATCACGCGGTGGCGAGGCCGGTCACCCGCATCGTGATGTTGAGCCGCCCGCCGGTCAGTCCGATCCCGGCCGGTCCGCTGCCCGGGTGGACCTTCGGCACGCCGTGGAACGCGAAGCGCGCCGGCCCGCCGAACACGAACAGGTCGCCGGACGCCAGCTCGACGTCGGTGTACGGGCGCCCGCGGTCGACGGTGTTGCCGAAGCGGAACGTGCACGAGTCGCCGAGGCTGAGCGAGACGACCGGATCGTCGCTGCGCTCGTCGCGATCCTGGTGCATTCCCATGCGGGCGCCGCCGGCGTAGAGGTTGACGAGGGCGACGTCGGGCGCGTAGCCGGCGGCGAGCGCAGGATCGCCGAAGGCGTCCCGGACGGCGCGTCGGCCGAGCTCGCCGAGCCACGACGGGAACGGCGTCACCGGCGGCGCCATCGACGTCGTCGGCCGTCCGCGTGTACCGGTACGGCGCCCAGTGCCAGCCGAGGCAGACCATCTGCACGGACATCGTCGCCCCGCTCGGGAGTCGGGGGGCGTGCATCGGGGCCGGAGGTCGCGCCCACCGACGGCACGCCGTGACGAGATCCCGTTGCTCGTCGAGCGTGAGCCAGTCCGGCACGTGCACCGCGCCGGGCCCGACCTCACCGCCGGCCCGAGGGAGCAGCGTCGCCATCGGTCACGCGGCGTCGTGGAAGACGAGTCCGAGGGTCAGTCGATGGCCGCTGCGCAGCACGCTCACGCCGTGGCGCATCGGTGCCGCCGACCAGCCGCGGGTGCTGCGGACCGGACGGTCGCGGGTCGTGAACACGAGCGCGTGCGCCCTTGCCGATGATCGGTCGCCGTCCCGCGGGACTGGGCCCGGGGACGCTGCTCGACGACGAGGAACTCGCCGCCGGTGTAGTCGACGTCCGGCTCGTCGAGGCCGACGACCACCTGGAGCGGGAAGACCAGGTCGCCGTAGAGGTCGCGGTGGAGCGCGTTCCAGTCGCCCGGTCGGTAGCGCAGCAGCAGGGGGGTCGGGCGCCGCTGGCCGGCGGCGTGGCACTGCGGCGAGCCAGTCGTCGAACGTCGTCGGGCCACGGCGCCGGGCCGGCCGAGCTTGGCGGCCCACTCCCGGGCGATCGGCAGGAGGTGCGGCCAGAACGCCGCCCGCAGCTCGGTGACCAGCGTCCGGCAGCGGGTGGTCGAAGTAGCGGTACTCGCCCTCGCCGAAGCGGTAGCGCGCCATGTCGATCGTCGACCGGAAGCGAGCGTCCTCGTCGTAGAGGTCGGCGAGCGTCGCGGCACTCGTCGGCGGACAGGACGGGACCGGCCGACGCACACCCGAGGTCGTCGAGCCCGGCGGCGATCGCCGGCCAGTCCAGGCGGTCGACCCGCTCGTCGCACCGACGCCCGGACCGCCGAACGTCATGCCGCCCCCTCCATCTGCAGCAGCTGCTCCTTGACCTCGGGTCCGCCGCCGTACTGGCCGAGCGTCCCGTCGCTGCGCACGACCCGGTGGCACGGCACGACGAGCGGGAGCGGGTTCCGCGCGCACGCGGTTCCGACCGCCCGCACCGCCGCCGGCCTCCCGGTCGCCGCGGCAACCGTGGCGTAGGTCTCCGTCGCGCCGTACGGGATCGCCGCGAAGGTGGGTCAGCACCGTGCGCCGGAAGCCGTGGGCGAGCTGGAGGTCGACCGGCAGGTCGAACCGCCGGCGGCGCCGGGCGAAGTACTCGTCGAGCTGCCGGGCGGCGTCGTCGAGGCGACGCGGCGCGCGCAGGATGCGCGGGCTGATCTCGGCGGCGAGCGTGGCCAGCACCGCGTCGTGGTCCTCGCGGTCGAAGGCGACCCGCACGAGCCCGTCGGTCGTGGCCGCCAGCAGCAGCGGCCCGACCGGACTGTCGAGAGTGCGGTAGGAGACGTCGAGCAGTCCCTCGCCGTCGGCCTCCTCGACCAGGCGGGCGTGGAGCCGGGCGGCGGCGTCGGGATCGGGCGCGGGAATGCCGGCGAGCATCTCGGTGGCGGTCATGATGGTGTTCCTCCTGGGTAGTGCTTGCGCAGGTTGGCGATGCCGTCGGCGGCGCGGCGCCGGGTGGCCGTCACCGTCGTGTCCGTCAGCGCGGCGATCTCGGCGTACGGCAACCCGGCGACGTAGTGGTAGACGACGGCCGTGCGCTGCCCGGCGGGCAGCGCCGCCACCGCCGACCACAGCTCGGTGTCGGAGACGGACTCGGCTGGGTTGGCGCCGTTCGCCACGCGCTCGGGCAAGCCGTCCGTCGGCCGGGGAGCCCGGGCGCTGCGACCGGATGTGGTCGATCGCCTTGCGGTGGGCGATGGTGACCAGCCACCCGCGGACGTTGCTGTCCGGCCGCAGCGTCGGGTAGGCGCGGAGCGCGGCCAGGAACGTCTCGGCCCAGGCGTCCTCCGCGTCGCTCGGGCCGAGGAGCGCCCGGCACACCCGCATCACGACCGCCCCGTGCTCGGCGACGATCTCCTCGAACGGTCGTTGGTCGGCCATGGCCACACCCAGTAAACGCTCGCCGCCCGCGAAACGTGAGGACGGTCCTTCCGATGAGTTTCCCGGAGCGTCTCGGTCCATGGCTGAGAGCTTCGGAGGAGCACGACATCATGGCCATGGCGACGCCCGCAATCGGCACCATCCTGCTCGGGAGCGCCGACCCCGACCGGTTGCGCGAGTGGTACCGCTCCGTGCTCGATCTCGACGTGCCGATCGTGCACCGACCCGAGCTGGCGCCGCGGGCCGCCGAGCCGCAGCGGTTGATCGCCAACGTCCTCGTCGGCGATGCCGCAGCCGTCGAGGCCCGGCTCATCGCACGCGGGGCGGTGTGGGTGCGGGAGCTCGAGGCCGGGCCGTGCGGGCTCATCGGCACGGTCCTCGACCCGGACGGCAACTACGTCCAGTTCATCGAGCGGTTGCCCTGAGCGCGATCAGGTCACGCAGGGCACGGCCCCCCGCAGGCCGGCCAGCTCGAGCAGGTCACACAGCTCGGCCGAGGCGGAGCGGAGCCTGATGGAACTGCCCGCTCGGCGGGCGGTGAGCTGCAGACGGGCCAGGGCGTCCAGGACTCCGGCGTCCGGGCCGGTGAGCCGCCGGACGTCGCACGTGACCAGGTCGACGTCGGCGCCCCGCAGCGCGGCACCCACCCGGTCGCACAGCGAGGCGACGGTGTCGGCGGTGAGCGGCCCGTCGATCATCAGCACGACCGTGCGCGGCCCATGCGGGGGGTGCAGGGCCGCGGCCACGGCGTGTGACTCTCGTCTCATCACCGGGAGCAGACTGCCGAGGCCGCCGAAACTCATCGCCGCCGTAGGGTTGGTCTCGTGCGGTGGTTCCAGCCGTCCGCCCCCTCGCCGGACCTGGGCGACGTCCTGGCCTGCGTGTGGAGCGCCGCGGCGCGGGGTCGCCACGAGCTGATCCCGGACGGCTCCGTCGAGCTGCTGTGGATCGACGGCGGCGGGCACATGGCTGTGCGGACCGGACACCCATTCGTGGGGGTTCGACCTCCCACCGGGGACGGCCATCAGCGGAGTGCGGTTCCGTCCCGGCGCCGCCGCGGACGGGCTGGGCCTCGACGCCCACGAGGTTCGCGATGTCCGGGTGGCGCTCTCCGACCTGCTCGGGTCGAGAGCAGGCCGGACCCTCGGCCAGCAGCTCGCCGACGCCGCGCAGCCCGGCGGCGCGGACCACCGTGCTGGAGGACGTCGTCCGGGCCCGGCGGAGCGACCTCGGTCCAGGGTCGACGGCCGAGCTCGCCGCGCTGGTCGGGTTCGACCCGAAGGTTCGGCGTCGATCATCTCGCCGCGAGGACCGGTGTGTCCACGCGGCAGTTGCGGCGGCGGTTCGACCGCGACGTGGGCTACGGGCCGGCTTCTTCGCTCGCATCGCCCGGCTGCAGCGCTTCGCCCGCGCCGCGGCCAGGTCGCCGACGAGCGGCATCGCCGAGCTCGCCGCCCACGCCGGCTACGCCGATCAGCCGCATCTCGCCAAGGACTGCCGTGCGCTCGCCGGCGATGACGCCGCGCGAACTCGTCGATGCTGCTGCCCAACACCTCGATCGCCGTGAAGCTCGATCGGGCCGGGCCGCGTGTCCGATCGGTACAAGACGAGCATGGGGGTCCCGAGCGACGATCGGCGGCATGAGTGAAGTAGCTGACCGCTATCGCACGTTGGCCGATGGGTTCGAGCGGCGGGTCCGGACGGTCATGCCCGAGCAATGGTCGAACCAGTCGCCGTGTGACGAATGGACGGCGCGCGACGTCGTCGGCCATGTCGTCGGGGTCCACGGCATGATGCTGGGCTTCATCGGCCGGAGCCTGAGTCCGGCTGCGTCGGTCGACGACGACCCCCTCGCCGCGTTCCAGGCCGCGCGCGCGGACATGGAGGTCGTGCTCGACGACCCGGAACTGGCCCGATCGGAGTACGACGGCGCGCTCGGGCGCACGACCATCTCGGCGACGGTCGACCGGTTCCTCGGCTTCGACCTGGTGATCCACGGCTGGGACCTGGCCCGCGCGACCGGGCAGGACGAGCACATCGACCCCGGCGAGGTCGAGCGGATCTGGGCCGACGCCCAGCAGCTCGGCGACAACCTCCGCCGGTCGGGCGTGTGCGCGGAGGCCGTCGACATCCGCGACGAGGCGCCGCTGCAGGACCGACTGCTCGCCCACCTCGGCCGCGACCCCCGCTGAACGGAGGGTCGTCAGGGCTGCCGCGCCGCGGTCTCGAGCTCGGCCGGGGTCGGGAACGACGGTTGGGTGCCATGGCGCTGCACGGACAGGGCGCCGGCGACACAACCCAGCCGGACGGCCTCGTGCGGGCTCAGCCCGGCGGCGAGCCCCACGGCGAACGTGCCGACGAAGGCGTCGCCGGCGCCGGTCGTGTCGACGGCGGTGACGGCTGGCGCCGGCCACCGACGCGGCGGCCTCGGTGGTCGTCGCGACCAGCGCGCCGGCGGCGCCGAGCGTGACCACCACGCCACAGCGCCACTCGTCGGCGGCCGCGGCGACCGCCTTCCCCGTCGGCTCGGAGCCGTAGAGCAAGGTGAACTCCGACTCGTTGGCCACGAGCCAGTCGACGTGGGCGAGGACGTCCGGCTCGACGGGCGCGGCCGGCGCCGGATTGAAGACGGTCAGCGCACCGACGGTGCGGGCCCACGCGAACGCGGCGGCCGTCGCCGACCTGCGGCGTCTCGAGCTGGGCGACGACGGCGTGGGCGGCGCGGCGGCCGGCGAGGACGTCCGTGACCTGGCCGGCGGTGAGGGCGCCGTTGGCGCCGGGGACGATCAGGATGCGATTGGTGCCCGACGCGTCGACCCAGATCGGGGCGACCCCGCTCGACACCCCCGCCACGCGGATGACCCCCGTCGACGTCGACCCCCATCGCGGCGAAGTTGGCGATCGTGGCGTCGCCGAGGTCGTCGTCACCGAGACAGCCGATCATCGCGACCCGGGCACCCAGGCGCGCCGCCATCACCGCCTGGTTGGCGCCCTTGCCGCCGAAACCCTGCACGTACCGTTCGGCGACGAGCGTCTCACCGTCGTCGGGAAAGCGCTGGCAGTAGGCGATCTGGTCGACGTTCATCGAACCGACGACGACGAGCTCGACCGTCCCGAAGTGCTCGATCATCGCGATCCCGAGGGCTGGAACCGGATCGCGTCGTTCAGAGGCGAAGACCCGGTTCGGCACGCCGGCGCCTCCAGGCGCTTCGGCGGCCGCATCATGAACGGCTCAGTTGGAGAGCTGGGGCGGCAGGCCGAACATCGGGAACAGGGTGTCGGTGTCGAGGAAGGCGTTGAGCCCGACGATGCGTTCGCCGGAGACCTCGGGGACCTGGAGCGCCCACGGCTTCCACTCGCCCGGCCCGCTCGGCCGGTACTGCCCGAACGCCGGACCGCCGTTCGCCTGGGTCGGGATCATCTTTGACCCCCGGCACGGGGCGCCCGGGACCGAGGTGCCAGCGGGCGATCTCGGACGGGCCGCGCAGCCACAGCGCGTACGGCGGCATCGACATCGTGGCGTCCTCGTGGAGCAGGGCGACGAGCGAGTCGATGTCGTAGCGCTCGAACGCGTCGACGTAGCGATCCACCAGTTCCTGCTGGGCCGCGTCGAACGTGGGCGCTTCCGCGTTGTCGAGGTCGCTCGCGGCGAGCGTCGCCCGGGCCGCGTTGGAGCGCGCTGTTGACCGATGCGACGGTGGTGTCGAGGAGGGTGGCGACCTCGTCCGCCTTCCAGTGGAGGACCTCCCGCAGGATCAGCACCGCCCGTTGCCGGGGCGGGAGCTCCTGCAGAGCGGCGACGAAGGCGAGGCGGATCGTCTCCCGGGCGACCGCCACCTCGGCGGGGTCGTCGTCGGACGGAAGGACGCGGCCATCGGGGATCGGCTGCAGCCAGCGGTTCTCGGGCAGCGTGTCGCCGGGACCGGCCGGCGCGGTCACGGACGGCCCGAGGTCCATCGGGCGGGCGCGCCGCTGGCGCCCACCGAGGAAGTCCAGGCACACATTGGTGGCGATGCGGTAGAGCCAGGTGCGCAGCGACGACCGGCCCTCGAAATGGTCGATGCTGCGCCAGGCCCGGATCAGGGTCTCCTGGGCGGCGTCCTCCGCCTCGAACGCCGAGCCGAGCATGCGGTAGCAGTAGCCGGTGAGCTCGACGCGGTACTGCTCGAGCTCACGGTCGATTCCGGGACCCTCGCGCTCGGCAACGGTGGGCGTCGAACGACCGGTGGTTGCGGTGTGGGGCATCGACGGCACCCTATCCCGAGGGTGCGCGCACGGACACGGGAGGTTGCGCCACGGGTGCAACCGCAGGATCGGGCGTACGATCGACGCATGACAGCAACCGTCGAGCAGCCCCGGTGGCGGGGCATCAACCATCTCGCGTTGGTCACGTCCGACATGGACGCCACCGTGCGCTTCTACCACGGCGTGCTCGGGGCCCGGCTGGTGGCAACGATCGGCACCGCCTCGTTCCGGCACTACTTCTTCGAGGTCGGGGCGCAGAACACGATCGCCTTCTTCGAGTATGCCGGCGCCGACCTTCACCGCTTCGCCAAGCCGGCGGGTGTGCCGGACGGACGGGCGATCCAGTTCGACCATCTCTCGCTCAACCTTCCGGACGAGCGCGCCCTCGAGTCGCTGCGCGCCCGGCTCAAGGAGGCCGGCTGCGAGGTCACCGACGTCGTCGACCACGGGTTCATGCGCTCGATCTACTTCACCGATCCGAACGGGATCGCCCTCGAGGCGTCGTGGTGGGTCGACGACGCCACCGGCCGTGACGCCGACTACCGCGACGAGTCGCTGTTCGCCGACCGCGAACCCGGTGCCGGCGGTCGGCGAGCTGATGGCGACGGGAGCGCTCAGCTCGACGCCGACGACGCAGCTCGTCCAGGATCCGACCGACATCCCCGATCCGGCGTAAGGCGCGCGCTTCGCTGAACGCTCGTTCGACAAACGAGTGTACGATGAGCGGCGGTGAACGAGGACGCCACGATCCTCCACGCCGACCTCGACGCCTTCTTCGCGTCGGTGGAGCAGCGGGACGACCCGCGCCTGCGCGGCCGGCCGGTGATCGTCGGCGGCGGGGTGGTGCTGGCGGCCAGTTACGAGGCGCGGGCCTACGGCGTCTACGGCGGCGATGGGCGGGGCCCAGGCGCGCCGGCTGTGCCCGCACGCGATCGTCGTCTCCCCACGCATGGAGGCCTACTCGGAGGCGAGCAAGGCGGTGTTCGAGGTGTTCGACGACACCACGCCCCTCGTCGAGGCGCTGTCGATCGACGAGGCGTTCCTCGACGTCGGCGGGCTGCGCCGGGTGTCCGGCACGCCCGGCGCAGATCGCCCGTGCGGTTGCGGAACGACGTGCGCGAGCGGGTGGGCCTGCCGATCACCGTCGGCGTGGCGCGGACGAAGTTCCTCGCCAAGGTGGCGAGCGGCGTCGCCAAACCCGACGGCCTGCTCGTCGTGCCGGTCGGCCGCGAGCTCGCCTTCCTCCATCCGCTGCCCGTCGAGCGGTTGTGGGGCGTCGGGCCGGCGACCGCCGACAAGCTCCACGCCCGGGGGATCACGACCGTCGCCGACGTTGCCCGTCTGCCGCACGGCGCGCTGGTGTCGATGCTCGGCCGGGCGTCGGGACACCAGCTCCACGCCCTTGCCCACAACCGCGATCCCCGGCCCGTCGAGGCTCGACGCCGTCGCCGGTCGATCGGCTCCCAGCGCGCCCTCGGGCGCCGGCCGCGGCCACCGGATGCGATCGACGCCGTGGTGGTCGGCCTCGTCGACCGTGTGACCCGCCGGATGCGCACCGCCGGGCGGATCGGGCGGACGGTGACGCTGCGGCTGCGGTTCGACGACTTCTCGCGGGCGACGAGGTCGCACACGATGCGCTGGCCGACGGCGGAGACCCGGGTAATACTCACCGCGGCCCGAGCCCTGCTGGCGGCGGCGGCTCCGCTGGTCGAGCAGCGCGGCCTCACGCTGGTCGGGATCGCCGTCGCCAACCTCGACGACGACGGCACGGTCCAGCTCGCCCTGCCGTTCGAACGACCGGGCGGCCCGCTCGACACCGTTGTCGACGCCGTGCGCGAGCGCTTCGGGACCAGCGCCGTCACGCGCGCCGTGCTGCTTGGCAACGACGGTCCGCCCGCGATGCCGCTGCTGCCGGACTGACCAAGCCAGAGCGCAGGACCACGGCCTCACGACCCGTGTGGTGGAATTGAGTTGCTCATGAGCCTGTACTACGTGCAGAAGTTCCTCTTCGAGCTCAACCGCGATCCCGCTCGGCAGCAGGCTTACCTGGCCGACCGCGAAGGGGCGCTCGCCGGTTACGAGCTCGCCGACGACGAGCGGACCGCGCTCGTCGAGCCGGACATCGGGTTCCTGTACCACCTCGGGGTGAACGGCCAGATCCTGATGTACTTCGCCGCGCTGCACGAGATCCCGTGGGCCGACTACCTGCAGCGGATGCGCGACGGCATCGCGACCTACGGCCCGGTCCGCGAGGGGGTCTACGCGATGACCGGCTACGAAGGCGTCGATGCCGACGCGGCCCGGCTCGAGCGGGAGCGGAGCGAGTCGTGAGCCTGGTGTTCGCCGGAGTGTGCAGCCACGCTCCTGGCATCACGGCGCGCTCCGAGCTCGCCGACCCCGAACTGCGTGACGGGTTGTACGCCGCGTTCGACGACCTGCGCGAGCGGCTCGAGGCGTCCCGTCCCGACGCGCTGGTCGTGCTCGCCGCCGAGCACTTCGCCAACTTCTTCATGGACAACATGCCGAGCTTCGCCGTCGGCATGGCCGACTTCTACGACGGCCCGATCGAGGACCCGGCGTGGCTGCGCATCGAACGGAACCGGGTGCCCGGCGATCGAGACCTGTCGAAGCGCCTGATCGAGGAGATCATGCAGACGGTGGACGTCTCCTATGCCGAGGAGTGGCGGCTCGACCACGGGATCATGGTCCCGCTGCACTTCCTGACCCCGCGGTACGACCTGCCGCTCGTCCCCGCGAACATCAACTGCCAGGGGCCGCCGCTCACCCCGCTGCACCGGGCGTGGGCGTTCGGTGAGGCCCTGCGGCGGGCGGCCGACGCGATGCCCGAGCGCGTCGCCGTGATCGGCACCGGTGGGATCTCCCACTGGCCGGCGACACCCGACTCCGGCAAGATCAACGAGGCCTGGGATCGTGAGTTCCTCGACCGCTGGTGCCGCAACGACCGCGACGCGCTCGTCGGCTACGCCGACCTCGACGTCTACACCGAGGCCGGCCAGGGCGGGTTCGAGATCCGCACGTTCGTCGCCGTGGCGGGCGCGGCCGCCGGCGCCGAGGGGACGGTGCACTTCTACGCGGCGATCCCGATCTTCGCCGTCGGCTGCACTGTCGCGACGTACGCCGTGGCGTAGCCGCCTTGCAGCCGAACCTGCATCTAGTTCGCGCGCTCTGACGCGCGACCTAGATGCAAGAACGGCAGGGTCAGCTGTACTGATCGAGGATGGTCGACTCGGTGACCCGTTCCAGGGTGTCCTTGATCGCCATCGCCATCACCTCGTCGACGTCGTCGACGGCCATCAGGTCGGCGATCGTCGCCCGCTGCAGCTTGGCCAGACCACCGAAGTGGTCGGCGATCGTGGCGGCCTTTTCGGCGGGCAGCCGGTGCACCCGGTGGAGAAGGCGCAAACCCTTGGGGACGACCTCCTGGTCGAGGTCGCGGCTGTCGCCGTCCCGGTGCAGCGAGGCGGCGGCGATGCGGTGGTCGAGCACCTCGTCGTCGTCGAGCCGCGACATCTCGGCCAGCGTCTCGGCGACGGTTCGTCCGGCCGGCAAGTAGTCGGCGATGACCAGGTCGAGCTCGTCGTCGACGTCGCCGTAGATCTCGTCGAGTTGCAACCGCAGCAGGCGGGCATCCAAGCCCAATTCGATGATCATCGTCTCGATCTCGTCGGCGATGCGGTGCACCATCTCGCCGCGCTGGACCACGGTCACGACGTCGCGCAACGACACCACGTCCTCCAGCTCGGCCGCGGTGAGGTTGGCGATCGCGTCGTCGAGGCGCACCTTGTACCGCTCGAGCGTCTGCAGCGCCTGATTCGCCCGGTCGAGGAGCCGGCTGATGTCCTGCAGTTGGTGACGGGATCCGCCGGCGTAGACGTTGATGATCCCCATCTCCTCGCTGGCCGACACGACGGGCACGTTCAGCGAGCGGGAGACCCGCTCGGCCGTGCGGTGCCGGGTGCCGGTCTCCACGGTGGGCACGGTGGGGTCGGGGACGAGGTGGACGTTGGCCCGAGCGATCCGGCTGCCGTCGGACGACAGGATGATCGCGCCGTCCATCTTCGCCAGCTCGGACAGGCGTTGCGGGCTGTAGGGGGCGTCGACGAGGAACCCGCCCGAGCAGATCGTCAGCACCGCAGGGCCGTCGTCGAGGACGAGCAGCGCCCCGGCGTGGGATCGGATCACCCGGTCGATGCCGTCACGCAGGGGCGTTCCCGGCGACACCTTGGCCAGGGCGTCGCGCAGCTCGTCGTTGACGGCCCGGTGCCGGCTGACCATGGGGGGATTCTAGAAGTCGCGGCTGAGAGGCTCCCCAACCTCCCTCCGGTCCGCACGCCCGGCCCAGGGCCTCGGCAAGGGTGGCCACGCGGACCAACTCGATGCCGTCGACGGGCGGCGAGGACGCCGGCACGATCGCCCGGCGGTACCCGAGGCGGGCCGCCTCGGCGAGCCGGCGGGCCGTGCGGGCGACCTGACGAACCTCGCCGCCGAGCCCGACCTCGCCGACGACGACCAGATCATCGGGCACGATCAGCTCGGCGGCGGCCGCGGCGACCGCGAGGGCCACGCCGAGGTCGGTGCCCGGCTCGGTGAGCCGCATGCCGCCGACGGCGGAGACGTAGACGTCCTGCGCGCCGAGCCGCACCATGGCGTGACGTTCGAGCACGGCGAGAAGCAGGGCCAGGCGACCGCCGTCGAGCCCCTGGGCGTTGCGCCGCGGCGGGGTGCCCGAAGGGATCGAGACGGTGAGGGCCTGGATCTCGACGAGCACGGGCCGGTGCCCCTCGATGACCGGGACGACGACCGAGCCGGTCAGCCCGCGGCGGCGGTCGGAGAGGAACAGCTTGGACGGATCGGGCACGCCGACGAGACCGTGTCCGGTCATCTCGAACAGCCCGAGCTCGTCGGTGGAGCCGAAGCGGTGCTTGACGGCGCGCAGCATCCGCAACGCGTGGTGACGTTCACCCTCGAAGGAGAGCACGGTGTCGACGACGTGCTCGAGCACGCGGGGGCCGGCGAGCGAGCCGTCCTTGGTGACATGGCCCACGAGCACCATCGCCACGCCCCGCCGCTTTGCTGCGACGACCAGCTGCTGCGCGCAGTCGCGCACCTGGCTGATCGAGCCGGGCGCCGACGCCAGGCGCGCGTCGGCGATCGTCTGGATGCTGTCGATCACGACGAGGTCGGGCGCGGTGCGGTCGATCGCCGCGAGGACCCCTTCGAGCGCGCTCTCGGCGGCGATCCAAAGGTCCGGTCGCACCGCGCCGAGGCGCTCGGCGCGCAGCCGCACCTGCTGCGGGCTCTCTTCGGCGCTGACGTAGAGGGTGGTGCCCGGCCACCACGCCACGAGCTGGAGCAGGAGGGTGCTCTTGCCGATGCCCGGCTCCCCGCCGAGCAGCGTGACGGAACCGGGCACGATGCCGCCGTCGAGCACGCGGTCGAGCTCGCCGATGCCCGTCGGCTGTGGCTGACCGAGCAGGGCGTCGATGTCGTGGAGCAGGCTGAGCTCGGACATCGCGGCGACGGTCGGCGCGCCGCCGCCGGCGGCGCCGTCGTCGTGAACCTCCTCCACGATGCTGTTCCACGCGCCGCACCCCGAGCACTGGCCCGTCCACTTCGGGTGGTTCGTGCCGCACTCCTGGCAGGCGTGCACGGTCCTCGTCCTGACCACGGGGCCCATCATGAACAAGGGGTGTCAGCATCAGCCGGCCCAGATGGGGGTTACGGCGGATCCGCCGGCGAGCACCTCTTTGGCCACGGCCATCGCCGTGTTGGCGGCGGGGATGCCGGCGTAGGCGGCGGTGTGGAGGATCACCTCGGTGATCTCCTCCGCGGTGAGCCCGTTGCGCAGCCCGGCGCGGATGTGCATCGCCAGCTCGTGCTCCGCCCGCAGGGCGGTGAGCAGGGCGATCGTCACGCACGATCGGGTGCGGCGGTCGAGGCGGTCGTTCCGGGTCCACAGCGATCCCCACGCCGACGTCGTGATGTACCGCTGGAAGTCCGCGTCGATGTCGGTGGTGGCGGCGACGGCCCGGTCGACGTGCTCGTCCCCGAGGACCTCGCGGCGCACCCTCATGCCCGCTTCGTACGAGCTCTCGCTTCGCTCGCTCATCCCCCGCCGCCTCCGCCGAGCAGGTGGTCGTCCAGCAGAGCGTTGACCTCGGCCGCCCGCTCCCAGCTCGCCAGATGGGCCGCCTCGAGGATCTCGATGCGCGAGCCGGGGACGAGCGAGGCGACCAGCTCGCCGTGCTCCACCGGGGTCGCCGGGTCGAGCGCGCCGGCGACGACCAGCGTCGGCGCGGCCACGCCCGGCAGGTCGGCGCGCAGGTCCATCGCCGCGATCGCCTCGCAGCACCACGCGTACCCGTCCCGGTCAACCGACGACACCATCGCCACGAGCTCGGCGAACTCGTCGGGATGGGTGTCCCTGTAGGACGGGGACAACCACCGGCCGACGATGGTCTCGGCGATCACGGCGGTCCCACCGGCGCGCACGGTGGCCGCCCGCTCCTCCCACATCGACGGTGGCCCGAGCTGGGCGGACGTGCAGAGCAGGGCGAGGCGATCGACACGGTCGGAGTGGTCGATGGCCAGCGCCATCCCGAGCATCCCCCCGATCGAGAGCCCGACGATGTGCGCCCGCTCGACCTCGACCCGGTCGAGGGCGGCGACGACCCCGTCGGCGAGCCCTGCGATCGTGTACGGGCCGGGCGCGGTCGGGCTCTTGCCATGACCCGGGTGGTCGACGAGCAGGCACCGGAAGCGGTCGCCGAGCCCGCTGATCTGCGGTTCCCACATCGCCGCCGTGCTCCCGAGCGACGCCGAGCCAGACGACCACGGGGCCGGCGGCCGCTCCCGTCTCCTCGATGTGCAGGTCGGTGATGTTCGTCATTGCGACTCCTCCTGACTCCTCGCCAGATTGGCCGCCATCCGCTGCTCGTCGACGTGCAGACGCTCGAGACTGATCCCCAGCCAGTCGACCGCAGCCGCCGTCGCGCGGAGCAGCCGGTTCAGCGCCGGCCACTCGGCGTGCCACGCGCCCGCCGCCCGCTCGAGCTCGTGGCTGCCGGCCGCGTCGAGCAGCGTGGCCACCAGCCCGGGAGTCTGCATGACCGCGGCCCGGGCGCTGACCGCGGCGATCGGGTTGTGCTTGTGGGCCATCGACGACGATCCGCCGGCGCCCGCGGCGACGCTCGGCGATCTCGCCCACGTCGCTCTGGGCCAGCAGCACGATGTCGAGGGCGATCGCGCCGATCGTCGACGCCGCCAGTCCCCAGGCCCCCGCGATCGCCGCTGTCGGTGCCCGCTGGGTGTGCCACGAGGTCGTCGGCACGACGAGCGTCAGGCGGGCGGCCACCAACGCGACGACCGTTCCGAACTGGGCTCCCGAACGGCGCTCGGTCGCCGACCGGTCCGCCGAGCTGCAGCGGCAACTCGGCGTCGACCCGCCCGATCTCAGCCCGGGCGGCATCGAGCCCGGCGAGCCAGCGGTCGACGATGGCGCCGAATGTCGTCGGCACGGCGTGTTGGAGCAGGGTGCGTCCGATCATCGGCGTCGTTCCGTGGGCGCGGGCGAGGTCCGGCCGCGACGCCTCGGACGGCGACGAGCCGGTCGCGCACCAGGTCCGAACAACGGCGCACGACGAGCATCGCCGCGGTGTCGAAGATGTCCTGGCTGGTGGCGCCGCGGTGGACGAGCTCCGCTGCCGCGGGGCCGGCCAACTCCTTCAGTATTGGCACGAGCGGGATCACCGGGTTCCCGCCCCGCTCGGCAGCACCGAACACGGCCGCGGCGTCGACGCGCTCGACGGCGCACGCGTCGGCCAGCGCCTTGGACACGTCCGGCGGCGCGGCGAGCACCTGCGCCCACGCCTGCGCCAAGGCGGCCTCGACCTCGATCATCGCCGTCAGCCAAGCGGTCGACGACGTCGCCTCGGCCACCGGGCCGCGGTTGACGAGGAAGTCGAACGGGCCGGCCTCAGAGGGCGAAGAAGACGGATTCATCCTCGCCCTGGAGGCGGATGTCGAAGCGGTAGCCGTTCGCGCCGTCCGGGGTGGCGACGAGCAGGTGGCGGCGCTGCGGGTCGACCACCGCGAGCGTCGGGTCGGTGGCGTTGGCGTCCTCCTCGTCGCCGAAGTACACGCGGGTGACGACCCGGTCGAGCAGCCCTCGGGCGAACACCGACATGACGAGGTGGGGTGCCTGGGCGGTGCCGTCGCGTGTCGGGGCCGGCGGTGGCTTGGTGGTGCGGATCTCCCAACCCCCGTCGGTGTCCGTGGCGCTGCGGGCGAAGCGCCCGTCGACCTGCCAGGTCTCGATGAGCCCGTCCGGGATCGGGTCGCCGTTGCCGTCGGTGAGCCGGCCGCGCACGACGATCGCGCCGTCGGCGCCGTCGGCGACGGCGAAACGGGCCGTCGGGTCGGCGAGGGCGATGTGGAGGAACGGCCCGACGGTCTGCGACGCGGTGTGTCCGGGCGGGGTGTCAGCCATCGGCCCGGTCGTTGTCGAACGGGGTCCGCGCCGGCCCGCGGACGACGATGTCGAAGCGGAACCCCAACGCCCACTCGGGCTCGGTGACGTCGTGGTCGTAGTGGGAGATCAAGCGCTCGCGTGCCGCCGGGTCCGGGATCGAGTTCCAGATCGGGTCCTGGAAGAAGAGCGGGTCACCGGGGAAGTACATCTGGGTCACCAACCGCTGACGGAACGAGCGGCCGAACACCGAGAAGTGGATGTGCGCGGGTCGCCACGCGTTGGGATGGTTGCGCCACGGATACGCCCCCGGGCGGATCGTGACGAAGCGGTAGCTGCCGTCGGCACCGGTGAGGCAGCGGCCGCCGCCGCTGAAGTTGGGGTCGAGCGTGCCCGGCCACTGGTCGTTGGGGTGGCGATAGCGGCCGGACGCGTTGGCCTGCCAGATCTCGATCAGCGACGACGGGATCGGTCGCCCGCCGGCGTCGAGCAGCCGGCCGGTGACGACGATGCGCTGGCCGACGGCCTCCCCGGTCGGCCCGATCGTCAAGTCGGTGTCGGCCGGCGTGACCGCGCTCTCGCCGAAGACCGGACCGGACAGCTCGGTGAGGTCGGCCTTGGCCGGGTCCAGCACGACCGGATCGCGGCGCGGGTGCCGCAACGCCGCCGAGCGGTACTCCGCCGAGTCCAGTGGCGGGTGCGTGCCCGGCGGCGGTGGGGCGAAGGAGTCCCAGTCGTCACTCGTGATCGTGCATCAACCTTCACCTCCGAACAGGTTGCCGAACGGGCAGACCGGTGTAGTTCTCGGCGAGGTTGCGCGCGGCGTTGACCGAGCCGGTCACCAGGGCGAGCTCGGAGAGCTGCAGCTGCCGTTGGAACGGGTCGTCGCCGAAGCGGTGGAGCATCGACGTCATCCACCACGAGAAGTGCTGCGCCCGCCACACCCGGCGCAGGCAGGCCGCCGTGTAGTCGGCGAGCCGTTCAACGCGGCCGTGGTTGACGACGTCGTCGAGGATCCCGGCGAGCACGTACACGTCGGCGATGGCGAGGTTCATCCCCTTCGCCCCGGTCGGCGGCACGATGTGGGCGGCATCGCCGGCGAGCACCAGGTTGCCGTGGCGCATCGGTGTGGACACGAAGCCGCGCATCTCGGTGATCCCCTTGTCCAGGATCGGGCCCGTGTTGAGGACGAACCCATCCTCGGTCGGCAGGCGGGTCTCGAGCTCGGACCAGATGCGGTCGTCCGACCAGCCGTCGAGGGTCTCGTCGGCGGGGACCTGGAGGTAGAGACGGGTGATCGTGGGCGAGCGCATGCTGTAGAGCGCGAAGCCCCGTTCGTGGCTCGAGTAGATCAGCTCGTCCTGCGTCGGAGCCGCCTCGGCCAGGATGCCGAGCCAGGCGAAGGGGTACTGCCGGTCGTAGTCGACGCGGTCGGGCACGAGCGGGCCGGCACACGCCGTGGAATCCGTCGCACCCCGCCACGACCTGGCAGCGCAGCTCCCGCGGCTCGCCGTGGTGGCGGTAGCGGATGAGCGGCTTGTCGGTGTCGACGTCGACCGGCTCGACGTCGAGCGCTTCGAACACGATCGGGCCGCCGGCCGCGAGACGGGCGGCGATGAGGTCCTTGACGACCTCCTGCTGGCCGTACACGGTGATCGAGCGGCCGACGAGCTCGACGAAGTCGATGTGGTGGCGGCGGCCCTCGAAGGCGAGCTGGATGCCACGATGCGGGAGGCTCATGCGGTCGAGACGCTCCGCCAGGCCGAGGTTGCGCAGGAGCTCGACGGTAGGGGATTCGAGCACGCCGGCGCGGACGCGGTGCTCGACGTACTCGCGGTCGCGGAGCTCGAGCACGACGCACTCGATCCCCCGTTCCTCGAGCAGGTGGGAGAGCACGAGTCCGGCCGGTCCGGCACCGACGATGCCGACCTGGGTCTCGTCGGGGATGTCGTTCACGCCGAGTGCACTCCGGTCGTGATCGTCGCCTGCAGCTCGCGTAGCACTGCCAGCTCGTCGGCCGTCGGCGGCGGCACCTCCTCGATCTCGTCGGCGACGGCGAGGTTCCATCCCGTCGCCTCGCGGGCCTGGTCGACGGTCGCCCCCGGCTGCAGCGCTCCAAGGGTCAGCTCGCACGTGCGGGGGTCCGGGTGAAGGATGCCGATATCGGTGACGACGGTCCGCGGCCCCGCCCCGCGCAGACCCAACCGCTCGCGGTCGCCCGGGCCATGGCCGAACCCCATCGACGACACGAAGTCGACCCGCTCCACGAACGCCCGTGGAGTCTGGCGCAGCATCACCATCACTTCGCGGCACGACGCCGCGATCTCCGGCGCCCCGCCCGCGCCCGGCAGCCGCACCTTCGGCGTCTCGTAGTCGCCGATGACGGTCGAGTTGATGTTGGCGAAGCGGTCGATCTGGGCGCCGCTGAGGAACCCGACGTCGATGCGCCCGGGCTGGAGCCAGTAGTTGAAGACCTCGGGGACGGTGATCACGCTGTCGGCCGTGTCGGCGAGCTCACCGTCGCCGATCGACAACGGCAGCCGCTGCGGCTTGGAGCCCAGCGTGCCCGACTCGTAGACGAGCACCAGGTCGGGCGCGTGCGTGCGCCGGGCCAGGTTGGCCGCCGTGCTCGGGAGCCCGATGCCGACGAAGCACACCGCGCCGTCGGCCAGGCGGCGTGCCGCGGCGATGGTCATCGCGTCGTCCGGGCTGAAGGCGGGCACCTCGTTCACCTGCTGACCGAGCTCATCACGTTGGCGTCGAGCCAGTCCAGGAAGCGGTCGCGGTCTGCGGAGATCTCGTCCCACGCGCGGTAGTAGTCGTTGTCACGAACGGAGTAGCCGTGGGCGTACGAGGGGTGGGTGCCGCCGGGGACGGCGGCTACGTGCGAGACGACCCAGCTCGGCAGGACGACGCTGCCCGGGCGGGGCTCGAGCTCGTCCACGATCTCCTCCACCGTCACGAGCGCCTTCCGGGCGGCCAGCACGGCCTCCTTCTGCACACCGGTGATCCCCCACATCATCACGTTCCCCGCGCGGTCGGACTGCTGAGCGTGGACGATGGACACGTCCGGGTTGATCGCCGACACCGCGGTCAGCTCCTCACCGGTGAAGGGGCAGGTGACCGAGGCGAGGGTGGGCGTGTGGTCGACGAGATCGGTGCCGCGATACCCGCGCAGGACCGCGAACGGAAGGCCGGCGGCCCCAGCGGCGTAGCGGTTCGCCATCCCGGCGTGGCTGTGCTCCTCGATCTCGAGCGGCTGGGGCCAGCCGCGCTCGACGGCGTCGCGGAAGCGGTACAGCGACCCGACGCCAGGGTTTCCGCCCCACGAGAAGATCATCTTGCGCACGCATCCGGCACCGATCAGCTGGTCGTAGACGATGTCGGGAGTCATGCGCACGACGGTCAGGTCGCGGCGGCCCTGGCGGATGATCTCGTGGCCGGCGGCCACCGGGATGAGGTGGGTGAACCCTTCCAGCGCGACGGTGTCGCCGTCGTGCACCAGCTCGGCGACCGCCTCGGACAGTGACGTGATCGTCGTCATACTCGGGCGTCCCGCCCGCGTGAATCATACGCAGAGCGCACGGTTGTTCGTCAAGTGAACACGGACGTACGCTGGGTAGGTGCTCGTAACTGCGTTCCCCGGCCACACCGCATACCGCCCGCGCAGTTGCTGGCCGCTCGCTCGCTGGCGCTCGCTCGCTCGCATTGTCGTGAGGGCCCTGAGATGACCGCTCCGCGAACCGTGTATGTGGTGGACGCCTGCCGGACCCCGATCGGTCGGCATCGCGGCGCGCTGTCCGACGTCCGCCCCGACGATCTCGCCGCGGGGGTCCTGCGGGCGCTGCTCGAACGCAACCCGTCGGTTCCGCCCGGACGCGATCAACGACGTCGTGATGGGCGCGGCCAACCAGGCTGGTGAGGACAACCGCAACGTCGCCCGGATGGCCGTGCTCCTCGCCGGCCTGCCGTTGTCGATTCCCGGTGCGACCGTCAACCGGCTGTGCGGCTCGGGGCTCGACGCCGTCAATCGGGCCGCGGCCGACCTCGCACTTGGCCTCGGCGAAGTCGCCAGTCGCCGGAGGGGTGGAGGCGATGAGCCGGGCGCCGTTCGTCCTGCCGCGCGCCACCGATCGGTTGCCGCGCACCCAGGAGCTGGTCGACACCGCGCTCGGCTGGCGGTTGGTGAACCCGGCGATGCCGGCCGAGCACACGATCAGCCTCGGCATGACGGCCGAGGTGCTGGCAGCCGAGTACGAGATCGGTCGCGAGGCCCAGGACGGGTTCGCCCTGGAGAGCCATCGCAAGGCGGTAGCCGCCCAGGAATCCGGCCGGTTCGATGCGGAGCTCATCCCAGTGCACGCCGGCGACACCGAGGTCACCGCGGACGAGGGTCCCCGGGCCGACACCAGTCTCGAGCGGCTGGCGAAGCTCAAGCCGGTGTTCGCCGCCGACGGGACGGTCACCGCCGGCAACTCCAGCCCGCTCAACGACGGGGCGGCGGCGATGCTGCTCGCCAACGACGATGGCGTCGCCCGCCATGGGCTGACCCCGCTGGCACGGGTCGTCACGTGGGCCGCGGCCGGGGTCGAGCCGCGTCGGATGGGCATCGGTCCGGCACCCGCGCTGCGCCTGGCCCTGGAACGAGCGGGCTGGAAGCTCGACGAGCTCGAGGTGGTCGAGCTCAACGAGGCCTTCGCCGCCCAGTCGTTGGCCGTGGTCACCGAGCTCGGGCTCGATCCGGCACGCGTGAACCCGCTCGGCGGGGCGATCGCTCTCGGCCATCCGCTCGGCTGCTCCGGCGCCCGCATCCTCACCACGCTGGTCCACCAGTTGGCGGCCCGGCCCTCCGGGACCCGCGGGGCGGCCACCATGTGCATCGGCGTCGGCCAGGGCATCGCGACTCTCGTGGAAAGGGTCTGACACAACTGTCGCGACCGCGCCCAGATGGAGGGGGCGGCGTCAGGTCGACCTGGTCGGTTCGACAGTGTGCTGACCTGACGAAGCGGTCACGATGTGGTTGACTGCGACGAGGGAGTGCGGGCGTGGGTGCATATTTCGACTGGTGGGACGGGAGGGAGCGGCGGGCACTCGTGCTCGACGGTGAGCGCCTGACCCTCGGCAGCGCGGCCGACAACGACGTCGTCGTCGCGGATGCGTCGGTGTCGCGCGTCCATGCGATGCTCCACCACCTCAACGGGCGGTGGTTCATCGAGGACTGTGGATCGCGGAACGGAACCGCGGTCAACGGTCGCCAGCTCACCTCGATGCATCCGCTCCGATCCTCCGACGAGGTGCGGTTGGGGCGAGCCCGGCTGGTGTTCTGCGGTCAGGTGGCGGCGAGCGGGAGCCCGACCGACACGGTGATCAAGCGGCCGCCGATCACGGCCCGCGAGCGCGACGTCCTCGTCGCGCTGTGCGGTCCGCTGGCCAACGGCGACCTCTTCACCGAGCCCGCCACCGTGCGCGAGATGGCGGCGGAGCTGACGGTCTCGGAGAACGCGATCAAGCTGCACCTCGCCAACCTGGTGACCAAGTTCGGCATCGAGGGCGCTGAACGCCGGCGCTCGCGTCTGGCGAACGCCGCGCTCGATTCCGGCGTCGTGACGCTCGCCGACCTCAAAGCTCGTCATGACTGACACCCGCATCGCGGGCCGCTACGAGTCGCTGGAGGTGGTCGGCCGCGGTGGCGAGGCCACCGTCCTCAAGGCGATCGACACGCGACACGAGCGACTCGTCGCGCTGAAGGTGCGCGTCGTGCCCCACAACGGTTCGTCCGACGAGCCTGTTGGCGGAGGCGCGGGCCTTGCTGTCGCTGCCGCCGCATCCGGGGCTGGCTCACGCCCGCGACGACCTGTTCGACGGCGGCCGCCACGTGCTGGTGCTGGATTGGGTGGAGGGCGTCAACCTCGCCCGCGTCCTCGTCGACGAGGGCCGGCCGGGCCTTCCGGTGTCGAGCGTGCTGCGCTGGGTCGCCCAGGCCGCCGAGGCGTTGACGGCACTGCACCAGCACGGCGTCGTCCACGGCGACGTGAAGCCGGCCAACCTCATCCTCGACCGCAACGGCCGGGTCGTGCTCGTCGACCTGGGCTCGTCGTCGGTGCCGACGACCGAGGCGCCACGCGGAGGGACGCCGGGCTTCCGAGCGCCCGAGATCGCCGCGGGGGCACCGGCGGATCGCTCGAGTGACGTGTTCGGTCTGGCGGCGACGGCGTTCACACTGCTCACGGGAGCCCCGCCGACCGAGCGGTCCGCCGGTGTGGACGGGGATCGACTCCGAAGTTGCCGAGCGCCTCGAAGCGGCGCTCCGGAGCGGCCTTTCGATCGACCCGGCGCGCCGGCCGGCGACACCGGGTGAGCTGGTCGAACGGTTGCGGGCGGGCTGGGACGACCAGACGCCGACAGGTGTCGCCACAGTCCTGCTCACCGATGTGGTCGAATCGTCGACGCTGTGGGAGCAGTCGCCCCAGCGAGTGCCGGCCCTGCTCGCCGAGATGCAGCTCGTCGTCGACCGCAACGTCGAGGAGCACGGCGGCCGGCGCATCGGCGCGACGATCGAAGGTGACGCCACCGTCTCGGTGTTCCCGAACGCGGCGAACGCGGTGCGAGCCGCAGTCGGGCTGCAGCGCAGCCTGGCGAGCCGGCCCGGTGCGTTGCGGGTGCGTGCCGGCCTGGCGACCGGCGAGCTCGTCCACCTCGACGGGGACGTCCACGGCCCAACGCTGAATCGGGCCGCTCGCGTCCGGGATCTCGCCCGCGCCGGGGAGGTGCTGGCCTCGGCTTCGACCGCCGACGTGGTTCGGCCGGCGCTTCCTGCCGGCGTCGACCTCATCGCGCTGGGACCCCACGTGCTGCGCGGCCTGGACGGTGCCGACGAGATCGCCGCCGTCGTCGCCGACGGAGTCTCGACACCGCCGGATCCGGCGCGCAGCCCGTACCCCGGGCTGGCCCCGTTCCGCCCGGAGGACGCCGACTTGTTCTTCGGTCGGGAGGAGACGGTCGAGCGGTGCCTGGAGCTGTTCGAGAAGGAGCGGTTCGTCGCGGTCGTCGGGGCGTCGGGCAGCGGCAAGTCGTCGCTCGTCCTCGCCGGGCTCGCCCCGCAGCTGACCGAGTTCGTGATCCTGCGGCCCGGCGTCCATCCGCTCCAGTCGCTCGAGGCGGCGGACCTCGGTGGTCGAGATGCCGCTGTGCTCATCGTCGATCAGCTCGAGGAGCTCGTCACCTTGTGCCACGACCCGTCCGAGCAGGCGGCGTTCGTCGAGGCCATCGTCGCCCATCCAGGCGGCCTGATCGTCGCCGTGCGGGCCGATCTGTACGGCGAGTTCGGCGCCTTCGACCAGCTCGCCGACCGTCTCGCCTCCAGCCAGGTACTGCTCGGACCACTGGCCGAGCCGGACCTGTTGCGGGCCGTGCACGAACCGGCCCGCCGCTGCGGCCTCGCCGTCGAGGACGGTCTCGCCGAAGTCATCGCCGCCGACCTGGAAGCTGCACCCGGAGCGCTGCCGTTGCTCGGTCACGCCCTCCGGGAAGCGTGGCTGCGCCGGGAAGGACGCACGATCACGCTGGCCGGTTATCGCGCGTCGGGTGGGGTGCGTACGGCGATCGCCACCACCGCGGAAGCAGGCGCTGGCGGAGCTCGATGACGAGGGCCAGGCGGTGGCCCGTCGGGTCCTGCTGCGGATGGTCGAACTACGGCCGGACGGGGACGACGTCCGGCGCTGGGCGTCGCACCGCGAGGTGACCGAGATCGAGCCGCGCCGGGCGAGCGACGTCGTCACCACGCTCGCCGGCGCCCGGTTGCTGGTCGTCGACCGCGACCAGATCACTGTGGTGCACGAAGCCCTCCTGCGGACATGGCCACGTCTCGGCGAGTGGATCGCCGCGGAGCGGGCCGATCTCCTCGCCCGCCAAGAGGTGCGCTGGGCCGCCGAACGCTGGGTTCTGGATGGTCGGAGCGATGGAGACGTGTACCGCGGCGCTCGCCTCGATTCCACGCTCGAACTCGCCGCCCGTGAGCCCTTCCCCGGGCAGGACGCGGAGTTCGTCGAGGCGGGACGGAAGCTGCGGGATCGAGAACTGGCCGACACACGTCGGAGGTCGCGCCGACTTCGAGGCCTCGCGGTCGTCACGTCGGTGCTGGCCGTGATCGCGCTGGTCGTCGGGGCGATCGCCGTCGTGCAGCGCAACGACGCCCGGCAGGCGCGCGTCGCGGCCGACGAGTCAGCGCTCGTGGCCGACGAGGCTGCGGACGAGGCGTTGCGGGAGGCCGAGCGGGCGGACGTCGCCGCCGCTGACGCTCGGACCGAGGCCGAACGGGCGGACTCCGCCGCAGAGGACGCTCGGACCGAGGCCGAACGGGCGGACTCCGCGGCGGTGTCGGCCGACGCCCGGCGCGTCGGTGCGCAAGCCCTCGTCGCCAATGAGATCGATCGGGCCCTGCTCCTCGCTGTGGAGGGCGCCCGGCTCGACGACTCTCCGGACACGCGGGCCAACCTGCTCGCCGTGCTGCAAAAGCATCCGGAACTGATCGGCGTGCATCGCACCGGCGGACGCGGTGTCACGACGATCGACATCAGCCCGGACGGCACGCTGGCTGCCGTCGGCACCGGGTGGGGGGACGTCACGTTCCACGACACGTCGACGTGGGAGGAGGTCGGGTCGTTCGACGACGTGCCGCCGTGGGCTGTGGCGTTCCATCCGAGTGGCAAGCAGTTGGTCGTCGCCCGCGAGTCGGTGACGCCCGGGCAGCCCGACCTCAAGTGGGATCCGCAGCCGTTGCGTTTGATCGATGTCCCGAGCGGGGTGCCCGCGGACGAGCAGCCGGGCGGGATCCCACCGCAGACGCTCTGGCCCGAGTCCCCCGTGTTCAGCGCCGATGGTCGAATGCTCGCGGCCGCGTTCCAAGGTGGGGTTGCCGTGTGGGACACCGAGGCCTTGGCCGAACCCCGTCGGTGGATCCCGGTTCCTATCCTCGAGCCCTCGGTCGCGTTCAGCGCCGACGGCGTTGAGCTGTACGTCGGCGGCCCGTCATCGATCGCCGTGTTCGACGTCGACACCGGTGAGCAACTGCGGGAAGCCGAGTTGCCGGGCGCCGAGGTCGAACTGAGCCCGGACGGCGCGCGTCTCGCCGTGGCCGACGGCGCCGAGGTCGTGCTCGTCGACGCAGCGACCCTCGTCGAGTTGGACCGGTTGCCCGGCCACGGCGACACGATTCAGAACCTGCGCTTCTCCCACGACGGCAGGCTGCTCGGCTCGGCGTCCGCCGACTCCACGGCGAGGGTGTGGGACGCCGCAACCGGAGCGCGCCTCCAGGTGTTCGAGGGCCATTCCGGACTGGTCGGAGGGCTGGCGTTCAGCGCGGACGACCGGACGCTCTACACCGCGGGGTGGGACCACCTCGTGATGGCGTGGGACCTGTCCGGCCGGCAGCGCTTCCTCCGGAGGCTCGAGGTGTCCGCGGACGTCGAGGATCACTGGGGCTGGGTTCTGCCGGCGCCAGAGGGCGACGTCGTCGCGTTCGCCTCCTTCTCGGATGGATCCTTGCGGTTCTTCGACGTGTCGACCGGGCGGACGACTGCGCCCATCGATGCCGGCCATGGCGCGTGGGGCATCGCGGCATGGCGGCATGGCGGTGATCGGTTGGTGACCAGTGGTGGGGACGGGTTCGTCCGCTTCTGGGACCCGGCGTCCGGCGCACTTGTCAAGGAGCGACGGGTCGCGCGTGGACACATCGGCGGGGTCGGCTACACCCCTGACGGGAGCGGTCTGATGATCGCCGAACGGCGTGGCGTGGTGTCGACGATCGATGCCGAGACGCTCGAGCGGGCCGGGCCGCGGGTCCAGATCGGCGGCCGACCGGTACAAGCGTTCACCAGCCCGGTCGAGTCCACGGCGATGGTGTTCACGTTCGACGGCGAAGTGGTGCTCGTCGACCTCGTCGCCGGCAGGATCGTCACCCGGCGAACGCTCGATCACGGGGCGAACCTCGGTTCGTTCTCGCCCGACGGACGGTTCTTCGCCGACCCGAGCCTCGACGGACGCGTCCTGCTACTCGACGGTACGACGGCCGCGACGATGAGCGACGGGACAGCGCATTCCGCCGAGGCGCTGTACGCCGCGTACTCGCCCGACGGGACGACGTTCGTCAGCTCCGGCATCGACGGCCGGGTCAACCTGTCGGACGGCACGACCGGCGCGGTGCTCGCTTCGGTGCAGCCGGCCGGACCGGACGTTGCGGTCTCGGCCGTGTACGGACCCGGAGGTGACACGGTCGTGATCGTCTCCGACGACGGCGACGTGTACGAGTGGGACCTCAGCGGCGAGAAGTGGATCGATGCCGCCTGCGCGATCGCCGGACGCAATCTCGACGAGCGCGAATGGCGCGAGGCGTTCCCCGACCGTCCCTACCGGGAGACGTGCCGGGGTTCGTGATGACTGACACCCGCATCGCCGACCGGTACGAGCCGCTGGAGGTTGTCGGCCGCGGTGGCGAGGCCACCGTCCTCAAGGCGATCGACACGAGACACGAGCGACTCGTCGCGCTGAAGGTGCGCGGTCGTGCCCCACAACGGAGCCACGGACAGCCTGCTGGTCGAGGCTCGGGCCTTGCTGTCGCTGCCGCCGCATCCGGGGCTGGCTCACGCCCGCGACGACCTGTTCGACGGCGGCCGCCACGTGCTGGTGCTGGACTGGGTCGACGGGGTCAACCTCGCCCGCCTCCTCGCTGACGAAGGCCGGCCGGGCCTGCCGGTCTCGAGTGTGCTGCGCTGGGTCGCTCAGGCCGCCGAGGCGTTGACCGCGTTGCATCAGCACGGGGTCGTCCACGGTGACGTCAAGCCGGCCAACCTGATCCTCGACCGCGACGGCCGGGTCGTGCTCGTCGACCTCGGGTCGTCGTCGGTGCCGACGACCGAGTCGCCCCGTGGAGGGACCCCAGGCTTCCGCGCCCCGGAGATCGCCGGCGGGGCGCCGGCGGATCGCTCGAGCGATGTGTTCGGCCTGGCGGCGACGGCGTTCACATTGCTCACCGGGACCCCGCCGACGGGCGGACCGCCGGTCTGGACGGGGATCGACCTCGACGTCGCTGAGCGCCTGGAGGTGGCGCTGCGGGCCGGGCTGTCCATCGATCCGGCCCGCCGCCCGGTGACACCAGGTGAGCTGGTCGAACGGTTGCGGGCGGGCTGGGACGATCAGACGCCGACGGGTGTCGTCACCGTACTGCTGACCGACGTGGTCGATTCGTCGACGCTGTGGGAGCAGTCGCCCCAGCGGGTACCGGCGCTGCTGGCGGAGATGCAGCTCATCGTCGACCGGAACGTCGAGGACCACGGAGGCCGCCGCATCGGCGCGACGGTCGAGGGCGACACCACGGTCTCGGTCTTCCCGAGCGTGTCGAGTGCGGTGCGGGCCGCGATAGCGGTCCAACGCGATCTGGCGCAGCCGACCCAGTGCGCTCCGAGTGCGCGCCGGCATGGCCACCGGCGAGCTCGTCCACGCTCGACGGCGACGTCCACGGCCCGACGCTGAACCGGGCCGCGCGCGTCCGCGATCTCGCCCGGGCCGGAGAGGTCCTGCTGTCGGCTTCGACCGCTGAGGTGGTGCGCGCCGGCGCTTCCTGCCGGGGTCGACCTGCTCGCGCTCGGTCCTCACGTGCTGCGCGGCCTGGACGGTGCCGACGAGATCGCGGCGGTCGTCGCCGAGGGAGTCACCACGCCGCCGGATCCGGCGCGCAGCCCGTACCCCGGGCTTGGCGGCGTTCGCGCCCGAGGACGCCGACCTGTTCTTCGGTCGCGAGGAGACGATCGGGCGGTGCCTGGAGCTCTTCGAGAAGGAGCGGTTCGTCGCCGTCGTCGGGGCGTCGGGCAGTGGTAAGTCGTCGCTCGTCCTCGCTGGGCTCGCCCCGCGGCTGCCGGAGTTCATCGTCGTGCGACCGGGCGTCGACCCGCAGCGGTCGCTCGACGCGGAGGACCTCCCCGGTCACGGCGGCGCGGTGCTGATCGTCGACCAGCTCGAGGAGCTCGTCACGCTGGGCCACGACCCATCCGAACAAGCGGCGTTCGTGGACGCCATCGTCGCCCATCCCGGCGGGCTGATCGTCACCGCTCGGGCCGACCTCTACGGCGAGTTCGGCGTCTTCGACCAGCTCGCCGAGCGTCTCGCCTCCAGCCAGGTGCTGCTCGGACCACTGGCCGACCCCGACCTGCGGCGCGCCGTGTACGAGCCGGCCCGCCGCTGCGGCCTCGTCGTCGAGGATGGCCTTGCCGAGGTCATCGCCGCCGATCTGGAAGCCGCACCGGGCGCGCTGCCGTTGCTCGGTCACGCCCTCCGAGAGGCGTGGATGCGTCGTGAGGGACGCATCATCACCCTGGCCGGTTACCGGGCGTCGGGCGGGGTGCGTACGGCGATCGCCGCCACCGCGGAACAGGCGCTGGCGGAGCTCGACGACGAGGGCAAGGCGGTCGCCCGTCGGATACTGCTGCGGATGGTCGAACTGCGGCTCGACGGGGACGACGCCCGGCGCTGGGCGTCGCACCGCGAGGTGACCGAGATCGAGCCGAACCGCGCCGCCGACGTCGTCGCCACACTGGCCGGCGCCCGGCTGCTGGTCGTCGACCGCGACCAGATCACCGTCGTGCACGAAGCCCTCCTTCGGGCGTGGCCGCGTCTCGGCGACTGGATCGCCGAGGAGCGGGCCGATCTCTTCGCCCGCCAGGAAGTGCGCGGGGCCGCCGAGCGCTGGGTGCTCGACGGGCGCAGCGAGGGCGACCTGTACCGTGGCGCTCGTCTCGACGCCGCGCTCGAGCTCGCCGTCCGGGAGCCCCTCCCCGGGCAGGAGGCGGAGTTCGTCGAAGCCGGACGGCAGCTCCGTGACCGCGAACAGGCCGATGCGAGGCGACGAGCCCGCCGCCTCCGCATCCTCGCCACGGTCACGTCGGTTCTGGCCGTCATCGCGCTCGTCGTCGGAGCGATCGCCGTCGTCCAGCGCAACGACGCGCGGGACGCGCGCAGCGCGGCGGACGAAGCGGCGACGATCGCCGACGCCCGTCGCGCCGGTGCCGAGGCACTGGAGGAGCGGGCGTACGACCGCGCCCTCCTGCTCGCGGCCGAGGGCCAGCACCTCTGGGACAGTGCCGAGACACGCGGCAACTTGCTCAACACGATCGAGCGCAACCCCCAGGCGCTCGGAGTCGTCAGAAACGGCCAGCCCCGACTGGTCGGCGTGGACAGCGCGCCCGCCGGTCACCAGGCGATCGTGTTCGACAGCCGCGACGAGGTCACCTTGTACGACATGTCCACTCGGCAGGCCGTGGCGAGCCTCGGCGAAGCGGGGAGGAGCTACCCGGTCTGCGGACTTCAGCCCGGATGGTGACGTCGTCGCCGTGTCGTCGGCTCCCGACGCCGTGCCTCGGGACAGGAGGCTGCGCCGATGCCACCGTCGAGGTGTTCGACGCTCGTGACCTGAGCCCGCGCGGCGTCCGCTACGACGGCTTCCGTTACTTTGCAGCCGACGTCGCCTATTCGCCGGATGGATCGTCGCTCGCCGCGATCGGACCGCTCCCATGGGCCGGACCACTCCCCGACAACATCGCCGTCTGGCGCATGGACGCCCCGGGCGAGCCGGCGAGCCGTCTCAACCTGCGGAACGAGGGCGAGATCCAGTTCCTCACGCCGTACAGCCCAGCTCAGCGGCTGGATCCGGTTCTCGCCCGACGGTACCCGCTTGTACGCCAGCGGCGCGGGACCGACGATCGCCTTCGACCTCGCCAGCGGGGCGGAGGTCCGGCGGTTCGAGGGGCTCGGAGCGCTCACCCTCAGCCCCGATGGGCGGACGATCGCGATCAAAGTGACCCAGGATCGCATCGGGTTGTTCGACACGGCGAGTGGGGCCCGGCGAGCACAGCTGGCCGGCCACGACGCAGCCATCACCGCCGCCGCCTTCAGCGCCAACGGCACGATGGTCGCGTCGGTGAGCAACGACGAGACCGTCATCGTGTGGGACGTCTCGACCGGCGAACGCCGGCAGCAGTTCCACGGCCACGCCGGCAGCGTGCTGGGGGTGGACTTCAGTGCCGACGGTTCCGAGTTGTACACATCGGGCGCCGACGGATCAGTGATCATCTGGGACCTCGATCGCACCCGCGGCCTCACCCGCGACGTCCTGGGACCATCGGCCCCGGACGCGCACGACCTCAGCGTCAGCCCGACCGGCGACGCCGTGCTGCTCGTCGCCGAACGTTCGCGCTCGAGCGGTATCCCTGGCAGCGCCCTCCGCCTCCTGGATGTGCGGACCGGCGTGTTGACCGAGCTCCTGACCGGAGGCCTCGATCTCGCCGGGGCGGTCTTCGCGCCCGACGGGAAGCAGCTCGCGATCGTCGGCTCCAGCGGCGAGGTGCGGCTGTACGACGTCCCAACCGGTGAAGTGCTGGCGACCGGCAGTGGACGCGGAGTCGACACCAATCTCGGTGCGCTCGCCTACTCCGCCGACGGCCGTCCACCTGGTCGTCGCCGACGTCGACGGCGTCGTGACCGAGCTCGACGCGCGGACCCTCGAACCGACCGGGCGAACCCTCGAGCTCGGCACCGAGTCGCGCGGCATCAGCGCGGCCGCCGGCGGCCTCGTGGCGGTCATTTCGGGCGAGGAGGACCCGAGGACGAACACGGAGGTGGTGTTCGCCGACCTGGACGACGGGCGGGTCTTGCACCGCCTCGAGATCCCGGGGTCGGGCGTGCAGGCGAACTTCAGCCCCGACGGTCGCCGCTACGCCTACGGAGCATCCGACGGCACCGTCGGTGTGATCGACGTCGCCAGCCGGCGAGCGCTTCGGTTCCGGCGCCCCGCTGCATCAAGGACCCACGAGCTGGGTGACGTTCTCGCCCGACGGCGCGACGCTCGCCAGCATCGGCTTCGACGGCCAGATGGTGCTCGCGGATGCGGCGACCGCGACGCCGCGAGCACGAGTGCAGCCAGGCCGGCCGAACCTTCTCGGCATGATCGTCTACGCCGAAGACGGCCACACGGTCGTGGTCGCCTACCAGGACGGGTCGGTGCTCACGTTCGACACCGATCCGGCGGCTTGGGAGGCGCACGCCTGTGGCGTTGCCGGCCGGAACTTCACTGAGCAGGAGTGGCTCGATGCGTTCGGCGACCGGCCCTATCGAGAGACGTGCCCCGAGTCCTGATGCCCGCGGTCAGTGGCGGGCGAGACCCGCGGCGGCGCTGCCGAGCGACCCCAGGTCGGCGCTGATCTTGGCCACCGCGTCGAGGAGCGGCGGCAGCAGCCGTTGCTCGATCTCGGCGACCGTCGCCCGGCTGGCGTGGACCGACACGTTCACCGCCGCGACCACCCTCTCGTCCTCGACTCGCACCGGCGCGGCGACCGAGCGCAGACCCTCCTCCAGCTCCTGATCGACCACCGCGTAGCCCTGCCGGCGGGTCTTGTCGAGCACGCGCCGCAGCTGCGCCCCGTCGTGGACGGTCGTGGCGGTGAGCCGCTGCAGCTCGGTCGTCGCGAGATACTCGGCCACGCCGTCATCGGAGAGGTCGGCGAGCAGCACCCGGCCCATCGACGTGGCGTGGGCAGGGAACCGGGTGCCGACGGCGATCGACACCGTCATGATCCGCCGGCGGGTCGGCACGCGGGCGACGTACACGACATCGGAGCCGTCGAGCACCGACATCGACGACGACTCCTGGACCTCGGTGACCAGCGTCTCCATGTGGGGGAGGCCGACCTCGGGCAGACCCATCGAGGAGAGGTAGGCGAAACCGAGATCGAGCACGCGTGGACGGAGCGAGAACTCGCGGCCGTCGTTGTGGACGTAGCCGAGCGCGACGAGGGTCAGCAGGAACCGGCGGGCGGCAGCGCGGGTCAGCCCGGTGCGACGGCTGACGTCGCTCAGGGTGAGGCGGGGGTGCTCGCCGTCGAAGGCGCGGACCACGGCCAGCCCCCGCTCCAACGACTGCACGAAGTCGGTGCCGCCGTTGCCCGCGCTCACACGCGCTCCCTGTTCGTAGAACGAACGATAGTACGCAGAGCGGTCCGCATCGGGTCCGTTAGGCGTTACGCCGGGCCCGGCGCCGGCGGCGGACCCGGGCGACGGAGACCATGAACGCTCCTGCCGCGACGAGCCATCCCAGCAGGAGCACCAGCACGAGGACCGACAAGGGTCGCGCCCACGACCCTCCGCTCGCCGGTCGCTGCACCGTGGTGGTGGCGAGGTCGACAGAGGTGCCGTCGAGCGGCGCATCCCACTGCAGCTGGCCGTCGCTGCGCTGACCGGTCGTCTCCTCCACCTCGCCGGGCAGGTCGGCCCGCAGGACGACCGACATCGACTCCGCCGGCGTGACGCCGTCCAGCTCGTCGGCGAACGGCTGACCGCCAGAGGCGGCGAGGAGATCGGAGTCGGCGAACGACTCGAAGCCGTTCGCCAGGTTCAATCGACCGGACAGCGTCACCGTGGTCTCGTCGTCGACGGTCGTGCGCTCGACGCGCACGTCGCTGAACGGCGGTCCGAGGCTGGCCAGCAGGTTCGTCGCCTCGGCCGCCGACGTCACCGGGTGCCGCAGCGTGACGCTCAAGCCGCCGTCGTCCGTCGGCGTCGGGCCCTCCACCGTCCAGCCGGCCGCGGCGGCGTCGTCGAACCGCAGGTCCTCGGCGAGGCCCGGGGCCCGCTCGACGACCTCGGCATCGGAGGTAGCCGTGACGACGACCTCGCCCGTGCCATCGGCGCCGACGGTGAGGTCGACCGCCACGTCGACGCGGCAGCCGGCGAGCACCAGGACGCCGAGGGCCAAGGCGACGCGAACAGAGCCGGGACACGGCGCCCAAGGATGCCGGAGCGGGAGCGGTCAACCTACGTGCGTCGGAGCCCGGTCGAGGCCATCAACCACGGAAGAGAGCGGCCACGTCGTTGATGATCGTGTCCATGCGGTCGAGGCGCTCGGATCCGGTACCGAGGGTGAAGTCGGGAACGATCACCTCGTCGACGCCGACGTCGCGCCAGCCGGCCACGACCTCGGCCAGCCGCGCCGGCGGCCCGCCGATGGCCGGCATCGGCGCGCCGGCCACCATCTGCTCGGCACGGGCGACGTCGTCGGTGACGAACCACAAGGCCTGACACGAGCGCTCGACGGAGGTGGGGTCGCGCCCGATCTGGGTGCAGCGCGCATCGAGCACGCCCGCCCGCTCGGCGATCGCGTCCGGCAAGCCCCACATGTTCCACGCGTCGGCGTAGCGGGCGACGACGCCCATCATCCTGTCGCCCTTGCCGCCGATCAGGATCGGCAGGGGTCGCTGCACCGGCTTGGGCTCGGCGATCGCGTCGGCGACGACGTAGTGCTCGCCGTGAACCTTGGTCACGTCGTCGCGCAGCAGACCGACGATGACCTGACAGGCCTCCTCGAAGCGCTCGATGCGCGTGCGCCGAGGACCGAGGTCGAGGCCGTACTGGGCGTGCTCGTTCTCCTGCCAGCCGGCCCCGATGCCGAGCAGCAGCCGGCCGCTGCTGACGTGGTCGACGGTCGCGGCCCACTTCGCGAGCACCGCCGGGTGGCGATACGTGATGCTGAAGACGAGCGAGCCGAGGCGGAGCCGTTCGGTGGCCTGCGCCAGCGCGGCGAGCGCGGCGGTGCCCTCGTGGGTCGGCGTGATCGTGCCACCGGCGGCGTCCCCGGAGCCCATGAAGTGGTCGGCGACGTACACGCCGTCCCAGCCGGTGGCCTCGGCGTGCCGGGTGACCTCGACGATGGAGGGCCATGGTTGGCCTGTAGTGGGCCAGATCGAGAAGCGCACGGAGCCGTGACCTTAGGGGCCACGGTCCGATCACGCGGAGGAACTGCTCGTGCACTCGACGGAAGTCGGTAGATCGCCGCGACGCTCGGCGAGAGGGCTGACCGGGCCGGCCGATGCGACCGCGCCCGATGTGGCCCGTCGAAGCCGCGGCGGAAGTGGACGACCGGCCGGCGACCGAGCGGTCCGGAGCCGGAATTGCCTCCCGGTGGGCATTCAGGAGGGTAGCCCCGCGCGGTACTAGCGCCCGGACCAGGCAATTCACCTGGGGACCCCGCTGTCCGGGTCGCAGCGTGTGCGTCGTGCTACACGAAGGCGGCGCGGTCGGTCTCCGGTACGCGCCGACGGCCTCGAGCACTCGTCGCGTGGCGACGCCGTCCCGCGGCCAGCTGCGGGCGTAGTCGATGAACCTGACCGCACCGGTCGTCGACCGCCAGTACCGCCCGTCGACGACGAGCGGGAAGCCGAGCGACCGCAGGTGGCGCTCGAGGCAGAGGACGTCGTTGAGGCGATCACGCGGCCGGAGCACCACCCCGGTGCGGCACGCCGGGATGTTCGGCCGCCGCGGCGTGATCGTCCGGCCGGCGAGCACCCTGGCGACGTTGTCGGCGATGAACTCGGTGACGGCGTCGGTGCCGGCGGGCGTGAGGTGGACACCGTCGGACGTGACCCACTCGGGATGGCGGGCGCTGTACCTGGCCCAGTTGGCGATCTGCAGCCGCCCGCCGTACTTCAACGCCTTCTGCAGGAGCAGCTTGTTGTTGTCGCGGAACGTGTGGAGATCGGAGTTGTACGTCGGCCCGACGTAGGTGACGTCGGCCGTGCGGAACGTCAGCCACATCACGCGCGGGATGCCCTGGCGGATCGCCTCCGCCATCACGGCGTCGATGGCGTCGCCGAACGTCGTGCCGGGGTCGTCGTAGCCGGTCATCAGCACGAGCACCCGACCCCATCGGCCCTCCAGCCGCCGCATCACCGTGAGCGTGTTCTCCGGGGCGTAGCCCTCCCGGCCTCGGCACGACGTGTGCGTGGTCCGGCGGCAGGACTCGGCGTCGAGCACGAAGTTGTAGCGCGTGAGGGCGCCGAGTCATCCCGTACCAGCGGGTCGCGGCGAGCGTCGAGTCGCCGATCAGGCCGATGTGGGGAGTCCCTCGCCCGGCGCCGTTGTAGACGATGGTCGTATAGGCCGACGCCGGCTCCGGCCGGCTCGATCGCGAGCAACGGACGACGACGATCGCACTGGCGAGCAGCGACGCGCAGGATTCTCGTGGACACGGCTTACCTCCCCGATCTCGCCGGGGAAGGCTATGCCCGACCCTCGACGCCCTTACACCTACTCGACCGGCAGGCGCCGGTTCGCCGCTCGGCTCCGGATCGGCGGGGCCGGTGGTGGCGAGCTCGACCGACGACGGCGGGACGAAGCCCTCGACCGACGAGAACTTGATCCGCTGCTCGTCGGGCTTGTCGGGGTCGTCCTCGGTGTCGACGACGATGATCTCGCCGGCGTGGAACTGCTTGTAGAGGATCATCTCCGACAGCGGGTCCTCGACGAGCCGCTGGATCGCCCGGCGCAACGGACGAGCACCCAGCTGCGGGTCGTAGCCCCTGGCGGCGAGCAGCTCCTTGGCCGACTGGGTGAGCTCGATGCCGAGGCCCTGTCCCTCGAGCTGGGCGACGAGGCGCTTGGTCATGAAGTCGACCATCTCGCACGACCTCGGCCCGGTCGAGCTCGTGGAAGACGATGACCTCGTCGATGCGGTTCAGGAACTCGGGCCGGAAGTGCTGCTTCAGCGCGTCCATGACCTTGTCCTTCATCCGCTCGTAGCTCATCGCCGAGTCGGCGGTGGTGAAGCCCACGTTGGCCTTGCGCAGATCCTGGGTGCCGAGGTTCGACGTCATGATCAGCACCGTGTTGCGGAAGTCGACGGTGCGGCCCTGGGCGTCGGTGAGCCGGCCCTCTTCGAGGATCTGGAGCAACGTGTTGAAGACGTCCGGGTGGGCCTTCTCGATCTCGTCGAAGAGGACCACCGAGAACGGCTTGCGGCGCACGGCCTCGGTGAGCTGGCCGCCCTCCTCGTAGCCGACGTACCCGGGAGGCGAGCCCACCAGCCGGCTGACGGTGTGCTTCTCCATGTACTCGCTCATGTCGAGCACGATCAGCGCCGAGTCGTCGCCGAACAGGAACTCGGCGAGCGTCTTGGCCAGCTCCGTCTTCCCGACGCCGGTTGGGCCGAGGAAGATGAACGAGCCGCTGGGGCGCTTGGGGTCCTTGAGACCGGCGCGGGTGCGGCGGATCGACTGCGACACGGCGGCGACCGCGCTCTGCTGTCCGATGATCCGCTTGTGCAGCTCATCCTCCATGTGGATCAGCTTCTCGGTCTCCTCCTCGGTGAGCTTGTACACCGGGATCCCGGTCCACAGGCTGAGCACCTCGGCGATCGCCTCCTCGTCGACCTCGTCGAACAGGTCGACGCCGTCGGCGCGGACCTCGGCCTCCTTGGACGCCTTCTCCTCGAGCAGTGACTTCTCCTGGTCGCGCAGGCGACCGGCCTCTTCGAAGCGCTGCTCCTCGACGGCGGCCTTCTTCGCTTCCTGGACGTCGACGAGCTTCTGGTCGATCTCGCGCAGGTCCGGCGGGGTGGACATCCGCTTCAGGCGCAGGCGGCTGCCGGCCTCGTCGATGAGGTCGATCGCCTTGTCGGGCAGGAAGCGGTCGGAGATGTAGCGGTCGGCCATGTTGGCCGCGGCCACCAACGCCTGGTCGGTGATCGTCACCCGGTGGTGGCCCTCGTACTGGTCGCGGAGGCCCTTCAGGATCTCGATCGTGTGGGCGAGCGTCGGCTCGTCGACCTTGACCGGCTGGAACCGGCGCTCGAGGGCGGCGTCCTTCTCGACGTACTTGCGGTACTCGTCGGTGGTGGTGGCGCCGATCGTCTGCAGCTCGCCGCGGGCCAGCATCGGCTTGAGGATGGATGCGGCGTCGATCGCCCCCTCGGCCGCGCCGGCGCCGACGAGCGTGTGGATCTCGTCGATGAACAGCAGGATGTCGCCGCGGGACTTGATCTCCTTGAGCACCTTCTTCAGGCGCTCCTCGAAGTCGCCCCGGTAGCGGCTGCCGGCGACGAGGGCGCCGAGGTCGAGCGTGTAGAGCTGCTTGTTGCGCAGCGTGTCGGGCACGTCGTTGGCGACGATCATCTGGGCGAGGCCCTCGACGATGGCGGTCTTGCCGACGCCCGGCTCGCCGATGAGGACGGGGTTGTTCTTCGTCCGGCGGGAGAGGATCTGCATCACCCGCTCGAGCTCGCGGGTGCGCCCGATCAGCGGGTCGAGCTTGCGCTCGCGGGCGAGCTGGGTGTAGTTGCGGCCGAACTGGTCGAGGATCTGGCTGTTGCCCTTGTCGGACGCCGGGTCTTCCTTGGATGGGCCCACGCTGGCCCCGGCGGTGGGGGCGCCTTCGGCCCGCCCTGCCGGACCCTGGTAGCCGGACAGGAGCTGGATCACCTGCTGGCGGACGCGGGACAGGTCGGCGCCGAGCTTGACCAGCACCTGGGCGGCGACGCCCTCACCCTCGCGGATGAGCCCGAGCAGGATGTGCTCGGTGCCGATGTAGTTGTGGCCGAGCTGGAGCGCCTCCCGCAGGGACAGCTCGAGCACCTTCTTGGCGCGGGGGGTGAACGGGATGTGGCCGGAGGGCGAGGATCCGCCCTGGCCGATGATCTCCTCGACCTGGCTGCGCACGGCCTCGAGGGAGATGCCGAGGCTCTCGAGCGCCTTGGCGGCGACGCCCTCGCCCTCGTGGATGAGCCCGAGCAGGATGTGCTCGGTGCCGATGTAGGAGTGGTTGAGCAGTCGCGCCTCTTCTTGGGCGAGGACCACCACCCGGCGGGCCCTGTCGGTGAATCTCTCGAACATGTGCGCCCTTTCCAAGTGGGGACGACCTGGAGAGCAGTGTACCGGTGCCCCGATCCCCGCTGCCGTGGATGGTGTCTTCGTGGTGATGATGGTTCGTCACATCCGGAGATACCGATTGGGTTCGGGGGCCGGAACGGTTCTTGCCCCGGTGGTGTCGGGAAGTGCGACAGGCTGGCCATATCGAGATGGCATCGCACGCTCCGCCCGACGCCGCGCTCGACGAGGTGTCCGACGACGAGCTGGCGCGGCGCGGCCGCACTGGTGACCGCGTCGCCTACGGGGAGCTGGTGCGACGTCACCAGCATGCGGCGCTGCGGCTCGCCGCCGCAGTCTGCGGCTCGACCGAGGAGGCAAGAGACATCGTCCAGGATGCGCTGGTCAAGGGGTACCGGTCGCTCGATCGGTACCGGGGCGACGCGCCGGTGCGGTCGTGGCTGCTCCGGATCGTCGCCAACGACGCCAAGAACGCGGTCCGGGCGAAGGTCCGCCGCCTCGGTCGGGAGGAGCGCTACGACGGGCTCGACCGGGCGTCGTCCTCCAATTCCGGTGACCTCGTCGCCGATCAGGTCGCCGCGCGCGACGAGACGGCGCGGATGCTGCGGATCCTGGGCCGGCTGGAGCATCGCGACCGGGAGATCCTCGCCTGCCGGTTCGTCGCCGGGTTGTCCGAAGGCGACACCGCCGGCACGTTGGGGATCCCCGTCGGCACCGTCAAGTCGCGGACGGCCCGGGCGTTGGACCGGGCGCGGGAGCTGCTGCGGGAGGCCGGCGATGGCTGAGTTGACGTTGGAAGCCCGCCTGGTGGCCCTCGGTGAGGCGCTGGAGTTCCCGCGGGTGGACACCTTGGTCGACGACGTGCTCGGCGCGCTGGAGGAGTCGGTGGCCGTCGGGCCGCGTCGTCGGTGGCGCCGGCCGTTGCTCGCCGTCGCCGCGGCGATGGTCGTGATCGTGGCGACGACGCTGGCCGTGCCCGGCGGCCGCCGGGCCGTCGCCCGGTGGCTCGGCTTCGACGGCTACCGCATCGAGCGCGTCGTCGATCTCCCGGATCCCGCCGCCGCGGCGCCGGCGCCGGTCGGCCCACTCGTGATCCGCGGGGACCTCACGACGGATGCGTTCGGCAAGATGGCGACGTACGGCACGGACGTACGCGCCGTCACGGTCGACGGCCGGCCGGCGTACTGGATCTCAGGAGACCAGCACCTGTTCATCACCTACCGCCGCGACGGGACCCGGCGGGAGCAACGCCTCGCCGGCAACACGCTCGTGTGGCAGCAGGGCGACGAGATCGTGCGCATCGAGGGCGTGGACCTCACGCTGGAGGAGGCGTTGGCGATCGCGGCCGGCCTCGACGAGCCGTGACGTTGCCGCCACGAGTCGGGAGGGTGACGAAACTCGTCCCCGGCTAGCCTCCCCTGCGTGCCCGACGCCCGCCTGCGGTCTCCGCTGCTCACGCTGGCGGCGATGGATGCCGATCGCGAGCGCGTCGAGTCCACGATCCACGAGGCGGTGCGCAACTCCGACCCGTATCTCACCGAGATCGCGTCGCACCTCGTCGTCGCCGGAGGCAAGCGGCTGCGACCGGTCGTCGCCCTCGCCGCCGCTCAGGTCGCCGGCACGCCGGCCAGCCACGACGTGGTGCGCGGCGGGGTCGCCTGCGAGCTCGTGCATCTCGGCTCGCTGTACCACGACGACGTGATCGACGAGTCCGACACCCGACGCGGGGTCGAGACCGTCAACGCCAAGTGGGGCAACCTGCAGGCGATCCTCGCCGGCGACTTCCTGCTGTCGCGCGCCTCGGAGATCGCCGCCTCGCTCGGCACCGAGGTGGCCGGCCTGCTCGCCCGCACCATCGGGTGGCTGTGCGAGGGCGAGATCGAGCAGCTCCGCTACACGTACGACGTCGCTCGAACCGAGCAGAGCTACCTCGTGTCGATCCACGGCAAGACGGCCTCGCTCTTCGGCACCGCGGCCCGCATCGGCGGCATCGTCGCCGGTCTCGAGCGGGAACTGATCGACGACCTCACCGAGTGGGGCAACGCTTTCGGCATGGTGTTCCAGATCGTCGACGACATCCTCGACATCACGGACACCACCGAGCAGCTCGGCAAGCCCGCCGGCCACGACCTGGTGGACGGGCGTCTACACGCTGCCCGTGCTGCGCACGCTGGCCCTCGACCGCACCGCGGGGGAGGAGCTCGGCGCCCTTCTCGGCCGGCCGCTCGACACCGCCGAGCGCGACAAGGCCCTCGCCATCGTGCGCGCCCACGAAGGGGTGGAGAGTGCCATCGTCTCCGCCCGTCAGTACGTCGACGCCGCCGAGGCGGCCTGCGCCGATCTCCCGTCGAGCCCGGCGACCGAGGCCCTGCGGGCCGCCCCGGGCGCGCTCCTCCAAGGAGCCGCCGTCACCGCCTGAGGATCATCCGAGGGTTTGCGGCCCGGACGGGGCGCAGCAAACCCTCCGGTGCAACGAAAACCTCGGATGGGGATCAGGCGCTGGGGGCGAGGCGGACGAGGGCGGCGGCGGCCTTGTAGGCGGCCTCGGCCGGGCCGATCTCGTCGGGGCGCAGGAGGTTGGCCATGATCCGCAGGACCCACTCCATCAGCGTGCGGCTGTGCATGCCGGTGCGGGTCAGCTCCCGCATCAGCGCCGGGCGCCCGATGAAGCGGGCGAAGAGGCGGGCGACCTTGAAGTACTGGCCGTACTCCTCCTCGAGCATCTTCGGGTAGCGCTGCAGCGGGGTGGCGTCGCCCTCGACCAGCGCCTCGTGGATCACGTCGGCGGCCATGCGTGCGGTCTCGTAGGCGTAGTCGATGCCCTCGCCGTTGAACGGGTTGACGCAACCGGCGGCATCGCCGACGACGAGGTAGGTCGGTCCCGAGCTCGGGCCGACGGACCCTCCCATCGGAACCCGGCCGCTCGTCGGCCGGCACTCCGGCCGGGCGGCGTCGATCTGCCAGCGCTCGGCGATCTGGTGGGCGTAGGCGTCGAGCAGGTGGGTGGTGTTGACGCTCTTGAAGTCGCGGAACGTCGACAGCAGCCCGACGCCGATGTTCACCGTGCCGTCGCCGACGGGGAAGATCCAGCCGTAGCCGGGCAGCGGGTTGCCGTTGCGGTCCCTGACGTCGAGCGCCGACTCGATCCACGGCTCGTCGTGCCGCGGCGACTCCCAGTACGTGCGGATCGCCGTGCCGTAAGGCCACTCCCGCTTGCGGAACGTGCCGAGCTCGCGCCCGAACCGGCTCGCCGCCCCGTCGGCGACGATCGTGAACTCGGAGCGCACCTCCACCGCCCGATCGCCGGGAGCGGCGATCGTGGCGCCCTTGACGAATCCCCGGTCGACGATCGGGCGCACCGCCTCGTGCCCCTGCAGCACCCGCGCACCGGCGCGCTCGGCGTTCGCCGCGACGAGCTGGTCGAGCTCGCGCCGGCGCACGACGTAGCCGTGCTGCGGGTAGACCGGATGCTCGGGCCACTCCAGTTCGAGCATCCGCCCCATCCCGGTCGCCCGCAGCCCCTGGTAGCGGTGGAAGCGGTCGAGCTCGTCGCCGAGGCCCATGTCGGTGAGCTCCTTGACCGCTCGCGGCGTCAGGCCGTCGCCGCACGTCTTCTCCCGCGGGAACGTCTTCTTCTCGACGACCGTGACGTCGTGGCCGTGTCGCGCCAACCAGTAGCCGGCGGCGGCGCCGGCCGGCCCACCCCCGACGATCAGCACCTCGGTCGAGATCGCGGTCCTCGGCGAGCGCGGTCGCGCCCGGTTCGATCTGCGTCGCCGTCATCAGGGGGCCGACCCGGCGAGCGGAGCGTCGCCGATGTCGATGATCGTCGATCGGTTCGCCCTCGGCGTCGGCGAGCCCGAGATCGTTGAGCTCGTCGAGCGTGGAGCCCTCCTCGAGGGCGACGAACGCCGGCGCCTCGTCCGAGCACCAGTTCTCGTACTCCGTCGACGTACTCGTCGCTCGTCGGGTCGGCACCGCCGAGCGTGTACCGCTCGTGGCAGACGACGGCGAGGATCTCCTCGTCGGTGAGGTCGCCGCCGGCGAGGGCGCCCTGCGGCGGCATCGGGCCGAGCGACCCGGTCTCGTGCGCGCCGCCTTCCCGCTCGGGGTTGCCGTAGACCTCGACGCCCTCGACGTTGTAGTTCTCCGTCCCGAAGTAGACGAAGCGCAGCTGGTCCTCGATGTGGGGGAACGTCTTCAACACCTCGCCCTCGGAGAACTGACGGCCGACTCCCCCTTCACCGTTGGTCCCGTGGCAGCTGGCGCAGTTGGAGTAGATCTCCGCGCCGATGCCGAGCGGCCCGGTGGCGACCTCGGGCGGCTCGGTCAGCGCGCGGACGTACATGAAGGCCCAGATCGGCATCAGGCTCAGCGCGGCCAGCGCCCAGATCGGGATCTTCGGCCGCGATCTTGCGCCGCCGCCACGTACGGCGGGTCGGGCTTCGGCGGGGGAGGCGCCGGCGGCGCGCTCGGCGGCTGGCGGCCGGGCGGCCCGCTCGGTGCCGCGGCCGCCGGTGCGGTCTCGCCGGTGGTCGCCGGGGCGGCCGGTTGCTCCTCGCTCGCCGGCGTCTCGCCACCCTCGTCCCCGCCGCCCAGCCCGAGCGCGGCGCGCCGCTCACGCGAGCGCCGGAGCAGATGTTCGGGGACCTCGGTCACTTGGCGCCACGATAGGCGCCACGACGTGGAGCCCGGCAACAAGGGGAGTGGGCCGATGGCGGGTCGTGTGAGCACTTATGCACAACCGGCGGGTTCAGCGCGACCCGGCGTGCCAGACTGCATTCGAGCCCGACGTGCGGTGCGACTACGGTTCGTGCAGACGTTCACGAGCCGCCCGCCGCCGGCTCGCCAGCGCATTGAACCGACCCCCGAGCGAGAACAGCACGTAGGAGCAATCCGAGCGAGATGATCGCCATCGACATCTTGGAGTGGCCCGGTGTGAGCGTGCCGTTCCTCACGTCGTTCGTGGCCTCGCTCGTGCTCACGTTCGTCGTGATCCCGTATGGCAAGCGACGCCCGGTCGGCAAGCCGCTCACGTGGGGCGAGGGGATGCTCGCTGGGACCTACGCCTTCGGCGTGATGTTCCTCGCCTTCGGGATCGTGCCGAACGCGTGGATCGACCACGCCGACCGCGAACTGGGCTGGAGCAAGGACAAGATCATCTACGGACCCGGCGGCATCCTGAAGCCGGAGTCGGCCGGCGGCTGGAACCCGATCACCCTCCAGTACCAGGCGGTGCGCGACATCGTCGTCGTCCTCCTCCACGCCTTCTACTTCGGCCTCATCATCTACATCTGGTACTGGTGGCAGGCCCGGGGCCGCATCACTCCGTCCGCCGAGATCGAGACCAGCACCTACGGCCGCCCGCTCGTGAAGAAGACCTGACCGATGGCACGGACTGACGCGAACCCGCCGATGATGCCGTACACCGACGAGTACACGCTCGTCGAGGTCGACGCCGACTACCTCACCCGGGCGGTCAAGCCGAAGCAGTTCATCCACATCGACCAGACCGAGTGCATCATGTGCGAGGGCTGCGTCGACATCTGCCCGTGGAAGTGCATCCACATGGTCACGCCCGACGCGATCGTCGAGGCCATCGGCACCGAGCTCCCGGGCGAGGATCCGTCCGACCAAGTCGTGTTCACGATCGACGACGACATCTGCACGCGCTGCGCGCTCTGCGTCGACCGCTGCCCGACCGGGGTCATCATCCTCGGCAAGGCCGGCGCGCCGAGCGCCACCGGCGACGCCCACATCCGCACCGCCAGCCACGGCTACGCCTACGGGATGCGCTTCTGATGGCCAGAGTCGTCGACGAGCAGCCGCGGCCGACGCTCAAGGACCGGCTCAACAAGACGGTCGACTCGGTGCAGGGCAGCCAGGCGTGGAGCAGCATCTTCCGGCCCGGGTCGATCTTCCGCAAGGGCTACACCGACAGCCCGCGCAACCGCAGCTACGTGATCATGAACTCGGTGCTCTACCACCTGCACCCGGTGAAGGTGAAGCGCCACGCGGTGAAGGTGAGCTACACGCTGTGCCTCGGCGGGCTGAGCTTCTTCCTCTTCATCCTCTTGACCGTCACGGGCATCTTCCTGATGTTCTTCTACCGGCCCGAGGCGACGGCGGCCTGGAACGACATCTCCAACCTGGAGACGTCGGTCACGTTCGGGCTCCTGGTGCGCAACATGCACCGGTGGGGCGCCCACCTGATGGTGATCACGGTCTTCCTGCACATGGCGCGGGTCTTCTACCACGGCGCCTACAAGCCGCCGCGCGAGTTCAACTGGGTGATCGGCGTGATCCTGCTCACGCTCACCCTGCTGCTGTCGTTCACCGGCTACCTGTTGCCGTGGGATCAGCTCGCCCTGTGGGCGGTCACCGTGGGCACGAACATGATCGGCTACACCCCGGTGTTCGGCAACGAGGTCCGCTTCGTGCTGTTGGGTGGCGCCGAGATCGGTCCCGAGACGCTGTTGCGCTGGTACGTGCTGCACGTGCTGTTCTTCCCGTTCATCATCGTCATCTTCATGGCGATCCACTTCTGGCGCGTCCGCAAGGACGGCGGCCTGTCCGGGCCGTTGTGAATGGCCTCATTGCGCTCGAAGGCTCGCTGCGCTGCGCGACGTGGCCGCTGCCCTCGCGGCACTCGGCGCTCGCATCCGTGGTGGTGCACCGTGACTGAGATCCCCGAACACCTGCTCAAGCGAGCGCAGGCGGCGCGGGAGAAGGCCGCGGCCGACTCGCGGCGAGCGAGGCGAGCCGCGCCGAGCGAGCCCGACGCCGCCGAGCGAGCCGAACCTGCCGCCGAGCAGCCCGCCGCCGATCCGCGGATCCCGGCCCACCTGCTCGAGCGCAGCCGGGCCGCCAAGGCCAAGTCCGAGGGCGCCGGCGGGGCGGGAGCGGCCGAGGCCGGCGGCGGGGGTGGCGCGGTCGCGGTCGCCGACCGGGTCGCCGAGGTCGTGCAGGCGCCTCCCGCCGCGGCAGGGGTCCCCGTCGGGGCCGGTCCCGGTGGCCACACCCAACGCCTGCTCACCGTCGTCAAGAGCGGCTCGATCCAAGAGGTCAAGGCGGCACCGGTCGACAAGGTGCACACCTGGCCGCACCTCCTCGCCGGCGAGTTCGTGGCGTCGCTGCTCTGCACGGCGTTCACGTTCGTCTTCTCGATCTTCGTCAACGCCCCGCTGCTCCAACTGGCCAACGCCAACCAGACGCCCAACCCGTCCAAGGCGCCGTGGTACTTCCTCGGCCTGCAGGAGCTGTTGACGATGTTCCACCCGATGATCGCCGGGGTGACGATCCCGGGCGTCGGCATCATCGTCCTGATCTTCGCCCCGTACATCGACAAGAACCCGTCGAACAAGCCCGAGGACCGCAAGTTCGCGACCGCGTTGATGACCGTGCACCTCATGTTCTGGGCGGTGCTCGTGATCATCGGATCGTTCTTCCGCGGTCCCGGATTCAACTTCACCCTGCCGTGGAGGGACGGCGTGTTCTTCGACCTCTGAGGTCGAGGAGGGATCCGACATGATGCGTTCAGCCAGCGATCATCGCCATCGCCGTCGGCGTCGGGCTGGTCCTCGCGCGCGCTCGCGTTCGTCACGATGGCCCGCGCGCTCGGACGTCGCGCGGGGCCGGCGCCGTTGTCGAGCGAGACGCGGCGCCGCGACCGTGCCGCTCGCGAAGCCGAGCAGCCGCCGGCCGCCCGGCGACGTCCCGCCCAGCCGGCGCGACGTCGAGGCTCAGGGCGCGCTCGCCCGCCGGGACGAGCCGGGGGCAGAGCTCGAGCCGGCCCCGGAACGGGCACCGGCCCCGTGGATCCCGCCCGACCCCGAGGCGATCGGCGTGAGCCGGCGCCAGTTCTTCAACCGCGCCAACGTCACGCTGATGAGCGCCAGCATCGGAGCGTTCTCCGCCGCCGGCTTCGTCGCCTTCCTGTGGCCGACGGCGACGGGCGGGTTCGGGCAGCAGGTGACGGTCGGCAAGTACGACGACATCCTCGAGACGCTGCGCACCGGCGACGGGTTCTTCTACGCGTCGAACGCCCGCACCTGGATCACCGAGTATCCCGCCGACGCGGTCCCGAACGCGCAGGCGGTCTACGACCCGGCCATCGTCGCCGGCATGGAGCTGGGTCTCGTCTCGCTCTACCAGAAGTGCCCGCACCTCGGCTGCCGGGTACCGTCGTGCCCGTCGAGCGGGTGGTTCGAGTGCCCGTGCCACGGCTCGCAGTACAACCGGGTCGGCGAGAAGAAGGGCGGCCCGGCGCCCCGCGGCATGGACCGCTTCCCGTGGACGCTCGCCGGCAACGGCGACGTCACCGTCGACACCGGCACGATCGTGACCGGCCCGCCGATCGGCACCAACACCACCGGTCAGGAGGCCGAGGGTCCCCACTGCATCACCAGTGCGGGTGAACACTGATGCCAGCGGTGCTCGGGCTCACCACCACCGTCGTCGCCTGGATCCTGCTGGCGGTGGTGGTCGTCGGCTGGCTCGTCTACATCGTCCTCCACTCCACGGCCTTCCGGCGTGAGGTCGGCTCCGAGCTCGAACTGGCGCCCAACCGCAGGCCGTACTTCGACGACGAGACGCTGGAAGGGCGGCGCCTCGAGCGGGTCCAGCTCTACGGGCTGCTGCTCCTCGTCGTCATCACCATCGGCCTCCCGCTGTACTGGGTGCTCGAACCCGACCGTCAGGCGGGAGCGCCGGGAAGGCCTCCAGAACCAACTCGCCGGCTGGGGGGCCGACCTCTTCGAGACGACGGCGCAACCGCGGGTTCAACTGCGCCGGGTGCCACGGCGGGATGAAGGCCAACGGCGGCTCGGCCGCGTACACCGTCACCGATCCGGCCACCGGTGAGGTCGAGGCGGTCACCTGGCTGGCCCCGGCCCTCAACACGGTCTTCTACCGGTTCAGCGAGGACGAGGTGCGCTACATCATCACGTACGGCCGTCCCGGGCTCGCCGATGTCGGCGTGGGGGCTCGACGGCGGCGGGCCGATGAACGCGCAGCAGATCCAGACGCTGCATCGAGTACCTCAAGTCGATCCAGATCCCACGGGAGGACTGCTCCGAGGAGGAGGCGGACGACCCGCTGTGCGAGAGCGGGCACCTCCCGGCGGAGATCCAGGCAGACATCGACGACCACCGCCCGGCAGGCGGTCGAGGACGGCACCTACGCCAGCTACGGCGAGGCGCTGTTCAACCTCGACCTGGCGAGTGGCGCGTTCAGCTGCGCCCGCTGCCACACGCGGGGCTGGAGCTACGGCGACCCCGGCGTGCCCGGTCAGGGCGCCTTCGGGTGGAACCTCACCGGTGGCTCGGAGAACACCCGCTTCCCGAACGAGGCCGACCAGATCGAGTTCGTCTCGACCGGCTCGGAGAACGGGGTCGGCTACGCCCCGCAGGCGCAGGGCACCGGCCGCATGCCGGGCTTCGGCAACATGCTCACCGACGAGCAGATCCAGGCCATCGTCGAGTACGTGCGAGGGTCTGTAGGTGACCGTCGCTCGCCGCCAACGTCCTGGCCATCAGCTGGGAGCCCGAGCTCCGCGGGGTCCTGATCTTCATCATCGCCGTCAGCCTGTTCTGCGGCAGCATCTACCTGCTCCTCGCCACCAACCTCGGCGCCCGTCTCGGCTTCCTCGTCGCGCTCACCGGCCTGGCCGGATGGATGACGTTGTTGGGGATCATCTGGATGATCTACGGCATCGGCCTCAAAGGCCCCGACCCGTCGTGGGCCGAGGTGCCGGGACGCACCGTGCTCCAGGACACCGACGCGCTGTACCAGGCCCAGGTGTTCGAGCAACGCGTCGAGGTGCCCGAGGACGCGACCTTCGACGAGGAGGCCGAGATCGTCGCCGCCGAGTTCGCCGCCGAGGGATGGGAGTTGCTGAGCGAGGACGCCCCGGCGTTCGGGCAGGCCGCGGCCGCGGCCGGCGAGTTCCTCGAGGAGACCGGCTCCTTCGCGGCGGGCGAGTACCAGGCCGTGCACGGTGTTCGACACCGGCGGCGAGCGCTACCCGATGATCGGGAGCTTCGACCTCTTCGCCTTCTTCCACAAGCCGCACTACGTGGTCGTCGAGGTGGCGCCGCTCGTACCGACCCGCACCGAGGCCGGCCGCGCCCCGCCGGCGCCCGACGATCGACGACACGCGCCAGCGGCAGTACGTCTACATGATCCGCGACCTCGGCGCTCGGCGGCAGCCGGCGGCGGTGCTCACCCTCGGGTCGGGCCTCATCTTCCTCGCCGGCTGCTGGCTGCTGCACCGACGCGAGCGCGTGCTCGCCGACCAACCGCAGCGCCGAACTCGTTCCCGCACGGGACGAAGACGCCATGAGTCAGTACCTGCCGATCGTCGTGCTCGCCCTGCTCGGCGTGGTCTTCGGCGTGCTCAGCTTCGCCGTCTCCAGACTGCTCGCCCCGCGCCGCCCGTCGGCGGCGAAGGAGGCCCCGTACGAGTGCGGCATCCTCCCGAGCCGGGACCCACCCGAGCGCTTCCCGGTCAGCTTCTACGTCGTGGCGATGCTGTTCATCATGTTCGACATCGAGATCATCTTCGTCTACCCGTACGCCGTGTCCCGGGCCGCGCTGGGCATCTACGGGTTCGTGGCGATCGTGATCTTCTCGGTGCTCTTCTTTCTCACGTTCGTGTACGAAGTCGCACGCGGCGGGCTCGACTGGGGTCCCTTGCAGCGGGCGCGCCGATTCGTGCCCGACGAGGCTGTCAGCGCCGAGCGCACCGCGACGTCGACCATCCGGCGCGTCGGCTCCGACGGTCGCGGGGCGCCGGAAGAAGCCGCCTGAGGATCGGTCGCCGAGGAGGAGTACGGGTCATGGGCCTTGTGAGCGATGTGCGCGATGATGGACTGAGCGGGCTCTCCCACAACATCATCACCGGCCGGCTCGAGGACCTCGTCCAGTGGGCCCGCGCCCGGAGCTCGTGGGCCGCCAACTTCGGCCTCGCCTGCTGCGCGATCGAGATGATGGCCGTCAGGCGGCGCCCACTACGACCTCGCCCGCTTCGGGATGGAGGTGTTCCGCGCCTCGCCGCGGCAGGCCGACATCATGATCGTCGCCGGACGAGTGAGCCAGAAGATGGCGCCGGTCCTCCGCCAGATCTACGACCAGATGATGGAGCCCAAGTGGGTGATCTCGATGGGCGTGTGCGCCTCGACCGGTGGGATGTTCAACAACTACGCCATCGTCCAAGGCGTCGACCAGATCGTGCCGGTCGACGTGTACGCCCCGGGCTGCCCTCCGACCCCGGAGACGTTGCTCCACGCGATCGAGACGCTGCACCAGCAGATCGAGGACGGCGAGCTGCTCCGCCGCCGACGCGAAACCGGGGCCGGTGCCGACATCCACGTGACCGAGATCCCGTCCTCGGGGCAGCCGGTCACGGTCCTGCTCGGGAGCGGCGAGTGAGCGAGGCGGCACCGATCGCTCCGCAGAGCCTCGAGCAGCAACCCCGTACCGCGGACGGCGGTCAGACGGTGTTGTACCCGAGCCGGGACGAGTACATCGACGTCGTCAAGGGTTTGGCCGACGACGGCTACACGATGTGCGTCGACGTCACCGCCGTCGACTACCTCGCGCACCTCAGCCGGGCTCTGCCCGAGGGCGTCGTGGCCGAGCGCTTCGAGGTCGTGTCGGTGTTCGTCGACCTGGACACGGGCCGGCGCGTGCGCTTGCGGGTGCAGGTTCCCGAGGCCGACCCGTCGGTGCCGACCCTGTTCGACCTCCACCCCGGCACCGAGGCGCTCGAGCGCGAGGTGTACGACATGTTCGGGATCACGTTCACCGACCATCCCGACCTGACCCGCATCCTGATGCCGGAGGACTGGGAGGGCCACCCGCTGCGCAAGGACTACGAGGTCGGTGAGATCCCCGTCCAGTTCAAGGACGCGCCGATCTTGATGATGTTCATTGCGTTCCCCGGCCACGCCACTTGCGCTCGCGTCGGCCATGCAGGCCACGTTAGCGCCTCGGCGCGTCGTCGCTCGACTGCGGCGCTCGCTCGCTCGCATCTACGGAGCGGCCGAGAGATGACCGATCTGATCCGGCAGACCGCGGAGGACGCCCAGGAGCTCAAGCCGCGGAGCGAGGTGACGGCGAAGGAGCTGCTGCGCGAGATCGGCGCGGTGCTGCGGATGAGCGAGGCCGAGGCCGCCCAGCTCGGTGAGCCGCCGGATGATCCCGAAGAGGATCAGACGATGATCATCAACATGGGTCCGCAGCACCCCAGCACCCATGGGGTGCTGCGGCTGATGCTCGAGTTGAAGGGCGAGACGGTGCTCCGGTGCAAGCCGATCATCGGCTACCTGCACACGGGGATGGAGAAGCAGGGCGAGCAGCTGACCTACATGCAGGGCGGCACCAACGTCACCCGGATGGACTACCTGAGCCCGTTCTTCAACGAGCTCGTGTTCTCGATGGCCACCGAGCAGCTCCTCGGGATCGCCGACGAGATCCCCGAGCGGGCGGTGTGGATCCGGATGCTGGTCTCCGAGCTCAACCGCATGACGAGCCACCTCGTGTACCTCGCCACCAACGGGATGGACCTCGGCGCGGTCTCGATGATGATCTACGGCTTCCGCGATCGCGAGGACGTGCTGCGCTTCTTCCAGAAGGTCACCGGCCTGCGCATGAACCACAACTACGTGCGTCCGGGTGGGGTGGCGGCCGACCTGCCGTCCGGTTGGCGCGACGACGTGCTCCGGATCCTCGACCAGATCCCGCCCCGGCTCGACGAGTACGACACGCTGCTGACCGGGCAACCGATCTGGCGCGAGCGGCTGCAGGGGGTCGGCGTGATCACCCCCACCGAGGCGGTCGCCCTCGGGGCCACCGGCCCGGTGCTGCGATCGACCGGGGTGGAGTGGGACCTGCGGCGAGATCAGCCCTACCTGCGCTACGCCGACGTCGAGTTCGACGTCATCGTCGGGTCCTACGGCGATGCGTTCGATCGGTACGCGATCCGGCTCAACGAGGTCCGCGAGTCGATGCGGATCGTCCGCCAGGTCCTCGATCGGATGCCGGCCGGCGACTACCGGATCCAGGACAAGAAGGTCACCCCGCCGCCGCGGGCGCGCATCGACGAGTCGATGGAGGCCCTGATCCACCACTTCAAGCTGTTCACCGAGGGCTTCAAGGTGCCGGCGGGCGAGACGTACGTCGCCGTCGAGAGCCCGCGGGGGAGCTCGGCTGCTACCTGGTCAGCGACGGGTCGGCGCGGCCGTACCGGATCCACATCCGGGCGCCGTCGTTCGTCAACATCCAGTGCCTCCCGCACATGATGCGGGACCGCCTCATCGCCGACGCCGTCGCCGTGATCTCGTCCGTCGATCCCGTGCTCGGAGACGTGACCGATGAACGGCATGCGTCCCCGGCCACGCATCGCCGCGAGTGGCGCCGCTCGCTGGCGCCTCGTCGCTCGCGTCGGGGACGCGCATGAGCCGTTGTCGGATGCCAACGTGTCGGTGGCCAAGGAGATCATCGGCCGCTACCCCCGGCCGAAGTCGGCCCTCATCCCGCTGCTCCACCTCGCCCAGGAGGAGCACGGGTGGATCAGCGAGGAGTCGATGCGCCACGTCGCCGAGCTGCTCGGCCTCGAGCCGGCCGAGGTGTACGGCACCGCCACGTTCTACGAGATGTTCAAGTTCGAGCCCGTCGGGCGCTACTGCATCAACATCTGCACCAACATCTCGTGCCAGTTGCTCGGGGCGTGGGAGCTGCTCGAGCACGCCGAGCAGCAACTCGGGATCCGCGCCGGATCGACCACCGACGACGGCGTGTTCACGCTCGAGGACGTCGAGTGCATCGCCGCCTGCACCGAGGCTCCGGCGCTCCAGGTGAACTACCGCTTCCGCTACCGGGTCACCAACGACGAGTTCGACACGCTGCTCGACGAGCTCAGCGACGGCCGCCTCGACGACGAGATCCCACCGTTCGGCACCCTCGCCCGGGTCCGCCAGCGCACGATCGGAGCGCTGGGCCAACACCGGCACCGAAGCGCAAGCCAAGGTGGACGCCCGATGACGTTCATGCGTTGCTTGCAGCTCGATCGGCCCCTACGGCAGGCCGTTTGCAGCTGCTCGCACGGAGATGGTGCGACTCGTGAGCGACGGCGAGACGCCGAGCTTCCGCGTGCCCGGACTGGTGCCGACCGGACCGCAGATGGTCACGTCGCGGTTCGACGTCGCCGACGGCCACACCTACGACGGCTACGTGCGCACCGGCGGCTACCAGGCGCTGCGCAAGGCGCTCACCGAGATGACGCCGCAACAGGTGCACGACGAGATCAAGACGTCCGAGATGCAAGGGCGCGGGGGCGCCGGCTTCCCGACCGGCACGAAGTGGGGCTTCCTGCCGCCGGACGTGTTCCCCCGCTACCTGGTCGTCAACGGCGACGAGAGCGAGCCGGGCACGTACAAGGACCGGCTGCTGATGGAGCTCGATCCGCACCAGCTGATCGAGGGCGTCCTGATCTCCTGCTACGCGTTCGCCGCCGCCCAGGCGTTCCTCTACGTGCGCGGGGAGATGGCGCTGGCCCAGGAGCGCATCGCCGAGGCGCTCAACGAGGCCTACGCCAACCGCCTCGTCGGCAAGAACATCCTCGGCACCGACTTCTCGGTCGACATCACGCTCACGTGGGGCGCCGGTGCCTACATCGTCGGCGAGGAGACCGCGCTGATCGAGAGCCTCGAGGGCGAGCGGGGGATGCCGCGGCTGAAGCCGCCGTACTTCCCGGCGTCCAAGGGCCTGTACATGCAGCCGACGATCGTCAACAACGTCGAGACGCTCGCCAACGTGCCGTGGATCGTCGCCGAGTCCGGGCAGGCGTTCCACGACGTCGGCGCGCCGACGTCGACCGGCATGCGGATGTTCGCGGTCAGTGGCCACGTCGAGCGCCCCGGCGTGTTCGAGGTGCCGCAGGGCATCACCACGTTCCGCATGCTGATCGAGGCGCCCGAGTACTGCGGCGGGATCCGCGACGGTGGCGAGGTGAAGGCGTTCATCCCCGGCGGGGCGTCGGCGCCGTGGTTCTACGCCGAGCACCTCGACCTCCCGCTCGACAAGCCGACCGTCGACAAGGCCGGATCGATGCTCGGGTCGGGCGCGATCGTGGTCATGGACCAGACCACCGACATGGTCGCGGCCTGCTGGCGCATCGTGCGCTTCTTCGCCCGGGAGAGCTGCGGCAAGTGCACCCCGTGCCGGGAGGGCACCACGTGGCTCGAACGGATCCTCAAGCGGATGCTCGAGGGCCACGGCCGGGCGGAGGATCTCGACACCCTGATGGACGTCTGCGAGTCGATCAGCCCGGGGATCGCCTGGCCGCCGCGCCAGACCACGATCTGCCCGCTCGGTCCGTCGGCGGTGAGCCCGATCGCGTCGGCGGTCACGCGGTTCCGCGACGAGTTCGACGCACTACGTCGAGCACGGCCGGCCCGATCGACGGCGTCCACCGTCACCCGATCCCCGGAACGATGGTCCATGTCTGACCCGACCACGACCGACGCCGGCGCCGCGCCGAAGACGACGTTGTCGTTGACGATCGACGACCGTGCCCACGAGGCCCAGCCCGGCCAGCTCGTCATCGACGCGTGCGAGGACGCCGGCGTGTACGTGCCCCGCTTCTGCTACCACCCGCGGATGACGCCGGTCGGCATGTGCCGGCAGTGCCTCGTCGAGATCGAAGGGCCGCGGGGCCCGATGATGGTGGTCAGCTGCATGACGAACGTCGCCGACGGCCAGGTCGTGCGCACGGCGACCGAGGGCGTGAAGCGGGCCCAGGAGGGCGTGCTCGAGCTGCTCCTCGCCAACCACCCCCTCGACTGCCCCGTCTGCGACAAGGGCGGCGAGTGCCCGCTGCAGGACCAGGCGTTGAGTCACGGCCCGGGCGAGAGCCGGTACCTCGAGGAGAAGCGCCACTTCGAGAAGCCGATCCCGATCAGCGACCTCGTCCTGCTCGACCGCGAGCGCTGCATCCTCTGTGACCGCTGCACCCGGTTCGCCAACGAGGTCGCCGGCGATCCGCTCATCGCCTTCACCCACCGGAGCAACGAGACCCAGGTCCTGACGTTCCCCGACGAGCCGTTCGCGTCGTACTTCTCGGGCAACACGGTGCAGATCTGCCCCGTCGGCGCGCTCACGGCCAAGTCCGTACCGGTTCAAGGCCCGGCCGTGGGATCTCGAACAGGTCGAGAGCACGTGCACGACGTGCGCGGTCGGTTGCCGCATCGTCGTGCAGTCCAGCCGCGATCGAGCTCGTGCGCTACCTGGGCGTGGACTCCGACCCGGTGAACTGGGGCTGGCTGTGCGACCGCGGGCGCTTCAACTTCGAGGCCGTCGGCTCGGAGCAGCGGCTCGGCGCGCCCCTCGTGCGCGGCGAAGGCGGGCTGGCCGAGACGACCTGGAACGCGGCGCTCGACGTCGCCGCCCAGTTGATCTCCGACACCGTGAAGTCGAGCGGATCGGGCGGTATCGCGCGTGCTCGGCGGCGCGCGCGGGACCAACGAGGACGCCTTCGCGTGGGCCCGCCTCGCCGACGCCATCGGCATCGACCACCGCGACGCCCAGGTCGGCGACGGGCTGCCGGCCGAGCTCCTCGACCTGCCGCGGGCCACGATCGACGAGGCGGCCGCGGCGAAGACGATCGTGCTCCTCGGGCCGGACCTCAAGGAGGAGCTGCCCGTCCTCTACCTGCGCCTGCGCCACGCCGCCGAGCAGCGGCGCAGCCGGATCCTCGAGCTCGGTCCCATCGAGACCGGACTCACCCGCTACGCCTGGCGCAGTGTGCGGGTCGAGACCGGTTCCCGCGCCCGGCTCGGCGTCGCCCTCGCCGACCCGGCGGTGCAGGAGCAGCTCGCGTCGGGACCGGTGGTGGTCGTCGCCGGCCGGGCCAACCTGGCGGAGTCGGCCGAGTCGGCGATGTCCGCCCTCCGGACCGTGCTCGACGCCTGCCCCGGCGCCACAGTGCTGCCGGCGCTCCGCAGGGGCAACGTGGTCGGCGCCCTCCAGCTCGGATTGACCGCCGCGCGGTGCGGGCTCCGACGGGCTCGGCATCCTGGAGGCGGCCGCCGACGGTCGCACGGACCTGCTCGTCCTGCTCGGCGTCGACCCGATCGCCGACTGCCCCGATGCCGATCTCGCCCGCCGGGCGCTCGCCGGCGCCCGCCGGGTGATCGCCGTGGACACGTTTCTCACCGAGTCGTCCCGCCGGGCGGACGTCGTGCTCGCCGCGGCGGCGTTCGGTGAGAAGTCCGGCACGACCACCAACCTCGAGGGTCGAGTCACCGCCGTCGCCCAGAAGGTCACGGTCACCGGGACCGTCGCGTCCGGACTGGATGATCGCCGCCCAGCTCGCCGAGCGGCTCGGCCACGACGACGTCGCCGACGGAGCTCGCCTCGCTCGACGCGATCACCGACGCCATCGCCGCCCGCGTGCCGGCGTACGCCGGCGCGACCCGGCAGGCGCTGCAGGAGGCGCCCGACGGCGTGCTCGCGGTGCCGCCTGCCGACGGGTCCGTGGACTGGCCGGAGGCAGTGACAGCCGGCGCCCTCGACCGCAACAGCTACGACTACCGCCTCGTCGTGAGCCGCAAGCTGTACGACCGGGCAGTCGGCACCGCGATGTCGCCGTCGCTTGGCCGGGCTGGCGCCGCCGAGCGCGGCGCACGTCAACCCGCTCGACCTCGCCGGGCTCGGCGTGGCCGACGGCACGGAGGTGCAGGTGATCGGGGCGCGGGGAAGCGTCGTGCTCCCGCTGGCGGCCGATCTCGCGGTGCCCCGCGGTTCGCTGCTGGTGCCGTTCAACGTCCCGGGGGCGTCGATCGCCGACATCATCGACGCCCGTGCGCCGGCCAACGACGTGAGAGTGGAGCGGCTGTGATCGCGCTCGATCCGCTGCTGATCGGCGACCTCCTGTGGACGCCGCTGCTCATCGTCCTGCTCAAGGTCGTCGTGATCTTCGTCGTCGGCCTCGTCAGCACGCTGTTCATGGTGTGGTTCGAGCGCAAGATCATCGCCGGCATGCAGAACCGGGTCGGGCCCAACAAGGCCGGGCCGTTCGGGGCCCTGCAGACCCTCGCCGACGGCGTCAAGCTGTTCTTCAAGGAGGACCTCCTCCCGGACCAGGCCGACCGGTCGATGTTCCGGCTCGCCCCGTACCTCGCCTTCGTGCCCGCCTTCCTCGTGTGGTCGGTCATCCCGCTCGGCGGCGACTTCGGCGAGGGTAGCGACGGCATCGTCACGTGGTTCGGCGAGCAGACCAGAGTGCAGCTCGCCGACCCGCCCATCGGGATCCTGCTCGTGCTCGCGGTGTCCTCGATCGCGGTCTACGGCCACATGCTCGCCGGGTGGTCGAGTGGCTCGAAGTACCCGCTGCTCGGTTCGGTGCGGTCGACCGCCCAGATGATCAGCTACGAGGCCGCGCTCGGCCTGAGCCTGGCCGCCGTCCTGCTGACGGCAGGCACGCTGTCGACCGCCGGCATCGTCGCCGGCCAGGACACGCTCTCCAACTGGAACATCGTCGCCACCGCGGTCGTGCCGTTCATCATCTTCATGATCTCGGTGACCGCCGAGTTGAGCCGTCCACCGTTCGACCTCGTCGAGGCGGAGCAGGAGCTGGTCGGTGGGTTCAACACCGAGTACTCGAGCATCCGCTTCGGGCTGTTCTACCTCGCCGAGTTCATGGGCACGATCACGATGAGCGCGGTGATCGTCACCCTCTTCCTCGGCGGACCGCAGCCGATCGCGTTCGGTGACACGACGCTCGACATCCCGCTGATCCCGGGCGCGCTGGAGGGAACCGTCTGGTTCCTGCTCAAGACGTTCGTGTTCCTCTACGTCTACGTGTGGCTCCGCGCGACGCTCCCGCGGATGCGCTACGACCAGTTGATGGACCTCGGCTGGAAGGTCCTCATCCCGATCGCTCTCGGCTGGTTCCTGCTGCTCGCCGCGATCCGCGTCGGGCGGGACAACGACTGGGACACCTGGGCGGTCATCGCCGTCACCCTCGCCGTGCTGGCGACGTCGTACCTCCTCATGGTGTGGGCGCTCCGCGTCAGCCAGCGCAACCGCGAGCGCCAAGGAGCTCTGTTCTGATGGGCTACTTCGAGGGCTTCGGCGTCACGGTCCGGCAGCACCGGCTGTTCGGCGGCAAGCGGGTCACCGCGCCGTACTCGGGCGGCCGCGTCGCGAGGAAGGTCGTGAGCCGCCGTCGCGGGAAGCGGAAGGGCACCGAGTCCGAGAGCACGGCCCCCGCCGAGTCGCTCGCCTCACCCGACCTCGCCGACGACGTCAAGGCCGCCAAGCCGTCTCGGCTGCACGGGCGCCACGTCCTCGGCCGCTACGAGGACGGGATGGAGAAGTGCATCGGCTGCGAGCTGTGCGCCGGGATCTGCCCGGCCCAGTGCATCTACGTGCGCGGTGCCGACAACGACCCCGAGAACCCGACGTCGCCTGGCGAGCGCTACGGCTTCGTCTACGAGATCAACTACCTCCGCTGCATCCACTGCGACCTGTGCGTCGAGGCGTGCCCGACCGAGGCGATCACCGAGTCGAAGCTGTTCGAGTTCTCCTTCACCAATCGCGACGATGCGATCTACACGAAGACCGAGCTCCTCGTCGGCGACGACGGCCGGCCGCAGCGGCTGCCGTGGGAGGACTGGCGCGAGGGCGAGGACGCCGACACCAGCGGCTGGGTCCGGGCGACGGCGCCGTCGGGCGACGCCGACTTCATCGGTGTGGTCGGCTGGAGCGCGGAGCTCGGCTACGGCGTGCGCCCTCCCGAGCCGCCCCAGGACGAGGCCGACGGCCGCGACACACAGTGCGACGGAGGCCGGGTGATCGCAGCTCGTCGTCTTCGTCATCGCCTCGCTGATGGTGCTCGTCGGCGCCGTCGGCGTCGTCGTGCGCCGGCACCCGGTGCACTGCGCGCTGAGCCTGGTGCTGACGCTGTTCGGGATCGCCGTGCACTTCGTCGCCCTGGAGGCCCACTTCCTGGCCGCGGTGCAGGTCATCGTCTACGCCGGGGCGATCGTCGTCCTGTTCCTGTTCGTGATCATGCTGCTCGGCGTCGACACAGTCCGAGGATCTGCGGATCGAGCCGTTGCCGATCCAGCGCCCGCTGGCGGTGGTGATGGGGCTCGGGATCGTCGGTCTGCTCGTCGCCGCGATCGCCTCGGCGAGGGACACCGCCCCGCTCACCGTCGGCACCGGCATCGACGTGGCCGGCGACGCCGACGCGGCCGCGGCCGTCGTCGACCACGACGCCAACATCCGCCAGCTCGCCCGCAGCCTGTTCGGTGACAACGTCTTCGCCTTCGAGTTGACGTCGGTGCTGCTCATCGTCGCCGTGGCCGGGACGGTCGTGCTCACCCGCCGGCTCCGCCGCCGCGAGCCCGTCGCCGAGGTCGACAGATGATCGCCGACGTCGTCCCGACGGCGACGTGGTACCTCGTGCTCGGCGCGGTGCTCTTCGGCATCGGCGCCGTCGGAGTGCTGGTTCGCCGCAACCCGCTCGTCATCCTCATGTCGGTCGAGCTGATGCTCAACGCCGTCAACCTCAGCTTCGTCGCCCTCGCCCGGCGGCTCGGCGACATCGGCGGGCAGACCGCGGTCTTCTTCGTCCTGGTCATCGCCGCCGCCGAAGTCGTCGTGGGCCTCGGCATCACCGTCGCGATCATGCGGCGCCGCCCGGGCGCCACCGCCGACGACCTCGTGGAGCTGAAGGGCTGACGTGGCCGTCATTGCGTTCCCCGGCCACGCAGGCCGCGTGTCGCCGCTCCTCGGCTGGCGCCTCGTCGCTCGCATCATCGCGAGGGTGCTCCAGTGACTGACGTCGTCTGGCTGATCCCTGCCTTCCCGCTGGCCGGGTTCCTGCTCATCCTCGTCTTCGGTCGCCGGCTCGGCGACCAGCGCGCCGGCTGGCTGGCGACCCTCATGGTGGCGGCTTCCTTCGTCGTCTCGGTCGGGATCTTCTTCGATTTCCTCAGCCGGCCGGCGGACGAGCGGGTCCAGGTGGAGACGTTGTTCACGTGGGTGCCGGTCGGCTCGCTGCAGATCGACATGGCCTTGCTCGCCGACCCGCTGAGCATCGCGATGTGCCTGTTCGTCACCGGCGTCGGGGCGCTCATCCACCTCTACGCCATCGGCTACATGCACGGCGACGCGAAGTTCTCCAAGTTCTTCCTCTACATGAACCTGTTCGCCTTCTCGATGCTGATGCTCGTGCTGGGCGACAACCTGCTCGTCACGTTCCTCGGCTGGGAAGGGGTGGGGACCTGCTCGTACTTCCTCATCGCCTTCTGGCACACGAGGGAGTCGGCGGCGACGGCGGGCAAGAAGGCGTTCATCACCAACCGGGTCGGCGACTTCGGCTTCATGCTCGCCATGTTCCTCGCCTTCGAGGCGCTCGGCTCGGTGAACTACGAAGTGCTCAACGGCGCCGCCGAGGAGGGCGTGCTCGCCCAGTCGACGGCCACGGCGATCGCCGCGCTGTTGTTCCTCGGCGCGGTCGGCAAGAGCGCGCAGTTGCCGCTGTACTTCTGGCTGCCCGACGCGATGGAGGGTCCGACACCAGTGTCGGCCTTGATCCACGCCGCCACGATGGTCACGGCGGGGGTGTTCCTGATGGTGCGGATCAACCCGCTCCTGACGGTCAGCGCCGACTGGCTGCTCCCGTTGATCGCCTGGATCGGCGTGATCACCGCGCTGTTCGCGGCCACCATCGCGGTCGCCCAGAACGACATCAAGAAGGTGCTCGCCTACTCGACGGTCAGCCAGCTCGGCTACATGTTCCTCGCCGTCGGCACCGGCGCCTACGTCCCGGCGATGTTCCACATGATCACCCACGCCTTCTTCAAGGCGCTGCTGTTCCTCGGCGCCGGGTCGGTGATCCACGGCCTCCACGACGAGCAGGACATGCGGTGGATGGGCCGGCTGCGGCCGCTGCCTCCCGGTCACCGCGGCGACGTTCATCGTCGGCTGGCTGGCGATCGCCGGCGTGCCGCCGCTCGCCGGGTTCTGGTCCAAGGACGACATCCTCCTGTTCGCCCTCGCCGACAACACCGCGCTCTACGTCGGTCGGCCTCGTCACCGCCCTGCTCACCGCCTACTACATGACCCGCCAGGTGATGATGGTCTTCTTCGGCGAGGCCCACTGGCAGGACCGGTCCGCCGAGCACGGCGCCCGCGGCGACACCAAGCCCCACGAGAGCCCGTGGATCATGCTCTTCCCGCTCGTCGTCCTGGCCGTGCTGTCGTTCGTCGGCGGGGGGGTCGAGCTGCCGTTCAGCGAGGAAGCGCACCGGCTCGGGCATTGGCTCGAGCCAGTCGTCGAGTTCGGCGAGGCGAACATCGAGGGCACCTGGGCCGACGACAACAAGTACCTGCTGCTGGTGCTCGCCGCCGTCGATCGCGTTGGCCGGCATCTTCCTCGGCTGGCTCGTCTACCAGAAGCGGCGGGTGAAGGCGGTCGAGCCGGTGATCCTCGCCAACGCCTGGTACTACGACCAGGCGATCACCGACTTCGCCGGCGGACCCGGGCGCGAGGCGTTCGAGGCGACGGCGTGGTTCGACGCCAACGTCGTCGACGGTGCCGTCGACGGCACCGGCCGCGCCGTGCGGGACACGGCCGGCGTGTTGCGCAAGAGCCAGAACGGGTTCGTCCGCGCCTACGCCGGGATCATCGGTCTCGGCGTCGTCGCGTTGTTGGCCTGGTTCGTCCTCGCGCGAGGGATCTTGTGATGGACGGCGCGTCGGGTTCCCGATCCTCACCGCGCTGATCGTCGTGCCGGCGGTCGGCGCGATCTTGACGCTCGTCGTCTCCAAGCGCCGCCCCGAGGTGGTCAAGCTCGTCGCCCTCCTCGCCAGCGTCGTCACCGGCGCCCTGAGCATCTGGTTGCTCGCCAGCTTCGAGACCGGTGACGGCGGCTTCCAGTTCGTGAGCCGGCACCCGTGGATCGAGCCGTGGGGCATCTCGTGGTACGTCGGGGTCGACGGGATCTCCTTGCCGCTGGTCGTGCTCACCGGCGTGCTGTTCCCACTCTCCATCCTCGGCGCCGATCCGCACCACGACCACAAGCCGTACCTCGCCTGGCTGCTGCTGCTCGAGGCCGGGGTCATCGGCAGCTTCCTGAGCCTCGACCTGTTCGTGTTCTTCCTGTTCTTCGAGATCGTGCTCGTGCCGATGTACTTCCTCATCGGCGGCTGGGGTTACGAGAACCGGGTCTACGCGGCGACCAAGTTCTTCCTCTTCACGATGGCCGGGTCGGCGTTCATGCTCGTCGGCATCGTCGCCACGGTCTTCATCGCGCGCGACAACGGCGTCGGGGAGATCACGTTCGACCTCGTCACGCTGGCGGAGCGGGCCGACTTCCCGCTCGCCACCGGCCGCTGGCTGTTCTTCGCCTTCGCCATCGCGTTCGCCGTGAAGGTGCCGATCTTCCCGCTGCACACGTGGCTGCCCGACGCCCACACCCAGGCGCCGACAGCGGGCTCGGTGATCCTCGCCGGGGTGCTGCTGAAGCTGGGCACCTACGGGCTGGTGCGGTTCGGTCTGTACCTGTTCCCGGAGGCGGCGTGGTGGAGCCGCCCGCTGTTCCTCACCCTCGGGGTGGTCGGGATCATCTACGGGGCGGTCGTCGCCACGATGCAGAAGGACCTCAAGCGGCTGGTGGCCTACTCGTCGATCGCCCACCTCGGCTTCATCATCCTCGGCACGTTCGCGATCACCAGCCAAGCGTTGACCGGCGGGGTCGTCCAGATGGTCAACCACGGGCTGTCGACGGGCGCGTTGTTCCTTCTCGTCGGGTGGATCTACGAGCGCCGCCACACCCGCGAGATCGCCGAGCTCAAGGGCATCCAGGCGGTGGCGCCGGTGTTCGCCGCCGGGTTCATGGTGGTGATGCTCTCGTCGATCGGGGTGCCCGGGCTCAACGGGTTCATCGGCGAGTACCTCATCCTCATCGGGTCGTTCCTCTCCGCCCGCTGGTGGACCGTCGTCGCCGCGACCGGGGTGATCCTCGCCGCGCTCTACCTCCTGTGGGCCTACCAACGGGTCTTCCACGGCGAGCCCGACGACGACAACAGGACGTTCGCCGAGATCAAGCCGCGCGAGGGCGCGGTCCTCGGGGTGATCATCGGCTTGATCGTGTTCCTCGGCATCTACCCCAAGCCGCTCGTCGAACGGGTGGAGCCGAGCGTCGACGCCCTGATCGAGCACATCGAGCGCCGCACCGGTGAGACCGTCCCCGAGCCCGAGCTGGTGGAGGAGGGCGGGTGAGCCCCGATCCAGCAGCAGCCGCTGCCGTTCGACGGACCCGACGTCGCCTGGTTCTCGCTCTCGCCGATCCTCGTGCTGGTCGGAGCCGCACTGTTCCTGCTCGTCGCCGGGGCGCTCACGCCGCGGTGGCCGCGCGGGCTGTACGCCGGGGTCACCGCCGCCGCCGCGATCGCCGCGGGGGTCCTGTCGATGGTGCTGTGGGACGACATCACCGACAGCGAACCCACCACCCTCGTCGGCGACGCCCTGGCGTTCGACACCTTCGCCATGTTCGTCACGCATCGTGATCTGCGCCGCGCTGCTGCTCGTGGCGCTCGTCACCGACGACTTCCTGCGGCGGGAGGACCACGACGGGCCCGAGGTCTACGCCCTGTACCTCGTCGCGGCCACGGGTGGGATCGTGATGGGAGCCGCCAACGACCTGATCGTGCTGTTCGTCGGCCTGGAGACGCTGTCGCTCGCGTTGTACGTACTCGCCGCCAGCCACCGCCGCCGCGCCGGGAGCACGGAGAGCGGCATCAAGTACTTCATCCTCGGCAGCTTCTCGTCGGCGTTCCTGCTGTACGGGATCGCGCTCGTCTACGGCGCCACCGGCTCGACCAACATCTCCACCATCGTCGCCTCGTTCCAGGACACGACGCCGCTCGAACGCAACGATGCACTGGTGCTCGCCGGCGCCGCACTCCTGCTGGTCGGACTGGGGTTCAAGGTGGCCGTCGCCCCGTTCCACGTGTGGACGCCGGACGTGTACCAGGGCGCACCCACGCCGGTCACGTCGTTCATGGCATCGGTCGGCAAGGTCGCCGCGTTCGCCGCCCTGCTGCGTGTCTTCGTCGTCGCGCTGCCCTTCTACCGCGACGACTGGCGGCCGGTCGTGTGGGCGCTGGCGCTGGCCTCGATGCTGGTCGGCTCGATCCTCGCCGTCGTGCAGACCGACGTCAAGCGGATGCTCGCCTACTCCTCGATCAACCACGCCGGCTTCATGCTCGTCGGGCTGGAAGCCGCGGGACACGGCGCCGGCGAGGCCGACAGTGGTCCCGGCGTACCGAGCGTGATGGTGTACCTCATGCGCCTACGCGGTGATGGTCATCGGCACGTTCGCCATCGTCGCCCTCGTCGCCCGCACCGGCGACGTGGCGACCGACCTCGACTCGTACCGCGGTCTCGGTCAGCGCCGACCGCTCCTCGCCCTCGCCCTCACCGTGTTGCTCGTCGCGCAGGCGGGAGTGCCGTTCACCAGTGGCTTCATCGCCAAGTTCGGCGTGATCCAGGCCGCCGTCGAGGAGCGCAGCTACGTCCTCGCCGTCGCCGCGATGGTGACGTCGGTGATCGCCGCCTTCGTGTACCTGCGGATCATGGTGGCGACGTGGATCGAGGCGCCCGGCGACGACGAGCTCGAGCCGATCCGGCTGCCGTTCTCCAGCGGCCTCGCCATCGCCGCCTCCGTCGCCTTCACGCTTGCCGTCGGGTTCTTCCCCGACTGGCTGATCGACGCCTCCGAGGTCACCACCCAGTTCGCCCGCTAGGCGTGACCGTTAGCGTCGCCGGCATGTCGTCGACCGTCGCCGTCACGGACCTCGTCCGCCAACGTGAGCTGCGGCGGATGAAGGTCTTCGCCACGGGCCTGCTCGTGGCCGCCGCCGCGGTGTTCATCGTCGCCCGCGCCAACGAGGACGGCCCGGCCTGGGTGGGGTACGTGGAGGCGTTCGCCGAGGCGGCGATGGTCGGCGCGCTCGCCGACTGGTTCGCCGTCACGGCGCTGTTCCGCTATCCGCTCGGCGTCCCGATCCCGCACACCGCGATCATCCCGAAGCGCAAGGACCAGATCGGGCGCAGCCTCGGGCGAGTTCGTGCAGAACCACTTCCTCACCAAGGAGGTGCTGACCGAACGCCTCCACGGCGCCCACATCGGGCGGCGCCTCGGGCTGTGGTTGCGGGAGCCGGAGAACGCCGAGCGGGCGGCGGCCGCCATCGCCGACGCGATGCGCGGCACGATCGAGGTGCTCGACGACCGGGATGTGCAGGACGCCCTCGGCGGGCTCGTCCAGCGTCGCCTCGAGGAAACGCCGGTCGCGCCCCTCGTCGGCAAGGCGATCGATGTCGCCGTCGAGGGTGGGCATCACCAGCGCCTGCTCGACGCCGTGCTCACCGGGTTGTCGTCCTTCCTCGACGACAACCGGGCGACGCTGCGGTCGCGCCTCGAGCAGGAATCGCCATGGTGGATCCCCGAGCCGGTCGACGACCGCATCTTCCGGAAGATCTTCACCGGGGTCCAGCGCTTCCTCGCCGACGTCGGCGGCAACCCGGAGCACGAGGTCCGGGCGGCGATCGACGAGCGCATCCGCCAGTTCGCCGAGCGGCTGCGCAGCGACCCGGTGCTGCTGGCCAAGGGCGAGGAGGTCAAGCGGGACCTGCTCGCCCACCGCGACGTGCAGGCGTGGTTGCAGTCGTTGTGGGGCGAGCTCAAGCAGGCGATGCTCGATGCCGCTGGGGATCCGCAGAGCGAGCTGCGCCGCCGCCTCACGATGGGCCTGGCCCGAGGCGGCGAACGGATCGTCCTCGACACGGAGTTGCAGGCGAAGCTCGACGGATGGGTCGAGCGCATCGCCGGATACGTCGTCGACAACTACCGCGGTGAGGCCGCCAACCTGATCGCGACCACGGTCGAACGCTGGGACAGCGCCGACACGTCCCGGCGCATCGAGCTGCAGATCGGACGTGATCTCCAGTTCATCCGCATCAACGGCACGGTCGTCGGCGGCCTCGCCGGCCTGCTGATCCACGCCATCGGCGAGAACGTGCTCTGACTCAGAGTTGGTGGCACCGACGTCGCCGCATGCGGCGGGAACGGTGACACCAGCCGGGGAGGGAACTAGTTTCGGTGGCGATGGAGCAGCTCGAGGATCCGTGACCTCGCCCGGCTGGCGATCAGCCTGCTCGACCTCACCGACCTCGGCGACGACACCGATGCCGACGCCGTCGACGAGCTCTGCGACCGAGCGGTCGCCGCCGGCGTCGCCGCCGTGTGCGTGTGGCCGGCCTACGTCGCCCAGTGCGTCGAGGAGCTCACCCACACCGAGATCAAGGTCGCCACGGTCGTCAACTTCCCGTCCGGCGAGGAGCCGGTCGACGACGTGATCGACATGACCAAGCGGGCCCTGGCCGACGGCGCCGACGAGATCGACGCCGTGTTGCCGTACCACGCCTGGCTGCACGGCGACGAGGACGCCGCCGCCGACCTTCTCGACCGGGTGCGGGAGACGGTCAACGAGCACTCCGATCTCAGCCACGGCGACGGGTTGCTCAAGGTGATCATCGAGACCGGCGCCCTTCCGGACCGGGCGGCGATCGATCGGGCGACGCACTTCGTGATCGCCCACGGGGCGGACTTCGTCAAGACCTCGACCGGCAAGATCGAGGTCTCGGCGACCCCGGAGGCGGCCGAGACCGTGCTCGAGGCGATCGAGGTGTCGGGGATGCCGGTGGGCTTCAAGGCGTCGGGCGGCGTCAAGACGCTCGCCGACGCGCGCGTCTACATCGAGCTGGCCGATCGGATCATGGGCCCCGGCTGGGTCTCCCCGGACACGTTCCGGTTCGGCGCCAGCGGCCTGCTCGACGCGCTGCTCGCGACTACCCGTCCTGTCGTTTGAGATGAGCCCGATCCGGCGCGTCCTGAACGACAGAACGGGTCATTGAGCGTGGGTCGAGGACCCGACGTGCCTCGTCAGCATCGAGCACGCCCTCGTCGATCACGACGTCGATGATCGAGCGGTCCTCGGCCTGGGCGCGGTGGACGATCTCGGCGGCCCGTTCGTAGCCGATGATCGGGTTGAGCGCGGTCGCCAGCGCGGCGGTGCGTTCGGCGTAGGCCCGGCACCGCTCGACGTCGGCCTCGATCCCGGCCACGCACTTGGTCGGCGAACACCCGGCTCGACGTTGGCGAGCAGGGTGCCCGACTCGAGCAAGGCGTCCGCCATCACCGGCAGGTACGTGTTGAGCTCGAGGATCCCCTGCGAGGCGCCGTAGGCGACGACGGCGTCGTTGCCGAACACCCGGGCGGCGACCTGGTTCACCGACTCGCACAGCACCGGGTTGACCTTGCCCGGCATGATCGACGACCCGGCCTGGAGCTCGGGCAGGCGCAGCTCGGCGAGCCCGGTCGACGGGCCGCTCGCGAGCAGGCGGATGTCGTTGGCGATCTTCGTCAACGCCACCGCGATGCCGCGCAGCCCCGCCGACGCCTCGGCCAGCGCGCCCTGTCCGCCCTGGTGGATCATCGGGTTGCTCGTCGGGCGCAACGGCAGACCGGTCTCGGCCGCGAGCGCGTCGATCACCGCGATGGCGAACCCGGGCGGCGCGTTGATGCCGGTGCCGACAGCGGTGCCGCCGAGCGGCAGCTCGCCGAGGACGTCGACGTCGGCCCGCGAGCGGGCGAGGGCGGCATCGAGCAGTCCCGCCCACGCGTCGGCCTCCTGGCCCACCGTCACCGGGGTCGCGTCCATGAGGTGGGTGCGGCCGGCCTTGACGACCTCGGCGGTGCGGGCGGCCAGCGCCCGCAGCGCCTCGACGAGCGTCCTGACGGCCGGATGGACGTCGTCGGTGAGCTGGCGGGCGACCGCGAGGCGGATCGCCGTCGGCACGGTGTCGTTGGACGACTGCGACGCGTTGACGTGGTCGTTGGGGTGGACGACGGTGCCGTCACCGAGCAGCTCCGTGGCCGACTTGGCGAGGACCTCGTTCACGTTCATGTTCGTGGACGTCCCCGAACCGGTCTGGAACACGTCGACCGGGAACGCGTCGTCGAGGTCGCCGGCCTCGACCCGTTGGGCCGCGGCGGCGATCGCGTCGGCGACCCGCTCGTCGACGCCGGGGACCCCGAGCGAGGCGTTCACCCGAGCGGCGTGACGCTTGATCGTCCCCAGCGCCCGGGCGACCCGGACGTCGAGGGGACGCTCGGCGATCGGGAAGTTGGCGACAGCCAACTCCGTCTGGGCGCCCCACGGCGGGTCCACGAGCTCACCCTAATGACGGCCGAACTCCGGTCCCCCACGACGCGCGAGGCGTACATTTGATGCGGCATGGCTCCCCCCGTCACCGCGAACGGCGAGGTCTCGTGGCCGGCGTACGACGCCGTGCTCTTCGACCTCGACGGGGTGCTGACTCCCACCGCCGAGCTGCACCAGCAGGCGTGGCGGCAGATGTTCGAGCAGTTCCTCGACGAGTACCTCGGCCCCGACCATGTTCCCGTACACGGAGGCGGACTACCTCGCCTACGTCGACGGCAAGCCGCGCTTCGACGGTGTGCGTTCGTTCCTCGCGTCGCGTGGCATCCAACTGCCCGAGGGCGATCCGTGACGAGCCTCCTGGGAGCGGGTCGATCTCGGCCCTGGGCAACAGGAAGAACGCGGTGTTCCAGGAGCTTCTCCGCACCAACGGCATCGAGCCCTACCCCGGTTCGATCCGTCTCCTGGACCATCTCGCCGGCCTCGGCACCGCGGCCGCGGTCGTGTCGTCGTCGCGCAACGCCCGTGAGGTTCTCGAGGCCGCCGGCCTGGCCGACCGCTTCGCGGTCGTCGCCGACGGCGTGGTCGCGGCCGAACGCGGCATCCCCGGCAAGCCGGCGCCGGACCTGTTCCTCGCCGCCGCTGAGGAGCTCGGCGTGCCGCCCGAGAAGGCCGTCGTCGTCGAGGACGCGCTGTCGGGCGTCGCCGCCGGACGGGCGGGCGGCTTCGGGTTGGTCGTCGGTGTGGATCGCGGGGCCGGCCGTGAAGCGCTCGCCGCCAACGGCGCCGACGTCGTGGTCGACGACCTCGCCGAGCTCGTTCCTGACGGGACCGAGAATGGAGCCGACGGATGAGGCATCGAGCGCCCAGACACCTGCCACTGCACCGCTATCCCCTCGACCCGTGGCGGCTCGTCGAGCGGGAGTACGACCAGAGCGACATCGGGGTGACCGAGACGATCTTCTCGGTGGCCAACGGCTACATCGGCATGCGCGCCAACCCGGAGGAGGGGCGCGACGCCCACAGTCACGGCACGTACCTGAACGCGTTCCACGAGACCTGGCACATCCATCACGCCGAGGAGGCGTTCGGGTTCGCCAAGACCGGCCAGACGATCGTCAACGTCCCCGACGCCAAGCTGATGAAGCTCTACATCGACGACGAGCCGCTGCTCCTGTCCGTCGCCGACCTCGAGGCGTACGAGCGGGTCCTCGACTTCCGCGAGGGCACCCTCACGCGCGATCTGGTGTGGCGGACGCCCGCCGGCAAGCGGGTCCGGGTCCGGTCACAGCGACTGGTGAGCCTCGCCCACCGGCACCTCGCGATGATGACGTTCGAGGTCACGATGCTCGATGGTGCCGCGCCGCTCGTGGTGTCGTCGCAGCTCCTCAACCGCCAGGACGGCGAGGACGAGTATCACGTCGCCGCGGCGGCGCTCGGCCACGGCCGTGACCCGCGCCAGATGCGCAGGTTCGATCACCGGGTGCTGATCCCGCGACTACACCGGGAGATCCACGATGGCGTCGTCCTCGGCTACCGGTGTGCCAACAGCGGGATGACGCTGGCGTGCGCCTACCGCCACCTCATCGAGTCTTCGACGTCGGTCAAGGTCGACACGACGGTCGGCCCTGACCTCGCCAAGACCGTCTTCACGGCCCGCGCCGAGCCGGGCCAGACGATCCGCATCGTCAAGCTGGTGACCTACCACACGTCTCGCGGCGTGCCCCCGGAGGAGCTCGCCGACCGCTGCGTCCGCACGCTCGATCGGGCGGTCGACGACGGACCGGAGTCGCTGCTCAGCGAGCAGCGCGAGTGGCTCGCCGGCTTCTGGGAGTCGAGCGACGTGGAGCTGCGGGGGGACGACGCCGCCCAGCAGGCGCTGCGGTGGAACCTCTTCGAGCTCGCCCAGGCCAGCGCCCAGACCCAGGAGCACGGCATCGCCGCCAAAGGCCTCACCGGCGGCGGCTACGAGGGGCACTACTTCTGGGACACGGAGATCTACATCGTTCCGTTCCTCGCCTACACCAGTCCCGACACCGCCCGCAAGCTGTTGCGCTTCCGGTGGCACATGCTCCCCGCCGCCCGCAACCGGGCCACCGAGGTGAACCAGATCGGCGCGCTCTACCCGTGGCGCACGATCAACGGGGAGGAGGCCTCGGCGTACTACGCCGCGGGCACCGCGCAGTACCACATCAATGCCGCCGTCGCCTTTGCCCTCAAGCGCTACCTCGACGCCAGCGGCGACGTGAGCTTCGTCGCCAACGAGGGTTCCGAGATGCTCGTCGAGACCGCCCGCCTGTGGGAGGACCTCGGTTTCTACGCGACCAACCACGACGAGCCGACGTTCCGGATCCACGGCGTGACCGGACCGGACGAGTACACGACCGTCGTGAACGACAACCTGTACACGAACGTGATGGCCCGCTTCAACATGCGCTATGCGGCGCGCGTCGTCGAGTTGCTCGAGGAGTGGGACAACGACGCCTACGCGCGCCTGTGCCGCCGCGTCGGTCTCGAGCCGGAGGAGACGAAGCGCTGGACCAAAGCGGCCGAGTCGATGTACATCCCGTACGACGAGGAGCTCGGCATCCATCCCCAGGACGACAACTTCCTCGAGCGCGAGTCGTGGGACTTCGACAGCACCCCCGACGACCTCTACCCGCTCTTCATGCACTACCACCCACTCGTCATCTATCGCCACCAAGTGCTCAAGCAGGCGGACGTCGTGCTGGCGATGGTCCTGCGCAGCGACCAGTTCCCGCTCGACCAGAAGCGCCGCAACTTCGACTACTACGACCCGATCACGGCCGGGGACTCCTCGCTCTCGGCCTGCGTCCAGGCGATGGCGGCCGCGCAGATCGGGTACGAGGAGCTGGCCGTCAGCTACTTCAAGGCGGCGCTGTTCGTCGACCTCTGCGACTCCCACGGCAACACGAGCGACGGGGTGCACGTCGCGTCATGTGGCGGGGCGTGGGGAACTGTCGTGTTCGGGTTCGCCGGGCTGTTCGACCATGGCTACGCGTTGCAGTTCGCGCCGAGCCTGCCGTCGGCGTGGGAAGGCTTGTCGTTCCGCATGCAACGACATGGAGCGAAGCTGGCTGTCGAGCTCGACGCCGAGGGATGCTCGGTCACCGTCCTCGACGGGCCTCCGGTCCCGATCGTCACCGGCACCGGCCCCGAGCATGAGGTCGTGCACGTTCAACCCGGCTCAACCCAACGCATCCCCCGGGCCGTTCTACCGACCTGACGGGTTGCGCCCCCGGAGCACGGCTACGGCCGCGCCCGTCGGGGCGGCGGGGCGGAACGACTCGGCCCGCAATGAGGCGCCGACCTCGACCCGCGGGTAGCGCGCCGCCCAGCGGCGGACCAACCAGCGCGGGAGCACCAGGTCCGCCTGCAGGAGCGCGGGCGCGCGCAGCAGTCGCGGCGCGGACGGTCTCGGCGAGCGACCACGGCGGGTTGGCGACGACCCGGAACGGTCGCCGGGGCAGGCGCGCCCGAGCCACGTCGGCACGCACCACGGTCACCGGGGCCCCGGCGAACAGGTCGCGGAGCGCGTCGGCGCGACCGGGATGCAACTCGATCGCGATCACGCGGGCGCCCGCCTCGACGAGCGCGCCGGTCAGCGCGCCGGTGCCCGCGCCGAGGTCGACGACGAGGTCACCGTCCCGGATTCCCGCCCGCGCCACGACGTGACGGGCGGCCGCAGGATCAAGCCGGTGCCAGCCCCATCGCGCCGGAGCCGACGTTGCGCGTGGCGCCGCGGACACGGCGCACCATCACCATCGTCGTCATGGTCGCGAGTGTGGCCGCCCGCGCCCAGCGGGCCGCAACGGGTTTCGGAACGATGAGTCCGGTGGCTCGCGCCGGTCGATAGAGGCGACAGTCACACAACGAGATCGGAGTCGATGGCGATGATGACATTCGTCAACCTGCCCGTGAAGGACCTGTCGGCGATCCCGGAGCAGTAGCTCACAAGTTGCTGGCGACGTGGAGGTCGGGGTAGCCGGCTGCCCGGGCGGCCTCGACCACCTTCCGCGCGTGGTCGCGGCCCCGCACCTCGAACGTGGCGTGGACCCCGGTCTGGCGGACGTGGAGGTTGACACCTTCCCGCTCGTGTTGCACCTCGACGAGGTTGGCGCCGGCGTCGGCGAACACGCCCAGCAGCCGGACGAGGCTGCCCGGCCGGTCGTCGATGCGGGCGAAGATCACGAGGCGCCGGCCGGCCGCGGTCTCGTGCCGGCGGATCAGCCCGGGTACCACGCCGAGGTCGACGTTGCCTCCCGAGAGGACCACGCAGGTCGTGCCGAACTCGGCAGGTGTCACCGCCGCGGTGCGGAGGGCGGCGACGCCGACCGCGCCGGCGCCCTCGACGTAGAGCTTCGCCCGGTCCATCAGCATCACCATGGCGTCGGCGATGGCGTCCTCGTCCACGACGACGATCTCGTCGACCCAGTGGTCGACCAGCGGGCCGGTGAACTCGCCGGGATGCTTCACGGCGATGCCGTCGGCGAGGGTGAGGACGGCCCCGTCCGGGGCGAGTCGCCGGCGTACGGCGCGCAGACCGCGGCCTGCACGCCGACGACGCGGATGTCCGGCACGAGGCTCTTCACCGCGATCGCGACCCCGGCGGCGAGCCCGCCCCCGCCGAGCGGGACGACGACGCACGCCAGGTCGGGGATGTCGTCGACGAGCTCGAGGCCGAGCGTGCCCTGCCCGGCGACGACCGCGGGGTCGTCGAACGGGTGGCAGAGCGTCATCCGCCGGTCGCGTGCCCGCTCCCGGGCCGCCGCCATCGCATCCTCGAACGACGAGCCGACCTCGAACACCTCGGCGCCGTGGGCGCGACAGGCCTCGATCTTGGTGATCGCCGCGCCGGCCGGCACGAAGATGTCGCAGCGCACGCGGTGGTGGCGGGCGGCCAGGGCGAGCGCCTGGGCGTGGTTCCCGGCGCTGGCGGTCGTCACGCCCGTTGGCGGCGTCGCCGAGCGCGGCGACCTGAGCCACCTTGTTCATCGCCCCGCGGATCTTGAACGCCCCCGTGCGTTGGAGGTTCTCGGCCTTGAGCACGATCGGTCGTCCGAAGCGCTCCGACAAGGTCGCCGAGGTGACGATCGGGGTGCGCTTGGCCACGTCGGAGATGACGGCGCGGGCCGCGTGGACGTCCGCGAGCGACACCGACGTGGCGGCGTGCTCGACGGACATGCCCTGCGGACGCTAGTGGCCGTGTGCACGAGCCGAGCAGTACCGTGACCGGCCGTGCGTGCGCTCGCCATCGGCAACGGGAACGACTTCGACACGGGGTTCGTCGGGCACCGCCTGCGCGAGCACGGCTACGCCTTCACCGAGTGCCACCGCGAGCACCCCGACCAGTGGCCGTCGCTCGACGGCGTCGACCTCGTGCTGACGCTCGGGTCGGAGTGGAACGTGTACCGCGACGAGACCGCCGAGCTGGTGGAGGCCGAAGCGGCGTTCGTCCGTGACGTCGTTGATCGCGGCGTGCCCCTCTTGGCCATCTGCTTCGGCGCCCAGGTGCTCTCGCCACGCCCTCGGCGGCACGGTCAGCCGCATGACGACGCCCGAGATCGGCTGGTACGACCTCGACGCTCGACGACCGAGGGCGACGCCCTCGCCGTCGGGGCCGTGGCTGGTCTGGCACTACGACGTGTTCACGGTGCCCGACGGGTTCGCCGAACTGGCCCGGACCGCTGCCGGTCCGCAGCTCGTCACGGGCAGGACGGACGCTGGCGACGCAGTTCCATCCCGAGGCCACCGAGACGATGGTCGTCCGCTGGCTCGGCATGGGGGGCGCGCGGCAGCTGCGCGCGCCACGGCGTCGAGCCGGCCGAGATGCTCGCCCAGACCCGGGCCAACGTCGCCCGCAGCGGCCCCAACGCGGCGGCCCTGGTCGACTGGTTCCTGGCCGAGGTCAGCGCGTCCTAGCAGGTTGGGAGGGCCTTCTCGAACCTTGGTAGCGTCCCCGTCGATGTCGTCGTACCTGCGCGACTACCTGACCGTCGTCTGGTTCGGGGTCGGCGCGCTGCTCGTCGGCGGCCTGCTCCTGGGCGTCGCCTCGGTGCTGCGGCCGGTCAAGCCGAACCCGGCCAAGTTGATCGCGTACGAGAGCGGAGTCGACCCGGTGGGTATCGGCTGGTCGCAGAGCCAGATCCGCTACTACGTGTTCGCCCTGCTGTTCGTGATCTTCGACGTCGAGGCCGTGTTCATCTTCCCGTGGGCGGCGTCGATCGAGCGCTACGGCACGTTCGGGCTGGTGGTGATGGTCGCCTTCATCGTCCTGCTCCTCGACGGCCTGCTCTACGCCTGGAAACGGGGGCTGTTGCGGTGGGTCTAGTCGACCGCGGCCGCATGCCTGGCGCGCTCACAAAGCTGATGAACCTCGGGCGCTCGTACTCGATGTGGGTGTACCAGTGGGGTCTCGCCTGCTGCGCGATCGAGATGGGGGCGGCGTTCGGCTCGCCCGCGCTACGACGTCATGCGGCTCGGCGTGATCCCCCTGCCGGCGAGCCCCCGCCAGGCCGACCTGGTGGTCATCTCGGGCACGGTCACCGACAAGATGGCGCCCGCCGTGCTGCGCCTGTACGACCAGATGCCCGAGCCGAAGTACGTGATCTCGATGGGCAGCTGCGCCAACTGCGGTGGTCCGTACTGGGACAGCTACTCGGTCACCAAGGGGGTCGACCAGATCATCCCCGTCGACATCTACGTCCCCGGCTGCCCGCCGCGGCCCGAGGCCCTGCTCGAGGGCATCGTGCTGCTGCAGCAGCGGATCAAGGACGAGGACATGGCGGCGAAGTGGAGGGGCGAGGGCGCCGAGGTCATCCCCCGGCGCGAGCCGGTCGTGGTCGGAGGTGGCCCGATTGAGTGAGGTGACGAGCGAGCCGACGACGACCGACGCGGAACCGCAGGCGCTGCCCGGCGACGGGCTGCGCGAGGGGATCGTCGACGAGCTGCGCCGTCGGCTCGGCGACGCCCTGCTCGACACCCACCTGCGGCCCAACGACGATCTCTGGGTCCGCGTGTCGACCGAGGCGTGGCGTCCGAGCCGGCGAGGCGCTGCTCGAGATGGGCTTCGAGTACTTCTGCTTCCTGTCGGCGCTCGACTGGCTGCCGTCGCCGTACGGCCGGGGCGAGGACGACCCCACCGAGCCGCCGCCCGAGCGCTCGACCGAGGTCGTCCAGGGCTACGCCGGTGGCGACGACCCGTTTCCAGGTGTTCGCCCGGGTCACCGACCCCCGCCGCCACGTCGGCATCACCGTCAAGGCCGACGTGCCCGACGACTCGATGACCGTCGAGTCGTGGTACACGGTGTACGCCGGCGCCAACTGGCACGAGCGGGAGACCAACGAGATGTTCGGCATCGGGTTCGTCGGGCATCCCGACCTGCGCCACATCTACCTCCCGGGCGAGTTCGAGGGCTACCCGCTGCGCAAGGACTTCCCGCTGCTGTCCCGGATGGTCAAGCCGTGGCCGGGCATCGTCGACGTCGAGCCGATGCCGGCCGAGGAGGCCCCGCCCGAGGACGCCGTCGTGGGCGAGGTCGCTCCGGAGAGTGCGACGCCCGAGCAGACCGACGCCGGGCTCGGCGAGCCACCGGCCGAGGACGTCGCCGACGAGGCGGCGCACGAGATGAGCGTCGAGGAGGCCCCGGATTCGGCCCATCCCCCGTCGGACGAGGAGACGTCAGTCCGCACGCGGCCGTCATTGCGTTCCCCGGCCACGCAGGCCGTGCGGTCGCTGGCCGCTCGCTCGCTGGCCTGCGCTCACTCGCTCGCATCGGTACGAGGTGGTCCAGTGACCGACCTCCTCACCGAGCGCCAGCAGCTCTCCTACATCGCCGCCAAAGCGGCGGACGCCCGGCTCAACGTCGAGCTCGAGACGGAGGGGATGACCCTCAACATCGGGCCCCAGCACCCGGCCACCCACGGCACCCTGCGGATCATGGTCCGGCTCGACGGGGAGCAGGTCGTGTGGGCCGATCCGGGGTGCGGCTACATGCACCGCGGCTACGAGAAGCTGAGCGAGGTCCGCACCTACCCCCAGGTCACCACGCTGGTGAACCGCATCGACTGGCTCGGCAGCTTCGCCAACGAGGTGCCGTTCATCCTCGCCGCCGAGAAGCTGATGGAGATCGAGGCGCCGCCCCGGGCGCAGTGGATCCGCACGATCCTGTTCGAGCTGTCGCGGATCGCCAACATCACCCTGTTCCTCGGCGACCTCGGCGTCCAGCTCGGCGCCGTCACGCCGGTGTTCTTCGCCTTCCGCGACCGCGAGCACGTGCTCAACCTCATCGAGTCGGTCACCGGCGGGCGGTTCCACCCCAACTTCGACCGCATCGGCGGTCTCAAGGAGGACCTGCCCAAGGGCTTCATCGACGAGTGCCGCCTGGGGATGCGCAAGATCCGCAACTTCTGCGACGAGATCGAGGACCTGCTCATCGGCAACGAGATCTTCCAGGCCCGCACGCGGGGCGTCGGCATCATCCCGCGCGAGGTCGCCCTGCAGTACGGCCTCTCCGGCCCGAACATCCGGGGGAGCGGAGTCGACTGGGACCTCCGCCGCGACCAGGTGCTGCCGATGGCGTGGGACAAGGTCGACTGGCGGGTCTGGACCCATCCCGACGGCGACAGCTTCGCCCGCTGCTGGGTGCGCCTGCAGGAGACGAGGGAGGCGACCAAGATCGTCGACCAGCTCCTCGACGGGTTGCCGTCGGGGCCGATCATGGCCAAGGTGCCGCGCATCATCAAGGTGCCCGCCGGCGAGGCGTGGGTCTCGACCGAGAACCCGCTCGGGGAGATGGGCTACTACGTCGTGTCCAAGGGCGACCTCGGGCCGTTCCGGGTGAAGATCCGCTCGGCCAGCTTCAACAACATCTCCGTCGTGCCGTGGGTGCTGCGCGGCGTCTACGTCCCCGACGTCATCACGATCCTCGCCAGCCTCTACTTCATCCTCGGAGACATCGACAGATGAGCTTGGACCGCGTCGTGCGATGCGAGCGACCGAGCGCCAGCGAGGGAGCGGTCCAGCGCTGCGCAGGCTGCATGTGGCGTGGCCGGGGAACGCCATGATGGCCGGTGGAGATCCCCTACTGGGGGCAGTCGCTGCTGCGGGTGCTCGGCGGCATCGTCGCCGTGCTGATCCCGGCGGGCACGATCGTCTACGTCTTCCTGTTCAAGATGATGTCGTTCATGCAGAGCCGCCTGGGACCGATGGAGGCCGGCCCGTACGGCTCGCTGCAGCTCGTCGCCGAGGTCGGCAAGTGGCTGCAGAAGGAGGACACCGCGCCCGAGCGGGCCGACCACAGCATCTTCAAGCTCGCCCCGCTGATCGTGTTGGGCTCGACGTTCCTGCTCGTCGCCGCCGATCCCGTTCGGACCCGATGCGTGGATCACCAACTTCCAGGCCGGCGTGTTCTACGCCCTGGCCGTGTCGTCGATCAGCGTGCTCGGCATCCTCGTCGCCGGCTGGTCGAGCGCCAACAAGTACTCGCTCCTCGGTGGCCTGCGCGCCGCCGGCCAGCTGATCGCCTACGAGCTCCCGCTCGTGCTGGCCACCATCGGCGTCGTGATCCAGGCGGGCACGATGAACCTGCAGGAGATCGTCGTCGTGCAGAACGAGGGCGAGATCTTCGGCTGGGACGGCCTCGGCAACCCCTACGTCATCACCCAGTTCGTCGGGTTCCTGGTGTTCATGGTCGCCGTCCAGGCCGAGCTCACCCAGCCGCCGTTCGACATGCCGATCGCCGAGTCCGAGCTGGTGTCGGGCTACATGACCGAGTACTCGGGCTTCCGCTTCCTCATCTTCTTCATCGCCGAGTTCGCCACCGTCGGCGTGTTCTCGCTGATCGCCTCGGTCCTCTTCCTCGGCGGGTGGGGCGTGCCGTTCTCGTGGTTCGGGTGGGACAGCCTCGACGACGTTCGCCGACTGGATGAACCTCGCCGGCCCGCTCATCCTGTTCACCAAGATGATGCTGCTCAGCTTCCTCATCATGTGGGTGCGCTTCAGCTTCCCCCGCTTCCGTGAGGACCAGCTCCAGCGCTTCGCCTGGAAGCTGCTGATCCCGCTCGCCCTGGCCAACATCGTGGTCACCGCGATCCTGAAGGTTGCTGTCGTGATGCCGATCGCCAAGCCGAAGGTGCCCGGACTGTTCAAGGGTCTCGGGGTGACCCTGAAGACGCTCGGGCGCACCGTGACCAAGGGCGCCGAGACGGTGCAGTACCCGCACGAGAAGGAGACCCCGCCGATCCGGGCGCGGGGCGTGATCGCGCTGCACGAGGGCAACTGCACCGTGTGCATGCTGTGCGCCCGCTCGTGCCCCGACTGGTGCATCTACATCGAGGGCCACAAGACCCTGGCGCCGCCGCGCCGGGCCGGCGGCAAGCCCCGCTCGGTGAGCCTGCTCGATCGCTTCGACATCGACTACGCGCTGTGCATGTACTGCGGGATCTGCGTCGAGGTGTGCCCGTTCGACGCGCTTGTTCTGGAGCCCCGAGTACGAGTACTCCGAGTCCCACATCGCCGACCTCCTCCACGACAAGGACAAGCTCGGCGAGTGGATGGAGACGGTCCCCGAGGCACCCGAGCTCGAGGCCGGCGCGGTCAAGGGGAAGTAAGTAGTGCTGCGCTCAGGCCGCCGACGACGTGAACGTCGCCCAGAACGTCGGCTTCTTGATCATCGCCGTGCCGATGGTGCTCGCCGCGCTGCTCGTCGTGACGACGAAGAACGTCGTGCACGCCGCGCTCTGGCTCGTCGTCGTGCTCGGCGGGGTCGCCGCCCAGTACATCCTCGCCGCCGCCGAGTTCGTCGCCGTCAGCCAGGTGCTCGTCTACATCGGCGCGGTGATGGTGCTGTTCCTCTTCGGGATCATGCTCACCCGGGCCCAGATCGGAAAGGAGCTCGGGCTCAACAACCGGGGCTGGGCGATCGGCATCCCCGTCGCCGTGGTCCTGCTCGGGCTGCTGACGTACGTGATCGTCGACGCCTACGAGGACACCAAGCTCCCCGAGCCCGCAGGGCCCGACCCCGACGTCGGCGATCGCCGACGAGGTCCTCTCGCCGTACCTGGTGCCGTTCCTCGGGATCTCGTTCATCCTCCTCGCCGCCGCCATCGGCGCGATCGTCCTGGCCCGGAAGGACTGACGGTGTCGGCCACGATCCCGATCGTGCCCGTCTTGTGGGCGGGATCTGTCTCAGCAGTCGAGACGAATCCCGCCCAGATCGCCGGTTGGGACGAATCCCGCCCAGATGGAGGGACGGGCTGACGTGTTCGCGGTCAACTTCCTCCTGCTCGGCGCGGTGCTGTTCTGCATCGGGGTGTTCGGCGTGATCGCCCGGCGCAACGCGGTGATGGTGCTGATGTCGGTGGAGCTGATCCTCAACGCCGTCAACCTCAACCTGATCGCCTTCGCCCTGATGAACGGCAACGTCGACGGGCAGGTGTTCGCCCTCTACGTCATCGCCGTCGCCGCCGCCGAGGTCGGCGTGGGCCTGGCGATGGTGCTGCTCGTCTACCGCAACCGGCGCTCCATCGCCCTCGACGAGCTCAGCGAGATGAAGGGTTGAGCGTGGCTCACCGCCTTCGTTTCGCTTTGGTCACCGAATCGGCGGACGCCCCGCGATTTGGTGACCAAAGCGACAGATGAAGGGTTGAGATGGAGCTGACGACCGGTTGGTTCCTCGAGAACGCCTGGCTCATCCCGCTGATCCCGGGCGTCGCCTTCGCCGTGATCATCCTCATCGGCAAGCGGCTCCCGTTCAAGGGCGCCGAGGTCGGCATCGCCTCGATGGCCGCGGCCACGGTGCTCGCCGCCGGCGCCGCCTACCAGTGGATCGAGCGCACCGACTCGGTCGCCGAGGAGGCGTTCGTCGAACCCGTCGTGCGCTCGTGGACGTGGTGGGAGAGCGGTGGCATCGAGTTCGGCATCGGCCAGTACGTCGACGGGCTGGCGACGATGATGCTGCTGCTGGTCGCGTTCATCTCGCTGCTCGTGCAGATCTACTCCGTCGAGTACCTGCGGGGCGACCGCCGGTTCACCCACTACTTCGCCGGGATCACGCTGTTCTCGGCCGGGATGCTCGTGATGGTGCTGGCCGAGAACATGGTCCAGCTCATCCTCGGCTGGGAGATCATGGGTCTCTGCTCGTTCCTCCTCATCGGGCACTGGTGGGAGGACGAGGCGAACGCCAAGGCCGCGCTGAAGGCGTTCTGGACGGTCCGCGTCGGCGACGTCGGCCTGCTCGTCGGCACGGCCATCCTGTTCTTCTCGGCGAACGAGTGGGCCCAGGAGAACCTCGGGGTGAGCGGGTTCAGCATCCAGGGGATCCAGGGGTGGGCCCTCTCCGGCGAGGGCAGCCACACCCTCCTGCTCTGGATCGCCGTCGCCCTGTTCATCGCCTGCATCGGCAAGAGCGCCCAGTTCCCGCTGCACACCTGGTTGCCGGACGCGATGGCCGGGCCGACGCCGGTGTCGTCCCTGCTGCACTCCTCGACGATGGTCGTCGCCGGCGTGTTCCTCGTCGCCCGCCTCTACCCCGTGTTCTGGGAGGGCTTCTCGATCCCCGACGTGAGCACCAACCTCATCGTCGTCATCGCCGCGATCACGATCGTCATCTCCGCGCTCCTCGCCTTCGTGCAGGACGACATCAAGAAGGTGCTCGCCTACTCGACCGTCGGCCAGCTCGGCTACATGATGCTCGGGCTCGGCGCCGGCGCCTGGCTGCCGGCGGTGTTCCACATCTTCACCCACGCCTTCTTCAAGTGCTGCCTGTTCCTGTGCGCCGGCTCGGTGAGCCACTCCGGCTCCCACCACAGCTTCGACATGCGCCGCGACATGGGCGGGCTGGCGAAGAAGATGCCGATCACGGCGGCGGCGTGGATCGTCTCGGGCGTCGCGCTCTGCGGCGTGTTCCCGCTCGCCGGGTTCTTCTCCAAGGACGAGATCATCGACAACGTCGGCCACACCGGCTACACGGTCTTCATGTGGATCGCCATCGGCGGCGCGTTCCTGACCGCGGCGTACACCGCCCGCGCGACGTACCTCACGTTCTTCGGCGAGCCACGCGGCGCGGCCGCCGGGGAGCTGCACGCGATCCACGCCGACCACACGGGCGACGCCCACGACGTCGACAGCGAGCCGGCGCTCGAAGCCGTCGACCACGACGCCCGCGGTCCGCACGAGTCGCCGAAGCTGATCCTGATCCCGATCTGCATCCTCGCCGTCCTCGCCGCGGTGGCCGGGCTCGCCAACGCGGTGCCCTTCGGCGAGCGGTGGGAGAGGTTCAGCGAGTACGTCGAGCCCCGCGCCGAGGCCGTCGCCGAGGCCCCGACGGTGAGGCCGCCGAGGTGGAGGGACTGCTCGCGCCCGCCGCGGAGGACGACGGCGAGGGCGAGGAAGCCGCCCACGCGTCGGGCTGCGGGCACGAGGAGCCGGCCGCGGGGACCGTGTGCTACTTCCCCGCCATCGACCACGCCGAGTTCAAGTGGTCGAAGGCGCTGCGTGTCGCTCGCCGTCGTCGTGCTCGGCCTGGTGTCGAGCTGGATCGTCTGCGTCCTGCTCTACACCAGGCGCGACCGCCGGCTGGTCGGGCTCACCGAGCGCTTCGCCCCCGCCCGGGCGGGCTACGTCTTCGTGTCCAACAAGTACTACCTCGACGCCCTGTACGACAACGTGATCGTCCGCTCGATCGCCCATCCCGATCGCCAACGCGGCGTACTGGACCAACCAGCACATCATCGACGGGATCGTCAACGGGGTCGGCCGCGCCGGGCGCCGTCTCGGCGGGTGGTCCTACCGCAACATCGACCAGCGGGTCGTCGACGGCGCCGTCGACGGCGCGGGCTACGTCGCCACCGAGACCGGGCGAGTCGTTGCGCCCGGTGCAGTCGGGCCGGGTCAACCAGTACGGCGCCCTGCTCTTCGGAGCGGCGGCCATCGGCGCCGTCGTGCTCGTCATCGTGAACGTGTAGAGGTAGGCATGGAAGTACTCACTGATCAGAACTGGCTGCTGAGCGTCGGGGTGTTCCTCCCGCTCGTCGGCGTTCTGGTGATGCTGTTCATCCCCCGCGGCGAGGAGCGGCTGCACAAGCAGATCGCCCTGCTCACCTCGCTCGCCACCCTCGGGGTCGGCATCTACACGCTCACCCAGTTCGACTACGACCAGGCCGAGAAGCTGCAGTTCTTCGCCGACACCGAGTGGATCGAGGCGATCAGGGCGAACTACATCGTCGGCGTCGACGGGATCAGCCTGCCGCTGTACGTGCTGTCGATGTTCATCACGACGGTCGTGATGATCTACACCTACGACCACGTGCCCGAGGCCGGGAACACCAAGGCCTTCCTGATCCTGATGCTCGTCCTCCAGACGGGCATGGCCGGCACGTTCGTCGCCCAGGACATGATCCTGTTCTTCGTCTTCTTCGAGGTCGTGCTGCTGCCGATGTACTTCATCATCGGCGTCTGGGGCGGCGAGAACCGGCAGTACGCCTCGCTGAAGTTCTTCCTCTACACGATGTTCGGCTCGGCGCTGATGCTCGTCGCGTTCCTGGCGATGTTCGTGGTCACCGGCGGCAACAGCGACCCCGACGGCAGCTTCGCCTTCTCCTGGTTCCTCGCCCAGGGACCGGAGCTCGCCCGCACCACGCAGATCTGGATCTTCGCCGGGCTGTTCGTCGGCTTCGCCGTCAAGGTGCCGATGTTCCCGTTCCACACCTGGCTGCCCGACGCCCACACCGAGGCGCCCACCGAGGGCTCGGTGATCCTGGCCGCGATCCTGCTGAAGCTCGGCACGTACGGGTTCATCCGGATCGCGATCCCGTTCCTGCCCGAAGCGGCCAAGGCGTGGGCGCCGGTCCTCGGCATCCTCGCCGTGATCGGCATCCTCTACGGCGCCCTCTGCTGCCTGGCCCAGACCGACCTCAAGCGGCTCGTCGCCTTCTCGTCCGTCGCCCACATGGGCTTCACGATGCTGGGGATCGCCTCGCTCACCACGTTCGGGATGAACGCGGCGATGTTCGGCATGGTCGCCCACGGCCTCATCACCGGGATGCTCTTCTTCCTCGCCGGGTCGATCAAGTACCGCTACCACACGCTCGAGATCAGCCGCCTGTCCGGGATGCTCGTGCAGATGCCCCGGCTCGGCTGGATCCTCGGCCTGTGCGCGATGGCCAGCCTCGGCCTGCCCGGCCTGGCCGGGTTCTGGGGCGAGTTCCCCGCGATCCTGTCGGCGTACAGCCCGGGCTTCGGCCTGTCCGAACCGCTGTTCCGCACGCTGATGGTGCTCGCCGCCCTCGGCACCGTGTTCGCCGCGGCCTACCTCCTGTGGATGTACCAGCGCACCGCGTTCGGCGAGCCGCGAGCCGGAGTTCACCACGCCGGCGACGCACGCCGTCGGCGCGGCGGTGAACGACGAGCACGCGGACCACGGTCACGCCGACATCCATGACGTCACCGTCGCCGAGTGGATCGCGTGGACGCCGATGGTCATCTTCATCGTCGTCCTCGGCGTGTACCCGCAGCTGCTGTTCGAGGTGTTCGACCCGGCCGTGACCAGCCTCGTCTCGAGGCTCGGGGAGTATCTCTCCCCGTGAACATCATGGCGTTCCCCGGCCACGCCACTTGCCGCCTGCGCAGTTGCTGGCCGCTCGCTCGCTGGCGCTCGCTCGCTCGCATCGGTGAGATGGCCTCGCCGTGATCGCGCTGCTCGGCCAGGCCGACGGGTGGGTCTCACCGGTCATCGACTGGCACGCCCTCGCGCCCGAGCTGGTGCTGATCGTCGGCATCAACATCGTGCTCGCCACCGACCTGCTCGTCGACGAGTCGCGCAAGTGGGCCACCGCCACGCTCACCGGCCTCGTCCTGCTCGGCGCGACGCGTCCCGCTGGTCACCCTGGCGGTCACGGGCGACGACGTGCGCTCGCTGTTCGACGGGCGCTACGTGGTCGACGAGTTCTCGCTGATCCTCAAGGCGCTGTTCCTGCTCGCCGCCTACGTCGTCGTACTGATGAGCCAGACGACGCTCGAGGAGGGCGGCTACTACCAGGGCGAGTTCTACGTGCTCCTGCTGGCGAGCGTGATGGGCATGGTGATGATGGCGTCCAGCCGCGACCTCGTCAGCGTGTTCATCGCCCTCGAGCTGCTCTCGATCCCCGCCTACATGCTCGCCGCCTGGCGCAAGCGAGACACCAAGAGCAACGAGGCCGGGGTCAAGTACTACCTGATGGGCGTGTTCGCGAGCGCCGTGCTGCTGTACGGGATGAGCCTGCTCTACGGCGCGACGGGGTCGACCAAGCTCGTCGACATCGGCGCCGCGCTGGCCGACCGCGACCTCATCGGGCTCGAGGTGGTGGCGGTGGCGTTCGTCGTCGCCGGCTTCGGCTTCAAGGTGTCGGCCGTGCCGTTCCACACGTGGGCGCCGGACACCTATGAGGGCGCACCGACCCCGGTCACCGCGTTCCTGTCGGTCTCGGCGAAGGCCGCCGGCTTCGTCGCTCTGATGGCCGTCATCTTCATCGCCTTCCCGACCGCCGACGGCGTGTACGGCCCGCTCGTCTGGACGCTCGTCGGCGCTGACGATGACCGTCGGCAACGTGCTCGCCCTGCGCCAGACCAACATCGTCCGCCTGCTGGCGTATTCGAGCGTGAGCCAGGGTGGCTTCATGCTGATGCCGCTGGCCTTCGTCGGCGACGGCGAGGCGGCCGCGACGGCGATCCAGGCCGTGGTCGTCTACCTGGTCATCTACGGGTTCACCAACCTCGGCGCCTTCGCCGTGGTCATCGCCGTCGCCCGCAAGACCCGCAGCGGCGAGATCTCCTCGTACGGCGGTCTCATCATCGTACGCGCCCGGCCTCGCCGTGCTGATGACCGTGTTCCTCGCCTCGCTCGCCGGCGTGCCGCCGCTCGGCGGATGGATCGCCAAGTTCAACGTCTTCAAGGCCGTCCTCGACGCCGGCAACGGCGCGGCGTACACGCTGGCGGTGATCGCCGCGGTCAACACCGCCATCGCCGCGGCCTACTACATCAGGGTGATGCGCGAGATGTGGATGAAGCCGGTGCCCGACGGCGACACCACGCCGATCGTCACTCCCGCCCCAATCTCCGCCGCGCTCACCATCACCGCCGCCGGCACCATCGTCCTCGGTGTGCTGCCGGGTCTGGTGATGCGCTTCGCCGACCTCGGCGATCTCACCGGCGCCCTCGGTTCTTGAGACCAGTGGGCCGGTGATTGAACGCGGCTGACGACATCCGCCGCGCCATCCGGTCGGCCGGCGGGGCGATCCCGTTCCGCCGGTTCATGGCGCTCGCCCTGTACGGCGAGCACGGCTTCTTCACCGGAGCCGCGGCCGGCCAGGCCGGCCGGCGCGGCGACTTCCTCACCTCGCCCGAGGTCGGCCCGCTCTTCGGAGCGGTCGTCGCCCGCTTCCTCGACGCCGAGTTCGTCCGCCTCGGCCGTCCCGACCCGTTCACCGTGATCGACGCCGGCGCCGGTCCCGGGACGCTGGCTCGCGCCGTGCTCGCCGCCCGCCCGGCGTGCACGACGTCGCTGCGGTACGTCGCCGTCGAGGTCTCGGCCGCCCAGCGCGACCAGCACCCCGACGGCGTCGAATCCCGAGCCGATCTCCCACCGGGGCCGATCGACGGGGTCGTGCTGGCCAACGAGCTGCTCGACAACCTCCCGTTCCGGCTGGTCGTGTTCGACGGCGCGTGGCGCGAGGCGCTCGTCGCCGAGGGTGGGCACGGCGGGTTCGTGGAGGTGCTGTCGCCGCCGCTCTCGCCGGTCCCGGCCGTGCTGCCGGCCCGACCCGCCCACGGGGCCCGCGCCGCCCTGCAGGACGACGCCGCCGGGTGGCTCGCCGCAGGCCACGGGGTTGGTGCGGTCCGGGCGCGTGGTCGTCATCGACTACGCCCGCTCGAGCACGTGCCGAGATGGCCGGCTCGGCCGTGGCGGGAGTGGCTGCGCACGTACCGGAGGCACGGGCGCGGCGAGCACTATCTGGCTGACCCCGGCGCACAGGACATCACCGCCGATGTCGCGCTCGATCAGCTCCCCGAGCCCGACGCCGTGCGCACTCAGGCCCAGTTCCTTCGCCGGTGGGGGATCGACGAGTTGGCGGCGGAGGGGCGCCAGGCGTGGGCCCGCGCGGCGGCGTCCCCCGACCTGGCGGCGGTGACGATGCGCAGCCGGGTGCGGGAGGCGGAGGCGCTGCTCGACCCGGGCGGCCTCGGCGCGTTCACGGTCGCCGAGTGGATCGCTGCCTGAACGCCGCCTGACCGCGTCGCCGGCATGCCCGACGCGGCGCCTGCGTGCGAGTAGTTTCGACGCCAGGGAGGTCATTCGTTGGAGCAGGACGGCGGAGCATCGGAGCCGCAACAACCCACGCCAGAGAGTGAGGATCCGGACGGCTCCGCCTCCCGCCCAGCCGCCGCCGTCGGCGACCGCGGACCGCCCCCGCCGGTTGCTCATCACCGGTGGCATCCTCGCCGCCGTCGGAGTCATCGCCGCGATCGGCTTCACGGTCGGCGGTGGGGATCTCTCCGCACCGCCTCCCGACGGCGATGACGACGACCTCGGGATCACCCTGCCGACGGGCGAGTCCACCGCCTCGTCGGCGCCCACCACACGCGGCTCCGACAACCGCCGCCCCGACCACCGACGTCTCGACGACCCCGGCACCGACCACCGCCGCCCCGACGACCGCGGCCCCCACCACCGCCGCCCCAACCACGGTTGCCCCGACGACGGTCCCGCCCACGACCGCCGGTCCCACCACGGTTCCCCCCACGACCACGACGGCCGGGCGCTGGCGCCGGCGGGCCCACCACGGTCGCGCCGGGCGGCCCGATGTCGATCGCCTCGATCGTCCCCGACATCGCCGCCTCCCGGCGCTTCCTCGCCACCCCGCAGCAAGTGCAGACGGCGGTCGACCAGCTGCTGGCGGACGGCGGACGCCACGACGTCGCCCTGCCCGGCACCGTCGCCACGCTCTGCGCGACGGTGGAGTTGGCGGGGCCGATCGAGGTGTCAGGCCGCTGGGAGCGGGACGGAGAAGAGATCTCCGAGACCGGGCTCGTGCTCCGCAACGCACCCGGGTTCGGTGATTGCATCGACAACGACGGCGAGCCGCTCGAGACCGGTACGTACCAGTTCGTCGCCACCGATGCCGGGGGCACCGACTCGGCGGCCGCCAGCTTCGTCGTGGACGCTGTCCGGATCGACCAGCAGTTCGTGAACAACGACGAGGATCCGGTGTGCGCGATCTTCGTCGCCCCGACCGACCGCCGGCTTCTTCGAGGACTACGTCTTCGCCTCCCCGTTGCTCCCCGGCGCGGCGGTGGTCATTCCCGATCGCCGACGTTCCCCAAGACGTGCGGGTGACCGTCTGTCCGGGCTCTGAGCCCCGCGAGGACTTCGACTTCGACTTCGACCCGACACCGGGTGAACCGCAGCCGCTGAATCCCTTAGCTCGGGCTCGCCCGCCCTGATCGATGTATCGGCGCCAGCCGAAGGCGCTCCCGTTCCCAACGGACGGGACGGGCACATGAGCGGGACCAGTCAGCGGAGCGGAGGGCGGCGCCCGGTGCTGCCGGACGGTCGGTACGTCTGGCTGCCCGGGCGCGGCCGCACCTTCATCCGCGAGCTCGCCGGGCCGCCGGGTGCCCCGTCGTGATGTTGCTGCATGGTTGGTCGGCGACCGCCGACCTCAACTGGTTCGCCTGCTTCGAGCCGCTCGCCCGCCACTTCCGGGTCGTCGCCCTCGACCATCGGGGCCACGGTCGGGGACTCCGCGCCCTCAACCCGTTCCGCCTCGAGCACTGCGCCGACGACGTCGCCACCCTCGCCGAGGTCCTCGGGCTCGGCCGTTACGTCGCCGTGGGCTACTCGATGGGTGGTCCGGTCGCCCAGCTGCTCTGGAAGCGCCATCCGGAGCTGGTGTCCGGCCTCGTGCTGTGCGCGACGAGCACGCACTTCTCCGCCAATCTGCGGGAGCGGCTCGTGTTCGTCGCCGCGTCCGGCACGTCGGCCATGGCGGGAGTGGTACCGCTGGGCTCGCTGACGGGCGCCGCCTGGACGGCCTGGTGCCGGTGGCACCACCTGCGCGGGCGTCCATGGTGGGGGTTCACCGAGGTCGCCCGCCACGACTGGGCGCGGATCATCGAGGCCGGCCGGGAGATCGGTCGCTTCGACTCCCGGGCGTGGATCGGAGATGTACCCATCCCGACTGTCGTGCTCGCCACGGAGCACGACGAGGTCGTCCCGATCGAGCGCCAGCTCTCGCTGGCCGAGGCCATCCCCGGCGCGATCGTCCGCCGCGTCGCCGGCGGGCACTCGGCGTGCACCGTCGAACCGGAGCGGTTCGTCCCCGAGCTCGTCGACGCCTGCCTGGAGATCACCGGCTTGGCGCCGAGCGTCGCGGCCAGCCACGCCGCCTGACACTCCCCACCTCGAGCGAGCCCGAATGTGAAGGCTGGCGTACCATGCGCGCGGGCAACCGAGAAGGGGGACGCCTGCATGTCCGAAGTCCACGACACGATCGACGCGCTGCTCGCGGAGAACCGCACGTTCCCGCCGCCGGCCGACATCAAGGCCGATGCGCTGGTCACCGACACCTCGCTGTACGACGAGGCGGCGACCGACTTCGAGGGGTTCTGGGCGCGGCAGGCGGCCGACCTGCTCGACTGGTCGACCGAGTGGCACACCATCCTCGAGTGGGACCTCCCGTACGCCAAGTGGTTCGTCGGCGGCCAGCTCAACGTCGCCCACAACTGCCTCGACCGCCACGTCGCGGCGGGCAAGGGCGACAAGGTCGCGATCCAGTTCGAGGGTGAGCCCGGCGACACCCGCACGCTCACCTACGCCGAGCTGCTCGCCGAGGTCCAGCGCTTCGCCAACGTGCTCAAGGGGCTCGGCGTTCAGTCGGGCGACCGCGTCAACATCTATCTGCCGATGATCCCCGAGGTCGTCGTGGCGATGCTCGCCTGCGCCCGCATCGGCGCGCCGCACAGCGTCGTGTTCGGCGGGTTCTCGGCGCAGGCGCTCGCCGACCGGATCAACGACGCCGAGGCGAAGGTGTCTGATCACCGCCGACGGCGGCCACCGCCGCGGCGATGTGTTCCCGCTCAAGCCCGCCGCCGACGAGGCGCTCGCGTCGACGTCCACGGTGGAGCACGTGGTCGTCGTGCGACGCGGCGGCAACGACGTCGAGATGGTCGACGGCCGCGACCACTGGTACCACGACCTGATGGCGGCCGCGGACCCGGAGTGCCCGGCCGAGCCGGTCGACTCGGAGCACCTGCTGTACCTCCTCTACACGTCGGGTACGACCGGCAAGCCGAAGGGCATCATGCACACGACGGGCGGCTACCTGACCCAGGTCGCGTTCACCCACAAGTACGTGTTCGACCTGCACCCCGACACCGACGTGTACTGGTGCACCGCCGACGTGGGCTGGGTCACCGGCCACAGCTACATCGTGTACGGCCCGCTCGTCAACGGGGCGACGGTCGTGATGTACGAGGGCGTCCCCAACCATCCGGGCAACGACCGCTTCTGGGCGATCGTCGAGAAGTACGGGGTGACGATCCTCTACACCGCGCCGACCGCCATCCGGACGTTCATGAAGTGGGGAGTGGAGGAGCCGGCGAAGCACGACCTCTCCTCGCTGCGGATCATCGGCACCGTCGGCGAGCCGATCAACCCCGAAGCGTGGATGTGGTACCACACGTACATCGGCGGGGAGCGCTGCCCGGTCGTCGACACGTGGTGGCAGACCGAGACCGGCGGCGATCATGATCAGCCCGCTCCCCGGCGCCACCACGACCAAGCCGGGGTCGGCGACCTTCCCGCTGCCGGGCATCTTCGCCGAGCTCGTCGACGAGAGCGGCAACGTCGTGACGAAGGGCGGCGGCTACCTCACGCTCGTCCGACCGTGGCCGGGCATGCTCCGCGGCATCTGGGGTGACCCCGACCGCTACCGCGAGACCTACTGGGCGCGCTTCCCCGGCCGGTACTTCGCCGGCGACGGCGCCAAGCTCGACGACGACGGCTACGTCTGGCTGCTCGGCCGCGTCGACGACGTGATGAACGTGTCCGGCCACCGCATCTCGACGACCGAGGTCGAGTCCGCGCTCGTCTCGCACCCGGCAGTGGCCGAGGCGGCGGTCGTCGGCGCCAACGACCCCACGACCGGCCAGGCGATCATCGCCTACGTGATCGTCAGGGCGGCGCCGAGGTCGGCGTCGACGAGCTGCGCAGCCACGTCGCCGCCGAGATCGGGGCGCTCGCCAAGCCGAAGACGATCTACCTGACGCCCGACCTGCCGAAGACCCGCAGCGGCAAGATCATGCGCCGGTTGCTGCGCGACGTCGCCGACGGCCGCAACCTCGGCGACACGACGACGCTCGCCGATGCGACGGTCGTCGAGGAGATCCAGCGACGGGCGCGGGAGTCACCGACCGAGGAGTAGGGAGGGGTCCCGAGCGGGCTGCTCGAGTCCGACTGTCCGCGCCCACACCCTCGTGACGGCGGCGACGAGCGGCTCCACGTCGCGGCGATCGCCGGACAGGAGCAGGTGGTCGTAGGCGACCCGGACGTTCATCGTGTGCAGGGCGATCGCCGTCGTCCGGGGGTCGAGCTCCTGATCGCAGATGCCGCGCTCCTGGAGCCGGCGGATCCAGCGTTCGACGCGCTTCACGCCCACCCGCACCGTGTTGCGGCGGGACTTGTTGATTCCCTCGTCGCTGACGGCGAGCTGCTCCATCGACCGCACCACACCGGCGTTGCGGAGGCAGCCGAGAAAGTATTGCCGGCTGGCGTAGGCGATGTCCCGTATCGCGTCGCCGTCCACGTTGTCCGGGTCCCGCCGGGCCGCGTTGGACAGCTCGAGAAGGACCTCTTCGGCGACCTCGCGGAAGATCTCCTCCTTCGAGTCGAAGTAGGTGTAGAAGGTGCCGGCGGCGACGCCGGCAGCAGTGGTGATGTCGGTCAGGCGGGCCTGGCGGAACGGGACCTTCTCGAACACCTGGCGGGCGGCGCCGACCAGCCGCGCCCGCGTGCGCAGACCACGCGGCGTCAGCCGCCGCCCGCCCGTCGCCTGGCCCCCGCGGAGCCCGTCGCCCGTGCTCATGAGGTGAGCGTAGGCGCGGGCGCTGTCAGCAAGGGCTGAGCTTCGAACTGCCCGTCCGGACCGGCCCGTTAGGGCCGACCCAGACGGACAGAACGAGGTGGACGTGGGGCGTCAGCCGCCGAAGAGGCCGCCTTGGCCCTCGACGTCGATCTCGACGCCTTCGTCAACGAGGTAGCTCGTGCTCGCCGGGTCGAACTCGGACATCACGCCGTACTCGGCGATGTAGGCGTCGGTGGTGCCGTCGACCTTGGCCACGCCGCCGAGGGCGAGCGGTGGGGTGACGTTCATCGACCAGAACGCGTTCATCAGGTTGGCGCGGGTGAGGCCACCTTCCATCTCCAGGGCGCGATTCACCGCGTCCTCGAGCCAGAACGCCGCAGTCCATCCGGTGGCGACGTTGCCGACCGTCGGGTCGACGCCCTCGCCGTACTGCTCGACGTCGGCGAGGTACTGCTGCACGCCCTCGTCCTCGGCGTAGGCGGGATCGGCCGGATCCTTCGTCACGACGAGCGTGTGGACATTCGCCGCGGCGTCACCGGCGGGGACCATGAACTGCTCGATCGACTGGCAGGTGTAGCTGTTGATGATCGGGCCCTCGAACCCGCCCTGGCGGGCGAGCTGCATCAGCGTCGTGCAGAAGGTCGACGTCGTGCCACCCAGGATCACGTCCGGGTCTTGCATGCGAGCAGCTGGGTCACCTCGTTGGTCAGGTCGGACGTCGGCTCGTGCAGGACGTCGGCGACGACCTCGAGGCCGGCCTCGGGCGCGAGCGCGTTGATCTCGCTCTGGTACACCTTGCCGAAGTCGTTGTTGAAGCTCAACAGCGCGATCTTCGTCGCCTCCGGGAACTTCTCCTTGATGAACTCGATCCAAACACGGGACTCGACGCTGTACGACGGAATGCCGCCGAGCGTCCACGGGAAGTTCTCCGGGTCACCCCAGTTCGGGAAGCCGGTGCCCGACCAGCGCCTGGGGCACGCATGCGTCGGCGTGCAGCTGCCGGGTTGCCGGCGACGTTCGGCGTGCCGACCTGGAACAGCGAGACGAAGATGTCGTCGCCGCTCGATGGCCTCCTGCACGGCCGGTGCCGACTTGGCCGGGTCGTAGGCGTCGTCCTTGACGACCAGCTCGATCTGGTGGCCGCCGAGTCCGCCGGCCTCGTTGATCTTGTCGAAGTAGACCTGCATCCCCTGGCCGATCACCCCGAACGCGGCGAGCGGGCCCGTCTGCGGTCCGATGAACCCGATCTTGAGGGGCTCGCCCTCGGCGAGCTCTTCGGTGGCGTCCGGTGGGCAGTTGTCGGTCGGGACCTGGAACCCCGCTCCGGCGGCTCCGGTCGTGCCGGGTGCCATGGTGGTGCCGGGTGCCATGGTGGTGCCGGGTGCCATGGTGGTGCCGGGTGCGGCGGTGGTGCCGGGTGCGGCGGTGGTGCCGGGTGCGGCCGTGGTGCCCGGTGCCGCGGCCGTCGTGTCGGCGGCCCCGCCACCGTCATCGTCGTCGTCGTCGCCGCATGCCGCGGCGACGAGCGACAGGCACGCGACCACGGCGAGCGCGGTCGGGACCCGATGGGATCTACTGATCATTGCCTTCCCCCTCTGGTTGGTGGACCGGTGTGGATGTTAGGACAGACTCCTGGCCCAAAAGTGAAGTCGGCGTCGACATCGCCTCCTCGGCCGCTGCCAGCGCCGCAGCACGGGCGCTGTCCTCGTCCTCGGGTGTGCGTCGCCGTGGTGGGCGTCGGGAGCAAGGGCACGATCAGCATGAACTTCGAGCGCAGCACCCGCAGCCCGTACACGATCCCGCCCGGCATGAAGAAGATGATCAGCACGAGGAGGATGCCGTAGAGGATCGTCGCCTCCGGACCCTCCAACGTGGGGAGGAACGGCAGCGAGAACGTCGTCGAGTCACTGAACACGAACTCACCCTCGAGCGACAGGTGCGGCAGCCAGTCGACGAGCACCCCACCGATCGCCGGCCCGATGATCGTCGCCACGCCGCCGATGACGAGGCCGGCGATGAACTCGATCGACCGTTGCAGCCCGAACGTGTCGGGCCCGATCGTCGTCGCGGCGAGGGCGAAGCAGCCACCGCCGACCGAGGTGACGAGGGCGCTGGTGGCGAAGGCGAGCACCTTGTACTGCGCCGGGTAGACGCCCGACACGGCGGCGCCGGTCTCGTTGTCCCGCATCGCCACCATCCCCCGACCGACCCGGCTGCGCACCAGGTTCGACGTGAGCGCGAAGAAGATCGACGGCGATGACGAACACCGTCGTGAACACCCAGTCGTTCGCCGACAAGCCGCTCGGGCGCCCATGACGGTGGGGCCCAGCTGAACCCCTCGACGGAGGTCACGTCGCCTCCGGTGATCGACATGCCGTTGCTCCCGCCCGTGAGGCTGGCGAAGTCGATGCCGAAGAAGTTGTCGGACTTGACGATGGCCGGGAAGGCGAGCGCCAGCCCGAGGGTGATCAGGGCGAGGTACAGGCCGCGGATGCGCAGGGCCGGGACGCCGATCACGAGGCCGACGATGAAGCCGATCGCGCCGGCCACGGGGAGCGTGGCGAGGAACGGCCAGCCGTGGTCGGCGACGAGGATCATCGTGGTGTAGGCGCCGATGCCGAAGAACGCCGAGTGGCCGACGGAGATCTGGCCCGTGTAGCCGGTGACGATGTTGAGGCCCTGGATGGCGACGACGATCGTGACCGCGATCGCCCAGCGCAGCGCGCTGAAGTTCGGTGCCACCCCGACGACGTAGAGGAAGAACCCGACCAGGGCGAGCACGCCGAGTGCCTGCAGGGCGCGGTGCGCCGGCGAGTGGCGTTGGATGACGACGGGGAGGTTCTTCATACCCGTTCCACCTGCTTCGTCCCGAAGAGCCCTTGGGGCCGGACGTAGAGGACGATGAGGATCACGAGCAGCACCATGACGAGGGCGAGCTCGTTCCCGACGAACGTGAACAGCGCCGGGGCGAACGTCTCGACGATGCCGACGAGCAGTCCACCGACGACGGCGCCCATGATCGAGTCGAACCCGCCGACGCAGGCGGCGGCGAAGCCGAACAGCAGGACTGCCCCCATGAAGTTGAAGTCGAGGACGTTGCGGTACTGGGCGATGATCGCCCCAGCGATCGCGCCGATGCCTGCGGCGAGCGCCCACCCGAGCATCAGCATCCGCTTCACCGGGATGCCGACGATCAGCGCCGACTCGGCGTTGGCGGCCACCGCCCGGTAGGCGAGGCCGAGCTTGGTCCGCTTCAGCAGCAGGTTGAGCACGATCACGAGCACCGCCACGGTGATCCACACGCCGAGCGCCTTGTACGTGATGAAGAAGTTCGGGGCCCGGTTGGTGATCACGTCGATCTTGTCGTCGAGCGCGCCCGGGAACGGCGCCGGGATCGGCGACTTCGGCTGGGTGCCCCAGATGGTGGCGGCCCCGCCGTTGAGGATGAAGAACAGACCGAGGGTGAGGATCACCGGGGCGAGCACACTGCGACTCTCGAGCGGCTGGATGAGGAAGCGCTCGAACGCGGCACCGACGATCATCGCCGCCAGCACGACGATCCCGATCGCCAACCAGACGTTGAGCCCCTGCTCGATCGCCAGCACGAAGACGACGAACGTGGTGAACATCGCCATCTCGCCCTGGGCGAAGTTGAGATGGCCGGTGGTCTTGTAGATCATCACCACGGTCAACGCCATCAGCGAGTACACGGCGCCGTTGGCGAGGGCGTTGGAGAGGTTCTGCAGGAACAACGTCAGCGTGAAGAAGTTGTCCTCGATACCGGGGAAGGCGAACACAAGTCCTCCTCTAGAAGCCGAGGTAGGCGCGGCGGACGGCGTCGTCGGCCCGCAGGTCGACGGCGCTGCCGGACAGGACGATGCGGCCGGCCTCCAGCACGTAGGCCCGGTCGGCGATGTCGAGGGCGAGGTTGGCGTTCTGCTCGACGACGAACATGGTCACCCCTTCCTGCTTGTTGAGCTCGTCGAACTTGGCGAACAGGTCGCGGATGATGATCGGCGCCAGCCCGAGCGACGGCTCGTCGAGCAGGAGCAGTCGAGGCCGGCTCATCAGCGCCCGGGCGACGGCGAGCATCTGCTGCTCGCCGCCGCTCAGGCTCCCGGCCGTCTGGGATGCGGCGCTCGGCGAGGCGGGGGAACAGCCCGTACCAGCGCTCGATGTCCTCGCGGATCGCCCCGCGGTCCTTGCGGACGTACGCCCCGACCTCGAGGTTCTCGTCGACGCGTCAGCTCGGGGAAGGTCCCTCGGCCCTGCGGGACGTGGGCGATGCCGAGCCCGGCCATCTGCTCGGGCCGCTTCCCGACGAGCTCGACGCCGCCCACCTTCGCGCTGCCCGTTGGTGTCGACCATCTGGCAGATCGCGCGGATCGTGGTGGTCTTCCCGGCTCCGTTGGCGCCGAGCAGGACGACGACCTCGCCCTCGTCGACGTGGAGCTCGAGACCCCGGAGCACCTGGACCGGGCCGTAGGCGGCGTCGAGGCCGGAGACCTGCAGCATCGCGGTTCCACCGTTCACGTCACGCGGCCGTGCTCCCGAGGTAGGCCTCGATCACCTTCGGGTCGTTCTGCACGTCGGCCGGCGTGCCCTCGGCGATCTTGCGTCCGAAGTCGAGGACGACGACCTTGTCCGAGATGCCCATCACGAGCTGCATGTGGTGCTCGACGAGCAGGACCGTCAGTCCGTGGCGGTCGCGCAGCCCGCGGATCGTCTCCCCGAGGTCGTCGACCTCGGCGTGGGCGAGACCGGAGGCGGGCTCGTCGAGCAGGAGCAGCCGGGGATGGGCGGCCATCGCCCGGGCCAGCTCGATCCGCTTGAGCGTGCCGTACGGCAAGCCGGCAGCCGGGCGCAGGGCGTGCTGGGCCAGGCCGAGGTCGGCGAGGATGTCGACCGCATCCTGCGTCAGGCGTCGCTCCTCGGAGCGCACGCCGACGCGGAACGGGGCCGTGGCGAAGTTGACCTTGCACTGGCTGTGCGCACCGACCATCACGTTCTCGAGCACGCTGAGGCGCGGGAACAGGGCGAGGTTCTGGAACGTCCTGGCGACGCCGAGACTGGCGATGCCGTGGGCCTGCACCGCGAGCAGGTCCTGGCCGTCGAACTCGACGCGGCCGCTGGCCGGCTCGTAGATGCGCGAGACGACGTTGAACAGCGTCGTCTTGCCGGCGCCGTTGGGGCCGATCAGCCCGCAGATCTCACCTTCCTCGATCGAGAACGAGAGGTCGTCGAGGGCGACCACACCGCCGAAGCGAACGGAGACCTCTCGCACGTCGAGCAGAGCCAACCCAATCCCCCTGGTTCGTGGTCGGACCCCCTCCGGCCAGCCGCGAGCAACGTAGCAAAGATGTGCGGCTGCCGAACGGCCCGGAGCCGAGCGAGAGGCCCGGAGGGCTACGAGCGGAAGTTCTCGAACTGCACGGGGATGCCGAGGTCGGCGGCCTTGAGGGCGGTGATCACGGCCTGCAGGTCGTCGCGCTTCTTGCTGCTGACGCGCACGGTGTCGCCCTGGGTCTGGCTCGAGACACCCTTGGGCGCCTTGTCCTTGATCAGCTTGTTGATCTCGCGGGCCTTGTCCGACGAGATGCCGACCTTGATCGTCGCGACCTGACGCACGGTGCTGTGCGCCGCCTCCTCGACGTCGCCGTACTCGAGGCCCTTGAGCGAGACGCCGCGGCGGACGAGCTTCTCCTCGAGCACCTGGCGGATCGCGGCGAGGCGGTCCTCGCTGACGCTGCGCAGCGTCAGCACGAGCTCGTTCTGCTCGATCGACGAGTTCGGTGTTCTTGAAGTCGAAGCGGGTCGCGATCTCGCGCTGGGCCTGGTCGACGGCGTTGCGCACCTCCTGCCGGTCGACCTCGGACACGACGTCGAAGCTGGCCATGTCCGTCGAGGCTAGCGACGGTACGATCGTGGGCCGTCCCGCCTGCGGGACATGGGTCGGTACCCAAGTGGCCAAAGGGAGCAGACTGTAAATCTGCCGGCGTACGCCTTCGTTGGTTCGAATCCAGCCCGGCCCACCAGGAAGCACGCGTTGCCGGGGTGCCCCCCGACGGCAAGCGCCAGCTGCAGCACCGATCGCGGGCGCGCAGCAGTGCCGGCGGGATGACGCCGCGGTGGGACGGGACGAGGTGCGGCTCAGCCGGAAGGTTTGCGGCCCGTATAGGCCAGCAGCTTGTCCTGGGCGGAGGCATCCGGGCTGACGCCGACCTCCGGTTTGAAGGCGCCTTTGCGCTGTTCCTCCGTCAAGCGGCCGTGAATCATCTCGTAGGCCGCCTCCGGAAGCCCAGCGGGCATCGTCGCGTCCTGTCCGGTCGCGCTCGCCAGGTCCCACCCGTGGAGCAGCTGATCGCAGAACGCGATGCCAAGGGATGGACCGGTCTTCTCGATGACTCCCTCTGCACCGAACGTGCGAAGCGTCTCCTCGCGAGCCTGTTCGAAGTCGGCCGCTGGATCCGCGCCGAGGAGCGCGGGCGGCGTCGGTGATGGCGGTGAGACGTCCTCGCCCCTCGCCGCACCCACGAAGTAGTGCTGCGTGTCCAGCATGTGGTTCATCAAGGCGCGCACATCCCACTCGTCACACGGAGTCGGCGCGTTCAGCTTCTCGGTGGCGCCCGCAACCTTGCTGACGGTCCACTCGCTGGCTCGTCCATAGAGGCCAAGCAGGTCAGGCTTCATCAGGGGTGCCTCCTTATCCGTGGCCCTTCCCCGTCGTACCCGCCTTGCCCAGGCGACAAACTGACCCACCGACCCTCGGTGAATGTCGTCCCCACGAGGCCTCCCTCGCTTTGTCACCGGAATCGTTCACCGTCCAACCAATTCGGTCACCAAAGCGGAGGGCCGAGAACCGGTCACGCCGGCCGAGGGCGACTCAATAGTCTCCGTACCATGTCGACGGACTCCGCGGGCTGGAAGTGGGTGACCGTGGTCGCCGCGGTCGTCACCGTCGGCTGCGGCGCGTTCGCCGTCGCCGCCGCGGTGACCAGCGACGACGACGGTGACGGCGGCGACCGACGCCAGCAACCGGAGCCGGCGGAGCCGACGGAGCAGGTCGTCATCGCAGACTTCGCCTTCGATCCCGCCGGAGCTCTCCGTCGCCGTCGGGTCGACGCGTGACGTGGACCAACGAGGACGACGCCACCGCACACCGTGCGCGACACCACGGGCGCGGTCATCGCGTCGCCGAACCTCGGCCAGGGTGACACGTACACGGCCACGTTCGACGAACGCGGGCACGTACGACTACATCTGCACGATCCACACGAACATGACCGGGACCGTGACGGTGACGGAGTGAACCGACCCAGCGTGCTGCGCATGGCGATCGCCATCGGCTGCGTGCTGATCGGCGCGATCCATCTGCGGCTGTACTTCGACTCCTACCGCGACATCCCCATCGAGACCATCGGCCGCAGCTTCGTGCTCAACGCCGTCGCTCGCGGCGTGGCGGCGGTCGTCGTGCTGGTCTGGCCGAACCGGCTGGCCCTCCTCGCCCCGCTCGTCGCTGGCCAACGCCACCCTTGTCGCCTTCGCGCTGAGCCGCACCGACCGGGGCATCTTCGACTTCACCGAGCGCGGCTGGAACCCGTCACCCGACGCCGCCCTCGTCGGTCGCGATCGAGATCGCTACCGCGCTGCTCGCCGTCGTGGCGCTCTCCGCGAACGGCCGCTCAGCACGAGCTGAGGAGGCCGCGACCGCTGACCGAGGACCCGTCGCGTCGTCATCGGGCGCGGCGACGCCAGCGATCCCTCTTCTCGTCCCGCTCGATCTGGTGGACGGCCTGGAGCGCCGGGATGCCGGTGACCCCGCCGCCGCCGTGGGTCGCCGACCCGGCCTGGTAGAGCCCGCGGATCGGCGTGCGGAAGTCGGCGTAGCCGGCCGCCGGGCGGAGGTGGAACAGCTGGTTGGGCGACAGCTCGCCGTGGAAGATGTTGCCGCCGACGAGCCCGTACTCGTGCTCCATCTCGTGCGGGCCGATGACCTTGCGATGGAGGATCGAGCTCTTGAAGCCCGGGGCGACCTCGTCGACGGTCTCGACGAGCCGGTCGGCGTAGGCGTCGAGCTCGGACTCCATCGGCGCGCCGGCCCAGCTCTGCGGCACCCACTGGCTGAACATCGACACGATGTGGTGGCCCTCCGGCGCCAGCGTCGGGTCGAACACCGAGGGGATGCAGATGTCGGCGAAGGGCCGGGCCGCGCCCCGGCCGGCGACGGCGTCCTGGAAGGCCGCCTCGACCTCGTCGAGCGAGCGGGCGAGCACGATCGTGCCGCCGTGGACCTCGGGGTCGAAGCCCGGCTTGGCGGTGAACTCGGGCAGCCGGTCGACGGCGACGTTGACCTTGACGGTGCCCGACCGGGTGTTCCACCGCTCGATGTCGGCGACGAAGTCCGCGGGGAGCTGCTCGCGGTCGAGGAGCCGGAGGAACGAGATCTTCGGGTGCGCCGTGGTGACGACGACGGGCGCGGTCAGCTCCTCGCCGCTCTCCAGGACGACGCCGCTGACCCGCCCGTTCGTGCTGGCGATCCGGGCCACCGGGGCCTCGGTGCGGATCTCGGCGCCGAAGGACCGGGCCGCCGACGCCATCGCCGCGGTGAGGCCGCCCATCCCGCCCTCGGGGAACCCCCACGAGCCGAGCTCGCCGTCGCCGACGTCGCCGATCTTGTGGTGGGCCATCACGAAGGCGGTGCCGGGCGAGCGGGGGCCGGCCCACGTGCCGATCACGCCGGACACCGACAGCACGCCGAGCACCTCCGGCGACTCGAAGAAGTCGTCGAGGAGATCGGCGACGCTCATCGAGAACAGCCGGGTGACGTCGGCGACGCCGCGAACGCCGAGTCCCTTGAGCTGCCAGGCCAGCCGGGCCTGGCCGAGCAGGTCCGTCGGGCGGGTGCTGCCCAGTCGGGGCGGGACCGCCGTGAGCAGCGGGCCGAGCACGTCGGCCAGGCCGTGCAGCCAGTCGTCCCAGTGGTCATGGCCTCGGCGTCGGCGGTGGAGAACTTGGCGATCTCGGCGTATCGGCGGGCCGGGTCCGAGGGCAGCTGCAGCGACCGGCCGTCGGGGTAGGGCACGAAGTACGGGCCCTGCGGGTACACCTTGTAGCCGTGGCGCTCGAGCTGGAGGTCGCGGAGGATCGTCGGCGGCAGCAGGCTCACGACGTAGGAGAGCATCGTGACCTTGTAGTCGGGCCCCCACGGCTGCTCGGTGACCGCGGCGCCGCCGACGACGTGGCGCCGTTCGAGGACCACGGTGCGCTTGCCGGCCCGGGCCAGGTAGGCGCCGGCGACCAGCCCGTTGTGGCCACCCCCGATCACGATGGCGTCGTATCGATTCGCAGGCACCCCGCGACGCTACCGGCGCGCGCCATCCGAGGGTTTGCTGCGCCCCATCCGGGCCGCAAACCCTCCGGTGACGTCGAAAACCTCGGATGGGTCAGAGCAGGAGCTGCATCACGGCGACGTCGAGCCAGCGGTTGAACTTGCGGCCGACCTCACGCTCGATGCCGACGAGCTCGAACCCGCACCGGGAGTGGAGCGCCCGCGACGCCGTCCCGGAGGCCTCGATGCGGGCGATCACGGTGTGGAAGCCCGACGTCCTCGCGATGTCGATCAGCCTGGTCAGCAACGCCGTGCCGATCCCCTCGCCCTGGCGCGTCGGATCGACGTACACGGAGTCCTCGACGGTGGTGCTGTAGGCGGCGCGCTCCTTGTACGGCGAAAGGGAGGCGAACCCGACGACCGTGTCGGCGCCGTCGACGGCGACGATGGCCGAGAAGGCGCCCGACCTCGCGGCGAGCCAGTGCTCCTGCTGCCCGAGCGAGCGGGGGATCAGATCGAACGTGCTCGTCGAGGTCGTGCACCTCGGTGTTGTAGATCGCCCTGATCGCCTCGGCGTCGCCGCGCTCGGCGAGGCGCACGGTGAGCTCGGCCATGGCGGGCGAGGGTACCGGTACCCCTGTGGATCGCCCCTGCTTGAGCGCTATGCTCGTGCGCTGGCTCGTAGGCCACTACCAGGTCGGCGCGCCGGAAAACGCCCTCTTAGCTCAGTCGGCAGAGCACAGCCATGGTAAGGCTGGTGTCGTGGGTTCGATTCCCACAGAGGGCTCGACCATGCGTCCGGGACTCATCCCGGGCGTAGGGCGACTGCCTGGCGGCGTAGCTCAGTTGGTCAGAGCATCCGGCTCATAATCGGAAGGTCATCGGTTCGATCCCGATCGCCGCTACCACCTCAACCCACACACCTCACCGGAGAAGAGGCACCACATCATGAGCAAGGCGAAGTTTGAGCGGACGAAGCCGCATGTGAATGTTGGGACGATGGGTCATATTGATCATGGGAAGACGACGTTGACGGCGGCGATTTCGAAGACGTTGGCGGAGCGTGGGTTGGCGGAGTACACGTCGTTTGATCAGATTGATAAGGCGCCGGAGGAGAAGGCGCGGGGGATCACGATTTCGATCGCGCATATCGAGTATGAGACGGAGAAGCGGCATTACGCGCATGTGGATATGCCGGGTCATGCGGATTACATCAAGAACATGATTACGGGGGCGGCGCAGGTGGATGGGGCGATTCTGGTGGTGGCGGCGACGGATGGGCCGATGCCGCAGACTCGGGAGCATGTGTTGTTGGCCCGGCAGGTGGGGGTGCCGTACATCGTGGTGGCGTTGAACAAGGCGGACATGGTGGATGACGAGGAGTTGTTGGATCTGGTGGAGTTGGAGGTGCGGGAGCTGCTGACGGAGTACGGGTTCCCGGGGGATGACGCGCCGATCGTGCGGGTGTCGGCGTTGAAGGCGTTGGAGGGGGACGCGGACTGGCAGGCCAAGGTGTTGGAGTTGATGGATGCGGTGGATCAGTTACGTGCCGGAGCCGGTGCGGGATTTGGACAAGCCGTTTTTGATGCCGATCGAGGATGTGTTCACGATCACGGGGCGGGGGACGGTGGTCACCGGGAAGGTGGAGCAGGGGGTGGTGCACACTGGTGATGAGGTGGAGATCGTCGGGTTGCCGGACACGCAGAAGACGACGTGTACGGGGGTGGAGATGTTCCGCAAGATCCTCGATGAGGGTCGGGCGGGGGACAACATCGGGGCGTTGTTGCGGGGGACGAAGAAGGAGGAGGTGGAGCGGGGTCAGGTGTTGTGCAAGCCGGGGTCAGCATCACGCCGCACACCCGGTTCGAGGGGCAGGTGTACGTGTTGACCCAGGGCGAGGGGGGTCGGCACAAGCCGTTCTTCAACAACTACCGGCCGCAGTTCTTCTTCCGCACGACCGATGTGACCGGCACGATCGAGTTGCCCGAGGGCACCGAGATGGTGATGCCGGGGGACAACATCGTGATGACCGTCGAGTTGGGCAAACCGATCGCGATGGACGAAGGCCTCCGCTTCGCCATCCGCGAGGGTGGCCGCACCGTCGGCGCCGGCCGCGTCACCAAGATCATCAAGTGAGGGACTGAGATGCCCAAGAGCGACAAGCGGGTGAAGATCACCCTCGAGTGCACCGAGTGCAAGCGGCGCAACTACATCACGATGAAGTCGAAGATCAACGACCGCGAACGTCTGGAGATGAAGAAGTACTGCAGCCACGACCGCCGGCACACGCTGCACAAGGAGACCCGCTGACTCCATCCGTGAGGTCGGGCGAGGCAAGCCGAGCCCGGACATGGCGGTAGCCTGATCACCCCACGGAGGGCAGTAGCTCAGCTGGTAGAGCATCGGTCTCCAAAACCGACGGTCGGGGGTTCGAGTCCCTCCTGCCCTGCCCACACGAAGACACCGAGCACCGAATGTCACTGGACGATCTCAACCGCGAACAGAAGCGGCACCTGCGCCGCACGGGCGCCCTCGACGAGAAGGGCGCGCCGACGCGCGTCCAACGGCAGGCGCCGCGCACCAAGGAGCGGGTCGGTCCGGCCCAGTACCTCCGCGAGGTCCGCGACGAGATGCGGAAGGTCGCGTGGCCCAAGCGCGACGAGGTCATCCGCTACTCGATCGTCGTCGTGATCACCGTGGTCATCTACGCCGCCCTCGTCGGCGGCTTCGACTACCTGTTCGGTCTGCTGTCGGGATGGTTGTACGGATGACGAGCGAAGCGAGCTCCGCCGATGAGCGAGAATCGAGTGGACGTGGACGAGCCGGTGCTCGAGGAGCGCGCCGTCGATGCCGAGCTCGTCGCGGAGGAGCCGGTGCTCGAGGAGCGCGCCGTGGATGCCGAGCTGGTCCCGGAGGAGCCGGTGCTGGAGGAGCGCGCGGTGGACGCCGAGCTGGTCCCGGAGGAGCCGGTGCTCGAGGAGGGCCCGGTCGATGGCGCCGTCGCCGCCGAGGAGCCGGTGCTCGTCGTCGATGCCGACGCGCCGCCGATACCGAGGTCGCCGACGACGCCATTGACGCTGCCGACACGCCAGCCGACGTCGAGGGTGCCATCGACACGGCCGAGGAAGCCGAAGAGGACGATCCCTGGACGCGGCCGGGCGAGTGGTTCGTCGTGCACACGCAGTCCGGCTACGAGAAGAAGGTCACCGCCAACCTCCATGCCCGCATCCAGAGCATGAACATGGAGGACAAGATCTTCGAGGTCGTCATCCCGATGGAGGAGGTCGTCGAGTTCAAGGGCGGCCGCAAGCAGATCGTGCAGCGCAAGGTCTTCCCCGGCTACCTCCTCGTGCGCTGCTACATGGACGACGAGTCCTGGTACTGCATCCGCAACACGCCGGGCGTCACCGGGTTCGTCGGCCAGAGCCGGCAGGGCCAGAAGCCGACCCCGCTGTCGCGCAAGGAGGTGCGGACGTTCCTGTCGGCCAAGGGCGAGGGCGCCGAGCAGGCCGCCCGGGCCAAGCCGCGCCTGGAGTACGAGGTGGGCGAGAGCGTGCGCGTGCGGGAAGGGCCGTTCGCCGACTTCTCCGGCGAGATCGCCGAGATCAACGCCGACCACATGAAGCTCAAGGTGCTGGTCAACATCTTCGGGCGGGAGACGCTCGTCGAGATGGACTTCAGCCAGGTGGCCAAGCTGTAACGACCTCGGCGGGCGGTCATCGCCCAGCCGTCACGAAAGAGATGCCCTGAATGGCAAAGAAGAGAGTCGCCGCGATCGTCAAGATCCAGATCCCCGCGGGCAAGGCGAGCCCGGCCCCGCCCGTCGGCACCGCCCTCGGCCCGCACGGGGTGGCGATCATGGACTTCGTCAAGGCCTACAACGCGGCCACGGAGTCCCAGGTCGGCACGATCGTGCCCGTCGAGATCACGATCTTCGAGGATCGCACGTTCACGTTCATCCTCAAGACGCCCCCGACCCCGGTGCTGCTGCGCCAGAAGGCCGGCCTCGAGAAGGCCTCCCAGGAGCCGGGCAAGCAGACCGTCGGGCGGGTCACCGAGGCCGACGTGGCCGAGATCGCCCAGATCAAGATGCCCGACCTCAACGCCTACGACCTCGAAGCGGCCAAGCAGCAGGTTCGTGGCACCGCCCGCTCGATGGGCATCGAGGTCGTCTGAGGAGGGAATGATGACTGGCAAGAAGCACACCGACGCCCTGAAGACCTTCGACCGCGACCGGTTCTACACCCCGACCGAGGCGCTCGGCATCGTCAAGGACATGGCCGCGGCGACCTTCGACGAGAGCGTCGACGTCGCGATCCGCCTCGGCGTCGATCCGCGCAAGGCCGACCAGATGGTGCGCGGCACGGTCGCCCTGCCCGCCGGCACCGGCAAGGACGTCCGCGTGGCCGTGTTCGCCACGGGCGAGGCGGCGGCCGAGGCCCGGGAAGCGGGCGCCGATCTCGTCGGCGCCGACGATCTCGCGGCCCAGGTCGAGGCGGGGAAGTTCGACTTCGACGTCGCCATCGCGACCCCCGACATGATGCCGCTCGTCGGCCGGCTCGGCCGGGCGCTCGGGCCGCGCGGCCTGATGCCCAACCCGAAGACCGGCACCGTCACCAACGACGTGGGCCGCGCGGTCAGCGAGTTCAAGGGCGGCAAGGTCGAGTACCGCACCGATCGCTACGGCAACATCCACGTGCCCCTCGGCAAGGCGAGCTTCGAGCCCACCGCGCTGGAGACCAACTTCCGGGCGGTCATCGACGAGCTGCAGCGGGCCAAGCCGGCGTCCGCCAAGGGGCGCTACCTGCGCAAGATCACGGTCTCCTCGACGATGGGCCCCGGCGTCCACGTCGACGTCAACCGGCTCCGTCCCGAGACCGTCTGATCCGACGGATCGGCTCGGTCACGGTCCCGGGTCGAGCTCGAGCATCGTGCCCTGGTCGAGGATGCCGAGCCAACGCCCACGCTTGTAGATGTAGGTGACGACGGTGATCGCCCGCTGGTGGAAGCCGATCGACGGGATGTCGTAGGTGGCGTCGTAGCGGATGACCGCGGTGCGGCAGCCCTCGACCCGCCGGCTCAGCTCGGTCCACGACCACACCGCGTTGCGGTCGGTGAAGTGACCGGAGAGCGCCGACCATGATGTCGTCGATCCCGACCGCGGTGAACCCGCTGGGGAAGATGCTGATCGCGTCCGGATCGTGGACGGCGCGGAACCGTCTCGGCGTCGAAGTCGCGGAACGACTCCATGTCCTGCCGCTGCGCCTCGTCGAACTTCCGTGCGCATCCCGCGGCGCGGCCGGTCGTGGTGGTCGGCCCAGCCGTGGCCGCCGATGGCGACCGAGGATGGGAGCAAGGCGGCGGCGAGGGCGACGCCGAGCAGAGCGGTACGGCGACGGGTGATCATCGAGGGCTCCTTTGCGATCGTGGCTGCGGACGGGAGGCCGGTCACGTCCGCAACCTTCGAGCGCATCGTGCGCCGGTCGATCGACTGGTGGCCAGAGCCAATCGGCGCCTGTCGCACCAGTCCAAGTCGCGGTGCGGCAGGACTCAGCGCAGGGCGGTCGAGGGTCCTGTCCAGGGCGCTGACGGCGCCGCCGACTCGGGAGGTCGGCAGGGCGCCGAACCCGAGCACGATCCCTCCCACCGGGGGCCCGAAGTGGTACGTGCGCTGGAGCGAACCGACCACGAGATCGTGACGCCTGGCGACGCGGGCGAGCGTCGGCTCGTCGACACATCCGTCGAGCAGCAGGGGGACGTGCAGGCCCGTCGGGGCTGGGAGCACGCGGCTGGGGACCGACAGGCCGGAGGCGAGGGCGGTGGTCAATTGCCGCTGGCGGTCCCGGTAGACGCGCGCCGCCCGTCGGACGTGACGGTCGAGGTGCCCGTCGTCGATGAACGACGCGAGCGCCTGCTGGGTGGCGGTCGGCGGGCACCAGTCGATGCACTGGCGCAGGGTGACCATCGGCGCCACGATGCTGGGCGGCACCGACCGCGAAGCCGATCCGCAATGACGGCGCGAGCACCTTGGAGAACGTCGCCACGTAGATGACCCGGCCTTCTCGATCGAGCCGCTGCAGCGGCTCGAACGGTCGCGTGCCGTGGCGGAACTGACTGTCGTAGTCGTCCTCGACGATCGCCGCCTGAT
>CAWIVW010000010.1:0-84942 GCA_963839695.1 uncultured Acidimicrobiia bacterium | reverse complement strand
GATCCGAGCCGCTTCGAGGCCGCCGACGGCGGCTTCCGTCACGAGCAGCAGGCAGAACACTCGCACGAGGGCCAAGGTGCCCGCCCGTACGGCCTGCTGGAGCGACCGCCACGTGCCGTACGTGGCGACCTCGCCAATAGCCGGCGCCCGCATCGGTACGACCAGCCGTTCCGCTCGGGGGACGATTGACCAGCCGGCCGCGACGGCGGCAACCTGTCCGATGCCGAGCGCGACCAGCAGGGTGCCCAGGGTCAATCGATCCTGCACCACGGCAGCCACGGCGACCGCCAACGAGACGACCATCGCCACGATGTCGACGATGACGACGCGCCAGAACTGCATCGTCGCCATCAGCAGCCGGCGGATCGTGTCCTCGACGAGGAAGATCGACGTCGTAAGGCCGAAGGCCAATGCCTCGGCCGGCGACAGAAACCCGACCAGTGCGCAGACGATCGCGCCGAGCGTGCCGGTCCCGAGGGACAGGACGACGAGCCACCACTGCAGCCCGGCCCGCACAGCCGTCCGGCTACGATCGAGAACCGTCAGCGAGTCGCCCACGAAGCCGCTGCAGATTGCGGTGGCCAAGACGATCAGCCCGTAGAGGACGGCGAACTGTCCCAGCCCCGCGAGTCCGAGGTTGCGGGCGGCGACGAACTGCAGCGCAAAGCTGCCGAACGCCTGTGATCCCTGGGCCGCGATCCCGCCGAGCGCGCGGGATCGGGCCGGTGAACGCACGGCGGCATTCTGGCCGCGCGGCGGCGCGGAGACGCCGGACCGGGCGGGTCGCACTCCCGCCCGGTCCGCTGTTCTGGTCGAGGTCAGGCCGAGACCACCTCGAAGTCGTCGACCTGGACGGCGATCGGCGCGTTCGTCGCCGCTCCCGACAGGAACGTGTAGAGGCCGACGGCGCCCGGGTTCTGGAGCGCCGCCGTCGTGTCGGTCGCGGTCACGTTCCAGGCGGTGGGTTCAGTCTGCCCGTCGACCCACAGCTTGCCCTGCAGCGTCGTCGTCCCGGTGCCTGTGGTTCGGAGGCGAAGGTGCAGGACCTGATTGGCCTGGTAGACCAATCCGGGGATCGTCTGCGAGGCGAGCGTCGTCTCCGCACCGTTGACGGTTCGGACCAGGTAGACGGCCACCGCCGTCGCCGTGATCTGCACCTTGAGCCGGTAGTCGGACGTGCCGATCCGGCGCGTCACCAACGAGTGGAAGATGCTCCCGCCGGTTGGCGACTTGTTGGACGAGGTCTCGACAACGGCGTCGACGTTCGCCGCCGACACCGCGTTGAGGTACGCCGATGGCCCGTTCCCGGCGGGCATCGTGAATACGCCGGCGCTGCCATTGACCGAAAGCGACGCGGCGCTGGTAACCGTCCAGCCACCGCCGACGACGTCGGCGGTGCCGAAGCCGTTGGTGAAGGTTCGTGAGAACGTGTCCCGCGCCAGCTGCGGCGCCGCCGTGACCATCACCGGCTTGGTGACCGTGTTGGTGGCGCCGTCGTCGTCGGTGACGGTCAGCGTCACGTTGTAGGTGCCCGCCGCCCCATACGGAGCGCGACGGATTCGCCTGCGTGCTCGTCCCACCGTCACCGAACTGCCACGCCCACGAGGCGACCGACCCGTCGGCGTCCGTGGACGACGACGTGAAGCTCGCCGTCAACCCGCTGGTCGTCGACGTGAAGTTCGCCACCGGCGGCTGATTCGCCGCCGCCGTGACCGTCACCGGCTTGGTGACCGCGTTGGTGGCGCCGTCGTCGTCGGTGACGGTCAGCGTCACGTTGTAGGTGCCCGCCGCCCCATAGGAGCGCGCCGGATTCGCCTGCGTGCTCGTCCCACCGTCACCGAACTGCCACGCCCACGAGGCGACCGACCCGTCGGCGTCCGTGGACGTCGACGTGAAGCTCGCCGTCAACCCGCTCGTCGTCGACGTGAAGTTCGCCACTGGCGGCGAGTTGGCGGGCGGGGCGGTCACCGTCACCGGCATGGTCCTGGTGCCGGTGGCTCCCTGGTTGTCGGTCACCGTCAACGTCACCGTGTAGGTGCCGCCCAAGGCGTAGGGGTGCGACGCCGTGACCCCGGACCCGTTCGTGCCGTCACCCCAGTTCCACGAGTAGCTGGCGATCGTGCCGTCCGGATCCGACGACGCGGACCCGTTGACGCCCACCGACAACCCGTTCGGCGTCGCAGTGAACAACGCCGCGGGCGGCTGATTGGCGGGACCACCCAGGCGTGCCTGGTACTGGGCTTGGATCTGGGCCAGTGTGAGCGCCGTCGGGTAGATGGCGACCTCATCGACATAGCCATTCACGAAGTTGACGTTGCCCGGGGCGCTCGGCCAGCCGCCCATGCTGTCGCCACCGACGCGCCAGTAACCGAGGTACGCCTCGCCCTGCGTCGTGTCGGTGCGGCTGCCCACAAGCGCGCCATCGACGTACAGGCTCATCCCGCCCGGGCCCATGGTCGCCGTGACCTGGTGCCACTGGCCGTTCCGGTAGGTCCCCGGACTCGTAAGCGTGCGCGCGTTGTTGTTCTGGGCCCGGACGCCGAAGATGATCTGGCCGGCGTTGTTCATGTAGATGTGGCGATCCCGGTGGCCGGAGTTGCCGTTCTGCAGATCGCTGAAGCCGAGGATGCGGCCGCCGCTCGTCGTCGTGGTGTTGATCCACACCTGGGCGGTGAACACATCGGGGGCGGTCTCCGTGCCGAGGGCGTTGATGCGACTCCACTCGTTCGTCGTGGTGAGGCGGGCCGCTGGATCACCGGCGATCGCCCCGCTGTGGCCCCAGCTGACGCCGTTGATGGCAAGCCCGTCCGAGACGCCAGCGCGGTCCCTGACCGTCGCCGTCCCTGGCACGGGCAGCACCGGCTCGTTCAGCGGCCAGTACAAGCGAGCCCCGTCCGCGCGCACCCGGTTGGCGTAGGCGTTCGTGGGCACGGACGCCGGCATCGTGACGTTGACGGTGGCGCCGTTGACGACGTGGTTGTCCGAGTCCCGGACCGAGATGCGGTAGCCGTAGGTCTGCCCCGCCGTGAGACCCGAGTCGATGAAGCCGAGCGACGGCAGCGTCCACCAGTTCGAGTTGGCCGACGTCGTGTACACCAGTGCGTTGTTACGGAACACCTGGTAGGTCAACGAGAGGTCGTCGTAGTCGTAGCCGGCCTCCCAGCTCACCCTTACCGAGGTCGGCGACCTCGGCACGAGGGTCGGCACGATCTGGTTGTTGGTGAAGCGCGGGCCCTGCAGTCGCGGCGAGATCGACCGGCGGGCGAAGCGGACCAGTCCCTGCTGGCCGACGTTGTTGATGCGGGGGAACTCGCCGCCGAAGACGACATAGTCGGCGTTGCCGTTGACGTCCCAGGCGGCCTGCCCTTGCCCGGTGAAGTTGCCCTGCGTGAACACCGGCGTCCAGTTGACCATCGACGGTCCCGGCTCGACGCCGTGCCAGTTGGGGTAGCCGTGGACGTCGTTGAGGATCTCGCCGCCGATGCTGTCGGTCCACGCCTGGGCGTTCTGATACCGCCACGCCGAGTGCTGCGGGTGCCCGCCGCCCATGTTGCCGCAGTAGTGCGCGTGGCTGGCGGCGTAGACGACGCCGTTCTGCAGGAAGCTGGAGTAGTTGTCGCCGTGGCAGTCGGTGACCCACTCGACGTTCCCGGTTCCGGTGATCGACGCCTTGAACGTCCCCTCGAGGTTGCCGCCGGGCCCGAAGTGCCACGTCGTGCCGTAGAGGAAGCCGTTCTGCACCTTGAGGCTGGTGACGCCAGAGTCCTCACCGGCGTTGCTGACGCTCGGGTTCCACGTCGTGTCGACGGCGCCCGTGGAGGCGTTGATCTTGGCCAGGCCGTAGCAGGGGTTGGCCTGGACCGACACCCCGGTGCAGGCGGGCTGTGGGCCGACGTTGCGGAAGCTGCCGCCGGCGAAGATGGACGACCCATCGGGGGAGATGGCGAGCGCCCACACCGTGTAGTCGGCGTTGGGGTTCCAGTTGAGCAGCGCCCCGTCCGACGCCCGGAAGGCGGCCAGGTTCCCGCGGGCGGGAGAGCCGGTACCGGCACCCAGGAACCCGCCGCCGACGTACACCGTATCGTTGGTGGCGACCACCGCCCGGGCCTGCGAGCTCACGCCCACCGGGGCGAAGCTCGTGTCGAGCTGCCCGGTCGCTGTGTTGTATGCGGCGACACGGCGGCGCGTCTGGCCGTTGGCCGTGGTGAAGTCCCCGACGACGTAGATTCGCGAGCCGTTCGGCGAGGCCGCCACGCCCAGCACCTGCCCGTTGAGCGACGGGTTGAACGCGTTCAGGGTGCCAGTGGTGATGTTGTAGGACAGCAGGTTGGCGCGCGGTGTGAGCAGGGAGCCGGGCGCGGCACCGGCCGGACGGGCGTTGTTGAACCGCCCGCCGGCGAAAACCGTGTTGCCGACGACGGCCTGCGACCACACGACGCCGTCGATCTGCACCGTCGGCAACGCATCCGCGCTGAGATTGTCGGTCCTCGGGGAGACTACCGGCGCCGGGGCGGCCGATACCACAGACTGATCCGCGGCTACGAAGACCGCGGCAATACCGATCGACGCGACGAGCCAACCGGCCCACCGACGCTTGGTGCTCTTCGACATCGTTTCGTCCCTCCCGCTGGGTGCCCGTCGCCACGAGATCGGCCCGTGCAAACCGCACAGCGGGTCCCTCGACCGTCAACGATGATTTCGCCCGCCCTACAGCGCTCCACCCGGATCGCTCCCAAGAACCAAGGATACACCTTAGCGCCCCCATTTCTCTGCGGTTTAGAAGCGGGTTCGACTCGCGACGACGGGGCGGGCCTTGCGACCCGCCCCGTCGTGCGCTTCGACTGTCGTCAGCTGACGATCACGGCGCCGCGAACGGAACGACCGAGAAGTTGTCGTAGCTCACGACGAACGGCAGGTTCGTCGCCGAGCCTGACAGGTAGGTGTAGAGCCCGACTGCGCCCGGGTTTTGCAAGGCCGCCGTGGTGTCGGTGGCCGTCACGTTCCACGCCGCCGGCTGGGTTGCGCCAACCCACAGCTTGCCCTGCAGGGTGGTCGTGCCCGTTCCGTTCGCCCGGAAGCGCAGGTGGAGGACCGTGTTGGGCGTGTAGACCAGCCCGGGAACCACCTGGGTCGCCAACGTGGTCTCGACCCCATTGACCGTGCGGACGAGGTACACCGTGACGCCGCTGCCCATGAGCCGCACCTTGAGACGGTAGTCCGACGTCCCGATCCGGCGCCCGACCAGCGAGCTGTAGAGGCCGCTCCCGGTGCCGAGCTTGTTGAAGGCAACGTCGACGGTCGCGTCGATGTCTCTCGACGACACGCCGTTGAGGTAGGCGCCCGGGCCCTGCCCGCCCGCGGTCAGGGTCACGACCCCGACGCCGTTGGCGACGGAGAGCCGTTGGCGAGTTCGGCAGCCAGTTCCCGCCGACATCGGCGGTGCCGAAGCCGCTCGTGACGGGCTGGCTGAAGTCGTCCCGGGCCAGCTCCTGCGGAGCCGGCGCGTCACCGTCACCGGCTTGGTGACGGCGTGGGTGGCGCCGTCGTCGTCGGTGACGGTCAGCGTCACGTCGCAGGTGCCGGCCGCCGCATAGGGGTGCGACGGATTCGCCTGCGTGCTCGGTCGCGCCGTCACCGAACTTCCATGCGTAGCGAGGCGATCGTCCCGTCGCCGTCCGTGGACGTCGACGTGAAGTCCGCCGTCAACCCGCTGGTCGTCGACGTGAAGTTCGCCGTCGGCGCCTGATTCGCCGCCGCCACCGTCACCGGCTTGGTGACGGCGTGGGTGGCGCCGTCGTCGTCGGTGACCGTCAGCGTCACGTCGCAGGTGCCGGCCGCCGCATAGGGGTGCGACGGATTCGCCTGCGTGCTCGGTCGCCGCCGTCACCGAAGTGCCATGCGTAGCGAGGCGATCGTCCCGTCGCCGTCCGTGGACGTCGACGTGAAGTCCGCCGTCAACCCGCTGGTCGTCGACGTGAAGTTCGCCGTCGGCGCCTGATTCGCCGCCGCCACCGTCACCGGCTTGGTGACGGCGTGGGTGGCGCCGTCGTCGTCGGTGACCGTCAGCGTCACGTCGTAGGTGCCGGCCGCCGCATAGGGGTGCGACGGATTCGCCTGCGTGCTCGGTCCCGCCGTCACCGAAGTTCCATGCGTACGAGGCGATCGTCCCGTCGCCGTCCGTGGACGTCGACGTGAAGTCCGCCGTCAACCCGCTGGTCGTCGACGTGAAGTTCGCCGTCGGCGCCTGGTTCGCCGCCGCCACCGTCACCGGCTTGGTGACGGCGTCGGTGGCGCCGTCGTCGTCGGTCACGGTCAGCGTCACGTCGTAGGTGCCGGCCGCCGCATAGGGTGTGCGACGGATTCGCCTGCGTGCTGGTCCCGCCGTCACCGAAGTTCCATGCGTACGAGGCGATCGTCCCGTCGGCGTCCGTGGACGTCGACGTGAAGTCCGCCGTCAACCCGCTGGTCGTCGACGTGAAGTTCGCCGTCGGCGCCTGGTTCGCCGCCGCCACCGTCACCGGCTTGGTGACGGCGTCGGTGGCGCCGTCGTCGTCGGTGACGGTCAGCGTCACGTGTAGGTGCCGGCCGCCGCATAGGTGTGCGACGGATTCGCCTCGCGTGCTCGGTCCCGCCGTCACCGAAGTCCCAGGCGTAGCAGGCGATCGTCCCGTCGGCGTCCGTGGACGTCGACGTGAAGTCCGCCGTCAACCCGCTGGTCGTCGACGTGAAGTCCGCCGTCGGCGGCTGATTCGCCGCCGGGGCCGCCGCCGCGTAGTGGGCGGCGACCCGCGCGGCGCTGAGCTCGCTCAGGTACACCGCGACCTCGTCGATCGTGCCGTTCGAGGTAGTTGCTCGACGAGCCCCACGTGATGTCGCCGCCGACCTTCCAGTAGCCGGGGTAGTCCTCGGCCTGCGGTCTGCGGGTTGGTGCCGACGAGCTCGCCGTCGACGTACAGCTTCATCCCGGTCGCCGGACTGGGTGGCGACCACGTGGTGCCACTGCCCGTCGTTGTACGACGCCGGCGAGGTGATGGTGTTCGTCTGGCCGGTCCAGGTGCCGAACACGAGCTGGCCGTCGTCCTGCATGTAGACGTGGCGGTCGTAGCTGTTCGAGTTGCCGTCACGGACCCGGCCGAAGCCGATGATCTTGCCACCGCTGTTCGTGGTGGTCTTGAACCAGGCCTCCTCCGAGTACACGGTCGGGTTGTTGTACGCCGGCGTCCGACGAGGCGAACCCGTTGGAGCCGTTGAACCGCACCGCCGTGTTGGCTGACGGACAGCGCGCCCGGCTCGACCGAGGGTGTAGCCGTTGAAGTACGTGCCCGGGTTCAGGGCGCCGCTCGGCGTCGGCCGCGGTGTTGCCGCTCGACTCGCCGAAGCGCCAGTACAGCTCGGGGCTGTCGGCGACGACGGCGGCGCCGTAGGCGTCGCCGAGCGTGACGGGCGCGACCGTCACCTGGTGGGTGATCGGTCCCGGTGCCGCCCCGGTTGTCGGTCACGGTCAGCTTGACGGTGTGGGTGCCCGGGCGCGTACACGTGCGACGGCGTGGCGCCGGTGCCAGTGTGGCCGTCACCGAAGTCCCAGGCGTAGGCACGTGATCGTCCCGTCGGATCGGTCGAGCCGGTGCCGTCGAAGGTCACCCGGCGCTGCTCGACGCTCGAGGTGAAGGCGGCCGTCGGCGGCTGGTTGAGGGTGCCGCCGCCCGGCCACGAAGTGCGCCTGGACCCGGTCGAGGGCGAGCGCAGTGGAGTACACCGCGGCCTCGTCGATCGAGCCGTTGAAGTAGGCGCTGCTCGAGCCCCAGGTGTTGTCGCCGCCGACCTTCCAGTAGCCGGTGTAGCCCTCGGCCTGCGGTCTGCGGGTTCGTGCCGACCAGCTCGCCGTCGACGTAGAGCTTCATCCCGTCGCCGGACTGGGTCGGCCACGACGTGGTGCCAGCTGTCGTCGTTGTACGAGTTGGTCGTGGTGATGGTGTTCGTGAAGCCGGTCCACACGCCGAACACGAGCCGGCCGTCGTCCTGCATGTAGACGTGGCGGTCGTAGCAGCCGGAGCTGTCCGTCCTGGCTGCAGCCGAAGCCGATGATCTTGCCGCCGCGGTTGGTGGTCGTCTTGAACCACGCCTCTTCCGAGTACACCGTCGGGTTGGAGAAGGCGGCGTTCGAGGACACGAAGTCGTTGGCGCCGTCGAACCCGGCGGCGCCGTTGGCACCGAGGACCCCGGCCTGGCCGAGTGCCGGGCCGCCGATGCCACCACCGTTGCTGCGGTAGGTGCCGTCGTTCAGCGACTTGCCGGAGTCGGCGGCGGTGGTGCCGCTGGTCTCACCGAAGCGCCAGTAGAGATCGGGCTCGTCCTGGTACACGGCGGCGCCGTAGGCGTCGGCGGGCGCCGGCGGGATCGGCGACGTGCGGCCGGTCAGCCTCGTACTGGGCGATGATCTGGTCCTGGGTGAGGGCCGTCGGGTAGATGGCGACCTCGTCGACGTCGCCGATGAAGTTGTCGGTGCTCGGGCTGTTCGGCCAGCCCATGCAGTCGCCGCCGACCCGCCAGTAGCCGAGGTAGGCCTCGCCGGCGGTCGTGTCGCTGCGCTGGCCGACGCGGACGCCGTCGACGTACAGCTTCATGCCGGCGGAGCTCATCGTCGCCGTGATCTGGTGCCACTGGTTGTCGTTGTAGCTGCGGCCGCTCGAGACGGTGCGCAGCGAGCCGTCCTGGGCCTTGACGCCGAACGTGACCTGGCCGGCGTCGTTCATGTAGATGTGCCGGTCGCGGTGGCCGGAGCCACCGGTCTGCAGGTCGCCGAAGCCGAGGATGCGGCCGCCGCGGCCCGACGGGGTGTCGGTGCGGATCCACGCCTGGGCCGTGAACGTGTCGGGCGCGGTCTCGGTGCCGAGCTGGATAGATGCGGCTCGACTCGTTGTCGCCGTGAGGCGGGCCGCCGTGTCGCCGGGGATCGGCCCCGGCCTGGCTGCCAGGCCACGCCGTTGTCGGCACGGCCGTCGGTGACGCCGATTCCCGGCGCGCTCGTCGCCGACGCGGCCCGGTCGAGGACCGGGATCTGCCCCGCCGGGCCGGTCTCGTTCAGCGGCCAGTACAGGCGTGCCCCGTCGGCGCGAACCTGGTTGGCGTAGGCGTTGGTCGGCACCGACGCCGGCATCGTGACGTTCACGGTGGCGCCGTTGACGACGTGGTTGTCGGAGTCGCGGACCACGATCCGGTAGCTGTACGTCGTGCCCGGCGTGAGGCCGGTGTCGACGAAGCCGAGCGACGGCAGGTTCCACCAGTTGCGAGTTCGCGGTCGTCGTGTAGCGCGCAGCTGCGGTGCCCGTGCGGAACACCTGGTAGGTCAGCGACTGGTCGTCGTAGTCGAAGCCGGCCTCCCAGCTCACCCGCACCGAGTTCGGCGAGGTGGGCACGAGGGTCGGCACGATCTGGTTGTTGGTGAAGCGCGGCCCCTGCGCCTTGGGCGCGATCGACCGGCGGGCGAAGCGGACCAGGCCCTGCTGGCCGACGTTGTTGATCCGCGGGAACTCGCCGCCGAAGACGACGTAGTCGCTGTTCCCGGTGACGTTCCAGGCCGCCTGGCCCTGACCGGTGAAGTTGCCCTGGGTGAACACCGGCAGCCAGTTGACCATCGACGGGGCCGGCTTGACGCCGTGCCAGTTCGGGTAGCCGTGGACCTCGTTGAGGATCTCGCCGCCGGCCGCGTCCGTCCACGCCTGGGCGTTCTGGAACCGCCACGTCGGAGTGCTGCGGGTGCCCGCCGCCCATGTTGCCGCAGTAGTGGGCGTGGCTGGCGACGTAGACGACGCCGTTCTGCAGGAAGCTCGAGTAGACGTCGCCGTGGCAGTCGGTGACCCACTCGACGTCAGTCCCGCATTCGGTCGACCGGCGCCTTGAACGTGCCCTCGAGGTTGCCGCCGGGGCCGAAGTGCCACGTGGTGCCGTAGACGAAGTCGCCCTGCACCTTGAGGCTGGTGATGCCGGCGTCGGCGCCGGCGTTGCGGACCGTGTTCGGCGTTCCACGGCATCGAGCGCACCCGTGGCCGCGTCGATCTTGGCCAGGCCGTAGGCGGGCTGGCCGCCGACGTTCTGGAACGAGCCGCCGGCGAAGATCGCCGAGCCGTCGTCCGACATGCGCGAGCGCCCACACCGTGTAGTCGGCGTCGGGGTTCCAGTTGAGCAGCGCGCCGTCCGAGGCGCCGGAACGCGGCCAGGTTCCGGCGCAGCGAGTCGGTGCCGGCGCCCTGGAAGCCGCCGCCGACGTAGACCGTGTCGTTCGTGGCGACGACCGCCCGCGCCTGCGAGCTGACGCCGACCGGGTTGAACGAGGTGATGCAGCGCGCCGGTCGCGGTGCTGTAGGCGGCGACGCGCCGGCGGGCGCGCCGCCGTTCGCCGTCGTGAAGTCACCGACGACGTAGATGCGCGAGCCGTCCGGCGACGCCGCGACCGCCAGCACCTGCCCGTTGAGGCGACGGGTCGAACGAGGTGACGAGGTTGCCGGTCGTGATGTCGTAGGCCAGCAGGTTGCCCCGCGGCGTCAGCTTGGTGCCGGCCGCGGCACCGGCCGGCCGGGCGTTGTTGAACCGCCCGCCGGCGTACACCGTGTTGCCGACGACCGCCTGCGACCACACGACGCCGTCGATCTGCACGGTCGGCAGCGCATCCGCGCTGAGCATGTCGTTGGTGAGTGGCACCACCGGTGCCGGCGCCGCCGACGCCGGTCGATCCTGTCGCGACCGACACGCCCGGCCGCGACGAGTGACGCCGCGACGAGGCCGATCCAATGCTTCTTCCGCCCGCTGAACATTTGCTGTGCTTCCTTGGTCTATGAGATCGGGCCGACGAACACCGCGATGGGTGAGTCGACGGTAGGGCTGACTTCGATGGTGACGGGCTCGGCGCGGTCGGCACCGAACTCGAACAGGTAGACGCCCTCGGCGTCGTCGCCCGGCTGCAGCTCGCCCTCGAGCGGCGCGGCCGGGGCGGAGGTGAGGGGCGCCGACGCCTGTCCGTCGGCATCGAGGACGTTGACGGTCACGGCGCCGAGGTCGATGGGCGTCGAACCGGTGTTGGTGATGCGAACGGTGACGGCGACTGCCGGTCCGGCCACCTCACCGGGCAGCCGAGCCTCGGCGTCGACCCGCTCCACGGACTGCAGCTCGACCTCGGCCCGCTCGTCGACGTCGACCGATTGCGTCGATCGGCACCGATGCCAGGGTCTCCTGCGGGGTCGACCTCGACGGTCTCGGTGATGTCGCCGGTGGTCGGCGGTGACGCCGGCACGGTCGATTCGGCCGGTGACGACGCCGTCGTCTCGTCGCTGATCGCACCGGCTGCCGCGGCGCGGTCGCCGGGCGGCGTCGGCGGCGCCGTCGCGCTACCGGCGGCGATCGACGTGCTCGCCGCGGCATCGCCGGCGTCGTCGTCGTCACCACACGCAGAGAGCCCGAGCAGGGCGACGCCGACGCAGCGCGCCGACGCGCCAGATCCTGGGGATGTCGCCGGCGCACGGTGGCGCCGCTCGGATGGCGGGTCACAACGCACCGACCCAGAGGTTGTCGAGGAAGGTCTTCACCGGAGCGTTCGTCGCCGATCCGGACACGTAGGTGTAGATACCGACCGCGCCAGGGTTCTGCAGGCTCGCCGTGGCATCCGTCGCCGTGAGCATCCACGCCGCCGGCTCGGTCGAGCTCGTGTACCACGCCTTCGCCCGGAGCGTCGTCGTCCCGGTGCCGATCGGCCTGCAGACGGACGCGAAGCGACGCTGCCCGGTGCGAACGTCCCGGGCACGACGCCCGACGCCAGGACCGTCTCGGTCCCGCTCACGGTGCGGGCGAGATACAGCTGGGTGCCGGTCGGGCATCACCCGGACCTTGACCCGGTAGTCGCTGGTGCCGACGCGGCGCGCGACGAGCGAGGTGTAGAACCCGCCCCCGGTCGCGGCCTTGTCGTAGCTGACATCGACCACGGCGTCGACATTCGTTGCGCGACACCGCGTTCAGGTATGCCGACGCCGCGCCACCCGGCCGCGGCGACGACCATCGAGCCCGATCCGTTGCCGACCGAGAAGTTGGTCGCCGGGTTGGAGTTCGTCCAGGCGCCGCCGACGTCGGCGACGCCGAGCCCGTTGGTGACCGTGCGCTCGAAGGTGTCGGCGGCGAAGACCTGCTGCGCCTGCACGGTGATGTCGTGGCTGACGGTGCCGGTGGCGCCGTCGTCGTCGGTGACGGTCAGGGTCACCGTGTAGGTGCCGGCGGCGGCGTAGGTGTGCGACGGCCGGTCGGCGCCCGTGTGCCGTGGGTCGTGCCGTCACCGAAGTTCCAGTGCGTAGCCGGCGATCGGTGCCCGTCGGGCGTCGCGAGCGAGCCCGACCGTCGAAGCTGGCGCCAGGAACACGTGTCGACGACGTGAACGCCGCCGTCGGCGCCTGGTTCGGCGGCTCCTGGCCGGCGACGTGACGTCGTGGCTGACGGTGCCGGTGGCGCCGGTGTCGTCGGTGACGGTCAGGGTCACCGTGTAGGTGCCCGGCCGCGGCGTAGGTGTGCGACGCGCGTCGCTCCCGTGCCGGTGGTGCCGTCACCGAAGTCCCAGGCGTAGCCGGCGATCGGTGCCGTCGGCGTCCGACGAGCCGCGAGCCGTCGAAGCTGCGCCGCCAGGAACGCTGTTCGACGACGTGAACGCCGCCGTCGGCGCCTGGTTGGCGGCGACGGACGCGGCTGACGGTGATGTCGTGGTCTGACGTGAGTGCCGCGAGTGGCGCCGGTCGTCGTCGGTGACGGTCAAGTCACCGTGTAGGTGCCCGGCCGGCGGCTAGGTGTGCGACGGCGTCGTCGCCCGGTGCCACCGTGGTGGTGCCGTCGACCGAAGTTCCAGGCGTAGCTGCGGCGATGGTGAACCCGTCGGCGATCCGACGAAGCCGGAGCCGTCGAAGCTCGGCGAGCCAAGGAAGTTGTCGGATGCTCGACGACGTGAACGCCGCCGTCGGCGGCTGGTTGGTGATCGACGCCACCGCCGAGCGTGTAGTGCTCGGCGACGCGAGCGGCGGACAGGGCCGTCGGGTAGACGGCGGCTTCGTCGATGCGTGCCGTTCAGGAAGCGGCTCGTCGAGCCCCAGGTCGTGTCGCCGCCGACCCGCCAGTAGCCGGTGTAGGTCTGCGCCGTCGCCTGCGGGTTGGTGCCGACCGCCAGGCCGTCGACGTAGAACGTGATGCCGGCGGCCGACTGCGTGCCGACGACGTGGTGCCACTGGCCGTCGTTGTAGGCCGTGGCCGTCGTGATCTTCTGCTGGCCGCCGCTGAGGATGCCGAAGACGAGCTTGCCGTCGTTCTGCATGTAGATGTGCCGGTCCGTGGTCGTCCGAGTTGCTCGTCTGGCTGTTCCCGAAGCCGATCAGCTTGCCGCCCTGCGTCGACGTCGACTTGAACCAGGTCTCGATCGAGTAGATCTGCGGGCCCGCGTAGCTGGCGTTCGGACGAGATGAAGCCGCTGCGTGCCGGCCGAGCGGACCGCCGTGTTGGTCGTCCCGCGTGATCGCGCCGGTCTGGCCGTAGCGTGAAGCCGGTGCCCCGGTAGGTGCCCGGGCTGAGCGATGCGCTCGAGTCGGTGGCCGCGGTGCCGCTCGCCTCGCCGAGGCGCCAGTAGAGGAGCGGGCTCGTCGGCGTACACGGCCGCCCCGTAGGCGTCGGCCGGCGGCGGCGGGAGCAGCGACGTGCGCCCGCTGGCCTCCCACTGGGCGTCGATCTGCTGCTGGGTGAGCACGGTCGGGATAGATCGCGACCTCGTCGACGGTGCCGGTGAAGTCGTTCTTCGATCGGCTTGCTCGGCCAGTTGTTGAGGTTGTCGCCACCGACCCGCCAGTAGCCGAGGTACTGCTGGCCCTCGGTGATCTCGCCGCGCGTGGCGACACGAACGCCGTCCACGTACAGCTGCATGCCGCTCGGCCCGAACGTCGCCGTGACCTGGTGCCACTGGTTGTCGTTGTACGACTTGGGGCTGACGATGGTGAGCATGCCGCTGGCCGCCCAGATCCCGAAGGCCAGCTTGCCGTCGTTCTGCATGTAGAGGTGACGATCGCGGTGGCCCGAGTTGCCGGTCTTCAGGTCGCCGAAGCCGAGGATCCGGCCACCGGAGGTCGTGTTCGTCTTGATCCACGCCTGGGCGGTGAACACGTTCGGAGCGAGCTCGGTGCCGCCGGCGTAGATCCGGCCGTTCGCCGTGCCGTCGAGGCGCACGCCGGTGCTCGGCGTCGATGCCCGGCCTGGCCGTACACCAACGACGTGCCCGGCACGCCGTCGTTCACGCCGCCGGCGGCGACGATCGGGCCCGCCGCGTCGTTCAGCGGCCAGTAGATCGAAGGTTGTCCGCGAGCACCTGGGTGGCATGCGGCGGTCTGCGACCACGTCGTCGGCATCGTGACGAGCGCCGAGTTGCTGAACACGGTGTTCCCCGCCGGGTCGTTGACGCACGATCTGGTAGCGGTAGGTCGCGCCAGGCGTCCGTCCGGTGTCCACGAAGCCGGCCGCCGGGAGGTTCCACCAGTTCGAGTCGATCGTCGTCTGGAACACCGGGCTGCCCCAGGCGTTGTCGCGGATCACCTTGTAGGTGAGGCCCTGGTCGTCTCGGTCCGGCGCCGTCTTCCAGCTGACACGGACGGAGGTCGTCGACGTCGGCACCAAGCGTCGGGACCCACGTGCCGCCGGCGAAGATCGGCTTCTGCGCGTTCGGCGCCACCGAGGACCGGCCGAAGCGGACCAGGCCCTGCTGGGCCGTGCCGTTCACGGTCGGGAACTCGCCGCCGAGCACCACGTACTCGTCGGTGGCGGCGACGCTCCATGCGCCCTGTCCCTGACCCGTGTAGGTGCCGGGCAGCGAGCGAGCGGCATCCAGTGGACGATCGACGGGCTCGGCTTCCCGAACCAGTCCTTCGGATAGCCGTGCGGTTCGTGCAGGTTCGTCCCCGTGGCGTCGACCGTGAACGCCGAGCGCCCGCTGGTAGCCCCATGTGGTCGTCTGGGGGAAGCCTCCACCGACGTTGCCGCAGTAGTGCGAGTGGCCGACGACGTACACCGCACCGTTCGACTCGGCCGAGCTGTAGGTGTCGCCATGGCAGTCGGCCGCCCACGTGAGGTCGCCGGTGTCGGCCGAGACCGCGAACGGTCCCTCGAGGTTGCCACCGGAGCCGAAGTGGTAGGTGGTGCCGTACACGTTGCCGTTGGCGACGCGGAGGCTCGTCACCCCGGCGTTCACGCCGGCGTTGCGCACCTCGACGGTCGCGTTCCACGGCATCACGGCGCCGGTCGCGGCGTTGATCTTGGCCAGGCCGTACGCCGGCTTGACCACCGACGTTCTGGAACGATCCGCCGGCGAACACCGCCGAGCCGTCTTCGGCGAGCGCGAGGGCCGAGACGGTGTAGTCGGCGTTCGGATCCCAGGCCAGCATGCGCGCCGTCCGAGGCGCGGACGGCGAGCAGGTTGTTGCGCGCCGTCATGCCCGATCCGGCGAAGCCGCCACCGACGTACACCGTGTCGTTCGTGACCGCGAGCGCCCGTCCCTGGGAGTTCAGGCCCCGGGGGGCGAAGGAGGCGACGAGCTGCCCGGTGGCCGTGTCGTAAGCGGCGAGCCGCGTGCGCGTCTGGCCGTCGGCCGTCGTGAAGTCGCCCGTGATGTAGATCCGCGAGCCGTCGGGCGAGGCGGCGACGGCGAGGACCTGACCATTGAGCTGCGGGGCGAACGACGTGATCAGCTCGCCCGTGGTGATGTCGTAGGCGAGCAGGTGGGTACGAGGGATGAGGTTCGTGCCGGGGGCGGCACCTGCGGGACGGGCGTTCAGGAAGCTGCCGCCCGCGTACACCGTGTTGCCGACGATCGCCTGCGACCAGACCACGCCGTCGACCTGCACCGTCGGAAGGGCGTCGGCCGTCACCGCGTTCGCCGGCCGCGGCAGGAGCGGCGCGGCCGCGGCCGAGACCGGGCCACGCGAAGGCACGACCGCGATCGCGCCAAGCGCCACCGCTGCCGTCAGCAGCTTCGAGAACCATCGTTTGCCGTTCACCCTCGTCATCTCCGTCGTTCGCACCCGTATCCGCCATGATCTCGATCTGCTCCGCTCAGCCCGTCACCGGCAGGTCGAGCAGCCGCTCCCGCAGCAACGTGCTCGACGTGTGGGTCGTGTACGGGAAGTACATGATGTCGACGCCCAGCTTGGGGAACTCGCGTCTCGAAGCGTTCCCACATCGCCGAGCCCCGATAGTCGTCACCGACGAAGAGCCGGTCGAAGCGCGACGTTCTCCCAGGCGACCAGCTTGTCCATCGACTCCTGCGCCACGACGTCGTCCACGAAGCGCACCGCGCGGACGATCTCGATCCGCTCCTCGAACGGCACGACGGGACGCTTGCCCTTGTGCTCGCATGACCAGTTCGTCCGTGCTCACGCCGACGACGAGTCGGTCGCAGTGCGTCGCGGGCGCGTCGGAGCAGGTTGAGATGCCCGATGTGGAACATGTCGAATGTCCCGGCGGTATGGCCAACGATCGGACGCCCGGCGACCTCACCGTTGCCGTTGCCGTTTGTCACGTCGACGAGACCACCGGTCGTCAGATGTGCGCTCATCGAGTTCCTGGGACCTTCCTCGAGCGTCGCGAATACGTTCATGTCCATCGCCAGCCCTACTTCGCCCCTCGGCTGCCGAGCACGACACCGACGGTCCTGACGACGATCTGCAGATCGTGGAAGAGGCGCCAGTTGTCGACGTAGTAGAGGTCGAGGCGCTTGTACTCCTCGAACGAGGTGTCGGACCGCCCCGAGACCTGCCACAGGCCGGTGATGCCGGGCAGCACCCGGAGCCGGTCAGTCAACTCGTCGTCCCACTGCTCGACTTCCGCCGGCAGCGCGGGACGGGGACCGACAAGCTCATCTCGCCACGCAGCACGTTCACCAGCTGGGGCAGCTCGTCGATGGACGTCTTGCGCAAGAAGGAGCCGACCCGCGTGATGCGAGGATCGGCGGCCATCTTGAACAGCGGACCGTCAGCTTCGTTGTGCGCCATGAGCTCGGCCTTGCGCATCTCGGCATCGGCGCTCATCGTCCGCAGCTTGAACATGCGGAAGAGCCGGCCATCCTTTGCCAACCCGCCACTGCGAGAAGATGACGCCGCCTTTGGACTCCAGGCGGATGGCCACCATGGCGACGAGGACGATGGGAGCGGTGAGCAAGCAGCGCGAGGGCCGAGACGATCGACGTCGAGGACGCGCTTGGCGACTGCCCGCCAGCCGTCGCGCACGACTCGATCGATGTGGACCATCGTCCGCCCGCCGAGCTCGTGGGGCCGCAGACGCGCGACGTCGATGTCGCGGAGCCCCGAGTACAGGCTGACGTGATACCCGGCATCGGTCAGATCCCGCGTCATGCGGTTCAGGCGCTCGCCGTGCACCGAGGCGGTGGAGATGATCACGTCGTTGCACGCCGACGTCCAAGAGCACCTGCTCGACGTCGTCCAACCCGCCGAGCACCGGATAGCCGTCACGGACGGCTGCCCGATCCGGACTGACGACGCCGACGACGTCCTGGCCGCGCTCTCGTTGGAGCGATTGCAGCAGTCCGAGAGCATCCCGGTCCGTGCCGACGACCACCACCCGCCGGACGAGCCGACCGTCTTCGCAGGCGAGCGATCACGCGACCGGCGATCGAGCGCTCGAATACGAGGAGTGCCGGCACAAGCACCGCCACTGAGAGCACCCACGCTCCGGGACACGTCGGCGGACTGCACGGCGAACGCAAGGACGATCGTGGTTGTCACGGCCAGGGCGGCGGCCCGGGCGATTCGTGATCCGGCCTCGCCTGCCAGCGCGGCTGCCCGAGGGGAGTAGAGATGGTTGAGGGAGAGCGCGGTCAGCCAGATCGGCAGGGACGCGAGGCCGAGGCGGACGTGGCCGGCCACGTCGCCAGCGCTGAGCCAGACCAGGCTGATCGCCAACCCGAGAACGATCGCAACCGCATCAGCCGCGACGTGCCCGGCCGTGAGCGCACGCGCAGCGCGCGTCGACTTGGTCGTCGCCGTCGTTGGCCGTCCGGACTCGAACGCTCTCGTAGTCGCCGGTGGGCGGCCGCTGGCCACGCGGTTGTCGAGAGTTTCGGTGATCGGCCAGAAGGAGGCCGAGGGCGACGCCACGCCGCCCAGCACAACCTCCTGCTCCCGCGCTTCTGATTCCGCCCGCAATTGTCCCTCTCCTACACGGCGTCCGCAACCGTGCCTACTCGTCCGCGAGCGCCGGATGATACAGGGGCATCCGCGAACTGCAAGCCAAAAACCTCGAAAGACGCCGCCGGCCGTTCACCGACGGATCATCTACCCGTCACCCGCGAACGTCAGCCGTCCGCGGTAGACCGGCGCTGATTTACCAGATGCCGAGGTGCCGCTCTCCGCTCGCACGAGCCGCCAAGGCGGCGACATCGGCCGGCAACGGTGATGCAACCGTGGGCGCCAGGGACGCCACTGCCGCAGTCAAGGTGCCGTTGGCGTCGACGATCGGAGCTCCGATGAACTCGCGTCCCAGCGCGCTCCTGCCCGGTCGCCGCGGTGAACGCCGCGAGGGTCGTGTAGACGGCCGGGCTAGCCCGGTCCTCGGGACCACACCACGAGCCAGCTCGGTTGGCTGGCGGTCGGGCGGTGATACACGTCGCTGTTGGCGGTGATGCCCATCTGCTCGGCGGTCTTCTGCTGGCTGTAGTCCTCGACGCAGAGGAGGCAGTTGGCGCTCGCTCGAGCGTTGCCCACCACGTTGTTGGCCACCGTGACCGGACCGAGCGTCCAGGGCATGGCCGGGTCCGGCCACGGAACTCGCGGGTCGACGGCGGGGTCGTTCGGATTCGTGTTGCGACGCGAGTCCTGGACGAGATTGAGCGGACGGCCGTTGCCGACGAACGTGTTGTTCCAGATCTTCACGTCACTCGTGTTGTTGACCTTGATGCCGAACTCGCCGTTGCCCGAGAACAGGTTGTCGACGACGGTGGCCCGGCCCGAGATCTCCAGGAAGAGCCCCGTTCCGGCGTTGTCCCGGAACGTGGTGTTGGCGTACGTCGTGTTGTAGACGGACATGTCGATCCAGAACCCGTGACCGAGGTTTCCGGAGAAGCTGCTGTCACGCACGGTCACGCCGCGGGTCTGCGCCGACCTTGATTCCCCCCGCCACCGGGGCGATGTTGAATCGTTCGGCGTTGTTGCCTTGCGACGAGCACCGATGTGAGCTGCAGGCGATCGGCGAAGCGGACGTGGATTCCGAGCATGCCGCTGTTCAGCACGGTCACCGGTCGAGCACGATGTCCGCCGCGAGGGCGCTGATGCCGGTCGTCGCCATTCCGTCGATGACGACGTTCTCGACCCGGATCGACGGTTGCCTCGAGCGTCACCGCCGCCACCATCCACACCGAGGGGGCGTACCGGCGGATCCCGATGCCCCGGATCACCGTTCCGCTCGCCCGGACCGACAGCGCCTTGGCCAGGCTGCTCGCCTCGACCGTCCGCCCGGTCGGGTCGCTGCCGATGTGCAACTGCGACCGCGCTTCGTCGAAGAAGAAGGCGCCGGCGCGCAACTGGGACAGCGACGCCACCTGGGTCTGGGCGACGCCGTTGATCCACACCTGGTCCGGGTGGGCGGCCATGGGGAAAGACGGATTCACGAACTGCCAGTAGGGCGCTGCCCCGTCCGGGGCGCCTTGGGTGTACGTCGGGCTGTGGTCGAAGCGGGTCGCCCACCCGTCCTTCCGCCATCCCGTGGCGGTACGGACCCAGCCGGTGAGCGGGCGTGCTGGCGTCCAGCCAGGCCGCCTCACCGGGCGCGTTCTGAATGGTGACGCGCTTTGTGATCGTGACCGTTTCCCGATATCGACCGGCGCGTAGCACGACCGTCCCGCCTGCGGGAGCCAACGCGACCGCTCGCGCGAGCGTACGCACGGGGGCCGCCGCGGTGCCGGTGCTGGCGTCATTGCCGCTCGGTGACACGTAGACGGCGCCGGCGGGTACCGGGTAGCTCGCCGCGCCGACCGGCAGCGATCCCGGCCCGCCCGAGGGCGGGGTGGTGGAGGTGGCGGAGGCGATGTGCCCGTCGATGGCGCGGCGTAGAAGCGAACCCCTTCGTCGGCCCATCCAGCGGACGCCAGCGCCTGCTGGTCGGCGGCAGTGACCGCGAAGCGGTGAACCGCCCCCCGCACGTACCGGCGGACCGGGACGAGGCAGGCATCGTCGACGGACGAAGCAGCGAAAAACGGGCCCTGATTGATGTATCCGTACTGGGACGGCGGCCTGAACTTCGGGGCCGTTCACGACCCAGACGAAGTCACCGCTCGCTGGATTGTGGAGCCGGTGGATCGCGACCATCGTGCCCTGGGCCTGCTGCGCGGCGTGGAAGGCGATTCCGCGATTGTCGGTGAACCCGTAGCTCGCGGCGCTGCTCACCTCCTGGAGGTTCGAGCGTATAGAGGCTGACACCATCCGCCGGACGCACGACGTGGTAGATCGGGATCGGTGCATTCGGGCACGGTGAGGCGGCGTGGACAGCCGGCGACGGGCCGATCGCGACGGTGATCGCACCCACCAGGAGACTCACCGTCAAGCTCACCTTGAGGTGGTGGCGGGCGCGACCGTACTGAGACGGGAGCGAGGCAGCAGGCATGGCAAAGTCCTGACCGTCGACGCACCCGTCCAGGCGTGACTACGTGGTATGGGCTGACACGACACGGTGGCGAGAACGACACAATATCGTTCTAACCGACACGGAACCGTAATAGGTCTGTGTGCGCAGTGCAAGCGTTAGTTCGCAGTGCGCACAGGCCACCGATCGCCACCGGCGGCGCTGTCAACCAGGCCGAAGGCAACTTCGGGTCAGTTGAGGAAGCGCATGCCGGTGATGGTCGCCCGGTAGGCGGTGTACTCGTAGGTGACGTTCCGGCGGAGGATCCGGTCCCAGTTGGCGACGATCCACGTCGAGATCGTTCCCCGTGTGGTGTCGACGGTGACGATGCGCGTCGGGTTGTACGTGGAGTCGTGGAAGGCCTGAGGTACATCGCGACGCGATGCCCGTCCGGCGCCGTCCGCGAAGTGTTGGCGGCCCGCCCGACGTGCCCGGAGAACGTCATCACCACGTTCGGATAGTCGTCGAGCGCGTTCCACAACGTCGCCGGGCTGTTCGCCCCATACCCACCATTGCCCCCCGATATTTGACCAGTGCCGTCGAGGAACATGTGCGTCACGACGATGACGTTGTGGTGGGGATGGTTCGCCACCACCGTCTTGGCCCAGTTGATCACCGCCGTGCGCGGCCACAGCTCGAGGCTGAGCACCAGCCACTGCTTGCCCCCGGCGCTGAACGCCCGCCATCCATTGTCGGACTTGCCGGCCTCGAACACCCCCTGCAGCCCGAACCGCGCCGGCGGGTAATACGCATTCCACGTGGCCGTGTTGCGCAGCGCGACGCTCGCGTCCTGGCCCGGACAGGCACTCCCCCCCGGACACACCGCCGCGGTGTCGTGGTTACCGGGAGTGAACACCCACGGCATCCCGGCCGTGTCCAACGGTCGCAACCATGAACTCATCGCCACGTACTGGTCGTGATCAGGGGTGTCCCAGTTGTGGACGTCACCACTGTGCAACACCCACCGCAGATCCAAACTCCCCCGGTTGGCCAGCAGCCACTCCACCCGCTCCTGCGTGCGGACCTCACCCGCGTACGTCTCGTTCTGCGTGTCCGGCACCACGGCGAACGAAAAGGTCGTGTCCGCACCCGGCGACGGAGTCACGGTGACTTTCGCTTTGGACACCCAGACCCTCATCGTGGGGCACTGCCTGAGCACCTTCCTGATCGCCGCTCGCTCGGCAACATTGATCGACAGCCCCCACCGCCACTTGATCGCCACCCAGTCACGGACGTAGGCGCAGCGGGCCGCCGCCCGAGGCGGCAGCCAAGCGGCGGGATCGTCGTCGCGCTTGCTCCGGTTCGAGCTCTGGGATACCGCGCGCAACGATCCGGCGAATCGCAAGTCGTTGGCGTACCGATGACGAGTGCCCGCGCTCCAACGGCGGGCACCTGACCCCCACGCCTCGGCCAACGGTACGACGTGATCGACGCGGATCCGGCGGGGCCGGCTGATCATCCGGCCGTCGTAGGTCGAGAACCAACGCCCCCGGGTGACGATGCACGAGGCCGTCCGGCGGACCCGGCGCCGGCTTTCCTGCATCAGAACCTCGGCCCGGGTGTTGCACCCGTCGTGATCCCGATCCAGCCAGCCCGTGAACCTGTCTCGGTTGTATCCCCGGTTGTTCTCCCTACGGACCGTGAGCTGGTTGAGCAGCCTGGTCATGGTGAACGGGCCGGCAGCGTCCGCAACCGGTGGGCGCGCCGCAACAAGCGACATCACGAGCGCGGCCGCTGCCATCATCAGAGCTGCCCACTGCCTCAGGCGGCTTCGTTCCCGCGGAGGGTGGACCGACGACGTTCCACCGACTTCCCGCCGGCGGTCAGGCGAAGGAAACTTCGGGTTAGTTGACAAAGCGCATGCCGGTGAGCGTCGCCCGGTAGGCGGTGTATTCATAGTTGACGTTCTGGCGCAGGATCCGGTCCCAGTTGGCGACGATCCGCGTCGAGACGGTCCCCGCCGCGGTGTCGACGGTGACGATGCGCGTCGGGTTGTACGTGGAGTCGTGGAAGGCCTGGAGGTACATCGCGACGCGATGCCCGTCCGGCGCGGTGACCGAGGTGTTGGCGGCCTGCCCGACGTGTCCGGAGAACGTCATCACCACGTTCGGATAGTCGTCGAGCGCGTTCCACAACGTCGCCGGGCTGTTCGCCCCGTACCCACCATTGCTCGTCGACACGTAACCCCCCGGCTCGAGGAACATGTGCGTCACGACGATCACGTTGTGGTGGGGATGGTTCGCCACCACCGTCTTGGCCCAGTTGATCACCGCCGTGCGCGGCCACAGCTCGAGGCTGAGCACCAGCCACTGCTTGCCCCCGGCGCTGAACGCCCGCCATCCATTGTCGGACTTGCCGGCCTCGAACACCCCCTGCAGCCCGAACCGCGCCGGCGGGTAATACGCATTCCACGTGGCCGTGTTGCGCAGCGCGACGCTCGCGTCCTGGCCCGGACAGGCACTCCCCCCCGGACACACCGCCGCCGTGTCGTGGTTACCGGGAGTGAACACCCACGGCATCCCGGCCGTGTCCAACGGTCGCAACCATGAACTCATCGCCACGTACTGGTCGTGATCGGGGGTGTCCCAGTTGTGGACGTCACCACTGTGCAACACCCACCGCAGATCCAAGCTCCCCCGGTTGGCCAGCAGCCACTCCACCCGCTCCTGCGTGCGCACCTCACCCGCGTACGTCTCGTTCTGCGTGTCCGGCACCACGGCGAACGAAAAGGTCGTGTCCGTATCGGGAGGCGGAGCCGGGGGCGGTGCGGCCGTGGTCGGTGGTGCGGTCGGTGGTGCCCCGCCGCCCGCCGGAACCACGTAGAAGGCGATGTGTTCGTACACCCATCCGTCCGCCTCCAGCGCGGCGCGCTCGTTATCGAGGGCCAGCCGATGGACCGCTCCGCGCCGGAAGCGATGGAGCGGCACAGTGCATCCGAGATCCTCCGTACCGGCGTAGAACACCGTGCCGTCGTCCTCGTACCCGAACGCCTGCACGGCGGTGGCGATCTCGGCGGCATACCTGACGTAGACGAAGTTCTTCGTCACGGGGTGATACAGGCGATGGACGCCCACCAAGCCCGCCGCCGGCTTCGTGCTCACTCGGAACGGCGTCCCGAGGTTGACCGTGAATCCGAAGTTGGCCGCGGCCCCGTTGGCCTCCGACTGCCACGGCGTCACCAGCATGACGCCGGTCGTCGGGTTGACGCGCACGTAGGCGGGCGCATCCATCGCGTCGCACCGCGGGTCGGCTTGCGCCGTGACCGCGGGAGTGAGGACGGTTGGAGCCGTCACCGTGACGGCCACGGCAGCAACGGCGGCGAGAGCTACCAGAGACCGGCGGACTCGCATCAAATTCCCCCATTCGTGTAGCCCGCTCGGCGGACGGTAACAGGTTCGACGGCGTCGCTGTCACACGATCGTCATCGACCTGTCACCGAAGTGTCGTCACCACGCCGACCCGCCGCCTTGGGCACGGTCGCCCGTACACTGCCGGTCCCTATGAAAGCCCTCATCCTGGCTGGTGGCGCCGGCACCCGGCTGCGTCCGATCACCCATACCCGGGCGAAGCAGCTGGTGCCCGTGGCGAACACACCGATCCTCTTCTATGGGATCGAGGCCATGGTTCAGGCGGGAATCAAGGAGATCGGGGTCATCGTCGGCGACACCGCGGCGGAGGTGCAGGACGCGTTGGGCGACGGCTCGCGGTTCGGGGCGTCGATCACCTACTTGCCGCAGGACGCGCCGCTCGGTCTGGCGCACTGCGTGCTGATCGCCCGCGACTTCCTCGGCGATTCCGACTTCGTCATGTACCTGGGCGACAACCTGCTGGAACAGGACCTGGGGGCGTTCATCGCGGCGTTCGAGGCCGCCCGGGCCGGTGCCGATCCCCCCGCGGCGCAGATCCTGCTGAAGCAGGTCACGGACCCGCATCGGTTCGGGATCGCCGAGCTGGATCGCGACGGTCACGTCGTGGCATTGGTCGAGAAGCCCGAGAACCCGCCCTCGGACCTCGCTCTGGTCGGGGTCTACCTGTTCGACCCGACCATCCACGAGGCGGTTCGGGCGATCAAACCGTCAGCGCGGGGCGAGCTGGAGATCACCGATGCCATCCAGTGGTTGATCGATCAAGGGCGGCGCGTGCGCACGGAGCTGTTGACCGGCTGGTGGATCGACACCGGCAAGCTGACGCCGCTGTTGGAGGCGAATCGACTGCTCTTGGAGCGGTTGCCCCATCGCGTCGATGGTCGGGTGGATGCGGAGTCGTCGATCGACGGCCGGGTCGTCGTCGAGGCGGGCGCCGAGGTGATCAAGTCGACGCTGCGTGGGCCCGTGGCGATCGGCTCCAACACGCGGGTGGTCGACAGCTTCATCGGTCCCTTCTCCGCAATCGGGTCCGGCTGTGAGATCGTCAACTCGGAGATCGAGCACTCGGTCGTGATGGACGACTCGCGGGTGCTCGACATCGCCCGCCTGGAAGACAGTTTGATCGGGCGGGAGACGGTGGTCAGCCGCACGCAGCGCCGACCGCGGGCCTTGCGGTTGATGATCGGTGACCACTGCCAGGTCGACGTCGAATAGATCAGTTGAAGAGTAAGAGGGAGCATTCCGTGAAATTGTTCGTCACCGGCGCGGCCGGGTTCATCGGTTCCAACTATGTGCGTCACGTGCTGGCGACATCCGACGACGAGGTCACGATCTATGACGCGTTGACGTACGCCGGCAACCCAGAGAACATCAGAGACCTGGTCGACGACAAGCGGTGCCGATTCGTGCACGCCGACATCTGCGACCTGGCCGACGTCACCGCCCACCTGCCCGGCCACGACGCGGTCGTCCACTTCGCCGCCGAGAGCCATGTCGACCGATCGATCACGGATCCCTACGCCTTCGTCCGGACCAACTGTCACGGCACGAACGTGCTGTGCGACGTCGCCCACAAGGCGGGGGTGGAGCGCTTCGTGCACATCTCCACCGACGAGGTCTACGGCTCGATCGCCGAGGGATCGTTCCGCGAGACCGACCCGTTGTCGCCCCGGTCGCCGTACTCGGCGGCTAAGGCGGGCAGCGATCTGATCGCGCTCTCGTACCTCACTACGCATGACCTACCGGTGATCGTGACCCGCTCCAGCAACCAGTTCGGGCCCTATCAGTTCCCCGAGAAGGTCATCCCCCTCTTCGTGACCAACCTTCTCGACGGTCAGAAGGTCCCGCTCTACGGCGACGGCCTCAACGTGCGCGACTGGCTCTACGTCGAGGACAACGTGCGCGCTCTCGATCTCGTCCTCCGCGAGGGCGCGGTCGGCGAGATCTACAACATCGGCGCCCACAACGAGCTGCCCAACGTCGACCTCACCCACAAGCTGCTCGAGCTGTGCGGCCGCGACGACACCTACATCCAACCCGTCGCCGACCGCCTCGGCCACGACCGGCGCTACTCGATCACGACCGACAAGATCAGCGCCTTGGGTTGGCACACCCAACACGACCTCGAAGAGTCGCTCGCTCGCACCGTCGACTGGTACCGCACGCACCGCCATTGGTGGGAACCGCTCAAGTTCGGCGATGGCAACGCGGTCGCGCCGGCTCCAGTGCTCGCATCCGCGGGAGGCTGAGCCTCATCCAGCTCGGCCGCGCGACCGGCATCTAGGCTCCGGTACGCGTGGGAGCCAGACGACCGACAGCCACGTCGAACTTCGGTGTCGGCCGGCGCGAGAATCACGACGCTTCCGCGTTCTACGAGCGCTTTCGCAGCCCGGAGCTCTCCACCGACGACGAGGTGCGCGCACCCGTGCCGGTCGCCGACCCGTTCATCCACGGTGACGCCCGCCGAATGGATGCGATCGAGGACGGTTCGGTGGCGCTGGTGGTCACGTCGCCGCCGTACTTCGCCGGCAAGCAGTACGAAGAGGAGCTCGAACGCGATGGTGTGCCCTCCTCCTACCTCGAGTACCTCGCGATGCTCACTGAGGTCTTCGCCGAGTGTGCGCGCAAGCTGGAGCCTGGCGGGCGGATCGCGGTCAACGTCGCCAACCTCGGGCGCCGGCCGTACCGCAGCCTGTCCGCCGACGTCATCCGTATCCTCGAGCACGATCTCGGCCTGCTGCTGCGGGGCGAGCTGATCTGGCAGAAGGCGGAGGGCGCCAACGGGTCGTGCGCGTGGGGATCGTTCCGCAGCCCGACGAATCCGGTGCTCCGCGACATCACCGAACGCGTGGTCGTGGCCAGCAAAGGCCGCTTCGACCGGGCCCGCTCAGTGAAGCAGCGGGCCGCGGAAGGTTTGCCGCACGAGAGCACGCTGCTGTCCGACGAGTTCATGGGGCTGACCCTCGACGTGTGGTCGATCCCGCCCGAACGCGCTCGCCGCGTCGGCCATCCCGCCCCGTTCCCCGTCGAGCTACCCGAACAGCTCATCCGCCTCTACACGTATCGCGACGACCTGGTTCTCGACCCGTTCATGGGCAGCGGCTCGTCTCTCGTCGCGGCGGCCCGGCTCTGCCGGCGCTTCGCCGGCTACGACACCGACGCGAGCTACGTCGAAATCGCCCGCCGTCGGGTGGACGAGGTGCTGGCGATGCTTTCCTTGGGCGGAACCGACGCCGCTGGCGACGGCAAGTCCGCAGCAACGCTCGCCGAGGACGTAGTCGCGGCAGCCGGGTTCCGGATCGCGGGCCGCAAGCGACGGATCAGCGGCACCGGGGTCACCGTCGACCTCGTAGCCGCCGACGACGACGGGACGTCGTGGTTCTTCCTGGTGTGCGGCGCCCACACCAGCCGGCGAGGAGGGTTGACGCGGATCGACGAGGTGTGGCGGGCGCTCGGTCGGGCGGGTGCGCTCCGCGGACGATGCCCCGAGGCGCGGGTGGTTCTGCTCGCCGCCGACCTGCCCGCCCCGCGAAGCGACGGCGACCTCGCGCTCCGCGCCGCCGGCACGGCATTGTGCTTCGACGTGATCGACCTGCTGTCGCCCGCCGGCCGCGAGCGGCTTGCCGCCCTGCCGTCGCGAACGGCGCCGCACTCCTCGCCGGTTCCCCGCGCCGGAACGTGATCTCACGTGTACCGGTTGAGTGATGGTGGTAACATCGCCGTCGGACGGGCAATTCGGACGGGTAATACGTAGGGGCGGTTGCAGTGTTGATCAACAGGCGGGCACTTATCGCGGGCGGCGTCGCATTGGCATGGTCGTCGACCCGCCTCGGCCGGCTTATGGCGGCAACGCCGGGACCCGGGCCGTACGGACCGCTGGGACCGGCCGATGCCAACGGCATCCAACTCCCGGCGGGCTTCTCCAGCCGTCTGATCGCCCGCACTGGGATGCCCGTCGGGCCGACCACGTACCTCTGGCACGGCGCACCGGACGGCGGGGCGTGCTTCTCGGCCGGTAACGGAGGCTGGGTCTACGTCTCGAACTCCGAGCTCGACGTCCGCGGCGGCGGGGCGTCAGCCGTGAAGTTCGCGTCCGACGGCTCGATCGTCGACGCCTATCGGATTCTCTCCAACACGACTCGCAATTGCTCGGGAGGTCCCACTCCCTGGGGGACTTGGTTGTCGTGTGAGGAGAACGGCGGGGTCGGGCGAGTGTACGAATGCCAACCGCTCAGTCCTGGGGAAGGCGTGCAGCGTCCGGCGCTCGGTGCGTTCAACCACGAGGCCGTGGCGGTCGACGCTACGACGGGTCATCTCTACCTCACCGAGGACGACCCCGCAGGACGGCTGTACAAGTTCGTCCCCGCCGCCCCCGGCGTCCTCGGCAGCGGGTCCCTCTACGCGGCGTCCGTGTCGGGGTCGGTCGTGACGTGGATCCCCACGTCGCCGAACGGACCCGATCGACAGGCGACGACGACCGCCTTCAACGGTGGCGAGGGGATCTGGGCCGGCGATGATGCCGTGTACTTCACGACCAAGGGTGACAAGCGCGTCTGGCGGTTCGACCCTGTCGCCAGCTCGATCGCGGTCTTCCACGACTGCGTGGCCGTCCCGAGCGCGCTCGACGCCGTCGACAACATCACCATCCATGCACCGTCCGGGGACATCTTCGTCGCCGAGGACGGAGGGAACATGGAGCTCGGGATCCTTGCCGACGTCGGCGGCACCACCGACGTCACCGCCTTCTGTCGCATCGTCAACCACGGGGGCTCCGAGGTCGCCGGCCCCGCGTTCAGCCCGGACGGCAGTCGGCTGTACCTCTCGTCCCAGCGTGGCCCCGGACGGGTCGACGGGATACACGTACGAGATCACCGGGCCTTTCCGGCAAGGAGGAGGACCTCCGCCGCCTCCGCCTCCGCCGCCGCCGGTGACGCTGTTCGTGTCGGATGCGTTCTCGCGGGCGGTGTCGAACGGGTGGGGCGCCGCCGACATCGGCGGGCCCTGGGCGCTGAGTGGAGTGGCGAGCAGCTACTCCGTGTCCGGTGGCGCCGGGCGGATCTCGGTTCCCGTCGGCTCTGGGCGAATCGCCAGCCTGGGGGTGTCCTCGACGGACGCCGTCGTCGAGACCGCCGTGGCCGTCGACAAGGCGCAGACCGGCGGCGGGGCTTACGTCTCGGTGATCGGACGGCGAGTCAACGCCAGCACCGACTACCGGTTGAAGGTGCGCTTCCAGTCCAACGGGATGGTCGCCGTCTATCTGGTGCGTCGGCTGAACGGCGCGGAGACGACGTTGGCCTGGGCGAACAGCATCGGGTTCGGGCCGGGCCAGTTCGTACGGGTGAAGCTCCGCGTCGCCGGAACCAATCCGACGTCGTTGGCAGCCAAGGTCTGGGCCAACGGCGCCGCCGAGCCGGCCGCGTGGCTGCTCGAGCAGACCGACTCCACCGCCGCTCTGCAGGTTGCCGGCGGCGTCGCCATCGAGCACTACCAGTCCAGCAGCTCCACCAACGGCCCCGTCGTCAGCATCATCGACACCATCACCGCCGGGTCCACCAGTGCACCACCACCGCCACCACCACCGCCACCGAACAACGTCCCGGTCGCCGCATTCACAGCCACCGCCGACGGCTTGGACGTCGCGTTCGATGGCCGCTCGTCCAGTGACTCCGACGGCGTTGTCAGGACGTGGACGTGGAACTTCGGCGACGGAACGAACGGCTCGGGATCGACCACGACGCACACCTACGCCGCCGGCGGGACCTACACCGTCACCCTGACAGTCACCGATGACGACGGTGCGACCGGTTCGTCGACGCAGCAGGTGACGGTTACTGCTCCGCCGCCTCCGCCGCCTCCGCCGCCGGTGACGCTGTTCGTGTCGGATGCGTTCTCGCGGGCGGTGTCGAACGGGTGGGGCGCCGCCGACATCGGCGGGCCCTGGGCGCTGAGTGGAGTGGCGAGCAGCTACTCCGTGTCCGGTGGCGCCGGGCGGATCTCGGTTCCCGTCGGCTCTGGCCGAATCGCCAGCCTGGGGGTGTCCTCGACGGACGCGCGTCGTCGAGACCGCCGTGGCCGTCGACAAGGCGCAGACCGGCGGCGGGGCTTACGTCTCGGTGATCGGACGGCGAGTCAACGCCAGCACCGACTACCGGTTGAAGCTGCGCTTCCAGTCCAACGGGATGATCGCCGTCTATCTGGTGCGCCGGCTGAACGGTGCGGAGACGACGTTGGCCTGGGCGAACAGCATCGGGTTCGGGCCGGGCCAGTTCGTACGGGTGAAGCTCCGCGTCGCCGGAACCAATCCGACGTCGTTGGCAGCCAAGGTGTGGGCCAACGGCGCCGCCGAGCCGGCCGCGTGGCTGCTCGAGCAGACCGACTCCACCGCCGCGCTGCAGGTTGCCGGCGGCGTCGCCATCGAGCACTACCAGTCCAGCAGCTCCACCAACGGCCCCGTCGTCAGCATCATCGACACCATCGCCGCCGGGCCTACCGTCTGATCCACTCGGTCTAAAGGAGCCCCTCGGAAGGGCCGGTGCGCTTGGGGCGGCACGACCAGGTGGGCCGTTCCCAGTATTCGCAGAATGCCCGCAGCGCAAGTCGGCGTGACGGCCGGTGTCAATTGTTCGATGCGAAACGGCGAACGGCCTCGATCGTGCTCCTCGGTGGCATCGGTCCCATGCGTACGACGTCGCCCGGTCGCGCCGCCTGGATCCACGTGGTTGAGTCGGTCGCGATTCCGACGTGGTTGATGCTGCCGTCGTGGTCAGTGTCCATGAACACCAGGTCGCCTGGTCGGATCGCTTCGTCGGTGAGATCGACGGCGCTGCCCTGCTGGGCCTGGGAGGCGCTGTAGTGGACGAGCCTGACTCCGATCTGGGCGTAGGCGGCCAACGTCAGGCCTGAGCAATCGAAGGCGTGGGGCCCGGCGGCGAAGAACCGGTACGGCTTGCCCAATTGAGCAACGGCGTAGGTGAGCACGCTGTCGATCGCGGAGCCCGTGGTGGCCGAGGATGCGACAGCTCCTGCGGGCAGGGTCAGCCGCTGTCCGGGCACGATCAGACTGGTCACGGTGAGGTGATTGACGGCCAGGAGTGAGCCGAGTGTGACGTCATAGCGCGCGGCGATGCCAACCAACGTGTCACCCGCGCGCACCGTGTAACCCGGCCCACCCGACACCGTCGAGGAACCACTCGCCGTCGTGGCCGGAAGCGCCAGCCGCTGTCCGGGCACGATCAGACTGGTCACGGTGAGGTGATTGACGGCGAGCAGTGAGGCCAGGGTGACGTGATAGCGGGCGGCGATGCCAACCAACGTGTCACCCGCGCGCACCGTGTAACCCGGCCCACCCGACACCGTCGAGGAACCACTCGCCGTCGTGGCCGGAAGCGCCAGCCGCTGTCCGGGCACGATCAGACTGGTCACGGTGAGGTGATTGACGGCGAGCAGTGAGGCCAGGGTGACGTGATAGCGGGCGGCGATGCCAACCAACGTGTCACCCGCGCGCACCGTGTAACCCGGCCCACCCGACACCGTCGAGGAACCACTCGCCGTCGTGGCCGGAAGCGCCAGCCGCTGTCCGGGCACGATCAGACTGGTCACGGTGAGGTGATTGACGGCGAGCAGTGAGGCCAGGGTGACGTGATAGCGGGCGGCGATGCCAACCAACGTGTCACCCGCGCGCACCGTGTGACCCGGCCCACCCGGCACCGTCGAGGACCCACTCGCCGTCGTGGCCGGAAGCGCCAGCCGCTGTCCGGGCACGATCAGACTGGTCACGGTGAGGTGATTGACGGCGAGCAGGTCCGCCAGGCGGACACCAATCCTTCCGGCGATGCCGACGAGTGAATCGCCGGGCTTGACCACATACCCGTCGGAGTCCGCGCCGTATGCGACTGCTGGCGCGGCTACAGACGCGACCGCCACCGACACTACGGTGACGACGAGTCGAGACAGACGAGCCACAGTCTGCTATCGACATCGAAAGGCGCGATCTCGACTATCGCCCGCTCGAACCACCGTGACATTGGTCACATGCGTTCTCTCGCCGTACCAGCAATACCGCGGGAACACCTGATCGCCGATCCGAGCGAGGATGTCGACGGTCCCCGCGCTCCAATGAGGCCAGCCTCGGACCGCCAAGGTCGGGAGCGGGCCGGGGGAGTGCCTCCCCCCGCTGACTGCTCGTCGTTGAATCTCGCCCGGAATGGTGCGAGGAGTACTCCGCCCTCGTCGAGAGCGCGGGCTCCGCGGCGGGGAGGTCGTGGCTGAGTACGACCTCCGATCAGTTGACGTAGCGCATGCCGGTGATCGTCGTCCGGTAGGCGGTGTACTCGTAGTTGACGTTCTGGCGGAGGGTCCGGTTCCAGTTGGCGACGATCTTCGTCGAGATCGTGCGGGCGGCGGTGTCGACGGTGACGATGCGCGTCGGGTTGTAGGTCGGGTCGTGGAAGGTCTGCAGGAACGTCGCCACTCGATGCCCGTCGGGTGCGGTCAGGGTGCCGTTGGCCGCCTGACCCATGTGACCTGAGAACGTCATCACCACGTTGCGGTAGTCGTCGAGCGCGTTCCACAACGTCGCCGGACTGTTCGCCCCGTACCCACCGTTGCTCGTCGACACGTGACCGGGGTGGTCGAGGAAGTGGTGCGTCACCACGATCACGTTGTGGTGGGGATGGTTCGCCACCACCTGCTTGGCCCACTTGATGACCGCCGTGCGCGGATACAGCTCCAGGCTGAGCGCGAGCCATCGCTTGCCACCGGCGCTGAACGCCCGCCACCCGTTTTCGGACTTGCCGGCTTGGTACACCCCGTTGAGCCTGAACCGGGCCGGCGGGTAGTAGTAGTTCCACGTCGACGTGTTGCGGAGCGCGACGCTCGTGTCCTGACCGGGGCAGGCGCTCCCGCCCGGACACACCGCTGCGGTGTCGTGGTTGCCGGTGGTCAACACCATCGGCACTCCGGCAGTCTCCAGCGGGCGCAACCACGAGCTCATCGCCGCGAACTGCGCGTGGTCGGCGGTGTCCCAGTTGTGGACGTCGCCGCTGTGCAGCACCCACCGCATGTCAAGGCGACGTCGGTGGGCCAGCAGCCAGTCGACGCGCTCCTGCATGCGCACCTCCCCGGCGTATACCTCGTTCTGCGTGTCGGGCATGACGACGAACGAGAACCTCGTGTCGACGGGGCCCACGGTGACTCTGGCTCTGGATACCCGCACCGTCATGGCGGGGCACCGCCGAAGCACGTTGCCGATCGCCTTGCGCTCGGCAACATTGATTGACAGCCCCCAACGCCACTTGATCGCCACCCAGTCACGGACGTAGCGGCAGCGGGCGGCCGCCCGGGGCGGCAACCAGTCGGCGGGATCCTTGTTGCCTTTGCGCACGTCCGAGCCTGTCGACACCGCCCGCAACGATCCGGCGAACACCAAGTCGTTGGCGTACCGCTTCCGGGTGTCCCGGTTCCAACGGCGGGCGCCTGAGCCCCATGCCTCGGCGAGCGCCACAACGTGATCGATGCGGATCCGGCGTGGCCGGTAGATCGTCACACCGTCGTACGTCGAGAACCATCGCCCCCTCGTCACCCTGCACGAGGCGGTCCTGCGCACCCGGCGCCGGCTTTCCTGCATCAGCACCTCGGCCCGGGTGTTGCACCCATCGTGGTCCCGATCGAGCCAGCCCGCGAACTTGTCTCGGTCGTATCCCCGGTTGTTCTCCCGACGGACGGTCAGCTGGTTGAGCAAGCGGGTCACCGTGAACGGACCAGCCGCGTCCGCCGCCGGTGGGTTCGGCGCCACAAGCGGTGACGCCAGCGCGGCCGCCGCAATCATCAGTGCCATCCACAAACCCAGGTGGTGACGTCCTCGCACCTGCACTTCGTGCCGAGCATGCGACCCCACATCCAGACCTTGGCCGCGTTCCGGCGACCGTACCTTTCCCTGACTCCCGCTCACCGTCCCCTCCCTCGAGCCGGTCCCCGTCTGCCGGCGTGGCGGGCACAGTAGGCGACGGTGATTGCCGGTACAACTCGCGGCAGCGCGTAGGTCCCCACACGGTCTTCGCGGTCCCTTCGGGCTCGGGTCGCCGTTCGCGGTGACCCAGCTGTCCCGCACGAAATGAACGGCTCGGCGCCGTTCACCTGACGGCAGGGGCCAAAGGCTCCAGCTCAGTCCACTGGGCGTCGCTCATATACACGCGATGTCCGTTGGGAGTAGGCCCCCAGTTGAACGCCGAGCGTGTTGCCGGCGGTGGTCTACCTCGACACGAACGTCCCCCGCGCTGGCGGTGCCCGGACTGCGCCCCCACGAGACGGGACACGCCGCCGTAGAGAGTGCCGTCGCCCCGGCTCGACCGGTCAGCGGCGGACGAAGACCGGGGGCCAGGGCGGCGGTGATCAGTCAATCAGCCAATTGTCATCTAGCCCGCGTGCGACGCCACCGGTCCGACCTGCGTGAGCCCCTCCTCGCCCCGAAGCAGAGAACCCGGTGCCCTGTCGGTCCCCATGAGTGGTGCTCACGCGGCTGCGCGTGGATCAGTTCGATGTCGGGATTGCGGCGCTCCCCGAGCGGCCGCTTGCGGCATTCGAGCCGGGCTACGTCGAAGTTGGCCTGCTTCAGCTCACTGACGGCCACTCGCCGAACCTTGGTGAGGGCGTCGAGGTCACGGCTGCGGTCTGGTGGGGCCTGGGCCAGGATGCTGCTGATGCGGGGGGCGGCACGGAGGAGTAGGCGATGTTGCTGTCAGTGGGTCCGGTTCAGGAGGCCGGCTCACGGAACCGGGCTGCTACTCCTTCGTCGGACAACTCAAGTCGGTCGTGCAGTCGAGCAGCCAGTTGCGGACCACCGGAACGTCGACGCGTTGGTAGCCACCGAGGTAACGACAGTTGTTCGTGTAGCCGTAGCTCGTGTCAGCGACGACGAAGCCACCGTGAAGCGCCGGGCCACCCGAGTCACCGAAACAGGTGCCTCCGCCGGCGCGAGGATCTTTCTCGTTGCCGTTCATCTGGAGGATCTGGGCGGTCAGCTTCTGGCCGATCTCGGTCGTGTACCGCCGGACGATCGGCTGGCGCATCGGCGTCGGCGTCTGCGGGCCCGAGTCGGCTTTGCGAACTTCGGTGCCGTAGCCGATCGTGAGGAACTCGGTCTTGTTGAGGCGCGGCTGGGCAAACCGGTTGAGGTAGTTCGCCGGCGCCAACGGCGTGGTCGGCAGCCCGGGCGCCTCGTCGAGGATGACCACGCCCGTGTCGTTCCAATTGCGGAGGTCGGTGAAGTCGCTGTAGTCGGGGTGCGTCACCGGCGTTCCGAGGAACCACGTCTGCTCGCCCTCGTAGCCCGGCGCGGTGATGTCGGCTTCCGTGAAGCCGACCGCGGAGATGGCGTCGTCGGGACCGGTGTCGTCGGCGGCGCGCGGGATGTCACGTTCCGCCTCCTGCTCCGTTCGCGCGATCACCGGGTCGAACGAGACCACGACCTGGCCGATGTCCTGGAAGGTGCAGTGGGCGGCAGTGAGAAGGACCCGGGGCGCGATCAGTGTGCCTGAGCACCGGAAACGCCCATCGGGTTGGTAGAAGACGAGTTGCCCGACGTTGCTGTACTTGTTCGCCGTGTCTTCGGTGCCGCCCGTGATCGCCCCTACGGGCTGCGTCGCGGCGACGAGTGATCCGGCACCGACGATGCCGGCGAGGACGAGTTGAGAACGTTTGCGCATCATGATGAAGCCCCCCGAGCGACCGCCGGAATGACGACGATACTGGCGCTCGACCATACCGCCAGCAGAGGCTGGTCCGCGAAGCTCAGCTCGCGGGCGGGTGACAACCGGGGTGCGCCGGAGATGCGGGTGTCCGACCCTCCACGAGAAATGCAAGGGGGCCCGGGCCCTCAGGGATCAAGCACTTTGGCGTCTCGCTGACGTCAACCGACGTGGCGTACCCGCCTCAGACGCATCTCGGCGGGCGGCAGCGGCTTTACAGTGGGCGAGGGGGGACTTGAACCCCCACGAGGAAACCCTCACTGGCACCTGAAGCCAGCGCGTCTGCCATTCCGCCACTCGCCCGAGTAGCACGGCAAGGCTACCAACGCGCCCGCATCGCCTGTACTTCAAGATTTGGGAGATGGGTTCGCCGGGGGCCCGGAAGGGTCGCGGAGGGCCGCCGGTAGCATCGTCGGCCACCATGGGCCTGCAATCACTCGAGCGCCGGCTGGAGCGTATGGTCGAGGGCGTGTTCCGTGGTTCGCGCAGCACCATCCGCCCGATCGAGCTCGGTCGCCGGTTGGTGCGGGAGATGGACGACCAGCGCTCGGTCGACGTCAAGGGCCGGCGGGTCGTGCCGAACGACTTCCAGATCAAGCTCAGCCAGCGCGACTTCGACGGCTTCCAGGACATTCACGACGTCCTCCAGTCCGAGCTCGTCGAGGCGGCTCGCGAGTACGCCCGTGAGGAGGGCTACCACTTCATGGGCCCGGTCCGCGTCGAGCTCGCCGTCGACGAGAGCCTGAAGGGCGGCCGGTTCGGGGTCCTGGCCACGCTGCGGCAGGCGACCGGCGGTGTGGGTGCGGGCTCGCTCGTGCTGCCCTCGGGCCAGCGCGTCCCCCTCGGCGACCGCCCGGTCACGATCGGCCGGCTCGCCGACTGCACCGTGCCGCTCAGCGACCACAACGTCAGCCGCCGCCACGCCCAGATCAGCCCCGGCCAAGGGGCCTACGTCGTCGCCGATCTCGGATCGACCAACGGCACGATGGTGAACGGCACCCGCATCAACGGCGAGCAACGGCTCGTCGACGGGGACATCCTGAGCTTCGGGTCCACCTACGTACGATTCGAGGCGTCCTAGCTGACCAGGCGGGCGCCCTCCGACATGACCGACCAGGCACTCGACATCCTCAAGCTCGTCCTGTTGGGGTTGCTCTACCTCTTCTTCGCTCGCGTCCTGTGGGCGGTGTGGAGCGAGGTCCGACGCGGCCAGCGGGTCGTGACCCAGGCGCCGGTCGACGATCAGGCCGCCACCGTCGCCGCTGCCACGCCGCGGCCCCGGCGGGCGCCCAAGGGTCGAGGTGGCCGGGTCGCCCGGCTCGTGGTCGTCGAGCCCAAGGCCCGTAAGGGCGCGACGTTTCCCCTCGGCGGGGTGATCACGATCGGGCGCGACCCGGCGTCGACGGTCGTCATCGACAGCGACACCTTCGTGTCGCAGCACCACGCCAAGGTGTACGACGTCGAGGGCCAGCCGATGGTCGAGGACCTCGGCTCGACGAACGGCTCGTTCCACAACGGCAACCGCCTGGTCGGCGCCCGCCTGCTCCATCCCGGCGATCGCATCCAGGTCGGCTACACCGTGTTGGAGGCTCAGTAGTGGTGACCTTGCGATGGGGTTCGGCGACCGATGCGGGTCGTATCCGTCCCGACAACGAGGACAACATGCTCGTTGCGCCAGCGCGTGTTCGCGGTGGCCGACGGGATGGGCGGCCACCGTGCCGGCGAGGTGGCGAGTGCTCTGGCCGTCGAGCTGCTTCGGTCGCGCCTGAGCGAACCGGGAGCGGGCCTCGACGACGTCCTCGCCGCGATCGCCGAGGCCAACGGCGACATCTACCGCGCCGCCCTCGACAATCCCGCCCAACAGGGGATGGGCACGACGGTCACCGCCCTGATCGTGATCTCCGACGGCGAAACCAACGGTCTGACAACCGAAGCTCCGGATGGCGACCCGTCGGCGGCCGAAGGTGCAGGCGCCGAGGGAAGCGCCAGCGCCAATGCCCAGCCGAGCGAGAACACAGCGGAGGAGACGTCGAGGGAGACCGACAGCGCGGACGCAGAACTCTTCGCCCTCATCAACGTCGGCGACTCGCGGACCTACCTCCTGCGTCACGACCGCTTGCGCCGCGTCACGGTCGACCACAGCTACGTCCAGGAGCTCGTCACGACCGGACACATCACCGACGACGAGGCCCGCACCCATCCTCGCCGCAACATCGTCACGCGAGCGCTCGGCATCGATCCCTCGGTGCGCGTCGACGCGTGGACGCTGCCGATCGTCCGCGGCGACCGGTTCCTGCTGTGCAGCGACGGGCTCGTCGACGAGGTGCGCGACGACGCCATCAGCGACGTGCTCACCACCATCTCCGACGCCCAACGCGCGGCTGACGAGCTGGTCGCCCTCGCCAACCGGGAGGGCGGACGGGACAACGTGACGGTCGTTGTCGTCGACGTCCTCGACGGAGCCGAGCCGCCCGACCCGGAGACCGAGCTGGATCTCGAGCCGGCCTGGCAACCGGGTGCGAGCGCCAGCACCTGGGCGGTCGACGACCCTGAGGTCCAGGCGACGGAGTTCGAGGACCTCGCCGAGCTCGTCACGCGCACCGCCGCGCGCCGGCCTCGACGACTGCGCCGGCGCCGGACACCGACGTTGCGGCCGCGGTCGCCGACCGAACCAAGCCCGCGGCGCAAGCGCCGGCTCGCCGGGTTCCTCGGCGGGCTCGGTGTGCTCGCCGTGCTGATGCTCGCCTTCGTGATCACCGCCGCCTGGGCCCGCCGCGGCTACTTCGTCGCCTTCAACGACGAAGATGCAGTGGTGATCTACCGGGGACAGCCGGACGGATTCCTGTGGTTCGAGCCGACCGAGGAGGCGCCGACGGTGTTCGCGCGCATCCAGCTCGACGACGACTCGATCGCCCGCATCGAACGCCAGCCGGAGTTCAGCTCCCGCAGCAACGCGGACGAGTTCGTCGCCGGGCAGCTCCAGACCACCACGACCACCACGTCGACGACCACGACGACGGTGCCGGCGACCACGACGACGGTCCCGCGCACGACGACCACCGGGCCCTAGCGCCCGGTTGCGCATGGCCTCGGCGTCCCCCATCGCCAGCAGCCGTCGCTCGACGGAGCTGTCCCTCGTCGTCATGGCGGCGTTGATCACCGCCGGCGGCTACACCCTGGCCTCGCTCGGGTCCTACGCCAGGATCCCGGCCCGCATCGTGCCCTTCCTCGCCGTGCTGCTGGCGATGCTGGTCGTCGCCCATCTCGCCGTGCGCTGGTTCGCCCGCGGCGCCGACGCCACGATGCTCCCGCTCGCCGCACTGCTCCACGGCATCGGGTACGTGATGATCACCCGCCTCGACGACCGGCTCGCCGGCCTCCAGGCGACGTGGAGCATCGTCGCCGTCGTCGTCTTCGTGGCGACGTTGCTCGTCGTGCAGCGGGCGCCCGACCTCGCCCGCTATCGCTGGAGCTTCCTGCTCGCCGGCATCGTCCTCCTCCTGCTCCCGATGGTCCCGGGGGTCGGCTACAGCTCGGGCGGCGCCCGCATCTGGGTGAACCTCGGGCCGATCAACTTCCAGCCCGGCGAGTTCGCCAAGCTCGCCCTGGCGATCTTCTTCGCCGGTTACCTCGCCGAGACACGCGAGCTGATCGCGACGGGCACGTGGAAGGTCGGCCCGCTCCGGTTGCCCGAACCACGGCACCTGCTCCCGATCCTGCTGGCCTGGGCGTTCGCCGTGCTGGTGATGGTCGGCCAGCGCGACCTCGGCTCGTCGCTGCTGTTCTTCGCCCTCTTCGTCGTGATGATGTGGGTCGCCACGGAGCGCGCCGCGTTCCTCGTGATCGGGCTCGTCCTCTTCGGTTCGGCCGCCTATCTCGCCTGGCGGATGTTCGGGCACGTGCAGACCCGCGTCGACATCTGGCTCGACCCGTGGTCGCGCTCGCTCGACGAGGGCTACCAGATCGTGCAGGCCCTGTACGGGCTCACCGACGGCGGGATCGCCGGCACCGGACTCGGGCGGGGCAGCCCGAACCAGGTGCCCGAAGCGCAGAACGACTTCATCTTCACCGCGATCGGCGAGGAGCTCGGCCTGTTCGGCGCGGCGGCCGTGCTGATGGCGTACCTGCTCCTGATCGGGGCCGGTCTGCGCACGGCGTTGCGCACTGACAACACGTTCGAGAAGCTGCTCGCGGTCGGCCTCACCACGATCATCGGGGTGCAGGCGTTCATCATCGTGGCCGGCGTGATCAAGGTCGTCCCCCTCACGGGCATCACGCTCCCGTTCGTCAGCTACGGCGGGTCGTCGTTGGTCTCCAACTACATCCTGCTGGCGCTGCTGATCCGACTCAGCGACTCGGGGCGCGGCGGCTCCACGAGCTTCCCGACGACCCCACCCCCGCCGAGCGCTGGGCCGCCCGCCGCCTGCGCCGCCGGACGCGGTCCGAACGCGGCCGGCGAACCGGCGGGTGTCTCGTGAACCGCCAGATCCGCCAGCTCGCCGGGGGTCTGATGGCGTGCTACGTGGCTGCTGTTCGTCGCCCTCAACTACTGGCAGGTGGGGCGCCAGGAGGACCTCAACGCCAACTTCGACAACACCAGGGCGATCCGCCGCGAGTACGAGCAGCCGCGCGGGCCGATCGAGACGGTCGACCGCGTCGTCGCCGCCCGGTCGGTGCCGAACCCGCCCGGCAGCGAGTTCACCTATCAGCGCGAGTACCCGACGGGTGAGCTCTACGCCCACCTCACCGGCTACTACACGTTCGCCTTCGGATCGACCGGGCTCGAGCGGACGCAGAACGCGGTGCTCACCGGCAGCACGGGCGAGCAGCGACTCCGCAACCTCACCGGCATCATCACCGGGGCCGACGCTTCCGGCACGGTGCGGATGACGGTCCGCGACGACCTGCAGCAGGTCGCCCGCGACGCGCTGGGCGAGCGCGAGGGGTCGGTGGTCGTGATCGAGCCGTCCACCGGAGCGGTGCAGGCGATGTGGAGCTACCCCAGCTACGACCCCAACCTCGTCGCCGACCCGGACTTCGAGGCCGCCCGCGCCGTGCTCACCTTCTACAACGCGTCGCCGGGCGATCCCCTGCTCGGGAACGCGTACCAGCAGCGGTACATGCCGGGCTCGACGTTCAAGATCCTCACCACCAGCATCGGGCTGCAGAACGGCGTGCTCGACCTGCAGACCACGTTCCCCGACGAGAGCTCGTGGGTGCCCCCTCAGACGGACAACCCGATCGAGAACTTCGAGGGCACGACCTGCGGCGGCGACCTCACCGAGGTGTTCACGCGCAGCTGCAACATCCCCTTCGCCAAGACCGCCGTCGACCTCGGCCCGGAGGCGATGATCGACGGGGTCGGCGAGTGGGGCGTCGGGGAGACCCTCCCGATCGACCTGCCCCGACCGGCGGCGAGCACGTTCGGTGACACCACCGACCTCGATCAGAAGTTGCCGCTCCTGGCGATGCGGGGCTTCGGCGGCAACGAGGTGCAGATGGTGCCCGCTGCACATGGCGATGGTCGCGGCGACCGTGGCCAACGATGGCGTGATGATGAAGCCGTACGTGGTCGACAGCACGCTACGACCATTCCGGGCGGGTCCTCGACCGCACCGAGCCCGAGGTCTGGAAGACCCCGATCTCGCCGCAGATCGCGAGCACCCTCAACACGTTGATGCAGAGCGTCGCCACCAGCGGCACGGCGAGCTGCTGCATCGCCCTCGACGGCGGCATCCCGGTCGCCGCGAAGACCGGGACCGCCCAGCTCAACCAGCCCGGCGAGCCCGAGCGGTCGCACGCGTGGATCGTCGCCTTCGCGCCCGGCCGACGACCCCCAGTACGCGGTGGCGGTGATGCTCGAAGGCACCAACGCCGAGATCTCGGCGAGCACGGGCGGTCAGCTGGCCGGCCCGATCGCCAAGACCGTGCTGGACGCAGCCCTCGAGGCGGAGGCTGACGATGTCGCGCACGAACTGTCGTTTGGGATCGACCGGATCGGGCCGATTCCGAACGACAGAACGCCCGCAGCGTGCACACGTCGGCCGCTGGGTAGCCTCGGCGGGCGATCCGGGCCGGGCGGCCCGCAGAAGCAGGTACCAGTGACCACCAGCGATCGACACGCGATCATCAACGACCGATACGAGTTGACCAGGCGCATCGGGCGCGGCGGCATGGCCGACGTGTTCCTCGGCCGAGACCGCCTGCTCGACCGCCAGGTCGCGATCAAGGTGCTGTTCCCCGAGTTCGCCACCGACCCCAACTTCGTCGAGCGCTTCCGCCGGGAGGCCCAGGCGGCGGCCAACCTGAGCCACCCGAACATCGTCAACGTCTACGACTGGGGCCGCCACTCGGGCACCTACTACATCTGCATGGAGTACGTCGAGGGGCGCACGCTGGCCGAGATCCTGCGCACGAACGGCCACGTCACGGCCAAGCAGGCCGCCGAGATCGCCAGCGAGGTGGCCGCCGCGCTCGGCTTCGCCCACGAGGCGGGGCTGGTGCACCGTGACGTCAAACCGGCGAACATCCTGATCGGGTCCAACGGCCAGGTGAAGGTGGCCGACTTCGGCATCGCCAGGGCGATGAACGCGCCGACCGAGTCCAACCTCACCCAGGCTGGCGCGGTGATGGGCACGGCCACGTACTTCTCGCCCGAGCAGGCCCAGGGCGCCCAGCCCGACCCGCGCAGCGACCTCTACTCGCTCGGCGTCGTGATGTACGAGATGGTGTCCGGCCGGCCGCCGTTCACGGGCGAGAACCCGGTCAGCATCGCCTACAAGCAGGTGCACGACAACCCCCAGCCGCTCAACCAACTGGTCGTCGACATCCCCCGCTCCTACGAGGCGATCGTCGCCAAGCTGCTCGCCAAGGATCCCAAGATCCGCTACCCGAGCGCCGCCGCGCTCCGCGACGACCTGCGTCGTTTCCGCAACGGCGACCAGGTGCTGGCGCTGGCCGCCGCCGCCAACGCGGCGCGGGCCGTCCGTCGCCCCGGCGCGGTGCCGCCGACCGTCGACGCTCGGCGACTGCTCGCTCCCACCGTCGCCCAGGGCACGACCGCCGATCGGCTCCCGACCGGTGCGTCGCCGGAGGCGCGGTACTACGAGCCGCCGCCGTCGCGCACCGGGTGGTACGCGCTCGCCGCCTTCTTCGCCCTCATCGCCCTCGGCATCGGCGGGATCCTGCTGTTCCAGGCCCTGTCCGGCGACGACGAGCCGTCGAGCTTCGCCCTCGACGACTACGTCGGCCGCCCGCTGGCGGAGGTCACCCAGGAGCTCGACGACCTGAACCTCAACTACGAGCCGATCGCCGAGGAGAACTCGACGGTGCCGGTGCGAGACCGTCCACCGCACCGACCCCGAGGCCGGAACGGTGGTCGTCGAGTCCCAGGTGATCAGGCTCTTCTACAACCCGGATCCGGAGCTGCAGGAGGTGCCCAACGTCGAGGGTCGGCCGCTCGACGAGGCCCGGCAGATCCTCGCCGCGGCCGGCTTCCGCGTCGGGCAGGAGACGACCGAGCCGAGCGACGACATCGACGAGGGCTCGGTCATCCGCACCGACCCTGCCGCCGGCGCCCAGGTCGAGCAGGACACGCGGATCGACATCGTCGTGTCGGGCGGCCGCGAGCAGGTCGCGATGCCGTCGACCGTCATCGGCCGCCCGGAGGCCGAGGCCCGCCAGGTGCTGGAGAGCCCGCCCTACGACTTCACCGTCACGACGGTGACCGAGGAGAGCGACACCGTCCAGGCCGGGCTCGTGATCCGCACCGACCCGGCGGCCGGCGAGCTCGTCGACCGGGGCGGTGAGGTCCAACTCGTCGTCTCCGGCGGTCCGCCGGGGGTGACGGTGCCGAACGTGGTCGGCTCCAGCGAGGCGGCGGCCCGGGAGCAGCTGGCGCAGTTCAACGTCAGCGTGAGCGTCCAGGACCTGCCGGCCGGCGACGCCAACGACGGTCTCGTCATCTCGCAGAGCCTCGCCCCCGACACCGTCGCGCCGGCGGGCTCGAACATCGAGCTCGTCGTCGGGCGCGCCGGCCGCGCCGACCACCACCGCGGCGCCGACCACGACGGCGCCGCCGACCACGACGACGACGACCACCACCACGACGACGCCACCCGACGACCACGCCGTAGCGCGCGCGACGTCAGCGCGTGGCCGGCGCCCCGAGGCGGGAGAGGAAGTTGGCGCAGCAGGTCGTGGCCGGACGCGGTGAGCACGCTCTCGGGATGGAACTGCACGCCCTCGACGGCGTGCTCGCGGTGGCGGAGCGCCCATGATCGTGCCGTCGCCCGTCGTCGCCGTGACCTCGAGGCAGTCGGGGACGCTGTCGGGCGCGACGGTGAGGGAGTGGTAGCGGGTCGCGGTGAGCGGCGACGGCAGGCCGGTGAAGACGCCCGCGCCGTCGTGGTCGATCGTCGACGTCTTGCCGTGCATCAGCTCGGCCGCGCCGACGATGCGTCGCGCCGTAGGCGTGGGCGATGGCCTGGTGGCCGAGGCACACGCCGAGGACGGGGATGCCGCGGTCGGCGAACTCGGGCACCGCGGCGCAGACGATGCCGGCGTCCTCCGGCCGACCCGGGCCGGGCGACAGCAGCACGCCGTCGGGCTCGAGGGCGAGCGCGCCGGCGACGTCGAGCTCGTCGTTGCGGTGCACGATCGGCTGCGCCCCGAGCTCGCCGAGGTACTGGACGAGGTTGTAGACGAAGCTGTCGTAGCTGTCGATGACGAGCACCCGCGGCCGGCACACGGCCGCGCAAGCTATGCTGCTGTCACCGGATCGGTCGTCGAACGCGTATGTCGGTGACACAAACCGTAAACTCGCGCGGCCGTGGCTCCTCCGAAGCGCAAGACCGGCGGTGGCCGGGTGACGCCGGCCGGCACCCGGCCCGGATCGCCGCGCCCGCGACGGCTCGCGCCGCCGGTGACCGGGCGACGACGGTCGGCGCGTCGTCGCGCTACACGCCGCCGGTGCCCGCAGTCGGCCAAGGAGAGCCCGCCGTGGGTCCCGGTGCTGATGCTCGTGCTGTTCGCCGTCGGCGGCGCTCGCGATCATGCTGCGGTACCTCGTCTTCCCCGACAGCAACTGGCCGATGATCGTCGGCCTCGCCTGCCTGCTCGGCGGTCTGTACACCGCCACCAAGTGGCGCTGACCGTCACCGGAATGACGTGTGTCATTTGTCCGCAGCTTGTCCACAGGCTGTGGACAACTCGGCGTCAATCGGTGATCGGAGCGACGATCACCATGTCCTCCAGGCAATGTCGGGGCGGCGGCGGATCCTCGTCGGGGGCCAGCGTCAACCTCACCTCCACCCCACAGACGCTGCAGCGATAACGCAGGTTCACCTTGCGCATCTCCCCCGGCGGCGGCGGTGGCGGGAGGGGTCGGGTGAGTGAACGGAGCATGGCGATCCCGGTTTTCCACACCACGTAGGCCAGGACCAGGCCTCCGGCGATCCACAGCACCGTCGCCACGCTCGGCACCAGGTCAACCTACCCAGAGATATACACAGGCTGCCCGGCCTTCCGCACCCGAGGTTTCGGGTCACCGGAGGGTTTCGTGCCGGAAGCGGTGCGGCAAACCCTCCGGTGCGACGAAAACCTCGGATGGATCAGAGGCGTTCGATGATCGCGGCGTTGGCCATCCCGCCGCCCTCGCACATCGTCTGCAGGCCGTAGCGGCCGCCGGTGCGTTCGAGCTCGTGGACGAGCGTGGTCATCAGCCGGGCGCCGGAGCAGCCGAGGGGGTGGCCGAGGGCGATCGCCCCGCCGTTGACGTTGACCCGGTCCATGTCCGGGTGCAGCTCCTGCTCCCACGCGAGCACGACCGAGGCGAAGGCCTCGTTGATCTCGATCAGGTCGAAGTCCTCGATCGTCAGCTTGCTCCGCTCGAGCAGCTTGTGCGTCGCCGGGATCGGCGCGGTGAGCATCAGCCGCGGATCGTCGGCGGCGAGGGCGAAGTCGACGAACCGGGCCCGCGGCGTCACGCCCGAGCCCGGCCGCCCGCTCCTCGCTCATGATCAGCAGCGCCGCGGCGCCGTCGGTGATCTGCGACGAGTTGCCGGCCGTGACCTTGCCGCCTTCCTCCTCGGGCCGGAACGACGGCTTGAGCTTGGCCAGCGACTCGACCGTCGTCTCGCGCAGCCCCTCGTCGGTGGTGACCAGCTCGCCGTCGGCCCCGAGCACCGGCAGGATCTCGCGCTCGAACCGTCCCTCGGCGGTGGCGGTGGCGGCGAGCTGCTGGCTGCGGGCGCCGAACCGGTCCATGTCGTCGCGCGAGATGTCCCACTTGTCGGCGATCAGCTCGGCCGAGATGCCCTGCGGCACGAGCCCGCCGTGCTCGATGTAGCGGGCCCCGACCTTGGGGCCGAACGGGTACCCGAACTTGCCGTCGGCCATCGACGCGCCCATCGGCACCCTCGTCATCACCTCGACCCCGGCCGCGACGACGACGTCGTAGGCGCCGGCGATCACCCCCTGGGCGGCGAAGTGGGCGGCCTGCTGACTGGATCCACACTGCCGGTCGATCGTCGTGCCGGGGACGCTCTCCGGCCAGCCGGCGGCGAGCACGGCGTTGCGGGCGATGTTGACGCCCTGCTCCCCGACCTGCATCACGCACCCCATCACCACGTCGTCGACGACGCCGGGGTCGATCCCGGTTCGTTCGGTCAGCGCGTTGAGGGTTTCGGCCGCGAGATCGACCGGGTGCCAGTCCTTGAGCTTCCCGTTGCGCTTCCCCAACGGGGTGCGGACGGCTTCGACGATCACAGCAGTGGTCATGGACGCTCCGAGTGCTGCGCGAGGAGCGCCAGCGACGCGGCGTACGCTGCTCCGAAACGCGACGGACGAGTCGGTCGCTCGGGACGGGCCCTGCGCTCAAACCGGGGGCCTCACTCGGGCGATGGCGGCGAGGATGCGACGCAGGTCGGCCACGTCGGCGTCGGTGAGCAGCGACGACACGCGGTCTGCACGGCCCGCCGGTAGGTGAGGTTCATCTCCCGCCACAACGTCCGGCCGCGCCGCGTGAGCACGACGACGACGGCCCGGTGGTCGTCGACGCGGCCGGGCTGGTGTCGGGCGACCCACCCTTCCTCCTCCAGCCGGTCGAGGCGCCGGCTCAGGCTCGACCGGACGAGGCGCAGCTCGACGGCCAGGTCGCTCGGGCGGGCCCGGCCGCCCATCCGTTGCAGGCCGGCCAACACGTCGAACCAGCCGAGCGGGACGTCCCACTCGGCGGTCACGTCCTCGTCGATCAGTCGCTCGAGCTCGGCGGCGACCGACTGCAGCTCGCGCCACGCCGCGACCCGGCTGGCATCGAGCCGAGGCATGTCTGCGGCGCTTCGTCCGGACGACGACGGTCAGGCCGTCGCCTTCAAGGCCGCGCCGAAGGCGTGCAGCGCCTCGTCGATCTCGGCCGCGGTGACGACGAGCGGCGGCATCCAGCGCAGCACCGTGCCGTCGGTGCCGGCGCTCATCAGGATCAGCCGGCCCTCGTGCAGGCAGTGCCGCATCACCGCGGCCGACGCGGGCGGGATCGTCGAACACGGTCGCCACCATCAGGCCCACGCCGCGGACCTGACGCAGGCCGGGTTCGGATCGCTGCAGCTCGCCGAGGCCGTCCATCAGCTGCCGGCCGCGCGCGTCGACGTTGTCCAGGAACCCCGGCTCGGTCATCACCTCGATCGTCGCCAGCGCCGCGGCGCAGCCGATCGGGTTGCCGCCGTAGGTGCCGCCGTGACTGCCGCGTGGCCACCGGTCGTCGAGCTCGCGGCGGGTGCCGAGGGCGGCGAACGGGAAGCCCGAGGCGATCCCCTTGGCCATGCAGATCACGTCGGGCTCGACGCCGAGGTGCTCGACGGCGAACATCTTCCCCGTCCGCCCGAAGCCGCTCTGCACCTCGTCGGCGACGAAGAGGATCCCGTGCTCGCGGCAGCGGTCGACGAGCCCGGTGACGAACGCCGGCGGCGCCGGTGCGTAGCCACCCTCGCCGAGGACCGGCTCGAGGATCATCGCCGCCGTCTCGCCGGGCGCGGTGAGCGTCGCGAGCACCCGGTCGACGCCGGCGAGCGCCCGGCGCACCTCGGCGGTCTCGTCGGCCGCGAGCGGATCGGGGAACGGGGCGACGAAGATGCCCGACGGCAGCGGCGCGTGGCCGGCCCGGTACACCGGTCTTGGACGTGGTCATCGCCATCGTCAGGTGGGTGCGCCCGTGGAACGAGCCGTCGAACACGACGATGTTGGGCCGTCCGGTGACCTGCTTGGCGAGCTTCACCGCCGCCTCGGTGATCTCGGCGCCCGAGTTGGCGAAGAAGAAGGTGTCGATCGCGCCCGGCGCGAGCTCGGCGAGCCGGGCGGCGAGCGGCTCGAGCAGGTCGTGGGTGAACACGTTGACCTGGGCGTGGATGAAGCGCCCGGCCTGGCGGGAGATCGCGTCGACGACGTGCGGATGGCTGTGGCCGGTGCTGTTGACGGCGATCCCGGCGGCGAAGTCGAGGTACTCGTCGCCGCCGACCGTCGTCACCCGGCAGCCCCGACCGCTCACGACCTCCAGGTCGGTGACCTTGAACCACACATTCGACAGGTGGGTCATGGAAGCGCCCGATTCCGATGCGAGCGAGTGAGCGCAAGCGAACGAGCGGCCACCGGCTGCGCAGGCGGCAAGTGGCGTGGCCGGGGAACGCAATGAGCGGTCATGGAGCGAGCCTAACGATCCCGATCCGAGCGGCCGATCGTCACGCCGCCGCGCGCGATGCCGCGGTCGGCACCACCGCGTGGCGGGGACGCAGGACGAAGGCGGCCGTGTACACCGCGGCGACGACGAGCAGCAAGTTGCGATAGCCGATCACGAGCGACGTGTACTCGAGCAGCCCACCGACCATCGCGCCGAGGAGATTGGCGGCGAACGCCGCGGTCGAGTCGACCGTCGAGCGGAACCGGTTGGCGAACACGAGGTTGGCGGTGAAGATCGGCAGGAAGGCGAGCACCACCGCGGCGAGCAGACGCGGCAGGAACGGCAACGCCAGCAGGGCCCGGCCGGGGACGAGCCAGTTCGAACGCGATCGAGGCGAGGAGAGCCCCATAGAGCCATGCCGGCCGGCTGATCGTCATCCGCTTGCTCACCACGATCGCCAGCAGCACCGACCCGAGCACTCCGGCGAAGACGAGCGCGTTGACGAACCAGGTCGTGCCGAACAAGAGCGCGAACTGCACGACGTTCTTCGTCTCGAGGAGCAGGAAGGCGACGCCCATCAAGAACAGGTCGGCGAACGGGGCCATCGAACGAAGCGGACCACCGACGGCCCGAACGACGAACAGCGAGATCGCCAGCATGACGGCGATGGAGGCGAGATAGAAGCCGGGGATGCCCGGCGTGCGCAGGTACGGAAACGGGTGGTCGTCGGTCGCCGGGCGGGGTGTCGAGGCAGGGCGCCTGAACACCTCCTCAGCGGGGCAGCGCACCGCGGCCGGGTCGTCGCTGACGACGAGCACCGACAGCGTCGGTCCACCCGGGCTCACGCACGGCCGCTGAGCGAAAACGTCGTCGAGCGTGCCGGCGTAACGATCGACGAGCCAGCGCTCGCGGTAGTAGTTGTACATCGCCAGCACGCCGCCGGGGGCGAGGTGGTCGCGATACGACTCCACTGCCTCTTCGGTGAAGAGGTAGCTCTCCAACCGCAGCGACGACTGACCGGGGAGCAGGGTGAGCGAGTCGGGCAGGGCGAGCAGGATCGTGTCCCACTGGCGATCGGTCGCCTCGAGGAACGCCCGGCCGTCCGCGACATGGGCGATGACCCGCGGGTCGTCGTACGGACGGTCCGGGTGACGACGCCCGAGTTCGAGAAGATGCGCGTCGATCTCAACGGCGTCGACGCGACTCGCGCCCCGTGCGGTAGCGACGGCGACGTCGTTCCCCGAGCCGGCTCCGACGATCAGCACGTCACCGGGGTCCGGGCGGCTGATGCGCTCGTACACCGTCTCGTAGATCGGATTGCCGACGGCGGGGATCTGCAACCAGGTCGGGATGCCGTTGACCTCGGCGACGAGACCGCCCGTGCCCCCGATGGGGAACGTGTGAACCTTGTAGTACGGCGTCCACGTCGCGTCCGCTTCGGCCGACTCGGCGACGAGGAACCCGACCGCGACGGTCAGCGGGACCGCGACGGCGAGCACGGAACTGCAACCGCCTCGGCCGGAGCGCCACGACGAAGCCGAGAGCGGCGATCGTGCCCCACACGACGGGATCCGCGTTCACGAACGCGAGCAGCGAGAACACGCCGATGCCGAGCAGGCTGCCGGTGATGTCGAGCTGGTAGGCGTCGAGGTTGTCGAGCCGGCGGAAGGCCCTGGCGACTCCGTCGCCGATGCACGTCATCACCCCGGCGACGACGACGAACACCGCCGGCAGAACGATCCATCGCGGCGGGCCGGACGTGTCGAGGCCGAAGAAGATCAAGCCCGAACCGGCAATGCCGACCCTCACTTCGAGGATGCGGACGAGGATGATCAGGGCAGCCAGCGCAGTCGGAGCGAGCGGGAACAAAGAGCGCCGGCCACGGCTCGTCCACAAGAACCCCAACCCGATGCCGAGGAAGCTGCCCAACAGCACCACGTTGGAGAAGTAGGCGAGGTAGAGGACGTTGGCGCCGAGCCAGCGGATCAACGCCAGCTCGACGAACAACATCAGGAAGGCGGTGAGGACGAGCTGCTCCCGCAGCGCGAGACCAGATCGGCGAGAGGCGCGCACGACGCCGCGGACCCTACTGCCCGAACTTGCATCTGATCGCGGTGCCAGAGGCCCACCGATAGATGCAAGTTCGGGGCGGGTCAGATGCCGCAGCTGGGCGCGCTCCAGAAGCGGGAGGAGCGATGGTCGATGTGGGTGTGGTCGTTGTGACCCGGGTAGCCGGGTCCGAGGATCCCGCGGAACCCGTGGTTGCGGGCCTGGCGGGCCAGCGTGCACAACGAGTAGTAGCTCGACACGAGGTCGGCGGCATCGCCGTAGAGGTGGCGGCTGTTGCTGGCCCCACCGACGGCGGCGTTGCACGAGCGGCTGCGGAACGCGCTGGTGACGCGGAGCGGGCGGTCGCCGAGCGCATGACGCATCGCCTCGAGCTTCCACATCGCGCGCAGCGCGTTCGAGCGGGCCGTCGCCTCCGAGACGTTCCCACCGTCGAAGCCGCTGCCGCCGCAGCCGTCGTCCATCTCGCTGTAGCTGAAGTGGGCGGGGGTGCAGTCGTTGTCCTGCAACGCGTAGAGCCGGGAGTAGGTGGCCGGGCCGGCGATGCCGTCGGCCGCGAGGCCGTAGGCCCGCCTGGAAGCGGCGCAGCGCGGCTTCGGTCGCCGGACCGAACGCCCCGTCGATCGCCAGCACCCCGCCCGAACCGGGATATCCGGCGATGCGGATCTGGAGCCGGGTGACGTCGCTGCCGCTCATGCCCCGGCGCAGCGTGCGCCCCCACGTGTAGCAGCCGTCGGCGTGAGCCGCCGGCGCCGGTGCGGCCACGGCGGCACCGACCACACCGGTGAGGGCGAGCACGGCGGCCACGGCGAGACGGCGGAAGCGTGGGCGCGTAGTACGTGTCATGGGGCCAGGCTGATGCCGACGGCCGCCCGCTGTCACCGGGGACGTGTCCCCCTGTCGCGGCTCAGGCGGCGGCGAAGGCGGCGGCGAGGACGTCGGTGTAGGTGTTGGCGAGGTGGAAGGTCATCTCGTCGCGCACCGCCTCGGGGACGTCGTCGAGGTCGGCGGCGTTGCGCTTGGGCAGCACCACCTCGCGCAGCCCCGCCCGGTGGGCGGCCAGCACCTTCTGCTTGACCCCGCCGATGGGGAGCACGGCGCCCTGCAACGTGATCTCGCCGGTCATGCCGACGGTGTCCTTCACCGGCTGGTCGCGCAGCAGGCTGACGAGCGCGGTGGTCATCGTGATCCCCGCCGAGGGGCCGTCCTTGGGCACCGCCCCGGCCGGCACGTGGACGTGGAACCGGCGCTGGACGCTCGACGGCTCGATGCCGAGCTCGCCGCGTGCGGACCGCACGTAGTTGAGGGCGATCTGCGCCGACTCCTTCATCACGTCACCGAGCTGACCGGTGAGCGTCAGTCCGGGCTCCCCCTCGGCACTCGTCGGGAACGCGGTGGTCTCGATGAAGAGCACGTCGCCGCCGTGGCCGGTGACGGCGAGTCCGGTGGCGACTCCCGGGAGCTCGGTGCGCTCGGGCACGTCGTCGACGACCTTCACCCGGCCGAGCCACTCGGTCAGGTGCTCCCGATCGAGCGCGGGCAACGGCTCGCCGGCCGCGACCTTCGCCGCGGCCTTGCTCGCCAAGCGACCGAGCTCACGCTCCAGCGAGCGGACACCCGCTTCCCGCGTGTAGCCGCGCACGATCGCCACGATCGTCTCGTCGTCGACGGGCAGCTCGGCGTCGGCGAGCCCGGCTCGCCGCAGCTGCCGGGGCAGCAGGTAGCGCCGGGCGATGAACACCTTCTCGTCGTCGGTGTAGCCGTCGAGACGGACGACGTCCATCCGGTCGAGCAGCGGCGCGGGCACGGTGTCGAGGAGGTTGGCGGTGGCGATGAACACGACCTCGGACAGGTCGAGGTCGAGCTCGAGGTAGTGGTCGCGGAACGTGTGGTTCTGCGCCGGGTCGAGCACCTCGAGCAGCGCCGCGGTCGGGTCGCCCGACCAGGCGCCCATGCCGAGCTTGTCGACCTCGTCGAGCAGGACGACCGGGTTCATCGTGCCTGCCTCGGTGATCGCCTTCACGATGCGCCCGGGCTGGGACCCGACGTAGGTGCGGCGGTGGCCGCGGATCTCCGCCTCGTCGCGAATGCCGCCGAGGGCGACGCGGACGAACTTGCGGCCCATCGCCCTGGCGATGGACTCACCGAGGCTGGTCTTGCCGACGCCGGGAGGGCCGACGAGGGTGACGATGGCGCCGTGCCCGCGCGCCGGCTTGGGCAGGTTCTCGTCCGCGTCGATGTTGCGCTCGTCGCGCAGCTTGCGCACGGCGAGGAACTCGACGATGCGCGACTTGACGTCGGCGAGTCCGTAATGGTCCTCGTCGAGGATCTGCTGGGCCGCGGCGAGGTCGATGGTGTCGTCGCTGCGCACGCCCCACGGCAGCTCGAACACCCGGTCCAGCCAGGTGCGGATCCAGCTCTGCTCGGGCGACTGCGCACTGGTGCGCTCGAGGCGGTCGATCTCCTTGGCGATGAAGTTGTGGGCGGACTCCGGGACGTCGAGCGATTCGAGTCGGGTGCGGTACTCGCCGACGACGTCGCCGTCGTCCTCGCCCAGCTCCTTGCGGATCGCGGCCAACTGCTGCCGCAGCAGGTACTCGCGCTGCTGACGGTCGACCCCCTCGGTGACGTCGTTGCGGATCGACTCGGCGACCTGCAGCTCGGCGAGGTGCTCGCGCGCCCAGCTCAGGACGAGCTCGACGCGGTCGGCCACCGGGATCGCGGCCAGGACCTCGCGCCGGCGGTCTTCGTCGAGGTCGGCCCACGTGACGACCCCGTCGGCGAGCGCGCCCGGCTCTGGTGCCGAGCGCAGCAGCTCGGGCAGCCGGCGCGAGCGGCGCAGCTCGGCGATCGACTCGAGCACGGCGCGCAGCTCGCGGCCGAGCGCCTCGACACGCGGCGTCGGCCGAGGGTCGCGGATGATCTCGACGTCGGCGTACGTCGCTCCCCGCTCCGACGCATGGACCGCGGAGATCCGCGCTCGCGTCTCGACGCGCACGATGGCCACCGGCTCGCCGGTCGGCAGGGCGCCGATGTCGGGCACCTGGGCGACGACCCCGAGCGAGCTGTCGTCGGCGCGCAGCACGACCCGCCCGTCGGCCGAGGCGCGCCCGGTCTCGATGGCCCGGCGGAGCTGGTCGCTGCCGAGCGCGAGGGTGATCACCGCGCCGGGCAGGACGGTGGCCGGAAGGTCCGCCAGCGGCAGGCGGACGAGGGTGCCCACGGGGGTGGCGGGTCGGATGCGAAGTCAGTGGAGGCAGCGCCATCACTCATGTATCGAAGGCTATCGATTGATCGGCAAGCCTTGCGGCGAATGCGACTCAGCTTTCCTACGTGTGTCGTTGTTCACGTGCCAGCGCCAGCGCGTCGTCCCAGGTCGCGCCCGTCGCCAGGAGGGGCCGGTAGGGCATCACCAGCCGAGGGGCGTTGACCCCGAGGGCGCCGAGGAGGCGGCCGCGCCGACCGTAGAGGGCCAGGAACCGGCCGTCGGCGGGCGAGCCGACGGCCACCTGCACCTCGACGTCGTCGTCATCGCCACCGCGGCCGAGCAGCTGGATCCGGTGGGGAGCCTGGTCGCTCCAGAAGAACGGCACCGGCGCGTACGCCGTGGCGTCGCCGCCCGACGCGGTGACGAGCAGGTTGTGGGCGGCCGCTGCTCCCTGCTCGGCGGCGTTGGTCCAGTGCTCGACCCGCATCTCCTCCCCGTACAGCGTCGTTCGGCCAGCGGGCCAGATCCCCGGCTGCGTACACCCCGGCCACGCCGGCACAGAGCGTCGGGTCGCAGACCACCCCGTCGCGAAGCTCGAGCCCACTGCCCTCGAGCCAGTCCGTCGTCGGGGCGACGCCGACGCCGACGACGACGACGTCGGCGGGCACCCGTTCACCGCCCGCGAGCAGGACGCCGTCAGCCTGCAGGCGCTCGACCGCCACCCCGCACCGGATCGCGATCCCGTCGTGGAGCGATGTCGTGGCCCGGCCCATCGCGCTCCCGAGCCCGCGGATCAACGGCGCCTCGGCGGCCTCCAGCACGGTCACGGTGCAGCCGAGAGCGTGCGCGGTGGCCGCGACCTCGAGGCCGATGAAGCCCGCGCCGACGACCACCAGCCGCGCCGTGCCGTCGGCGATCACCTCGCGCAGGGCGAGCGAGTCGCCGAGCGTGCGCAGCTCGCGCACTCCCGGCACGGCGTCCTGGCCGGGGAGCCGGCGGGGCCGCGAGCCGGTGGCGAGGACGAGGCCGTCGAACGGCACCACCGAGTCGTCGGCGAGGTGTATGGCGCGGCCGTCGAGGTCGAGGCTGACGGCCCGGCAGCCGAGTCGCAGGTCGAGACCGAGCTCATCGATGGCCTCCGGCTTGCGGAGCACGATGCGGTCGGGCTCCCACTCGCCGGCGAGCAGCTTCTTCGACAGTGGCGGCCGGTCGTACGGCAGGTGCTCCTCCTCGCCGATCAGGGTGATCGAGCCGGTGAACCCCTCGGTGCGCAGGGTCTCGCACGCTCGTAGCCCGGCGAGCGATGCCCCGACCACCGCGACGCGCTCGAGGGTCATCACGTCAGGCACCGGGCGTACCGGCCCGGATCCAGGCCGCGAAGAGAGGATCCACGATCCGCGGTGGGCGGGTCAGGTCGACTTCCCCGCGGTCGACCAGTGCGTCGAGCGCGCCCTTCGTCGCTCCCCCGCGGGAGCCGCCGTGCTCGCGCCGTGTCGAGTACAAGCTCTGCCCGACCGCGAGAGCAGCCAGGACCCGTCGCTGCCCGGTCGGCAGCCCCGTCCAGATCGCCCGCAGCTCAGGGCGCGTGTCGGCCACGATCCGGTCGTACGCGGCCGACCAGGTCTCCTCGTTGGCCTCGCTCCCGGCGGGGGTCGCTTCCCACACGGCGTGCGCCGCGAGCATCGCCCGCTGGGGATGACCCTCCACGAGGGCGAGCAGCGGCTCGAGCGCCTGACCGATCCGCTTCCCGCTGCGCTCGAACCGATCGGCGATGAACTCGGCGAGCTCGACGTCGGCGAGCGGAGTCAGGTCGATCGGACGCGCCTGGCCGTAGAAGGCACGGCGGCGGTCGCCGAAGAGCTGACTCATCATGCCGACATGCGAGCCGGCGAAGGCATAGCTCGCCGCCTCCGCGTGGTGCTGGATCTCACTCCGGATCACGGCATCGATCCGTTGCTCGGCGGCGAGCACGTCCTGGAACTCGTCGAAGATCACGAAGACGCGGCGCCCATGACGCTCGTGCAGTCGACGAGGAAGGGCGAGGCGGTCGACGAGCGACGCAGTCGCCGGTTGCAGGTCGATCTCCAAGCCGGCTGGGACCGGGCCACCGCCGATTCGCACGGTGGGCCGCAGCTGTCGCCGCAGGCCGGTGAACCACGATCGCAAGCGGCCGGTGAGCTGTGACGCGTAGGCCCGTTCGATCCGCTCGGCGACGTCGTCCACGGTGAGCACGCCGAAGAAGTCGATGTAGACGCTCACCCAGCCTTTCGGCAGCTCCCTCGCCACGCGACGCAACAGCGAGGTCTTGCCGTACCGGCGGGGGGCGACGAGCCGGCTGTTGTTCCCTTCGACCGCCGTCGCCACGAGCCGGGCCGCCTCCGAATCGCGGTCGATGAGCTCCTCGCGGGGTACCGGCTCGGTGTACCGGAACGGATTGATCACAGGTGGAGTCTACGCCCTGCTCTAAGAATCAGAGCCATCTTGCTCTGCATTGTAGAGCACGGAGATTCTGGCCGCATCGGTCCGGGTGGAGCCCGGCGGTGACGATGCCTTACCGTCCCGATCGTGTCCCGTCCCACGCCCGAGGACGTCAACGCGATGGTTCGCGAGGCGTTCCCGAGCAGCGTGAACCTCTGCACGGAGCTCGGCGACGGGTTCGCGGTCGCCTCGCGCGTCGTGGACGCTGCGGAGCTGCGCCCGGGCGGCTTCGTCTCCGGGCCGACGCAGTTCGCCCTCGCCGACGCCGCCCTCTGGTACCTCGTCTTCGCCGTGACCGGGCGGATCGAGCCGATGGCGCTGACCGCGGAGCTGTCGATCCGGTTCCTCCGCCCCGCGGTCGCCGACGTGCTCTGGGCGCGGGCGACGATCGATGCCGCCGGCCGCCGCAACGTGGTCGGCACGGTGCGGATCTGGGCCGACGACCACCAGCACAAGCCGACCGCCGTCGCCCAGGGCACCTACGCCCTGCCGGCGGCCCGCTGCAGCCGAGTCAGGCGTCGGGTTCGACGCAGGGCGAGCTGGCCCCGATGCGCAGCCGCCACGGACGGTCCGCCCTGGGCACGGCGTAGCGCAGCGAGGCCTTGCGTCCGTCAGCGGCGGTCGCGAACAGCAGCGGCGCCGGGCCCTCGGGTGGCTCGGCCTGTTCGACCGTGTAGCCCAGGCTCTCCCAGGCCACCGCGACGGCGCTGACCACCGGAGCCAGGCCGGAGCCGTCGCCGGCGTCGGCGGAGGCCTCGACCACGGCCTGCACCTCGCCGCTCAGGCCGCCCATCTCGGCAAAGCACGGATCGGTTCGCTCCTCGACGGCGAACGCGTCCGGCGCCAGTCCCGCGTCGGTGCCCGCCGACGCGGCTGCAACAACAGCGGCGTCGACGTCGCTCCGTGTCGTGCTCGTGGCAGTGGCAAGGTCCATGTCGTCTCCTTGTCCGGTCGTGGCCGACCTGTCGTCGGCGCCCCCGTCACACGCGGCCACCAGCATCGCAACGGTGAGCCCGACGCGCCAGCGGGCGAGGCGCCGCGGTCGAATCACAGCGGCGGTAGCCCGGCGGCGATGCGGGCGACATTGGTGAGCGACCGTCCCTCCCCTTCGAAGTACTCGCTGTGCCCACTGGCGCCACCGATGTCGAAGCCGTTGGCGCCGAACCCGTCGTCCGACGGGTCCTCGCCGTGGAACGGCGCCCATGCGACCGCGTCGTTGTCGGCGGCGGCGGACCACAACGTCACCCCCGGGCTGCCGAGGTCGCTCCGGTCGTCCGCACCAGCGGCCATGCCAGGGCTCCCGACGGTGACAACGGTGCCGACGTCGAGGCCGTCCTGCATGGTGTGCCCGGTCACTACCGATCCGTAGCTGTGGGCGACGACGGCGAGCTGATCGCTGGGCAGGCCGAGGTCGTGGAGATCGGCGACGAGCGCCTGCAGCGGGTCGACCCCGGAATCCGCGCCGCCCCCTCCGGCCGCCTCGAGCACGTCGTCCGGGACGTTGTAGTTCATGAACGAGATCACCGCGACGTTCTCGCCGGACACGGCCTGCAGCTCGCGGTAGAGGTTGGTCGCGTTGCCGTGGCCACCGTCGGCGTACTCGCCGAGGTCGGTGTTCATCCCGGGGACGTGGATGACGACGCGGTCGGCGGACTCGAGATCGCCGACCACCTCGACGAGGCGGTGGTCGCCCGACGCGGCCGAGAAGGCGAGGAACTGGCGCGGGTCTCCCGTGGCTGCCGAGTCGCCGCGCAAACCGACGAGCTGACGCTCGAGTTGTTCGAGCCGCTCGATCTCGCCGGCGATGGCTTCATCCCGCGAGTCGATGATGGGTACCTGGTCGCCCACCCACTCGAGGAACCCATCGTGATCCGGTTCGGCCCGCAGCTCGGCGAGCCGGCTGCGGACGGCGACGAGCTCGGCGTCGATCACCTCAGCCTGGCGCTCGATCCGGCGGTCGAAGTCGCGCAGTTGCGCGCTCCGCTCGGGATCAGTGGCCGGATCGGCCGGCCGACCGGCAGCGAACGCGGCGGGCGCCGCCGCGGCACCGGATGCGGCCGCGCTCGCGGCGCGCTGGTCGGAGGCCTGCCGGCGCAGCTCGCGTCCGACCTCGTCGAGCCGGTCGGCGATCGCGCCGAGGCGGGGACCGTGGGTGCCATTCCACTGCTGGCGGAACCCGTCGGCGTCGCCGCCCTGCCACCACAGCGACCGCACCGCGCCGTCGATCGCCCCACGGGCCGACCGCAGCGAGGCCGCGTGCTTGACGATCCCGTGCGCGAGCTCGTCGAGCTGGACGTCGTCGGCCCCGAGCTGCGCCATCGGCGGAACGGTACGCCTCGCTCAGGCGGCGGTGAATCGGGATCGCTCCCCTCTCTCTCACCGGAACTTGCATCTAAGTTAATTCGGAGCGCCCGGCACGCTGACGGAGCAGACTCGTACGGTGTCTCGGCTGCAGGAGCACTGCACCGCGTGTGGCTTCGACGGCGCCACCTTCTCCGACGTGGAGCTGCTCAAATCCTTGCGCACACTCGGTGACCGCTGGGGACAGCAACTCGCCGCCGCCGGCGTCCACCTCCGCACCCGTCCTACCCCCAACAATCTGGTCGGGCAGGCGGCGGCGATGGAAGCGGGCCGACTCGGTGACGATCGTGGCGGTCGGCGCGGCCGACGAAGTGTCGGCGCAGCTCCCCCCGGGGCGGTGTCGGTCGCGGTCTCCGCCGTGGCGGCACCGATGGGTGGTCCGACCCGCTGCTCCACACGAGGGACTTGTCAGCCGCCGGTTGGGACGTTGACATCCCCCCCGGGTCGAGGTCTTAGATCGACAGGTCGAGGCGGCGCCGCCGCCTTCAGTAGTGGGCAGTGGACATGAATCGTTCCTGGGGGCAGAAGGTGAGAGCGGCTCGTTGGGGTGACCCCGGCTGTGTGATCGCCTCTGTCGGCTCCGGGGAACGGGATGTCACGGTCCACACGCGTGGTGCTGCCGGGCGGGTTGGGGTCCCTCTTGTCGGCGCGTTCCCCGTTCACAGTGAGGAGGAGCCGGGTCCGTCAAAACGAGGTCACAGCTTTAGGAAATGATTGATTCCCGAAATTCGAATGGAAGGCGCATTTATCCATGACTATCGCATTGCGGTCTCGGCGGCACGCGATACGCGCTCACGCTTGCCCTTGTGGCCGGCGTCGGCACGCTCGTCGCATCGAATCCTGTCCAGGCCCAAGATCCAGGGACTGGCACGTCGGCGTTCAAGAACTGTCCAGGTGCGACGGCGCAACCCGGCCAGACCATCACCTGCAACTTCGCCGTTGCGAACACCGGTGACTTTCCTGCCGAGGTCACGTTGCTGACGGAGACGAGTCCAGAGGGTTCGACGGCCGTTGACATCACCTGCACGGCCGGTGGAGTGGCCATCAACGAAGGTGACACCCTGCCGCAGGACGTCCCATGTACAGGGACATTCCAGGTCACCATCGCGAACAATCCGGCGCTCTGCGGCACGAATGTGGTCGACAGAGTGGATATCGAGCTCCTGTACACCACCGGTTTCCCGGAGCCGTTGACCGCCGGCGCGTTCGCCACGCACATCACGCGCATCGTGTGCCCGCCGGCTGACATCACGGTCACCAAGATGGCCGATGCGCTCTCCAAGCTGGGCGACTCGGTGACCTACACGATCGAGGTCTGCAACGCCGGCCTCGCCACGGTGAACCGTGTCTCCGTCATCGATACGCTGCTCGGCAACATCAGTGCGTCGTTCGCGGCCACCTTGGCGCCGGGGGCGTGTTCAAGGGTCGTGCGGGAACGGACTGTGGCAGCCGGTGACCTTGACCCGCTCGTGAACACCGTGACCGCCACCTATTCGGCGGTCGGCTCGTCGGACACGGCCACGGCTAGTGCCAGCACGAACCTGTTCCAGCCGTCGGTGGACGTGACCAAGTCATGCTCGCCGGATCCGATCCAGGTCGGCCAGAACGAACTCTGCACCATCACGGTGAGGAACACGTCGTCCACTGACACGCCGCTGCTCATCAACGGCACCATCACCGACACGCTGACCGGGAACCTGCTCCTCGCCGGCAACCCCGCCGTCGTCAACTCGACCTGCGGCACCACCCTCGCCAACGGGGCCACCTGTGTGATCAACACGACCCGCACCGTCCTCAGCTCGGACCCGTCGCCGCTGGTCAACACGGTCACCGTCAACTACAACCCGACCGGCTTCCCGAACAACATCAGGGACACCGCCGACGGATTCGGTGATCATCCAGCCCGTCGGCGGCGAAGGCTGCACCCCCGGTTTCTGGAAGCAGCCCCAGCACTTCGACTCGTGGGTCGGGTTCCTGACGACGCAACCGTTCGACACCGTGTTCGGCGTCGACGTGACCCTGACGGTCGGCGGCGTCCGAGTGACCAACCCGACGCTGCTGCAAGCCCTCCGGCGCAGGGCGGCGGCGTCAACGCGCTGGCCCGCCACGCCGTCGCGGCGCTGCTCAACGCGTCCAGCCCCGACGTGGACAGCGACTTCACCGTCGCCCAGGTCATCGCCATCGTCCAGTCCGGGGTGAACCCCGGTCGGGCTGACCATTGAGCAGGCGAAGAACCTGCTCGCAGAGTCCAACGAGGACGGCTGCCCGCTGAGCTGATGCACTCCATTCGGTGAGTTCATGAGAGGAGGGGCTTCGGCCCCTCCTCTCCGCGTCCGCAGCCAACATCGATTGACGAACACGTAGATACCGACGAGGACCGCCACGTCGCGGTAGCTCTGGTCGGGTGGGGCGACCTGGGGGTTCGAGGCGATGCACCGAAGGTGGACCTCCTTCGATGTCCCGGGTCACGTCATCATCAGTCTGCTCCGTGTTCGAGTCGACCAGCACGTGCCGACTCGCATTTCGCGGTGACGATGGACGATCTCCGACGACTCCGGGGCAGCGGCTGCGGGCGTGGTGAGCTGAGCACATCGGGTACCGTCGACGCACTTCGTCAATCACCCCGGCCTAGTCCGTCGCGGTCGCGGCGAACGTCGCGCTCGACCCGGCCCTGCCTCGACCGTCTCGTCCAGCGCCGACTCCCGAAACGTTGCCGCCGTCGTCGAGCGGTCGCGTTGGCGCCGGACGGACCGGCGCCAACACAAGCCTCGCCGAGTGGAGTCAAACTCCGTGCGCAATCGGTGCGTTCGGGGGGGTTGCGGCGCCGTCGCGAGGCTACGAGGCTCGGCGGCGGCTGAGCAACAAGGCCGCGGCGCCGAGGGCGATCATGCCGACAGCCACCGCGAGGGTGCCTCCCGACGACGATCCGGTTACTGGCAGTCCGATGGTCGTTGTCGGCGGCGTCGTTGTCGGCGGGGTGGTCTCAGGCGGGAGGGTGGTCTCAGGCGGGAGGGTGGTCTCAGGCGGGAGGGTGGTCTCAGGCGGGAGTGTGGTCTCCGGCGGGAGTGTGGTCTCAGGCGGGAGCGTGGTCTCCGGCGGGAGGGTGGTCTCCGGCGGGCACACGATGAGCGTGACATGCGTGGCGAACGCGCCGGCGGTCAACGGCTCCTCGAAATCGGTGTACAGGAGCCGGATATCCACTCTGTCGGCCACATTCGTGCCGCAGAGCGCCGGATCGTTCCCGACGGTGACCTGGAAAGTCCCTGTACATAGGACGTTTTGCGGCAGGGTGTCACCAGTGTTGATGGCCACTCCACCAGCCGTGCAGGTGATGTCAACGGGCGTCGAACCCACTGGACTCGTCTCCGTCAGGGTCGTGACCTGGGCGGGAAAATCACCGGTGTTCGCAACGGCGAAGTTACAGGTGACGGTCTCGCCGAGGTCCGCCGTCGCACCTGGACAGTTCTTGAACGCCGACGCGCCAGTCCCCGGCTCTTGGGCTTTCGCGGGAGTCGCTCCGACAAGCGTGCCGGCCCCGGCGACAAGCGCCAGCGTGAGCGCGACTGCGTGCCCCCGAGACCGCAATGCGATAATCATCGATTCCGCCTTTCTTTACAGGATCGACGTCTCGTCGCCCGAGTCGACGTCTTGCCCGCATGTGCGTGCTTCACCCTTAGTGTGGCACTTCAAGTCCCTCAATTGCGGAATGGTATACGAGGCGGACGGGCTGTCATCAGGTTGTCATGACTAGCGAGGTGCCCTGATGTGCGTCTCAGCCCGGCAACGTGACGCTCGGGGACCTCGGCGGCTCATCGGCAGGGCTGGCCATCGCATTGATGGGGACATTGCGTCCGGCGAACGGGCGGTACTCCGTGGGCCGCACCTACGGCGGTGGCGCGGCGGCCACCGCTACATCATCAGCGCGTACTCGATCACGGTGGCGGGGCCGGCGGGAGCAGCGGCGGTGAGCAACCGCGCAGGGCAAGCAAATGGGATGGTGTTCGAACCGATAGCGGGCAGTACGACTCCGTTCACGCTGCGCTCGAGCAGATCCCGGTGATTGGCCTGCAGCGGGATGCCTGATCCACGTCGCCTTTGGTGACGAGCAGAACGTCCGCGTCAGCGAAATCTGGGAATCGCAGGAGCAGCTTCAGGCGTTCGGCGAGACGCTGCAACCGAAGCTGGCAGCAGCAGGAATTCAACTCGCCGGTGAGCCAGAGATCTTCGAGGTGCTCAACGTAGAAACGTTCTAAGTTAGGTCACGCGCAGGGCGCGCGACCTAGATGCAAGAACGGGCGGTCACGGGAGGAGGCAGGCGAGGTCGCTCTCGTTGGAGGTCTGGCCGGCCTCGGTGATCGCGATGACGACGAAGCACGGTCGCTCGGCGCGGCTGACGCCGTCGATCGTCACCGAGAGGTCGTCGGTGTTGACCACCTGTCCGCTCGGGTTCTGCTGGCGGACCTGGTAGCGCGATGCCGCTGTCCGGCTCGCCGACGGCCTGCCAGGCGACCATGACCTGCTTCGCTGTCTCCGGCCCCGCGCGACCACCGTCACCCCCTGCGGTCGTCGGCGGCGGAAACCCGAGGTCCTGGGTGGTCGTCGGACCGGACAGCGTCGTCTCGGTACTCCCACCGCCACCCCGGCCGAAGAAGAACAACGACGCCGCCACGGCGAGCAGGCAGATGACGCCGGCCGCGGTGCCGATCACGATCCGCCGAGTGCTCGCCTCGCTCACCGCGGCTCCGGTCCGGGTGTCGTGGCCGTCGTCCGGCGGCACCACCGGCCGCCCGACCGTGATCGTGTGGCCGTCCACGTCGGCGTCACCGTCCGCGCCGACCGGCCGGATCTCGACGGGGACATCCCCGCCCTCGGCCGGCTGAGCCGCCGGTACCTCAGCGGCCGGCGCCGGAGGCGGGGGCAGGGGCGGCACGCGGTGCGTCCGCCTGGCCCTGCTCGGAGGCCGGCGGGGCGGGAGTGGCGGACGTCGGTGGCGCGGCGGCGACGAGGGGGAGCGCCGTCACCGGCAGGCCGAGCTCGCCCTGGATCCGCTGCAACTCCCGGCCGAACGCCGCCGCCGACGCCGGGCGCTCGTCCGGTGACTTGCTCATCGTCCGGGCGAGCAGCTCGCTCAGCCCTCGCGGCGCGTCGTCGCGCCTCATCCGCGGCGGCGCCTCGAGCATGATCCGCCGGGCCAGCTCGGCGATCGGCTGCCGCGACCCACGGGTGGGGGCGAACGGCCGGGCCCCCTCGAGCAGGGTGTAGAGCGTGGCCGCGAACGAGTACACGTCGGAGATCGCCGTGGCCTTGGCCCCCTCCAGCACCTCCGGCGGGGCGTAGTGGACGGTGAGCCCGCCGCCGCCGGAGATCGACCGCTCGTCGTCGAGCGTGGAGATCCCGAAGTCGCCGAGCGCCGGTTCCCCGAACTCGGAGATGAACAGGTTCTGCGGCTTGATGTCGCGGTGCAGCAATCCGCGGTCGTGGGCGGTCTGCAGGGCGCCGGCGATCTTGACCCCGGTATCGAGGACGACGGCCACGGGGAGCCGACCCTCCCGCTTCTGGCGGTCGCCCATCGTCCCGCCGCTGTACAGCTCCATCACGATCACCGGCTGCTTGGTGGCCGTGAACGCGGCGTTGAACACGGTGACGATGTGCGGGTGCTGGGACACGAGGCCCATCGCCCGGCACTCGCGCTCGAAGCTCCGCCGCTCGCGCTCGTCGACGAGCCCGAACGTCAGCACCTTGAGCGCGACCCGCCGGTTGAAGTCCTTCTGGCGCGCGCTGAAGACGTAGCTGAACCCGCCCTTGCCGACGAGCTCGAGCTGGTCGAACCCGTCGATCTGGACGTTGGGCACGGTGGGGTCAGGGCTACGGGGCACGGTTGGGAGGCGGTGGGCGGCTCGGGTGGAAGGCGCAGGTCGAGGCGGCAGCACGAGGGTCGCGGGAGGGGAGCGGTCCCCGTCGCATCGCCCCGTACCGAGGAGTAGCCTACGAACGATTCGGCCTCCCACCTGCCGTGGAAGGCCTCAAATCGAAGGGCGGATGGAACACGACCAGCTGCTCCGTTCGCGACCCGTGTCGCGTCCCCGCGAACCGAACGGCAGGTCGGATCGTCGGAACAAGGTGTCAGGGAGCAGAAGGTTGAAGCGAGCCGTCGAGGACCCAACATGACGAAGCGAGCCCGGCGCGGGATCGCCGGCAGCGTGCTCGTCGTGCTCGGGCTGGTCATCGGCGCCGTCGTCGTCACCGCCCTGCAGGCGGAAGGGCGCGAGCGCTCCGAGGCCAACACCAACGACGGCGGCGCCTGGCTGCTCAAGCGGGACGTCGGCTACGTCGGCCACGTGAACCGCGTCGTCGGCGAGGTCACCGCGGCCGTCAGCACCTCCGAGCCGGGGTCCGACTACGACATCGACCAGGCGAAAGGGGTCATCGTCGTGCACGACCGCACGGCCGGCACCCTGCGGCTGGTCGACGACCGGACCCAGACCCGTGCTCGAGAAGATCCAGGTCGACCCCGACGTCACCGTCCACGCCGTCGACGGTGGGGCGCTCATCGTCAAACGGGACTCGATGGGCGTGTGGAAGCTGAGCCGTGACGCCCTCGCCTCGGTGAAGAGCCTCGACGAGGTCGAGCCGACCCTGCGCGGCGAAGGCGCCGCGCTCTCCGCGGCGACGCCCGACGGCCACGCCGTGATCGTCGACCAGGGCGCCGACAACGTCATCTTCCTGCGCCCCGACGGCTCGACCGAGACCAGCCCCAAGCTCAACCTCACCGACGACGCCGTCTCGCTCACCTTCCTCGGCGAGGACACCGCCGTCCTCGCCGATCCCGACGGCGACGTCTTCGTGGCCACCCCCGACCGGGTCACGCCGCTCGACACCGGCGTCACCGATCCCGACGGCCGGCCGGCTCCCTTGATCCTGCAGCAGCCCGGCGGGCAGGCGGACCACGTCGTCGCCGCCACCGCCGACGGCCGCATCTTCGCGATCCCCCTCACCGTCGGCGAAGGCGAGCGCGTCGAGAGCACCCAGATCGGCCAGCTCGCCGGCGGTTCGCCGGTCGCCCCGATCGTCTTCGGGGGCTGCCTGTTCGCCGTGTCGACGGCGCCGGCGACGTTCGCCCAGTGGTGTGGTGACCAGCAGGTCCAGTCCACGCCGCTCGAAGGCGCCGGCTCCGAGCTCCGCCTCCGGCTGGTCAACGGCTGGGTGTGGGTCAACGACGTCGACACCGGCGCGGCCTGGGTCACCAGCCCGCAGCGACGCCTCGACCGCGTCGAGGACTGGGGTGCGATCCTGGCCCAGTCCGCCGACGAGTCGGACGAGAACAACACCGAGGACGAGGGCGGCGAGGTGATCGAGGAGATCAACCCCGACGACCCGAACGCCGAGATCGTCGAGTCGGACGAGATCGACGAGGAAGGCCCGAACCGGCCTCCTGTCGCCCGCGACGACCAGACCCAGACCCGCGTCGACCGCCCGATCGACGTCGACGTGCTCGCCAACGACACCGACCCGAACGGCGACGTGTTGCTCGTCACCGAGATCGAGCCGACCGGCGGCGATGCCGTGATCGCGATCAACCCCGACGCACGCGGCGTACAGGTCTCGCCCGCCGCCGGGTACACCGGCGTCGTCACGTTCGGCTACACGATCAGCGACGGGCGCGGCGAGAGCGCCTCCGCCGTCGTCACCGTCGAGGTCACGGCGTCCAACGGCACGGGCAACCGCCCGCCGGAGGCGCACGCCGACATCGCCTCGACCCGCAAGGGGCGCTCGACGACGTTCGACGTGCTCGCCAACGACGTCGATCCCGACGGTGACGCGCTCGTCCTCGAGTCGATCGCGCTGTCCGACCCGGCCACCACCGCCGGCACGATCGTGTCCGATCCCTCGGGCCGTGTGGTGTTCACGCCGGACGTCAACAGCCGTCGGACCGGATCGAGCTGACCTATGTCGTGAGCGACGACTTCGCCGCAACCGCTGAGGGCAAGGTCGTCGTGTCGGTCCGCCTGAAGGACGCCAACAACGAGCCCGACGCCCGCAACGACGCCGGCGTCACGGTCGTCGGCAAGCCGGTGCGCCTCGACGTCCTGCACAACGACACCGATCCCGACAACGACCCGCTCTTCATCGCCCAACTCCCGACGCTCGTCCGTCCCGAGAACCAGACCGCCGAGTCGCTCGACCTGTCGCTCACGCCCGACGGCGAGTTCTTCTTCAACCCGACCGCCGCGGGCACCTACGCGTTCAACTACTCGGCGACCGACGGCGAGGAGTCCGACGTCGCCCAGATCCGCGTCGAGGTCACCGAGCCCGGCTCGAACCGGCCCCCGACGGCGGTCCGCGACGACGTGGTCATCCCCGCCGGCGGGTCCCGCCTCGTCTACGTGCTCGCCAACGACGGCGACCCCGACGGCGACATCGTCGCACTCGTCGGTCACACCACGGACGACCGGCCTCACCGTGAAGGAGGTCGACGGGGTCGGGTACCTGGTCACCGTCGCCCCCAACGCGCCCAAGCGGCCGACCTTCCGCTACCAGATCTCCGACGGCACGTCCGACCCCGTCACCGCGGTCGTGGTCGTCGCCGTCACCGACAGCAAGGTGATCGACCAGCCGCCGGTCGCCCGCACCGACGTCGTCGAGGTCCGCGCCGGCGGCCGAGTCGCGGTGCCGGTGCTGACGAACGACTACGACCCGGAGGGCGGCGCGCTCGAGGTCGCGTCGGTCACCACCAACCCGGCGGCCGAGAGCGCGCCCGGGCTCAACGGCCAGACCGTCGACATCGACGTCGGGCCCGACGTGATCTCCAGCTTCACGCTCAGCTACACCGTCGCCGACGAGGGGGGCAACCAGGCGAGCGCCTTCATCGAGGTGCGCATCGTGCCCGCCGACGAGGTCAACCGACCACCGATCGCCCGCACCGATCTCGCCCGCACCCGCAGTGGTGTTCCGATCGCGGTCGAGGTGGTCGCCAACGACAGCGATCCCGACGGCGACATCATCGCCGTCCAGAACATCCGCTCCCAACCAGGCGGCGGGACCGCCCGCGTCGACAACGGCGCGATCGTCTACACCCCCAGCGAGACGTTCAGCGGCACCGACCGCTTCTCCTACGCCCTCGTCGACGCCAACGGTGAGATCGCGATCGGCGAGGTGCTCGTCGGGGTGATGCCGCTCGCCGCCCAGAACCGTGCTCCCGAGGCGTTCGACGACACCATCGAGGTCGTCGCCGGCAGCGCCCCGCTCGTCCTCGACGTCCTCGACAACGACTCCGACCCCGACGGCGACCGGATCCTGGTCACCCAGGTCGGTACCCCGTCGAGCGGCGAGACCGCGGTCGTCGAGGGCGGCGGCGCGGTGGAGTTCACGCCGCCCGACCGCACCGGCACTGCCGACGGCGGACCGGCCGAGCTCGCCTTCAACTACTCGATCGACGACGGCCGGGGCGGCACGGCGTCGGCGACGGTCGAGGTGATCGTCATCCCGTCGACCGATCCGGTCGCGCCGATCGCCGTCGACGACCGGATCGGGCCGGTCGGACCGGGGCAGACGGTGGAGATCGACCTGCTCGCCAACGACCTCGACCCCGACGGCAACCCGGCCGAGCTGACGGTCTCGTCCAGCGACCCGGCGCTGGCGCAGCTCGACGGCGGAACGCTGACCTTCACCGCCGGCGACCGGTCCAGCCGGCACCGCTACACGGTCACCGACCCCGCCGGCCTCAGCGACACCTCCGAGCTCGCCGTGCTCGTCGTCGACAACCGGGCGCCGTCGGTCGAGCCGCTCGAGGTCGAGACGCCGGCCAACGAGACCGTCGCCATCGACCTCGCCGCCCAGGCGTCCGATCCGGACGGCGACCCGCTGTACTTCGTCTGCTGCGACGGCCAGCGCGGTGGCACCGCCCGCACGTCGGTGAACGGCCCGAACGAGCTGACCGTGCGGTTCAACCCCGACGACCGGTTCGCCGGCCGGGCGACGTTCTCCTACACCGCCGACGACCAGAAGGGGCACATCGTCGCCGGCTCGGTCACCGTGAACGTGCTCCCGCCGAGCAACCGCCCGCCGACGGCCGCCGACGCCAACCTCGAGGTCCAGGCCGGTCGGGCCACGAACGTCGACCTCGCCGCCCTGGTCAAGGATCCCGACCCCGGCGAGACCTTCCAGTTCACGACGACGCCGGCGTCGGACGGGGTCGTGCAGCTGCGCCCCGACGGGGCGACGGTGCGGGCCACCGCGGCCATCGACCAGGCGGGCCGCACCGACTCGTTCCAGTACACCGTCACCGACTCCGGCGGCGAATCGGCGACGGCAACCGTGACCCTCACCGTCGCCGCGCCCGGACGCGCCGCCGCCGCAGGCCCGACCCGACTCGGCCACCACGAACCAGGCGACGCCGGTGACGGTGGCGGTGCTGGCCAACGACATCGACCCGCTCGCCCAAGGGCTCACGGTGACGTCGGTGGGCGCGTCGAACGGCGGCACCGCCACCACCGACGGCCGCCGGGTCACGTTCAGCCCGAGCAGCGACTTCTTCGGGACGACGACGTTCCAGTACCGGATCCGCGACGGCTCGAACATCGCCCAGCGGGAAGCGGAGGCCCAGGTCACGGTCAACGTCATCGGTCGTCCCTCGGCCCCTGGCTCGCCGACGGCGGTCGCCGGCAACGCCACGGCGACGGTCAACTGGGCCGCCCCGGCCGCCAACGGCGCGCCGATCGACGACTACGAGATCCGCATCGGCGAGGGCGGCGGCCAGTCCATCGGCAACACGACCGGGTTCACGTGGACGGGACTCACCAACGGCGAGGGCGTGCAGTTCAGCGTGCGGGCGCACAACGTCGCCGGTTGGGGCCCGTGGAGCGGACCGTCACCGGTCGTCACCCCCGACATCGAACCCGGTCGCCCGGCCGCGCCGACGGTCCAGTTCGCCGACAGCGCGCTCATCGTGTCGTGGAACCCGCCGGCGAACGAAGGCAGCGCGATCACCAACTACGACCTCCAGATCGGCGGTGGCGCCTCGGCCGTCCAACGGGTCGGGGCCGGCACGTCCTTCACCTGGACGGGGCTGCAGAACGGCACCGAGTACACGTTCCTCGTCCGGGCCGTGAACGCCAAGGGCGAGGGCCAGTGGAGCTCCCCCTCCGCGCCCGAGCACCCGTTGCGTGCGCCCTCGACGCCCGCCGCGCCCGTGGGTCAGCGCGGCGACCGGACGATCCTCGTGTCCTGGACCCCGCCGGACAACGGCGGTGACTCGATCATCGAGTACGAGGTGCAGATCCAGAGCACCGGCGCCACCAACCTCACGACGGCGACGTCGCTGCAGTGGTCGAACCTGCCCAACGGCGAGCCGCAGAGCTTCACCGTCAGGGCCCGCAACCGGGGCGGGTGGAGCCCAGCGTCGGCCGCCTCGGTCCCCGTGATCCCGTGCACCGTATCCCGATCAGGTCCCGGCCGTGCAGGCCGTCCGCGGCGACCAGTCGGCCACCGTGTCGTGGACCGCGCCCAACCCGCAGGGCTGCGCGATCAGCGGCTACACGATCACCAACAGCCAGGGCGCGACGATGACGGTCGGCGGCAACGTCACGTCGGCGACGTTCGCCGGCCTGACCAACGGCACGCCGTACACGTTCACCGTCGTCGCCACCAACGAGGAGGGCAACAGCCCGGCCAGCGCCCCGTCGAACGCGGTCACGCCCGGCCGGGCCGCCGTTCCCGACGACGATCACGAGAGCGGTGCCGGACGTCGGGCGGGTCTACGTCGAATGGGCTGCGGCGAACGACAACGGCAGCCCGATCGTCCGCTACGAGCTCTCCGTCAACGGCGGCGGCTGGGAGAACGTCGGCAACGTCCTGTCGACGACCCGGGGCGGACTCGCCAACAGCACCAGCTACACGTTCCAGGTCCGCGCCGTCAACGACGTCGGTCCGGGCGCGCCGGCCAACTCCGTCGGGGCCCGCACCCCGGGTGAACCGGGTCAGGTGGGCGGGCTGAGCCTGAACGCCGGCAACGCGACGATCTCCGCCTCGTGGTCGGCGCCGCCCGAGAACGGCAAGCCGATCACCGAGCTATCACCTCGACATCGATCCCGGCGGCGACCCGTCGTCAGGCGACCGCTCCTACGTGTTCGGCGGGCTGAACAACGGCCAGCAGTACGGGATCCGGGTCCAGGCCTGCAACGCAGTCGGCTGCGGCGCGTGGAGCGGGTTCCAGTACGCCACGCCGCGGGCGCCGGTGCACGTGAACTGGAGCAAGGGCGCGTCCGCCCAGGGGCAGCCCAACTGCGGTTCGTCGTACTGCCGGTGGATCAACGTGAGCGGCAGTGGCCTCACCCCCGGACGCACGTACTCGGTGCAGTGCTACAGCAACGACTGGGGAGCGGTGGGCGGTGCGAACAACGCCACCGCCAACGGCAACGGCGACCTCTCCGCCGGCAACGTCTGCTACTTCGGTTACCCCAACGACGTCTTCTGGGTGCGGCTCGAGCCGGGAGGCCACGAGAGCGAACACCGCACCTTCGGTCAGCTGAACATCAACCCCGAGAGAGAGCACCATGCAACCCGCAACCGACCAACAGGCCGAGTGGTTCAGCCACTGGTTCAACGCCTTGCTCGAGAACGTCGAACAGGTCATCAAGGGCAAGCGCGACCAGATCGCCCTCGCCCTGGTCTGCCTGTTCAGCGAGGGGCACCTGCTCGTCGACGACGTCCCGGGCACCGGCAAGACGTCGCTGGCGAAGGCGATCGCCCACTCGGTGAAGGGCACCTGGAGCCGGATCCAGTTCACCCCGGACCTGCTGCCGTCGGACGTCACTGGCGGGCTCGTCTACAACCAGTCCCAGGGGACGTTCGACTTCCGCCGGGGCGCGGTGTTCGCCAACGTCGTCCTCGCCGACGAGATCAACCGGGCCTCCCCGAAGACGCAGGCGGCGCTGCTCGAGGTGATGGAGGAGCGTCACGTCACGGTCGACGGCGTCGGCTACGACGTGCCCCGCCCGTTCGTGGTCCTCGCCACCCAGAACCCGGTCGAGCAGGAGGGCACGTACCGGCTGCCCGAAGCGCAGCTCGACCGCTTCCTGATGCGCACGACGCTCGGCTACCCGGACCACGACCACGAGGTCGACGTGCTGCGCATGCTCGCCGACGGCCTGCGGCCGGAAGGGCTGTCGCCGGTGATGTCGACGTCCGACGTGCGCAACATGATCGAGGTCGCCGAGCACGTCCACGTCGAGGACTCGATCCGCAGCTACGTCGTCCGCCTGTGCGCCGCCACCCGCACCCTGCCCGAGCTGCGGCTGGGCGTCTCGACCCGCGGCGCGATCGGCATGATCCGCACGTCCCGGGCGCTCGCCGCCGCCCAGGGCCGCCCGTTCGTCACCGCCGACGACGTGCGCATCGTCGCCCCGGCGGTGATGGGCCATCGCATGCTGCTCACCCCCGAGGCCGAGCTCGGCAAGGTCGACGCCGGCGAGCTCGTCGAGCAGGTCATCGACCGCGTCGACCTCCCCGCCGCGATGAGAGCGAGCTGAGGTCGAAGTCTTGAAGCTGCTGCGGCGACTCCCTTTGACGGCGAGCGGGTGGACCGTCCTCGTGCTCGGAGTCGCCGCGTACGTCGCCGGGTGGCAGCTCGGTTGGGTCGAGCTGATGGTCGTCGCCGCCGGCTGCCTGATCGTGCTCCTCGCCGCGATCCCGTTCGTCGTCGGTCGCCTCACCCTCGACGTCGAGCGGATCCTCGACCCGGAGCGGGTCACGGTCGGCGACCGCGCCATCGCCGTCATGCGCGTCACCAACCCCCGCCGCACGCCGGTGGCCTCGCGCACGATCGAGGAGCACGTGGGCGGGCGCCCGCTGCGCCTCGACATCCCCCCACTCGGCGCCGGCCGAGCCACCGAAGCGGTGTACCCGCTGCCCACGGCCCGGCGCGGCATCGTCACCGTCGGGCCGGCGCTGATCGTGAAGAGCGACCTCGTCAACCTGATGCGGCGCGAGATCGTCCAGACCGGGACGCAGACCTTGTGGGTCCACCCCCGGGTCGTCGCCTTGCGCCCGCTCCCCGTCGGCTACGCCAAGGACCTCGAAGGCCCGACGTCGGACGCCTCGCCGGCCGGCGACGTCGCCTTCCACGCCCTGCGCGAGTACGAGCTCGGCGACGACCACCGGCACATCCACTGGATGTCGACGGCGCGCACCGGCACGCTGATGGTGCGCCACTACGTCGACAACCGGCGCCCCAACGTCACCGCGGTGGTCGACACCAACGTGGAGTCGTACATCGATCCGGCCGGCTTCGACACCGCGATCGAGATCGCCGCGTCGCTCGGCGTCTCGTCATTGATGGCCGAACAGCCGGTGGCGGTGTGGCTCGACCGCGAGGCGTTGATGGGGCAGAACCGACCGGCGGCGCGCAACGACCTGCTCGACCGGCTCACCCTGGCCGAGGAAGCCGCCGGCACCGACATCGCCGATGCCGCGCTCCACGCCCTCCGCGGTGAGGCCGGAACGTCGGCCCTCGTCGTGATCACGGGAAACGTGCCGACGGATCGGTTCCTCACGATGTCGACGGTCGCCCGCCGTTCCGCCCGGGTGATCCTCGTCCGGGTGTGGCCGAAGGGTGACCGCATCCCCGGATACCTCCCGGGCAGCAAGGTGATCGACGTCGACACGCTCGAGCAGTTCCAGGCCGCGTGGAACCAGGTGATCCCGTGACCTCGTCACCCGTCGAGCCCGACGCCCGACCTCGCCGCGCGATCGGGCCGTACGTCGCGATCGCCGTCGCCATCGTCGCGGCGATGTCGATGGTCGCGGCGATCGGCTTCCGCAGCACCCTGTCGGGCTGGAGCTTCGTCAGCGCCGCCGCGATCGGCACCGCCGGGGCGTCGGCGGTCGTCCTGTTCGCCCGCTCTCGCCGGCTGCTGCTCGGCGAGAGCGTCGCCCTCTCCGCCGGTGCCTTCATGGTGCTCGGCGGCGTGGCGGTCGGCGGCATCCCGACTGCCCGGCGCCTACGGCGACTTCGCCCGCGGGCTGATCGACGGATGGGCGGATCTCCTCTCGGCGGCCCCACCGGCGGACATCACCGTCGAGCTGCGGGCGCTGCCGTTCACCGTCGCCTGGCTGGCCGCCGCGATCGGCGGCGAGATCGCCCGCCACAGCCGCCGGCCCGGGCTGCCCGCGATCGGTCCCCTCCTCGCCCTCGCGTTGAGCCTGCTGTTCACCATCGAGGAGCGCTGGCTGGCCCTCCTCCAAGGCGCCGGCATCCTCGCCGGCACCCTGGCGTTGATCACGGCCTCCCAGCGTCTCGCCAGGCGGATCGTGGCGGGCTCGGTCGGCGACGAGTTCGACGCCGCCGCGGTGTCGACGAACCGGCGCCGGTTGATGCTCGGGGCCGTGCTGGTCGTGGGAGCCGTCGTGGCCGCTCCGATGGTCGGGCCTCGCCTGCCGCTGGCCGAGGCCCACGAGCGCTTCGACCTGCGCCGGTATCAAGTCCCGCCGTTCGATCCCCTCGCCGTGCCGAGCCCGCTGGTGCAGCTCAAGGCCTCGCTCAAGGACGAGCGCAAGGAAGACGTCGTGTTCACCGTCGAGGGCGACACGGAGGTCGAACGGTGGCCGGTTGCCGTGCTCACGGACTACGACGGCGTGGTGTGGACGGTCGCCGATCCCGACCGGCACCCCGACGCCGCCGAGTTCGTACCCGTCGACACGCAGCTCCCCGAGCTCGACGACGAGCTGCCCGAGGGTGCGCGCACCGTCGAGCACCGGGTCGAGATCAACGATCTCGGTGGGTTCTTCCTCCCCACCGCCGGGACGCCGACCCGGCTCGACGTTCGACGACGATCCCGACCCGCGGATGAACATGGGCACCGGCACCGTCGCCCTGCCGGGGGGAGTGCCGAACGAGTTCTCCTACCGCGTGACCTCGGAGGTGGTGCCGGAGGTCAGCGAGGCCCAGCTCGAAGCGGCCACGATCACCCTGGTCGATCGCAGCGAGGAACTGAAGCTGCTCCCGCCCCAGGTCGAGAACCTCGCCGGGGACCTCACCCAGGGCCAGGAGTCCCGTTGGCAGATGATGGCCGCGATCCGGGACAAGTTCGTCAACGAGGGCTTCTACGACGTCTCCGGAGGCCACCCAGCCGGGCCACTCGTACGGGCGCATCAACCTGATGCTGGAGGATCCGACCCGGATCGTCGGCTACGAGGAGCAGTACGCCGCCGCCGCCGGGGTGATGGCGCGGGCGGCCAGCCTGCCCGCGCGGGTCGTCGTCGGCTACAAGATCCCGGCCGAGCGGTGGCAGAACGGGCGGGCCGAGGTGACTGGCGGGGGACATCTCGGCGTGGGTCGAGCTCGACGCCGGCGAGCTCGGGTGGGTGCCGGTCGACGTCAGCCCGGACCGTTCCCGCACCCCGGACCCCGAGACCCAGGGCAGCACGACCGAGCAGATCGCCGTCCCGAACCCGCCGCCGCCGCCACCACCGCCACCGGAGGTGGAGCCACCTCGCCAGGAGGACGACGAGGTCGAGAACGAGGAGAAGTTCGAGCCGATCTCCCACGAGTTCGAGCGCGGCGGCGGGCCGGGCATCGCGACGTGGGTCGCGATCGGCGCCGGTGGCATCCCGCTCCTGCTGTTCGCCCTCTTCGCCGCCGTGGTCGTGGGATGGAAGGCGCTGCGCCGCCGGCGCCGGCGGTTCCACGGCACGACGGGCGGGCGCGTCGCCGGGGCTTGGGCGGAGGCCATCGACCGCTGCACGGAGTCAGGGCTGCCGAGAGCCGCCGGCACCACGCCCCACGAGACGGTCGGGATGTATGCCGGCGGTGCTGCGGTCACCGGACTCGAGCCGGAGCTGCACCACCTCGCCGACGAGGTCGACCGGGCGGCGTTCGCCGCCCAGCCGCCCGCTCCCGCCGCACGTCGATCGGGCGTGGCAGTACAGCGACCGGGTCAGCGTCGAGCTCCGCCGCCGCCGGAACGCCGCCCAGCGGATGCGGATGCGGCTCGACCCCCGCCCGCTGCTGCGCGACGAAGCCAAGGCGGGCTCGCGGTCGTGAGGATGGAGCGGTGGTCGCGCCATGACCGAACGACAGGACGACGCTTCCACCGCTGACGACGAACGGATCTGGGAGCTCCACTGGGGCGATTCCGACGAGTCCGATGACGACGACGTCACGGTCGAGGCGGGTGACGACCTGATCGCCGCGATCCGGGCCGCCACCGGGACGTCCACCCCGGAGCCACCCGTCCCGCCGGTCCCCCCAACCCCGCCGCCACCCGAGCCACCCGTGCCGCCGGTCCCCCCAACCCCGCCGCCACCCGAGCCACCCGTCCCGCCGGTCCCCCCAACCCCGCCGCCACCCGAACCACCCGTGCCGCCGGTCCCCCCAACCCCTCCGCCGCCCGAGCCACCCGTCCCGCCGATCCCCCCGACCCCGCCGCCGGGGCCGAATCCTGCTCCGGCGGCCGCCGGCTCGCCGCGCCAACCATGGCGACCACCCGGCCGTCTCCCGACGGCGCAACGACCCGATCGGGAAGAAGCGGCCGCATCCCGGTCCCGACTTCTGCCCGCCATCATCGCCGGTGGCGTCGCGCTCGGTCTGGCCGCGGCCGCCGTGGTGTTCTTGCTCGCCGGCGACGGCGGCGAGGACGACCCGGCGACGACCACGGTCGGGGCGAACGCCCCGGTCACCGCCGACTCCGCGGTGCCGACCGCGGTGCCGACCTCCGTGCCGACGACCGCGGCCCCGGCCACCACGACGCCGTGACACCGGCCATGTCCCTGCGACTCGACGACGACGACGACACCACCCCCACCGAGAACTCGGGGGTGATCGCCGATCTCACCGCCACCCTGATCGCTTCTCCCCTCACGGTGTTGGAGTGGGGGAGCGCGAGTTCGGCGGGCGTCCGGCGACGGGTCAACGAGGACGCGTGGGGACAGCGCGCCAACACGTTCGTCGTCGCCGACGGCATGGGTGGCCGAGGCGGGGGCGCCCTCGCCGCCCGCACCGCGATCGACCGGTTCCTCGCCCGGCTCGACGAGGCGGGCGAACACCCCGACTGGCGCCGGATCGTCGAATCCGTCAACTCCGATGTCATCCACGCCGGCCGGGAGCGCGGCGTCGATCGCCTCGGGACGACGCTCCTCGTCGCGGTCGTCGGCGGTCCGCTGATCACGTTGATCCATCTCGGCGACTCCCGCGCCTACCGCCTCGCCAACCTCGACGACCGACCGCGCCTGGACCTGCTGACGCACGACCACAACGTGCGGGCGGAACTCCTCGCGGCCGGTCTCGACATCGGCGAGTACCGTGAGCGCGGCGTGGCCTTGCACGGGCTCACCTCCTTCATCGGCCTCGAGCTCGAGGCGCTCCGGGTCGACGTGCTGGCGATCCCGGTGCGCGCCGGCGATCGCCTCCTGCTGTGCACCGACGGAGTCCACCGCCAGCTCGACGACGACCAGATCCGGGCGACGTTGTCGCTGCCGAGCTGCCAAGGCGCCGCCGATCGTCTCGTCGAGCAGGCCGATCAGGTCGGCGGTCGCGACAACGCGACCGCCGTCGTGCTCCGGCTGGGAGTCAGTTGAGATGGAGCTTCGCGCGACGCTGCGCCTGGCCCCCGGAAGCGGGCACGTCGCGCGTCGGCGCGACGCGTTGCTCTATCTGCCCGAGCGGGACGAGCGCCTCCTCGACGCGTTCATGAGCAGTCCGGAGGGCGGCGAGCTGCAGGCGTTGGCGTCGGCGACGGTGGCCGCCGGGTTCGACGTCGCGCCCTTCGTCGGCGTGGGCTGGACCCCGACGGTCCGGGTGATGGCGTTCGGGGCGGCGGCGGTCGAGACCGACCAGCCGAGCCTGCCGATGCTGTCCGGTGCCGGATCGCGAACGTGGGTCGAGCACTCCATGGCGGTCGAGTCCGACGCGCGGATCGAGTCGGGGGCGAGCGATCCGCCCGTCGACGCCGCCACCGACCTCACGTCGGGCGTCGCGCTCGCCGGAGGCTTCCGGCTCGAACTGGCCGCGCCCGTCGATCGTGGCGCCGCGGTCGAGACACGCGCCGGCACCCGCCGACAAGGTCACCGACGCCACCGAGAGCATCCCCCGACCGCCCGTCCCGGCGGAGGCCGAACCGCGGAGGCCGACGCCGTCGTCGCCGAGGTCGCGCCGGTGCCGCCTCCCGCGCCGTCAGTCTCAGCCGACGACCCGGCCGCCGCGCTCGCCGCGATCCAGGCCGCCGCGACCGGCGCCGACGGCCGGCCGGTCTACGACGCCGAGTCGTCGGCCGACGCCGCCCCGGCGGCGCCGCGCCGCCGAGGCGGCCGGCGACAAGGACGAGAACGAGGTCGAAGACGAGGACGGAGACGGCGACGAGTTCCACGACGCCGAGATCACCCTGCCCCCGCCCGCGCCGGGCGAGCTGCTCGGCGACGTGATTCGGGCTCGGAGGCGCGGGCGCCGGCGACGACGGGCGCGGGGCGCTCGTCGACGCCAAGCTCTGCCCCAACGGTCACGCCAATCCTCCGGTCGTCGCCTCGTGCGCGGTGTGCGGCCAGTTCCTCACGCCCGGCACGGCGACGGTGGTCCACGTGCCGCGGCCGAGTCTCGGGCACCTCGAGCTCGACGACGGCACGATCGTGGAGCTCGATCACGAGCTGCTCATCGGGCGCAACCCCGACCGCGACACCCATCCGGAACGAGCCGGCCTACGCCGAGTCAAGGTCATCGGCGACAAGGTCTCGCGGAGCCACCTGGAGATCCGCTACCAAGGCTGGGACGTCCTCGTCGCCGACTGCGGGTCCACCAACGGCACGTTCGTGGTGCCCCATCCCGGCGGCCAGGTCACCGCGCTCGAGGCCGGTCGGGCGCAGCTGCTCGAGCCCGGGGCGACGGTGTACTTCGGTTCGCGCTCCTTCACCGTCGTCGACAGGGAGGCCGGGTGAAGGACGACCTCCGGCTCCGGGTCGAGTACTGCGGCGAGGTCAGGGCGATCGAGACGAGCGACGAGCTGACGTTCGGCCGGGCCGGCGACCTGCGCATCGACGACAACCGGCACCTCCACCGCGTGCTCGGGCGGCTCTGGGCGCGGGACGAGCAGTGGTGGTTGACGCAACGAGGGCAGCTCCATCTCGATCCAGATCGCCGACGCCGACTCGCGCTCCAACGTCGTGCTCGCGCCGGGCAGCGAGATCGCGCTGTCGTTCCCCAACTCGATCGTCCGCTTCCGCGCCGGCATCACCGACTACGAGCTGACCCTGCGCGTGCCCGACCGGGAGGACGAGGAGGAGACGACGAGGGCGAGGAGCTCTGGGACGACGAGTTCACCGACACGATCGCCCTGGGCGACATCGTCCTCACCGACGAGCAGCGGCTGTTGCTCCTCGCCCTCGCCGAACCGACGCTGCGCGACCCGCACATGAAGCAGGACCTGCCCGCCAATCGGGCGGTGGCCCGCCGGCTCGGCTGGTCGATCACCAAGTTCAACCGCAAGCTCGACAACCTCTGCAACCGGTTCGCCAAGCTCGGCGTCGGCGGACTCCGCGGGTCGATCGACCAGCTCGCCACCGACCGCCGCCGCCGCCTCGTCGACCACGCCATCGACTCCGGGCTGATCGCCGCCGACCAACTCGACCGGCTCCCGCCCGAGCCCGATTGAGCTGCCCGTGTTCCGACTGGGCCGCGATCGGCACGGACGTCCATCAACTGGACCCGGTCGTGAGGACCGGGCACGGGCGCGTTGCGCACGACGTGATCCGACACCGACCCGAGGACCGCCCGACGGATCCCGCCCCGACCCGAGTTCATACAGCACTCCCACATGGCCCACTCTGTTCCAGCCACGGTGGTGAGTGCCGGTCGCGTCTCTTTGGAGGCTGGAAAGCTCATTGCCGATGGCGCATCAAGCTCATTGAATGTCTCCTCACGCGAGGAGGATAGCGGGATCATCCAGGCGTATTTTAATGGGCAGAATGTCATCCAACAGGAGCTATGAGCGTCAGCAGGCGTGGACGATCATGGAGAGTTGATCATGAGGCTCAGGAATCCACTCCAGTTTCCTCGCAGACGAGCCAACGGTCAAAGCCTCAAAAACTGATCACTCTCGGCCCCTCATCCGATATCCGAGTTACCTCCGACCCGAATGCTGCTATGCTCCCCTCCATTCTGAGAAGAGGGAGGGTGTTTAATGCCGCGTACCTCTGTCGTGCGACAGGCTTCCGCCTCGGCGATGCAATGCCCCTGGTATCCAGCCGACCTGCTGCCCCAGCTTCAGAGCACCCTGGCGGCACTGGCGGATATCGAGCTTCGCTACCAAAGTGACCAGGAGCAGCTTCAGGGATGGGCAGGCCCCGAGGCCATCAAGACGCGGTTCGCTGCCCAACTTGCGGAGCGCTATCAGAGAGAGCCGTACTCCCTATGTTCAGAGGTTGACCGAGTTACAGCTTCTGATGAATCGGATGGCGTTCCATCATTAGCTCCGTGACCTTCCGACGCTCATTGGGAGAGGAAACCAAGGAGGAGCACATGCGCGACGTTCTATCCGCCTCACTCGCCGGGACTGCCCTGCTTGCACTCTCATCATCGTTGGCTCTGGCTCAGACATCCACCCCAGCAACGCCTCCTGGCGATGCGGCGGCACCGCCTGCGGGCGGGCTCGCCACTTGGTGGTGGGTTATTCTGCTGGCCATCGTGATCGCTGCTGCGGTTTGGTATTTTACCCGCAAGCGGACGACCCTATAGGGAAGGCGAACCGATCATGAGCAAGACGCCGCTTAGCCCCATTCAGAGGGTTGTAAACTCGGTCTGGAAAGCCGTGCGGATGCTGGAAGACCGTCCCGCACCGACCACGAAGGTCAAGCTCCACGGACGGCGCGGCTATGGTGACGGCGATGTTCCGGCACCGGACCGAACCCCTGACGGCGACTGATCCGAGCCCATGCTCGAACGCGGAGGGCTGAGAATGCCCGAGATCACGTCCAACTCAGTGCCCTGCTGGGTCACCGATATCGGCACGGGCCGCATCTGGTGGGAGTGGCGACAGGGGCCTGGGTGATCGCTGTAAAACCGGCCCTGCGGCAGTACCGAAGCGCTAAGACATATCCGCCATGGGTAGCTGTATCCATCCTCTCAAGCAGGACAGAGTCTTTTGCGCCTCTGAGGCAACAGCAGAAGCCTGGAGGGGCCGTAAGCCCCTCCGTCACGATCATGCTCCTACCGAGCGTATTTGAACTCGGGAGCCGCCTTCAACTGGTCCTTGGTCATGTTCGTCGTCAGCATCGCATGATCCGGCGTCGCGCGAGCAGCCGCACCAGCAGGCCGATCCGTAGCCACGGTGCCAGTGGTGGTCGGTGCAGTCGGGCTGGCCGCCCCTGGAGCGGTTGCTGTGGCCCTCGGTGGTGCCGGGGCATTCGGATCGGTCGTGGTGGCTGTGGTTGCCACAGCACGTGGCTCATTCACGAATTTCACCTGATCGAACGGGATCGCCACATCGCGCTCGCCGATGCCCAGGAACCCGCCGACGCCCACGACCACGGCCTGGATCTTGCCGCTGCTGTCCACGAGCAGTTCGCTGATGTCGCCGATCTTCTCGTTGTTCTGGTTGTAGACATCCAAGCCTTCAAGCTTGGAGGCCCGCCACTGCCCCGGCTGCTCCTGGGTCAGCCAGTTGCCCGCGCCCATCTGCGCCGGGGATGCTGTCGTGGAACCTGCGGGTGGGCTGGTTTGGGCCAAGGCTGGGGCTGCGATTAAGGTTGTGCCGAGAAGAGCCAATGCGAGATGCTTACCAAGCATGTCTTCCTCCATCGTCTTGTCTGCGCCATGCGGCGCACATCATAACAACGAAAATCCAAGCCCCTCGTTCGGCTTAACTTCTCCTTGGGCAGCCTTGCCCTACACAGCATGTTTTCTCCTGAACCACTTAACCCCATCCTTGGATGGGGTTTTTGTTGGAGCCTGGATCGTGGGTTGGCCAACAATCCCATGAGTCTTGCACCAGCCAAAACGCTCGAAGGGCAGACGAATTTGACGAAGAAGCGCCGCCATACCAACCGTCCGGGTTAGCTCCGAAGCCGCGCCTTATTGAGCAGACCTCAGCGGGGGTCGCCCTGCATTCCGTTCTGCTGATAGTAAGCCTCCGCATCGTAGCGCGAGGGGAAGGTCCAGTGGACTGTACCTTGGTGCTCAGCCCTTCCTCCCTGGAGGATGGTGAGCTTCCGCATCGTCGGCGGGAGGTTTGGGGAGGGCGGCTAACTTAACACAAGTTGTCGCCAAGCTCGCATGTTCAGGATAGATTCAAGCTGGATGGGCGAAGGCTGATCGGATGACCAAGCAGGCCAACGGCAGACCGCTTGTCCTCGTCTTGGAGGACGAAGCCCTGATTGCGCTCAATCTCCAGGATGATTTGCAGGATGCGGGCTATGAAGTGGCTGGCCCCTTCACCACCTGTGCCGCTGCCCTGGACTGGCTCCAGACCGAGACGCCCGACACAGCCATTCTGGACGCGGCGCTGAAGGATGGACCCTGCCGCGAGGTTGCTCTGGAGCTTAGCCGCCGTGAAGTGCCGTTCCTGATCTATTCAGGCCATCATGAGGACCGCCAGCTTCTGTCAGAGTTTCATCATGTGACTTGGATCGAGAAGCCGGTCCCATTTGCCGTCCTGGTTCGAGCCTGCCAGCAGCTTCTGGTCGGCTACGTCTAAATTGCTTGGGGACATCAGCCACTTCGCTTGAACCTCCCCAGATCAAGCACGTTCTCACGAGTGGTCCCAGCGGTAACTGGCTCGTGTTGAACGATCAACGGCATCCCACCTGGACAGAGCGCGACCGGCTCGCAACCTTGCGCAGCTACCGGGTTCTCGACACGCCGCCAGAGCCCGCATTCGACGATCTGGTACAGCTTGCTGCTCATTGCTGTCAGGCTCCCATTGCTCTCATCAGCCTCATCGACGAGCGCAGGCAGTGGTTCAAGGCCGAGGTGGGGCTGGGGATGCGCGAGACGCCGCTCGACCGCTCGATCTGCCTCAGCGCCATGCTCCAGCCAGGGCTGACCGTGGTTCCGGACCTGATCGAGGACCATCGGTTTGCCAGCAACCCTCTCGTGACAGCGGAGCCGCGCCTGCGCTTCTATGCCGGGGCGGTGCTGAGAGCCCCCGATGGGGTTCCCTTGGGAGCCCTGTGTGTGCTCGATCATGTGCCCCGTGACCTCACAGAGGAGCAAGCATCCACCCTCACCCTGCTCGCGCGACAGGTGATGTCGCAATTCGAGTTGCGCCGTGCCATTGCCGAGCGGGATGAGCGATTGGAGGCCAGCCACAGGGTCGAGCAACGACAGTCTTTGCTGGTCCGCGAGCTTCACCATCGGGTGAAAAACACCCTGGCGACGGTTCAGGCCCTCGTTGGAGCCACAGGCCGGTCCACCGGCAGCTTTGACGAGTTCTATCGCTCGTTCTCCAAACGCATCTCCTCCCTGGCGAAGACCCACAACCTGTTGACCGAGGACTACTGGCAAACCGCGCCGCTGCGGGAGATCGTCCTCAACGAACTCAAGCCGTTTGCTGAGAGCCGAGTGCCCCGCTTCATGCTGTTTGGTCCGCCTGTTGAGCTATCGGCGGATCTGGCAGTGCCGGTCGGCATGGCGCTTCACGAACTGACCACGAACGCCATTCAGTATGGGGCTCTATCTGCTCCTGATGGCTATGTCGAAATCCGGTGGGATGTCGTTGCGGTCGAGGGCGTCCGAACGCTCCATCTGGAATGGCGAGAGCACGGCGGGCCTCCAGTGAGCGAGCCGCAGCATTGTGGGTTTGGCTCGACTCTGCTTCAGCGGGTTCTGCCCATGCAATGTAATGGCAAGGTGGAGGTCCGGTACGACCGGGCCGGTCTGCGATTTCAGATGGATGCCCCTCTGATCGAGCACCGGTTGGTCCCAGACTATTAGCTGCCCGGCTCTCATGATAAGTCTGTCCCTCGCGTTGGCCATGATGCGACTGAAGACGGATAAGCTGGCTGATATAGAATATAGACTGTACGGATCCCTCCTCCCGGTTGGAGCAGGATTATCAATGCAGCGTGATGCGCAGGCAAAGTGATATCTTCCCTCTTAAACGTCGGACGGGAAATTGGAGGTCACGGCTTCTGGGCTGGGCTGATCTGCGGTTCCTTCGCTATAATGGGGGTTGGGTCATGGGTCGCCCCTGACCCCAGGAATTGGTTACGGTGCTCACGATGGAGGCCCGAATGCCAAAGGTTCTTGAACCAAGCGCAAAGTGGTCAGCCGCACTCCAGGACGACTTCACACGGAACCAGTTCAATCCCTGTGTAGGGACGCGCCTCCTGTCACAAGACAGCCGGGTGCGGGTTTGGGAAGTGCGCCTGAAGCCCTCAGAGCGCCTCGGCTTCCATCGCCAGTGCTGGACTATTTCTGGGTCGCCACAACGCCCGGCAAAGCTCGCTCGAACCAACAGGATGGCTCGGTGGTCGAGGCCACCTATGCGGCGGGCCAGACGTGCCATCTCATCTACGGACCAGGACAGTTCAAGGTCCACGACCTGGAAAATATCGGAGATAGTGAATTCATCTTTACGACGGTGGGTTTCTGACAGCGCAAATCCGCCTCTCCCTTTGTCAACCGAGATTGCGCTTGAGCCTCAAAAGCTGATCCGCGTTTCGAGCATCTGCTGCGCATCATGCGGGAGAGTCGATCGAATCTTAGATCTGTTGCTTTAGAGGCCAAGCTTGGTGGCACGGAGGATTTTGGGAGAGCGGTCGAGCAGAGGCTGGATCTGGGCCTTATCTCTTCCCGCCCAGGATCACCGTCGGCTTTCGCATCATCGGCGGAAGGTCAGGAGGAGGAACTGGTTGCCTCAAGGTCCGTGAAGCGGGCCTTGCACGTAAGATCATACTGATCGGGAGAATGCTCCCAAGGAGGGGATTTCCTTGGGCAGTCGAGTGCGATCCTATCGAGAAGGTCGCATAGCTGAATGTCGGCTCCGACCTTCTCGGCCACACGAGCAAGCCGGTACTGACCCCTCCGTTTAGGGCAGAAGGGACAATCGATCCGGACGATCACCCAAGGAAAATCGCTCAGCCGTTCGACCATGCTCCAAAAGATAGGGCGGTACCCCGAATGAGAACAAGAGGGGAACAAATTGCAGGCTTTATCCGACCTCAACGAGAACAAGGCGGTTGCGTGTCGGGAACCAGTCGTATTCGGACCTTCGCTACCACCATTCTCCATGAGGGGTTGCCACGAACTCCCTTTGGGTGGTTCTGCACCTGAGCCGACTGATCAAACAGATGGGCAAGCCGCCCCTTGACCTTTACCCACTTCGGTTTCCCGTCCTTTTCGCCATGAGCGTACACCGGACGGACGATGTGTACCCGCAAGT
>CAWIVW010000009.1:0-42296 GCA_963839695.1 uncultured Acidimicrobiia bacterium | reverse complement strand
CGACGGATCCCGCCCCGACCGCTCGTGCCCATCACGATGATCGAGGCGGGAAGCTCCTCGGCGAGCTCGCAGAGGCGGTGCCCGGGCGAGCCGGCGACGACGAGCAGTCTCGGCGTCACCCAGACCGAGCGTCGCACGCGTCGTCTCGAGCACCTCGCGGGCGTCCGCGTCGCGGTCGTCCTCGAGCCGCGCGAAGTCCTGCGGCGACATGACCCCGGACGCCATCCCGGTGCCGGTCAGCAGCGTCGGGTCGACGGCTTCGACCACCGTGGCGATCACGACGCGGTCGGCGTCACCGAGCACTGCGATCCCGGCGGCCAGCGCGTTCAGAGCGAGCTCGGAGCCGTCGGTGCAGAGCAGAACGGTGAGTGCCATCGTCGACTCGGCGGCGCCCCTCAAGCGGGGTAGGCCAGCTCCGCGTGGGCGAGATCGGTGTAGACGCGCTCCCGTCCATCGGCGTAGCAGACGTGTGGGATGACCGTCCCGTCGGGGGCGTCGTGGAGGTACATGAGCGTGTCGCCGACCACCGCGTGATCATGACCGCGAGCGGTCCAGAGCTCGGCCGGGTGTTCGGCCCGCCAGCGCTCGACCGCTTCCGCCGCGCCCGGAGCAGATGACGCGGCGACGACCTTGGCGACCATTTCGTCGACCGCGCGCGACTCGAGGATGGTCACCTGCAGCTCGACGGGAGGCTTCCCGGACCTGTTGTCGTCGGCGCCGGTCGTCATGCCCGCCAGCATGGCACGACCGATCCCGCTGGGCGCTCAGCACCGCCGAGGACCGGCGGCCGCGCCGGTCAGCGGAAGAGGCCGCCGACGACGGGCGACGCTCCTCGGCGACGTCGCCGGCCACGTCGGCCGCATCCGTCGCCAGCCCACTCGGCGAGAACTCGAAACCGACGCTCGCGTCGAAGCCGAGACCCAGCGCGCCGCCGAGATCGACTTCGCCACCGACCCGGTCGATCCCGAAGTCGATCACCTGACGTCGGCCTGCCGACGACGCCGGTGCGCACCCCGACGCCGCCGTTGCCGTCACATTGTCGCCGAACAGGCTGACCTCCTGCTCGACCCCGGCCCGGGCCCCGGCGAAGACGTCGAAGCCACCACCGGCGCCGAACTGGCCGGTCCGACGTCGATTCGGCCCTCGCCCGCAGCCCACGCCCCGGCCTCGGCGTACGCCTCGGTGCCGAACCCGGCGAAGTCGCCGAACAGCGACGTCTCGGAGGTGTACCGCGGCCCGCGCCGGCGAAGGCACGCGCCTCGGCCTCCGCCGACAGGCCGTCCAGGCCGAGGTGGAACGAGCCGTTGCCTTCGGCCTCCGCGCCGAGCAGGCCGCTCAACGTGCTCTCGCTCTCGACGAGCCCGCCGAACACCGACGTGTGCTGCCCGACTTCACCACGCAGTCCGGCGAAGGCGTATCCCTCGGCTTCGCCCTCGATCTGCCCGTCACCCATCGTGAAGTCGGCCGAACCCTCGGCGCCGGCACCGGCCTGACCCTCGGCCCAGCCGCGGGTCGAGAACAGATCGCCGTAGGCGGCGGTGACCTCGCCGCGCGCCTCGGCGCCGGCGAACGCCTCGCCGTCGCCGGCCCGGGCGCCCGTGAACGTGGAGCCCTCGGCGCCGAACGCGAAGCCCCCACCGCCGCCGCCGAAGCTGCCGCCGCCGCCGCCGCCACCACCGCCGCCGACGCCGCCGCCGAGGCCGGCACCGACTCCGATGCCGTCGGTGCTCGCCTGGCGCTGTTCCGTGGCCTGGTGGGTGAGGTTGCGGGCCTCGTTGGTGAGCGCCCGGGCGACGGCGGCCAACTGCGGCGCCATCGCCTGGTTGTACTGGCCGCGGAACCGTCCCGCGTCCGGTCCCATCCAGGTCACGCTGGCGACGAGCGAGCGCAGCACCGAGGCCGAGCGCTCGAGCCGGGAGGCTTCGGTCTGGAACGTGCGTGCGAGCCGATCGAGTTGTTCAACGTCGGCGCCCAGTTGGGCCATCTTCCTCTCCTGTCAGATCTGAACGGGCAGTCACGGCGCCAGCCGCAACGAGCCCACGATCCGGTCGATCCGCGGGCCGAGCTCGGCCGCGGCCGAGGCCGGGATCGTCCCCACCGCGGTCACGATGCTGGCCACGTTGTCACTGGCCGGCACGTAGATCGAGGAGATGACGGGCGAGCAGGAGTCCGCCCGTCCGGGCCGCGGAAGCGCACGAGCAGCCACCGGGCCGGCGTGTCGAGATCGGCGCGCACCTCCTCGCTGAGCACCTCGTGTCCATCGGCGACCTCGCCGACGGCGACGGCACGGAAGAGGTCGTCGGTCACGGTGTCGCTCGCCGCGGTGCGGCGGACGCGCACGACCACGTTGGGGTGGAAGCCGTCGACGGCGGCCGGATCGCGCACGGCCATCTCGGCCTCCGGGACTGGCACGGCGAGCCACGTCTCGGGCACGCGCAACCGGAACGCCGGCGGCGCCGGGAAGTCCGCCGACGGGAATTGCAGGACGAGGTCGGCCTCGACATCGTCGGACGCGAACAGTTCGGTGATCGTCGCGTCTTCGGGTTCTGAGGTGGTGTCGTCGTTCATACGGAGGTTCATCGTCTCACTCACTTCGGCCGGACGTCGGGGTCTTGACGCGACGGTCGCCCGATGCCATTGCACCGGGCGACCGCGCGACGGGATCTACGGGCTCGAACGCGTGGTTGCGCCACCGTCGGATCAGGCGCTGGAGGTCTGCCGCTGCTGCGACGCCTGCTTGCGGACGACGGTGCCGACCTGCCGCAGCGCCTCGCTGATCTTGCGCAGCTGCGCGGCGTAGGTGCCGTTCCACTCGCTCTTGAAGCGCTCGGCGTCCGGACCCTTCCACCAGGTGCTCTGCACCTGGCTCGAGATCTGCTGGGTCGCCTGCGAGATCTGCTGTGCTTCCTCGTCGAACTTGCGTGCCAGACGATCCAGTTCCTCAACATCAGCACCGAGCTGAGCCATCTTCGTTCTCCTTCATTCGAGACTGATCACGCAACCACTGCGCATCACCGACCCTGGAGGTCACTGCCCAACCTACGGATCGTCGGTTGCCCCCGCAAATGGGGAGCACTCCCCCTGCGCCGATCGATGAGTATCGCTGCCTTCGCCGGTCGGTATCACGAAGCATCGAGAACGGACCCGTCGATCCCATCGATGACTACCTCGAAGGAGGATGAATCCGATGAAGGTTCCGCCGATCGTCTCGCCGCAGGAGTGGGAGGCAGCCCGTCAGGAGCTGCTCGTGGAAGAGAAGGCACACACCCGGGCCCGCGACGCCATGGCGGCCAAACGCCGGCGGATGCCATGGATGGCGGTCGAGAAGGACTATCGGTTCGAGGGTCCGACGGGCCCGGCGAGCCTCGCCGACCTCTTCGAGGGCCGCCGCCAGCTGATCGTGTACCGCGCCTTCTACGCGCCGGACGTCACGACGTACCCGGAGGGCGGCGGCGCGTACCCCGAGCGGGCCTGCGCCGGCTGCTCGTTCGTCGCCGACCAGGTCGCACACCCCGCGCACCTGAACGCGCGGGACACGTCCCTCGCGTTTGTCTCGCGTGCTCCCCAGGCCGAGATCCGGGGTCTGCAGGAACGCATGGGATGGGAAACTCATCCCCTGGTACACCCTCACCGACGATTTCGACGCCGACTTCGGGGTGGACCAGTGGCACGGCACCAACGCCTTCATCCGCGAGGGCGATGGGATCTTCCGCACCTACTTCGTCCACGACCGCGGCGACGAGCACATGGGCAGCACCTGGAGCTTCCTCGACATCACGGCGCTCGGACGGCAGGAGGAGTGGGAGGACTCGCCCGAGGACTACCCGCAGACGCCGCCCTATCAGTGGTGGAACTACCACGACACGTACGACAACGGGGCGTGACCGCACGTGATCATCGTCGGTGGCAGATTTGAACTGGTCCGCGCAGAGCGCGATGCGTTTCTCGCCCGAGGCGACGTCGCCAGCGAGCGCCCGTTGCGCTGACCCGCCGCGAGCGATGCGGGCCCACCGCGGATCTGTCCCGCCGCAGCGTCGTCATACGATTTCGCCGTGACGAGGACTCCGGCAACTGCATCGGATCACCCGGCGAGGTGGAAATTCGACCTCCCCATCTACCACCCGGCAAACCTGGCGGCCTGGCGAGCCTGGCTGGCGGCCAACCACGACGCCACCCGTGGCGTGTGGGTCGCGACGTGGAGGAAGGCGAGTGGACGAGACACGGTGGCCTACGAGGAACTCGTCGAGGAGGCGATCTGCTTCGGCTGGATCGACTCGACGGTGAACATCCTCGACGACGAGCGGGGTCTCCAACTCATGACGCCGCGCAAGCCCAAGAGCGGCTGGACGCGGCTGAACAAGCAGCGCGTCGCCACGCTGGAATCGCAGGGACGGATGACCGATGGCGGCCGCCGGGCCGTCGAGGCGGCCAAGGCCAACGGATGGTGGACCCTCTACGACGCCGTCGAGGACCTGGTCGAGCCGGACGAACTCGTCGATGCCCTCGACGCGTCCCCCACCGCCCGCATCGCCTGGAACGGGTTCCCGCCCTCGGCCCGCAAGCAGATGCTGTGGTGGGTCGCCAGCGCGGGCAGACCCGAGACGCGCACGAGGCGCATTGCCAAGATCGTCTCAGAAGCCGAGCACGGCCGCCGCGCCGCCGGCTGAGCCCCCGCAGTCCGCCGGTCAGGTCAGCGACTGCGCCTGGCGACCTCGAGGAAGGCCATCCCGTCGTCACCAGCGAAGTCGCGGACGTTGGCGAGGCCCGTCGAGACCCGTTCGATGAAGCCCCACTGCCAGACCGGCTCCGGATCGACACCGCACGCCGAAGCGAGCCGCTCCGCCCGGGCCCGGACCAGGCGGGCGGTGTCGCCGGCGAGCAGCTCCTGGTTGTACTCCCGCATCGGAACGCCGAGATCGTGGGCCGGTTCCGAGCGCAGCCCCTCCGGATCCACGAACTTGAACGTGCCCGCCCCCGCCTCGAGCGTGTTCCAGCCGTGGGCGTCGCCGTGCACCAGCACCGCCTGCGCCGGATCGAACGCCGCCGCACGCTCGTCGCAGTACGCCAGCGCCCGGTCGACCACCTCTCGCCGGCACGGCTGACCCAACTGGTCCCACGTGGTCGGGATGAAGCCGGCGAGCCACGCGGCCTTGTCGGCTCCGGACGGCAGGCCGCAGTCCTCGGCCACCGGTCGCCAGAACGAACGCAGCGTCGTCGCGATCGCGTCCAGGACCTGGGGCAGCGACAGGCCGAGTCGTCGAGGTTCGGGCCGAGCCGTTCGAGCAGCATGGCGGGCACCGACTCGTCGTGGTCGAGCAGCCGGGCGCAACCGCGGCCCGCGGCGAGCTGGTGCACGAGCACGCTCCGGGCGAAGCCGCCGATCTCGTCCTGGTCGAGCGGCATCGCCACCTTCAGACGCAGGCGCGGCCGGCGTGGTCGGTGGCAGAAGCAACGTACGACGCCGTGCCCCCGCGCAACGAGCGCTCGAGCGCGAGGCCCCAGCGCTCCGACAAGGAGGCGACCACCTCGGGAAGGTCGTCGAGCCACCGTCGACCGGCGGCCCCGTTGGCCAGCGCCCGCTGCCGGACGAGCTCGGGGACATCGAGCGGGAAGGCAGCTCACCACGGGTCGGGCAGGGCGACGTGGACGAGCTCGGCGGTGCCTCGTTCGGCCAGATAGCCGCGACCCTCCGGCCACGCCCCCCGCGTGCGGCGGGGCAACGTGACCCCGACGAGGTCGCCGTCGGTGTCGGTGTCCGGCTGGAGCAGCACGGCGATGCCGTCCTTGCGCATCTCCGGGATCGTGCCGCTGTACTGGCGGCGGGCGGCGGTGTTGTCCACCGCGCCGAGGACGGTGATCGGGTGCTCCTTGGCGAGCCGGAGCAGCTCGGAGAGTGCGGGGTCGACCTCGGTGTCGGCCAGGTCGGCGAGGTCGTCGACGATCACCAGGGTGCGCCGGCTCAGCCGGGGCGCCACCTCCACCAGCTTGCCGACCAGCTCGGCGCCGTCGGACGGGCCGTGGGCGATCTTGGTCCAGAACGGGGCGTGGGCCAAAGGCGTCGGGCGGACGTGGACGTGGAACAGCGGGATGCCGAGCCCGGCCGCCGACTGGGCGATCGTCGCCAGCGCCGTCGTACGCCCGCTGCGCGGCGGACCGGTCACGAGCACCGCACCCTGGTCGAGCGGGATGCCCCGCGGCCGCAGGTCGCGGTCCCCGATCGCGATCATCAGTCGCTCCGGCGTCGAGGCGACGCCGAGGGTCGAGCGGCGGAACTCGTCCGGGAGGACCCCGACCGCAGGTGCCGCCGCGACCCCGGCCGACGTCAGCCGCGCCGCCAGCCGCGCCGATCTCGGCGGCCTGCCGCTCCCCGTTGGCCGAGCCGCCGAGCACGGCGACCTGCACCTCGGTGCCGTCGATGATCGCCCGGCCGGCCGGGCTCCTCGGCGACAGGATGCCGACCGGCTCGCCGGCGTTCAGGTACTCGTCGTCGTTGGACAGGCGGAGCACGACCTTGCGCGGCAGGGCGCTGGCGACCGACATCGGGATCGACGAACGGCGGTCCGCCGTGATCACGAAGTGGACCCCGACCTGGCGGCCGTCGGCCACGAGCCGGGCGAACAGGTCGAGCCACTTGCCGCCATCGATGCGCTCGTGCATCGCCTGGAAGCCCGGATAGCTGTCGAGCAGGACGAGCACCCGGGCGACGGCTGACCCCGGCGCGTTGCGGCGGTACTCGGGCAGCGACGACGCCCGCACCGCGGCGAAGTCGATCGCCCGCTGGTCGATGCGCTCGCGCAGCGTCCGCAGCAGCCGGGTGACCCGCTCGGTGTCGTCGCCGCTGATCACCGACCCGACGTGGGGCAGCTCCTCGAGGACGTCCAATCCGCGACCGGCGAAGTCGAGGGCGTGGACCTCGAACGGCTGGCCCGAGGTCTCGGCGGCGAGCCCGGCGCTGACCGCGAGCGTGCGCAGGGCGACGGTCTTGCCGGACCCTCCGGTGCCGAGGATGAGGAGCCCGCCGTCGGCGTCGGGATGGAAGTAGGCGAGCGACTGCAGCTGGCGCGCCGGCTGATCGGCCACGCCGACCACGAGCGCACCCTCGTCGGTCGAGCGCGGCAGACGCCCGAGGTCGTAGCTGGGGGCGAGCGACGGCAGCCACGGTCGCCGCGGCGCGGGCGCGCCGAGCAGGCCGAACGCACCCCGGTGGGCGGTCACGAGCCGCTGGAGGTCGCTCGGGTGTTCGGGGGGGACGGTGACCCGGCGCTGCTCCGCGACCTCGGTGTCGTGGTCGAAGCCGAACAGGCGCACGTTCACCGTCGGCGCCTGCACCTCGGCCATCGTGTGGCCGCCGACGTAGGCGCTCTGGAACGGCACCAGCTCCTGCGGCCCGATGCGGGCCACAGCCCGACCGGGCAGGCGTCGCTCGATCGCCGCCGCCACCGGGGACCCGACCACGTCGTCCGACTCGTCGTCGGCGGACATCCGCAGGGCGATGCGCAGGTTGGTGTTGGCCCGGATCTGCCCGGTGATCACCCCCGCCGGACGCTGGGTGGCGAGGACGAGGTGCAGGCCGAGGCTGCGGCCGCGCAGCGCCACGTCGACCACCCCGTCGACGAACTCCGGTACCTCCTTGGCGAGCGCGGCGAACTCGTCGACGACGATGAGCAGGCTGGGCGGCGTGTCCGGATGGCCCTTGCGCTCCATCTCGAGAAGATCCTTGGCGTCGGCCTGCTGGAGGAGCAGCTCGCGGTGGTGCAGCTCGGCGTTCAGCGAGATCAGCGCCCGTCGCACCTCGTTGCGGTCGAGGTCGGTCACGAGGCCGACCGTGTGCGGCAGCTCGACGCACTCCTTGAACGCGGCACCACCCTTGTAGTCGACGAGCAGGAACGTGATCCGCTCGGGACTGTGCATCGTGGCCAGCCCGGCGACGAGCGACTGGAGGAACTCGCTCTTGCCGGCGCCGGTCGTGCCGGCGACGAGGGCGTGCGGACCGTCCTGCCGGACGTCGAGAACGAACGGTGCCCCCGACTGCATGCCGACGACGACCCGCAGGCCGTGCCGATCCCGGCTCCCCTCGTGCTGCTGCCACAGCTCGAGGATCGACGCCGAGTCGTCGAGCACGTGCGGCCCACCGTGGAGCTCGGCGAAGGACACCGTGCTCGGGATCTCGCTGTCGTCGTTCACCCGGCCGGTCACGTCGATCACCGGCGTGAGGTTGCGGGCGACGGCGATGGCGTCGGCGAGGGACAGGCCCTCCCAGCGGGTGGGGCTGACGGTGATGCCGTTGCCGGCGAAGCCGGTCCGGGCGGTGACATGGTCGGGATCGATCTCGACCACCGCCCCGCACGCCTTCGGGAGCCGGTGGCGGGCCGAGCTCACCCAGACGAAGAAGACGCCGGCTTTGGGCCCGGCTTCCAGCAGCGGCATGAGGCGGCGTCGCTCGAGCGGGCAGGTCTCGTCGATCAGGACGAGAACGGCCGGGAGCACCATCGCGGCCTGAGCGGACCGATCGCTGTCGGCGGCCGCGTTCACCCGCGACTGGAGCAGGTGGTTGACGAGGCCGAGGGCGTGGTGCGAGGTCGACGCCAGCTGGGCGCCGCCGAGCCCGCGGGCGTGGGGCAGCCACTTGAGGAACTCCCACTCGCCGAGCGCGGATTCGCCCACCAGCGCGACCACGGCGAGATCGGTCGGGCTGTGCATCGTGACGGCCTGCATGATCAACGAGCGGGCCAGCGCCCTGGTCGCCGGGAGGGGACCGGCCACGCCGACCCCGTGCAGCGCCGGGAGGTCGAGGGGCAAGGGGACGTCGTCGAGCAGGCGGAAGCGCCCGGGGATCTCCTCCAGCTCCTTGCGCAGGTCGCGCGCGCCCCCTTCGTTGACCTTCACTTTCGTGCGCGACGGCAGCTCGGCGGTGCCGGCGCGCAGGCGCAGGAAGTCGGCGTCGTCCGGCGCCCGCTCCCAGAGCCGGTCGGAGAGGCTGCGCACGAGCCCGCCCAGCTCGCCGGCGGCGGGCAGTTCCCTGAACCGCCCCCTGATTTCCTGGAGGCGCTGCACCTCGAGGTGCTGCACCTGCTCGTCGACGACCTCCTTGTGCTCGGCGAGGGCGTCCTTGAACTCGTGCTGCCCAGTGCGCTTGGCCTCGATCGCGCTGCCGATCAACAGCACCGGCGAGAGGAGCATGAAGACCGCGCCGAGTGGGCCGATCAGGAAGTACATGACGACGCCCATCATCAACGGGAGCACCGCCGAGATCATCGGCAGCCGCTGCCGGCGCGGCCGTTCCGGGGGGGCCGGGATCTCGACCTCGACGCCGCCGTAGGCCCGGTCGATGCGCGGCGGACGGTTGAACTCGACCCGGTTCTGCGAGGCGATGGCTTCGACGGCGCGCAGGTGGTTGCGGATCGACAACGTGAGGTCGCCGAGCAGGGCGGTGTGGCCCGGGCGCAGGAGCGTCGGCGAAACGATCGCCGCGTCGCCGACGACGATCCCGTTCTTCGAGCCGAGGTCGGCGATCGTGATCACGTCGCTGACCGTGATGCGGGCGTGATGGCGCGACGCCTGCTGGTCCTTGATGACGACGTCGTTGTCCGGCTCGCGACCGAGCGAGTTGTCGCCGTAGCGCAACGGGTACTCGGTCTCGGCGCCGTTCGGGGCGGTGACGGCAAGGGTCGCGCCGAACGCCTCCGGAGTAACCGAGAACGCCGCGTTGATCGAGTCGACGAGCGTCAAACGATCGCCCGAGCGGACGTCGACATCCGCCACCCGGTCGTCCCGGCGCGGCGTCTGGCCGGTCCGCCGCGACCTGGAGGGTCCCGCCGTTGGGGACCACGCGCAGGAACGTCAGCGAGTCGGCGACGTCACCGAACGTTGCCGCCGGCTCGACGTCGAGCACCACGTCGGTGGAGCTGTCCGCGCTGTGCACGACCTCGACGAAGAGCTCCATCGAATCGAGAGTACCGATGGCCCGACGGGGCGACCTGGGGGACAAGTCCCCGTTGTGGGCCTCAGCGCATGCCGTGACGGAACGTGATCGAGATCCGCGGGCCGGTCGTCACACGGACCTTGGGGACGGTGTGCTCCCAGTCGTGCTGGCAGGCGCCGCCCATCACGAGCAGGTCACCCCGGCCGAGGTCGAAGGAGCGTGAAGGCCCGCCGCCACGGGGACGCAGACGAAACGGGCGAGGAGCGCCGATGCTCACCGTCGCCACGATCGGGTTGTCGATCGTGTGGCGGTGCCGGTCGCCGTGCCACGCCACCGAGTCGGCCCCGTCGCGGTAGCAGTTGAACCCGATCGAGTCGAACGCCTCCCCGTAGCGAGCGCTCAGCAATGCCCTGATCTCGGCGAGCACCGGGAGCGGCTCGGGCCCGTCGTCCGGCGTCCACCAGGAGGTGAGGCGCGGCTCCGGGAGCCGGCGGTCGTACATCGTGACCGTCCGGTGGTTCCACTCCAGTCCGTGGAAGAGCTGGTCGAACGCGGCCTCGTCACCGCCGAGCCAGCCCGGAAGGAAGTCCACCCAGCAGGCATCGTCGAGCCCGATCCGCCGGAGGCCGGCGAACGTCGGATCGACCTCGGGGTCGGCGAGGCCCAACAACGACCCTTGCAAGTACACCTGTTCGAGTTTGCCCCGATCATCGAGGATCGGCAACCCCGGGACGCGAGACTGCGGCGTGATGCGCCTGCCGGTGACCGTCGAGGATTCGGCGGATCCCCGGCTCGCCGACTACCTGGAGTTGGCCGATCCGGCCGCACGCAGGCTCCGGGAGCGAGACGAGCTCTTCGTCGTCGAAGGCGTCACGGCGATCGACCGCCTGCTCGAGTCGACGCACCGGATCCGCTCGATCCTGGTCACCCCCCGGGCGCACGCCCGGCTCGCCGACCGCCTCGACGGATTGGGCGCGCCGGTGTACATCGCGTCGCCCGACGTGCTCGCGGCGACGGTGGGCTTCGACCTCCATCGGGGGGCGGTGGCCGCTGCCGACCGCCGTCCCTTGCCCCCGTTGGCCGACGTGCTCGCCGGGGCCCGGTGCGTCGCGGTGCTCGAGGGCCTCAACGATGCCGAGAACCTCGGCGCCATCGCCCGCTCGGCCCGGGCCCTCGGTGTGGACGGGCTGGTGCTCGATCCGACCTGCATCGACCCCTACTACCGCCGGATCGTGCGGGTCAGCATGGGTGAGGTGCTGCTCCTGCCGATCGCTCGGGCCACGCGATGGCCCGCTGACCTCGACACGATCCGGACGGCCGGGTTCAGCCTCCTGGCCCTCACCCCCGATCCCTCGGCCGAGAGCCTGTGGGAACTCGATTGCCATGGGCCTCTGGCGCTGCTGCTCGGCGCCGAGGGTGCCGGATTGTCGCAGCGGGCCCTCTCCGCTGCCGACCGACGAGTGCGGATCCCGATCGACGCCGCGGTCGACTCACTCAACGTGGGGCACGCGGCGGCGATCGCCTTCGCCGCCATCACCCGCTTTGGTCACGAAATTGGTTGAGCGCCCACGCGATTTCGTGACCAAGGCGCATCATGTCGAACTTCGAGGTGACCTTCGCCTCTACCTGCGGACGCCAGCCGGCCTGATCATGGCAACCAGGACGATTGGGAGGTCCCCGATGAACACAACCGAACGCGAACCCGTCGAACCGCCGCTCGTCCACACGCTCGTCGTGTACGAGTCGATGTTCGGCAACACCGCGGCGATCGCCCGAGCCATCGCCGACGGCCTCTCCGCACGGCTCGATGTTGAGCTCGTCGAGGTCAGCCAGGCTCCGACAACGCTCGGCGAGATCGACCTGGTCGTCGCCGGCGGCCCAACTCATGTCTTCGGACTGAGCCGCCCGTCGACGCGCCGATCCGCCGGGGAACAGGTTCCGACGGGCCTCGTCTCGCCGGGCATCGGGCTCCGCGAGTGGCTCGCCGCGGTAGTCGACGGCGCCGGCCGGACGCTGACCGCCACGTTCGACACCCGTCAGCTCCGACCCCGATTGCCGGGCTCGGCCACGCGCGCCGCACGCAGACGGCTCCGGCGGCCGGGATTCCGGCATGTCGATCGGCCGAAGAGCTTCTACGTCACCGGGATGACTGGGCCGCTCGAAGAGGGCGAGATCGAGCGGGCACGCCAATGGGGTGAGCAGCTCGCATCCTCACTCGCGGCCGCGGCCACGTCGGCCGTGTAGCCGCGGACGCGGTCACGAGATGCCACTGCTGCTGCGGCCGGCGCCCAGGATCATCTCGACGAGCTCGTAGGCGCGGCTGCGGTCGCGGTTCGACTGGTGGGCCAGCACCCGGTTGCGGGCCGCGGAGGCGAGATAGAACCGTTCGTAGAGGACGTTGCGGCCGCCGAGCGCCGACCCGACGTAGTCCCAGGCGAGACGGAAGACCGCCGCCCGTTGCTCGGCGTCGATGCCATTGGCGCCGTGGAGGAACTCGTCGACGAGCGACCGCATGTGTTCGTTGTCCAGATCCGCTCGGGTCGGCGTGGCCAGCAGGTTGTGCGAGCCGATGAGCGTGATGATCTCGTTCACTCTCGGGAACCACACCGCAAGGAGCGAGCGCATGGGCGTCAACGCCCTGAGCTCGCAGAACCAGATCCCGTTGTCGTCCGCCCACCCGTGGTCAGCAGCAACCAACACCGCGCTCCGAGTGACCTCGACGTAGCTCAGCAGCTCGCCGAGCATCTCGGACGTGGCCTGGCTGGTGTCGCCGATCGTCTCCGCCATCATCGTGGCGAGGCCGTAGCTGAACTCCAGCTTGTTGAGCGCGCGGATGGTGGCCTGGGTCGTCATGTTCGCCACGTAGTGCGGTCCGACGAAGCTGTTGTACGCGTCCACCGAGCCAGGTGTGCCATCGATGAAGAGCCGATCCGCGGGGATCTCGACGTCGTCGAACATCACGAAGGCGTCCTGCTCGTCGAACCGGCTCGACAGCGGGCGATCAAAGGGATGGCCCGGCACCGTGGCGCTGTCGCGGCACAGGAAGGTCAGCCCGGGCGTATCGACCGGGATGGAGAACGCAATGGCGTAGTCGTCGGCGCCGTCGGGGATCGGTAACGCCGGGTAGACGGCCAGATCGTCGGCGTACGGGGCGAGGGTGCCGAGGATGCGAGCGCCGCGCACGACGATCCCGTCGGCGGTGTCGGCGACCTTGTGGATGGTGACCTTGTTCCCGACGATGACCGGGTCGGTGGCCTTGTTGATCGTCGGCTGGATGATCGTGTGGGTGAGCGCGACGTCGTCGCGGGCCAGCCGCTGCTGGTAGGCGATGAGGTTCTCGGCACCCTGCTCGTTCGAGCCGGCCGCGCTCGCCCAGTCGCGCGCCCGTGCGGCGAAGGCGGCGAACTTGATGTTCATGTAGTCGGGCGTGCGGCCCATCATCCCCGCCGACATCTCGGACAAGCGGGACAACCCGCGGTTGCGATGACGGAGGTCGTCGACACTGCGCGGCAGCATGTGACTTACGTTGATCGGCTCTCCGGTCTCGGGATCAGGGATCAGGCAATCGTCGGGAAAGGCGTGCTGGCGATCGAACACCGCCGCCAGCATCTGCGCCCCGCCGGCGAGGAGCGGATCTGCGGTCACGTCCGCGATGCGCTCGCCGTTCATGAACAGTTGGCGGGGCGTCTTCTGCAACCCAGCCAAGTACTCGGCACCGGTCCGTGCCCCCACGTCGCCCCCCAAACCTCCGGAACGATCACTAGAAGTAAGCGAACGTAGCCGGATGCTCGTCCGGCACTCGCTTGGTTACCAATTGGCTGACCGTCCACGCGATTTGGTGCCCAAGCCTCACTGGTACGTCAGAACGCAAGCCACGCGCAAGCCACGGGTGTTGGTGATCACCTGCTAGGGGCGCGATACCTGTGAGGACATCCATCCGCAGGAGGTGTGCAAATGCGCTTACACACTCGGATACTGCTCGTTCTCGGGCTGGCGGCCGCGGCCTTGATGGTCGTACCCCGTGCCACCAGCCCTCGGGCCTCGACCACGTTCGCCGCCTCGGACGATGCCGTCCTCACCTGGAACGAGAACGCGGGCGAAGCCGCCACTGCGGCCTGCATCGCTCCGCTCGACAACCCACTCCACGAATCGCGCATGTACGCGATGATGCACATCGCTGTCCACGACGCCCTCAATGCCATCGACCGGCGTTCCCGACCGTACGCCTACAACGTTCGCGGTCCGCACGGCGCCTCGCCGGAGGCTGCGGTCGCGGCGGCCGCCCACACTGTGTTGGCAACGCTCATCGACCAACTGCCGTTGGTCCCCCAATCATGCATCGACGCAGGTTTGGCAATCGCCGACGCCGACTATGCGACGGCGCTCGCGGGCGTCCCCGTTGGCACGGCGAAGGATCAGGGCATCGAGCTGGGAAACGATGCAGCGGAGGCGATCCTCGCAGTGAGGTCCAACGATGGTGCGGTCGGCCCATTCCTGAACTTCGACTGCCCCCAGGACACTGAGCCAGGCGAGTACCAGTGCACACCGGGCACCCCGTTCATCGCCTTCGAGGTCTGGGAGAACGTGACCCCGTTCGTGCTGAAGCACAGCTCCCAATTCCGGCCCCGTCCGCCCTACCGCCTCACCAACAAGAAGTACACCGCTGACTACATCGAGGTGAAGACCCTCGGCGGTGACGGAGTCACCACCCCGAGTGGGCGAGACCCCGAGGAAACGGAGATCGCGCTCTACTGGTGGGAGAGCTCGCCCCTCAAGTGGAACCGGGTCGCACGAGTCGTCTCCCCCGCGCAAGGACTCGACCTCTGGGAGAACGCCCGGCTGTTCGGCCTGCTCAACATGGCTCTCGCCGACGGCTACGTCGCCATGGTCGACGCCAAGAACCACTTCAACTACTGGCGACCGGTCACCGCGATTCAGAATGGAGAGACGGACGGCAATCCGGACACGACTGGTGACCCAGACTGGACACCGCTGCGCGGAACCCCTCCGAACCAGGACTACCCCTCGGGTCACAGCATCGAAGGGGGCGCGGGCGCAGAAGTGCTGAAGCAGTTCTTCGGGACCGATCGGATCAGCTTCCGGGACTGCAGCGCGACGCTGCCCGTGCCGGTACTCGCTCCTGTGAATCCCTGCAGTGTTTCGTCACCGGTGTTCCGCTCGTACACCAACTTCACTCAGGCTGCGGTGGAGAATGCACACTCGCGCATCTTCATCGGCTTCCACTTCCGCAACGCGGTGGAAGTTGGGACCGCCTACGGGCGCAAGATCGGGAAGCGGGCCGTCAACCTCTACCTCCGCCCCGTCGGCTGACTCGCTCGGCCGCTCTCAACATCTCCGCGACGACCGACAGGTGGCGCGCGGCACGTTCGTCGCCGTCGGGTCGTACGGCCGCGAAGCGAGTGCTCGAAGTCGAGCGGGCTCCACCACCACACAGTACGGAGCAAGGGGCGGTGCGGGACTTCGCCTCGCTACGCGCCGCCGTGTAGGCGCCGCAGCCCCACGGTTGGGATTTCCGGACGCCGGGGTATTCGGCTGGTGAGACCAGAGAGTAGGAGCGTCTTCGCCATGAGCTACACCCGTCCCGTCCGCTCGCTTCGTCTCGCAGCTGTTCTGGCGACCGCGGTGGCAGTGTTCGGCTGTGCGGACGACGATGACGTTTCCGACTCCGCCCCCCGCTCACCCACCAGCGTGGCGACCTCTGGGGCGGCGGGCACGACCGTGGCGGCGGCGACGACGGCCCCGGCGTCGGCGCCGCCTGGGTCCGAACCGGCGACGACGACGGCCCCTGCGTCTGCGCCAACTGGGTCCGAACCGGCCACGACCGCCGCAGGGGCAGGGTTCACGTATACCTCGCCTGAGGGTGACTTCTCGGCCGTGTTTCCGTCCCGGCCGCGCGAGCGCACCCAACCTCAGCCATTGCCGGATGGGTCGGTCATGGATCTGTCGATCGCTGCGGTGGAGACGGAGGAGTTGTTCATGGGGACGGCGCGTGGCGAGTACCCGGAGGGGACGGTCCTAGACGTGCCGCAGGCGTTGCAGGGCGCGCAGGACCAAGCCATCGCCAATGTCGAGGGCACCCTCGTCGCCAGCCGAGACCTCGAACTGCAGGGCCGGCCGGGCCGCGAGTTCTCGGCCTCCTTGACAGTGAGCGGTCAGCCCAGCACGCTGCTGCAGCGGGTCTACTTCGACGGGCCGGTGCTCTACCAGAACATCGTGACCGGAGCTGGTGAGCTGACGTTCCAGGATCCTGCCCTCGCCACGTTCTTCGACTCGTTCCGTTTCACCGAGGGCTGAAAGCGCCCAGCGGCATCCGCCGCCGCTGGCGGCGTCGAGCAGTCGGGGCCTCCCGACGCCATCCGCCGGGATAAACGCCGGCTCGTTCGCCGATCGAACGGGGCTGTAGCAGGATCAGGGCGTGCCTGTGTCCCTCCACCACGTCGTCATCGACGCCCACGATCTCCCGCGCCTGGCCCGGTTCTGGAGCCAGGCGCTCGACTGGCCCATCCTCTCCGAACGCGCGCGGGAGATCGTCATCGGCCCGGCCGACGATGCGCCCGTCGGCATCTGCTTCATGCCGAGCCCGGACGACAAGGTTGTCAAGAACCGTCTGCATCTCGATCTCAACCCGGGCGCCGACGCCAGCGCCGGCGAACGTGAGGCGGAGATCGAGCGCCTCATCGCCCTCGGCGCACGACCGGTCGACGTCGGTCAGCGAGGCGACGAGACGTGGACCGTGCTCGCCGATCCAGAGGGCAACGAGTTCTGCGTCGTCCGCCCAAAGAAGACGCTGACGAGCTGAACTCGCAGCCATCCGACATCCGCGTCCGGTGGGGGTGCGGACATAACCTCTGGCCATGTGCGAGCGGCTCGGTCGACGGGCCCTGCAGGGTGACGCCCTCTGCTGCGCGGCGGCCGGTGCCCTGCTCGTCGGCTTGCGCCGTCCTGTAGGGCGTCGAATGGCGCTGCCGAGCCCTACCAGGCTCGGAGAAGCTGTTGGGGTCGGTGTCGATCCGGGCGTGGCTCGTTCGTAGACATCGTGACCCGCTCGCTCCGAGCGGCGATTCCACGACCAAACCACCACATGCGAGGAACAGACCAATGCGCACACTGATCACGACCGCCTTCGTCTCTCTGGACGGTGTCGTCGATTCCCCCGGTGGGGGACCTACCGAGCCCCACCGCAGCGGTGGCTGGACGTTCAAGGACATCGAGTTCCGGGAGGACGCGTACGAGCTCAAGGGTCGGGAGCAGCAGGAGGCGGCGGCGATGATGATCGGCCGGCTCTCCTACGAGGCCTTCGCGCCAGTGTGGCCGACGATGGTGGAGGAGTTCGCCGAATACAACGCGATGCCGAAGTACGTCGTATCGAGCACGCTCAGCGACGCTGACCTGGTGTCGGACTGGGGTGAGACCACGATCCTGCGCTCATTGGACGACGTCGCCGCCGTCAAGGAGGGGGACGGTGGCCCGATCATCATCCACGGCAGTGCGACGTTGAACCGGAACCTCTCCGACGCCGGGTTGATCGACCGCTACCACCTCCTGGTCTTCCCGACGTTGCTCGGTGCTGGCAAGCGGCTGTTCAGCGACACTGACAAGGACAAGCAGATGTTGCAGCTGGTGGAGTCCGAGTCCTACGGCAACGGGATCCAAAAGCTCGTCTACGACGTCGTTCATTGACTCACACCGCAGCCGCCAGAGCGCGGGATCACAGCAGCGACACGACCAGCATCACCGACGCCGCGGTGCCCGCCAGCGCCCGCACGTGGTTCCACGCCGTCCACCGCTGCAGGTACGTGCGCCAGTAGGTCGCGCCCTCGTCGCCGTCCGGATCGACTGCGTCGAGGGCGTTGTTCATCGGCACGTTCACGACCATGGTTTCGACAAATACCCCGACCACGTAGAGCGCGCTGCCGATACCCCGCAGGGTCGCGTGGGACTCGTCCGTCGTGAGGGGCGCGGTGACGGCCAGCAGCAGGCACAGCACCGTGGTGCCGCCGAAGACCAGCCCGAAGAGCGGGTTGAGGATGGTCGAGTTGATCTTCTGCATGGCGGCGATGCCCTCGGCCGCGGGCCGTTGTCGTAGGGCGGGCATCACGCTCGTCGAGAAGGCAAACAACAGGCCGGCCACCAGGGCGCAGCCGACGGCGGCCGCCACGGTGCCAGCGGTGATCAGGTCGTGGGTCATTGGATGCTCCTCAGTCGCGGGCCGGGTCGCGGCGCCCATGGTGCCCCCGCGGCGCTCGTACGTGCCTTCGGGTCGGGTGCGCTGCGCCCGTGCAGGAGAAGGGCGCGGGCGAGGGCCGCGACCGCCGCGGTGGAGAGCAGGGTTCTCACGATGTTCCCGGCCACCCACGGGCCTTCGACCTGGTTGCGGACATGGGCGAGGTCGGCGATGCGGTCCGGGTTGCCGGCCTGGTCGATCTCGTCGTTGAGCGGGATGTGGAGGCCGAAGGTCACGGCGAGGACGATCCCGTAGAGCACGAGCGCAGCGACGGTCCAGCGCACGGCGACGCCCGGGCCGTGGCGCCGCTGCAGCACCACGGCGAGCGCGGTCAGCACCAGCGCCCCGGTGAAGCTGAGTTGGAACACCGGCTTCTCATTGAATCGCTGCATGGTCGCCACGAAGACGCGGTCGTCGGCGCCGGCCAGGTTGGGCATCACCGCAACCGAGAACGCGTAGATCAGCCCGGCGACGAGGGCCATCGAGACCAGCGCGCGCCGAGCACGATCCCGGTCCACCCGTCACCGTCGGCACGGTGACGGGCTGACCGAACCGGCTCGGCCACGGGGGAGCGGACATCATCGACGTACGTCATCGGTCCGCTTGGGGGGTCCAGATGCCGGTGGCGGCGGTGCGGGTGGCGAAGTCGGTGAAGTCCCGCGGCGGACGGCCCAGGACCCGCTGAACAGTGTTGGTGGCGTAGGCGAGCTTGCCGAGGACGTCGCTGAACAGGTAGGTCAGGAAGTCGACGAGTTCGGGCGGGGCGCCGTGCTCGGCGGCACCGGCGGCGTACTCCTCGACGGACACCGGCACGTAGGTGATGTCCCGGCCGCTCGCCTTGGCGATCTCGGCGATGGCCTCGGGGACGGTCAGCAACCGTGGGCTGGTCAGCTCGTAGACCTGCCCGGCGTGGCCGGGCTCGGTGAGCGCGGCCACCGCGACGTCGGCGATGTCATCGGCGTCGACGAACGGGTCGAGCTGGCCGTCGTCGGCCGGGAGCACCACCTCGCCGGCCCGGATCGAGTCGAGGAGGAAGTCCTCGCTGAAGATCTGCATGAACCAGGCGCAGCGAACGATGGTCACGTCGGCGCCGGTGGCCTGAAGCTCACGCTCGCCCCGCTGGGCCTCGTCCTCGCCGCGGCCGGTCAACATCACCAACCGGTTGACGCCGTGCTCGATGGCGAGCTCGGCGAACGCCCGGGTGGCCTTCGTTGCCTCGGGGATGACCAGGTCGGGGTACGGGATGTAGACCGCCCGCACGCCCTGCAGCACGGGCGCCCAGGTGGACTCGTCGGTCCAGTCGAACGGCGGCTGTCCCGAACGGGAGCCCACGCGGACGGGGAAACCGCGTGCGCCGAGCCGTTCGACGACCCGGCGACCCGTCTTGCCCGTGCCGCCGAGCACCAGTGTCGGCCGGTCGTTGGGTGAAATCTCGGTCATGGTGGATCCTCTCTGTGGGATATGTACTTGCCGTCCACTCTGAGGGAGCCGAGCCGGTCGAACAATGCTCGTCCGTCGCTCATTCATGGCCGTTCGTCCAGTTTCTCTGGACGCTCGTGTCCAGGGCGGCAGACTGGGGCCCATGCGCGGCGAGGATCCCTGGACCACACCCGATCCGCTGGGCGAGGCACTGCACGTCCTGCGCATGTCCGGCAGCTTCTACTGCCGGTCCGAGCTGACCGCTCCGTGGGGGCTGGACCTGCCGCCCGAGCCCGAGTCGATGTGGTTCCACGTCGTCAACGCCGGGCGCTGCTGGCTCGAGGTGGACGGCGACGAGCCCCGGCAGCTGCAGCCCGGCGACTTCGCCCTGGTGCCGCACGGCCAGGGTCACCTGCTGCTCAGCGAGCCCGGGGCTCCGGCCCCGCGGGTCGACGGGCTGGAGTACGACTACGCCAGCGACCGCTACGCGATCCTGCGGTACGGCGGCGGTGGCGCGCCCACGAGCATCGTGTGCGGCACCGTCCGCTTCGGCCACCCGGCAGCTCGCAACCTGGTAGCGCTGCTGCCGCGCACGATCGTCATCGAGGGGTCGCCGGGGTCGCCGTCGCCCGAGGCCGACTGGATGCACAGCACGCTCAGGCTCATCGCCGCCGAGGGGCGGGCGCTGCGCCCGGGCGGCGAGGCCGTGATCACGCGGCTGTCGGACATCCTCGTCATCCAAGCCATCCGTTCGTGGATCGCCGGCGACCCGGCAGGGCAGAGCGGCTGGCTGGGAGCCCTACAGGATCCCCGCATCGGCCGGGCCATGTCGCTCGTGCACCGCGACCCGGCCCAGCCCTGGTCGGTGGCTTCACTGGCGCGGGAGACCGCCATGTCGCGGTCGGCCTTTGCCGCCCGCTTCACGGAACTCGTGGGCGAGCCGGTGATGCAGTACGTCACCCGGTGGCGGATGCACGTGGCGCTCGACTGGCTGCAGCACGACGACATCCCCGTCGCGGCGTTCGCCGCCCGCCTGGGCTACGAGTCAGAAGCGGCATTCAGCCGCGCCTTCAAGCGCACGGTCGGCATCTCACCCGGCGCCGCCCGCCGGTCACCGTCCGACATGTTGCCCGAGACCGCGCACCTCGCCACCGCCTGACGACACCCCCAGGTCGATCACCAGGTCGTGCTCTGGCGGCTTCAGGCGATTCGTTTGACGGCGTGGGCGTCGGTTCGGTCGAGGTCGGTGATGAAGTGGGAGGCAGCTTCCATGCGCCGATCAGCGCCCTGACAGAGGTCCCGTGCTGTGGCGACGTCGCCCTTTTCGGATGCGATGCGGGCCAGCGCGTCGAGGGCGAAGACTTCGACGTGGGCGTCGCCGTTGCGCCGGGCGTCGTCGAGGATGACGGCGAGACGTTCCTCGGCGCCAGGTTCCCGATCCGCCGCGTCGATCGCGGCCAGGAGGCACCTGCCGAGGGCGGCCTGTTCGCCGCCTTCAGCGGTGCGGTGCCACGCGGTCGCCGCGCAGAGCGCCGTGCGCGCTGCCGAGACCTGTCCGAGTGCCCGCAGGACGCGCCCGAGGTGAACCCGGGCGAGCGCGGCGAGCCGTACATCACCGGTGGCCTCGGCCTTGTCGATCGCCCGCTGCAGGCTGCCGGCACCGGCGTGGTAGTCACCGGCCTGGCACTGCGCTCGTCCCAGACTGGACAGTTGGTACGCCTCGGTTTGCCGGAAACCGAGACGTTGCGACGTCTGCGCGGCGCGTCCGAGGTGGGCGACGGCATCGTCGAACCGGTGCTGGATGCGGGCCAGCTCACCGAGGACAGCGTCACGGCGAACGTGCAACCACGGGTCGTCGACTGTTTGCAGCCAGTGCTGGACGTGATCGACAGCGTCGACGCTGCGCTCCTCGTCGTTGGCGGAGATCGCGGCTCGGGCGGCGAACAGCCAGTTCGCGGCCTGATCCCACGGTCGGTCCAGCCCTGCGTAGAGGGCGTCGCTGCGGTCGGTCAGCTCGATCGCGTGACGGAACTCGCCGTCATGCGACACGACGTAGGCGAGGTAGTAACAGCTGCGCGCCTGCAAGTCGGCATCGTTGATCGTGTCGGCCAGGTCGGTGGCGACGGCGATGTGGTTGCGGGCGAGCTCGAGGCGCCCGATCGACGCTTCGATCCACCCGGCGAGCAGCAGGGCGTTCGCCCGGTCGCGGACCAGGGCTGAGTCGCCGGCCGCGTCGAGCGCGGCCAGAATTCGTTGCGCGCCTCTGCTGTCGCCGAGGACAACCCAGGCCCAGCCGAACCCGTTGACGAGGCTGAACGCGACGAGCGGATCGTTCTCGATGCTCCAGGTCAACGCGGCGTCGATGTTGGCGCGCTCGACCCGAGCGAAGGCGAGATGCTCGGCTTGGTGGCTGCTGCGGACACCTTGGGTGGAGGATCCGGCGGCGTCGGCGAACCATGCGGCGTGGGCGGCGAAGGCGCGCTCGGACAGTCCGGCGTCGGTCATCGCTTCGATGGCGAAGGCGCGGATGCTGTCGAGCAGCCGGTAGCGGACGGTGTTCGGCGCTTCTTCGTCGTCGACGATCACCAGCGAACGGCTGGCGAGCCGGCCGACCACGTCGATTGCTGCGGCCGCGGGTACGTCGAGCGCGGCAAGGACGGACTCGACCGCGGGTAGGGGTGCGCCGCTAGCAAAGGCGGCCAAAGCCCACAGGCCCCGCTGGTCGTCGGGGAACAGCAGGTCGTAGCTCCACCGGATCGTCGACTTGAGTGCTCGGCGTCGTTCCGGTCGGCGGCTGGTCGGGTCGCTCAACACGTTGAACCGATCGTCGAGGCGGCGGGTGATCTCCTCGACGGACAACGTCTTGGTTCGTGCCGCGGCGAGCTCGATCGCCAGCGGAAGACCGTCGAGCGATCGACAGAGTTCCTGTACGGCGTCGTCTGCCCCGTTCGAACCGCGACGCATCCGGCTCGCACTGGCTCGACGGCTGAACAACTCGACGGCGTCGGAGAGGGCAAGGGGTGCGAGTTCGAACACGACCTCACCGTCGACGTCGAGTGAGACCTGGGTGGTGCACAGGATCCGCACCCCTTGGGCGGCGTCGAGCAGGCGCACAGCGAGCGCCGCGGCCGCGTCGATGACCTGTTCGCAGTTGTCGAGGATCACCAACCCGGCGGTGGTCTTGAGCCGCTCGAACAGCGCCGACTCGCCGCCGACGTTCAACGCCGCGACCAGTGTGTCAACCACATCGTCGGGCGTCGCCGCGGTCTCGAGTCTGGCCAACCAGACGCCACCGGGCGCGAGACCGTCGGACGAGCTCAGCCGGCGGCCGGCCGCGATCGCGACCGCCGTCTTTCCGACGCCGCCCGGGCCGACGATCTCGACGAGCCGGTCGCTGGCGAGCAGATCGGCGACCGCCGCCACTTCGGTCTCGCGACCGACCAGGTCGGCCGAGATCGACGGCAGGTTGCCCGCCGACCTGTCCGGTCCCAGCCCTCGTACCGCGGCGGAGGGGACGCCGAGTGCCGGATCATGGACGAGGATCTGGTGCTCGAGTTGCTGCAGTTGAGGGCCAGGGTCGAGCCCGAGCTCGTCGGCCAATACGTTCCTGACCCGCTGGTACGTCGCCAGTGCATCGGCTTGGCGGCCGTCGCGGTACAGGGCGACCATCAGCAAGGCCCACAAGCCCTCCCGCAGCGGATGCACGCTGACGACCCCTTCGAGCTCGCCGATCACCTCGCCCGCAGCGCCGAGATCCACCCGCGCGGCGAGCTGATCCTCGATGAGACCGAGACGGACCTCCTCGAGGCGCGCACGGTACGGGATGACCCATTCAGCATCACCGGCCGCGGACAGGATCTCGCCCTGGAACATCGCCAGCGCCCTCGTGCACGAGGCCAAGGCCGCGGAGGGGTCGCCCGCGCGTCGCAGCGCTGAGGCCTCCTCGGCCAGGTGGAGCACCTCGAGCGCATCGATCGCGCTCGGGTCGACCTCCAGTGTGTAGCCGGCACTCGTACCCGTCACCAGGGCGGCGTCGCCCAACGCCCGGCGCAACCGGGACACCTTCGTCTGCAGCACGTTGCGCGCCGTGCCGCCGGCCTCGTCAGCCCAGAGATCCTCGATCAACCTGTCGGTGCGGACCATCACACCGGCCTCGAGGGCGAGACGAACAAGCACTTCGGTCGTCTTGCCCCGCCGGACGGGGACGCGCTCACCGTCGCGGTGCAGCTCGACGACATCGAGCACGGACACTGCGATCACGGCCTCAGGGTACGCCCGAGGCCTTCGTGACAGCGCTGTGTCAGGGGTTCCGCCCACGCTGCACCCATGCCCGCCGAACCCGACGACGTGATCCATCAGCTGGTGGTGGGCGGCGACGCCGCCATCGCGGAGATCCTCGAGCGGGCCCACACCAGTGACGACGTGACGACCATCGTCGCCGCCGCACTGTTCGCTCCGGTTTCGGGCGATCTGCTCGATCGGGCCGCCGGGGTGGCGACGACGACACGCGACCGCCAAGTAGTCGCGATCGCCGTCGCCCACGTCGCCGGCGACGCCGACCGAGTCGACGCCCTCGCCCGCGACCACCTCGTCGACCATCCCGACGGCGTCCTGGTCGCCTGGATCACCGCCAACACCCACCCACAACCACCAACCCGGAAGGACCCGTCATGAGCCACACCACCACCGCCATCAGCTTCCATTCACCCGTTGACCAGCACCCAGCACGCCGGTCGTTCCGACCGTGGTGGCGATGGATGCTGGTCGCCCTCGCCTTTCCCGTGGCCGGCCTGATCGGCCATCTCGTCGCCGGACGCGTCGACTCGGTCTCGGCCGCCGTGCTTGGCGGAGTGGTGACCGGCGCAGGGCTCGGCGTCGCCCAATGGATGCTGCTGCGCCGCCGCGGCATCGGTATCGGCTGGATTCCGGCAACCGCCACCGGGCTCGGCGTGGGACTGGCCGTCGGAGCCGCACTCGTCTCCTACCGCACCGACATCACATCGCTGGTGGTCATGGGTGCGGTGTCCGGGCTCGGCGTGGGCATCGCCCAGGGCGCCATGCTCGGCAGCACCAAGCGCATGCTCGGTTGGGCCGCCGCGACCGCCGCCGTATGGGCCGTCGGCTGGACCGCCACCACCGCCGGCGGCATCAGCGTCGATGAGCAGTTCGTCGTGTTCGGCGCATATGGCGCCATCGCCTCCACCTTCCTGCAGAGCATCATCATCGGCTGGTTCATTCCGGCCAGGACGATGCAGTCATGAGCGCCGGGACGCACGTCGTGTTCGGCACCGGGCCGGCCGGTCGCGCCGTCGCCGCCGCCCTCGTCGACCACGGCGTCCGAGTTCGTATGGTCAACCGCAGCGGCACCGCGACGATCGCCGGAGTCGACACGATCGGCGGTGACGCCACCGACCCCGAGTTCGCCCGCCAGGTGGCGGCCGACGCCGACACCGTCTACTTCTGCCTCAACGCCCCCCACTACCACCGCTGGACCAGCGAGTTCCCGCCACTCCAGCACGCCGTGCTCGACGCCGCTAGGGCCGCGCGCGCCAAGCTGGTCGTCCTCGAAAACCTCTACATGTACGGCCCGAGCTCCGAGGTCACTCCGGGAGACCACCCCGGTCAACCCGACGAGCGCGAAGAGCCGAACCCGCGCCGCGATGTCCGCCCAACTCCTCGACGCCCACCACCGCGGCGACGTGCGCGTCGTCATCGGCCGGGCGTCGGACTTCGTCGGCCCCGGCGTGCGCGACTCCGCCCTCGGCGAGTTCGTGTTCCAACCCGCGCTCGCCGGCAAGCGAGCCCAGACCATGGGACGACCCGACACTCAGCACACCTACAGCTACGTCCCCGACGTGGGCCGCAACCTCGTGCTCCTCGGGTCCCGCGACGACGCCTACGGCCGAGCCTGGCACCTGCCGAACCCCGAGACCCGCACGACCCGGCACATCATCATCGACGTGTACGCCGCGGCCGGCCAGCGCCGCACCGACGTCACCGCCCTCAAGCGACCGATGCTGTGGTCCGTCGGACTGTTCAACCGCAACGTCCGCGAGCTCCTGCACACCTACTACCAGTTCGCCGAGCCCTTCGTTGTTGACGACTCGGCGTTCCGCCACGCGTTCGGCGGCCACACCACGCACTGGGACGACATCGTCGGCCGCACCGTCGACTGGTACCGCACCCACGCCACACAACCTGAGCTCCCCCTGGCCTCGCACAGGCCACAGCCCTGAACGTGACCGCATGATGTCCTCACTCGCCCCGCTGGTCGCTCGCCGCTGCCGTGCACCCGTCGGCGGCGGCGGCGATGCGGCGCGCACGGAAATGGCATCCGCCTCGACCAAGAGGATCGCAAGCCTTGTCGGACACCCAGAGCCTTGTGGACAGTCCGACGAGCCTTCAAGCTGTGCAAATGGCTGACTCACCAGCGCCGGGCGCGTGGAGTGATCACAACGTCAGCGATCCTGGCGTCACGCTGCTGCAGGTGCTCGCGTACACGGTGGGCGCCGTCGCGCTCGTGGCCGCGTCCGTCGGAGTGTTCAGAACCCGACGTCGCTCCGGCGAACCCAAGGTCGCCAACGCGACGCTTCCGATCGGCTCGATCCTCGACAAGTTGAAGGCAGTCGTACGAAGTCTGCTGGAACGGGTGCTTGGTTAGCCCGTCGATCCACGTCGCGACCCGGCGATCCCGGACGCGTCACGTTGGGTATGCGGACGGGCGGCAGGGCCGATGGGTTGCCGACGGGCCCGATCACCGCCGGGGTCGGCTTGGCACCACATAGATCTCGCCGGCCCTCGCGGAGCGATGACTTCGGGTCGCGATGGGAGTCGATGGAGATGGAAGCTGACGAGGAGGAGATGCTGTGACGGCTGAGAGTGAGCCCGCCGCGATACCCCAGGGCAGCCTGGAGCTACTCGACACCCCGGTAGCGAGGGAGTTACTGGCCTCGGCGATCCCGGCTCGTGTCGCCTACACCGCCAAGGACGGTACCCCCCGGATCGTCCCGACCTGGTTTCGGTGGACCAATGGCGAGCTGGTCATGCCGACGTACATCCAGGCACCTCACATCCCAGCCCCCGGGGCGCGACGCCTTGGCGCGCTTCGCGCCCGACCCGACGTGGCCATCTCGATCGATACCGGAACCGAGCCGCCGCAGGTGCTGCTCGTTCGTGGCAAGGCGCACATCACCGAGGTCGATGGTGTCGATCCTGACTACGCCGCTTCGGCCCGGCAGTACCTCGGGGAGGATGCCGCCCGCGAGCTCCTCGAGATGGTCGACCAGCCCGGCACCCGCATGGCCCGGATCACGGTGCGTCCCGACTGGGCCGGCCTGTTGGACTTCGCCGGCGGCCGCCTTCCCGGCGTCATGGTGGTCCCGGAGGCCTGAAAGCAGACCACGACGGTCCTCACCGTCGCTCGGCTCATCGACAGGCGCGACCGATGGAGCCCCGCATGACGCCTATCCCTCAGGTCCTTAGTCGATGGAGCAGTCGTAAGGGCCGGCCGCCGGTGGGTGTGGGTCGCTGCCGGCGAGCGCCCAGGCGAACACGAAGGCGAGGGCGTCGAGATCACAGTCCGACAGCACCGGGTCACCGAGATCGGGCCAGCCGTAGCCCATCAGGTCGGTGCTTTCGAGCAGGTTGGTGGCGTGGCCGAGACCGAGGGCGTGGCCGACCTCGTGCAACGTCACCCAGCCGAGGTACTCGGGATCGTACGGTTCGCGGTCGAGGCTGGGTGGCAGGTCGGAACGCACGAGGATGTTGGGGCAGCCGTGATCGCCGCAGATGGCGTAACCGCCGAACACGACCCCGCCGGCGGTGGGAACGTAATGCACGACGATGTCGGCGGCCTGGCGTTGCTGCCCGGTGACGTCGGTGAGCGTGATCAAGCCGTCGAAGCAGTCGAGGAGGGTGGCGGACCAGGTGGCGATTGCTTCCCGGATGGCGGCTTGCTGCTCGGGCGTGGCGCGGGGGTGGAACTGGGCGGCGATCGTGAGGTCGGTGTGGTCCCACCAATAGCCCGGGTAGTAGTTGCTGAGGATCTCGAGACCTTCGGCGTCGGATTCCGGCAACCGACACGTCGTTGCAGTCGGTGCGGCCGGTTCGCGGCCACCACCGGGCTTCGCCGCCGCCGCCGACAGGGGGATGGCCACGAACAACGCCGCCACAGCGACGACGGTCAACGGTTTGCGGATCTGCATGGGACGTCTTTGCCCGCCGATGCCGGATGGTACACATCGCTTCGACGGTCCGCCTTGGATGACGTCGGTGGGATCGCCGCACCCGACACCCTCTGGCCGAAGACACCGATCTGGCCATGGCCGCCGGCCGCGCGGGTGGCCCGCCGTGGAGGAGCGTGGACTGAAGCCCCCGTACGCCGGAGGGCGAGCCGAAGGCGAAGAGAAGTTCTACGTTCGCAACTTGCAACTGGGCTTGACAGTTTTCTCTCCTTGTGCGATAAGAAAAGCGGTAAGTCGATAGGAAAGGAGCCATGAACATGTTGATGCGAACCGACCCGTTCCGTGAATTCGACCGAGTGGCTCAGCAGGTGTTCGGCACCACCGCCAGGCCTGCCGCCATGCCGATCGACGCCTACCGCAAGGGTGACGAGTTCATCGTCCAGTTCGACCTGCCCGGCGTGGCGGCCGACTCCATCGAGCTGACCGTCGAGCGCAACGTGCTGGCCGTCCACGCCGAGCGCAACCGCTCCAATGCCGACGACGTCGAATTGCTGATCGGTGAGCGGCCCCAGGGCACGTTCAGCCGCCAGCTGTTCCTCGCCGAAACGCTCGACACGGATCGGCTCAACGCCGAGTACCGCGACGGGGTGCTCACGCTGCGGGTCCCCGTGAAGGAGCAGGCCAAGCCGCGCCGCGTCAGCATCAACGCGGCCGATGGAGCGTCGACCGCCATCGACACCGGCACCTCGGAGGACCGGAGCCAACCGGATGAGGCGACCAGCACGTGAGTGATCCCGGCCGGGCGGCCGAGGGTCCCGCCCGGCCACCGGGTATCCCCGAGTTCCCGGCCGATGACGTGCCGCTGTACACGGTTGGCCAGGTCGCCGACATGCTCGGCGTGCAGCCGGCGTACCTGCGCCGCCTCGACACCCACGACGTCGTGCGGCCGTCGCGGTCGACCGGACGGCAGCGCCGCTACAGCAGGATCGACATCGACCGCATTGGCGCCGTCGCCATGCTGATGGGTGAGGGGATGACGTTGGCCGGGGCGGATCGGATCATCGAGCTGCAGTCCGAGGTCGACGATCTCCGCCGGCAATTGGCCGGCCTGAGGAAGCGCACGCCCAAGTCGTGAACGCGACGGCCGCGTCCCGGACAGGGCTCCGCCGATCGATGCGTCGGACTGCCGGCTCCCGTGGGTGACACCGACGGCCTCGCGTGATAGGCGGGCAGCGAGGATCGTCGTCTGTCAGGCTCCGTCACCCCGACCGGCGAGGCGTGCCGTTGGCTCCGGCCTAATCGCAGGTGACCCACATTTCGGACGGCGGGTACGGATCAACGCCTTCGACCGCCCAGGCGAAGACCACACCGAGCGCCTTGAGGTCGCACGTCGACAAGATCGGCGTGGTGTCAGGTTCGGGAACGCTCCACCCGTACCCCATCAAGTCCATCGGTCTCGTTCAACGGTTCAGCGTGCCCAAGCCCGAGGGCATGGCCGAGCTCGTGCAGCGCGACCCGGTAGACCCGTTCGGGGTCGTAGTCGGGGACGCCGACGTCGATGAGGTCAGGGACGTCAGAGCGGACGGTCACGTTGTTGCACCGATGGTCGCCGCACTGCGCCCGGCCACCCCACACGATGCCACCGGCGTGGGGCACGTAGTGCACGACGATGTCGGCCCGCTGGGGGTTGCGGGCGGTGTCGGTGACGTCGGTGAGCGACACGATCGGGAACTCCTCCGCGAGCACGTCGGCCCACGTCGCGACGGCGTCGCGGATCGCCTCGACGAATACCGGGTCGACATTCGGTGACGAGAGCACCGCCACGGTGAGATCAGTGTGGTCCCACCAGTAGCCCGGATAGAAGGCATGGAGCAGGACGATCCGCTCGGCGTCCGATTCGCCGAAGCCACGAGTTGATCGTCGCTCGCCGGCATCGCGGTGAGCGACACCGCTGCTGCCGTGACGACCGAACCCCGCAACAGTGCTCGCAAGCTACGCATCAAGGACTCCTCCTCCTCTTCTCACACCCACCCCGGGCGACGAGACACGGAAGTACCCGTTTGGACACGACCCGAGTCCAAACCAAGGACGCTGCCGGCCACCGGGGGTTTGACCTGGCAAGAACGGCGCGGGCATCGTCCGTGCTGGGGGCCAAACCGCCGGGCGAGCGTCATCGCCGGACCAGAGAGATCACGGTAGGAGCGCTGCCGCGGCCATCTGCTGGATGTGCTCGGTGTACTCGTCGGCTGTCCAGCCGTGCCTGAGCACGAGGCGTCGGAACGGTTCGGGGTCGATCAGCAGCTCGGCGATGGCGGTCGCGCGGTCTCGTCGAGGCCCGCCCGCAGGCCGCCGAGGTCGGCGAGGCGGCCGACGACGGCGCGGCTCCGCTGAAACGCTTGCTCGACGTGTCGAGAGGGCGGCTGCTTGTCGGTCGGTGTCAGCGGCGACGACGAGCACGTGGTACAGCATCGCCAGTCGTCCGGCGATGGCCGCATTCATCGCCATCCACTCGGCGAGCAGGACGGCGGGCTCGGTGCCCCGTATCATCCGGCGCACCTCGGGTCGGTCGGCGATGGGCACGGGTTCGTCGTCCCCGGCGAGCGTCCAGTCGAAGGCCAGCTTGAGCACGGCGGCCTTGCCACCCACCGCGGTGAACACGTCTTGCGGCTGACCTCGGCCCGCTCGGCGATGGCGTCGATCGTCGTTGGCGGCGTAACCGCGCTCGATGAACAGTTCACGCCCAGCGTCCACGATCCTGCGCCGGGTCGCGCCGCCGCTCGTCGCGCAACGTCGAACGGTACGGCCGGGGGTGCTCCGTCACGACGCGAACCGACCTCTTGACACCACTCGTAGTGTGTTCATAACACTGAGAGTGTAATCGAAAGGGAAGACATGGAGATCATCATCGTGGGCGCCGGCCCGACAGGGCTGACCGCCGGCGCCGTGCTGGCGGGCGGGTCGCCCGCGCTGACTCAGCTGCGGTGTTCGTTGCCCAGCCAGCACGCACGTGATAGTGATTCCACCACCGCGGTGGTGCCAGAACCGGAGGGAGCACGCACATGCCGAAGTACCTGATACGAGCCAACTACATGGGCGAAGGGATCAAGGGGCTGATGAGCGAGGGAGGCTCTCGGCGACGCGATGCGGCACAGGCCGCGGTCGAATCAGTCGGAGGCAGCCTCGATTGCATGTACTACGCGTTCGGTGACACGGACGTCTACGCGATCTGTGACATGCCCGACGAGGCAAGTGCCACAGCCGTGTCGTTGCTGATCAACTCGAGCGGCGCGGTACGCCTGAACCTGGTCCCATTGATGACGCCGGAGGACCTCGACGCGGCAGCGACCAAGACGCCGACGTATCGAGCTCCCGGCACCTGACCACGGCCCAGACTCACCACGACAGGCTGCGCGGCGGCCCACAGGCTCAACGACCGAGGCCAGACCGTCGGCAACTACGCCGGCACCATCTAGCCGAAGCGACGAACACCTCGATGGTTTCGAAATTGGCTGGGCGGGTAAGGTCGCCTCTAGCGTCGCTCCAGACTTCGGCGACCCGTTCGGGATGCGTTGTTCGGAGGCAGACGTGGCCGCTTCGTCAATATCGTTTGAGGGTGAGGAGAGGGCGGCGGGCGGTCTGATGAGGTTGCGCCTCGATCACGACTTCGCGATGGTGCGGGCGGCGCGGCGCGCCGTAGGGCACTGGCTTCATGAGCGAGGCTGCGGCACGGCCGACGATGCCATCCTGGTCCTCTCGGAACTCGTGACGAACGCGATGGTCCACGGGGGAGCTGGCTGCACGATTGAGATGCGGCACTGGGACAACCGGCTGCGGCTCGAGGTGCGAGATCGGAGCCGGCAGGCGCCCGTGCTCGGTCTGGCAAGCCCCGGTGACTTTGGGGGGCGAGGTTTGCGCGTTGTCGATGCCGTCGCTGAGGCGTGGGGTTGGGAGCCCACCGGGGATGGCAAATGTGTTTGGGCGATCATCCACGCGGCCGTCCACCATCCTGACGGCGACGGTCGCGCTGCGTCGCTGTCGTCCTGAGTCGCGACCGCTGCTGGGCTCCACGTCGGCGGAGCAGCCACGCCAGTCGCGTCGCGTGGTCCGAGATCGCCCATCCCGATCGGGGCCGACGTCGCCCTGGATGATCGCGCGGCGCGACGACTCGGAGGATTGCTTTTGCCCAGGTGAAGGAGGCTTCCTGTCACGACGGGGGCGACTGGCACACTGCGGTGCTCGTGGCGGTGGCCCGGGCGATGGTGGATGGCGACGCGGATCGCACCGTGTTGACCAGCCGCAGGTGCGCCATCATCCAGATGAGCCACTTGCTCGGGTCGTAGTGCCACCAGCGGACCCCGTTGCGGTAGTCGAACGGGAAGCGGTGGTGGTAGTTGTGGTAGCCCTCACCGAAGGTGACGAGCGCCGTGAGGGTGCTGTCGCGTGCCGACGACGTCTGGTCGTAGCGCCTGGTTCCCACCAGGTGGGCGAGCGAGTTGATGGCGAACGTTGTCTGGAGCAAGATGGCGGCGCGCAGGAATCCGGCGACGAAGAGGCCGCCCCATGGATCGCCCCACGTCGCCGCGACAGCCATGGGGGCGGCGAGCCCGATCGCGATGGCCACGCCGGCGTAGAACCGGTGCTGCCAGCGGATGCTGGGCACCGACCACAGGTCGGCCAACCGGCGGACGTCCGCCGAGGCGACGCGCCGGCGGAACAACCAGCCCATGTGCGCGAACCAGATCCCTCGCGTGATGGCGTGGGGGTCGGCGGCGCGATCGGTGTTGGCGTGGTGGGCGCGGTGGTCGGCGCTCCATGACAGCGCCGAGTTCTGGAAGGCCGCCGCGCCGAAGGCCAGCATGGCCCACCGCACGGGCGGCGATGCGCGATACGTGCGGTGGGCGAACAGACGGTGGTACCCCGCGGTGATCGCAAGGCCGCACAGGGCGTACATCACGACCGCGAGCGCGAGCGTCGCCGCCGACGGCTTCACCAGGACCCAGATGACCCCAACGATGCCCGCCACGTGGATCAGCGACAATCCGGCCACCGTCGACCAACAGACCTGGTCGTCGAGCACCGCGACGCGCGCATCGCGCGGTCGACCCCTTGGCTACGTCGTTCCCTCCGCCAGGTGGCGATCGCCGCGACACACGAGGCATCGAGCCCGCCGGGAAGTGAGCGGCCGCGTCGTTCATTGGGGTGCTCCTCGCAAACCGTGGGCGGTTGTGTCGCCAGGGGCTGGAGCGACCATCGAGAACAACGGCCTCGATCGAAGTGAACGTACCAGAGGACTGATCGGGCATGTGGGCAGCCCTAACCTCGGAGTCGGCGGAACGGCTGGTAACGCCTCCTTTTCGCGACGCCGACGGGGTCCCGGCGGGCTGAGCCCGAGGAGATCGCTGGCGTCGTCGACGTTCGAGCGTCATACTCGACACGACGGGTTCGCGTTGGATCTGGTCCTCGTTGAGCGCCTCCCTGTCCGACACTCGGAGGTTCGATGCAAGCTCACGTGCGACATACCACCGCCCCGTCACGTCGGGCTCCTCGTGCCCACTGACCGCGTGACGCGGATCCTCGCTCAACTTTCCTCGACAGGTTCGGCAGAGGATGCAAGAACAGGGCGCCTGTGCACGGTCGCGGCCGATGTGACCGAAATGAGCGGTGCCGGGATCATGTTGATGGTCGGAAACCAGCCGCATACGTCGGTCTGCACCACCGGTGGGGTCAGTGAGCTGATCGAGGAGCTGCAGTACACCCTCGGGGAGGGGCCGTGCGTGGACGCGTACCGGCTCGGTCGTCCCGTCCTCGAGCCGGATCTCGGGGCGCCGAGCGAAGCCCGCTGGCCGGCGTTCACGCATTCAGCTGTCGCCGGTGGTGCCCGCGCTGTGTTCGGGTTCCCGATGTCAGTTGGAACTATTCGTCTCGGCGCGCTGAACCTCTTCCGCGATCGCCCAGGGCCGCTCACCTCCGAACAGCACACTGACGCGGCAATCGTCGCGGCCGTAGCGGGCCGAGCGTTGATCACGATGCAGACCGGTGCCGACCCTGGCGCCCTCGGTGTCGCGCTCGAAGTCGGCAGCAACCTCCGCCTCGTGGTGCATCAGGCCACTGGCATGGTCGCTGAGCAGCTCGGGATCACCGTTACCGAAGCCCTCATCAGAATGCGGGCCTACGCCTTCGCCCAGGACCGCGCCCTCACCGACATCGCCAATGACGTCGTCGCCGGACAGTTCCGCCTCGGTCAAACCGGCGGCGACTCGCCGGACCCGTGACCGCTCGGGCGGGGGTTTCGTCGCTGTCGAAACTCACTAGGATGATAGTGAGCCAGGCGCCGGCGAAAGGAGCGGCCGGCGGTTCCCGAGGATCGAGGTGCCCATGACGCGCGAAGCACTGCTTGCCCACACCCTCGTCGAGCTGGCCGACAACCTCGTCGACGACTTCGACATCGTCGACTTGCTGACCACCCTGTCGGATCGCTGCGTCGAGGTCCTCGACATCGCCGCCGCCGGCATCATGTTGGTCGCCCCCAACGGCGAGTTGCGCGTGATGACCTCATCCAGCGAGACCATGCGGGTCGTCGAGCTGTTCGAGCTGCAGTCACAGGAAGGCCCGTGCCTGGACTGCTATCGCAGCGGCGAAGCCGTCGTCAACTACGACCTCGCCGCCACCGACAGCCGCTGGCCCGGCTTCGCCGCCGTCGCCCTCCAAGCCGGGTTCCGATCAGCCGATGCCGTGCCGCTGCGCCTCCGCTCCCAGATCATTGGCGCCCTCAACCTGTTCCGCAGCGAACCCGGCGCCCTCAACGACCGCGACGTCATCGTCGCCCAGGCCCTCGCCGACGTCGCGACCATCGCCCTCCTCCAACACCGCACCGCCGTCGCCGCCGAGGTCGTCAACGAGCAGCTCACCGGCGCCCTCAACAGCCGCATCCTCATCGAACAGGCCAAGGGCATCCTCGCCGAACGACATCACCTCGACATGGAAACCGCCTTCTCACGCCTGCGCGCCCACGCCCGCAACAGCAACCAACGCCTCAGCGACCTCGCCCTCAACGTGGTCCACGGCAGTGTCGACCTTCCCTACCCCGCCAACCCGCCCTGAACATCGCCGCATCGACCGGGCGTCCGCCAGCACGTCACGCACCGTGCTCGGGATGTCAGATGTCGTTAATCCCCTCGTCGGCCGCCACGCGCACCGCCGATGATTACGTCATGGCCACGACCCGACGAGCCGACATGTTCACCGGGGACGGCAAGCCGTCTGACGACGACCCGCGTGAGAACGGACCGACGTTGGGCGACGAGCGCACCACGCTGGTCGAAGCCCTGCGCTGTCAACGCCTCACCTTGGAGATGAAATGCGCAGGTCTCGATGCAGAGGCAATGGCGCGGCGTTCCGTCGAGCCGTCGACGATGTCGCTCCTGGGACTGGTGCGACACCTCGCCGAGGGAGAGCGTGACACGTTCCGGGTGATGATGGCGGGACAGGACGTGCCCCGGCGGTTCTGCTCCGAAACCAACCGTGACGGTGATTTCGATGGCGCTGTTCCCGACCCGCAGGTGGTTACCGAGGCGTGGGACGCGTGGCGCGCGGAGGTGGACTTCGCCGAGCGGTTCGTGGCCGAGGCGCCCAGCCTCGACGTCACCGGCGACGATCCCTTGAATCAGCACGGCAGCGGTGGAGGGCTGATGTCGCTGCGCGAGGTGCTGGTCGGGATGATCGAGGAATACGCCCGCCACATGGGTCATGTCGACTTGTTGCGCGAGCGGATCGACGGACGCCTCGGCCAGTAACCCATCCAACCAAACAGCCGATCAGACGTACGGAAAGCGGGCCGGCGGACATCGGCACGCAGAGTGTCTGTTCCGTGGCATCCGAGTAGCTCGACGGCCCGTCGGCGGCGGCACGTCTGGCAAAGTCGGGGTGTGGCTGAGCAGCAGCTCGACGGCGGGATCGCCAACGCGGGACTCGTCGTCCGCGTCGGTCCGCATGTGCTTCGCCCCTCGAGTCCGCACTCGGAGTCGATTCACGCCTTCCTCCGAGCGGTGCGACACGCCGGGTTCGAGGGCGCGTCACTACCAGTCGACATCGACGAGGACGGACGCGAGCGCCTCGTGTTCATCGGCGGAGAGGTCCCCGTGGCGCCCTATCCAGACTGGAGCCAGTCCGACACTGCGCTGGCGTCCATCGCCAGGCTGCTGCGCGGGCTGCACGACGCCGCCCGCGGGTTCGACCACCAGGGTCTCACCTGGGACGACAGTCTGGCTGACCCCGCGGGCGGGACGCTCGTGTGCCACAACGACGTGGAGCCTTCGAACGTCGTGTTTCGTGACGGCATCGCCATTGCGCTGCTCGACTTCGAGTTCGCTGCTCCTGGCCGCCCCGTCTACGACCTGGCGCACCTCGCCCGCCTGTGCGTACCGATCGACGACGAGTCCGACCAGGCCCGGCTCGGCTGGCGCCCCGCCGATCGGCCGGCCCGGCTACGACTCGTCGCCGACGCCTACGGACTGGACCGGGACGGCCGGGCGGAGCTGCTCACCGCCATGAACGATGCCAACGATCGCATCGAAGCAGCCGTCCGGCGCAGCGTCGACGCCGGCGACCCGAACGTCATCGCGATGTGGAACCGGACCGGTGGCCGCGAGCGCTTCGAGCGCCGGCGCCGCTGGTGGATCGACCACCACGATCAGTTCACTGCCGCCCTCCTCTGATGATCCGGTAATCGCGCCGCCCACCCCCTCGAACGCCGGCAGTCCGGCCTCCCCGTCGCACCATCAACCCTGACGATCTCGGCGGAATCACCACTCAGCCCCTTGACCAGTCCTCTCGTAAGTTCTAACTTACCGTTCGTGTCGACTTACGGGTCCGCCGACGCAGTGTGGAACGTCCTCGGAGACCGCACCCGGCGCGCCATCGTCGAGTTCCTCGCCGAGCAGCCGATGGCTGTCGTGGACATCGCCGAACGCCTGCCGGTGAGCCGGCCGGCGGTCTCGCAACATCTCAAGGTGCTGAAGGACACCGGGTTGGTCAGCGAGGACGCAGTGGGTCGTCGGCACGTCTACCGGCTGAACCCAGCCGCCGTCAGTGCGTTCCGCGACCAGCTCGACACGTTCTGGGACCGGACACTCGCCGGCTACGAGGCAACCGTCGATCGAATCACGGAGGATCAGACATGACATCGACCACGGCTGCGACCGTGCACAAGCAGATCGTCGTGAACGCCCCGATCGAGGACGCGTTCCGCGTCTTCACCGAGCGGTTCGGCGACTTCAAGCCGCGAGAGCACAACCTTCTCGGCGCGCCAATCACCGAGACCGTGTTCGAGGGCAAGGTCGGCGGCCACATCTTCGACCGCGCTGAGGACGGGTCGGAGTGCCACTGGGCGCGAATCCTGGCCTACGAACCCCCGTCACGGGTGGTGTTCAGTTGGGACATCGGCCCGACCTGGCAAGTCGAGCAAAACCCCGAGAACACCAGCGAGGTCGAAGTCCGCTTTGCCCCCGACGGACCGACGCGCACCAGGATCGAGCTCGAGCACCGAAACCTCGACCGTCACGGTCGCGGCTGGGAAATCGTCCGCGACGGCGTCGACGGCGATGCCGGCTGGCCGCTGTACCTGCAGCGCTACGCCGCCCTCCTTCCGTAGACCGTGCGGCTCGTCAGCCACTCTGACGAGGGTCGATGGACGGCGGCGTGGGGTGCCGGTCGGACACAGGGCCGAGGTGGCGCAACTTGTCCGGGTTGACGAGCGAGCCGAACCCCTCGGCCGTCGGCAATGTCGAGCGACATGCAGCTCAGGCGGCGACGGCGCCGTCCAGCTGCTGGTGCTGGCACGCTTCCGTGACGTCGGTGATCAGGGATCGCCGCTATCGGGCGGTTGGTGCTGCGGGCAGTAGTCGGACCCTCGCACGGCACCAGCTCGGCACGGCTTACCAGCCTTGGTCGTGCCGCGGCACTGATTGGACGTCGGCTTGGCCGCACCGCCCGCACCGGAGTGGGGTCCACAAAACGGTGACCCGAGCATCGCGCCGTTTCGGCACGGCGTCCCGTCGCGCTTGAGCGCGGCGCACGTCATCACCCGTGCGCCGGCCCGCGAAGGCTGAGGGACCGTCGGCACGACGGTCACCCTCGCTGAGGGTGTTCGACGTGTCGTCGGTCGCCCGACCTGCTCTCGCCCGTCGTTCCACCTGCCGTGCCTGCAGTCCGCGCACACGTAGTCGGGCTGCGCGCGGCTCATCTCTCCCGTGGCCTTTCGCGACCGGTTGTCCCACCATCGGTACCCGCCGCAGGTCGGGCACTGGCCGAGGTGCTCGCCGTTGGCCATGCGGTCCATGGAACTGAGCGGCGGCAGCGTCTTGGAGGGCACGGCGTCTGGCTGTGACTCGGATGACGTCGGTTCGTGCTCCCACTGTGATCGCCGGCTTCTCGGCATCTTCCCGACACTAGGAGTTGGTATCGGCCGAACACCGACCGGGGGGTCAGTGCACCATCGGGCGGGTCAGACCGTCCGCCGACTGGGGTGCTGCCGCGGGGACCGCGACCGAGCTGACGGGGGATCCGACGGGTTCTCGGAGCGCGATCAGAGCGACAAGCAGCGTCAGCACAACCGGTGTGTACTGCGGCTCGGGGGTCGGCGAGACGAGCAGGAACACAATCGTCACGATGAACATCGACGCGGTCGGGCCCATGCGCAGCGCCGTGACCATGGACACCGCCACGGCAGCTACGGCGAGTACGGGATACAGCCACGAGATGCCGACCCACTCGAGCGTGCCGGACAGCACATTTGGGTAAAAGGTCGTCAGCTCATCCCTATCGGCCAGCCGGAGGTTGAACAGCACCGTCTCGCGCAGCACGTTCTGGATGCCGAACGGCAACCCCAGCGCCACCGCAATGGCAAGCGGCGCGACGAGGTCGAGAGCGGATCCACGCAGGGCGCTGGTGACCGCCGTCCCACGGCTCGTGACCACCTGGCGATCCATACGCGCCCGAACACGAGACAGCCACCACACGCCATACAAGGGAACGATCACGAACTTGGTGAGTAGCCCGACGCCCATGAGCAGCCACAGAACAGGGCGGTGCCACACCCGTGGTTCCCGGCGCTCCGCGAGTTCCACGGCGACGATGCCGGCGACCACAACCATGGTCGTAGCGACGTTCGTCTGCAACTCCCAAAGGACAAGAAAGGGGAAGAACGCGAGGATGCGCCAACCCAGCGACCGTCGGACAGCCACCGCGAGGACAGCGAATGCGGCAACGTTGAGCGCGAGCCACGTCCCCGTCAGAAGCCCGACGCCAGCGGTCCCGGGCAGCTGCTCAACCAGTCGATACGGCCAAATCTCCGCGGGCGGGTAGTTGAACGCCCCAAACCGCACGGCCTCGTGCTCCACCAGATGCACGATGCAGTCGCACGTGTACGGATTGAGTCCTCGGTCGAGCGCAGCGAACAGCGACCTGTACGTCCGGACGATCTCCGCATCAGCATCGATGCCCGCTGCCCGAAACGCGCTCCACACCACTCCAACAGCCGCGAACGCCACCAGGACCCACCGGCGCAGGAGCCCGGCTCCCAGCGCCGCCCACCCCAGCCACACCACCAGCAGGACCGCGGTCGAGCGCAGCACGAGGTCGTAGTCGCGTCCGTCAACGGGTCGCAACACGAAGAGGGCGACCGCGACCACGAACGCCGCCACGACAATGGCCGACATGCCGCGCCCGATGGATGCTGCGGTGCGGTCCGAAGCGCCCTCGGCCGGTCGTACCCGTATCCAGACGCGCTCACTCAGCGCCACCTCCTAGTGGTAACCCGTGCGGCCGTATGTCACTCATCGAAGAGCTGTGACATCCATGACATCGACACGGCCAGCGACTCTGGGTGCAGGGAACGCGCTAAACCCCGGCCAGCGACCGGGTGGGGCGGGAGTAGCCCTGCTCCCGCGCCCAGACGTCGAGCGTGAGGGTGGCCACGTCGTCGACGAGCGGCACGATGTCGCGGGCGCCGTCCTGACGGAGATCGAACGTCTTGATGTACGCCCGGCACGTCGAGCACGTGTCGACGCGGGCGGCCCGGCGGCGCTCGACGCAGTACGAGCTGAGCGCGGACGAGTCATCCTCGCCGCAGACGGCGCACCTGGCGCGGGAGAACCGCCACGCTGTCGCGCACCGACCGCACACCAGCGAGCGCGGCGAACCGGCCATGAACTCGCCGCTCTCCTCGGCGATCACCGACACGTGCGCGGGCCCGCCGCAGACGGGGCAGGCGGCACCGTTCCAGTCGTCGGCGACTGCGGCCGCCCGTGCCGCCCGCTCGAGGACTGGTCCGGCCGCGGCATGCAGCCAGAACCCGAGCCGGGCCTCGACGAGCGCCAGGTCGTCGAGCCACGTCTCCACGCACGCGGCGAGCTCCGACGGGGCCATCCGCGACAGCGTGTCCGCCGCTTCGCCGAGCGGCGCGGTGGCGGCAGGGCGAACGGCGGTGACCGCCAGGGGCAGCTCGGCCACGATCTCCTCCGCCGCTTGCGATGCGTCGAGCAGCGGACCGTGGCCTCGTGGAGCCAGGGCCGGAGGGCGCGGCTCGTCGATCCGCGGCGTCTGGTGCCCGAGCACGACGCGCATCAGCCGTAGCGGGTCGCGGGCGGCCCCGGACGCGCTCGCCAGGAGATGGTCGGCACGCGCCACGCGCGCCGCGTAGTCGCCCGGTCCGCCCCGCCGGCTGCGTCTCACGTCGCGGTCTCGGCGTCGCCCGCCCGCTCGACGCGGTCGCGCTGCTCGCGGAACCAGCGCGGATGGTGGTGCGCCGCCCAGGCGGTGCTCACCCGACCGGACGTCATCCCGTCCATCGTGCCCGGGAACATCAGCGCCGACAGCAGCACGTGGATGATGAACCCCGCGACTGTCAGCAGGAACACGACGTGGTGGATGAACCGCGACCACTGCAGCAGTCCGGTGCCCCAGCTCGACGGGAACCACAGCGGGATGCCGGTGACCAGCAGGATCACGGCGAGGACGACCGAGAACCAGAAGTATCCCTTCTGCCCGGCGTTCCACCGGCCGGTGTCGGCGTCGCTGTGAAGCGTCGACACGTACTGGCGGAGCTGCTTCCGCCATCGCCGATCCTCATCGTCGGAGCGCATCGGCTTGGCCCACATCACGAGCATCACGAGGATGCCCACGGTGAACACCACACCGATCCATGGGTGCACGGCGCGCATCGTCTGCCCGCCGCCGAACAGGCCGGAGAGCCAGTACAGCCGTGGGTAGGCGAGGGCGAGCCCGGACAGCATCAGCGCGATGAAGGTGATCGCCACCGTCCAGTGCACGATCCGCTCGAACAGGTTGTACCGCTGGAGGCCCTGGCCGCGTGCGGCGGCGTCGGCGGTGTGGACCTCGGAGGCGACGACCGTGCTCATCGCTCCTCCTCCGGCCGGGACACGTCGTCTTCGGTGGCGGGGTCGAGCCGCGGTCCGTCCCCGACCGACCCGACCCGTGGGTGTGTCTCGTCGTCGGCGGGTTCACCCGGCGGCGCGGCTCCGGCACCCTCGGCCTCGCGCCGCGCCGCGGCCCGCTCGGCGCCGATCCGCTCGGCCTCGGCGACGGCGGCACCTTCGGCCGGCAGGGGCCGGCGCCCGGTGCGCAGCCAGTACAGGAAGCCCCCGATCACGCCCGCCCAGATCGCCACCGCGCCGACGCGGCGGAGGTACTTCATCCCCCCGGTGAAGCTGACGTTGCCCTTCACCTCCGGATTCGCCGGCAGGCCGTAATCGCCGAGCATCTCGCCGCGGGGGACGACATAGGCCATGTGCAGCCCGCCGACGCCGCTCGGGTCGTAGAGCATCGCCTTCTCGAACCCGCGTCCCTGCAGCTTGGCGACCTTCGTCTCGCCGTACGCGGTCATCTCCTCCTTCGTGCCGAAGCGGATCGCGCCCGTCGGGCACGCCTTGACGCAGGCCGGCTCCATGCCGTCGGCGACGCGGTCCGAGCACATCGTGCACTTGTAGACCTTCTTGGAGCTCGAGTCGAAGCGGGGGATGTCGAACGGGCAGCCGGCGATGCAGTACTGGCAGCCGATGCACTTCGTCTGGTCGAAGTCGACGATGCCGTTCTCGTACTGCACGATCGCGCCCGGAGCAGGGCAGGCGAGCAGGCATCCGGGCTCGTCGCAGTGCATGCAGCTGTCTTTGCGGATCAGCCAGGCGAGGTCGCCGTTCTCGAGGTCGACCTCGGCGAAGCGCATCAGGTCCCACGTGTTGGCCGTGAGATCCTCATGGCTCTGGTAGCTGCCGAAGTTGTGCGTCTCCTCGGCCTCGAGGTCGTTCCACTCCTTGCACGTGACCTCGCACGCCTTGCAGCCGATGCAGAGGTCGATGTCGACGAGCTTGGAGACCTCGTTCGCCGGACCGGCGCTGCTCGTGCCCGACGACGGCGTGGCCGACTTGCGCCGCACCTTCATTTCGGTGATCGGGGTTGGCATCAGACGCCTCCTAGGCCCGCTCGACGTTGACGAGAAAGCCCTTGTACTCGG
>CAWIVW010000008.1:0-255869 GCA_963839695.1 uncultured Acidimicrobiia bacterium | reverse complement strand
ATGATCATGCTGGCCGGGTTCATCCTCCCTGTTCCTCGGGGGCGGGGATCTTCGAGATCGCCAACGGCACGCCGCTCCTGCCGCTGCAGATCCTCTGGATCAACTTCGCCATCGATGTGTTGCTCGCCTTCGGACTCGGATTCGACGCACCGACCCCCGGGTTGATGCAGCGACGCCCTCGATCACCCGACGAACCGGTGATCGCACCTGCGCTCGGTGTGCGGTTGGGCATTGCCGGCCTCCTGATCGCCATCGGCACCCTCGTCGTCGTCGTGTGGGCCGAGGACCGCCACGGACCTGGCGGCCGCCACGACGATGGGGCTGACCACGATCTCGCTCCTCCACATCGTCGCCGCCCTGGAGTGGCGCGATCCATACCGGAGCATCTTCACCTCGACACCTTTGCCAACGGACGCTTCAACCTCCTGATGCTCACCGCGCTCGTTCTCACCTTCCTGGCCACGAGCATCGACGGACTGAACACCATCCTCGACACCGTTGAACTCGACGGTGACCAGTGGCGAGTGTGCCTCATCGCCGTCGCCGGCTACCTCGTCTTGGCGGAGCTCGGCAAGTTCCTCCTCCGGCTCGTCGAGCGCCGGCGCGCGTCATGAGCGCCGCCACCTCGACACCAGGCGCGTCCGGCGACCGCCGGCAACGGATCGCCGCCGAGTTGCGGGTCGCATCAGGTTCCGAGGCCAACCTCGGCCGGGCGCGACACAGCTGGACCGGTGGCGGCGAATACGACGAACTTTCGGGCCCGCGAGCTCGAAGGCCGCGGCCAAAGGTTGCTCGCCGAGGGGATCGAGCACCTGAAGGACGCGCAGGAGCTGCTCTGGGCGAGCGACACCTACGCGCTCCTCGTCGTCTTCCAGGCGATGGACGCCGCCGGCAAGGACTCGACCATCGAGCACGTCATGTCCGGCGTGAACCCGCAGGGCGTCCACGTCTCCTCGTTCAAGCAGCCGTCGAGCGAAGAGCTCGACCACACGTTCCTCTGGCGGATCGCCAAGGCGCCTCCCGGAGCGAGGACGCATCGGGATCTTCAACCGCTCCCACTACGAAGAAGTCCTCGCGCCGGCGCGTGCACCCGGAGTGGCTCGACAAGCAGAAGCTGCCGCCCGGTGAACGGGGAGCCGGAGTTCTGGGCCGGCCGCTTCGACGACCTCGCGCCTTCGAGCGCCATCTCGACCGGAACGGAACGAAGATCGTCAAGTTCTTCCTCCACGTCTCCAAGGCCGAGCAGAAGCGGCGCTTCCTCGCTCGCCTCGACAACCCGGACAAGCAGTGGAAGTTCAGTGCCGACGACGTCGCCGATGCGCCGCGATTGGGACGAGTACATGCAGGCCTACGAAGAGGCGATCAACGCGACGTCGACCGACCTGGGCGCCCTGGTACGCGCATCCCCGCCGACGACAAGCGGGTCATGCAGGCGATGGTCGCGACGATCCTCGTCGACACCATCGGAGATCTCGACCTGCAGTGGCCGACCGTCTCGGAGGACGAGCGCGTCGGAACCCGAAAGCCCGCCGGGAGCTGGAAGCCGAGTCAGAATGACCGGACCGCCCGGGCAATGCCGTGGCGGACACGTACCACCATGGAGGAATGATTCATGCCCTTCGCCGAGTTCGGGACCGGCCAGGTGTTCTGGTCGATGCTGTGGTTCTTCCTGTGGTTCATCTGGATCTGGCTGCTGATCGTCGTCTTCGGCGACATCTTCCGCAGTCCCGACCTGTCCGGATGGGCCAAGGCCCTCTGGACGATCTTCGTCATCTTCCTCCCCTACCTCGGGGTGTTCGTCTACCTCATCGCCCGGGGACACAAGATGGGTGAGCACGCGGCGCAGCAGGCGGCGGCCCAGGAGGCGCAGATGCGGGACTACGTCCAGATGCCGCCGCGTCCGCGGCGGCGGTTCCGCCGACGAGGTCGCCAAGTTCGCCGACCTCCGCGAAAAGGTGTGATCTCCGAGGACGAATTCCAACAAGCCAAGGCGAAGGCGTTGTCCTGACCACGGCTCCGGCGTGCGCCCTCGACCCCGAACGAACGCCGGGCTGACGATCGCGTCCGAGCGCTTCAGCTCGGGGTGACGGCCGGCGCGGAGGTTTCGGCCGGAGGTTGATCCGCTAGACACCATGGGTGCCTCATCGTTCCCCACGTGGTCCTGGCCGATCCAGGCAAGTGCGTCGAAACCTGACGATTCCGAGGATCGCGATCCACCCGCGCCAGGGTGGAGCCGCCCCACACGGTGCGACGAGATGGTCGATCGCCAACGACCGGGGCTTCAACTAAACCATTCACACACAGGAGGTGCGCAACATGACCGTCGGACCCATCCAGGCGTTCGTGATCGGCTTCCCCGACAACGAGCTGTTCGAAGGACGCATCGCCGACGAGCTGGCCCGCCTGAGCGATGTCGGCCAGATCAGGATCATCGACGCCGTGTTCGTGATGCGGGACGGCGACGACGTCTCGATCCTGAGTGCATCCTATCTCGACGCCGCCGAACGGTCCGATTTGCGCGCCGCGGTCGCTGCCCTCGTCGGCCTCGGCGTGGCCGGCGACGAGGGCGCCAGGCTCGGCGCGGCACTCGGCGCATCCATCGATGCTGCTGCTCCCACCGCCGCCGAGTCGGTAGCGAAAGGACTGATCGCCGACCTTCCCGAGGGCAGCTCGGCACTCGTCCTGGCGATCGAGCACCTTTGGGCGATCCCCCTGCGGGACGCGGTCCGCGCCTGCCGGTGGCGTGGTGATCGGGCACCACGCCATCACCATCGAGGACCTGATCCTGCTCGGGATGACTCTCGCCGACGAGGCCGAGCTCGCCGGGCCACCGAGATCCCCAGCGAGGACTGATCCGGCATGCCTCCGCCGCCGACGTGCCAGAGAGAGGAGGGGGGGAGGGAGGGTGTAGGAGTGGGGGGGGATGATGCGAGAAGTGATGGGGGGGGGGGGGGGGGGGGGGAGTGGGGGTGGAGGAGGGGGGGAGGGAGGGGGGGGGGGGTGGGGGGGTCGGGGTGGGGGGGGTGGGGGTTGGGGGGGGGAGGGGGGGGGGGGGTGGGGTGGTGTGAGGGGGGATAGGGGGGGGGGAGATATAGGGGGAGGGGAAGGAGGGGGGAGGAGAGAGGGGGAGGGGGGGGGGGGGGGGGGGGGAGGTGTGGGGTGGGTGGTGAGGGGGCGGGGAGGGGGGGGGGGGAGGGGGGAGGGGGGGGGGGGGGAGACGGGGGGACTGACCGTCGGCACGATCTCCAAAGCCCTGCTCTGGGTCGTCTATGTGTGGGTCGTCCTCAACTTGGTGCTGTTGTTCCTTGCCTTCGTGTTGCGCCTGTTCGGCGCCAACCCGGAGGCCGGGTTCACCCAGTGGGTGTATCGATCGGTCACACGGTCGATGGCGCCGTTCCGAGGGATCTTCGAGCCGATCGCCCTCTCCGATCAGTCGGTGCTGGACACGTCGTTGTTGTTCGCGATGATCGTCTACGGCTTGGCGGCCTGTTCCTGCGAGCTGGCATCGACTGGGCGAGCGAATTGGTCGCCGGCGTCGCCGACGCCTCGAGCAGGAGGTCTGGGATGACCGGCTGGGGGCAATGCCGGCCGCTGACTCCACCGGTGGCGGCCCACCACCGTCGCCGGCCGGCTCCCCGTTCGACCAGCCACCTCGCGCTGACAGCTCGCCTGCCGCTGCCCCCGGGCCGGTCGGCTCGTCGCTGGTGCGAGGCGAGATGTCGAGGATCTCGACACTGCCCACGCCGTCGGCCGCGGTCGCAAGTGGTCGACCCGAGAGGTGCGCCTCGATCTAGGACGCGATCAGTTCGGTTTGCTGTAGTTGAGGCGTGCGCCCCGCGGACCTTCACCGCCTGCACGTTCGGCAGGCCGGCGAAGACGTGGGCGCGGCCGATTCGCACGAGCGGGTCGCGGTCTCCAGTGATCACGAGCGTGGGCATGACCATGTTCCGCACCCGTTCGAGCGTCGGGTAACTGGTCATCGCCTTGAACAGCGAAAGGCTCCGGAGCGCCTGCTGACTTGTAGGTAGTCGCGAACCGCGATCGGGAGCATCGATGGGGGCTCGCGGACCCGTCAACGGCCATCTGCCGCAACGCCCTGGCAATGGGCTGGTTGTTGGGCCCGCCGGCCGGCGAGACCAGGACCGTGTGGGTGATGCGGTCGGGGAACGCGGTCGCGACCTCGAGGATGATCGGCAGCCCAGCGAGTTGCCGACCAACGTCGCCCGTTCGACCCCGACGGCATCGCAGTAGGCCATGAGGGCGCGGGCGAGACCCGGGAGGTCGAGCGGTCGGCGCGGGCGCATGCTCCTCCCCATTCCCGGCAAGTCGGGGACGAAGCCGGCCGGTGACGTCCCGCGAGCAGGGCCGCGGTCGGTTCGAGGTACGTCCCGGAGATGCCGAACCCGTGGACGTGGACGATCGTGTCGGCGGTGGGACCTGCGTCCAGGCAGGTGCGGTGGAACACGGGGAGCCCGTCGACGATGACCCAATGCGACTCGAGAGGAGGAACCGGCAGCCGGGCCACGTCGGAGTCGCGTCACCCGTCGATCGCGGGCGTGGGCCGACCGACGGGCGGCCATCGCGGACCCGCTTCCATCCGATGTCCAGCCCGACGCTGAGCACGAGGATGACCACGAGCAGCACCGCGGTGGCCGGTTCGTCGACGAGCGTCGTGAACACGAACGTCACGAGGACGATGACCGTGCTGGCGAGGGCCAGCAGCAGCACCGGGAGGCGGGCTCCCGTCTCGGCGCGTACGCGGAGATGGCCCGCCGTGACCAAGGCGAAGACGACGAGCGCGATCACGCTGCCGATCGAGGCGATCGACGACAGATCGAACCCGACGGCGAGGATCATGGCGACGACGGCGGTGACCACCAGCCCGGCGGGAGCCCGGCCGCCGAGCCGGCGACCGAGGATCGGAGGGAACTGGCCGATGGACGTCATCTGCTCGCAGAGTCCCCCGGCGGGGTAGAGCCCGGAGTTGGTTGCACCGGCCGTGGCGAAGAGCGCGGTCACGGTCATCATCCAGTAGCCGGCCCGACCGAGCACCGGTTCGGCGGCGACCGCCAGCGCGGTCCCTCCGGAGTCGATCACCTCTTGGACGGTGAGGGTGCCGAACACGCCCAAGGCGACGGCGACGTAGATCACCGTGGCGATGCCGAGCGCGAGGTACAGCGCCCGAGGCAGCTGCCGTGCCGGGTTGGCGAGATCCTTGGCCGTGAACGTGACGACGCCGAACCCGAGAAACGCGAAGAAGGTCAGCGCGACGCTCGACACGATGTCGGCGAGCCCGGGATAGCCGGAGAAGGCCAAGAGGTCCGCGTCGAGGTTGGCGAGGGTCGCGACGGCGAACACGGTGAGAATCCCGGTGACGACGACGACGACGACGGTTTGCGCTCTCGCCACGGCCTGCGACCCGAGGACGTTGAGGGTCGCCATGACGAGGACCACGGCGACGGCGAACACCTTGATCCACGCCTCACTTCCGTCGGCCACCGCCGAGCTGGCGTAGCTGCCGAAGGACACCGCGACCATGCCCGTCACGATCGCGTTGGCCGCGAGGATCAACCACGCGATGATCCCGGTGGCGTGTCCGTTGCCGAAGCCTCGGACGACGTACTCGAGCAGCCCTCCGGCTGACGGGTACCGGGCGCCGAACTTGGCGAACGAGTACCCCTGCAGCCCGGCGACCGCGCCGGCGATCAGGAAGGAGATCCAGACGGCCGCGCCGGCCACCTCGCCGGCCGAGCCGAGCAGGGCGAAGATCCCGGCGCCGACCATGGCGCCGACACCGATGAACGCGGCCTGGCGAACGTTCAACTTGGGTGTCGTCCCCGTGGCGTCGGCTGCCGCGTTCGTCACTCCCACACCCCTCCTGTCGACCGATCCTGAGGCGACGGTACGGAGCGAACGGGTGACCACGCCCCACCCCGCGTCGGGTGGTACGACGAACGGGCACCGCGGGAACACCGCTCAGCCGGTCCGCTGAGGGCGCGGAGTCCGGAGTCGGTGGTGTGGTAGACGGCCGTGCCGATCAGCACCCCGAGGGCGATGGACATCACCGTGACCAACGAGTCGACGACCGCCTGCGCCCCCAGTTGGTGGTTGACGCTGAGCAACTCGGTCACGCCGATGAGCCCGGCTGCGCCAGGCACGAGGAGCCAGAACCCGGGAAGGAAGGTGACCAGCTTCGGCGGCCCGTTCCTCAGGGTCTCCACCCAGAGTGCCAACGGCGTCATCGCGAGGGCGCCGAAGAATCCGCTGAGCAGCGCCGCCGAACACGGCGGCACCGGCCACCTGGCCGGCGTAGGCGGCGAGCATGATGACCAACATCCACGGGAGCGAGCGCGCCGGCGCGGACAGGTGCAAGTAGTTGCCGAGGGCGAACACGACGACGCCGACCCATGGCGCCCACCATCCGAGCCGGTTGACGGGGTTGTCGGCGAGCACCTCGGCCGACAGCTCGAACAGGGCGCTGGCCGCGAGGATGCCGAAGGCGAGGAGGAGCAACTGCACGAGGCCGCTGACGAGTCGGCTGGCGCCGGACACCATCTGCCCGGCCGCCAGCTCGACGGTGGCGATGGTCAACGCCGCACCCGGCAGGAACGTGACCAGGGGTGGGATGAGGATGCGCACCGGGTTGTCGATCTGAACGTGTTGCAGCGTGGCGAACACGATGACCGAGACGACGAACGAGACGACGACCGGGAACACGAGCTCGAGCGTCGCCAGTCGAGGCAGCTTCGCCAGCCCGACCAGCAGGCCGAGGACGAAGGCGGCGCCGACGGCGCCGACGGTCGGCTGCAGGAGGAGGGCGAGGCCGACCGTGAGCACGGCATGGCCCAGCGTCCGAACCGGCCACCGGAACGTCGGCGGCATGCGGTAGATCGTGTGCAGCTTCTCGAGCGCCTCGTTGGGTGAGATCGACGCGGACGATGCCGCGCGTACGAGCGTGTACAGCTCGGCGACCTGATCGAAGCGCAGCGGCGTTCGTTGCGGAACGCCGATCTCGATCTGGGTGCCCGTGCCCTGCCCGGTCGAAACCATCAGCGAGGTAGGAAGGACGGCGACCTCGACGTGCTCCACGCCGTACGCGGCGATGATGGCCCGCAGGCTGGAGTCGATCGCATCGACCGAATCGCCGGCCGCGGACATCGCGATCCCGAGCTGGATGAGCAGTTCGCGCAGCGCCGCGACCAGTTCGTCGTCGGTCGGCCTCGGCGTTGTCACGCGGTTCCGGCGGTCCGATCGAGGCTGCGATCAGCCCAACGCCATGCCCTCGATGGACGCTTTCGGGGTGAGCTCCGGCATCCGCCTCATGCGGAACGGCGTTGATCAACCCGATGAGGCCGGCGAAGATCGGCACCAGCAGGGCGAACTGGAGAGAGCGAGGCCTCGCGTCCGTGTTGATGCGAATGATCTCGTCTTGGATCGCGGGGGGTTCGTCGACGAGCAGCAGTTCGAGTTGGGTGTTGCTCATCAGTTCGGCGTCGTCCTCCAACACCTCGGCGACCTGTTGCTGGTCCGCCGGAGGGAGCACCTCGCTGTCCTCGGCCATGCTGGTGAACAAGAACGACAAGCTCGCCAGCATGAGGGCGCCGGCGAACGCCAACCCGAAGGACAGCCCGAACGAGCCGGACGCGGAGTTCACACCGGCCGCCTCGCTGATCCGTTCCTCCGAGATCGGCGCCAGCGTGTAGTTGTTGAGCTGGGATACCAGGAGGCCGAAACCGCATCCCGCAACCACCAACGGGATGACGAAGGACCAGCCGGACTCGGTCCGGGGAACGATCGGGATCAGCGCCACCATTCCGATCGTGAGCAGGGCGAACCCCATCAAGATGATGTTGCTCGGGCGCCGATCACCAGCCTTCTTGGCCGCCAGCATCGTCATTCCGAACATGCTGAGCGAGAGCGGCGCCAGGGAGAGACCGGTCTGCATGGCGTTGTACTCGAGCACCATCTGCAGGAAGATCGGCAGGGCGATCATCGCGCCGCCCAGGGCGATCTGTTGCATCATCTGCTGGCTGATGCCGATCCGGAAGTGCTTGGATCTGAACAGATCCGGATCGATCAGCGTCAGCTTTCCCTTTCGCCGACGCTCACGAGCCAGTAGGCCAGCGCTGACAGCGAGGCCGCACCGATCACCAGCAGGGCTCCAACCGCCTCGCCACCTTCCTGCCACACGAGGATGCCGAGCACGATGCCGCCCATGCCGAGGACGGAGAGGACGGCGCCGATGGCGTCGATGCCCCGAGGTCCGGTGTAGGGCACGTCGCGCACCTGCTTGACGCCGGACAGCACGATGGCGATGATCACCGCCTCGAGCAGGAAGCCGACGCGCCACGAGAGATAGGTGGTGATGAACCCTCCGAGCAGTGGTCCGACGGCAGCGGCGATCGCCGCCGCGGCCCCGACCAAGGCGTAGACCTTCTTCTGCGCGGCGCCTTCGAAGTTGCCGTGGATGAGCGACTGCATCGCGGGCAGCAGGAGTGAGGCGCCGAGTCCGCCGAGCACCGCCCAGAAGATGATGATCGCGGTGAGACCCTGGGCGAGGGTCATCGCCACCGCGCCGACGGCGTAGCCGAGCAGACCGAGCACGTACGCCCGCTTGCGCCCGAAGAGATCGCCGATCTTGCTGCTGATCAGGATGAACGCGGCGGAGACCAGCGCCTCGAGCGCGATCGCCGACTGCACGCCGCTCACGGTCGTGTCGAGGTCCTGAACCACCGACGAGATCGACACGTTCATCAGCGACGTGTCGACGACGAGCACGAACATCGCCATCGCCAGCAGGATGGCGACCCGTGTATTGCCGGTTCCCTCTGCGGGAACCTCGGGATCAGCGGCCTCGGTCACAGCAGGGATCCGCAAAGCGCCGGGCAGGTTGGCTTCGAGCACGACGATGTTTACCAGCCCGACCCGTCGGTCTTGCACGTCGAGGGCTTCCTTTCTCGCGCGGTCTCGCCGTCGAACGCCATGATCACCGGGCCTCGGATGAGCGCGCCCCACCCTGCTCGGGGTGGATCGACCAACGACCACCGTTCAGCTCAGTGACCGAGAACCAGCTTGAGGATCACAACGGCGATGCCGATGGCCGCAGTCGCGGCCGCGTACGACCAACGGCGTCGCGCCATCAGTTGAGACGGAGACTCCGACGAACGCACCGACCGCGACCAGTTGCCCGATGGCGACGGCGACGGAAACCCACAGCGCGACACGGGGTCGAGAACGTCGATTCGGCCGAGCAGTAGCACGAGCGCCGGCAGCACGGCGGCGAGCAGGATCGGCAGGCCGTCCAGCATGGCTCGATTGATCTCGATCCGGTCGAGCGCGGACCCATGGCGAAGATGGTCGCCGACCACCTCGGCGTAGAGGTGAGCCACCCACGTCGCCACGCCGACCCCTGTCACGAGCTCCCATCCCAACCCCGATGACACCTCGTCAGCATCGATCAGCGGCAGCGCCGCCAGCACCAGGACCGTCCCGTAGCACGCGGCGCTCAACCGCTCGGCGAGACGCTCCCGCGGCCAGCCCTCGAGTCGATCGGCAACGTTCCGGATCCCGTCATTGTGGCGCCGTCGGCGTCCTAACGTGTGGACGTGAGCGGTGGCGCGGTCGCGGACTGCGGCGATAGCGCCGATCGTGGCGGCACAACCGTCCCGTCGGCTCGGCGATGGTGCCCGGCGACTGTGGCGGCGCTGGCCCACGCCGTCTCGTGGACGCCTCCGACGTCGACCGAGATCGGCACCGTGGCCAAGTCGGGGCTGGCGGCCGGACTGGCGTGGGCGGTCGCTCAGGCGGTCACGGGCGCGCCGGACCCGGTCCTCGCGCCGCTGACCGCCCTCGTCGTCGTCCAGGTCTCGGTGCGCGCGTCGATCCTCACGGCGCTCCAGCGCAGCGCGGCGGTGGTGCTCGGCGTCCTCCTCGCGTTGGCCGTCGGCGACGCGCTGGACCTCAACGGCCTCACCGTCGCCGTGGTCGTCGCCGCGTCGCTCGGCGTCGCCGAACTGGTGCTGCGGCTCCCGCGGCCGCGGCGAGGCAGGTGCCCGTCAGCCTGCTGGTCGTGCTCTCGGCCGTGGCGTCGAACGAGGGGAGCCAGGCCGGGCGGCGGGCCCTCGACACGCTCCTCGGAGCTGCGGTCGGCATCGCGGTCTCGCTCGTGCTGCCGGCGTCGAGGCTGGTCGACGCCCGCCAGACCCTGCACCGGCTGGCGGACGGCCTCGAAGGTGTGCTCGACGACGATGGGTTCCGGGCTGCAGCAGCCATGGTCCACCGACCAGACCGAGGATTGGCGGCGAACGGCGCGCACCGTACGCGAGCGACTGGTCGACCAGGCTGCCGAGGCCGTCGGCGACGGCCGTGAGGCCGCCCGCTGGAACGTCCGCGATCGGCGCCACGTCGACACGCTCGGTCGCTACGAGGATGTGATGCCGCGCCTCGAGCGAACGGCCATCGGCGTCTCGGTCATCTCACGGGGGCTCGACGATCACGCCCGCCTCGCCGGCACGATGCACCGGGCGATGCCCGCGATGGGTGCGCTCCTCGTCGCGTTGTCGAGCGCGGTCCGGGCGTTGGTCGACGATGTGCTCGGTGCGACGGCGGACGCGACCTTGCCCGGGCGCTCGCCGAGGTCCGCACCCGACGGGATCGGTGCATGCAGGGCGCATTCCGCCGGGCCCGGTTGGCCCTCGAGCACGGCGAGCGGCCAGGCGGCGACGGCTGGAGGGCGAGTGGCTCGGCTACGCCGCCTTGCTGGTGCAAGTAGACCGGATCGTCGGCGACCTGAGCGGTTCCCTGCCCAGCTGATGCTGCGAACCACCGGCGAACGGCCGAGCTATTCGGCGCCCGTCAGGACGCCGAGCTGCTCGAGCACGGCGAATTCGTCCCAGTACTGGCGCAGCGAACAGATCCGTTCGCCGTGGAACTCGGCGACCGTGACACCGTGCAACGTGACGCGGATGCCGGACGGCTCGATGCTCTTCTCGTCGGCGAGTGTGATCGGGCCGCTGTGCGTCATCTCGACGGCCCACTCGACACAGGCGTAGTCGCCGCCGACATCGAGCGGCACGACGTCCAACTCGATGTCGGAGAACGCATCGTCGCGGCGATCGAGCTCGTCGATCAGGTCGGTCAGCGACGTGGTCGACAGTGCGGGCGTCCACGCTCGAACGTCATCGGTGAACAACGCCCGAAGTGCCTCTCGGTCGCCTTCGATCCCGGCGCGCAGGGCGCGCGCCAACGTCGTCGCCCGCGCCTGGTTCGATGTCATCTCGCCAGCAGCTTCGCCTTCGCCGACTCGAACTCGGCGTCGGTCAGCACGCCGGACTGGTGGAGCTCGCCGAGCTCCTTCAGGTCGTCCAACGGGTCGTGTTCCGCCGCCGGCACCGGCGGCGGGACACGGCGAGTCGACTCGAACTTCTCCTGCTGCTGACGGTTGTACGCGGCCTGCTGGGTGCGGTTGCGCGGCAAGGCCGAACGGCATCCACGTCTGGCGAGGCCGGTACAGGAACAGCATGCGCGGACCGCTGACCCGCTACGACGCGAGGATCTTCGCCTTCTGCGCCTGGAACTCGGCGTCGGTGAGGATCCCCTGGTTCTTGAGCTCGGCCAGCTTCGTCAGCTGCTCGATCGGATCCGGTGCGGCGGGGGCGGGGCGGGAGCCGGCTGGGCGTACTGCGGTGGCGGTGCTCGTAGTACTGCTGTTGCTGCTCGTACGCCTGCGCTTCGCTCTGCTGCGTCCAGCGATTGGCCTGTCGCCGCGAAACACGGTTGGAGACCGCGGTCGCCGTGCCCGCCACCACCGCCGTGCGGGCGACACCTCTGAGCAGTCCTGGCATGTCCTCGTCCTTTCTGTCGGGCGTTGGCCGGGTCAGCCGGCCTCGGTTGCGTCGAGCGAGGCGGCGACGTCCGCCAGCGGGATGTAGCCCGCCGCCACCAACTCGCCACCGCCTCGGCGCATCCCCTCCACGAAGGCGGTCGCCCACCGATTCTCGAAGATCAAGATGCCGGCCGACGAGCCCTGCTGGAGCGCCTTGGCGGCATCGTCGAAGTCGGACTGATCGAGCAGTCCCGACGACACACCTTCGAAGATCGTCAGGTCGAACTGACCGTCAGTGTCGATCTCCCGCAACTGGACGGCCTCCACCGACCCGTCGGCACGACACGTGACGAACCTGAGGTCGAGGATCCGGATCACCCCCCGGTCGACCAGATCGATCAGGGCCGGGAGTCCCTCACCGGTCATCTTGTTGCCCGGGAACTCGACGATCAGATAGCTGATCGGTCCCATCGCCTCTTCGTCAGTCACCTACTGCTCCCTCTCGAACTCGTGAGTTGGTACCGGGCCAGGGTACCCGTGGCGACGTCCACGCGGTCGAACGCGTGGTCGCTGGTGCTCGGGTGAGTCGTCCCCACCCTACCGGGGGTGGATCGACCTAGGCAGGGTCGTCGGGGGCGCTCGCTGGACTGGCCGCTCCACTCCACCCGCGCAGCTGCGCGGGGGTCGGGTCCGGGGTCCACGGCGTCACTCGCCGGACAAAGTGGCGGAACCGGTCCGCGTCGGCCTTCGCGCCCGCGACGAGCGGGGACACCTTCGGCTTGTCGGGTGACCCTTCGAGGCATCGGTCGCGGTCGTCGTCTCGACGGCGTCCGCCGTGCTCGCGGCCGTCGGGATGAGGCCGCGGCCGGTACGGCGCCAGCTCTCCATGATGATCACGCCGGCGATCACGCCGCCGAGCCACACGAGAAGGTACGTCTTCATCGAGTCCATCGAACTCCCCATTCCTTCGGCGGGGCTGGCGTGGTGTCGCCAGACCTCGTACTGCGAGAACGGCCGGCCTACCTGCGGAGCTTCGTCATCGTGCGTGCCACCTCGGCGGCTTCGGCACGAGAGTTCACGCCGAGCTTGCGGTAGATGATCCGAAGGTGGAACTTCAGGGTGTTCACGGAGACGTAGAGCTCGTCGGCGATCTCGCGGACGGTCAGCCGGCTGGGCAGGAACCGCAGGACGTCGCGTTCGCGCTCGGTGAGCGGCTCGATCAACCCGGGACCGGCAGGCGCGGCGCGAGCCCGTGCCTCCGCCGTGGATCGTCGCAGGCGGTCGAGCCACTCCGCCGGGACCCGCCACGCGGCCTGCTCGACCAGCTCGATGACGTCGGCGCCTTCCGAGGCCACCGTCTGCAGGAGGCCGTCGCCGGAGGCGAGCTCGACGGCAGCGCTCGCGCACTTCATCGCCTCGTCGCGATCGGCAACTGCACGCGCCTTGAGGAGGGCCAGGACGACTTCGTGGCGGACGCAGCGTGGCAGCGCCGTGTCCAGGGCTGCCATCGCCGCCGCACGGTCGCCGAGGGCGAGTTGCACTCGCGCGTCGCTGACCCCACCCCAGAACGAGTCGTCGACCTGATCGGCCCAGCGGCGGGCGGCCTCGAGGTCGCCCCCGGCCAAGGCGATCACCGTCCCGACTCGAGTCAGCCAGCCCCGCACGTCGGCCCCGAGCGACTCCTCCTCGACGAGGGCCTCGGTCTGGGCGAAGACGTGCTGGGCCGTGTCGAGGTCGCCCACGTCGAGATGGGCCTGGGCGAGTTCGGACATGGCCAGGATGCGACAGAAGAGCATCGTCTCGGCCGGGGTATCGGCGAGCGCGGCGAGCTCGGCCAGGGCCCGCGATCGATCCCCGAGCTCCCGATGCGCCAACGCCTCGGCGACGGCCAACTCGGCGCGCAGAATGGTCATGTCCGCGACCTGGGCGGCGCGACGAACGCCGGCGGCCACTCGGAGGGCGTCCAGCGGCCGGCCCGCCAGCGCCTGACCCAACGCTCGGGTCCCCTCGAACGCCAAGCGACGCTCCGGATCGCGGCTCAAGGCGACCTCGACCTGTCGCACCTCGTCGGAGGAGTCGTCCCAGCGCTCCGACAACGCCAGCTCCCGTGCGATCCCGTTGGCCGCGAACCGGCCGAGCGGGTCCTGCCAGCAGGACTCCCCCAGATCGAGCATCACCTGTCGATTCAGCGCCCCGCTCTCGACCCAGCGTCCGCCGACGATCGCCGCCGAAGCCCGCAGCACGTTCACTCGGCTGCGGAGGGTGTCGTTCGGCCCCGACCGGTCGACCCACCACGTCAACTGTTCGACGAGCTCCACGAACCGACGACGATCGACCAGGAGATGGCACCACGCGTAGTCGACCATCGATTCGAGGTCGCTCACGGCGACGGCCGTGGGTATCGCCGCGATCGTCCGCCTGACCGTGGCCTCACGGCCGCTGTCGTAGAGGCGGCCGTGGCTCGCCGAGAGGAGTCGCAGCACGTCTCTCGGTCGATCGGCGAGGAGCCACTGATCGAGCGCGACGACCACTTCGTCGGCGTCCTCGAACCATCGCGCCGCACGGGCGTGCAGCTCGGCCAATCGACTCGGTGACCGACTCGCCAGGTCGGCCGTCAGCACGCCCCGGACCAGCGCATGCAGCTCGAACCAACCGTCGACGCCCCGGCGGGTCAGGAACAGCCCGCGATCTTCGGCCGTGCGGAGGAGCTCACCGGCGTCCGGGCGATCGGTCAGCGCGTGGGCCAGGCTCGGGTTGACCCGTGGCACGACCGCCGCCGCGGACAGGACGTCGATCACCTCGGGTGCCTCGTTCGCCAGCACCTCGTGCAGCACGTAGTCCTGGACGAGCACGTCGTCGTCGTGACCGGGCCCCGGCGCAATCGTCTGCGCTCGCAGCGAGCGCGCGGCGAGTGCCGCCAACTGCAGGCTCGTGGCCCAGCCATCAGCGCGTTGCACGGCCGCCTCGATGCGTTCCTCGGACAGAGCCGGGGACAGCCGGGTCATCAGGTCGACCGCCTCGTCCGGTGAGAACCGCAACTCGGCGAAGCGGATCTCGCCGAGCTGGCCGCGTGACCTCATCCGATCGATGGGCAGCTTCGGCTCCCGCCGCGACATCAGGACGACACGGAGCCACCCCGGCTGGTTGCGCACGAAGCGCGACACGGACTCGAGCACGAAGTCGTCGACGTCGACCAGGTGGAAGTCGTCGATGACGAGCACGGCTGGCGGTCGATCCTGGGCCTCCAGATCAGCGATCAACTGGTCCACCGCGCCGGCCCGAGTGCTGGCCGGTCGCAGCATCGCCAGAGCGCGGTCACCGCATCCCGGCGCCAAGGTGTCCAGGGCGGCGATCACAGCGGACCAGAACTGGACGCCGTCACGGTCGGTCTCGTCCAGCGACAACCACGCGGTCGGCGTCGAGGACTCGGCCACCCACCCGGCGACGAGCGACGTCTTTCCCGTGCCCGCCGGCGCGACGACCAGCGTGAGCGGGCTGCGCACCACCTCCTCGAAGAGGTCGAGCAGGCGCGAGCGACGGACGTAGTGCTCCGCCGTCGCGGGACGACGCAGCTTCGCTCGATGCAGCGACGTCAGCGCCGACCTGCGCGACGACGTTCTTGCTCGGGCAGGCTGTCTCTTCAACCTGCGTATTCCCTCTTGGGTCGATCAGAGCGTACGGCGGCGGGAGGGCGCCGTTGCTCCCGCCCGGTAAGCCGGCGGTGAGCGCCCATGCGGCGCCGATTGCTCACCGAGCGCGGCCGCCGGTCCGCGGCGACGTGTCAGTGGCGCGGCTCTCCTTCTTCGGAGCCGGATGCCGCCAGCCGGGCGCGGGCCGCAGGGCCTCGGCGGAGAAGTCAGGCGAACGGCAGAAGTCGATGAGCTCCCGTTCCTCCGCCTCGACGCGGCACGTCGCGGCGGCGAGTGCCCCGGCAATCTCGAACGGGATCGAAAGCACGCCGTGCTGGTCGCCGTGGAGCAGGTCGCCGGGCCGCACCGACCAGCCCACCGACGGTCACCGGCTCCCCGACGCCCACGAGGTGGTTGTAGGCGTGCGAGACGGCAACCCACCCGGCGAAGGCTTGGAGCCCGATGGCCCGCATCTCGGTCAGGTCGCGGACGGCGCCGTTCGTGACCACGGCGACGCACCCCAGTGCGGTGAAGATCGACCCGTTCACCTCACCCCAGTAGGAGCCCACACCCGGTGGATCATCGAGGTCCTGGACGACCACGAACCGGGGCTCCGGCAGCTCGAGGACGTGCTCCCAGAGGGCCGACGGCGGCATCCGATCCCCTTCGGCGGCACTCCGCATCGTGGCCGTCGCGGCGTAGCCGATCCTGGCGCCGAGGTCGGGGAACATGCACCGCACCGTCCCATCGGCAAACCCCTCGTTGCGGGGGCGGACGTCGAAGGTCTCGATGCCGTTGGACAACGACGGCGCGGTGAACGACCGCAGCTCGTCGAGAACCGAGCGGTCGAGCTGCCTGCGGAGCCCAGAGTGGGAATCGAACCCACGACCTACGCATTACGAGTGCGTTGCTCTACCGACTGAGCTATCTGGGCCGCGGGTGAGGCAGTGTAGCGAGCAGGCCGATCTCGTTCGCCGGCCGATGTCGGCGCGGGTCCCACCATCGATCTGGGCGGGAATCGTTGTCAGCTGTTGGAACGGATCCCGCCCAGATGTTCGGTGAGACGAATCCCGCCCAGATTGGCGGGCCGCGGTCCTCGTCAGTCCACCGCCGGGAGCGACCACAGCAGCGACTGGAGGAGCAGCGCCTCGTTCGGGTTGTGCTCGAAGGCGGCGAGCGCCTCGTGGATCCGCGTGACTGCGGCGACGAGCGACTCCGGGCGGTGGCTGTCCCCGGCGACGAGCATGTCCCGGTAGGTCGCGGCGAGCACGGCCAGGCCGCTGCGCAGCTCGTCCGTGCGGTGCCGACGCAGCTCCCGCTTGTGCCGGTCCTCGAGCAGCTTGCGTCCGCTGCCCCGCTCGCCGAGCAGCTCGATGCGGGCCTCGAGCTCGGCCGCCTCGACGGCGTGCCGGTCCGCCAACGGTGCGGCCGCTTCGTCGATGCGGCCGAGCAGTTCGTCGACGAGCTTGACGACGGTGGCGCCGGTGCCGTCGAGCCGGCGCGGCACCTCGGCGAAGGCCCGCCGGCGTTCGCCGAGGGCGGGATCGGCGACGAGGACGCGCGCCCGGGTGAGGTCTCCGCCGGCCGCGGCCGCGGCGTCGCCGGCGCTGGCCGCGTCGGTGCCCTCGGCGACGAGGTGGTCGGCGAGCACGTCGTCGGGAATCGCCCGGAAGTCCACCCGGACGCACCGCGAGGCGACGGTGACCAGGTCGTGGGGGACGAAGTCGGCGAGGACGACGAAGATCGTCGACGCCGGTGGCTCCTCGATCGTCTTCAGCAGCAGCGCCGCGCCCTCCGGCCGGAGAAGGTGGAACTCGTGGAGGATCATCACCTTGCGGCTGCCCTCGACCGGCGCCAGCGCCGCCAGCCGCACGATCTCTCGGGCCTGGTCGGCGGTGATGAACGGGCCCGACCGCTGCGATCTCGCGCACGTCGGGATGCTCGCCGGCGAGGGCCAGGCGGGCGTCCCGGCTGCCGGGATCGTCGCCACCGGTCAGAAGGGCGGCGGCGAACGCCCTGGCCGCCTCGTCCTTGGTCGAACCGGGCGGTCCGACGAGCAGGTAGGCGTGCACCGGCGTGGCGACCGAGCGCTGCAGCGCGGCCACCGCCGTGGGCTGCCCGACGACGCCGTCCCAGACGCTCGCCAGCCCTGGCAGCACGCTCACGCCGCGGCCCGCTCCTCGACCGCCTCGAGGACACGGGCGGCGATCTTGTCCGGCTCGCCGTCGGCAGCCACGACGATCCAGCGGTCGGGGTCGGCGCCCGCCATCGTGCGGTACCCGTCGATGACCCGGTCGTGGAACTCCTCGCCCGCCCGCTCGAAGCGGTCGAGCTCGCGGCCGTGCAGCCGAGCGGCGAGGATGTCGGCCGGCGACGTCGAGGAGCACGACGAGCGACGGCCAGAGACCCCCGATCGCCCAGTCGTTGATCCGGCGCAGCTCGTCGATGTCGAGCCCTCGTCCGTAGCCCTGGTAGGCGAGCGTCGAGTAGACGCTGCGGTCGCTCACCACGGACCGCCCGGCCGCGAGCGCGGGGCGGACGATCCGGGCGACGTGCTGGGCCCGGTCGGCGGCGGTGATCAGCGCCTCGGCGCGGTCGTCGAGGTCGTCGACCTGGACGTCGTGGAGGATCTCTCGGAGCCGCCGGCCGACGTCGGTCCCGCCGGTCTCGCGGGTCAGCACGGCGCCCAGCGCGCCGGCCAGCATCGCGGCCTGGGTGCTCTTGCCGCATCCCTCCGCCCCTTCGAGGGCGACGTACAGCGGCCCCGCGCCGGACATGGTCAACGCTTCTTCGCCGCGCGTCTTCTTGGCCGGGCGCTTGCGAGCGCGTCGTTCGCTTGGCGGGCCCGTCGCCGCCCTTCGCCGCGACCTGCTCCCGGCGGACGGCGAGCAGCTCGTACGCCCGCTCCGGCACCATCTCCTCGATCCGGTCGCCCTTGCCGATCGAGGCGTTGGTCTCGCCGTCGGTGACGTAGACGCCGAAGCGTCCGTCCCGGGCGACGACCGGGCGCTCGCTCACCGGGTCGGTGCCGAACTCGCGGAGCGGGCCCTTGGGCGCCGCGTTGCGCCCGCCCCGTCGGTAGACCTTCGGTTGGGCGAGGATCCGCAGCGCCTCCTCGAGCGTGATCGTGAGCAGCTGCTCCTCGTTGTCGAGGCTGCGGAAGTCCTTGCCCTTCTGGACGTAGGGCCCGTAGCGGCCGTTGTTGGCGACGATCGCCTCGCCGTCGGCCGGGTCGGCGCCGAGCTCGCGCGGGAGCGACAGCAGGGCCTCGGCCTCCTCCATCGTGATCCGTTCCAGCACCATCGTCTTGAACAGGCTCGCCATCTTCGGCTTGTCGAGGCCGGGCGGCAGCTCGTCCGGCGGTGCCCCACTGCACGTACGGCCCGTAGCGACCGTTCTTGGCGAACACCGGGTAGCCCGTCGAGCTCGCCGATCGGCTCGTCGGACTTCGGGGCGGCCAGCAGCTCGACGGCGACGTCGACCGTGAGCTCGTCGGGCGGGAGGTCCTCGGGTACGCCGGCCGTGTCCTCGCCGCGCTTCACGTACGGCCCGTACTTGCCGGGCTTGACGACGATCTCGTTGCCGTCGGGATCGGTGCCGATCGGGAACGTGTTGATCGCCGCGGCGTCGATCTCGTCGAGGTTCTCCTCGACCAGCCGCTTCAGCCCCGGCAGGTGCGTCGTCGCCGAAGTAGAAGCGTCGCGAGCCACTTGTCCTTCTGCGTCTCGCCGTTGGCGATGGCGTCGAGGTCGGTCTCGACTCGGGCCGTGAAGGCGTAGTCGACGAGCTCGTCGAAGTGCTGCTCGAGCAGGCTCACGACGGCGAACGCGGTCCACGTCGGGACCAGCGCCTGGCCCTTCTTCCACACGTAGCCGCGGTCCTGGATGGTCTGGATGATCGACGCCCACGTCGACGGCCGGCCGATGCCCAGCTCCTCCAGGCGCTCGAACGAGCGACGCCTCGGTGTAGCGGGCCGGCGGCGTCGTGGCGTGGCCCTGGGGTTCGAGGCCGGCGACGGGCACGGCGTCGCCGACGGTGAGCGGCGGGAGGATCGCCTCGGCGCCTCGGTCGCCTCGGCGTCGCCCTCGTCGCGGGACTCGACGTAGACCTGGCGGTAGCCGGGGAACGTGATCGTCGTGCCGGCCGCGCCGAACTCGGCGTCGGTGCCGTCGGTGGCGGTGGCGCCGACGCCGCACGCTGACCGTGGTGCCGGTGGCGTCGGCCATCTGCGAGGCGAGCGTGCGCTGCCAGACCATCCGGTACAGGGCCAGCTCCTGGGAGTTGAGCTCGCCCTGAACAGCGCTGCGGCGGGCGCAGCGGCGTCGTCGGCCGGATCGCCTCGTGGGCCTCCTGCGCGTTCTTCACCTTCGACGTGTACCGCCGCGGTGACGACGACAGGTACTGCTGGCCGTACTCGCCGGCGACCGCGGCGCGGACCGCTGCCAGCGCCTCGTCGGACAGCGCGACGTTGTCGGTGCGCATGTAGGTGATGTACCCGCGCTCGTACAGACCCTGGGCGAGGCGCATCACCTGCGAGGACGACAGGCGCAGCTTGCGCCCGCCCTCCTGCTGCAGGGTGCTCGTCATGAACGGCGGGCGCGGCGACGACTTGTACGGCTTCTCCTCGACCGAGCGGACGGCGAAGTCGGCGCCGGCCAACCCGTCGGCGAGCGCGCGGACGCGTGGCTCGTCGAGCACGACCACGGTGCTCGCGGGCCGTCCCGAACGAGTCGAAGTCCTTGCCCGTCGCGACCCGCGTGCCGTCGACCGCGACGAGCGTCGCCGTGAACGGCGGGGCGGTGGCGGTGGTCAGCTCGATGTCCCAGTAGCCGGCGGACGACGAACGCGATCCGCTCGCGCTCGCGGTCGACGATGAGGCGGATCGCCGGGCTCTGCACCCGCCCGGCGGACGAGCCCGCGGTTGACCCGCCGCCACAGCACCGGCGACACCTCGTAGCCGTAGAGGCGGTCGAGGATGCGCCGGGTCTCGGCGGCGTCGACGAGCCCGTAGTCGATGCCCCGCGGGTTGTTCGACCGCGTTGTCGATGGCGGCCTGGGTGATCTCGTGGAAGACCATCCGCTTCACCGGCACCTTCGGCTTGAGGTGCTCGACCAGGTGCCAGCTGATGGCCTCGCCCTCGCGGTCCTCGTCGGTGGCCAGGTACAGCTCGCTGGCCTCCTTGAGCGCGGCGCGCAGGTCCTTGACCACCTGCTTGCCGCGGTCGGTCAGCTCGTACGTCGGCTTGAAGCCGTTGTCGACGTCGACCGCCAGGCCCTTCGACGGCAGGTCGGCGATGTGGCCGATCGAGGCGCGCACGTCGAAGTCACTGCCGAGGAACTTCGAGATCGTCTTGGCCTTCGCCGGGGACTCGACGACGACCAGTGGCTTGGCCATGAGCCTCTTTCGCTACGGGATCGAGGGGTGCGGTGTCAAGGCATGATGGCGCGACGGCCGCCCGATCCCTCCTTCGGCTCAGTTGACCAGCTCAGATTCCTGCTCTTCCTCGAGCTCGTGGGGGGTCACCGGAGCGACGTGGTGTTCGCCCTCGACCTTGATGTTGGGCAGGATCCGGTCGAGCCACTTGGGCAGCCACCAGTTGCGGTCGCCGAGCAACTCCATCGTCGCCGGGACGAGGATCATGCGCACGATGGTGGCGTCGAGGAGCACGGCGATGCCGAGCCCGAGGCCGAACAGCTTGAGCTGGCGGTCGTCGCCGAGGGCGAACGCCCCGAACACGCAGAACATGATCAGCGCCGCGGCGGTGATGACCCGGGCCGTGGACGCCAGACCGTCGGCGACGGCGACCGCGTTGTCCTTCGTCCGGTCGTACTCCTCGCGGATGCGCGACAGCAGGAACACCTCGTAGTCCATCGACAGCCCGAACACGATGGCGAACAGGAACATCGGCACCCAGGCCTCGATCGGCCCGGACCGGTCGACGCCGACGACGTCCTTCAGCCCATCCCCACTGGAAGATGGCGACGATGATCGCCGTAGGCGGCGCCGATCGAGAGGAGGTTCATCACGACGGCCTTGAGCGGCACGAGGAGGCTGCGGAACACCGCCATCAGGAGCAGGAAGCTGAGCAGCAGCACGACGCCGATGAGCAGCGGCATGCGATCGCCCATGTAGTCGGCGAAGTCGGTCGACGCGGCGGTCAGCCCACCGACCTTGGCGTCGACGCCGGACGCCGGGATCACGTCGTCGCGCAGGTGGTTGACGAGCGATGTCGTCTCGGCGTCCTGCGGGGCGCTCTCCGGATAGACGATCACCAGCGCGAGGCTGTCGTTGATCGAGGTCGGCCGGGAAGGCGGTGGCGACGTTCTCGGTGCCGGCGATCGTCGTCGACGAACGCGCCGAGCGCGTCGGGATCCGATGCGGTCTCGCCCTCCACCGTGACGAACAGCGGACCGTTGGTGCCCGGGCCGAAGCCCTCGGCCAGCAGGTCGTACGCCCGGCGCACGGTCTTGTCCTCCGGGTAGTTGCCGTAGTCGCCGAAGCCGAGACGGATGCCGAACAGCGGGATCGCGAGGATGACGAGCAGCAGCGGTCGCCGCCGATCAGGGGCGGCCACGGACGGCGCTGGATGAAGCGGCTCCAGCGGTACCACATGCGCTGCGTCTTCTCCGGCTCGGCGCGGTGGGGGATCTCCTTGCGCAGCGACTTGACGAAGAAGCTCGCCGACGAACAGCGACGACCGCGGCGAGCATGCCGAAGATGAAGATGCCCTCCTGCTTCGGTGACCAGGCCGAAGAACGCACCGGCCACGCCGAGGGCGACGGCGCCGAGGGCGGCCCGAGTCGTGTGGTCGATGCGCGTACCGATCCAGCCGAGCAGCGCCGGCAGCAGCGTGAGCGATCCGAGCATCATCATCAGCACGCCGAGCGAGGCCGCCAGGGCGATGCCCTGAACGAAGCTGAGCCCCATCAGGAACAGCCCCATCAGCGAGATGATCACGGTGATGCCGGCGAACAGCACCGCCCGACCGCTGGTGTCCATCGCCTCGGCGACGGAGTCCTCGACGTTCAGCCCGAGCCGCAAGCCCTTCCCGGTACCGGGTGACGATGAACAGCGCGTAGTCGATGCCCACGCCGAGACCGATCATCGCCACCATCGCCGTCGTGAAGTCGGGGATGTCGATGACGTTGCTGCCCAGCGACACGAGCGCCGTGGCGATGCCGAGGCCGAACAGCGCCGTGCCGATCGGAAGCCCCATCGCCAGCACCGACCCGAAGGCGAGGATGAGGATGATGACGGCGGCGATGATGCCGTAGATCTCGGACTCCGGCAGCTCGAACTCGCTGAACGGGTCGCCGCCGTACTCGATCTCCAGGCCCTCGACGGACGCGCTGGGAGTCGCCGAACTCCTCGATCTCGGTGCCGAGGTCGATGATCTCCTGGAACCCGCGGTCGCTGATGTCGAGCTGGGCGAAGGCGATGGTGCCGTCCTCGCTGATCTGCTGCGGATTGTCGTACGGGCTGGTGACGGTCACTCCCGGTTGGTCGGCGGCGAAGGCGATGATCTCGTTGAGCGCGCGCCTCCACCTCCGGGTCGTCCACCCCCTGCTCGGCGCTGGACGACGATCTGCCCGGCGAAGCCGGCCCGGTTCGGGTCGTTGGCCTCGAGCAGCTCCTGGACGTCCTTGGACTCGCTGTCGGGCAGCACGAAGTCGGTGCGCCAGTCGGCGCCGACGCCGGCGGCGACGGCGTTGATGCCGACGAGCAGAGCCAGCCACACGCCGATGACGATCCAGCGGTGGCGTACGCACGCGCGGGCGAGGGAGGTGAACATGGATAGTGACGCTACGCGAGCGCCGTGTCGCCCGTCACGAGGGTATTTCCCTCATCGGAGGCGACATCGGTCACAGTTAGCGTGACGCCGTGCCGGATCGCGACCGCACCGAACTGCGGGCGCTCGGGTGGGACGACGAGCTCGCCGCCGCCTGGACCGCGCTCGGCGCGCCGGGGGCGCCGGGCCGGGTCACTCGGCTCGATCGGGGATGGAGCACGGTCCTGGCCGGTCCCGATCCGACCGACCCGGCCGCGACGATGCGCATCCGCAACATCGGCGCCGACGTCGCGGTGGGCGACTGGGTCGTGCCGTCGGCCGACGGCGAGCGGGTCGACCACGTCCTGCCCCGCCGATCGGCGCTCGTGCGGCGGGCGTCGTTCGAGGGTGCCCGCGCCGTGGCCGACACGTTCGCCGCCAACATCGACGTCGTCTTCCTCACCCACTCGTTCGGGGCGCCGCCGAACCAGCGCCGGCTCGAGCGGGAGCTCGTGCTCGCCTTCGACAGCGGCGCCGAGCCGGCCGTCGTGCTCACCAAGGCCGACCTCGTCGACGACCCCGAGCCGGCGCGTCGCGAGCTGATCGAGGTCGCGCTCGGAGTGCCCGTGCTCGTCGCCAGCGGCCGCACCGGGGCGGGGATCGACGGACCTGCGCCGGCTCGCCGACGGTAGGCGCACGCTCGCCTTCCTCGGCGCCAGCGGTGTCGGGCAAGTCGACGCTCGTCAACGCCCTGCTCGGCGCCGACGTCCAGGACGTCACCGCGGTGCGCGACGGGCGACCAGCGTGGCCGGCACACCACCGTCGCCGCCGAACTGCTCGCCCTGCCCGGCGGCGGCTGGCTGCTCGACACGCCCGGCCTGCGGGCCGTCAGCCTGTGGCTGTCCGGCGAGGGGATCGAGCGGGCCTTCGCCGACGTGTTCGAGCTGATGGAGCACTGCCGCTTCCGGGACTGCAAGCACGACCAGGAGCCGGGCTGCGCCGTGCGGGCGGCGATCGACGAAGGTCGCCTCGACCCGGACCGGTTCGCCAGCCTCGAGCGCCTCGTCGCCGAGGAGGCCGCGCTCGAGGAGGAACAGCGGGCCAAGGTGCGCGCCGCCGACCGCCGCCGCGGCGGCCGCGCCGCGCCGGAGCCCGACCTCGAGCAGGAGTGACAGGGCCTTCGCCCGAGCGGTACGGTCCGCGCCCATGGAGTTCGCCTTCACCGATCGCTGCAACGAGTACCGCGAGCGGTTGCTCGCCTTCATGGACGAGTGGGTGTACCCCAACGAGCGCGTCTACGAGGAGCAGATCGCGGAGTCGGGCGATCCGCATCACCAGCCCGAGGTGATGGAGAAGATGAAGGCCGAGGCCGAAGGCACGCGGGCTGTGGAACCTGTTCCACCCCCACCCCGAGTGGGGTCCCGGCCTGACCAACGCCGAGTACGCGCCGCTGGCCGAGATCATGGGGCGCAGCCCCATCGCCAGCGAGGCGTGCAACTGCTCGGCGCCGGACACCGGCAACATGGAGGTGCTGACGATGTTCGGCACCCCCGAGCAGCAGGACGTGTGGCTGCGCCCGCTGCTCGAGGGCGAGATCCGGTCGGCGTTCGCGATGACCGAGCCCGACGTGGCGTCGTCGGACGCGACGAACATCTCCCTGCGCATCGAGCGCGACGGCGACCACTACGTGCTCAACGGGCGCAAGTGGTGGATCTCCGGGGCGATGCACCCGCACTGCCGGATCTTCATCGTGATGGGCAAGACCGACCCGGACGCCCCGCCGCACCGCCAGCAGAGCCAGATCCTCGTGCCCATGGACACGCCCGGGCTGACGATCAAGCGCGCCCTGCCCGTGTTCGGCTACATGGACCAGGAGGGTCACGTCGAGCTCGAGTTCGCGCGACTGCCGCGTGCCGGTCGAGAACCTCATCGCCGGCGAGGGCGACGGGTTCGCGATCTCCCAGGCCCGGCTCGGCCCGGGCCGCATCCACCACTGCATGCGCACGATCGGTGCCGCCGAGCGGGCCCTCGAGCTGCTCTGCCAGCGGGCGCTGGCGCGCACGACGTTCGGGCGGCGGATCGCCGAGCGGTCGAACATCATGGACTGGATCGCCGAGGCCCGCATCGATCTCGAGATGGTGCGCCTGCTCACGCTGAAGACGGCGTGGATGATGGACACCGTCGGCAACAAGGCGGCCGCCGTCGAGATCTCGGCGATCAAGGTCGCCGCGCCGAACGTCGCCCTGCGGATCATCGACCGGGCGATCCAGGTCCACGGCGGCGGCGGAGTGTCCGACGACTTCCCGCTGGCGTCGATGTACGCCCATCTGCGCACGTTGCGCCTCGCCGACGGGCCCGACGAGGTGCACAAGATGACCATCGCCCGACGCGAGCTGCGCAAGCACGACCCGGATTTCCGGGTCGGCTGATCACGTCGCCGGTGCGAAGCCGGCGCACCTCGACCACCGCGTCGACGGGGATCGGCCCGTAGACGTGGGGGAACTGCTCGCCGGCCCCGCCCAGATCCTCGACCACGATCCGGCTCGTGAGCCGCCGAGGATCGATGCGCAGGACCACGGCGTCGTCGACGTCGGCGTAGAACCGATCGGCGGTCGCGTCGACCTGCTCGGCGAACGAGCAGTGGATGAAGCCCTCGTCGGCGAGCGATCGTCCACGGGTGCTGATCGCGTACTCGCCCATCTGCCGTCGCCGCCTCCCAGTCGCTCGCGGAGGGCGATGTGATAGAGGTCGGCTGCGGTCATCGCGGCCTCGACGATGCTGGGGGACACGTCGATCGCGCGATCGAGTCCGGTCACGGTGAACCGCGCGCGCAGCTGCTCGCTCGCGCAGACCACCGCCAGGTCGCCGCCGGCCTGACGGGCCCGTCCGGCGGCGCCGAGGAGGACCCCGAGCCCGACGTCGTCGAGCGCAGTCGACGCCATCGAGGTCGACGACGACCATGCGCCCCGCGTGGTCCGAGATCGTGCGCACGAGCAGATCGCGCAGGTTGGCGACGGTGGCCAGGTCGACCGACCCCGTGAGCGACAGCACCGGCGCCGAACCGACGATCTCGACCGAGCCGTGCAGGTCCACCGCCCGACAGTATCGTCGCCTGCGCCGACGCATCACGGCGGCTCCAGCGCCATCGTCGCCGTGGCCTGCAGGTCGACGTCGTCGATCAGCCGCCCGATCACGGCGATGTCGGTGACGCTCCGATGGCGCACCGTGACGGTGACGGTCGTCGCCGCCACGCTCACGTCGACCGAGAGCGGGTGCAGCGACGTGACCCGGTCCGGCGGCAGCGCGGGCGGCGTGGTGGGATCGGCGGAGACCGCCGCGGCCCGGGCACCTTCGCGTGCCGCCAACTCGAGGGCCAGCTGGTCGCGGCCGACGAGCGCCACCTGCAGCATCCCGAGCAGGAGCACCACCACCACCGGCAGCACGAGCGCCAGTTCGACCGCGGCCTGCCCGGCACGTCGCCGGCGACGCTCGCACAGCCGATCTGACGCGTCGCGGCCCGCTCGCTCACGACCTTGTCGATCGACCGAGTCGATGACCCGGTTGAAGAGCCGGGCGATCTTGCCGGCGCCGCCGCCGGCGGTGGCCCAGGCGACGACGAGCAGGGCGACCAGCGCGGCGGCGAGCAGCACCAGCGCGTACTCGGTGGTCGCCTGACCCCGGTCGCCACGCCCGCGCCGCAGGGCGAGGGCGTCGGGTGGTGGACGGATCGGTGAGGACCAGCAGGGCGGCGTGCAGCCGGGCGAGCAGGGCAACCAGAGCAGGCATCGTGTCTCCAGAGCGGCGGAAGGTACGGGCGGACGCCTCACGGGACGGTGCCCCGCAGCGTCGAGATGGCGCCGAGCACCGCCGGCGCGATGGCGAGCAGGACGAACGACGGCAACGTGCAGACGACGAGCGGGAACGAGAGCCGGACCGGCAGGCGTCTCGCCTCGGCCTGGCCGAGCCGCCGTCGCTCGGCGCGCGCTTCGGCGGCCAGGCGGTCGAGGACGGGAGCGAGCGGCAGGCCGTCTCGGTCGGCCATCGCGATCGACGACGCCAGCTCGCGCGCCCGCCGGGCCGGCCACCCGGGGGAGCTCGTCGAGGGCGTCGGCGAGTCCGCGGCCGCGATGGAGCTGTCGTTCGACGGCCGCGAAGGCGTCACTGCAGCGACGGCGGTGCCCGGCGGGCCAACTCGACGACCGCCTGCGTCGGTGACCGGCCGGCGTGGACGCACAGCACGAGCAGCTCGATCGCGTCGGGCATCGCGGTCTCGACGGCGCGTCGGCGCTCGGCGGTCGCACGCCGACGCCGCCGGACGACGATGATGGCGACCGATCCACCCAGCGCGAGCACGGGCAGCGGGCCGGCGACGAGGATCGAACCGGCGCCAGCGGCGATCGCAGCCGAGAACCACGACGCGCGTGGTGTCGTCGACGCCCGCGGCTCGGCCTCGACGTTCGCGTCGCAGTCGGTCGCCGCGGCGCGGGCGAGCGCCGTGCCGCCAGGGCGAGCAGCAGGACGATGGCGACCGTGAGCAGCCCGGCGACGGTCGCCACGTTGGCGGCGAGCTCGCGGCGCTCGGTCATTCCGCACCACCGACGAGGTGGCGCATCCAGTACCACCCGGCCAGGTTGAACAGGCCTCCGCCGACGACGCAGGCGGCTCCGACGGGCGTGACGAGGGTGGAACGCACGGCGGGCTCGGCGAGGGCGAGCAGGGCGAGGACCCCGACCGGAACGGTCGAGAGGACCTTGGCCGAGAGCCGCGCCTGCGCGCTGTTGGTCCTCCGCTCGGCCCGCTCGGTCGACCGGGCGTGGAGCGTCGCGGCGACGCGTTCGAGCGGCATCGCCGCCGGTCCGCCGAGCTCGGCGCAGGCGGCGAGCACGGGCACCACGAGCCCTGTCGCCGACGCCGGATCGTCGTCGCCCGCCGTGTCGGACGACGGCGTCGGCCAGCCCGCGGCCGCGGGTGAGCGCGTGCACGACGGGCTGGAACGCCGCCGCCCCCGCTGGCGCCGCCGCACCGGCCTGCACGACGGCGTGGGCGAGCGACGATCCAGATCGAACGCCGCGAGCCACCTGGACGCACCACTCGGCGACGTCGTCGTCGTCCGACTCCCGGCCGTCGCCGCCACCGTCCGCGACGAGCAGTCGCTGGCGGACCGTCGGGTCGCGCGGCCACGAACGACCGGGTGGGCAGGATCCATCGAGAGCATCCGCCCGGCCGACAAGCACCATCGCCGCGGCGACGAGGGCGACGACCGCGAACGTCATCCCGACCTCACTCGGGTCGGATGACGGACGATGTCGTCGCCGTCGACGAGTGCTTGCAATTGCAGTCGGTCGCCGTTCTCGATGACCTTGACCGATCTCGACCACCCGGCGAGCCGCCCTCCCCGTGCGGGCCACGTGCACCACGGCGTCGATCGAGCGGGTGAGCTGCTGCCGCACGGCGAGCAGCGGCCACGCCGGAGCGGCCTGGATGATCAGGGTCTCGAGACGGTGGAGCGCGTCGAGCGCGCTGTTGGCGTGGCACGTCGACCAGGAGCCGTCGTGGCCGGTGTTGAGGGCTTGGACGAGCCCCAGTACCTCCGGGCCGCGCACCTCGCCGACGACGAGGCGGTCCGGTCGCAGGCGCAGCGCCGTGCGCACGAGCTGTTCGAGCGTGACCGCGGGGAGTCCGTCCGGTGTGGCGGGTCGGGCCTCGAGGCGCACGAGGTGGTCGTGGTTGGGGAGCAGTTCCGCGGTGTCCTCGATGACGACGATCCGCTCGCCGGGTCCGGTCCGGGCGAGCATGGTGTTGAGGAGCGACGTCTTGCCCGACGATGTCGCGCCGGCGACGAGCACGTTGCACCGGCGGTGGAGCAGCTCGTCGAGAACGTCGGCCACGTCGGCGGCGGCGAACGCGGCGAGCGGAAGGGTCCGGTCGCGGAAGCGACGCACCGAGAGGCAGGCCCCGTCGAGGGCGATGGGCGGGATGACCGCACACACTCGCGAGCCATCCTCCAGACGGGCGTCGACGACCGGGTTGGTGCGGTCGAGGCGGCGGCCGAGCGGGGCGAGGATGCGCTCGATGACGACGGCGAGATCGGCCGCGGCGATCGACCCGGCGGGAGCGGTGGCGCCGTCGCGCTCGATCCAGATGTCGCCACCGGGATTGACGAGGATCTCGTCGACGTCGTCGTCGCGGAGGAGGGCGTCGAGCGCACCGAGACCGTCGAGGCGCGCCACCGCGGCGCGCACGAGGCGCTCGCTGTCGGGCGCGGTGGCGAGCGGAGCGACCCGCCGGACGTGGGCCCTGACGACGGCGTCGGCGTCGCCGTCGTCCTCGCTCGGCGGCGCGGCACAGGGCGTCGACCAGCTGCTGGTTGACGGCGTTCATGCCGCCCCCCGCAGCTCCCGCTGCAGCACCCGGGGCAGACGGGCCGCCAGCAGCCCGGCGTCGACCGCCCGCGCGACGGCAGGATCGTGGCTGATCGTGGCGACGACGGGGACGCCGATGGCGCGCTCGATGTCGGGGACGCGCAGGGCCCGCCCCGGCTCGGCCACGAGCACCACGCCGTCGGGCCGCCACGGCGTGGCGACGGCGCGCCGCAGGGCGAGGTAGCAGGCGCGGGTGACGAGGAGGCTGCGCCCGACATCGCCGAGCGGGTTCGGGGGGTCACCGGTGGCGCTGTCGAGGACGACGGTGTACGGGCGCTCGGCGAGCCACGCCGCGAGGTCGGGCCAGCGGGACGAGCGCCGGTCGACCGGAACCGCCCCGCGGGGCACGAGCTGCGTCGATCCGTTGACCTCGATCGCGAGGTCGGCCAGGGCGCGGGGCGGAGCATCGCACGCCAACCAGTCGGCGATCCCCTGCCCGGCGGGCTCGGGCAGGCCGAGCACGGCCGGCAGCTCGCCGTCGAGATCGATGAGCAGAGAGTCGCCGGCGGTGGCGAGGGCCAAGGTGGCGGCGACGACGGTGGTGCCGCTGCCTCCCTTCGCCGACCAACACACGGTGATGGCCACGGGCTGACCTCCCGAGGTGGGCCCGCTGGCGGGCCGGTGGGTCCTCGGGGGATGTCGGTGGAGCGAAGGTACCTCAGGGGTGCGCGCTCCCCAACTCCCTCCCGTTCTGTCCGCGAGGATCAGCCCGAACGGGCCGATCGCCGCGGACAGGTACATGAGTAGCCCAACGCGGACCACCGACGTGGCGGAGGTGGACGGGAATCGAACCCGCCGGACGGGGATCACCCGTCCCAACCGCTTTGAAGGCGGCGGGGCCCACCAGGTGCCCGGACACCTCCCTGGGGCGCACCAAGGTACCCCGTTGACAGGGCGCGATGGCTCTCGTAGAACCGGACGCGGGGGGCCGAGTGGAAGGAGGCTGTCATGCCAACGGATCTCGCAGTCACCGTGGAGGACAAGCCGGGGGCACTCGCCGGCATGGGGGAGGCCGTCGGGGCCGCCGGGATCAACATCGGGGGCGTCTGCGGCGCCGCCACACCCGGCTCGTCGGTCATCCACCTCCTCGTCGACGACGCTGGCGGCGGCCCGGGAGGCGCTCGAGGGCGCCGGGTTCACGTCGGTCGAGGAGCGCGAGGTCGCCGTGCTCGATGTCGAGGACCGTCCCGGCGTGCTCGGCGAGGTCGCCCGCAAGCTCGCCGACGCCGGCGTCAACATCGAGCTCGTGTACCTCGCCTCGGGTACTCGCCTGGTGATCGGCGCCGCCGACCTCGACGCGGTCCGATCCGCGGTCTGAACGTCAGAAGTGGCTGCCGCACAACGGGGCCGTTCTCGTCGTCAACAGGGGCGTACAACAGCGACATGCCCACGGTGTCCGCGGCGAGCCGGTACTCGTCGGGCTGCGTCTCCCTGATCTCGATCACGATCGCCATCGTGACACCGGCCGGCGCGGTCGTAGCGTTGCGTCATGACCGTTCAGCTCAACCACACGATCGTCAACGTGACCGACAAGCGGACGTCGGCCACGTTCCTGTCCGACCTCTTCGGCCTTGCGGCGCCGACCCCGCAAGGTCCGCTTCCTCGAAGTCAACATGGACAACGGCGTGTCGCTGGACTTCGCCGACGACCACGGCGAGGTCCGCTCGCAGCACTACGCGTTCTTGGTGAGCGAGGAGGAGTTCGACGAGATCTTCGGACGCATCCAGGAACGCCAGATCCCGTACTTCGCCGAGCCGGACGCCTCAGGCGAGGGTCAGGTCAACACCCGCGACGGCGGTCGAGGCTGCTACTTCCACGACCCGGCCGGCCACTGGCTGGAGATCATCACCCGCCCCTACGGGAGCGGCAGCTGAGCGCGGAGCGTTAAACGGCGAGGAGGTCGCGGGCGCCGGTGTCGCTCGACGGGTGGCGGAGCTTGCTCATCGCCCGGGCCTCGATCTGCCGGATGCGCTCGCGGGTGAGGTTGAAGTGCTCGCCGACCTCTTCGAGCGTCCGCGGCTCGCCGCGGTCGAGGCCGAAGCGCAGCTTGAGGATCTCCCGCTCGCGCTCGTCGAGCGGGGCGAGCAGCCGGGCGATCTCGTCGGGGAGCAGGGCCGTGGCGGCGACCTCGAAGGGGCTCTCGGCCGAACGGTCCTCGACGACGTCGCCGAGCTCGGCGTCGCCGTCCTCGCGCAGCGGCTCGGACAGCGACAGCGGCTCGGCGGCGAAGCGCAGGGCCTCGGTGACCTTGTCCTCGGGCATCTCGACCTCGCGGGCCAGCTCGGCCAGCGTGGCCGGGCGGCCGTACTTGAGTTCGAGCCGGGAGCGGGCCTTCTGCAGCCGGGCGAGGGTGTCGCCGGCGTGTACCGGCAGGCGGATCGTGCGCCCGGTGTTGGCGATGCCGCGGGTGATGGCCTGGCGGATCCACCACGTGGCGTAGGTGGAGAACTTGAACCCCTTGCGCCAGTCGAACTTCTCGACCGCGTGCATCAGGCCGAGGTTGCCCTCCTGGATGAGGTCGAGCAGCGGGCAGCCCCGAGGCCTGGTACTTCTTGGCGATCGACACGACGAGACGGAGGTTGGACTGGACGAACTGGCGCTCGGCCTCCTCGCCCTGACGGGCGGTACGCCGTAGCTCACGGCGGCGCGCCGCCGAAACGTCCTTGCCGCCGGCATCGAGCTCCTCGATGGCCTCCTTGCCCGCCTCGATCGCCTTGGCCAAACGGACCTCGTCGTCCTTGGTGAGCAAGGTGTATTGCCCGATGTCTGTCAGATAGAGGCGTACGAGATCTTCGTCATCGCGTTCAACGCGATCCTTGGCCACGGCGGCTCCTTATGTACCGTCCCGCTACGGGCGGTGTCGTCGAGCGAGTTGTCCACCCGGGCGAGCGGGGATGTGCTCACGATACCCACGCGGTCAACACCACCAACCCAATTCGCCTGGTCATTCCGCCGGTGGCCATCGGGCTCGCCGATGGCCGCCGACCGCCGATCGGCGGCGGCGATGAGCCGCTGGGCCTCGCCGCCCGCCCGGGGCGATACATTTCCGTCATTCGGCGCCAACGGCGCCGGGCATGAAAGGGAGTCTCCCGTGCCCAACCCGATGCTCAACGAGAAGAAGATCGAAGAGGCGCGCTCCGGCTGGGCCGCCCCGCAGGCGCCGAGTCCCGGCGGCGAGGTGTGGCCGCCACCCGTCGAGCCCGGCACCCGCGTCGACGACGGCCCGGTGAGCCCGTGGGCGGGGGCGATGACGATGAGCGGGACGATCAGCGCCACCGCGGTGCTGTTCGTGTTGCTCCTGGCGAGTGCCACGGCCGGCTGGATGGCGACGGAGACGACTCAGGACGAGCTGCAGTTCCCGAGCATCGCGCTCATTGGCGTCGCCATCGGCTTCGCCTGCGTCATCGGCCTGTGGTTCCGCCCGCAATGGGCGAAGGTGCTCGGCCCGATCTACGCCCTCGCCGAAGGTTTCTTCGTCGGTGCGATCTCGAAGGCGTTCGAAGCGGCCTATCCGGGCATCGTGGTCCAGGCCGTCGGCGCCACCCTCGGCGTGTTCGCGGTGATGCTGGTGCTCTACCGCACCCGGATCATCAAGGTCACGGATCGCCTGCGCCGCACCATCATCTTCGCCACCCTCGGCATCATGGTGCTGTACCTGGTCTCGTTCGTGATCTCGCTGTTCGGGAGCGAGGTGCCAGTGATCAACGACGCCAGCCTCTTCGGCATCCTCTTCAGCTTCTTCGTCGCCGGGCTCGCCGCGTTCAACCTGCTCCTCGACTTCGACTTCATCGAGCGCGGCACCAAGTCCGGCCTGTCGAAGGACTACGAGTGGTACGCCGCCTTCGGCCTGCTGGTCACGCTGGTCTGGCTGTACCTCGAGATCCTGCGGCTGCTCGCCAAGCTCCGCGAGTGATCGAAGGCGCGCCCGCGCCGCGGGTGGCGCCGGTGCTCGAGGCCGTGGGCGTCGCCGCCGCGGGTGGCGCGCTCGCCGGCGCGACCTGGTCGGCTGGTCGGGCTCGGCTGGCCGGCGGCCGTCGTCGGCGCGGCAAACGGGGCGATCTCCGGCGCCCGCCGGATCTACGGCTGGCGGCGGCTGACGGGACCGCTGGCGTTCGTGCTCGATTCGACGTGGGGTTTGCCGATGACCACCGGTGCGCTCGTCGCTCACGGCGTGGCGGCAACGCAGGGCCGGCGCGGCGGGCTACGTGCGCCCGTTGAGCGAGCGCGCCAACCGTCATGTGTACGTGCGGGGCCTGCGCATGCGCAGGAACTTCGCGATGACGCTCGGCAACGTCGTGAACGGCGCCGGTGATGACGTCCTCGCGTCTCCGCGCCGGCAGAAGCTGATCACCGACCACGAGGACGTCCACGTCTGGCAGGCCCGGTGGCTGGGCCCGCTGTACCCCGTGCTGTACGTCGGATGGACCGTCCTCGGCGGCGCCGTCGGCGCGCTCGTCTGGCTGTTGCGGCGCCGCGGCGACCGGTTCACCACCGTCGTCGAGACATGCAGCTACTACCTCAACCCGCTCGAGTGGTGGGCGTACAGCCGAGACGACCGCTGGCCGCCGCCGCGGAAGCTCGCCGGCCTCGGCTGGTCGCGCCCGTGCGTGCGCCCGTTCAACGCGCTGCCGGAGCGGAGCGCTCGCCGTCGAGCTCGCCCAGGAACCCCAGCAGCGCCTCGTTGAACTGCTCCGGCGCCTCCTGCTGCGTCCAGTGGCCGACGCCGTCGAGCAGCACCGTCCCGCGGTGGTTCGGCAGCAGTCCGTCCATCGCCTCCACGTAGCCGGGCCGATCGGCGATGACGAGGTCGTGGGTGCCGCCGATGAACCAGCTCGGCGCGGACGGGACCGGGAGGTCCTTGACCCGGGCGTGGTCGGCATCGAGGTTGCGGTACCAGCTCACCGGGCCGAAGAAGCCGCTGGTGCGGAAGTGGTCGACGTACACGGCCAGGTCGTCGGCCGTGAGCCAAGCGGGGAGCTCGTCGGGGATCGGGCCGAGGGCGGTGATGATGTCGAGAAAGCCGGTCCCTTCCATCGGCGGCGGGTCGGGCCGGTCCTTGACGTACGCCTCGCCGGACGCCCCCCACAGCATCGCCCGCATCGTCAGCTCCACATCGGCGCCGAGCTCCGCCTCGGCGGGACCGACGGTCTGGAAGTAGAGGATGTAGAAGAAGCGGTCGCCCCAGATCGACTTCATCAGCTCCGTCGGCGGCATCGGCCACTGGGTGTAGGGCACGCTCACACCGACGACCGCGCGCACTCGCTCGGGGTGCATCCTGGCGAGGTCCCAGACGACGAGGGCGCCCCAGTCGTGGCCGACGAAGACGGCGTCGTCGTGTCCGGTGGCGTCGAGCAGCCCGAGCAGGTCGCCGGCGAGGTGGTCGATGTCGTACGCCTCGACGTCGCTCGGCGCGCTCGACGCGCCGTAGCCGCGCTGGTCAGGGGCGAGCACGTGGTACCCGGCGTCGGCGAGCGGAGCGATCTGGTGGCGCCACGAGTGGGCGCATTCGGGGAAGCCGTGGCTCAGCACGATCGCCGGCGCCGCCGGGTCGCCCGCCTCGATGACGTCCAGCTCGACGCCGTTCACCGCTCGCCGCGTGGTCGTTGCCGTGGCTCCCATCGCGGCGAGCGTACATTGGCACTTCGATCCGGCTCCGGGCCGGACGGGGAGGAGAGAGCCATGCGACGTCCGATGCTGGCGGCGGTGGCCGCCGGGGCCGCGCTGATCCCGCTCGCCGCGTGCGGGGATGACGACGACGATGACGCAGGCGGTGGCACCACGACTCCCGACTGCCGCCGCGACGACGGCCGCAGCCACCGGTACCGGTGGGACCGCCGGCGGCGGAGGTGGGGAGGGGGCCACGATCACGATCACGGAGTTCGCCTTCCCGGCCGAGACGGTGCTGTCAGCCGGCGGGACGGTGACGGTCACGAACGAGACCAGCGCGGCCCACACCCTCACCGACACGCTCGAGACGTTCAACGAGGAGGTGGGTCCGGGGGACACGATCGAGTTCACGATCGCCGAGCCAGGCTCCTACGAGTACGTCTGCAACTTCCACTCGCAGATGATGGGCGTCATCAACGTCGAGTGACGCTGCCGTTCACGACGCAGCCGCCGAAGCGCCTGGAGGCGCCGGCGTGCTGAACCGGGACTTCACCTCTCGACGCGATCCCGCCAACCGTTCACACGCAGCCGCCGAAGCGCCTGGAGGCGCCGGCGTGCTGAACCGGGACTTCACCTCTCAACGACGCGATCCCGCCGAGCTCGTCGGCTCCGAGCGGGGTGGCCGGCGGAGGCCCGTCCGGTACTCGAGCAGCATCGCCCGCCACGGCGCGGTGACATTGAGCTTGCCGAGGATCGCGCTGATCCCCCACACCACCCGGTCGAGGATGACGAAGCTCGCGGGCATGTTGAGCTTGGCGATCACGGCGGCGTGGGGGCCGTTGAGATCGACGATCCGGGCGAGCGTGTCGCGCATCCAGTCCCGGGTGAAGGTGAACTCGTCGACCAGGTACGGCTGGTACGGACTGGAGACGTAGTCGTAGACCAGCTCGGGATCGAGACCGTGACCGGGCGCGAGGAAGGCGGCGTGCTCCATCGCGGTGACGAGCCAGGTCGGGATCGCGGTGCACGACGATCGCGTCGAGGCTCGGCTCGAGCCGCTCCCACTCTCCCGGGTCCCACCGCTTGACGAGGCCGAAGTCGAGGAACGTGACGCTGCCGTCGTGGTGGAAGCGGTAGTTGCCCGGGTGGGGATCACCGTTGAACGCTCGGAGGCGGTGCACGGCGTGCTGGCCGAAGCGCCAGATCACCTCGCCGGCGCGCTGCTTCGTCTCCGCCGGCGCGGTGGCGACGAACTGGTCCCACGGCATCCCGTCGACCCACTCGGTGGTCAGCACCCGGGTGGCGCTCAGCTCCGGCACGAGGGAGAGGATCCGTACCCACGGGTGGCCGGCGAAGTGGTTGGCGAACTCGGCGACGTTGCGCGCCTCGAGGCGGTAGTCGAGCTCCTCCCGCATGCGGGCGCGGAGCTCGTCGACCAGGGCGCGGGCGTCGAGCCCGGTGAGCGCCATCGCCGAGAACATCGTGTACATCAGCTCGGCGCCGTCGAGGTCCTCCTCGATCGCCGCCCCGACGCCAGGGAACTGCACCTTCACCGCCACGTGGCGACCGTCGGTCGTCACGGCGCGGTGCACCTGGCCGATGCTCGCCGACGCGATGGGGAGGTCCTCCCAGACCTGGAAAACCCGCTCCGGCTCGTCGCCGAGCTCCTCGCGCACCACTTCGGCGGCGAGGCTGGGCGCCATCGGCGCGGCGTCGGCCTGGAGCGACGCGAGCGCGGCCTGGGCCTCGTCAGGAAGAGCCTCGACGATGAAGCTGACGAGCTGGCCGACCTTCATCAGCACGCCCTTCATCTCGCCGAGCTCCTTGGCGACGTCCGCGGCGGTGCGGATCGCGAACTGCTCGTCGAGGGCCGCCCGCCGTTCCGCGGGCGTGACGATCTGCCTGGCCTTGGTGCCGGCGTAGCGGGTGGCGCCACGCGCCGTCATCTTCCACATCCGGCGCGACCGCCAGCTGACTACCCGCCTGAGCCGGCGGCCGGCCACGACGAGGACTCCGACACCGATCCCGCCGGCGGCTACGGCGGTGACCCGCCCCGGTCTCACGAAGCCGCCGGCCCCGGTGGCTGTTGCTCTTCGGCCCCGTCCGTGCCGTCGGCGAGCCGCTCCAGCTCCGCTTCGACGGCGGCGAGGTCCCGGGCGATGGCGTCGAGGTCGGGATCCCCGTCGCCGGCGACGTCGGGCTCGGGCTCCATCGCCGGCAGGCTACTGGCCATGCCCAGGTCGTCGCCGGTGTGATCGCGTCGGCGTCGGCCGCGTCGTTTCGAAGTGGCGCACGGGTTCGGCACGCCGGGCGCTCCAGCGCCTTCGGCGGCCGCATCGTTTCGGCGTCGGCCGCGTCGTTTCGAGGTGGTGCACGGGTTCGGCACGCCGGGCGCTCCAGCGCCTTCGGCGGCCGCATCGTTTAACGTCGCCTCCGTGGCAGCGCAGCGGTCGACGAGCGTCGCGCTGGCGCGATCTCCCGACCGCGGCGTGGATGCTCGCCCCGTCGCTCGTCATCCTGATCGTGTTCGTGCTCTACCCGCTCGGCCGGGCGATCTGGCTCGGTCAGGCGCGCTGTGATGCGCAGGGCCAGAACTGCCAGTCGAACGGCTGGGACCAGTACGTCGACGTGGCCCGCAGCGAGGAGTTCCAGCACGCGCTGTGGGTCACCGTGAAGTTCGCCCTCATCACCGTGCCCATCGGTGTCGCGCTCGGCGTCGGGCTGGCGGTGCTCGCGGACAAGTACCTGCGCGGCGTCGGCGTGTTCCGGACGATCTTCTCCTCGACCGTCGCCACGTCGGTTGCCGTGGCCAGCTTGATGTGGCTCTTCCTGCTCCAGCCCGACGTCGGCGTGCTCGCCAACGTCGAGTGGATCTCCGACCTGTTTCCGGTCCTCAAGTCGCCTGGGTTGCTGCGTGATCCCGGCACGGCGTTGATATCGGTGGCGGCGACGAGCATCTGGACCAGCCTCGGGTTCACGTTCATCCTCATCACAGCGGGGCTGCAGGGCATCCCGCGCGACCTCCACGAGGCCGCCGTGGTCGACGGCGCCGGCGGGATCCGCCGGTTCTGGAGCGTCACCATTCCCCTGCTCGGACCGACGTTGATCTTCGTGGTGATCGTCCTGACGGCGCGGGCGTTCCAGGCGTACGGCGAGATCGACCTGCTGACCGACGGCGGGCCGCGCCCGGAGGACTCGACGACCACCCTGACGTACTTGATCTACGGCGGCGATTCGATCATCAACAACAACGACGGGCTCCAGGCGGCGGTGGCGGTGCTGCTGTTCCTCGTGATGCTGGTGGTGTCGCTGCTCCAGCTCGCCGGCGTCAGTAGGCGGGTCCACTATGCGTGAGGTCGGCCCGTGGCCGGTGACGCGACCACGATGTACGACGCGCCGACCGGCTGGCGGGCCGTCGGGCGCTACGGCTTGCTCGTGGTCGTTTCCGTGCTCGTCCTGTTCCCCGTGTACACCACGGTCGTCGCCGCTCTGAAGCCGGGCAACAAGGTGCTCGAGAACCCGTTGATCCCGGACGCGTTCACGCTGGACGTGCTGCGCGAGGCGTGGACGCGACGGACACTTCGGGCGCTACATGCTCAACTCGATCGTCGTCGCGGTCGTCGTCACGGTCGCCCAGATCGTGACGTCGGTGCTCTCGGGCTACGCGTTCGCGCTCCTCGAGTTCCCGGGCCGCACGCTGCTGTTCGTCGTCTTCCTCGCCACGCTGCTCGTGCCGTTCGAGGCGACGGTCGTCGTCAACCGGCGAACGGTCGACTCGCTGGGCTGGCTCAACACCTACCAGGGCCTGGCCGTGCCGTTCCTCGCCACCGCGTTCGGCACGTTCCTCATCCGCCAGGTCTTCATGACGCTGCCGCGCGACCTCCGGGACGCCGCCGTCGATCGATGGGGTCGGCCACGTCGGATTCCTGCGCCACGTCGCGGTGCCGTTGGTGCGTCCGACGATCGGGGCGTTGGCGGTGTTCACGTTCCTGTCGTCGTGGGGCCAGTACCTTTGGCCCGTCCTCATCACGACCGAGTCGGACATGAACACGTTGCCGGCCGGGCTGAAGCAGATCAGCAGCGAGTCGGGCCTCGACCAGCCCAACCTGGTCATGGCGGGCACGATCATCGCGGCGATCCCGATCGCCATCTTGCTGCTCCTGTTCCAGCGCCAACTGGTGCGCGGCCTCACGTCCGGGGCGGTGAAGGGATGAGGTCGCGCCCGGCGGGAGGAGTGCTCGCGGCGCGTGCATCCTCGCCGCCGGATGCGGCAGCGGCGAGTCGATCCTCCAGGCCGGCAACGAGCCGGCGCCCCGCCGGTCACGACCGCCGGGCCACCGCCGAGCACCCTCACCGGCCAGACGCTGCCGTCGACGGTGCCGCCGACGATCGCGACCACGACCACGACGCCGCTTGGACACCCTCCCGCCGTGCCCGGTCGACGCCCTCGACGGCGTCACGTCGCCGGTGGAGATCACGTTCTGGCACGGACTCGGTTCGATACTGGAGACGACGCTCACCGACCTCACCGAGGAGTACAACGCCAGCCAGGACCGGGTCCGCGTCACCCTCGAGAACCAGGGTGGCTACAACCAGACGATCGACAAGTACGTCCAGAGCCGGCAGCGCAGCCGACCCGAGATGGTGATGTTCCCCGAGTACATGGTCCAGCAGATCGCCGACTCCGACTCGGTGATCCCGATCGGAGCCTGCATCGAGGCGAGCGGGTTCGACACGTCGCCGTTCCTTCCCAGGACGCTGCTCGCCTACGAGACCGAGGGCGTCCAGTGGTCGATGCCGTTCAACGTCAGCGACCCGGTCCTCTACTACAACCGCAAGGTGTTCGAGGAGGCGGGTCTCGATCCGGCGGACTCCCCGGTGTCGCTCGAGGAGCTGCGGGCGACCTCCCAGACGATCGTCGACACGGGCGCGGCGGCGACGGGGATCGCGCTCGACTCGGGCGTCGACTCCGGGGGAGGGTGGTTCCTCGAGCAGTGGTTCGCGCGGGCCGGCGAGCTGTATGCCGACAACGGCAACGGCCGGCTGGCACCGGCGACCGAAGTGCTGTACGACGGACACGCTCGGCATCGCGTTGATGACCGAAGTGCAGTCGCTGATCAACGACGGGCTGGCGGTCAACGTCGGCGACAACGCCACCGGCCAGGACACGCTGTTCAAGCTGGCCGACCCGGCAGCGCCGGCGGCGATGGCGATCGCCACCTCAGCCGCGCTGGGCGCCGTGCTCGCGGCGCTCGACGGCGGTCTCATCCCGGGCATCACGAGCGACGACGTCGGAGTCGGCCCGATGCCCGGACCGGGCGAGACGCCATCGGCGATCGTCGGCGGAGGCTCGTTGTACGTCGTCGCCGACAAGGGCGACGCCGAGGCCGCGGCGGCGTGGGACTACATCGAGTTCCTCGTCAGCGCCGAGACGCAATCCAAGTGGGCCGCGGCGACCGGGTACGTGCCGATCCGGGAGGACGCCCTCGAGCTCGAGCCGCTCGCCACGACGTACCGGTCCGACCCACGGTTCAAGGTGGCCTACGACCAGTTGCTCAGCGGGCGTCGACGACCTCGCCGCCGTCGGCCCGGTGCTGGGCCCGCTCCGCGAGGTGCGTTCGGTCACCGCCGGCGGCGTCGGCGCGATCTTCGACGGCGCCGACGTCGCCGCGACCCTCGCCGACGCTGCGGCCCAGTCCGAACGCCCTGATCACCGACTACAACGCCCGCAACTGACCGCTCGACCTCCATCTGGGCGGGAATCGTCCCGATCGGGCATCTGGGCGGGATTCGTCTCAGCAGTCGCGAACGATTCCCGCCCAGATCGAGATCGACGTTTCCCGTTCCGTGGTCTGTGCGACCTCCAGGGAGGGCATGGAACTTGCGAACTCTCGACGCTGTACGCCGAGCGATCACCACGGGCTCGTCACCGTGATGCGGCCAGCCGCGTGCGGGATGTCCCGCTGCGACGTGGTACCGCGCCGTGCACGACGGCCTGCTCGAGCTCACGTGCATCCCGGCGTCGCCCGGATGTACGGCAGCGCGCAGACGCGTCGAGCAGGCCATCGCCGCCGCGCGTGCTGGCCGCGGGAACGGGTGCCATGGCGTCGCATCGCTCGGCCGCCTACCTGTGGGGCATCCCGCGCCCGGATGACGATCCGGTGGACGTGATGCTGGTCGGAGCGCGCCGGCGGGCGAGCCGTGCTCGACGGCGTCATCGTCCACCGGCCACGGGACCGCCGGGACCTCACCCCCGTGCTGCGGCGAACATCCGCACGTCCAACATCCTGCGGCTGCTGTGCGACCTCGGCGCCGTCGATCCGCCGTCCGTGTCCTGGCCGCAGTCGGTCACGTCGTCACGACCGGCCTCGCGTCACCGGTGGCGCTACGCGCGGCCGTCGACGTGCACGCCCGGCAGGGCCGCCACGGCGTGCCCGCGCTTCCGCGACGCGCTCGACGAGTGGGTCATTGACGGCAAGCCGGTCGACAGCGTGCTCGAGCCGGCCATGCGCAAGCTGCGTGCGCGACCTACCAGCTGCCGCCCGTCGAGTTCCACCCGATCGTCGGCGGCTACGAGGTCGACTTCCGCATCATCGACTCGAACGATCGTGCTCGAGTGCGACGGCTGGGAGTCCCACGGCCGGAACCAGCGCAGCAGTTCGAGAAGGACCAGGACCCGCGACGGCGAGCTGATCGGCGGCGGGCAACATCGTCGTGCGATTCACGTACCGCGCAGATCACCCGACGGGCGGCGAAGGAGGCCGAGCGGATCCGCGCGGTCGTCCGCACGTGGGCGCCGCACCTCTTCTGGGCGGGAATCGTCGCCGACAGCTGAGACGAATCCCGCCCAGATCGCCCGATTGGGACGATTCCCGCCCAGATGGAGGAGGCGGGCTCAAGCAGTTAGGGTGCCGCGATGGCTTCGGAGTTTCCCCCGTTCGATGGGTCCGCGCCCCAGCGGCAGCAGTTCTCGGAGGCGCCGGCGATGGGCATCGATCCGGCGAAGCGGTACACGGCCACGCTCGACACGTCGCTCGGCGAGATCGTGATCGCCCTCGACGCCGTCAAGGCGCCGAAGACCGTGAACAACTTCGTCTACCTCGCCCTCCACCACTACTACGACGGCGTCATCTTCCACCGCATCATCAACGGCTTCATGTGCCAGGGCGGTGACCCGACCGGCACGGGCCGCGGCAGCCCGGGCTACCGCTTCGCCGACGAGCTCCCCAAGGCCGGCGAGTACCAGGTCGGCTCGGTGGCGATGGCGAACGCCGGCCCGAACACCAACGGCAGCCAGTTCTTCATGATCTCGGGCAAGGACGGCGTGCGCCTCCCGCCGCAGTACAGCCTGTTCGGCCAGATCGTCAAGGGCCTCGACGTGCTCGACGAGATGCAGCGGGTCAAGACCGGCTCCGGCGACCGACCGGTCGACGACGTCGTCATCAACTCGGTCACGATCACCGAATCCGACTGACGTCGTGGGCGCGCTCGACGGACGCACGGCGATCGTCACCGGCGCCAGCCGCGGGATCGGCGCCGCGGTCGCCAGGGGGCTCGACGCCGCCGGGGCACGTGTCGCGCTCGTCGCCCGCTCCGCCGACCAGCTCGACTCGGTCGCCGGGCGATCTGACCAACGACCCGGTCGTGATCCCCACCGACCTCGGCACCGCCGAGGGGCCGAGCGAGGCCGCCGCCGCCGCCCTCGCCGCGTTCGACGGTCGCCTCGACGTGCTCGTCAACAACGCCGGCATCGCGGTCCGCAAGGACAGCGAGACGCTCCAGGTCGAAGAGGCCGATCAGCTCTGGAACGTCAACGTCCGCGCCGCGTTGCTCCTCACCGCGGCCGTCCTGCCGGCGATGCTCGAGCACGGGCGCAGGATCGATCGTGTCGATCAGCTCGATCAGCGGACGCCGCGGCGCCCCCCGGCGGGCGCTCTACGCGGCGACCAAGGCCGCCCTCGACGGGATGACCCGCGCCCTCGCCATGGAGTACGGGCCCCGCGGCATCCGCGCCAACGCGGTCGCCCCGGGCGTCGTCGACACCGACCTGTGGCACGAGAACCTCGCCAAGCCCGGCGTCGCCGACGCGGTGCTCGAGGTGATCCCGACGCGGCCGCGTGTCCACGCCCGAGGAGGTGGCCGACACGGTGGTGTTCCTCGCCTCGGACGCCTCCCGGGCGATCACTGGCGAGATCATCTCCGCCGACGGCGGCATCCACGCCACCGTCAACCTCTGGCCGACCGTCTGAACGTCACCGGTATTGTCGCCGCTCGATGACCGCGAGCACTCTCGACGACGCCGTCGCCGCGGCGAGGACGCGGTACGTCGCCGACCACCCGACCAGCGAGCAGCTCGCCGATCGCGCCGCCCGGGTGATGCCGGGCGGCAACACCCGCTCGGTGCTCCACATCGAGCCGTTCGCCTTCCGGGTCGTCGGCGCCGACGGCGCCCATCTCACGACGCCGACGGGCACCGCTACCTCGACCTGCTCGGCGACTACTCGGCCGGGCTGCTCGGACGCGGCGCCGGCGTCGCCGACGTGGTGCGCGTCGGTGCTCGACCGCGGCTGGTCCTACGGCGCGATGAGCGAACCGGAGGCGGCGTTCGCCGAAGCCGTCGTGGCCCGCTTCCCGTCCGTCGAGCAGGTGCGCTTCACCAACTCCGGCACCGAGGCCAACCTGATGGCGCTGCTCACCGCCCGCCACGCCACGGGGCGGGACCGGATCGTCGTCTTCGCCGGTGCCTACCACGGCGGCCCGTTCTACTTCGGTCCGGGCGGTCGCCCGCTGCAGGCGCCGTTCGAGTACGCCGTCCTGCCGTACAACGACGTCGCCGCGGTCGAGACCGAGTTCGCCAGCCACGGCGCGGCGACGGCCGCCCTTCTCGTCGAGCCGATGATGGGCGCCGCCGGGTGCATCCCCGGCGACCCGGCCTTCCTCGACCGCGCTGCGCCGCGCTGACCGAGGCGAGCGGCAGCGGTGCTGATCTTCGACGAGGTGATGACCTCGCGGCTGGCCGTCGGCGGGGCGCAGGAATTGCTCGGCATCACGCCGGACATGACGACGATCGGCAAGTACCTCGCCGGCGGGCTCTCGTTCGGTGCGTTCGGCGGCCGGCGCGACCTGATGGCCGCCTTCGATCCCGCACGCCGGCGGGCTCACCCACGGCGGCACGTTCAACAACAACGCCTTCACGATGGCCGTCGGCGCGGCGGTGCACGAGTCGCTGGTCGACGCCGACACCCTCGCCGCGGTCAACAAGCGGGGCGACGGACTCCGCGACGCGCTCAACGCGGCGTTCGCCGCCTCGCCCCTGCCGTTCACCGCGACCGGGTGGGGATCGCTCGTCAACGTCCATCCGGTCCCCGGCCCGGTACGCGCGCCCGCCGACCTGCGCGCCGCCGATCCCCGCTGGCGTGAGCTCTTCTTCCACGACCTCCTCGACGCCGGGTTCTACATCTCGCCGCGCGGCTACCTCGCGCTGAGCATGGACATCACCGACGAACACCTCGACGCCTTCGTCGACGCGGTCGGCGAGTTCTGCCGACGTCGGGAGGGACTCGCCTGACCCGATGGCCCCGACCGTCGAGCTGTGCGCCGACGAGGCCCGCCGGATGGCCCTCGCCGCCCAGGGCTTCACCGACCGGCGCCCGGCGGGCCGGGTCGACCGCCGCCACCTGCGGCGGGTGCTCGACCGGATCGGGCTGATCCAGATCGACTCGGTGAACGTGCTCGTGCGCAGCCAGGAGCTGCCGCTGTTCGCCCGCCTCGGACCGCATCCGCGCACGCTCATCCCCGACGCGACGCGGGCGGGGGAGTTGTTCGAGTACTGGGGCCACATGGCCTCGCACATCCCGACGGCCCACCATCGCCTGTTCCGCTGGCGGATGGAACCGGCCCGGCACCCGTGGCGCGTGATCAGGGAGATGGCCGCCAGCCGCAATGGCTACCTCGGCGAGGTCGTCACCCGGATCCGCGACAACGGCCCGGTCGTCGCCGCCGACCTCAGCGAGCGCGAGGGTCGCAAGGGACCGTGGTGGGACTGGGACGATGCCAAGGTCGCCCTCGAGTACCTCTTCGTGACCGGTCAGCTCGCCGTCACCCGGCGGTCGAACGACTTCGCGCGGGTCTACGACCTCCCCGAGCGGGTGCTGCCGGCGGAGGTGCTGGCCGCGCCGACCCCGACCGAGGCCGACGCCCGCAAGGAGCTGCTGGTGCTGGCGGCCCGGTTTCTCGGCGTCGGCACCCTGGGCGACCTCGCCGACTACTACCGCCACGACATCCCGACGTGTCGGCCGCTCGTGGCCGAGCTCGTCGAGGAGGGCCGACTGGTCGCGGCCGAGGTCGAAGGGTGGAAGCAGCCGGCCTTCGTCCATCCCGCCGCCAAGCTGCCGCGCCGCGTCGATGGACGGGCGCTGCTCAGCCCGTTCGACTCGCTGGTGTGGAACCGCGACCGCACCGAGCGGCTGTTCGGGTTCCGCTACCGCATCGAGATCTACGTCCCGCCCCCGAAGCGGGTGTACGGCTACTACGTCCTGCCGTTCCTGCTCGGCGACCGCCTCGTGGCGCCGGATCGACCTGAAGGCCGACCGCGTCGCCGGGACGCTGCGGGTGCAGGCGGCCCACGGCGAGCCCGGGATCGACGCCGCGGCGGTGGCCGCTGAGCTGGCCGCCGAGCTGGAGCTGATGGCGGGCTGGCTGGGCCTCGAGCGGGTCGTGGTCAAGACCGGCCGCGGCGACCTGGCGGCGGCCCTGCGCCTCTGAACGGGGGCCGCCGCCGCCGGACACCCCGTGGATACGCTCCGGACAGTGAGCGAGCGAAGCGAGCGCACGACGGACGAGCGAGCGCCAGCTACATGCCGCCTGCGCAGTCCGGCGATGGGGTGTGGGGGCGCAGCCCCCACGGCCTGATGGCCAGGGAACCCGAACCCGGCGAGCTGCGCCCCCTGCGGCCGCAGCCCGAGCCGGTGGCCCCGGAGCCCGACCCCACCGCTGCCCGTCACCGAGACGCCGCGGCTCGGCAGAGTCGCGTCGGCTCCCTGGGTGGGTCCTCCCGGCGATCGTGCTGTTCTGGGCCGGGTTCCTCGCCGCGATCGCCGTGCGCTTCTTCTGGGCTCGGCTCAGCGGCCTGTTCGTGCTCCTCGCCATCTCGGTGTTCCTCGCCCTCGCCCTCGAGCCCGGCGTCAACCGCCTCGCCCGCCGCGGGTGGCGGCGGGGGACGGCCACCGCGCTGCTCCTGTTCGGGGTCCTGCTCGCCTTCCTGGTCTTCGTCGTCGCCATCGGGACGCTCGTCTTCTCCCAGGTCGCCGACCTGCTCGACAACTCCGAGCAGTACATCACCGACACCGTCAACACGATCAACGACACGTTCGGCACGAACCTCGACGCGCAGGAGGTGATCGCCGGACTTCAACGATCCCAACGGCGCCGTCCAGGAGTTCATCCGAGATCAGCGGGACGAGGTCGTCGACCTCTCCGTGGCCGCGCTCGGCGGCGTGCTGCGGATCCTGACCGTGCTGCTGTTCACGTTCTACCTCGTCGCCGACGGGCCGCGGATGCGGCGGGCGATCTGCAGCCGGCTCACGCCCGCCCGGCAGGAGCGGGTGCTGGCGATCTGGGAGCTCGCCGGGACCAAGACCGGTGGCTACCTGTACTCCCGCGCGCTGCTGGCCCTGATCTCGGCGTTCTTCCACTGGATCGTGTTCCAGGCCGTCGGCACGACCGCGCCGGTTGCGCTGGCCGTGTGGGTCGGCATCGTCAGCCAGTTCCTCCCCGTCGTCGGCACGTACCTCGCCGGTGTCCTTCCGGTGCTCCTGACGTTCCTCGACTCGCCGTTCAAGGCGGCGATCGTGCTGATCGCGATCGTCGTCTACCAGCAGGTCGAGAACTACGTGTTCTCGCCGCGCATCACCGCCCGCACGATGGAGGTCCACCCGGCGCTGGCGTTCGGCGCCGCCCTCGGCGGGGCGGCCCTCCTCGGTCCCATCGGCGCGATCCTCGCCCTGCCTGCGGCGGCGATGGCGCAGGCGATCATCAGCGAGTTCGGCGACCGTCACCAGGTGGTCAAGAGCGACCTCACCGACGTCCGCCACCACCGAGTGTTCCGCCGCGCGGCGAAGCAGCGCCGAGCGCAGAAGTGACCGCGGCCGCGACGTCACGGCCTGCGGCGTTCGTGCCGGTCGCCGTCACCGAGCGCAGCGGGTTCCAGGAGAGCCTCCACCACGGCGCGGTCGTCGCCCTCGGCCGCGACGGCTCGGTCGAATGGTCGGCGGGCGACCCGGACGTCGTCGATCTACCCCCGCTCGTCGCTGAAGCCGTTGCAGGCGGCGAGCATGGTCGGCGCCGGGCTCGACCTCGACGACCGGCTGCTGGCCGTCGTGTGCGCCAGCCACGACGGGCGTCCCGAGCACGTCGCCGCGGTCGCCGAGATCCTCGCCTCGCGTCGGCCTCGATCCGGAGGACCTGCGCAACACGCCGACGCCTGCCCCTCGATCCCGACGCCAGCATCGCCGCGGTGCGGGCCGGCGAGTCGCCGTCGTCGATCATGCAGAACTGCAGCGGCAAGCATGCGGGCATGCTCGCCACCGCGGTCGTCAACGGCTGGCCGACGCCGGCTACACCGACCCCGATCATCCGGTGCAGCTCCGGATCGTCGACGACCTGCGGCGCGCGGTCGGGCCGATCGACCACGTCGGTGTCGACGGGTGCGGTGCCCCGGCGGCGACGCGTGTCGTTGACCGGGTTGGCCGCCGCCGTGCGGCGGCTGGCGGTGGATGGGCACGCGGTGCACCGGGCGATGACCGGCCACCCGGAGATGGTGGGCGGGCCGACCCGCCACGTCACGCGGCTCATGCGGCTGGTACCCGGCCTGCTGGCCAAGGACGGGGCCGAGGGCGTCCAGGTGGCGGCGCTCCCCGACGGCCGCGCCCTCGCCGTCAAGGTCGCCGACGGCGGGGGCCGGGCGCGCACCCCCGTCACGGTCGCCGCGCTGCGCGCCCTCGGCGTCGACATCGCCGCCGACGCCTTCGTCGAACCGGTCCTCGGCCATGGCGAGCCCGTCGGCCGCGTCCGTTCGCTGGTGGGGATCCCGTGACGGAGCCGGAGTTCCAGCCGCTCGACGGGGTCGTCTACGGCCGTGTCGATCAGGTCACCCCGACGATCCGTCGGATCGTCGCCGAGAACCCGTCCAAGTTCACGTATCGGGGCACCGGGACCTACATCGTCGGCCACGGCGAGGTGGCGGTCGATCGATCCCGGCCCGCAACCTCGACTCGCACCGGGACGCTCTCGCCGCGGCGCTGGCGGGCGAGCGGGTGACGGCCATCTGCGTCACCCACTGCCACAGCGACCACTCGCCGCTCGCCGCCTGGCTGCGCGCCGGAGACGGGCGCCCCGACGATCGCCTTCGGACCGCACCCGCCGCCCGACGACGAGCGATGACGGCAGCTCGCCGACGAGATCGCCGACGGCGTGAAGGTCGAGGAGTCGATCGACCTCGCCTTCGACCCGGACGTCCGGGTGGCCGACGGTGACGTCGCCGCCGCCGGGCCGGGCTGGACGATCACCGCGGTGCACACGCCGGGACACACGTCCAACCACACCTGCTTCGCCTACGCCGAGGAGCGGGTGCTGTTCCCCGGCGACCACGTGATGGGCTGGAGCACGACGGTGGTGTCACCGCCCGACGGCGACATGGCCGCCTACGTCGAGTCGCTGCGCAAGGTCGCCGGGCGTGCCGACCACACCTACTGGCCGACGCACGGGCCGGCGATCGCCGATCCACAGCGCTACGTCGGCCAGCTCGTCGCCCATCGCCTGGAACGGGAACGGCAGATCGTCGACGCCGTCCGCTCCGGCCTCGCCGACGTCCCGTCGATCGTCGCCCGCCTGTACGCCGGCGTCGCCAGCGAGCTGCACAAGGCCGCCGGCCGGACCGTGCTCGCCCACCTCAGGAAGCTCGTCGACGACGGACAGCGTCAAGGTCGAGGGTGGCGGGCGGCCGCGGCTCGCCAGCCGCTACGAGCCGGCGTAGTCGGACATGTCGTCGAGGATCTCGGCGAGCATCTCGGGCGTGGTCAGCGGGTTCACCATGCACACCCGGAAGCAGCGCTCCCCGTGCCACGTGGTCGGCAGGACGAGAGCGAGCCCGGCCCGCGCTCGGCCGGTGCTCCACGCCGAGTAACGGGCGTCGTCCCAGCCGTCGACCTGGAACAGGGTGACCGACAGCTGCGGCTCGAGCAGCAACGTGAAGCCGTCGCGCCGCTGGACGCTCGGCGGCGAACCAGCGCGTCGTCGCCAGCGTCGTCTCGACCGCCGCGGCGTAGGCGTCGGTGCCGTGGGTGGCCGACGCTGAACCACAGCGGCAGGCCGCGCCCGCGGCGCGAGAGGTGGAAGGCGAAGTCGCTCGGGTTCCACTCCTCGTGACTGACGGTGTCGAGGTACTCGCCGCGCTGGCCGTGGGCGGCGGCGGCGAGCAGCGGGTCGCGGTAGACGAGGGCGGCGCAGTCGTACGGCGCGAAGAGCCACTTGTGCGGGTCGATGCCGAAGCTGTCGGCGCGTTCGAAGCCTCGGCGCACGTCGACCGTGGACGGCGCGCACAGCGCGGCGCCGCCGTAGGCGGCGTCGATGTGCATCCACACGTCGAGCTCACGACAGACGTCGGCGACCGGCGTCGAGCTCGTCGACGGCGCCGGCGTTGGTCGTGCCGAAGTTGGCGACGACGGCGAACAGCCCGTCGGCGCCGTTGTCGTCGAGCGTGGCGCGGAGCGCGGCGCCGGTCATCCGGCCCCGCTCGTCGGGCGGGACGAGCACCACGTCGACGTCCATCACCCGCGCCGCGGCGTGGACCGACGCGTGCGTCTCCCCGGTGGTCGCGAAGCGCCAACGGCCGCCGGGCGGATCGCCGTGGCGGGCGCGGGCGTGATGGCGGGCGGTCACCAGCGCCGAGAGGTTGGCCGCCGAGCCGCCGGTGACGAAGCAGCCGCCGGCGCCGTCCGGGAACCCGGCCAGGCGGGCGAGCCATTGGAGCGCCTGGTTCTCGGCCGCGATCGCGCCGGCGCCGCACTCCCACAGGCCGGCGAAGATGCTCGACGCGCTCGACGACGAGGTCGAACAGGTTGGCGGCCGGGGTCGGTGCGGTCGGCACGTGACCGAGGTTCATCGGATGATCCATCGGCCGGCAGGCGTGCATCAGCACGTCGCGGAACAACGCCAAGGCCTCGTGGCCGCCGATGCCCTCGGGGCAGATCGCTCCATCCAGCGCGGCGGCGAGCTGATCGGCCGGTCGGGCCCCCCAAGTCGGGTCCTTGGGCATCTTCAGCCGCTCGATGGCGTAGCCGATGACCGAGTGGGCGAGCAGGTCGGTCCGCTCGTCCCACTGGTGCATGGGAGCATTCAATCGAGGCGGGGGAACTTCGGGTCGCGGCGCTCGATGTAGGAGGCGACGCCTTCGGCGAAGTCGGGTCGCTCGAAGCTCTCGCGCATCAGCGCGATGGCGTTGCGTTCGGCCGCGCCGAGGCCGGCGTGCAGCTCCGTGTACACCTGGCGCTTCATGATCGCCATCGACGTGGGCGACGACGTGCGGGCGAGCTCGCGGACGTAGTCCTGGGCGGCGGAGAGCACCTCGTCGGCGGGAAGGGCCCTGTTGACCAAGCCGATGCGGGCGGCCTCGGCACCGTCGACGCGTCGGGCCGAGTACAGCAGGTCGAGGGCGTGGGCCGGCCCGACGAGCCGGGTGAGCAGCCACGAGAGTCCCCACTCGGCGACCAACCCGCGCTGGGCGAAGGAGGTGGTGAGCACGGTCGCCTCGTTCATGAACCGGAGGTCGCAGGCGAGGGCGATCGGCACCCCCATGCCGGCGACCGGGCCGTTGATCGCGGCGACGATCGGCTTCGGCACCGACAGGAGATAGGTGTAGGCGCCGCGCAGGTCGTCGCCCCACGACTCGTCGCCGGGTTTGGGGACCGACTGCTCGCTGAATGGGGCGGGCCCCTCGTCGGCCGTCGCGCCGCCTCCGCCGTCGGCCCCCGACAGCGCCGAGAGACGGTTCATGTCGGCGCCCGCGCAGAAGCCCCGCCCGGCGCCGGTGAGCACGATGCCGACGACCGCCTGGTCGCGCTCGGCTCGGCCGACGGCGTCGCGCACCTCCCCGGCCATGGTGTCGGTCCACGCGTTGAGCGCCTCGGGCCGGTTGAGGGTGATGGTCGCGACCGGGTCGTCGACCTCGTAGAGGATCTGCTCGTACGCCATCGACCCGTTGTAGCGCACCGCCGGCCGCTCACCGCGATCTGGGCGGCATCGACGTTCCACCCGATCGCGCACGAATCCCGCCCAGATGGAGGGACGGGGTCAGATTCCCTCGGCCGCGTCCAGCCCTTCCTCGTCGGCCGCCTGGCCGGCGCGGAGCTGGTCGAACACGGCCGGCGGGATCGCGCCACGGGTCGGGCAGGGTGCCGGACTCGGCCTCGCGGATCGCCCGCCAGACCCGTTCGGGCGTGCACGGCAGGTCGAGGTGGCGGACGCCGAGGTGGGCGAGGGCGTCGATCACCGCGTTCTGCACCGCCGGCGTCGACCCGATCGTCGCCGCCTCGCCGATGCCCTTGGCGCCCGAGGGGGTTGAGCGGCGTCGGCGTCTCGGTCGAGCGGACGTCGAAGCTCGGCAGCTCGGCCGCGGTGGGGATGCCGTAGTCGACGAGGCGTCGCCGTCAGGGGATTGCCGTCGGCGATCGTGGCGCACCTCCTCGTACAGCGCTTGGCCGATGCCGGCGGCGACGCCGCCGTGCTGCTGGCCCTCGACGAGCAGCGGGTTGATCACCGTGCCGCAGTCGTCGACCGCGACGTGGCGCACCACCCTGGCCTGGCCGGTGTCGAGATCGACCTCGACGACGGCGATGTGGGCGCCGAACGGGAACGTCGAGTCGGCCTGGTCGAACTGCGCCTCGGCGGCGAGTGCCGGCGGTGCCGTCATCACCGTCGAGGACTCCGGGCGGCGCTTCCTTCGCCCGGGCGGCGAGCTCGGCCCACGTCAGGGCGCGGGCCGGGACTCCGGCCACGCCGACGGTCGCGGTCGCGGTGTCGACGAGGATGTCGGCCTCGGCCGCCTCGAGCAGGTGAGCGGCGAGCCGCTTGGCCTTGCCCACCAGCGCCTCGGTCGCCTGGTGCACCGCCGAACCGCCGAGCTGCAGCGAGCGCGATCCTCCGGTGCCACCGCCGCGGGGGACGAGGTCGGTGTCGCCGTCGACGAGGCGGATGCGGTCGACCGGGATGCCGGTCTGGTCGCTGACCAGCATGGCGAACGCGGTCTGGTGGCCCTGCCCGTGGGCGAACGTGCCGGCCCGGACGGTGGCCGACCCGTCGTCGTGGACCTCGACCGCGCCGAACTCGCCGGTGCCGCCACCGGCCGTGATCTCGACGTAGGCGGCGACGCCGATCCCGAGCGCGAGCCGGTCGCCGCGTCGTCGCCGCTCGGCCTGCTCGCGGCGCAGCTCGGCGTACCCGCTGACCTCGGCGGCGACGTCGAGTGGGGTGTTGTACGCGCCGCTGTCGTAGGTGGGTCCGGTCAGGGTCTGGAACGGGAACACGTCGTCGGCGAGGAAGTTGCGCCGGCGCAGCTCGATCGGGTCGATGCCGAGCTCGAGGGCGGCGTGGTCGACGAGCCGTTCGAGCAGCGCCGTGGCCTCCGGCCGTCCGGCGCCGCGGTACGCGCCCATCGGGGTCGTGTTGGTGACCGCGACGGCGACGTCGAACTGGATCGCCGGGAAGTTGTAGGTGCCGTGGGCCATGCGCTTGGTGCCGGCGGGCAGGAAGGTGCCGATGCCGGGGTAGGCGCCCCCGTCGCCGAGCAGGCGCACCCGCAGTCCGGTGAACGTGCCGTCGGGGCGGCAGCCGAGCTCGGCGTACTGCACCTGGCCCGCGGCTGTGCGGCTGGGCGACGAGGTCGTCGCTGCGCGTCGGCGTCCACGTCACCGGCCGCCCGAGGTGACGGGCCGCGGCGGCGACGGCGGAGTACTCGGGGACGAGCCCGGGCTTGCCGCCGAAGCCACCACCCACCTGGGGAGCGATGACGTGGACGTCGCCGGCGTCCATCCCGAGCACGCCGGCGAGCTGGTTGCGCACCATGTGGGGCATCTGGTTCGAGGCGTAGAACGTCAGCGCGGCCGTCGTCGGACGGGACGGCGGCGGCGCTGTTGGGCTCCATCGGCACGACCGCCATGCGCTGGTTCACGTAGCGCCCGCGGACCACGACGACGTCACCGTCACCGTTCGCGTCGAGGTCGATCGGGTCCGCATCGGTGGCCACCAGCGCCTGGTTCGAGCCGTGCGCCGGGAAGATGATCGGGGCGCCGTCGGCGAAGGCGTCCTCCGGGTCGGTGATCGCCGGGATCGGGTCGTAGTCCGCCCACACCGCGGCGGCGCCGTCCGCCGCGGCGGCGACGGTCTCGGCGATCACGATCGCGATCGCCTCGCCGACGAAGCGCACCACGCCGTCGGCCAGCGGCGGCCGGGCGAAGTCGGGGTGCACGGTGACGAAGCCGTGGTGCGGCGCGACGCCGAGGTCGGCCGCGGTGAACACGGCGACCACGCCTGGCGTGGCGATGGCGTCGTCGACGTGGACGGCGCGCAGCTCGGCGTGGGCGACTCTCGGAGCGGGCGAACGCGGCGTGCAGCTTGCCGGGCAGGTCGAGGTCGTTGACGTACCTCGCCGTGCCGATGAGCAGCTCAGGGTCCTCGGTGCGCACCACCCTGGTACCGAGGATCGAACCCGGAGCTCTGCGGATCGAGTCGGTCATCGCGGCAACCTACCGCCGACCGCGCTCCTCCATCTGGGCGGGAATCGTCCCAACCGGCGATCTGGGCGGGAATCGTCGCGACAGGTGAGACGGATCCCGCCCAGATCATGGGTCGGTCAGAGACCGAACGACGTGGACTCGACCGTCGAGACCGCCGCCGGCGGTCCGTCGAGCCCCACCTGGGCGACCGCCTTGCGACCGTAGAGGTAGAGCACGCACTCACCGAGCGGCCCGCGTGATCGTCACCGCGGGCGTCCCGGCGCGTAGCCGGATGGGCTCGCGCCCGTCGGGGGAGAGCGTGATCCCGACGTCGGCCTTGCGGGTGAGCAGCCGGCCACCGCGGGCGATGACCGTCGCCATGGCATCCTCGAGGGCGGGATCGAGCTCGCGTGGGGCCCAGTCGGGTCGGGCCCGGCGCACGTCCTCGTGATGGACGAAGAACTCGACGCTGTTGGCGAGCCGATCCACCGCTTCCAGGCGCATCGGGTTCCACGCCGGCGGGCCCCGCCGGACGAGCGCGACGAGCTCCGCCCACGGCCGGTCGGCCTCGGCCCGCCGCACCTTCTCGGCGTACTCGGCGAGGGGGCGGATGATGATGCCGGCGGCACCGTCGGGCCGCCGTTCCCGGACGACGAGGTGGGCGGCGAGGTCACGGGTCGTCCAGTCGCCGGCGAGCGTCGGCGCGTCCGGCCCGACCTCGAGGAAGAGGTCGCACAGCGCGTCGCGCTCGGCCGTGGCCACCGAGGTCATCGGGCCGAGGCTACGAGAAGTAGGAGGCGACAGCGGCCGGTACCTTGACGTCGGTACGCCCCTCTAGCTCAACGGCAGAGCAGTGGACTTTTAATCCATTGGTTCAGGGTTCGAGTCCCTGGGGGGGCACGGTCACGTACCGCTGAGCGAGGGTCGCCACCCGTGAGTTACTGTCGCAGCGGTCCAAAGCGGAGGTGTCCATGTCCGATGAAGTCCACCGGCGCCGTCGAGATCGCCGTCGTCGAGTTCCCCGGCAGTCAGTTCAAGGGGGAGATCGTTCCGGCGATGATCGACCTCGTCGAGCGCGGCATCGTGACGATCATCGACTTGGCGTTCGTGATGAAGGACGAGGACGGCACGGTCGTCGGCGCAGAGCTCGCCGACCTTCGAGAGGAAACGGCGGCCGCGTTCGACGACCTCGACGGCGAGGTCAACGGACTGCTGAGCGACGAGGATCTCCAGCAAGCCGGCGAGGCCCTGTCGCCGGGCAGTTCGGCGATGTTGGTCGTGTGGGAGAACACCTGGGCCCGTCGCCTCGTCACCGCGGTCCGCGACGCCGGGGACGACTCGTCGCCCACGACCGGCTCGATGCCGAGACGGTCGCCGCCGCGATGGCGGCGAGCGGCGCCGAGGACTGAGAACACGGAGCACCCCGAGAGGAGACAGACATGATGAGGAGGCGCGGAATCGGTCGGGTCGGCCGACCCAGCGTGCTCGGCACGGTGGCCCGCACCGCGGTCGTCGCCGGCACCGCCACCGCTGTGGTCGGCGGCGTGTCAGGCCGCCAGCAAGCAAAGGCGCAGCAGGCGGCCGATGCCCAGGCCTATCAGCAGGAGCAGCAGCAGGCCGGCCGCCCAACAGGCGCGCCGCCCAGCAGGCCGCCGCCGCAGCAGGCGGCCGCGCCGGCCGCGGCACCGGCGGCGGACCCGATCGCCGAGCTCGAGAAGCTCGCCCAGCTCAAGGCGCAGGGCGTGCTCAGCGACGAGGAGTTCGCCGCCGCCAAGGCCAAGCTCCTCGGCATCTGAGCCCCTGGTCGCCACTCCATCCGAGGGTTTGCTGCGCCCCCTCCGGGCGGCAAACCCTCCGATGCGCGGAAAACCTCGGGTGGGTTAGCGGCCGTCCTCCTCGAGCAGGCGCAGCCACACCTCGCTGACCGTCGGGAACGACGGCACCGCGTGCCACAGTCGGTCGACCGGGACCTCGCCGGCGATCGCGACGGTCGCCGAGTGGAGCAGCTCCTGCACGCCCGGGCCCGACGAACGTCGCGCCGACGAGGACATCCCGCTTGTCGTCGATGACGAGCTGGCTCGTGCCGGCGAACTCGTCGCCGAGCACGGACGCTCCGGCGACGCCGCCGGTCGGCGTAGCGGACGGTGTGGAACTCGAGCCCCTGCTCGCGCGCCTCGTGCCTCGGTCAGGCCGACGGCGCAGACCTGCGGGTCGGTGAACGTCACGCGGGGAACGATGCCGTGATCGGCGATGCTCCGCACGTCCTTGCCCAGGATCACGTCGGCGGCGATGCGCGCCTGATACTTCCCCATGTGCGTGAGCGGGGCGCGACCGTTGCAGTCGCCGACGGCATACAGCCAGCCACCCTCGACTCCGGTGGCGCGCAGCTGGTCGTCGACGTCGACGACGCGACCGGGCTCGAGCCCCACGGTCTCGAGCCCGAGATCGCCGGTGGAGGGCCGGCGGCCGGCGGCGACGAGCAACTCCTCCGCGACGAGCTCGCGTGCCGTCGTCGAGCACTGCGGTGACGGTGCCGCCGTCGCCGCGTTCCACGCGCGTGAGGCTGATCCCGACGTGGACGGCGATGCCGTCGGCCTCCAGCCCGGCGCGCACCTCGTCGCAGGCGAACGGCTCCTCTCGGGCGAGCAGTCGGCGACCGACCTCGATCACCGTCACGTCGCTGCCGAGGCGCCGGAACGCCTGGGCCAGCTCGACGCCGACCGCGCCACCGCCGAGCACGAGCAGGCGGCCCGGTACCTGCCGGGCCTCGGTTGCGCCGCGGTTGTCCCACGGCTCGATGTCGCCGAGTCCTGGCACCGGCGGGATCGCGGCGCGGGTTCCCGTGGCGAGCACGACCGCCCGCTGCGCGGAGAGTGATCGACCGTCGCCGTCTTTCGTCTCCACGTCGACGCGCCGGTCGCCGGCCAGCCGTCCGATCCCGCGGACGACGGCGACGCCTCGATCCTCCAGCCAGGGCAGGGCGCCGGTGTCGTCCCAGTCGCCGGTGATCCGGTTCCGGGAGCCGAACGTCGCCTCGGCGTCGGCGCGGCCGGTGACGGCGCGGGCCGCGCCCGGCACCCGCCGAGCGGCGGCGAGGACGTCGCCCGGCCGGATCAGCGTCTTCGACGGCATGCACCCCCAGTAGGCGCATTCGCCGCCGACGAGCTCGCGCTCGACGATCGCGACCGCGAGACCGCGGTCGGCGCAGCGTCCGGCGATCACCTCTCCAGCGGGGCCGGCTCCGATGACGATGACGTCGAACTCGTCCATCAGTTCAGCCCCTTCGCGGCGGACGCTGCGGTCGGATCTCCATCGGGGCGAGGCGGGCCAGGTCGATGTCGACCAGCCACGGACCCTCGCCCCGGCAGGCGCGGCCGAAGACGTCCTCGAAGGCCTCGACGCTGTCGACCGACTCGGCCTCCATCCCCATCGCCCGCGCCAGCGCGACGAAGTCAGGGGTGGCGAGGTCGACGCCGGTCCGCCGACCGTCGAGCATCAGGTCCTGCAGGTACCGCAGGATCCCGTAGCCGCGGTCGTTGAAGACGCACACGACGAGCGGCAGGCGCTGCTGCACGGCGGTGGCCAGTTCGCCGAGGCTGAGCATCAGGCCGCCGTCGCCCTGGATGACGACCGTCCGCCGGCCCGACCCGACCGCGGCCCCGATCGCCAGCGGGACCCCCGGTCCGATCGCCGCCGACTGCGGGCGCATCGCGGTACGCGGCTCGTAGACGGGGAGCAGCCGGTTGGCCCAGATGTAGGCGGCGATCGTCGAGTCCTTGACGACGATGGCGTCACGCGGCAGGGCGGCACGCATGCCGTCCATGATCTTCTCGACGTCGGAACCCATCGCGTCGCGGATCTCGGCCTCGACGGCGGCGCGCGCGCCGCGTCCCTGTTCGGCCCACGCCGGGTCGACCGGCGGACGCTCTCGCGCAGCGAGCCGGGCCGTCAGCGCCTCGAGCGTGAGCCGGGCGTCGCCGGCGACGGCGACGGCGGCACGGTGGTTGCGCCCGATCACGGTCGGGTCGACGTCGACGTGGATCAGGCGTCCCGGGATCGTCAGCGCCCGCTCGATGTTGCCGGTCATCTGGAAGCGGGTGCCGACGGCGAGGACCACATCGGCGTCGGCGATCATCGGGTCCATCGCCGCCTGGTCGAAGTTGGCGCCGAGCGACAGGGGATGATCCTCAGCGATCGCGCCGCGGCCGTGGGCGGAGGTGAGCGCCGGTGCGGCCAGGAGGTCGGCGAGCGCGGTGAACGCCTCCGTGGCGTCGGCGGTGATGACGCCGCCGCCGGCCCACAGCAACGGTCGCTCGGCGCGGGCGAGCAGTTCGACGGCGCGCTCCAGCGCGGCATCGGCGGGCGGTTCGCGATGCCGGGCCACGGTCGGGACGTCGACCTCGCCCCGGCCGTACTGCAGGTCGATCGGGATCTCGATCGCGGCCGGACGGGGGCGACCGGTGAGGGCATCGGCGCCACAGCGCACGACGGTGGCGGCGATCTCACCGTGGTGACGGACGCTCTCGGCCCGGCGGGTCACCGCCCGGAGCATCTCGATCTGGTGGTCGGCCTCGTGGAGGGCGCCGCGCCCGCGGCCGACCCACGGAGTCTCGACCTGCCCGGTGATCATCAAGACCGGCGACGACGAGAAGTGGGCCTCGAACAGCCCGCCGACGGCGTTCGCCGCGCCGGGCCCGGTGCTCGTGATCGCCACCCCGAGCCGGCCCGTCGCCCGGGCGTAGCCATCGGCTGCGTGCACCGCACCCTGCTCGTGGCGGGCCGCGACGAGGGTGATCTTCCCGTCGCGGGCGATGGCGTCGAGGATCGGGAGGTTGTGCACGCTGACGATCGCGAACACGTGCCGCACGTCCAGCGCGTGCAGGGCCGCGACGACCGCCTCGCCACCTGTCATCACTGCCATGTCAGCGCCTCCCCGTGCGTGATCGGCCGAGCTCGTCGGCGGTTCGCCCGCCGCATGCGCGTAGCCACTCGACCATCACGTCAGCCTCATTGCGCACGGCAGCGTCGAGCGGTGTGGTGCCGTCCCAGCTGGCGATCCAGTTGCGGTCGGCCCCGCGCCCGAGGAGGAACTCGGCGACAGCCGGCTGCCCTCCGTGCGCGGCGTACCAGAAGGCCTGGGTCAGCTCAGCGGGACTCGGCGGCGGGTCCGCCGCGCAGTAGGCCTCGACCCGGTCGAGCAACCCGAGGCCGGCCGCCTCGCGCAGTGGTGTGTGGGCGCCGCGCTCGACGAGCCGGCGCGCCGTCCTCCACTGGGCGAAGGCCACGGCGTCGGAGAGCGGAGTGCCGCCCGCGATCACCGCCCCCGATGCCTCGATGTCGGCTCCGGCGTCGATGAGGACGTCGAGCACCTCGACGTCGTCGCTGCTCGCCGCCCAGTGCAGCGGCGTCTCGGTGTGTGGGCCGGTGAATCGAGCGTCGACATCGGCGCCGGCGTCGATGAGCGTCGCCACGGTGGCCGGGTTGCTCGGGTAGTGGCCGGGCCAGTCGGTGGCGGCGTGGAGCAGCGTGCGCGACGTTCCATCGGGGTGGTCGCCGATGTAGGCGGTGGCCAGCTCCGGTCGCTCGGCGAGCATCCGCCGCAGGGCGTCGAGATCGCCCTGCTGCACGGCCCCGGTGGCGGCGACGGCGACCGGGTCGTCGGCGGCGAGGATCAGCATCGCATCAGAGTCGCACAGGCTGCGAACTGCTCGTTCATCCGGCGGTGGCGTCACGGAGGGTGGCGTAGGCGGCGCGGACGTCAGCGGCCGCCGAAGCTTCGGCGCCCGGCTCGACGAAGTCGCCGTCGTCGAGGCGCCAGTCGTCGGCGACGTCCGCCGGCGCCGCGCCGGTGGCGAGGGCGGCCGCTTGGACGCACGCGCCGGTGGCGACCTGTTCATCGTTGCGCGGCACGAGCACAGCCCGTCCGCTCAGGTCGGCGAGCACCTGGCGATACGCACGCGACCGCGCCCCGCCGCCGACCAGGAACAGGCGTCCATCGGCCGGCGCGAACGCGCGCAACGCGTCGAGCCCGTCGAGCAGCCCGCACACCACGCCCTCCACCGCGGCCCGGGCGAGCTGTTCGCGACTGACGTCGCTGCGCAGACCGGCGACGCACACCGGTCGCCTCCGGCCGGTCGGGGGTGCGCTCGCCGTCGAGGTACGGGAGCAGGGTGAGGCCGCCGGCTCCAGGAGGCGCCGCGAGCGCGAGCTCGTCGAGCTGATCGTGGTCGACCCCCAGCAAGCGGCGGGCGGCGTCGGTGACCTTGGTCGCGTTGAGCGTGCAGACGAGCGGAAGGTGGCGGCCGGTGGCATCGGCGAACCCGGCGACGATGCCGGTCGGATCGGCCGTCGGCTCGTCGCTGACCGTGTACACGGTGCCCGATGTCCCGATCGACACGACGACGTCCCGGGAGCGCAGACCCACGCCGAGCGCGCCGGCCATGTTGTCGCCGGTGCCCGACGCCACCGCCGCACCGTTCCACTCCCCGGCGATCTCGCCGGGGTCGAGCACTGTCGGCACGACCGACGTCCAGTCCCGCTCGCTGTCGACGATGGCGAGCAGGTCAGGGCGGTAGCTCCCGCTCGCCGCCGACCAGTACCCGGTGCCGGAGGCATCGCCGCGGTCGGTGACCAGCCGGTCGGTCAGCTTGAACGTGAGCCAGTCGTGGGGAAGGACGACGTGGGCGAGCCGTGCCCACGCCTCGGGCTCGGTCCGATGCAGCCACGACAGCTTGGTGATCGTGAAGCTCGCCACCGGGACCAGCCCGCAGGCCTCGGCCCAAGCCTGCCGGCCGCCCGGAAGCTGGTCGATCAGCCACGCCGCGTCGGGAGCGGACTCGGTGTCGTTCCACAGCTTCGCCGGCCGGATCACGTGACGCTGCTCGTCGAGCGTCACCATCCCGTGCTGCTGACCGGCGACGCTGATCGCCGCCGTCGTGGGCCCGCCGGCCTGCTGCCACGCCGCCTCGAACGCCTCCCACCACGCCGCCGGCTCCTGCTCGGACCGCGGCGGCTGCGTCGGGGGATGGGGCGCCGAGCCGCGCCCGACCACCTGGCCGCTCTCCATGTCGCGCACCTCGATCTTGGTGGCGCTGGTGGACGAGTCGACGCCGGCGACGAGAGGCACGCCGGATCTTGTCACGTACGAGCCGCTGGCCGCCTCAGCGCGTTCGGGCGACGTAGCGGGCGACCAGGTTCTCCAGCCGCTCCTGGCCGCCGGACACGCGCGCCGGCTCGCCGCGGTCGAAGGCCCGCTGGTGCAGCGCCGGCAGGTCGGTCGCGCCGTCCAGGATCGATCGGCCGAGCTCACCGTCCCAACCGGCATAGCGGTCGACGCGGTTGGCGTCGAGCTCTCCACCCTCGAGGATCGCGGCGGCCACCAGCAGCGCCCGCGCCATCGTGTCCATGCCCCCGATGTGGCCGTGGAACAGGTCGGCGCGGTCGATCGACTGGCGGCGCAACTTGGCATCGAAGTTCAACCCGCCGGTCGTGAACCCTCCCCCACGGAGAATCTCCAGCATCCCGAGCGTCATCTGCTCCACCGAGACCGGGAAGCGGTCGAGGTCCCACCCCAGCCGGTCGTCGCCGGCGTTGGCGTCGATGGATCCGAAGATGCCGGCGTTGACGGCGACGGCGATCTCGTGGGCGAAGTCGTGACCGGACAACGTGGCGTGGTTGACCTCGATGTTGACCTTGATCTCGTCAACCAGGTCGTGGCGTTGGAGGAACGCGTGCACGGCGGCGACGTCGTAGTCGTACTGATGCTTGGTCGGTTCGAACGGCTTCGGCTCGATGAGGATCGTGCCGGTGAACCCGATGCGCTGCTTGTGCTCGACGACCATCGTCAGGAACCGGGCGAGCTGATCGAGCTCCCGCCGCAGGTCGGTGTTGAGCAGGGTCTCGTAGCCCTCGCGCCCGCCCCACAACACGTAGTTGTGGCCGCCGAGCCGGTGCGTCGCCTCCAGGCAATGGGCAACCTGGGCGGCGGCGTAGGCGAACACCTCGGGGTCGGGATTGGTGGCCGCGCCGGCCTGGTAGCGCGGATTGGAGAAGAGGTTCGCCGTGCCCCACAACAACTCGACGCCGGTGCGCTCCTGGTGCTCGGTGGCCAGGTCGACCATCTCGTCGAGGAGCGCGGCGGACTCCTTGAACGAGCTGCCTTCCGGCGCGATGTCGCGGTCGTGGAAGCAGTAGAACGGCACCCCGAGCTTGGTGAAGAACTCGAAGGCGGCGTCCATCTTCTGCCGGGCCGCGTCGAGGGGATCGGCGGTGGGGGCGAACGTCGGGTGCCACGGGCGGTCGAGCGTGCCGGCGCCGAAGATGTCGAAGCCGTCCCAGTTGAACGAGTGCCAGTAGCACACGGCGAAGCGGAGGTGTTCCTCCATCCGCCGTCCGGCGACGACGCGGTCGGCGTCGTACCAGTGGAAGGCCAACGGGTTGTCGCTCTCCGGCCCCTCGTACGGGATCTCGTCGGCGACGTCGGTGAAGAACTCGACCATGACTACCCCTCCGCGCTCAGATGACGGTGACCGTACCGTCGAACATCTTGTCCGGTGGACGCCCGGACGGATCTCTCGTCACGACGACGGCTCCGACCTCGACGAGATCCGCCGACGATGGGCCCACGAAGACCTCGATCACGCCGGGCTCGACGACGTACCTGAGGTCGCGGTCGTAGAAGCCGAGCTGCCCGATGGGGGTCTCGAACGTCACGGTTCTCGACTCACCCGCCACCAGCGAGACGCGCGCGAACCCCTTGAGCTCGAGCACCGGTCGGGTGACGCACGCCATCGGATCGCGCACGTACAGCTGGACGACCTCGGTGCCGGGTCTGCTCCCATCGTTGGTCACGGTGACGGACGTGACGATCGCGTCGTGCCATCCCACCTCCATGTGCGCCAGCGCGGCGTCGGTGAGCGCGAAGGTCGTGTAGCTCAGCCCGTGGCCGAACGGGTACAGCGGGCTCGCCGGCAGGTCGACGTAGTCGCCCTTCCAGTGGGACCGCCCACCGGAGAGCTTGTGGCCGTAGTACACGGGGATCTGACCCGAGGACCGCGGATACGAGATCGGCAGCTTGCCGCTCGGATTCAAGTCGCCGGTGATGGCGCCAGCGATGGCGTCGGCGCCCTCCTCACCGGGGAGCCACGCCATCAGCACCGCGGCGCAGTGTTCGTGGATCCACGCGCTGGCGGCCGGGCGTCCGGCGATCAGCACGAGCACCACCGGGGTTCCGGTGGCGATCACCGCGCGGACCAGGTCCTCCTGCACGCCCGGCAGTTCGAGCGACGCGACGTCGCGGCTCTCGCCGCTGGTCGAGTCGTCGGTGAGCCCGGCCTTGTCCCCCATCACCATCACCGCGACGTCGGATCCGGCGGCGAGCTCCACGGCCTCGGCGAAGCCGTCGACGGCCGCACTGTTGACGTCGCAGCCGCGAGCGAATCTCGTGCTCGATCCGAGGCGTGCTCGGATCGCGGCGACGATGGTGGTGGCGTCGGCATCGATCGCGGCCAGCGGGTGGCGCTCGTCGATAGGCATCGCGAACACGTTGCGCCCGCTCTTCAACACCTCCTGCAAGGACTCGACGTGCGCCGGGTAGGTGTAGTCCCCGAAGAGGTTCCTGGCGTCGTCGGCGTTCGGACCGATCACGGCGACGGTCTCGATGTCGGGCCGCAACGGCAGGACGCCGTCGTTGCGCAGCAGCACGAGCGACGAGCGGGCGATCTCGCGCGCCAGCTCACGGTGTGCCGGCGAGTCGGAGACGGCGGCCACCCGATCTGGTTCGACGAGCGGGTGCTCGAACAGTCCGAGCTCGAACTTGGACTTGAGCACCCGGCCCACCGCGGTGTCGACGGTGTCCTCGCTCACGCGACCCGAGCGCACGGCCTGCAGCAGCGGCGCGCCGAAGCAGTCGGTGCCCGGCAGCTCGACGTCGAGCCCTGCGGCGAGCGCCATCGCCGCGGCCTCGGCGGCGTCGACGGCGAGGTGGTGGTAGTCGGCGAGCTGGCGGATCGAGAAGTAATCCGCCACGACACAGCCGTCGAACCCCCACTCGTCGCGCAGCACGGTGGTGAGCAGATCGCGGTCGGCGGCGACCGGTACGCCGTCGAGCTCGTTGTAGGCGTTCATCACCGCGCCCACCCCGCCGAGCCGGACGGCCGCCTCGAATGGGTGGAGGTACACCTCGCGCAGCTCGCGGGCCCCGATGTGCGGCGGCGCCCAGTTCATCCCGCCCTCGGACGCGCCGTAGCCGACGAAGTGCTTGGCGGTGGCGATGACCCCGGCCGTGGGATCGTTGCCCTGCAGGCCGCGCACGAAGGCCACCCCCATGCGGGCCACGAGGTAGGGGTCCTCGCCGAACGTCTCCTCGGTGCGTCCCCATCGTGGGTCGCGGCAGACGTCGAGCACGGGGGAGAGACCCTGGTGGGCGCCCATCGCCCGCATCTGGACCCGGACGGCGTCGGCGAGGGCGCCGGCGAACGACGGCTCCCAGGTGCTGGCGAGGCCGATCGCCTGCGGGAAGATCGTCGCCTCGCGGGCCATCAGCCCCGAGCAGATCTCCTCGTGGACGATCGCGGGCACGCCGAGGCGGGTCTCGGTGAGGAGGTACCGCTGGATCGCGTTGGCGAGGCCGGCGGCGTCACGGGAGCCGAGGCTGCTGGCGCCCGAGATCCGGGTGACCTGCCCCAAGCCGTGGCCGAGCAGCGCGGCGGCCCGCTCGGTGGCGAGCTCCGGCCCGTCGGCGAGCTGGAACACCCAGGCGCTGCCGAGCTGGGCCACCTTCTCCTCGAGGGTCATCCGCGCGAGCAGGTCGGCGACTCGCTCTCCCACCGTTCTGGTGGTGTCCCGATACGCGGCGCCGGCCGCCGCGGGCGCGCTCACTGGTGCACCATCGACTTGTGATGACGCGATCGACCGCATCGTGGCCGTGGAGCACCAGTGAGCGCTTCGCCGCTTCGCGGCGAAGAAAGCACCATCACATCGAGCTCGCTCCGCTCGCTCATTGCGCCGCGCCGACGCGCTGGCACGACTGGCGGGCGACGAGCTTCGTCGGCAACGTGACCTGCTCCGGACCCTCGGCGGCGCCCTCGATCCGGGCGATGAGCAGCGCCACTGCCTCGCGCCCCATCTGTTGGATCGACTGGTCGATCGTGGTGAGTGGCGGCTCGGTCAGTGCCGACTCGGGGATGTTGTCGAACCCGATCACGGAGACGTCCCCCGGCACCGATAGCCCGAGGGAACGGGCAACCTGCATCGTCTTGATGGCGGAGAGGTCGTTGGCGGCGAAGATCGCGGTCGGCGGCTCGTCGAGCGTCAGCAGCTCGCGGCGCCGGTTCCTCGGACGCCTCGAGCTCGTACTCGCCGACGCGGATGAGGTCGGGATCGAGCGTGATGCCGGCCGCGGAGAGCGCGTCGCGGAATCCTTGCTCGCGCAGCCGCGCCGACTCGAGGTCGGGCCGCCCGGCGAGGAATCCGATGCGGCGGTGCCCGAGGTCGATGAGGTACTGCGTGGCCGTGGTCGCCCCGGCGAGGTTGTCCGCACGGACGCTGGGCATGCTGGACGGGCCGGCGTGCGGGTCGACGGCGACGATCGGGCCGGATTCGCCGACGTCGTCCACCGTCGGGGTGACGAGGATGATCCCGTCGGTGAGCGTGCCGCTGAGCCGGGAGACGTTGCGCCGCTCCCACCCGGAGTGCTCCTTGCCGTGCCCGCTGCCGGAGTACACGATGAGCTCGAAGTCGCTGGCGCGGATCGCCGCCGCGGCGCCTTTGAGCAGCTCGGCGCTGAACGGCTCGATGTCGGCGACAAGGATGCCGATGACGTTGGTCCGCCGGCTGCGCAGGCTGCGGGCGACCAGGCTCGACTCGTACCCGAGATCGGCGATCACGGCCTTCACCCGGCTGAAGGTGTCGGGGGCGACGCCGTAGCGGTCGTTGATCACCTTCGACACGGTGGCGATCGAGACGCCGGCTTCGGTCGCGACGTCCCCGATCGTCACTCGTCTGCCCGGCCGGCGCACAGCGGCGAGCATAAACCAACGCGTAGATCGGTGTCGATAACGATATCGATATCGATTGACAAGGCGCCGAAGGCTGTGCCACGCTCGCGCCGGGACAAGGGAGCCAGCACAAGGGGGATCCGACCATGCACCGCACCTCTGCCCGCCGCACCGCGCTGCTCATCGGTGTCATCGCGCTCGTCGCCGCTTCGTGTGGTGGCGACGATGACGACGACGCCGCACCGTCCGCATCGGACGCCCCGGCCGCGTCGGACGCCCCGGCCGCGTCGACGGCCCCCGGCTCGGAGCCCGCGGCGACCGAGGCCCCCGGTACGGAGGCCCCCGGAACCGAGGCGCCGGACTCCGGTGAACCCGTCGAGATCGAGTGGTGGCACATCAGCAACAACGACCCCGGCCTATCGCTCTGGCAGGACGTGGCCGACGAGTACATGGCCGACCATCCGAACGTCACGATCGACATCACCGTGTACGAGAACGAGGCGTTCAAGACGGCGATCGCCCCGCGTCTGCAGGCCGGTGATCCGCCCGACCTCTTCCAGTCCTGGGGCGGAGGCGGCCTCATGGAGCAGGTCGACGCCGGGTTGGTGCGGGACATCTCGGCCGAGGTACGAGCCGTGGATCGGCGACCTCAACGAGGCCGCGGTCGGCATGTACCAGGTCGACGGCGTGCAGTACGGCATCCCGTTCGACCTCGGGATGGTCGGGTTCTGGTACAACAAGGCCCTGTTCGAGCAGGCCGGGATCACGGCCCCTCCGACCACCTGGGAGGAGTTCCTGGAAGACGTCCAGATCCTGAAGGACGCCGGCATCACGCCGCTCGCCCTCGGCGAGGGCGACAAGTGGCCGGGCATGTTCTGGTGGGCGTACCTCGCGCTCCGTATCGGCGGGGCCGACGCGATGCAGCAGGCTGTTGACGCGGGCTCATGGGACGCCGAACCGTTCGTGGAAGCCGGCACCCAGCTCAAGCGGCTCGTCGACATGGACCCGTTCCAGAAAGGCTTCATGGCCGCGGTGTGGGACGGCGCCGGCGGGCAGGCGGCGACGATCGCCACTGAAGGCGCGGCGATGCACCTGATGGGGCAGTGGGCGCCCGGCACGCAGAACGCCAACTCGCCCGACGGTGAGGGGCTCGGCGACAAGCTCGGCTGGTTCCCGTTCCCGGCCGTCGAGGGTGGCGCCGGCGACTCGACCGACGCCTTCGGTGGCGGCAACGGGATCGCCGTCGGCAAGGACGCCCCGCCGGAGGCGGTCGAATTCCTGCAGTACGCCACCAGCCTCGACGTCGCCAACCGCTGGGGCGAGACGAACAGCGGCGTCCTGCCGGTGACGATCGGCGCGGACAGCTCGATCACCGACCCGAACCTGACGGGCGTGCTCGAGGCCAGGGCGAAAGCGAAGTTCGTGCAGCTCTACCTGGATCAGGCAACCACCCCCGAACTCGGGGCCGTCGATCAACGACGCCGTCGCCGAGCTGTATGCCGGCCAGGCCTCACCAGAGCAGGTCGCGACAGACGATCGCGGATGCCGCGAAGTGAAGGTGTCGTAGTCGCTCGACCGGCCGCGCCGGATCGAGCTACCGACGAGGGCGGCCGGCCGAACCCGGCGCCCTCGCTCACCTCCCATCCGGTCGGGCGTCGCCACGTCGGCGCGGCTTGGCGCAAGCGCAGCACGGTTGTTCTGTTCCTGCTGCCCGCGGTCGCCCTGTACGTCCTGTTCGTCCTCGTGCCGATCGTTCAGGGCCTCTACTACAGCGGCTTCGACTGGAACGGACTCGAGCCGCTCACCGACTTCGTCGGGCTGGACAACTACCGCGAGGCGCTCTCGGACCCGGTGTTCCTCGCCTCCTTGCGCCACGTCTTCGCGATCGTCGCCCTGTCGCTGCTGGTGCAGCTCCCGTTCGCCCTCGGCCTCGCCGTCCTGCTCAACCAGCGGATCCGCGGACGCGCCCTCCTCCGGCTGCTGTTCTTCCTCCCGTTCGTGCTGTCAGAGGTCATCACCGCGGTCGTCTGGCGGTTGCTGCTGCAGCCCAACGGTCTCGCTGACAGCACGCTCGAGTTCGTCGGACTCGGACGGTTCGTGCAGGAGTGGCTCGCCAACCCCGAGATCGTCCTCTACACGCTGTTCGTCGTGATCACGTGGAAGTACTTCGGGTTCCACATGATCCTGTACCTCGCCGGACTGCAGCAGATCCCCCGGGAGCTCGAGGAGGCGGCCGCGCTCGACGGCGCCACCAAGTGGGAGACGTTCCGCCACGTGACCCTGCCGCTGCTCGGGCCGACGATCCGGATCTCCGCCTTCCTGTCGATCATCGGGTCGCTGCAACTGTTCGACCTGGTGTGGGTGATGACCGGCGGCGGGCCGGTGAACGCCTCGAACACGATGGCCGTCTACATGATCGACCAGGGGTTCAACCGTTCGCGGTTCGGCTACGGCACCGCCGTCGCCGTCCTCGTGTTCCTCGTCTGCTTCGTGTTCGCGCTCGCCTACCAGCGCTTCGTCCTCCGCCGTGACGTCCAGGGCGCCCTGACGCGGATGGGTGCGGTCTGATGGTCGTCGCGGCTCCCGCGCTCGTGCGGCGTCCGCGACCGGTCCGCCGCACGCTGTCGCGGTCGGCGATGTACGCGCTCGCCATCGGCGTGGCGCTGGTCGTCGTCGTGCCCATCGTCTACGCCGTCCTCGGCGGGTTCCGGACGACGGGGCAGATCGCCGCTCGCCCGGTGGACCTGCCGAGCCCGTGGGTGTTCGAGAACTACGCCGAGATCATCACCGACGGCAAGTTCTGGCGGCAGGTCGTGAACAGTGTGGTGATCGCCGCGATCACGATGGTCGTCGTGGTGCCGTGCGCATCCCTGGCGGCGTTCGTCCTCGCCCGCTTCTCGTTCAAGGGCCGTGAGGCCGTGTACATCTTCTTCACCCTCGGGCTGCTGTTCCCGGTCGCCGTCGCGATCCTGCCGCTGTTCATCTCATTGCGGTCGTTCGGGTTGATCAACAGCTGGTTCGGCGTCGCCCTGCCGCAGGCCGCCTTCGCTCTGCCGACGACGATCATCGTGCTCCGCCCGTTCTTCCGCAGCATCCCCGCCGAGCTGGAGGAGGCGGCGGCGATCGACGGCTGCGGGCCATTCCGGTTCTTCTGGAAGATCGTCCTGCCGCTCTCGCGCCCCGTCCTGGCCACCGTCTCGGTGGTCGCCATCGTCGCCAGCTGGAACGCCTTTCTGCTCCCGCTGCTCGTGCTCAACGACCCTGACCTGTGGACGCTCCCGCTCGGCGTGCAGAACTACTCCACGCAGTACTCGTCCGACACCGCCCGTGTGCTCGCCTTCACGTCACTGTCGATGGTGCCGGCGTTGGTGTTCTACGTCGTGGCCGAGCGCCAGATCGTCACCGGGCTGGCTTCGGGCGCGGTCAAGGGCTGATGGCTGGAGTCGGTCTCAGTGACTCGAGCGCTCAGGCCTGGGCGGCGACTTCGAAGACCTCAGCGGACACGAACTTCACCGGCGCACCGGGAGGCGGCCCCTCGGCGGCGCGCTGGGCCGCGGCGTTCGCGGCGTCTTCGCTGTCGAACAGCAGGAGGCCGTGTCCGCGTGTGCCGTCGAGTGAACGGAACCAGGTTCCGCTGATGAATCCGGGCGCCTGCTTCACGGTCGGCACCGTGAAGGTGTTGAGGAGCTCGGCCGCTTCGTCCGCTCTCGACGTGTCGATCTCGACGGCCCCGAGTACTGCATGCATGGCTACCTCCTTGGAACGAGCGTACGTCACGTCGGGCGGCAATAGCTTGTCGACCGTGCGGGTGCTGGAGAGCTGATCATGGACGACATCGGCGTGACCGTCATCGCGGCCGGACTGTTGCTCGATGCCTCTGGCGTCGTCGTCCAGGCGCCGCCTGGGTTCACGGTCGACGAGCTGTTCCGATCGGCCGACCCCGTCGGCCTCGCCGGCGACGCGTTCGGCGCCGGCGCGCCGGTCGTCGACGCGCAGGCGTCGATGCTCGCCCCGATCGGCGCCCAGGAGGTGTGGGCGGCCGGCGTGACCTACGAACGCAGCCGCGAGGCCCGCGTCGAGGAGTCGAGCGACGCCGGAGGCGGCTCGTTCTACGACCGGGTCTACGACGCCGACCGTCCCGAGCTGTTCCTGAAGGCCACCCCGCACCGCGTCGCCGGCCCGGGCGGGGCGGTCCGCATCCGCGGCGACTCGCAGTGGAACGTCCCCGAGCCGGAGCTGACGCTGGCCGTCAGCGCGGCGGGCACGATCTTCGGCTACACGATCGGGAACGACATGTCGAGCCGCGACATCGAGGGCGAGAACCCGCTGTACCTGCCGCAGGCCAAGACCTATGCGGGCTCGGCGGCGCTCGGCCCGCGGCTGGTCGTGTCCGCCGAGCTGCCGCCGAAGACCACCACCATCTCGATCGAGATCGCGCGGGGCTGGGCAGATCGTGTTCGCCGGCGCGACCGAGATCAGCCGCATCCGGCGACCGCTGCCGTCGCTCGTCGACTGGCTGTTCCGTGACAACGAGTTCCCGCACGGCTGCTACCTGATGACCGGGACCGGCATCGTCCCCGCCGACGACTTCACGCTCGAGATCGGTGACGAGATCCGCATCACGATCGACGCGGTCGGAACGCTGGTCAACCACGTCGCGCGTTGATCGCGTACCGTTGGGTCCGATGCGCGAGCAGATCCACGAGGCCGTGCAGCGCGCCCTCACGCCCGACGAGCGAGCGCTGGAGAAGATCCGCGGCCAGGGCAAGCTCACCGCCCGCGAGCGCATCGACCTGCTCCTCGACGCGGGGTCGTTCGTCGAGGACGCGGTGCTGGCGAACGCGATGGCGGCGGGCCTGCCGGCCGACGGTGTGGTCACCGGCCGCGGCACGATCGACGGGGTCCCGGCGGTGGTCGTCGCCAACGACCCGATGGTCAAGGCGGGATCCTGGGGAGCCCGCACGGTCGAGAAGATGGTGCGGGCGACGGAGACCGCGCTCGCCGAGCAGGTCCCGATCGTGTGGCTCGTCGACTCGGCCGGCGCCCGGCTGACCGACCAGGTCCAACTGTTCCCCGGCCGCCGCGGTGCCGGCCGGATCTTCTACAACCAGGTCCGCCTGTCCGGGCAGGTTCCACAGGTCTGCTGTCTGTTCGGCCCGTCGGCGGCGGGCGGGGCCTACGTGCCGTCGTTCTGCGACGTCGTGTTCATGGTCGACGGCAACGCCTCGATGTACCTCGGGTCGCCCCGCATGGCCGAGATGGTCGTCGGCGAGATCACCACGCTCGAAGAGATGGGCGGCGCCCGCATGCACGTGTCGCAGTCGGGCTGCGCCGACAACCTGGCCGCCGACGACCACGACGCGATCGACCAGGCGCGGGCGTATCTGACGTACTTCCCCCGGTCGTGGCGCCACGACCCGCCGGCCTACGAGAGCGAGCCCCCGGAGGTCGAGCTCGCCGACGACGTGGTGCCGGCGGACGAGCGGGTGCCATTCGACATGCACCTGCTGATCGACGGGATCGTCGACCGGCACAGCTTCTTCGAGATCAAGCCGCTCTACGCCCGGGAGCTCATCGTCGGGCTGGGCCGGCTCGACGGCCAGCCGGTAGGTGTGGTCGCCAACAACTCGGCCCATCTCGCCGGCACGTTGTTCGTCGACTCGGCCGACAAGGCGGCTCGGTTCATCTGGTGCTGCGACGCCTTCAACCTGCCGTTGATCTTCCTCGCCGACGTGCCCGGGTTCATGATCGGGTCGGCGGTCGAGCGCCAGGGGATCATCCGCCACGGGGCGAAGATGGTCACCGCAGTCAGCGAGGCGACGGTGCCGAAGTTCTCGGTGATCGTGCGCAAGGCGTACGGCGCAGGGCTGTATGCGATGTCGGGTCCCGGCGTTCGAGCCGGACGCCACGATCGCCCTGCCGACGGCCCGCATCGCCGTGATGGGACCGGAGGCGGCGATCAACGCCGTGTACGCCAACAAGATCGCGGCGATCGACGATCCCGACGAGCGCGAGCAGTTCGTCGCCGAGCAGCGGGCGCTGTACGAGACCGACGTCGACCTGCTGCGCCTGGCGTCCGAGTTGGTGATCGATGCCGTGATCGACCCGTCGCAGCTGCGCGGCGAGTTGATCCGCCGCCTGGCCCTCGCCCGCCACAAGAACCGCGACTTCGCCGATCGTCGACATGGGATCCCCCCCGTATGACGGCATCCGAGGTTTCGGTGCGCCCGAGGGTTTGCGTACCCGAAGGGGCGCCGGAAAACCTCGAGTGCGGATCCGGGACGTGACGGCGCGGGACGGGCTGCAGGCGGAACGACCGGTAGATCCGGTGGACCGGGTCGAGCTCGTCCGCCGGCTGTTCGCCGCCGGACTGCGCGATGTCGAGGTGGCGTCGTTCGTCTCGCCGAAGGCAGTGCCGGCGATGGCCGGCGCAGTCGACGTGGTGGCCGCCGTCCTCCCCGGTGTGCCCGACGGCGCGACCGCCTGGGCGCTCGTTCCGAACGTGAAGGGCGCCGAACTGGCGACGGCGGCCGGAGTCGACCACCTCACCATCACGGTGTCGGCCTCACCGGCGTACAGCGAGAAGAACGTCCACATGACGCTCGACGAGGCGCGCGCCCAGGTCGAGGCGATCCGCGCCGCCGCCCCGGCTGCCGTGCTCGACGAGGTGATCTCGTGCGCGTTCGGCTCGCCGTTCGCCGGTGAGGACATCACGCCCGACGACGTCACCGTGCTCGTCGATCATGCCCGGGCCATCGGCGTCGATCAGGTCACGATGGCCGACACCACCGGCGTCGGCACCCCCCGCCGTGTCGGCGCGGTGCTCGACCGTGTAGGCACCGACGTCGGTCTTCACCTCCACGACACCCGGGGCACGGCGCTGCTCAACGCGTGGACGGCGATCGACCGCGGCGTGACTCGCTTCGACACCGCCCTCGGCGGACTCGGCGGCTCACCGTTCGCCCCGGCCGCCGGCGGCAACCTCGCCACCGAGGACCTCGTCAACGTGCTGAACGACGCCGGTCTCGACACCGGCATCGAACTCGATGTGCTCGTCGCGATCGGACCCCTGCTCGCCGACCTCGTCGGCCACGGCTTGCCCAGCCGCCTCGCCGCGGTCCTCGCTGGAGCCTAAAGCGGCGTTCTGTCGTTTGGAATCGGCCGATTCGCGCCGATTCCAAACGACAGAACGGGGATTCAACCGCCCCCGCGACGAGTTCGAACAGTTTCCCCCGTTTGCACACAAGTTCCCACGCTGCTGACGGCGTGTCAAGGGTCAGTATGGCGAGAGTTTGTTGGAATCTGCGCGGGTCTGTGTTGCTTTCGCCGGACGAAGCTGCCACCGTTGGCTCGATGGCGCCGACCTGGGGGATGCCGACGATGGCCTTCGGCGGGGACTACAACCCCGAGCAGTGGCCCGAGCACGTCTGGGCGGAGGACGTCGAGCTGATGGCCGCCGCCGGCGTCAGCTTCGTGACCGTCGGCGTGTTCGCCTGGGCCCGCCTCCAACCCCGCCCGGGCACGTTCGAAGCCGACTGGCTCGACCGCGTCCTCGACCTGCTCCACGGCGCCGGCATCCGCGTCGATCTCGCCACCGCCACCGCGTCACCGCCGCCGTGGCTCGCCCACCTCCATCCCGAGATCGTTCCGGTCGACGAGCGCGGGGCGCGCTATGCGCTGGGCAGCCGCCAGACGTGGTGCCCGAGCTCACCCGTGTACCGGGAACATGCGCTGGACCTCGTCGAGCGGCTGGCGACCCGATTTCGGCGACCATCCGGCGGTGACGATGTGGCACGTCAGCAACGAGCTCGGCTGTCACAACGCCCGGTGCTACTGCCCGGTCAGCACGGCTGCGTTCCGTCGCTGGCTCGAGCAGCGCTACGGCGACCTCGACGAGCTCAACCGGGTGTGGGGCACCAGTTTCTGGAGCCAGGCGTACGGCGAGTGGGACGAGATCCAGACGCCGGGACGCAGCACGACGTTCACCAACCCGACGCAGCTGCTCGACTACGCCCGCTTCAGCTCGGACGAGCTGCTCGGCCAGTTCGTCGCGGAGCGCGACGTGTTGCGGGAACGCACGCCGAGCATTCCGGTGACGACCAACTTCATCATGAGTCACGAGGCGAGCGTGGACTGCTTCTCGTGGGCGCCCGAGCTGGATCTCGTCGCCAACGACCACTACGTACTCGGTGCGCTGCCCGACCCGCTCGCTCACTTGGCGTTCGTCGCCGACCTGACGAGGGGCGTGGCCGGCGGGCAGCCGTGGCTGCTGATGGAGCACTCGACGAGCGCCGTCAACTGGCAGCCGGTGAACCGGGCCAAGGCGCCGGGCGAGATGATGCGCTCCTCGCTCGGGCCACGTGGCTCGCGGCGCCGACGGTGTCGCCTTCTTCCAGTGGCGGGCGGCCCAGGCCGGCTCGGAGAAGTTCCACTCGGCGCTCGTGCCGCACGCCGGTGCGGACACCGACCGGTTTCGCGAGGTCGCCGAGCTCGGCCGCGTCGTCGGCCGGCTGAGCGAGCTGCGCGGGAGCACCGTCGACGCCGACGTCGCCATCCTGTTCGACTGGCACTCGGTGTGGGCGGGCAACGCGCCGTCGCTGCCGAGCTCGCTGGTCCGCGCCAGTGACGCCGCCCGCGCCTACCACCGGGTCCTGCGCGCGCTCGGCGTGACGTGCGACGTGGTCCATCCGAGCCACGACCTGAGTCGCTACCGGCTGATCATCGTGCCGACGCTGTACCTGTGCGACGATCCGCGCCGCCGACTCCGTCGCCGCCGCGGTGGCCGCCGGCTCCCACGTCGTCGTCACGTATTTTTCCGGGATCGTCGATGAGAACGACCACATCCGCCTCGGTGGGTACCCGGGCGCGTTCCGCGACCTGCTCGGCGTGCGGGTCGAGGAGTTCTTCCCCCTCGGGCCGGACGAGGACGTCGAGCTCTCCGACGGCAGCCGGGCCACGGTGTGGAGTGAGCGCCTCACCCTCACACGCTGCGGCCGGGACGGAAGTCGTCGCCGCGCACACGGCGGCGCCGCTCGACGGCGTGCCGGCGATCACGGTGCGCCGCGTCGGCTCGGGCGCGGCCTGGTACGTGGCCGTTGCGCTCGACAGACGACTCGCTGTCGCGGCTACTCGCCCGAGTCACCGCCGAGGCGGGAGTCGAGCCGGTCTGTCCCGTTACCTGGTCGGGCGAGGTCGACGTCACTCGCCGCTCGGGGTCCGCCGGCTCGTGGCTCTTCGTCCTCAATCACGGAGCACACGACGTCGAGATGGCGGTCGACCGGGCACGACCTCGTTCGCGACGAACCGGTCGACGGGACGGCGACCGTGGGCGCCGGAGGCAGCGCGGTGATCAGGGAGCGCCGCTGATGCTGGCGCGGCAGCGTCAGGACGTGATCCTCGAGCAGGTCGCCCGTGACGGCGGCGCCCGTGTCGCCGACCTCGTCGACCGGCTCGGCGTCTCGGACATGACGGTGCGCCGGGACATCCAGGTGCTCGCCGAGCGGGGTCTGGTGGCCCGGGTGCACGGTGGGGCGGCCGCGGTCGTCGGAGCACTTCACGGCCGACGAGCCGGAGTTCAGGGTGAAGTCCGAGTTGCAGCTGGCCGAGAAGCGCGCGATCGCCCGTGCGGCGGCCGCCCTCGTCGAGCCGGGCAGCTCGGTCGCACTCTCGGCCGGGAGCACCACCTACGCCGTCGCCGAGGTCCTGTGCGCCGTGCCCCGACTCACCGTGATCACCAACTCGCTCCCCGTCGCCGACATGCTCCATTCGTCCGCCCCTCCCGACGCCTCGGTCGTGGTCATCGGGGGGACGCGCACCCGCTCGGACGCGCTCGTCGGTCCGGTCGCCCTCGCCGTCCTGCGCAACCTGCACGTCGACTGGCTGTTCCTCGGCGTCCATGGCATGGACCTCCATGCCGGCCTGACCAGCCCGAACATGAGCGAGGCCGAGACCGATCGGGCGATGATCGCCTCGGCGCACCGCCTCGTCGTCGTCGCCGACCACTCCAAGTGGAACGTCGTCGGCCTGGCCGCGATCGCGCCGATCTCCGAGATCGACATCCTCGTGACCGACGACGGACTCCCCGAGCCGGCCCGCCGCGCGGTGGAAGCGGAGGTGGGGAAGCTGATCGTCGTGGGCGTCGAACGGTGACCGTCATTGCGTTCCCCGGCCACGCAGGCCGTTCATTGCGTTCCCGGCCACCGCTCGCTCCTCGGCTGGCGCCCGTCGCTCGATCGTCGATGTGGCGCTCGCTCGCTCGCATCAGGGGCAGGGTGCACCAGTGACCGTCATTGCGTTCCCCGGCCACGCAGGCCGTTCATTGCCGCTCACTCGCTGGCGCTCGCTCGCTCGCATCAGAGACAGGGTGCACCAGTGACCGCCACCCGTGCCGGTCCCCAGCGGGCCCGCGTCCGCCGGACCCGGGGTCACCTCGCCGACGGGCGGGAGTTGATCTACTTCGACGACTCCGAGCCGTTCGTGTCCGGGCAGGCGGACCGCTCGTTCGCCGACCAGCGGGATCTCGAGCCGCACTCCAACGACAGCCGGATGCGCTTCGACGAGCTCACCGGCGAGTGGGTGGCCTTCGCCACCCACCGCATGGACCGCACCCACCTGCCCCCGGCCGACCTCTGCCCGCTGTGCCCGACCCGTCCGGGACGAGCGCCGACGGAGATCCCGAGCGACGACTACGACGTGGTCGGTGTTCGAGAACCGCTTCCCTTCCTTCGCCGGCCTTCCCACCGGAGGGTTTCCTGACCAGGAGGGGGCGCGAAACCCTCGGATGCGGCGAAACCCTCGGATGGGCGGGCGCCGGACGTGCCCGCCGTCGGCCGCTGCGAGGTGGTGTGCTTCACGAGCGACCACGACACCCACTTCCACGAGCTCGGCGGGGACCGGGTGCGCACCGTCATCGAGGCGTGGGCGGATCGCACCGCCGAGCTGTCGGCGCGGCCCGGCGTCGCCCAGGTGGCGGTGTTCGAGAACCGGGGTCGGGAGATCGGCGTCACGCTGCACCATCCGCACGGCCAGATCTACGCCTACCCGTTCGTCGTGCCCCGTACCGAAGCGATGCTGCGCCAGGCCGAGCGTCATCGCCGCGCGCGGCGACCTGCTCGGCGACCTGCTCGCCCGGGAGATCGCGTCCGGCACGCGCATCGTGGTCAGCGGCGACCACTGGACGGCGTTCGTACCCGCCGCCGCCCGCTGGCCGGTGGAGATCCGCGTCGTGCCGCATCGCCACCGGCCCGACCTCGCCGCCCTGGCCGACGCCGAGCGCGACGAGCTGGCGGCCGTGCTCCCCGAGCTGCTGCGTCGCTTCGACGCCTTCTACCCGAAGGTCGCGGCGATCCCGTACATCGCGGCGTGGCACCAGGCACCGGTCGGTGATGGGCGCGATCTCTGCCGGCTCCATCTCGACGTGTTCTCGATCATGCGGGCGCCCCGGCAAGCTGAAGTACCTCGCCGGGTCGGAGTCGGCGATGAGAGCGTGGGTGAACGACACCACTCCCGAGCGGATCGCCGCCCGTCTGCGGGAGCTCGGAAATGGGGGCTGACGACGACCTCGGCGTGGCACGAGTCGGTGCGCGTGGACGTCGCCGCCGATCGGCTCGGGGCGGCGTTCGGCGAGCTCGCCGGCGGCGTGCCGGACGGTACGTGGGCCGCGCCGGGCCGGGTGAACGTGATCGGCGAGCACGTCGACTACAACGCCGGGCGGTGCCTGCCGATGGCCCTGCCGCATCGCACGTATTGCGCCGTGCGCCGTCGAACCGACGGTGTGCTTGACGTCCGGTCCGGGCAGGGCTACCCGTCGTGGTCCGGCCCTGTCGACACGCTCGAACGGGATTCGGTCGTCGCATGGGCTCGCTACGTCGCCGGGGCCGTGTGGGCGCTGCGCCGCGCCGGTGCCGACGTACCCGGGCTCGACGTCGTGATCGACAGCGACGTGCCGATCGGCGCCGGCCTGTCGAGCTCGGCGGCGCTGATCTGTGCCACCGCGCGCGCTGCCGCTGAGCTGTCCGGATGGAACGGACGGCGACCGCGCTCACCCAGGTGTGCATCGACGCCGAGACCAGTTTCGTCGGCGCGCCGACTGGCGGCATGGACCAGGCAGTGGCGCTACGCGCCGAAGCCGGCCACGCCCTGCTCCTCGATTGTCGAGACGGCGCCGCCGAGCCGGTTCCCTTCGATCTCGCCGCCGCGGGGCTCGCCTTGCTCGTGATCGACACTCGCGTGAGCCACAGCAACGTTGACGGCCGCTACGGCGAGCGCCGCCGCGGCTGCGAGCGCGCGGTGCAGCTGCTCGGGGTGTGGGCGTTGCGCGAGGTTGCCGACGCCACGACCGTCGACCGTGTCGCGGACGCGCTGCAGCCCGCTGGCCGGCGACGAGACGTTCCCGCTCGCCCACCACGTCGTCACCGAAATGCACCGGGTCGACGCCGCTGCGGCGGAGCTACGCGCCGGACGAATCGACCGCCTCGGCCCGCTGCTCGACGCCTCGCATCGCTCGTTGCGCGACGACTTCGGAGTCTCCTGCCCCGAGCTCGACCTCGCGGTGGAGGCGGCGCGGACCGCCGGCGCATTCGGCGCCCGGATGACCGGGGCCGGATTCGGCGGTTCGGCCATTGCCCTCACCGCTGCCGGCGCGGCGGTCGATGTGGCGAGCGCCGTCGACCGGGCGTTCACCGAAGCCGGGTTCAGCCGCCCCGCCTTCCTGCTGGCCACAGCGGCCGGACCCGCGGGGAGGGTCGGGTGACCGCCCGCGACCACGTGGTGCTGCGCGCCGCCGGCGCCTGCGCTGTCGTCGACGTGACGCCCGGGGCGGCGCCGCGGCTGTTGCACTACGGCGCCGATCTCGGCGCGGAGGTCGATGGCGCGGTCGTGCGCGCCGCGGTCACGCGTCCGGTACCGAACTCCTCCTTCGCGGTCCCGATCCACCCCGGGCTGCTGCCGGTGGAGGCCGAGGGATGGCTGGGTCGCCCCGGTCTGGCCGGCCATCGCGGCGGTCGCCAGCTGTTGCCCCGCCTCGTCCTGGGCGCGGTGGCTGCACCCGAAGGGTCGCGCGTCACGATCTCGACCGGCGACGAGGACGCCGGAGTCGGCGTCGACAGCGAACTCGTGCTCGAGCCGTCGGGAGTGCTGCGGATCCGCCACACCGTGACGAACACCGCCGGCGAGCCGCTCGAGCTGACCGCCCTCGACGCGTCGATCCCGTTCCCTCCACTGGCCACCGAGGTCCTCGATCTCAGCGGCCGCTGGTCCCGCGAGCGGGCGCCGGTCCGCGGCCCGCTCGGCCTCGGCACGCGGCTGCGGGAGATCCGCCGCGGCCGCACCGGCCATGACGCGCCGCTGCTCATGACCGTCGGCACCGCCGGGTTCGGCTTCCGCCGGGGCGAGGTCTGGGGTGTGCACGTCGAGTGGAGCGCCGACCAGTGCTACGCCGCCGAGCGTCTGCCGGAGGGCGCCGGCGCCGGCACCGGGCTGCTGCGCGGCGGTGAGCTGCTGCGGCCCGGCGAGATCACCCTCGATCCGGGCGAGCGGTACGCCACGCCGTGGATCCTCTTCGTCTGGTCGGACGAAGGGCTCGACGGGGCGTCGGCGCGCATCCATCGTCACGTGCGCGCCCGCCCGAGCCATCCGCGCCGTCCTCGGCCAGTCGTGCTCAACACGTGGGAGGCCGTCTACTTCGACCACGACTTCGAGCGGCTGCGGCGGCTCGCCGAGACGGCCGCGTCGATCGGGGTCGAGCGGTTCGTGCTCGACGACGGCTGGTTCCGCCACAGGCGTGATGACACGGCCGGGCTCGGCGACTGGTACGTCGCCGAGGACGTGTGGCCGGCGGGGCTCCATCCCCTCGTCGACGTGGTCCGCGAGCTCGGCATGGAGGTCGGGCTGTGGGTCGAGCCGGAGATGGTGAACCTCGACTCCGACGTCGCCCGCGAGCATCCGGACTGGGTGCTCGGGCCGTCCGGGCGGCGCCCGCTGGAGTGGCGCCATGAGCAGGTCCTCGACGTCGCCAACGCCGATGTCGCCGAGCACCTCTTCGCCCGCCTCGACGCCCTCGTGTCCGAGTACCAGCTGGACTTCCTCAAATGGGACCACAATCGCGACCTCAGCGAGGCCGTCTCCGCCGGTGACGGCGTCGCCGCGTCGCACCGCCAGACGATTGCGACCTACACCCTGCTCGACCGACTGCGGGTCGCCCATCCCGATCTCGAGATCGAATCCTGCTCGTCGGGCGGAGCCCGGGTCGACCTGGGCATCATCGCCCGCACTGACCGGGTGTGGGCGTCGGACACCGTGGACGCCGTCGAGCGTCAGCCGATCCAACGCTGGACGTCGCTCCTGCTGCCGCTCGAGCTGATCGGCAGCCACGTCGGCCCACCCGTCGCCCACACCACCGGTCGCGCGGTGGATCTCGGGTTCCGTTGCCTGACGGCGCTGTTCGCCCACGCCGGTATCGAGTGGGACATCGGCGCCGCGAGCGAGTCGGAGCGCGATCGCCTCGCCGCGTGGATCGAGCTGTACAAGGAGCTGCGACCGCTGCTCCATGGTGGCGAGGTCGTGCGCGCCGACGACGAGCCGCCGGGGCTGCTCGTGCACGGGGTCGTCGCCGATGATCGCTCGGCGGCGCTTTACGCGATCGTGCGCCTCGCGAGCGCGGCCGAGGTGTCACCGGGACCGTTCCGGCTCCCTGGCCTCGACGAGTCCCGGGACTATCGCGTGCGCGTCCGCGGCGAGTTCTTCGCACCGGCTCGGGGTCGCCCGCCGGTGTGGTGGGACGCCGCCGCTGCCGACGGGTTCACTGCCCCCGGCGTGGTCCTCGGCCGAGTCGGACTGCAGCTCCCGGTGCTGATGCCAGGGCAAGGTTTCCTTCTCCACGGCACGGCCGAGCATTCTGGGGCGTGATGCGAGACGTCATCCGAGCTCGCTGGGGCGAGCTCCGGCTGGCGCCCGATGGTGCTCCCCGACCGGACGCGCCGTTCGCTCGCGGGCCCGTCGCGGCGCGGGTGCTGGCGAAGGTGATCGATGGCGCGGTGTGGGCGGGGAGCCGTGTCCCGACGGGGCTGGCGCACACGCTGGCGACGATCGGCGGACACGGGGAGTGGGCACTGCGCCCCGGCAAGCGCCGCGGGCTCGCCGTCAACCTGGCGCACGCCCTCGGGGCGCGTCCCGACGACCCGGTGGTGCGCCGAACCGTCCGCCAGGAGATCGTGAACGAGGCCCACCGCTCGGCTGATCTGCTCTGGGCGCTCGGCCGGCCGCGCGAGTTCCTGGCGAGCGTGGAGCTCGACGGGATCCAGTACGCCAAGGCGGCCGCGGCGGGCGGGAGCGGCGTGATCCTCGCCGGCGTCCACCTCGGCGGGTGGGAGGTGGCCACCGCGGTGCCACGGGCGGAGCTGCCCGTGCCGACGACGGTCATCGTCGCCGACGACTGGCTGGCCTGGGCGATCGCCCACATGCGGGTGACAGCGGGACTACGCGTGCTCTATCGCACGGCTCCGGCGATCCGTGCCGCCCGCCTGCTCCAGGCCGGCGAGGCGCTCCTCGTCCTCGGCGACGACGGATGGGGGTCCGAGCCCCGCACGTACCCGGTGCGGTTCCTGGACTCCTCCGCCGATCTCCCGGCGGGGGTGGTCACCCTGTCACGGCTGTGCCAGGCGCCGATCGTCGGCTTCGCCGTGCTCCCGACCGGGCGCCGGCGCTGGCGCGTCGTCGTCGACCAGGCAATCGGCCCGCCGGGTCCGGGCGGTGGAGCCGAGGAGGAGCAGAAGGTGCTGCAGATCCTCGCCGACCGCTGGAGTGAGCTGATCCGGGCCCACCCGGACCAGTGGGCGGCCGCGTATCGGATCCGATGGCGCGCTTGATCACGAGTTTCGGCGAGGGCGAAGCGGAGCGGACCGGCCGCTCGGGAGGCGTCGTCGAGGCGTGAAGGAGATCGCGATCGGGCTCGGCGCGTACGCCGCCTATCTCGCCGTGCGCCGGGCGGTCTGGACGGAGGCGGGCCGGGCGCGGGCGCATCGCAACGCCGGCCGGCTGATCGCCCTTGAACGCCGCGCTCGGCGTGTTCGTCGAGCCGCGTCTCCAGGCGATCGCGCTGCGCACGCCTCGTCTCGTCGACGTGCTCAACGCGGGGTATGCGGCCGGCAACGTCGCGCTCAGCGTGGGCTGGTTGATCCGGCTGTACGCCCGCGGCGACAGCAGCTTCGGAACGGAACGGCGGGCTGCCGTGATCGCGTTCATCGCCGCGCTGCCCGTCTTCCTGGCCTTCCCGACGGCACCGCCGCGCACCCAGGAGGGGTTCGTCGACACGCTGGCTGATCGCGGCATCGATCTGGGCCATCCTTTTCTCGTGCGGTTGTACAACCCGATCGCCGCCATGCCGAGTCATCACGTCGCGTTCGCGTCGGTCACCGGGGAGGGTCTGGCGGCGCGAAGTGGCGGACGGTGGGTGCGGGCCGCTTGGCGCGGGTACGCACCGCTCGTGGCCCTCGTCGTGGTCGCCACCGGCAATCACTTCGTCGTCGACGTCGCCGCCGGCGCCGCGCTCGGCAGGCTCGCCAGGCGGTTGGCCAGGTGACCGAACCGGAACTGGCCGACGCAACAGCCGACGAGCCGCGGGAGCCCCAGCTCACTCTGGCGCGGATCCTGCTCGGCCTCCTCGTCGCCCTGGTCGTCGGGGTCGTCGTCGTCGTGACGATCGGCAACAAGGCCGGGTTCGCGAACCTGACCGAGACGCTCAAGGGCGGCGACATCGGCTGGCTGGCCATCTGCGCGATCGGGCAGGTCGTCGTCTTCGCCGGCTATGCCGGCGCGCTGCGGCGGGCCATCGCCTTCGAGGGCGGTCCGCGCATCGAGACCGGACTGACCCTTCGCGTCGTACTGGCCAGCTTCGCCCTGTCCCAGCTCTTCGCCGCGGGCGGGGTCGCCGGGCTGGCCGTCACGTACTGGGCGCTGCGCCGGGTCGGCATGGACCGGCGCGCGGCCGCGGTCCGGCTGATCGGTCTCAGCACCGCCGTGTATCTCGTGTTCGGTGTGATCGGCTGGGTGGCCGCGCTGCTCGCCCTCGTCCTGAACGTCGGCGCCGCTCGGGATGACAGTTCCGTGGTTGGTGGGGATCCCGGTCGTTCTGCTCGCCGCCCACTGGTTCACCGAGTCCGGATCGCGTCGAGCGTTGGTCCGCAGCGGGCGGTGGCATCTTCCGCCAGGCCCTCGCCACCGGCGTGAGCGCGGCATGGTGGGTCCGGCGAGCTGCGGACGACCGGACCGACGGCCGGCCCGTGTTCCGCTGGGCCTTCCTCTACTGGGCCGGCGACGTCGCCAGTCTGTGGGCGGCGCTCTGGGCCTTCGGCGGCCACCCTGGAATCGTCGCGCTCACGCTCGTGTACGCGACCGGCTACCTCGCCCAGTCCGTGCCGATCCCCTTCGTGGCCACCGGCGGGATGGACGCGGCGACAACCTTCGCCCTGACCGCGGTGGGGGTCCCGCTCGAGGTCGCCCTCGTCGGAGTCGTCGCCCACCGGGTGTTCGCGTTCTGGATCCCGCTCGTACCCGGTCTGGTGTTCGCGGTCCTCCTCCCGCGGACCGGGAACGCGCTGGCCGCGGCGGCGACCGCGGTACCCGCGTCTGCCGGCCATGTCGCCCACGGGACAGGCGGCCCGTGACGCGGGCGAGCGCGATGTCCGCCGACCGCGGCGAGGTGTTGTGGACCCCGGCCGCCGAGGCCTGGAGCGCCACCGCCGCCGGGCAGTTCGCCTCGGCGCAGGGGTTCACCGACTACGCATCGCTGCACGCCTGGTCGGTCGCCGACATCGAGGACTTCTGGCGGCGGGTCACCGAGTTCACCGGGGTGCGGTGGCACGAGGCTCCGGCCGCGATCCGCACCGGTTCGGAGATGCCCGACGTCTCGTGGTTCCCCGGCGGCACGCTCAACTACGCCGAGCACGCGCTCGCGCCGGCCGCCACGTTCCCCGGCGACGTCGCCGTCGTCGCGCGCAGCCAGACCCGCGACCCCATCGAGTTGACCTGGGCCGAGCTGACCGCGCAGGTCGGTGCCGCCGCCGAAGGCCTGCGCCGCCTGGGGGTCTCCGCCGGCGATCGTGTCGTCGCCTACGCCCCCAACATCCCCGAGACGCTCGTCGCGTTCCTCGCCGCGGCGTCGCTCGGCGCGGTGTGGGCGAGCTGCGCCCCCGAGTTCGGCGTGCGTGCGGTCATCGACCGGTTCGCCCAGATCGAACCCGTCGTGCTCGTCGCCATCGACGGCTACCGCTACGGCGACCGGGCGATCGGCCGCCGCGAGGAGATCGCCGCGATCGCCGCCGCCCTCCCGACCCTGCGCCACGTCGTCACCATCGGGTACCTCGATCCGAGCTCGAGCCCGCCCGAGCTCGCTCGCGACGTCGTGGCGGTGACGTGGTCCGAGCTGCTCGCCGGTGCCCGGGCGGCACCCGAGCCGGCCCCGCTCGCCGCTGGCCATCCGCTGTACGTGCTGTTCAGCTCGGGCACCACGGGCGTCCCCAAGGCGATCGTCCATGGGCACGGCGGCATCGTCGCCGAGCACCTCAAGGTGCTCCGGCTGCACCAGGACATCGGGCCCGGCGAACGCTTCTTCTGGTTCACGACGACGGGCTGGATGATGTGGAACTACCTCGTATCGGGGCTCCTCACCGGCGCGACGATCGTGCTCTTCGACGGCGATCCCGGCGCGCCGTCGCTCGACACGCTGTGGGACGTCGCCGCTGAGACCGACATCACCGTCTTCGGTGTGTCGGCGCCGTTCCTGATGGCCTGCCACAAGGCGGGCGTGCGCCCGCGACGAGGGCGGCTGCGCTGGGTCGGGTCGACCGGCGCGCCGTTGCCGGCGGCCGGTTTCCGTTGGGTGCACGAACACGTCGGTGTCCCGGTTTCGTCGATCAGTGGCGGCACCGACGTGTGCACGGCGTTCGTCGGGTCGTCGCCGCTCGTGCCGGTGCGGGCCGGCGAGATCAGCTGCCGGCTGCTCGGGTGCGCAGTCGAGGCGTTCACGCCCGACGGCCGGCCGTGCCCGCCCGGAGAGACCGGCGAGCTGGTCCTGACCGCCCCGATGCCGTCGATGCCGATCGGGCTCTGGGGCGACCCCGACGGCGCCAGGTACCGGGCCGCGTACTTCGAGCAGTTCCCCGGCGTGTGGCGGCACGGCGACTGGGTGACGTTCACCGACGACGGGGCGTGCGTGATCAGCGGGCGGTCCGATGCCACGTTGAACCGCGGCGGCGTGCGCCTCGGCACGAGCGATTTCTACGCCGTGGTCGAGGGGTTCGACGAGGTCACCGACAGCCTCGTCCTACACCTCGAGGATGAGGCAGTCGGCGGTTCCGGCCGGCTCGTGCTGTTCGTCGCCCTCGCTCCCGACGTCACGCTGGACGACGACCTCCGCGCGCGCATCGCAGCTGCGCTGCGACGCGACCTGTCACCCCGGCACGTACCGGACGCGATCGAAGCGGTCCCGACGGTGCCGCGCACCTTGTCGGGCAAGAAGCTCGAGGTGCCGGTGAAGCGGATCCTCGCCGGCACGCCACCGGAGGAGGCGGCATCCCGGGACTCGCTCGCCGACCCGACCGCGCTCGACTGGTTCGCCCGGCGCGCGACCACGTCCTAGCCATCCGAGGTTTTCAGGACACCGGAGGGTTTCCTGACCTACCCCCGGGCAGGAAACCCTCGGGTGCAGCAAAACCTCGGATGGGATCAGCCGAGGCTGGCGAGTAACTCGGCGGCCGGGATCGACCCGGGGGGCGTGCCGTCGGTGGCGGCGCGGTGGGTGGCGTGTTGGAGCAACTCGTTCACCGGGGTCGGGACGTCGTGGAGCCGGCCGAGCAGGACGATCTCGCCGTTGAGGTAATCGACCTCCACCGAGGAACCGCGGGCGAGGCTCTGCCAGGTCGAGCCGCCCGGCCGGCGGCGCTGGTCGATCGGCACGATGCGCAGCACGTCGCCGCGGCGGGCCTCGTCCTCGGCCTCGCTGACGTGGTCGATGCCGGCGGCGGCGAGCACCTCGACCCCCTCCCGGCGGGCGAGCTTCACGAGCTCGGCGGCGTCGGCGTCCCGCGGGCAGAGCGCATCGACCGGGTTGCCGAGGTTGAGCAGCAGCTTGGTGTACTTCCAGCGGGCGATGTCGGTGCGGGCGATCGATTCGAAGCCCGAGGCGACGAACGCCGCCGCCACCGCTTCGGTGACCGAGTCAATGCCGTGCGGCCACCGCCCGACGTCGAGCATCGCGGTCGCGTTCGGTGTGTACGACTGCACGACCCCCGGCTCGAGGTGCCATGTCGGCGCCATCACCGTCACGCCGTGCACGTTGGCGAACCGACGCAGCGCGGCGACCTCGTTGGCAACCCCGTTCTGCAGGCACACGATCGGCGTCGACGGCGGGGCCACGCCGGCCAGGGCGTCGAGCACTCCGTCGGTGTTCTGGCTCTTGACGGCGACGAGCACGACATCGCCGGCGTCGAACGACAGCTCCGACGGATGTCCGACGACCGGGACCGGGAGAGTCGCCGACCCTTCCGGCCACTCGACCGTCAACCCGTTGGTCGCGATCGCCTCTCGGTGCTCACCGCGCGCGACGAGCACGACGTCGTGTCCGTGCTGGAACATGCGCCCACCGACCACTCCGCCGACGGCTCCCGCGCCGTAGACGATGAACCTCACGCCGTGGCTGCGAGGTCGCGCCGAGCGAGGTCGTCGGCGACGTCCCGGGCCGCCTCGATCAGCCGGGCCGCGAGGGGCGACAGTGTCCGGTCACGCCGCCACACGATGCAGATCTGCCGCGGCGGGATGGCCGGACGCAACGGCCGGATGTCGATCGCCGGGTCACGCATGTCGACGCACAGCATCGGCATCACCGCCCACCCCATTCCCGCCCGCACCATCGCCAGTTGGGCGCCGTTGTCCAACGTGCGGAAGACGAACGTCGGAACGACGCCGGCGGCCCGCAGCCCGTCTTCGATGGCCTGCTGGCAGGGACTCTGCGGGTAGCCGACCAACGACGATCCGTCGAGGCGGGCAGTGGGGTAGGGCCCCTCCGGCAGGTCGCCCGATCGGGCGACGAGCACGAACGGGTCGTCGAGCAGGAGGACCGACTCGAGATCGGCGGCGGCCGGTCGGCTGACGGTGAACGAGACGTCGAGCTCGCCGGAGACGACCTTGTCCGGGCCGTGCGCCTTGTCCTCGTCCTCGAACAGTCGGATGTCGACGGTCGGGTTCTCCTTCCGTAAGCGGGTGACGATCGGCGGTAACAGTGCGTTGGTCACGCTCTGGAACGTCCCGACGTCGATCCGGCCGGTCTCGCCGGCGAGGAATCGCCCGACGGCGTCCCCGGCGGCGTCGACCCGCTCGATGATGTCGCGGGCGTGGGCGAGGACGACCTTGCCGAGCGGGGTGAGGGCAACGGGCCGGGGCCCGCCCGGACGGTCGAACAGCGAGCCGCCGACGAGCCGTTCGAGCGCCGCGATCTGCTGGCTGACCGCCGACTGCGTATAGCCGAGCCGGACTGCCGCCCGCCCGAACGTGCCCTCGCTGGCGACGGCGTCGAGGGCGACGAGATGGCGGAGTTCGAGGTCGCGGAGCGGAGCCATGTCCATCACCGTAGCTGATCGACATGATGATGGATCATCGCTTTTGCTGTAGCTGACGATTCCGTACAGTCGACCGTCATGAGCACCCCCCAGCTCCTCCAACTGGCCTGGGACCTGGAGTCCCGCGGCTTCGCCGGGCAGGAAGTCGCGCTGCGCCCCGTGATCCGCGCCGCCCGTGTCCTCGGCGTCTCCCGCACCCTGGTCGACGTCCTCGCCGACCCGGCCGAGCCCGAGGTCGCCCGCATGCGGGCGTTCGGCCGTGTCGCCGTGGCACTGGCTGCAGCCGACGCCGAACCCGAAACCGACGACCGCGACGACCGGGACGCCGCTGCCTGACGTCGTCCAACACGCTCCCGACCGTCTTCCCGATCGCGACCGGAAACGGGATTGAGACCGGCGCGGTCGGGAAGGCTGGGAGCGTGAAGGCCGCGACGACACCCCGCAACCGCCCGCCCACCCGCGCCCAGGACCTGGTCAGCCGGACGCCGCCGTGGGCGTGGCGGCTCGCCGCGATGGTTGCCGGGATGTTCGCCGCCTCGCTCGTCGGCAAGGTGGTCAAGGCCGGAATGCGGTCGGGCTCGCGGTCGAGCCTCGTCCGATTGTCCGCGGCGTTGGCGGGGACGGCGGTCGCCGCCATCGCCGCGTCGAAGGGTCGCGACGTCGCCCAGGGAGCCGTGACCCGGGCGTGGAGCCGGCGTTCAGCCTGACGCCGAGGGTGTGCGACTGACCCCGTTCGCCTCGCCCGCCGGGCGCGCCACCAGCTCGTCGAACGGCCGGAAGAGGTAGCGGCGGCTGATCTCTCCGTAGCCGCGGTAGAGCCCGGCTCCTGCTGCCGCCACCCGGTCGCTGCCGAGTCGCGCGTGGGCGTCCGGGAGCCCGTACCACGGCACGCCCGGCCGGGCGTGGTGGGTGTGGTGGAGGTTGTTGTTGAGGAAGAGCAGCGAGAAGAACCACCCCGCGTGCACGACGGCCGAGGGGGTTCCGGAATCGGCCTGCCGGTGTTCGGCGAACGAGCGGAGCAACGACAGGGCGCCACCGGCCCACACCACGCCGACGACGTAGACCCAGATCGGCAGGCCCGCCGCGCGCACGAGAAGAAGAACCAGTGCGACGAGCGACAGGTGCGCGATGACTCGGGTCGCGGCGAGCGGAGAGCGGACGGCGACGATGCGACTCCACCACCGCACGGCGGCGAGCGGCGGCCCGAGCACCATCCGCCCGGCGAGGGTGCGCATCGCCCGCAGCATCGTCCGGCGGACCGGCCCGCAGCGCTCCCACGTCGTCGTCGAGACGTAGAAGCTCTCCGGGTCGAGGGCCGGATCGGTGAGCGGATCGGCACGGTGGTGGGCGAGGTGGATGTCGCGGTAGACGGAGAACGGCACGACGAGACCGACGGGAACGGTCGCCAGGGCAGTGTTCACGCCGGGCCACGGTGTCGGGTGGCCGTGGATGACCTCGTGCTGCAGCGAGTTGTACCACGCCCCGAGGAGGGCCAGCGCGCCCACGACGACCGCGGTCGGCAGCGACTCATGAGCGGCGAGGACGGCCGCGAACCCGGCCGCGATGGCGACCGCTACCGCCACTGTCGGCCATTCCACCCGCGTTGTCCTCACGTTGCGGTTGTACCAATTCGGCCGCCTTCATTGTTGATGGATTCCGTCACGAGTGTCGCGTGTACGCTACAAACGATGGATGAGCGCACGTCGCCACCTGCCGTGTTGCAGGAACGCCTCGGCGAAGCCATCCGCCGCAGTGGCCTGGGCAAGAGCGAGTTCGCGCTCCGGGCCGGGGTCGACCGCACGACGGTCTCGCAACTCCTTTCGCCGTCGAACCGGCGGCTGCCGCGCGTCGACACGATCGTCGCCCTCGCCGCGGCACACGATCTGTCGATCGACTGGCTCGTCGGGCTGTCCAATGTCGGTCCCGTGGAGGCCGAGTTGATTCAGCACACCTCGTTTCAAGCCCCCGGACCGTCGCCGAGCGACGAGCGCCTGCTCGGTTGGCTGAGCGAGGCCGCCGACTACAAGATCCGCTACGTCCCGGCGACGGTGCCGGACCTGCTCAAGTCGGACGCGGTCATCCGCTTCGAGCGTTCACAGTCGGAAGGGCCGGACGCGGCCCAGACCATCGACACCACGGCGGCGCGCTTGGCGTGGGCCCGCCACCCGGACACCGAGATGGAGTGCTGCTCGTCGGTGCAGGCGATCGCGTCGTTCGCCCGAGGCGAGGGGATGTGGAGCCGGCTCAGCGTGGCGACCCGCCGCGACCAGCTCGACCGGATGATCCAGCTCGTCGACGAGCTCTACCCGACGTTCCGCTGGTTCCTGTTCGACAGCCTGCGCCGGTACGCCGCGCCGGTCACCGTGTTCGGCAGCCAGCGCGCGGCGCTCTACCTCGGCCAGCTCTACCTCGTGCTCACATCCGTCGAGCACGTGCGCACCCTGAGCCGCCACTTCGACGGTCTCATCCGCGACGCCGAGGTCCAACCCACGGCCGTCCCGGCCCACCTCGCCCGCCTGCGCCGCCGCCTCGGAACGGTCAGCTGAAAGTGGCCGAGTCGCTCGCCGTGCGGGCGAGGGCGTTCTCGTCGAGGGTGCACCCGAGGCCGGGACGGTCGGACAGCGTGATCCAACCCTCGCTGTCGACCTCGACGGTCTCGGTGAGCAGGAAGTCGCGTCGGGCTGTGGTCCATTCCGGCGGGTCGAACGGGAACTCGAGGAACGGCGCGTCGACGGTGCCCGCGGTGAGGTGGGCGTTGGCGAGCAGGCCGATGCCGTTGCCCCACGTGTGGGGCGTGAAGACCTTGCCGGCGGCGACGACGTCGTTCGCCAGCCGACGCAGACCGGTGATGCCCTGGCTGCAGCAGCAGTCGGGCTGGAACACGTCGAGGCACTCGCGGCGGAGGAGCTCGTCGAACTCGTACCGCTCGCGCGTCAACTCCCCGCCGGCGACGCGGACGTCCACCCGGCGGCGCAGTTCGGCGAGCCCGTCGTAGTCGCCGCGATGCAGCGGCTCCTCGATCCAGTAGACGCGCTCGGTGGCGAGGGCGGCCGCGACGGTGGTGGCCCGGTCGAGATCCCACGGCGGGCGGATGTCCCACGGCATCCGCCAGCCCTGGTTGCAGTCGACCATCAGCTCGAGGGCGTCTCCGATCGCGTCGCGGATCGCCCGGACGACAGCGATGCCGGCGGCCGAGATCGTCGCCGCCGAGGCGCACCTTCAGCGCGGCGAAGCCCAAGTCGTGCACCCGCCTGGCCAGCGCGACCGTGTCGCCGGCGGACCGGCGCACCCCTGACGACGCGTACGCCCGCACGCGCCGGTCGCGCCCGCCGACCATCTGCCACGTCGGCTGGTCGGTGATCTGACCGGCGAGGTCCCACAGGGCGACGTCGAGCGGCCATGGACGGCCGGCGTGGAAGTCGATGTTGGCCAGCACCGCGCCGTGCCGGTCGAGATCGAGCGGGATCCTCGCCGAGGAAGTACGATGTCGAAATCGGCGAACCCGTACATCGCGTCGCCCGAGCCCACGCCGACGTGTCCGGCGTCGTCGTGCACCCGCACGACGGTCGCCGGGAAGTGGGTCCTCGGGCGGGGATCCCACGACGCGGGGAACGGTGGATCGAGCGGGAGCCGATGGTGGCTGATGTCGATGCGCGTGATCGCGCTCATCACGAAGCTTTCATGGAACACCCGTACGGGGAACAACGGTTTGAACGGCCCGGCCGGCGACATTAACGTTCGGCCAGCGAGCGGCGAGGCGTCGTCGTTTCGCAGCAGCCACCGGGGGAGGAACCCATGGATTGGAAGCGCTTCGACCGGACTCGTCGTTCCGTCGGACCCGTTCACCTCGATCTCATCGAGGCCTATGCCAGCCGCAAGATCAACCGTCGCGACTTCGTCCGGCGGGGCACGATCATCGGGCTGTCGATCCCGATGATCGGCGCCGTGATCTCGGCGTGCGGCGATGACGATGACGACACCACAGGCGCGGGCACCGGAACGAGCGGGACGACTGGCGGCACGGGCGCTCCCGGCACGACCGGCGCCCCCGGCACGACCGGCGCACCCGGCACGACCGGCGCCCCCGGCACGACCGGCGCCGGCCAGCAGGGCGGCACCATCCGGATCGCCTACCAGACGCCGGCCGCCACGCTCGATCCGATCGCGATGCAGGACCTCGGCGCCTACGGGCTGACCGCCCAGTCCTTCGAGTTCCTGGTCACGCTCGGCGAGGACGGCGAGCTCGCTCCGGGCCTGGCCGCATCCTGGGAGCCGAACGAGGACGGCACGGTGTGGACGTTCCAGCTCCAGGAGGGCGCCACCTGGCAGGCGGACGGCTCGCCGTTCACGTCCGCCGACGTCGCGGCGACGATGGACCGCCTGGTGGTGGCCGCCAACGCCGGCCTCGCCGGGGTCATCGCGGAGGGCGCGGTGGACACCACCGACCCCAACGTCGCGGTGTTCAACCTCGAAGGCGCGAACGGCAACTTCCCGTACCTCGTGTCGGTGTTCAACGCCCAGACGCTCATCACGCCGGTCAGCTACGAGACCGGCACCACGCTCGACGGCACGCCCAACGGCACCGGACCGTGGATGCTCAGCAACTACGACCCGGCCACCGGGGCGTCGTTCACGCGCAACCCGAGCTATTGGGGCGGCCCGACCCTGCTCGACGGCCAGGAGGCGCAGTTCTTCAACGAAGTGGGCCCGATGGTGACGGCGATGCAGGGCGGCGAGGTCGACGCCCTCATCCAGTTCTCGGTCCTCGGTGGCGACGTCCTGCTCAACGACCCCAACTTCACCGTGCTCGAGGTGGAGTCGTCGACCCACCGCCAGATCTGGATGCGCTGCGACGACGGGCCAGTTCGCCGACAAGGCCGTGCGCCAAGCGCTGGCCTTCACGTTCGACCGCGAGCAGATGGTGCAGACGCTGTTCCAGGGCCGGGCCGAGGTCGCCAACGATCACGTCTTCGCCTCGTTCATGCCGTTCTTCGACCCGTCGCAACCGCCCCAGCGGGTCAAGGACGTCGAGATGGCCAGGCAGCTCCTCGCCGACGCCGGCCTCGACGGGCTGCAGGCCACGCTGCACGCGGCCGAGTTGCAGGAGATCCCCCAGCTCGCCCAGCTCATCCAGGCCAGCGCCGCCGAGGCCGGGATCAACCTCGAGCTCGCCATCGAGAGCCTCGACACGTTCTACAGCGCCCAGTGGTGCCCGGCCGAGCCGGCCGATCCGCCGTGCTCAGGCGCGCGCCGAGCTGGGAATCGTCGACTACGGGCACCGTCCGACGCCGGACGTGTTCCTCAATGCCGCCCTCAAGACGAACGGGCGTCTGGAACTCATCGCAGTACTCCAACGCCGACCTCGACCAGGGCTTCCTCGAGTTCCAGCAGGCCGTGGGCGTCGACGCCCAGATGGCCGCCGCGGGCCAGCTGCAGACGCTGCTCAACGACGAGGTGCCCGATCGGCTTGCCGTTCTTCTACAACTACCTGTCGGGGCACTCGAACACCTTCCAGGGCATCCGGGTCTCGGCGCTCGGGCAGATGTTCACCGAGAAGGCGTCGCAGGTCTGAACGGTCTGACTCGTCGGTCCTGCTAGAAGGGCAGCATGGCCCGGTACATCATCCGGCGGGTCGCCCTCTCGATCCTCACGCTGTTCCTGCTGGCGACGATCGTCTTCCTGATCGTCAACGTGTTCCCCGGCGACGTCGGGCGCAACGTCCTCGGACCGTTCGCCTCCGCAGGAGACCGTCGACGCCCTGAACGAGGAGCTCGGGACCGACGATCCGCTCCTCACCCAGTACGGGCGGCTGCTGAAGAACGTGGTCACGTTCGACTGGGGCGAGTCCTTCCAGTACCGCGTGCCGGTCACGGAGCTGCTCTGGCCGGCGCTCGGTCGGTCGGCCAAGCTCGCCGGCCTCGCCCTCGTGATGACGATCCCGCTCGCCATCGCCGCGGGCATGTTCGCCGCCCGGCGGCGCAACACCATCGCCGACCGGTCGATCGTCACGCTCGGCCTGGCCAGCTCGTCGATCCCGGACTTCGTGTCGGGCGTGATCCTGCAGTACCTCCTCGGCGTCAAGCTCGGCTGGTTCCCGGTGGTCGCCCTCGCGCCGCAAGGCTCCGGCATCCTCACCCAGATCGACTACCTGATGCTGCCGGCGCTGGCCCTCGTGGTCGTCTACTTCGGCTACATCGCCCGGATGACCCGGGCCGGCACGATCCAGGCGCTCGACGCCGACTACACGCGCACCGCCGTGATGAAGGGCCTCTCCCGCCGGCAGGTGTCCCGCAGCCACGTGATGCGCAACGCGCTGCAGCCGACGGTGTCGGTCATCGGGGTCCAGATCGGCTACATCTTCAGCAGCCTCATCGCGCTGGAGCTGATCTTCAACTATCCGGGGCTGGGCACCCTGATCCGGGAGGCCGCGGGGGCCAAGGACTTCCCGGTGCTCGTCGCGGCGGTGATCCTCGTCGGCATCATCTACATGCTCTGCACCCTGGCTGCCGACCTCGTCATCGCCTGGATGAACCCGCGGGCCCGGCTGGAGGTGGGGCGAACATGAGCATGAACGTCCCGCCGCCGGAGCCGTCGTCGGCGGCGACCACCGTCGAGGTCGCGGCCGAGGAAGCGGCGTTCGAGGAGCTCGGCGAGGAGGTCGATGCCGGCGCGGCGCCGATCGACATGCGCGCCGAGCGGCGCCAGGCCCGCCGGGAGCGCTGGAAGCTGCTGCTGCGGCGGCCGGGCTTCATCGTCGGCGTGCTCATCCTGCTCGTCTGGATCGTGTGCGCGATCGGCGGCGACCGGATCACGCCGTACCCGCCGTTGGTGCCCGAGTTCCAGCCGTTCCTGCGGCCGAACGCGACGAACTGGATGGGCACCGACCAGCTCGGTCGCGACGTCCTGTCGCGTGTCATGGCCGGAGCACGGGACGTGCTGATCGCGGCGCCGATCGCCGCGGTCATCAGCGTCATCGCCGGCTCCCTGCTCGGGCTCCTGATGGGGTACTACCGCGGCTGGGTCGACGAGGTCTTCAGCCGGCTCGTCGAGGCCCTGCTCTCGATCCCGGTGTATCGTCATGGGCATCCTCATCGTCACGTCGCTCGGGTCGTCGCAGGATCATCCTCATCGGCACGGTCGCCGCTGCTGTTCACCCCGATCGTCACCCGCACGGTGCGCGCCGCCGTGATCGCCGAGGCCCAGCTCGACTACGTCGTGTCGGCCAAGCTGCGCGGCGAGTCCGGACTGTTCGTGATGACCCGGGAGATCCTGCCCAACATCACCGGTCCGATCGTCGTCGAGCTCACCGTGCGCGTCGGCTACGCCGTGTTCACCATCGCCACGCTCTCCTTCCTCGGATTCGGGCATCCAGCCGACCGTCGCCGGACTGGGGCCTGCACGTCAGCGAGACGTACGCGCTACATCCAGAGCGGCTACTGGTGGCCGGCGATCTTCCCGGCGCTGGCCATCGCCAGCCTGGTGATCGCGACGAACCTCGTCGCCGACTCGATCGAGGCGGTGCTGGCGGCATGAGCGACACCGCGATCGCCACGACGCACGCCCTCGCCGTCGAGGACCTCCACCTCGCCTACAACGTGCGCGGCATCCCGCGGGAGGTGCTGCGGGGCGTCACCTTCCACGTCCGCCCCGGCGAGGCGTACGGCCTGGTGGGCGAGTCGGGTTGCGGCAAGTCGACCACCGCCTACGCCGCGCTGCGCTACCTGCCGTCGAACGCGCGTGATCACCGGCGGCCGCATCCTCGTCGGCGGCGCAGGACGTGACGACGATGTCGGACCAGGAGCTGCGCCGCTTCCGCGCCGGCGCGGCGTCGATGGTGTACCAGGATCCGGCCACCGCGCTGAACCCGTCGGTGAAGATCGGCCGCCAGGTGACCGAGGCGTTCACGCGTCCTCGGTCACGACCGTGGAGAGGCGCAGCAGAACGCCCTCGAGGCGCTGCGCCGCGTGCGCATCGCCGACCCGACGCGGGTCATGCAGCGCTACCCGCACCAGCTCTCGGGCGGCATGCAGCAGCGGGTCGTGATCGCGATGGCGCTGGCGTGCGACCCGAAGCTGCTCGTGCTCGACGAGCCGACGACCGGCCTCGACGCCACCGTGGAGGCCGAAGTGCTCGACCTCGTGCGGGCCCTGAGCCAGGAGACGGACGCGGCGATCCTGCTCATCGCCCACAACCTCGGCGTGATCCGCTCGATGTGCGACCGGGTCGGGGTGATGTACGCCGGCAAGCTCGTCGAGGAGGGCAACGCCGTCGAGGTGTTCGAGGAGCCCAAGCACCCGTACACGATCGGGCTGCTGCAGTGCCTGCCGCGCCATGCGATCCGCAAGACCGAGCGGGCGCTGTTCACGATCCCCGGGCTCGCTGCCCCAGATCGGCGCCGACCTGCCCACGTGCGTGTTCGTCGATCGTTGCGCGCTCGCCGACGAGACCTGCCGCACCGAGCCGCCGCCGGCGGTGCCGGTCGGCGACGGCCACTTCACGCTCTGCCACCACGTCGACCGGCTCGACCAGATCCCCGAGCCGCACGGCGGAGACTGCGGTCGACATGCTCGGCGGCCGGATCGTGATGAAGCTGCAGCGACGTCTCCAAGACGTTCCACCAGCGCGGTCACGACATCCCGGCGCTGGTGGCGATCGACCTCGAGCTCGGCGACGGCGAGACGCTCGGGCTCGTCGGCGAGTCCGGCTCCGGCAAGACGACGCTCGCCAAGACGCTGCTCGGGATCTACGAGCCGGACGAGGGCAGCGAGATCAGCCTCGACGACCAGCCGCTGCCGCGGCAAGGCGAGCGCCCGCGACGTCGACGCCATGCGCGCCATGCAGATGGTGTTCCAGAACCCGGACAGCGCGCTCAACCGCACGTGGAGCGTGCGCCGCATCCTGCGGCGGTCGGTGCACAAGCTCACCGGCGTCAAGGGCGAGGCCGCCGAGGAGCGGGTCGAGCAGCTGGCGGCGGCGCTGCGCCTGTCGCCCCGGCACCTCGACATGCGGCCGCGGCAGCTGTCGGGCGGGCTCAAGCAGCGGGTCGCGATCGCCAGGGCGTTCGCCGGCGACCCGCGCATCGTCGTCTGCGACGAGCCGACGAGCGCGCTCGACGTGTCGGTGCAGGCGGCGATCCTGAACCTGCTGTCCGACCTGCAGACGACCGAGTCGACGAGCTACCTGTTCATCAGCCACGACCTCGGCGTCGTCCGCTACCTCGCCGACCGCATCGTCGTGATGTACCTCGGCCGGGTGCAGGAGGTCGGCACCACCGAGCAGATCTTCGACGGGCCCCACCACCCGTACACCGAGGCGCTGCTGTCGGCCGTGCCGAGCGTCGACGGCGAGCCGTCGCGGCGCATCCGGCTCACCGGCGAGATCCCGAGCCCGGCGCACCCGCCGGCGGGATGCGTGTTCCACACCCGCTGCCACCGGTTCATCAAGGGCACGTGCGACGTGATCGAGCCGCCGGTCGTCGAGCTCGAGCCGGGCACACGCATCCGGTGCCACCTCCCGGTGGACGAGCTCGGCCGCACCCACGTCGCCGAGTGACGGACGATGACGGCCCGCGCCGGCGGCCGGCAGGCGCGGCGTCGAGGCGCGCACCGGTCGCGGCGGCGACGCCGACCGCGCCGGCGTTCATCCGCCGCCAGATCCCGACCTACGAGCTGCTGGGCGAGGAGGGCCTGGCGCTGATCGAGACCAAGGCCGACCAGCTCCTCGCCGAGGTCGGGATGGAGATCCACGACGACGTCGCCGTCGGCCTGTTCCGGGACGCCGGCGCCACCGTCGACGGGCGAACGGGTCCGCTTCGACCCCGGCCACGTGCGGGCGCTGTGCGCGACGGCGCCGTCGACGTTCACCCAGGTCGCCCGCAACCCCGCCCACACGGTCGAGATCGGCGGCGACGCGGTGGTGTTCGCGCCGGCGTACGGCTCGCCGTTCGTCCGCGACCTCGCCGGCGGGCGGCGGTACGGCTCGATGGCCGACTTCGAGAACTTCGTCAAGCTCGCCTGGTCGATCCCGTGGCTGCACCACTCCGGCGGCACCGTGTGCGAGCCGGTCGACGTCCCCGTCAACAAGCGCCACCTCGACATGGTGTACGCCCACCTGCGCTACAGCGACAAGCCGTTCATGGGGTCGGTCACCGTGCCGAGCCGGGCCGAGGACTCGATCGAGATGGCCCGCATCGCCTTCGGCGCCGAGTTCGTCGAGGCGAACTGCGTGATCCTCGGCAACGTCAACGTCAACTCCCCGCTCGTGTGGGACGGCGCGATGACCGGGGCGATCCGCGCCTACGCCGGCGCCAACCAGGCGCCGGTGGTGGTGCCGTTCATCCTCGGCGGGGCGATGGGACCGGTCACGCTCGCCGGCGACATCGCCCAGGCCCACGCCGAGACGCTGGTCGGCGTCGCGCTCGGCCAGCTCACCCGGCCCGGGTCGCCGGTCGTGTACGGGAACTTCCTGTCGTCGATGGCGCTGCGGTCCGGGCGCGCCGACGTTCGGCACGCCCGAGCCGGCGATCGGGTCGCTCGTCGTCGGCCAGCTCGCCCGCCGGGTCGGGCTGCCGCTGCGCTGCTCGGGCTCGTTCACCACGTCGAAGGTGCTCGACGGGCAGGCGATGCTGGAGTCGGCGGTCTCGATGCAGGCGGCGATCCTGTGCGGCGCCAACTTCATCCTCCACTCGGCGGGCTGGCTCGAGGGCGGGCTGGTCGATGGGGTACGAGAAGTTCCTCGTCGACGCCGACCACTGCGGCGCCCTGCACCGCTACCTGCAGGGCATCGACCTGTCCGACGAGGAGTTCGCGCTCGACGGCTTCCGCGAGGTCGGCCCCGGGCAAGCACTTCTTCGGCGCCCAGCACACGCTGCGCCACTACGAGACCGCGTTCTGGGACAGCTGGACGGCCGACAACTCCAGCTTCGAGCAGTGGCGCGACGCCGGCGAGCGGCGGGTCGAGGAGCGGGCGGCCGACAAGGTCGCCGAGCTGCTCGCGGCCTACGAGCCGCCGCCCATCGACGACGCGGTCGACGAGGCGCTGCGTGAGTTCGTGGCCCGTCGCAAGGCGGAGATGCCGGACGCCTGGGCGTAGTGAGCGGTTCTGTCGTTTGGGATCGGCCGGTTCGGGCCGATTCCAAACGACAGAACGGCGTGAGAAGCTTGCGCGCGGTGTCCACCGATGATCCGCTCCTGCAGCCGTTCCAGCTGAAGCACCTGACGCTGCGCAACCGCGTCTTCTCGTCGGCGCACGAGCCGGCGTACGCCGAGGGCGGGATGCCGACCGACCGCTACCGGCTGTACCACGTCGAGAAGGCCAAGGGCGGGCTGGCGATGACGATGACGGCCGGGTCGGCGGTCGTGGCCGAGGACAGCCCGCCGGCGTTCGGCAACCTCCACGCCTACGACGACGCGATCGTGCCGTGGATCCGCCGGATGACCGACGAGATCCACGAGCACGGGGCGGCGTGCATGATCCAGCTCACCCACCTCGGCCGGCGCACCGGCTGGGCGCAGGACGACTGGCTGCCGGTCGTCGCCCCGTCCCCGCTGCGCGAGCCGGCCCACCGGGCCGTGCCCAAGGAGGCCGAGGAGTGGGACATCGACCGCATCGTCGGCAAGTACGCCGACGCCGCCGAGCGGATGCAGGCGGGCGGCATGGACGGCATCGAGATCGAGTCCTACGGCCACCTCTTCGACCAGTTCTGGTCGCCGCTCACCAACCGCCGCACCGACGAGTACGGCGGGTCGTTCGAGAACCGCCTGCGCTTCGGGTGGCGGGTGCTCACCGGCATCCGCGAGCGGGTCGGCCGGGACTTCATCGTCGGGATCCGGATGGCGGTCGACGAGACCGTGCCCGGCGGCATCGACGCCGCCGACCGGGCTCGACATCGTCTCCCGCCTCGAGGCCGACGGGCTGGTCGACTTCGTCAACGTGATCCGCGGCTACATCGCCGACCGACCCGTCGCTCATCAAGGTGATCCCGATCCACGGCATGCCGTCGGCGCCGCACCTCGACTTCGCCGGCCAGGTCCGCGCGTCGACGTCGCTCGCCGTCCTGCACGCGTCGAAGGTCGACGACGTGGCGACGGCGCGCCACGCCATCCGCGAGGGCAAGGTCGACCTCGTCGGCATGACCAGGGCCCACCTCGCCGACCCGCACATCGTGCGCAAGATCATCGAGGGCCGCGAGGCGGAGATCCGGCCGTGCGTCGGCGCGACGTACTGCCTCGACCGGATCTACGAGTTCGGCGAGGCGCTGTGCATCCACAACGCCGCGACCAGCCGCGAGGAGACGATGCCGCACGAGATCCCGCGCGCGCCGTCACGTCGGCGGGTCGTCGTCGTCGGCGCCGGCCCGGCCGGGCTGGAGGCGGCCCGGGTGGCCGGCGAGCGGGGCCACGACGTGACGCTGCTGGAGGCGATGCCGTGGGCCGGCGGTCAGATCCAGCTGGCCGCCCGCAACCCCCGCCGCCGCGACCTGCTGGGCATCGTCGAGTGGCGGGTGAGCGAGCTCGACCGCCTCGGCGTCGACGTCCGCTACGACGTCCTCGCCGAGGGCGGCGACGTCACCGCCCTCGATCCCGACGTCGTGATCGTGGCGACCGGCGGCCTGCCCCAGCTGCCCGAGATCGACGACGGCGCCGAGCGGATGGTGACGAGCTGGGACGTGCTCGGCGGCGACGTGACGCCGGCGGGCGAGGTCCTGTTCTTCGACGACAACGGCACCCACTCGGCGCTGTCGGCGGCGGAGATGATCGCCCGGTCCGGGGCCCGGCTGGAGATCGTCACGCCCGAGCGGATGCTCGGCATCGACATCGGCGGGATGAACCACGTGCCGTACGCCCGGGCGTTCAACGAGACCGACACCCGGATCACGCTCAACCAGCGGGTGCGCGCCGTGCGGCCCGAGGGAGGGCGGCTGTGCGTCGAGATCGGCAGCGACCACTCCCCGCACGCGAGCGTGCGCCACGTCGACTGGGTGGTCACCGACCACGGGACGGCGGCGACGGCCGAGCTGTACTTCGAGCTCAAGCCGGCGTCGCGCAACCTCGGCGCCGTCGACTACGGCGCCCTGCTCGAGGGGCGTCCGCAGTCGCTCACGCACGAACCCCGACGGCCGCGTTCCAGCTGTTCCGCATCGGCGACGCCGTGTCCAGCCGGAACATCCACGCCGCCGTCTACGACGCGCTGCGGCTGGTCAAGGACCTCTAGCCACCCGAGGGTTTCGCGCCACCGAGGGTTTCCGGCGGACCGTCCGGCACGAAACCCTCGGGTGACGTCAAACCCTCGGATGCACGAGCTTGAGCGCGTTCGAGGCGGGCGACGCCGGCCTCCAGCGAGCGGGTGAGGCGGCGGCGCTCGCCGGTGGCCAGCAGGTCGACGACGAGGCCGGTGAACATCGCCTTCACGAGCGGGGCTTCGAGCGCCGCCTGCTCGGGGTCCATGCCCTCGGCGACGAGGCGCTGCTCGATGTTCGCCCGCCACGGCGCGATCTGGTCCGCCCGCACCGCGCCGGGCAGCCCGCTCGCCGTGGCGTCGAGGGCGGCGGCCTCGATGCCGAGGCGCACGACGGCGAGGTTGGCGGGCGAGGCGTTGATCCACCGCCACCACCGGCGCAGCAGTTCGGCCTCGGTGAGCTCGGGATGGCGGTCGAGCCACTGCCACTCGACCTGCGCCTGCACGTCCGCCGCCCGGGCCAGCGCCGCCACCACCAGCTCCTCCTTGGCGCCGAAGTGGTGGACGAGGGCGTTGACGCTCACGCCGACCGCCCGCGCCATCGGCCGCAGCGAGACGTCGGCGAGGCCGTGCTCGGCGAGGTAGGCCACGACGCGGTCGAGGAGCTCCTGGCGCCGTTCGACGTCCGGGTGGCGACCCATCAGGCAGTCACGTCCGCATCCGCTCGCCGCGCCGGGTCGAACACCGGCTCGGTGAGCAGGCGGGCCGGCCGCCGCTGGCCGATGATCTCGATCTCGAACGTCGCGCCGGGGCGGTCGAGCCCGGCGGGGACGTAGCCGAGGGCGAGCGAGCGGGCGGTGTGGTGGGCGTAGGCGCCGGACGTGACCCACCCGACGACGTGCCATCCATCTGGGCCGTCGTGCCAGATCGGCTCGTCGCCGATCACGTCGGCCGGCTCGTCGGGGTCGGGATCGACGTCGAGGTAGACGAGCGAGCGCTCCGGGCCCCGCGCCATCTCGGCCTCCAGCGCGGCCCGCCCGATGAACTCGTGGTCGAGCTTGACGTAGCGGTCGAGCCCCGCTTCGAGCGGCGTGTAGATCGGCCGGAACTCGCGGAACCACGTCCCGAAGCGCTTCTCCATCCGCAGCGACATCAACGCCCGGAAGCCGAACAACGCCATGCCGTGCGGCCGTCCGGCGTCCCACAACAGGTCGAACAGCGCCCGCTGGTACTCCGGGCGCGACCCAGATCTCGTAGCCGAGGTCGCCGGTGTAGGTCATCCGCCCGACCCAGGCCGGGACCATCCCGATCTGCACCCGCCGGAACGCCATGAACGGGAAGTCGGCGGTGGCGAGCGACTCGGTCGTCACCGACTGCAGGACGTCGCGGGCGTGCGGCCCGGCCACGGACAGCCCGACGAGCGACAGGCCGAGCACCTCGAAGCGCACGTCGGTCGGCGCCGGCAGGTGGGCGAGGAACCACCGGGAGTGGTGCACCTCGGCGATCTGCGAGCCGAACAGGAAGAACTCGTCGTCGCCCGTGCGGGCGACCGAGAACTCGCCGACGATCCGGCCGTCGGGGTTGAGCATCGGGCGTCAGCGCGATGCGCCCGGGCTTCGGCAGGCGGTTGGTGAACAGACCCTGCAGCCACTCCGCCGACCCCGGACCGGTCACGCGGTACTTGGCGAAGTTGGAGCACTCGGTGAGGCCGACCCGCTCGCGCACGGCCCGGCATTCGTCGGCGACGACGGGGAACGCGTTGGACCGCCGGAACGTGACGTCCTCGACCGGCTCCTCGCCCGGGACGCTGGAACCACAGCGCGTGCTCGAGCCCGAAGCCGGCGCCCCACACCGCGTTGTGCGCGGTGAGCCGGTCGTACACCGGCGTCGTGTGCAGCGGCCGCCCGGCCGGCAGCTCCTCGTTCGGGAACGTGATGCGGAAGCGCCGGCTGTAGTTCTCCCGCACCTTGGCGTTGGTGTAGGCGAGGTTGGCCCAGTCGCCGAACCGGGCGACGTCCATCCCCCAGATGTCGAGCTGCGGGTCGCCCGTCGGTCATCCAGTTGGCCAGGGCGAGCCCGACGCCACCGCCCTGGGACAGGCCGGCCATCACCGCGCACGCGACCCAGCAGTTGCGGACCCCGCGGATCGGGCCGACGAGCGGGTTGCCGTCGGGCGCGAACGTGAACGGCCCGTTGATCACCCGCTTGATCCCCGCCGTCGCCATCGCCGGGTAGTGCTTGAAGGCGATCTCCAGCGAGGGCGCGATGCGGTCGAGGTCGGGCGGCAGCAGCTCCTGGTCGAAGCGTCCACGGCGCGACCTGCGGCGACCACGGCACGCACGCCTGCTCGTACGTGCCCATCAGCATCCCGCCCTGCTCCTGGCGGATGTAGATCTCGCCCTCGAAGTCGAGGGCCATCGGCAGCTCGTGGCCGCGCTCGGCGTTGTGCGCGGCGACCTCCGGCATGTCGTCGGTGACGAGGTACATGTGCTCCATGCCGAGCACGGGCAGCTCGAGGCCGATCATCCGCCCGACCTCGCGCGCCCACAGCCCGCCGGCGTTGACGATGTGCTCGGCGTGGATCTCGCCCTTGTCCGTGACTGACGTCCCACGTGCCGTCGGCGCGCTGGCGCAGGTCGTGGACCCACGTGTGGCGGTAGATCTCGGCGCCGGCCTGGCGGGCGCAGATCGCGTAGGCGTTGGTGACGCCGCTCGGGTCGACGTGGCCCTCGACCGGGTCGAAGAGGGCGCCGACGAAGTACTGCTCCTCCATCAGCGGGAACAGCGCTTTGGCCTCGGCGGCGGTGATGATCTCGAGCTCCATGCCGAGGTAGCGCCCGCGGGCCTGGGCCATGCGCAGCCAGTCGAGGCGCTCGCGATCGCTGGCCAGCATCAGCCCGCCGGGCAGGTGGATCGAGCAGTTCTGGCCCGAACGGGCCTCGATCGTGCGGTACAGCTCGATCGTGTACTGCTGCAACTTGGACACGTTGGGATCGCCGTTGAGCGTGTGCATCCCGCCCGCCGAGTGCCACGTCGACCCGGCGGAGAGCTCCTTGCGCTCGACCAGCACGACGTCGTGCCACCCCGCCTCCGTGAGGTGGTAGAGCACCGAGGCGCCGACGACGCCACCGCCGATGACGACGACCTGGGTTGACGACTTCATCGAGTTGGCCCCCTAGTAGTCGGTCGGGACGCCGCCCTCGGCGACGCGGCGGGCGACGAAGGCTTCGAGCTCCTCCCGGACGGCCGGGTCCATCGGCGGGGGCTCGTAGGCGGCGAGGAAGGCGTGGGCGAGCTCGACGGCGCGGTGGGCGGCGTCGGGCCGGCCGGCCTCGTCCCACGTCTCGTAGTTCCGCCAGTCCGAGATCATCGGCCGGTAGAACGCGGTGCGGAAGCGCTCCTGGGTGTGGCCGATCCCGAAGAAGTGGCCGCCGGGCCCGACCTCGCGGATCGCGTCGACGGCGAGCGAGTCCTCGTCGACGACGACCGGCTCGCAGAACGCGGCGACCATCCCGAGCAGGTCGGCGTCGAGGACGAGCTTGGCGGCCGAGGCCGACAGCCCGCCCTCCATCCATCCCGCGCCGTGCATCAGGAAGTTGACGCCGCCCATGACCGCGCCCCACAGCGAGAACACGCTCTCGTACGCGGCCTGGGCGTCGAGGGTGTTGGAGGCCGAGACGTTCGACGAGCGGTACGGCACCGTCGTAGCGCCGGGCGAGCTGGCCGCCGAGCATCGCCGTGCGCACGTACTCGGGGGTGCCGAACGCGGGGGCGCCGGACTGCATGTCGACGTTCGACGTGAACCCGCCGTAGACCACCGGCGCGCCCGGCCGCACGACCTGGGTGAACACCATCCCGGCGAGGGCCTCGGCGTTCTGCTGGGCGACGGCGCCCGCCAGCGTGATCGGCGCCATCGCGCCCGACAGCGTGAACGGGGTCATCACGACGACCTGGTTGCGGGACGCGAACTCGATCATCCCCTGCAGCATCGGGGCGTCGAGGCGCAGCGGCGACGACGAGTTGACGACGGTGAACACCGACGGCTCCCGCTCCAGCGTCGCGTCGTCGACCTGGCGGGCGATGCGCACCATCTCGAGGACGTCCCGGTTGCGCTGGGCGCCGAGGCTGTAGCTGTGCGGGACCTTGTCGGTGAGGGTCAGGACGTCGAGGGCCGCTTCGAGATGGCGGATCGAGGGATGCAGGTCGATCGGCTCCACCGGATAGCCGGCGATGAAGTGGATGACGTTGAGGCGACTGGCACAGCTCGAGCAGGATGCGGAACGCCTCACGGTCGCCGGGCCGGCGCACGCCGCTCGAAGTCGACGATGTTCGGCGGGCTGGCGACCGAGCCGAACGCGAGGAGGTCGCCGCCGATCGTGAGCGTGTGGGCGGGGTTCCACGAGTGCAGCCGGAACGTCGCCGGACAGGTGGCGATGGTCTCGACGACCATCGCCGGGTCGAAGCGCACCCGCTGGTCGTGGCCGTCGCCACCGACGGTCGCGCCGGCGGCGGCGAGCAGGCGGCGGGCCTCGGCGTCGAGGAAGTCCATCCCGATCTCGGCGAGGATCCGGAGCGAGGCGTCATGGATCGACTCCAACTCGTCGGCCGAGACGACCTCCGTCGGGGCGTAGCGCAGGCGGGGCTGGGCGAACGGTTGCTGCTCGGGCAGCCGGGAGCGCGAGCCGCGCTCACGCCGTTCGCGGCTGCGCCGGCGGGGAGAATTTCCAGTACGAACGTACCGAGATTAGTCGCGCGAGGCACGCGTCGTCGTACTCGCTGTGATCGAGGGCGACGAACCCGGCCAGCAGCAGCGCCGCCCGCGCCGACCTGGTGGCCGGCTCCTCCATCGCTCCGGCGAACGCGCGTCCGGAGCTCGTCGACGCGTCCGGTGGAGGTGACGATCGCCGGGCTCGGGATCCACGGGCCCCGCCCGACGACGTGGAGACCGTCGACGAGGCCGGGCTCGAGCCGGCGGAGGTGGGCCCAGGTCAGCTCGTCGATGCTGGCCAGATCGGCATCCCCGCCGCGCACGGCGCGCACGCTCTCGATGTGGGCGCCGGTCCAGTGGACGCGGCCGGGCCACGGACGGCCCACGGCCGACCGTGGCGGCCTGCAGGCTGATCCAGCCGGACAGGCTGTCGTCGCTGTTCGCCGCCACCGTCGATTCGGCGGTGACGAACGAGGCGAGCTCGCCTGCGCGGGACGCCACGAGCACGCTGCGATAGCGGTGGCCGTCGGCCTCGGGCAGGGCGAGGGAGAAGGCGCCGACGACGGCGACGGTCGACCGCAGCGTCGTCGCGACCGGCCACCCGCAGGCGTGGCTGACGACGCACGCCGGATCAGCCCAGTGATCCTGTACGTCGCCGGCCCACGTGAGCGACAGCAGGCGTCCACGGCGCCCGCGCGTGGACGGCGGCCCACAGCTGCTCCCACGCCGGCCGCAGCGGCTCGAACGGGTACATCCCGAAGCAGGCGAACTGCGTTCACGGCGCCGCGGTCGCGGCCTCGGCGAAGGCCGCCATCGACGGGAACCGCCATGTCGGCGTCACCGCGCCGGCGGGCGGTGGCCGTGGCGCCGAAGCCCGTCCTGGCCGTGGCGCCGGTCGATCCAGACCGACGGCAGCCCGACCGCGGCGGCCGGCTCGTGGTCGTGGTACAGCGACTCCGCGACGTGGAGCAGCTCGTCCTTGGTGACGCCGATCGTGCCGATCGCGTCGAGCAGGGCGGCGAAGTTCTGCGGGCTCGGCTTGTAGGCGCCGACGTCCTCGGCGGTGATGACGAGGTCGAACTCGACGCCGAGCCGCTCGTTGCTCGCGGCGAACGACGCCCGGTCGACGTTGGAGAGGATGATCAGCTGGAAGCGCTCCTTCAGCCGGGCAAGAGCCTCGGCCGAGTCGGCGAAGGCGGGCCACGATCCGACCGAGCCCCCGAACGATGCCCGCTCGGCGTCGGTCGCCTGCGGCGCCGTGGTGCTCGGCGATGCGGTCGAGCGTCATCGCGAGGACGTCGGGGTAGCAGCGCCGTCGGGTGCTCGCGCTCGACGTCCGTCTCGAAACGGCCGAATGTCGGCGAGCAGCTCGGCGCTCGGTCGCTCCGACGCCGTGGGACTCGGCCCAGCGCCGAGCTCGGCGGCGATCCCGGCCTCCCAGTCGATCAGCGTGCCGTAGCAGTCGAAGCTGAGGGCGCGGAAGCGGGCGAACTCGGACATCACGTTCCTTTCCGCCGGCGGATCTCGGCCGAGATCGCGGGAACCACCTCGTGGAGGTCGCCGATGACCGCGTACCCGGCCTTGGCGACCATGTTGGCGTCGGGATCGAGGTTGACGGCGATGATGTTCTTCGCCGTCATCGCCCCGACCCAGTGCTGGATCGCCCCCGAGATGCCACAGGCGAGGTAGACGGTCGGGGCGATGCGCGTGCCCGTCTGGCCGACCTGGTCGCGGTGCTGGCGCCAGCCGTTGTTGGTGACGACGCGGGAGCAGCCGACGACGCCGCCGAGCAGGCCGGCGAGCTCCTCGAGCGGAGCGAACGCCTCGGCCGAGCCGACCCCACGACCACCGCCGACGACCACCGGCGCGGTGGCGAGCGTGATGCCCGCCGTCCGCTCGACCCGCTCGCGCACCACGCTGCGGGCGAGCGCCGGGTCGAGGTCGGGGAGCAGCTCGCCGGGTCGCCGCCGGACCGGGCTCGCCGGCGGGCTCGCCGTCGAAGCCGTGGAGCGCGGTGGTGAGCAGGGCGACCGGGGCGGTCAGGGCCGCCTCCTCGAGCAGCGAACCACCCCACCGCACCCGGGTCACGGTCATCGGTTCGCCGGGCGTGACCGCGGTGCAGTTGGCGACCATCGGGAGGTCGAGGCGGGCGGCGGCGTGGGCGAGGACCTCGTGGCCGCGGTCGGTCCCTGTCGCCAGCACGGCGGTCGGGGCCAGCTCGCGGACGGCGGCGGCGACCACGGCACCCCACGCCTCGGCTCCGTAGTCGGTGAGCAGCTGATGGTGCGCCTGATGCACGGTCGCCACGCCGAAGCGGCCGAGCTCGGCGGCGATCGGGTCGGCGTCGGCGCCGATGGTGAGCGCGTCGAGCGGGCCGCCGGTGGCGGCGGCGAGCTGACGGCCCGCGGTCAGGGCCTCGCCGGAGGCCGCCACCATCGCCCCGCGGTCGTGCTCGACGACGACGAGCACGCTCATCGGACCGCAGCTCGCGATGATGCGAGCGAGCGAGCGCCAGCGAGCGAGCGGCCGCAACCGGCCTGCGTGGCCGGGGAACGCAGTGACGGTCATGGGAGGACCCCGAGCTCGTCGAGGAGGTCGACGACGGCGGGGGCCGCGTCGGCGCCGTGACCGAGGATGACCGTGCTGGCGGCACGTTCGACAGGTCGTTGCAGACGCACCATCTGCTGCCCGCCCGGTCGACCTCGGCGGCGATGTCGAGGCGGGTGAGCTCCACGCGCTTGGAGGCCAGGCGACCCTTCATCGTGGGGTAGCGGGGCAGGTTGATGCCCTCCTTGACGCCGACCGCCGCCGGGAGCGGGAGCTCGTAGGTCTCCTGACCGGTGTCGGTGTCGCGCCGCAGCCGTACCGCGCCGTCGACGACCTCGATGCCCTTGATCCCGTTCACGATCGGCCGCCCGAGGGCGTGGGCGACGCGGATGCCGACCTGGAACCCGCCCGAGTCGGCCGCCTCGTTGCCGAAGAGCAGCAGGTCGAACCGCCCGTCCGCGGCTTCCAGGCGGGTGACCGCCTCGCGTGATCGCCGCGCGCCGTGCGCTGCGGGTCCCAGTCCGCACCGTCGGTCGGCACCAGCACCGCTGCCGCCATGCCGACGCTCACCGCGTAGCGGAGCTGCTCCTCCGCTTCCGGCGGGCCGACCGTGAGGACCGTCGCCGCGCCGCCGTGGGTCTCGACGAGCTGCACCGCGGCCTCGACCGCGCACTCCTCGTGCGGGCTCGTCGTGAACCCCAGATGGGCGGTGTCGATCGCCTGCTCGTCGGCGGTCAGGTTGATCCGCGCCCCGGCGCCGGCACCCGCTTGACGCAGACCAGGATCCTCACGACTTCATGCGCTCGTCGTCGGGGTCGAAGAGGGGGCGGCTGCCGACCCGGGCCACCCGCACCGGGAACAGCTCGTTCATGTACATCACCCGCAGCTCGGTGCCCTCGACGGCGTGCTCGGGCGGCAGGTACGCCATCAGCAGGTACGTGCCGAGCGACGGCGCCGCGCCGGCCGTGGTCACCCGCGACACCCGGCCCTTGGCGTCGACGATCCGATCGCCGTCGAGGCGTGAGGATCGGCTCGTTGCCACCTGTCGGGTAGCGGGCGATCCCGTCGGCCGAGGTGTGATCGGTCATCTCGAGCGTGCAGAGCACCGCCGCCGGCTCCCGGTCGCGGGCGGCGAGGTACGGCTCCTTGCCGATGAAGTCGGCCGCCTTCACCCGTGGCCGGGCCAGTCCGGCCTCGACGGGGTCGTACTCGCTCTCCAGCTCGGCCCCCATCAGCCGGTAGCCCTTCTCGATCCGCCCGGTGACGGCGTACACGCCGAGCCCGATCGGCCGCACGTCGTGCGCCTGGCCGGCCTCCCAGATCGTGTCCCACACGCGCAGCCCGTGCTCGGTGTTGGTGTAGACCTCCCAGCCGCTCTCGCCGACGTAGGAGATGCGGAACATCGTGCACGGCACCCCGTCGACGAGCACGTCGCGCACGGACCCGTACGGGAAGCCTGCCTGCGACAGGTCGCATCGCCGCGTCGAGGGGTCGGTCACGATCGGCGTCATCGTCGCCACCGCGTTCGGACCCCACACTCCGATCGTGCAGATGCCCGACGTTCGGTCGCTGAACGTCACCGACCCGTCGTCGGGCAGGTGACGGGTGAACCAGTGCTTGTCGCGGCCGCCGTCGAAGGCGCCGGTGACGACGCGGAAGTGCTGCTCGCCCAGGCGCATGATCGTGAGGTCGGCGCGGAAGCCCCCGCCGGGTGTGAGGAGCGGCGTGTACACCGACTTGCCGACCGGCACGTCGACGTTGTTGACGCACATCCGCTGGAGGTAGTCGACGACGCCCGGCCCGGTGAGCTCGAACTCGTTGAAGGCGGTGAGATCGACCATCCCGACGTGCTCCCGCAGGTGGAGGTGCTCGGCGTTGGTGATCGGCGACCACCAGCGGTTGTCCCACTCGTGCGGCCGCGGTCCGCCGGCCTCCGGGTAGCGGTCGAGCAGGTCGGCGTTGGACTCGAACCACTGCGGCCGCTCCCAGCCGCGGGCGTCGAAGAACACCGCCCCGAGCGCCTCCTCCCGGGGAAGAACGGGCTGCGCCGCATCCCCCGCTCGCTCGCCCACTGCTCGCGCGGGTGGACGATGCCGTAGGTCTTGTTGTAGTGCTCGGCGCAGCGGGCGTGGATGTGGTGCTCGGTGCGCTCGTGAGGGTAGAAGCGGCTGATGTCCGACGAGTGCGGATCGCAGATGTGCGGGTAGCCGTCGGTCATCCACTCGGCGACGAGGCGGGCGATTGCCGGTCCCTCCTTGATCCACACCGCCGCCGCCGACCACAGGTTCCGCACCTCCACGGTCTCGCCGAGCACCGGCATCGCGTCGGGCGTGAGCGAGAGCAGGCCGTTGATCGAGTACTTGATCTCGGCGTCGCCGAGCATCTCCATCAGGTCGATGGCCTGCTCCAACTGGTCGTCGAAGTCGTCGGGCGTGAACGGCAGCTCGGTCGGGGACAGCGCCGACGCCTCGATCGACGGGATGTCGTCGGGGTGATGGAAGATCGGCCGGTGGGCGTACGACCCGACCTCCATCGACCCGGAGGACTGGCGCTCGTAGCAGAACGTGTCCATGTCGCGGACGATCGGGTAGGCGACCTCGGTGTTGGTCTCCTGCAGCACGTCGATCGGACCGACGTCGACCATCTGGTGCACGGCCGGAGTGAGCGGGATCGTCGCCCCGGCCATCGCCGCGATGCGCGGACTCCACACGCCGCACGCGATCGCGACGTGCTCGGTCTCGATGCGGCCCTTGTCGGTGATGACGGCCCGGATCGCGCCGTCGGCGACCTCGAGGTCGAGTGACCTCGGTGTTGGCGAGCACGGTGAGCACGCCCTTGTCGATCGCCTCCTGGCGCATCAACGTGCCGGCCTGCAGTGAGTCGACCACTGACACGCTCGGCGTGTAGAACCCGCCGAGCAGCACGTCGGGGTTGACGAACGGGACGAGCTCCTTGACCTCCTCCGGGGTGAGCAGGCGGGCGTCGATGCCCCACGCCTTGGCCGAGGTCATCCGGCGACGGAACTCCTCGAGGCGCGCTTGATCGCGGGCGACCTCGATGCCGCCGCACGTCGTGTTGACCCCGAGCTCGACGTACTGGCGCTGGCTCTCCAGCGTGAGCAGCGCCATCTCCTTGTTGTGGTCGGTCGGGAAGATGAAGTTGGACGCGTGCCCCGTCGAGCCACCGGGGTTCGGCAGCGGGCCCTTGTCGACGAGCACGAGATCGGTCCAGCCGAGCTGGGCGAGGTGCCCGACGAGACAGTTGCCGACGATGCCGGCGCCGATCACCACGCAACTGGCCGATGGGGTCGTCGAGGATCCGCTCACGCCGGGTGCTATAGCACCCCTACACCGGCGCTCGCGGTGCGGTCGCCGTGGTGGCGGTGACTGCGCCCTTGATGCTCCACGACTGCCGGGCCAGCAGTCGCGCCGACCACGACGAGCACGACCATCGCGATCGCCGCGCGTCGCCGTACGCCGTTGTCGCGACCGAAATGCTCGTACAGGGCCCCGGTCACCGCCGCGGTGATGCCGGCCGTCAGCGTCTCGAACCCTCCGAGCACGCCCTGGGCTCCGGCCTGACGCTCGCCGGGCACGACCATGCCGACGGCCACGCCCGTGCTCGAAACGGTGAAGCCGTCGTTGACGGCGTGGACCATCGCCACCGCGAACATCGCCCCGCCGGTCGGCACCACCCCGTAGAGGGCCATGAACAGCGCCCCGCCGAGCAGCCCGATCGTGCCGACGCGGAACGGCCCGACTCGCTGGGCGAGCCGGCCGCCGATCGATCCGAGGAGGATCAGCGGGAGCGCGAACAACGTGATCCCGAGGTTGGCGATCCACTCGTTGGTCTCGAGGTCGTCGAGAACGACCGCCCACAACGCGTCGAACGCGCCGATCATCAGGAACACCGCCGACCCGAGGGCGACGGCGCCGGCGAACGGGCGGATCCGGAGGAGGTCGAAGGCGAATCGCTGCGTCGGAGGATCGGCGCTCTCCTCGACGTCGACGCGGGCGACGAACGGCAGCGCGGCCAAGGTCACCGCCGCGATCACGAGGAACGGGGCCGGGATCCCGAACGGACCGACGAGCGCGGCGGACACCGCCGGACCGGCGGCGAAGCCGCCGACGTCGAAGGCGAGCAGCCGGCCGATGTTGTGGCCGAGCCGATCGGGTTCGGCGAGGATCACGATCCGGCGGATCGCCGGGAAGGCCATGCCGACCCCGACGCCCATCACCAGCCGGCCGAGCATGAGCGGCACGACCGCCGTCGCCATCGCCATCACCAGCAGCCCGACGACGTTCAGCGCCATGCCGGTGATCACGACCTGCTTGGCGTGTCCGCGATCGGCGAGCGGGGCGATCAGAACCTGGGATGCGAAGCCGGACAGGAACCCGAGCCCGATGACGATGCCGAGTGCCGACTCGCTGATCCCGTACTCGTCGCGGTAGTCGTCGAGCATCGTGAACAGCACGCCGTAACCGGCGCCGAGCATCGCCATCAGCAGGCCGAACGTCACCACCAAGGACTTCGGCCGCATGCGACCGACCGTAGCGGTGGGCGCGTCAGCGGTTCGACTCTGGCGGGATCGTGCCGACCGTCGACGCTTCGGCCAGATCCGCCGCACGTCAGCGTCAGGCCGGTTCTGCACGTGCTGGAAGCCGAAGCGGCCCTTGATGCAGAGGTTCCCGCTCGTGATGCCGGCGTCGGGCGGCGAGCGTCGACCTTGACGATCTCGTTGTCCTGGACGTGCAGGGTGAGCGTGCAGCCGACGCCGCAGTACGGGCAGATCGTGTCGGTCAGTGTCTGGCGCTCCTCGTCCCATGTGCCCGCCGCCCGCATCTCGTGCTCCGACGTGAACATGAGCGCACCGGTGGGGCACACCTGGATGCAGTTGCCGCAGTACACGCACGCCGACTCGGGCAGGTCGACGGCGTACTCCGTGGAGATGCGGGCGTCGAACCCGCGGCCGGCGACGCCGATCGCGAACGTCTGCTGCCACTGCTCGCCGCACGCGTCGACGCACTGGTAGCAGAGGATGCACTTGGCGTAGTCGCGCACGTACAGCGGGTTGTCGACCTTCACCGGCTGGTCGACGGTCTCGACCCCCTCGCCATCAGGCGGGTGGTGGTGGCCGGTGATGCGCTGGTCGCGGTCGGTCGCTGGGCCGGCAGGCGGTCCGAAGCGGTCCGGTTCGGCGCCGTACTCCTCATTCCATTGGGCGACGCCGGCGGTGAGCGACAGGTCGACCGACGACCCCAGCAGTTCGAGGACAAGCCGGCGGCTGTGGCGGGTCCGTTCGGTGTCGGTGCGCACGACCATGCCGGGCTCGACCTTCCGGGAGCACGACGGCACGAGCACCCGCGAGCCCTCGACCTCGACCATGCAGACCCGGCACGCGTTCTTCGGCGTGATCGTGTCCCCGTAGCACAGGGTCGGTATGTCGGTGTCCTCGGCGCGGCACGCCTGCAGCAGGGTCGTGCCCTCGGGCGCGCTGACGGCTCGGTCGTCGATCGTCAGCTCGACCATGCGCGCCACATCGGCGACGATACGCCGTCGCTTCTCGTCGGCGATGATGGGCGGATGCGGATCGTCTCGCTCCTGCCTTCGGCGACCGAGATCCTGTTCGAGCTCGGGCTGGGCGACCAGGTCGTCGGGGTGACGTTCGAGTGCGACTTCCCGCCGGAGGCGCGAGGCAAGCGGATCGTGTCGACGTCGGCGCTGCCGGCCGGGTTGTCGCCGGCCGAGATCGACGTTGTCGTCAAGGAACGCATGGCGGCGGGTGAGGACCTCTACCGGCTCGACCGGGGCGCGTTCGCCGACCTGGACCCGACGATGGTGGTCACGCAGGACCTGTGCGCGGTGTGTGCCGTCGACGTCACCGAGGTCGACGACGCCCTCGCCTTTCTCGGCTGCCGGGCGGAAGTCCTCACCCTCGACCCGATGACCCTGGACGAGGTGCTCGAGTCGGTGCGGACGGTCGGAGCGGCGACCGGCACGTCTGCCCGTGCCGAGGAGATCGTGGCCGCATGCCGGGCGCGGCTGGCCGCGGTCGCCGCCGCCGTCGACGGTGCGTCGCGACGGCCGACGCTCGTGCTCGAGTGGACCGATCCCGCCTTCACCGCCGGCCACTGGGTGCCCGACCTGGTCACCGCCGCGGGCGGCGGTGCCCTGCTCGCACGGCCGAGTGCGAAGTCAGTCGGCGTGGACTGGGGGATGGTGGCGACGTGCGGGGCGGAGGTCGTGATCGTGGCGCCGTGCGGGTTCCGCCTCGACGGCAGTGTCGTGCTCGCCGAGCAGACCGTCTCTGCTGGCGTGTTGCCGAGCGACGCCGAGGTGTGGGCGGTCGACGCCGACGCCTTCGTCGTCCGCCCCGGGCCGCGAGTGGTCACGGGCGTCGAGACCTTCGCCGCGATCCTCCACCCGGATCGCTGGGGTCCACCGGCCGCAACCGCTGCCGGCAGAGTGGCCTGAGTGATCACCTACGAGTGGCGTGGCGGGTTCGACAACGTCGAGGTCAACGCCCTCCACGCCGAGGCCTTCGAGACCCGAGTGTTCGACGAGTCCGAGTGGAACTGGGTCCGGCTGGTCGCCGAGCACAGCCTCGGGTGGGTGGTCGCCCGCGAGGACGGTGACCTGGTCGGCTTCGTGAACGTCGTGTGGGACGGCCTGGTCCATGCGTGGATCCAGGACACGATGGTCGCGGCGAAGGCCGGGCGACGGGGATCGGTAAGCAGCTCGTCGCCGTCGCCCGAGACGCCGCCCGCGAGGCCGGGTGCGAGTACCTCCACGTCGACTTCGACGACGACCTGAGGCCGTTCTACTACGACGCCTGTGGCTTCCGGCCGACGAACGGCGGGCTGATCGAGCTCCAGTAGCCGGCTCCTCCAGAAGGCCCTGGAGACCGACCCCGAACTGGGCGGGAATCGTGCCATCGGTCGATCTGGGCGGACAATTTGCCAGCTGCTGACAAAGTTCCCGCCCAGATACCGGGGCGGGGCGGGCCGCAGCCGTCAGCAGGTTTCCTTCCCGTCGCAGCCCGATCCATCGTGGCGACGAGGGTGGCCAGCGCAGGCGCAGGTTGTTGCGAGCCGTGGGCGACAGCTCGTCGAAGAGGCGGCTGATCTCGGCGAGCCGTGGCGCCAGCGACTCGTCGGCGGCGGCCTGACCAGTGGGCGTGAGCTCGAGCAGCGTGGCCCGCGGTCGCTGGGGTGGGCGACCCGGCGGATGAGCCCGTCGTTCTCGAGCGAGTCGGCGACCGTCGTCATGTTGCGGGCGCTCAGCCCGAGGCCGTCGGCCAGCGCCTTCATCTTCGCCGGCCCCTCGCAGTGGAGGGACTCGAGCACGCGCAGGCATGGGTACGTCAGGCCCTCTGGCCCGCTGTCGTCGAGCCAGCGCCGAAAGCCGTGAGTGAAGCGGGCCGACAGCTCGACCAGCTCGCGGTGCGGGATGTCGACGACGTCACGGTTCCCCTGGGCAACGAGTTCACCCGCCATGTCGTCAGGCTACCGGACGAATGCTGTTGTCAGAGATAGTTACGGTCGTTACTATCACCGCAAGCCCTTTCACCCCCGGAGGAAATTCATGGCACTCGCCCAAACCACCCATTCGCTCACCCCCGGCACCTGGACTCTCGACGCCGCCCACTCGGGTGTGTACTTCAAGGTGCGCCATCTCGGGCTCACCAACGTCCGTGGCCGCTTCAACGGCATCGACGCGTGGCTGACGGTCGGCGACGACCTCGCCGGCACCGGCTTCGGCGCGACGATCGACATCACCAGCGTCGACACCAACCAGCCCGACCGCGACGCCCATCTCCGCTCGACCGACTTCTTCTCGGCCGACGAGCACCCGACGATGACCTTCGAGTCGTCTTCGATCGAGGAGGTCGGTGAGGGTGAGTACGAGTCCGAAGGCAAGCTCACGATCAACGGCATCACGCAGCCCGTGCGCCTCGCGATCGAATTCGGCGGCACCGAGGTGTTCCCGGTCGACGGCAAGGTGCGGGCCGGGTTCGTCGCCACGACCCGAATCGTCCGTGACGACTTCGGCATCGACTTCAACATGCCCCTCGGCATGGACAAGTTCGCCCTCGGCAAGAAGATCGACATCGAGATCGACGTCGAGTTCGTCGCCCCCGAGGCCGCTTAACGAAACACGCCGAGCTTGTCGATCGCCGACTGGATCGCGATCGGCGCGGTCTGACCGAGCCCGCAGATGCTGGCGTCGCGCATCACCTGACCGAGGTCGGCGAGCAGGGCGAGGTCGTCATGCTGGTGACGCCCCGCCGGCGGCCAGTCGGGCGAGCACCTCCTCCTGGCGGACCGTGCCGACCCGGCACGGCACGCACTGGCCGCACGACTCGTCGCGGAAGAAGGCGGCGATGCGCCGCAGCTGGTCGACGAGATCGACCGTGTCGTCGAGCACGAGCACGACTCCCGAGCCGAGCGTGGTGCCGTGCTCGCGTGCGCCCTCCAGAGTCAGCGGGACATCGAGCCCGTCGGGCCCGACGAACCCACCGGCCGCGCCGCCGAGCAGGACGGCCCGCAAGCCGGCGCCGGGGCGCACGCCGCCGGCGAGCTCGATCAGCTCGCCGAGCGTCTTCCCGAACTCGACCTCGTACACGCCGGGAGCGGCGACCGCGCCCGACACGCAGAACAGCTTCGGGCCGGTCGACCCGGACGTTCCGACGGAGGCGAACGTCGCCCCGCCGTCGAGCAGGATCGGCAGCACGTTCACCAGGGTCTCGACGTTGTTGACGACGGTCGGTTGGCCGAACAGACCGGCGTCGACCGGGAACGGCGGCTTGTTGCGCGGCTCGCCGCGGAACCCCTCGATCGAGTTGAAGATCGCCGTCTCCTCGCCGCAGATGTAGGCGCCGGCGCCACGGAAGACGGTGATGTCGAAGCCGAACCCGGTGCCGAGGATGTCGTCGCCGAGGAATCCGCGGCGGCGCGCCGCGTCGAGTGCCGCGTGCAATGTCCGGGTCGCCCGCGGGTACTCACCGCGCACGTAGATCCAGCCGTGCGCGCAGCCCGTCGCGTAGGCGGCGATCGTCATCGACTCGATCACCGCGAACGGATCGCCCTCCATCAGCACCCGGTCCTTGAACGTGCCCGGCTCGGACTCGTCGGCGTTGCAGACGAGATGATGGGGACGGACCGGCTGACGGGCCACCGCGTCCCACTTGCGCCCGGTGGGGAACGCGGCGCCGCCGCGGCCGACGAGCCCGGAGTCGGTGACCTCGCGGATCACCGCCGCCGGGCCGATCGCGAACGCCCGTCGCAGCGCCTCGTAACCGCCGGCGGCACGATAGGCGTCGACGCTTGTCGGGTCGACGGCGCCGACGCGGGGGAGCAGGCGCAGCGACCGATCGCCCGCCGCGAGTTGAGGCACCGCGGCGACAACCGGGGGCTTCATCCTCGGGCCACTCACCGTCGACGCTTCGGCGCACTGCAACGCCCGTGGCCGGGGCGAGCACCTCCCGGCGTGGCGCCTCGCCGCCTCGACGACGAGCGCGGCCGGCGCCCGTTCGCATACCCCGAGGCACGGCGCCGGGTGCGCGCCGGCGGGAAGGTCGGACTCGGCCAGCCCGCCGCCGGCCCGGCAGACGAGGTCGACGCACACGTGAACCTGGCGAGCGGGCCGCTCGACGGTCGAGAACAACGCGTAGAACGTGGCGACGCCGTAGATCTCAGCCGGTGCGACGTCGAGCCGCTCGGCGAGGTAGTTGATCGCGCCCCGGCTGATCCACCCGACGCGGTCGTTGACAGCGTGGAGCGCCGGCAGCAGCAGGTGCCGTTGCTCCCGTCGCTCGCGTCCGCCGCGGGCGACGTGGTGGCCGGCCGGGTCGCGGTCGCCGAGGCGGGCGCCGACGGCAGCGGGGCCGAGCACGGCGTCGACGGCGGCTCGTTCGTCGGCGGTGGCCGACGCGCTGACGATCTTGAGGTCCATCCGGTCAGTCGCCGCGACCGCCACCGTGTCGGCGCCGAGCCGGTCGATGCGCACCGCGGTGGCCTTGAACTCGGCCGTGCCCGACTTCGGGTCGGCCGCCTCGATCGTGAGCAGGTTGGTGTCGACCTCGTCGGGGAAGTGCAGCGTCATGAACACCAAGCCGGGGCGCAGCCCGTGGTCGATGCGCACGGGTGCCTCGACCGTTCCCCGCCGCGACGACACGCGGACCACCTCGCCCTCGGCGAGGCCGAGCCGCGTCGCGTCCTCGGGGGACACGTCGATGGTCTCGCCCTCGCGGTTGGGGCTGCGGTAGCCGCCGGGACTGCACGCCGGTGTTGAACGAGTCGAGCCGGCGACCGGTGGTGAGCCGCAGCGGGTAGTCGTCGTCGAGCACGTCGACCGGCGGCTCGTCGACGACGACGCTGAACGGGGCCAGCCGGCCGCGGTCGGCCGGGTCGTCCGCCCACAGCCGCCCGTGCAGCCAGGTCGGCTCGAGGCGGTCCTCGTGGAAGCACGGCCACTGGATCCCGCCGAGCTCCTCGAGGCGGGCGTAGCTCATCCCGGCGTGCATCGGCGAGAGCCGGCGCACTTCGTTCCACACGTTCTCGGCGAGGTCGTCGGGCTTTCCGTAGTCCCAGTCGTGGCCGAGCTCGCGGGCGATGTCCAGCAGGATCTGGATGTCGTCGCGGGCCTCGCCAGGCGGGTCGAGCGCCTTGCGGCACAGCTGCACTCGGCGTTCGGAGTTGGTGACCGTGCCGTTGGCCTCGCACCACGACGCCGATCCGGGCAGCACGACGTCGGCGAGCTGGGCCGTCTTGGTGAGGAACAGGTCCTGCACGACCAGGTGATCGAGGCGGTCGAGGGCGGCGGCGGCATGGTGGCCGTCGGCCTCGGACTGGGCGGGGTTCTCGCCGATCACGTACAGCGCCTCGCAGGTCGCCGCGGTGCATCGCGTCGAACATCTGGGTGAGGTGCCATCCGTCGCGGTCGGGGATCGTGCATCCCCACGCCGCCTCGAACTTGGCCCGAGCGGCGTCGTCGGTGACGTCCTGGAACCCGGGCAGCTTGTTCGGCAGGGCGCCCATGTCGCCGCCGCCCTGGACGTTGTTCTGGCCCGCGCAGCGGGTTGAGCCCCGAGCCGTAGCGCCCGACGTGCCCGCAGAGCAGGGCCAGGTTGATGAGGCAGAGCACGTTGTCGACGGCGTTGTGGTGCTCGGTGATCCCGAGCGTCCAACACAGCTGGGCGCGGTCGGCCCTGGCGTAGGCGTGGGCGAGCTCACGGATCGCCTCGGCCGGGACGCCGGTGACCTCGGCGCCCCGCTCGAGCGTCCACTCCTCGACCGACGCGGCGTACTCGGCGTAGCCCGTCGTGCCCCGCTCGACGAAGGCGGTGTTGACGAGGCCGGCGTGGATGATCTCGCGGGCGATCGTGTTGGACAGCGCGATGTCGGTGCCGACGTGGGGGCCGAGCCACACGTCGGCGAACTGGGCGGTCGAGCTGTGGCGGGGATCGACGACGTACAACGTCGCCCCGTTGCGGACCCCGGCGAGGACGTGGTGGAAGAAGATCGGGTGGGCGTCACGGGCGTTCGACCCCCACATCACGATGACGTCGGTGTGCTCGATCTCCGCATACGAAGAGGTGCCGCCGCCGGCTCCGAAGACTGTGGCCAGACCGACCACGGAGGGGGCGTGTCAAGTGCGGTTGCACGAGTCGATGTTGTTGGTCCCGATCACCGCCCGGGCGAACTTCTGGGCGATGAAGTTCATCTCGTTGGTCGACTTCGAGCAGGAGAAGAAGCCGGCGGCGCTGGGCCCGGCCTCCCGTCGGGCGGTGCGCAGGCCGTCGGCGGCGCGGCGGATGGCCTCCTCCCACGGCGCCGGGCGCAACTCGCCGCCCGTCGCGCACGAGCGGTTCGGTGAGGCGCGTGTACGGCGAATAGTTGTGGCGGCGCATCTCGCGCCCGAACTCTATCCGAGCGGCTCCCTGCTGGCCTCTGGCCGGATCCGTTTCGTATAATGGAACGACACCGCATCGTGGAACAACTCTGGGAGCACGAACATGCCGCTGCCGTCCGACCTCGCCATCTCCCGGGGGGCCACGCCGAAGCCGCTGTCGGACGTCGCGTGGGAGATGGGTCTCCGCGAGCACCTCCTCGAGCCGTACGGGGCGGGCGTAGCCAAGATCCGCCTCGAAGCGGTCGACGAGCTGGCCGACCGCCCGCCGGCGAAGTACGTCGTCGTCACGGCCGTGACGCCGACCCCGCTCGGCGAGGGCAAGACGACGACGACGGTCGGGCTGGGCCAGGCGATGAAGCACATCGGCCGCCGCGCCGTGATCACGATCCGCCAGCCGTCGATGGGACCGACGTTCGGGATCAAGGGTGGCGCCGCCGGCGGCGGCTACAGCCAGGTCATCCCGATGGAGCTGCTCAACCTCCACCTCACCGGCGACTTCCACGCCGTCACCGCGGCCAACAACCTCCTCGCCGCGATGCTCGACAACCACCTCCACCAGGGCGACGAGCTCGGCATCGACCCGCACAACATCACGTGGCGGCGGGTGCTCGACGTCAACGACCGGGCGCTGCGCAACATCGTCGTCGGTCTCGGCGAGCGGCAGGACGGCGTGGTGCGCCAGACCGGCTTCGACATCACCGCGGCGTCGGAGGTGATGGCCGTGCTCGCCCTGGCGACGTCGGCCGAGGACCTGCGGGCCCGCCTCGGGCGCATCGTCGTCGCCTACACCGCGGGCGGCGAGCCGGTGACCGCCGAGCAGCTCCGCGGGGCTGGGTCGATGGCGGTGATCCTGCGCGAGGCGATCAAGCCGAACCTGCTGCAGACGCTCGAGAACACGCCCGTCATCGTCCACGCCGGCCCGTTCGGCAACATCGCCCACGGCAACTCGTCGATCCTCGGCGACCTCATCGGCATCCGCGGCGGCGACTACCTCATCACGGAGGCCGGGTTCGGCGCCGACATGGGCGCCGAGCGGTTCTTCAACATCAAGTGCCGGACGTCGGGTCTGGTCCCGGACGCGGCGGTCGTGGTGACCACCGTCCGGGCGCTCAAGCTGCACTCGGGCCGGCACCGCATCGTCGCCGGGCGTCCGCTGCCGCCGGAGATGCTCGTGGAGAACCCCGACGACGTCGCGGCCGGGGCGGTGAACCTGCGCAAGCAGATCGAGAACGTGCTGATCCACGGGGTGACGCCGGTGGTGGCGATCAACGCGTTCCCAGAGGACCACGCATCCGAGCACGACGTGATCCGGCGGGAGGCCGAGGCGATGGGCGTCCGAGTCGCGGTCTGCACGCACTTCGCCGACGGCGGCGCCGGGCGCGACGGACCTCGCCCACGCGGTGGTCGAGGCGTGCGCCGAGCCCAGCGACTTCCGCTTCCTGTACCCGGACTCGGCGAGCCTGCGGGAGAAGATCGAAACCGTCGCCACGAACGTCTACGGTGCCGGGCGCGTGGAGTACTCGCCGGTCGCCGCCCGCCAGCTCGCGACGTACGAGCGCAATGGCTTCGGTCATCTCCCCGTGTGCATCGCCAAGACCCACCTGTCGATCTCGGCCGACCCGGCGCTGAAGGGCGCCCCGACCGGTCACACGCTCGACGTCCACGAGGTCAGGGCCTCGGTGGGGGCGGGGTTCGTGTACCCGATCTGCGGCGAGATGCGCACGATGCCCGGGCTCGGCGCGACCCCCGCGGCGTCGATCATCGACTTCGACGACGACGGGGAGATCGTGGGGCTCTCCTGATGAGCGAGCGTAGCGAGCGCATGCCGCGCCTGCGAGCGCCAGCGAGCGGTGCGGCGATGGGGTGTGGGGGCGCAGCCCCCACGATGTGATGGAGGACTTCGCCCGCACGGCCGGTGGCGCCGTGTTGATGGACGGCGCCCGCCTGCGCGACGAGATCATCGTCGAGCTCCGCAAGACGGTCGAGGCCGCCGGCACGCCGCCGGTGTGCCTGGCGACGGTGCTCGTGGGCGACGACCGCCCGAGCCAGGTGTACGTGCGGATCAAGCACCGCAAGGCCGAGGAGGCGGCGATGACGTCGCGGTCGGTGGAGCTGCCGCCGACGGCGTCGCAGGCCCAGGTCGAGGACGCGGTCGGCGAGCTCGCCGCCGACCCGGCGGTGCACGGGATCCTCGTCCAGCTGCCGCTGCCGGACGGGCTCGATCCCGAGCCGGTGCTCGACCTGCTGCCGCCGGAGAAGGACATCGACGGGCTCTCCGAGCTGTCGATGGGCCGGCTCGTGCGGGGGCGGCCGGGCCATGTGCCGTGCACGCCGCTCGGCGTGATGCGCCTGCTCGACCGCTACGGCGTGCCGACGTCGGGGTCGCGTGCGGTGATCGTCGGCCGCTCGACGCTGGTCGGGCTGCCGCTCGCCCTGCTCCTCGCCCGCAAGGGGACCGACGCCACGGTCACCCTCGCCCACAGCCGGACGCCCGACCTGGCCGACGTGTGCCAGGAGGCCGACATCCTCGTCGGCGCGGCCGGCCAGGCCCGGATGCTCGGTCCGGCCCACGTGCGACCGGGGGCGGCGGTGATCGACGTCGGGGTGTCGCGGACGGAGGCCGGGCTCGTCGGCGACGTCGACTTCGACGCCGTCCAGGCCCTCGCCGGGGCGATCACGCCGATGCCAGGTGGCACCGGCCCGATGACCGTCGCGTGCCTCCTCGAGAACACCCTCGCGGCGGCGCGGATGCAGGGCGCCTTCCCGACCTGAGGCTGATCCCGGAGGCTCCAGTCTCCGCCTGGGTTCATGTCACCGGATACGTCGTCGGCGACGTACGCGGTGACACAAATCGGAGTGAGCGGGCGTCGCTGGTGGGCTCAGCAGCGGACGATGACCGCCCTGGCGAGGCAATCGCCGGTGGCGTTGCCGTCCTCCGGGCCGCGGCCGGCGCTTGAGCGGGTGCGGTCTGGTCTTGGGCCGTGACGACGTTCGAATTGGCCGGCTCGTCATTGGTGGTGAGGGCGATGAGACTCACCGTGAGCGCGGCGCCGGCGAGCACCAGGCTGGCGAGGGGGAGCAGCGGGCGCTGGTGGCGCCCGCCCGCCGCGATGGCAGTGGTAGCGGTCATATCAGGGTCCTTTCTCGGTCGGCGTGTCCGGGGGCTGCCGGACTCCATTGGCGATGCCAGTGGCGTGACCCATGGTCTGCTGAACCCCCGTTGGTCACCATCGGCGCGGCGGCCGTTGTTCCTCCCGCTCGAGGTAGGCTTTTCTCACCCTGGCGGGGATGTTGGGGATTGCGGGCGTCGTTCAGCCTGTTCGGCGTGGAGGCGACAACCATCGACGGCCGTCACCGCGCCGGCTCGGACGGGGCTGCGGACAAGTGCGAGACTGGCGGGGAGACGGGAGGGAGTGCGGTGGAGGGTCACCTCGAGGTGTGGACGGCGGCTGGGCGGACGCTCCTGCCGATCGGCGCGCCACGCAGCATCGTGGGCAGCTCCAGGGAGAGCGACCTGGTCGTCGACGATCCGTCCGTGTCCCGAACCCATCTTCTGCTCGAGCAGCTGGGCGGGGCGTGGTTCATCGAGGACCTGGGGTCGCGCAACGGGACCTATGTGAACGGGCAGCGGATCACCGGACGGCGGGTCGTGAAACCGGGCGATGAGATCCGCCTCGGTGTGGCCAGGGTCGTCCTCCGCGGCGTCGTGTCAGGAGGCGGGCCGGCGACCTCCGTGGTGGACGAGCCGCCGGTCCTCACCCGACGTGAACGTGACGTCCTGGTCACGCTGTGTCAGCCGCTGCTCTCGGGCGATCCGTTCACTGAGCCGGCGTCGATCCGTGAGATCGCCGCCGCACAGTTCGTGTCCGACGCGGCCGTGAAGCAGCACCTCGCCAACCTCTTCGACAAGTTCGCCATCGTGGAGGGTGACCGCCGCCGCCTCCGGCTGGCCAACGCCGCATTGTCGTCGGGGGCGGTCAGCATCGGCGACCTCCAGCCGGGGGCGTGACATGACCGAGGTGATGCCGGCCCTGCTGCACGGCCGCTACGAGGTGCTGGCCGTGATCGGCCGCGGCGGGGAAGGGACGCTGGTGCGCGCCGTGGACCGGCGTCACGGTCGGGACGTCGCGCTCAAGCTGCGGCGCGTCCCGCCCGATCCTCTCGACGCCGAACGCCTGCTGGTCGAATCCCGGACGCTCCTGTCGCTGCACCCACATCCTGGTCTGCCGCTCGCCCGTGACGACTTCTTCGAGGACGACCGCCACGTGCTGGTGATGGACTGGATCGACGGAGTCGATCTGGCGGCGGTGCTGACGGAGCACGGTCAGCCTGGGCTGCCGCCCTCAACGGTGTTGCGCTGGTTGGCTCCCGTCGCCGAGGCCCTCACCCACCTGCACACGACCGACCCGTCCGTGGTCCATGGTGATGTCAAGCCGGCCAACCTCGTGCTGACCCCGACAGGTCGGGTCGTGCTGGTCGACTTCGGTGTGTCCTCGACGCGGGGGCTGCGGACCCGTGGGGGCACGCCGGGCTACCGCGCTCCCGAAGTGGCTGCGGGTGCGGTTCCCACGCGGGCCGCGGACGTGTACGGCCTGGCCGCGACCGCCTTCGCCCTGCTCTCCGGGCAACCCCCGTCCGGCATCCTCCCGGCCTGGGTCGACGTCGACCGGGAACGCGCCGCCCGACTCGAGCAGGCGCTGCGTCGTGGGCTGGCCACCCATCCGGCACAACGCACGGCGACGCCGGGCGAGCTGGTCGAGGAGCTCCGTGCCGGCTGGGACAGCGAGCCGTTGCCCACAGGCGTGGTCACCTTCCTCGCGACCGATGTCGTGGCCTCGACCCGGCTGTGGCAGGAGCTGCCCGATGCCGCGCCCGGTCTGCTGGCCGAACATCTGCTGGTCGTCGACCGGGCGGTCGAACGCCACAACGGGCGCCGCATCGGCGACGTCATCCAGGGCGACGCCACGATGTCGGTCTTCCACCGGGCCAGCGACGCCGTGCACGCCGGCGTGGGCCTCCAGCGGGCCCTCGCGGGTGGCCGCGTGCAGGTGCACTGCGGCGTCCACACCGGCGAAGCCGTCGCAGTCGACGACATTTTCGCCGGGGCCACCCTCAGCCGCGTCGCCCGCGTTCGAGCCCTGGCGGACGCGGGGCAGGTGATCCTCTCGGCGACGACCGCTCGACTGGCCAGCGCCGACCTGCCGAGCGACGTGGGCCTCGTCGAGCTCGGGCCACACCGCCTCGACGGCTTCGACGAACCCGAGACGATCTTCGCCGTCGACGCTCCCGGCCTCGCCGTGCCGCCCGATCCCCATCAGCCGCCATACCGAGGACTGGTTCCCTACGACGTGGACGACGACGAGGCGTTCTTCGGGCGAGAACGCGAGATCGACGTCTGTCTGCAGCGGATCACCGACTCACCCCTTCTGGCGGTTGTGGGTCCGTCCGGCTGTGGCAAGTCCTCCCTGGTCCGAGCCGGGGTGGCCAGCCGGCTGCGCCGAGCGGGCCGGTCGGTCGCCGTGCTCACCCCCGGCCGGGATCCGCACGCCGCCTTGGTCGCCGCACTCGAGACGGCGGGCCCGACGACCGTGGTGATCGTCGATCAGCTCGAAGAGCTCTTCGCGCCCGATGTCGCGTCTGGCTCGGCGCGTCAGTTCCTCGACGATCTCGTCGAGCGGCTGGAGGTCGCGCCGGTCGTCGTCACCCTCCGAGCCGACCACGTCGGTTCCGTCACTGCGCACCCGAACTTCGCCCGAAGGCTCGAGACCGGCCTCCACCTCGTCACGCCAATGACCGAGGCCGAGCTGCGTGAGGTGATCGAGAGTCCGGCCCGGGACGCCGGATTGCGTCTCGAACCCGGCCTGGTCGAGCTCCTGCTGCGCGATGTCAGCGGCGAACCGGGCGGCCTCCCCCTGTTGTCGTTCGCGCTGGCCGAGACGTGGTCCAACCGCGACGGTCGGCTCCTCACGGTCGACGGCTACCTGGCCACTGGCGGGCTCCGGCAGGCGATCGCCGCATCAGCCGAGCGACTCTACGAGGGCCTCCCACCCAACCAACGGCTCTTGGCCAAGGCCCTCTTCATGCGTCTGGTGACGCCCGCTCCCGACGGCGCGGCGGTGCGACAGCGGATCGATCCGGGCTCGGTCGTGACGGACGCCGACCACCGCGATGTCGTCGACGTGTTCGTGCGCACCCGCCTCGTCGTCGTCGGTGACGACGGCCTCGAGGTCGCCCACGAGGCACTCGCACGGGAGTGGCCAAGGCTGCGCAGCTGGCTCGAGGAGGACCGCGAAGGGCTTCGTCTGCTCGGTCACCTCCGTACGTCCGCGCATGAGTGGGACCGACGCGGGCGGGATCCGGCCGAGCTGCAGCGAGGCGCCCGTCTCGCCGCGACCCTCGATTGGGTCGATGCAGCCGACCCCGCGCTCGACGACGTCGAACGCCACTACCTCGACGCCAGTCGCGCCGCCGAGGAAGCCGAGCTCGAGGCGGCCCGTGCTCGAGCGCGGCGCGACACCCGCAGCAAGCGGCGGCTACGAGGGCTGCTGGCCGCCGCCGCTGTGCTCCTGGTCGCCGTCCTGGTCGCCGGACTCCTCGCCGTCCGCCAACGCGACCGGGCCGACAGCGCGGCCGGTGACGCCGCGGAGCAAGCCAGCCGCGCCAACGCCGCGGCCGAGGACGCGATCAGCGAACGCAACCGGGCCGACGACGCGGCCGGCCGCGCGAACGCCGCGGCCGAGGAGGCCCAGCGGGAGGCGGAGCGGGCGGACGCCGAGGCGACGCTGGCCGAGGCCAGACGGCTCCGCGCCGAGGCCGGCGCCGTGCCGCACTACGACCAGGCCCTCCTGCTCGCGGTCGAGAGCCGCCATCTCGAGGACTCTCCTGAAGCTCAGTCCAGCCTGCTCGCCACCATCCAGCGCAGTCCGGGCGCCGTCGCCGTGATCCGGAGCGATTCCGAGGCCTTCCTCGACCTCGGCCTCACGCCGGATGGCAAGACGCTGGTCGCGAGCGGATTCGGGGGGTCACCGACCCTAAGCAAGTACGACGTCACCACCCACCAGCGGGACGCCTCCATCATCGGCGTGAACCGCGTGTCCAGCGCGGTCAGTCCCGACGGCCGGTTGGCGGTGATGTCGCACCCCATAACCAGCGCTGCCGGCGACGAATTCCGACTGCACCTTGTCGACACTGCGACGTTCGCTGTCGTCGGTGACCCATTGCAGGCGTTGCCCTTTGAATGGCCGACCCGACTCTCGTTCAGCCCTGACGGCAGATACGTCGCGGCGGTGACGGACCAATACCTGTCCGGCGCGGGTCTCTCGAGCCCGATCGCGCTGGTGTGGGACGTGACCAAGGGCGGCAGACCGGTCGTTCAGTACCCGTTCTCAGCTGCCAACTTCGAGCGTGACGTCGCCTTCCTGCCCGACTCGAAGCGGATCCTCGTCGCCGGCGCCGACGGCACGGCGGTCGTCGACATCGCCTCGGGCGTAAAGGTCGGCCAGATCGATGGAGCCCACCCCCCGATCGCGATCAGTCCCGACGGAGGGACGCTTGCCGCGGCAACCGATGTGCGGCAAGGAGTCGTGATCGGCCTGTTCGACCCGACGAGTGGCGAGCGCCGCAGCGTTCTGGCCGGGCATCGGGAGCGACTCCTCCGGCTTGCCTTCAGCCCGAACGGAGCCCAGCTGGCATCAGGTGGCGATGACGGCCTGGTGGTGGTCTGGGACGTTGCCACGGGCCTGCGGCGCGCCGTCTACGAGGGTCACGCGGCCGCCGTGAACGATGTCGTCTTTGGCCCCGACGGGGAGTCGCTGTGGTCCGGGGGTGAGGACGGCGCCATCTTGCTCTGGGACCTGCAGGGCGCGCACACGCTCATCCATCGAGCCTCGCCGGCTGTGGCCGACGGGCCCCCGTTGCCGTTCAGCTCGGTGGACATGGTCATCGGTCCCGGCGGACGATACGTGGCGTACCCGTGGGCGGATGACACGCACCACTTCCGAATCCGCGACGTCGCCACGGGCGCCCTCGGCCGGCCGTCGACGGATGCGGACTTCAAGTCGTTCTCGCTGGACGGCAACCGGTACGTGACCGTCAACGACATGGGCCGGCTGCGAGTCCAGGACACGAAGACCGGCGCGGTTCTCGCCGACAGCGAGGGCAGTGGGCAGCTGTTCTCGTTCTTTCCGGCGGGAGCCAAGGCGGTGATCACGCCGGACGGGCGCCATGTCGTGGCGTTGACGGTGGGCAAGCGGGCCTTTGTTCGGGGACCCGTCGGCTTCGTTCCCGAGCAGCTCGTTGTGCTCGACGCCACGACGCTCGCACCGGTCGGAGACGCGGTGCCGCTCGGGTACGTCGGGCGCACGATCTCCATCACGCCAGACGGCCGCCAAGCGGTGGTGGTCGCGAACACCCCGGGCGAGGGAGTGACGAAGGTGCTCCTCGTGGATCTGGAAACGCGGCGCGTCATCCGTTCGACGCCGGTCGAGGCGCTCGACCAGCGCGGGAACGCACCTCGCAACAACACGGTGGCACCGGACGGTCGGACCGTCGGCATCGGTGGCACGAACGGCGACGTCGTGGTCGTCGACGCCGTGACCGGCGCCGTGGGTCCGGTCCTGCCGGCTCACGACGGCTTCGTGGAGAGCGTGACCTTCGCACCCGACGGGGCGAGCTTCATCACCACGGGGCAGGACGGTGCAGTGAAGCTCTGGGACGCCGCGACGTCGACGCGTCCTCCAGACCATCGTGCCCTTCGGGGACAACCACCGTGTCCGGGCGTCGTTCCTCGCCCCTGACCGCGTGATGATGGTCGACGACACCGGCGAGATCTTCGAGTGGGACCCGCGCCCCGACACCTGGGAAGCGCACGCGTGCCGCGTCGCCGGCCGCAACCTCACCCGCTCGGAGTGGGCCGACCTGTTCCCCGGCGAGCGGTACCGAACGACCTGTCCCCGGTATCCGGCTGGGAGGTGAGTCAGTCCGGCGGCTTCGCCGCGCGTGCGTTTGTGTCACCGACGCCGCCGCATGCGGCGAGCACGGTGACACAAGCCGGGGTGGTTGTGGGGCTGTCCCGCATCGTGGAACACTGACTGGCGATGGCCGCGGTGCAATCGGTCGAGCGGGCGTTCGCGATCCTGCGGTGCCTGGCGGGTGGGCCGGCGGGCGTGTCGGCGGTCGCCGAGCGGGTGCGGCTGCCGAAGAGCACCGTGTCGCGGCTGCTGTCGACGTTGCAGGAGCTCGGTGCGGTCGAGCAGGCGGGCAACGAGTACCGCATCGGACACGGGATGGTCGACGTCGCCGCCGCCGCGATCCCGGGCCGCAACCTGATCTCGGTCGCCCGGCCGCATCTCGCGGAGCTGGTCGAGACGCTCGGCGAGGCGGCGGGCCTGGCCGTGCTCGACGTCAACGACGTCGTGTACCTCGACCAGGTGAACGTCGACAACCCGGTGCAGCTGCGCGACTGGACGGGCGAGCGGCTCCGCCCGCACATGGTGTCGTCGGGACTCGTCCTGCTCGCCCACCTGTCCGAGCCCGAGCGCGATCGCTATCTCGCCGGGCCACTCGAGGCGGCCACGCCGAGAACGACCACCGACCGGGCGGCGCTGCGGCGGCGCCTCGAGGCGGTCGCCGCCCGGGGGACCGAGTGGACGATCGACGAGTTCGTCACCGGGATCAGCTCAGTGGCCGCGCCGGTCACCGGCGCCGGTGGCCAGGTGGTGGCGGCGGTGCACGCCCATGGGCCGTCGTACCGTTTCCCGCCTGATGGCGCCGCCGACCAGATCGCGGCCGTCGTCGCCGACACGGCCGGACGCATCAGTGGCCGCCTCGCCCCTCGCCCGCCCGCCGGATGAACCTGCGTCAGCTGCCCATCATCGACGTCGCGGAGGTCGCCCGGCTGCTGCCCTACGCCGACCTCGTCGACGCGCTGGCCGCCGGGCACCGTGGCGAACCGCCCGTCTCCCGGCGGGTCGTGTTCGGTCCCGATGGCGCCGACGAGGCGTTTCTCGCCCTACCGGCCTGGCAACCCGGCGCGGCGATCGGCGTCAAGCTGGTCACCGTCTTCCCCGGCAACCCGGGCGCGGGTCGACCGTCGGTGCAGGCGCTGTATGTGCTGTTCGACGGGACGAACGGGGACCCGATGGCGCTGATCGACGGGACCGAGCTGACCTACCGCAAGACCGCGGCCGACTCCGCCCTCGGCGCTCGGTTCCTCGCCCGCGACGACGTGACGACCCTGTTGATGGTCGGTGCCGGAGGGCTCGCGCCGCATCTCATCGCCGCCCACCGGGCGGTGCGGCCGTCGCTGGAGCGGGTGCTCGTGTGGAACCGCACGCGGGCGAAGGCCGAGGCGGTCGCCGCGGACGCCGGCGCGACGGTCGTCGACTCCCTCGGCGACGCGATCGCGGAGGCCGACGTGGTCAGCACCGCGACGATGACCGCCGAACACCTGGTCGAGGGACGGTGGCTCCAGCCGGGCACCCACCTCGATCTCGTCGGTGCGTTCCAGCCGGATCATCGCGAGGTCGACGACGATGCGGTGGTGCGCGCCGAGGTCTACGTCGACCACCGCGGGGCGACGCTCACCGAGTGCGGCGATCTGGTCATCCCGCTGCGCGCCGGCCTCATCACGCCGGAGGACGTGCGTGGCGACCTCTACGAGCTGTGCCGGGGCGAGGTGCCGGGACGCACCGATCCCGAGGCGATCACGCTGTTCGAGAACGGCGGCGGCGGCCACCTCGACCTGATGACGGCGAACTTCCTCTGGCGCCGCTACTCATCCGAGGTTTTCGCTGCCCGGCGTCCGGGCCGCAAACCCTCCGGTGCCCTGAAAACCTCGGATGGGCTAGCCCAGCCAGCCGGAGACGACGTCGGCGTTCTCGTCCACCCACTGCTGGGCGGCCTCCTCCGGCGCCATCCCGTCGCTGTCGATCAGCGCCGCGATCTCGTTCTGCTGCTCCGTCGTGAGCTGGAAGTTCTGCAGGAACGCGAACGCCGCCGGGTTCTTCTCCTCCAGTCCGGCGTTCGCCGCCTTGTACAGCTCGTCGACCGGGTAGTCGCAGTTGTAGTTGCCGTCGCCGGCGGCCGCCGACGCCAGGCACTCGTCGGTGACCTCGGGCAGCTCGACCTCGGTGAGCTCGACCTCGGACTGCAGCCAGTGCGGCTGCCAGAAGTTCAACAGCAACGGGGTCTCGTCGGCGACGGCCTGCTGGATGGCGGTGATCAGGGCCGCCTCGGAACCGGCGACGACGAACTGCAGTGGCAGCTCGAGGTTGGCGATGATCTGCTCGTCGTAGCTGACGTAGCTCGGGTCGCCCATCAGGAACTGGCCGTTGTCGCCGGTCTCGGCCGTGGCGAACAGGCCGGCCAGCTCGGGATCCTGGAAGCCCTCCCACGTCGCCAGCTCGGGGTGCTCCTCGACGACGAACGACGGCACGTACCAGCCGATCTTCGCCGTCGGGCCGAGCAGCCCGATGTCGACGACGGACTGCTCCTCGTCGATGTAGGTCGCCCGGTCCTCGGCGTGCCCCGACGGCCACACCTCGAGCACGGCGTCGATGTCGCCGGCGGCCATGCCTGGCCACGTCGCGTTCTCGTCGATCTCGACGAGCTCCACCGGTGTGCCGAGCTCCGACTCGAGCACGATCTTGGCGACGTGGGCGTTCACCGCCGAGCCGGTCCACGGGTTCACGGCGAGCGTGATCCCCTCGCCCTCGGCCGGCGCCTCGCCACCTCCAGTCGTCGCGGGAGCGGCGCCGCCCGTCGTCGTCGCCGGAGCCTCACCGCCCGCCGTCGTCGCCGGCGGTTCACCGCCGCCGTCGTCGCGGTCGTGTCACCCGCGGCGCCGGTCGACGCCGTGGTCTCGTCGCCACCGGCATCGTCGTCATCGTCACCGCACGCCGCCGCTGCGAACAGCAGGCCGGCCAGCGCCACTGGCGCCATGAGCTTTCGCCAGGTCATCATGATCTCCCCGTCACGCTCGCCGGGGGCGGCGGCCGCCCCAGGCCTGGGTGATGCGATCGAGCACGATCGCGAGCAGGACAATACTCACGCCGCCGGCCACCCCGCGGCCGATCTCGCCCTTGGTGAGTCCGTACACCGTCTCCAGCCCGAGGGCACCGGCGCCGATCAGGGCGGCGATGACGACCATCGACAGCACCATCATGATCGTCTGGTTGATGCCGAGCATGATCGCCCGCCACGCCATCGGCAGCTGGACCTTGAACAGCTCCTGGCGGGGCGTGGCGCCGAACGAGATCGCCGCCTCGCGTGGGGCGAGCGGGACCTGCCGCAGGCCGAGGTTGACGAGCCGGATGCACGGGGGCAGGGCGTAGATGACCGAGGCGATGATTCCCGGCACCCGCCCGACGTTGAACAGGAAGATCACCGGGACGAGGTAGACGAACGCCGGCATGACCTGGGCGGCGTCGAGCACGGGGCGGAGGATCCGCTCGACCCGATCGGAGCGCCCGGCCCAGATCCCGATCGGCACGGCCAGCACGACGCTGATCGCGACGATCACGAGCACCTGGCTCAGCGTGTCCATCGCCAGGTCCCACGTGCGCAGGGCGGCGATGCCCGTGAAGCAGGCGCCGCACACGAGCGCGAGCCGCCACCCGGCGCTCGCCCACCCGATCGCCACGGCCGCCGCGACCACCGACCACCACGGCGCGTCGAGCAGGAAGTCGCGGACCGGGTCGAGCACGTTCGATGACGAGGAAGTCGCTGAACGACCCGGTCCCGCCGACGACCGGCACGCCCGGTGCGGAAGTTGTCGTTGACCCAGCCGACGCTGTCGTTGATCGGCTCGGTGATGTCGATCGTGAGCGCGTCGGGGAAGTCGTCGGCGCCGGCGAGCTTGGCGACCAGAGCGACGAGGACCACGAACGCGACACCGACGAGCGGGCGCACCGAGCGGGTGCTCGCGCACGAACGGCGGCAGGCGGACGCCGCCGAACCTTGCCGGTACGCCATTGGCGTTCGCCGGTACTGATCCGGTCGAGGGCGACGGCGGCGAACACGATGGCGAGTCCGGGCGCGAACGCCTGACCGACGTTCACCCGCTGCAGGCCCCGGTTCACCTCGGCGCCGAGCCCGCCGACGCCGAGCAGCGACGCCAGCACGACGATGGCGAACGCCATCATGATGACCTGGTTGAGGCCGAGCAGCATCGCCCGCCGGGCCATCGGCAGCTGGACCTTGGCGAGGAGCTGGCGCGAAGTGCAGCCGAACGAGTTGCCGACCTCGGTCGCGACCACCGGCACGCTGCGCAGGCCGTGGCTGGTGAGGCGCACCGCCGGCGCGGTGGCGTAGATCACGGTCGCGACGACGGCGGCCGGGACGCGGATCCCGAAGGCGACGACGACAGGCAGGAAGTAGACGAACGCCGGCATCACCTGGGCGGTGTCGAGGAAGCCCTGGATGCCGCGATCGACGCGGTCGTGGCGGCCGGCGATGATGCCGATCGGGACCCCGATGAGCAACGCGAGCGCGACCGCGACGAGCATCAAGCGCCATCGTGATCATCGTCTCGTCCCAGAAGCCCGAGCACCCCGCAGCCGGCCAAGGCCAGCACTCCGACGACCGCCGCCCGGGTACCACCGGTGCGCCAGCCGATGATCCCGGTGAGGGCGAGCACGCCGGGCCACCGCAGCGCCCGCAGCAGCCACAGCACGGCGTCGTACGGCGGCCGAGAGGACGTCGGAGATCGGCTCGAAGATCCACGTGAACAGCCAGTGGCTGGAGTTGTTGCGGACGGTCCAGGCGTAGACGTCGTCGACCCACGGCCGGACGTGGGCGTCGAGCCACGTCGGCACGTCGTCGCCGATCGCCGCGCCGACGACGCAGATCGCGGCGACGACCGCCGTCGGCACGACGAACCGTCGCCACCCAGTCGTGGACGGCGCCACGTACGGGCGCGTCGACGGTGACGGTGGCGACCGCCATCAGCCGTCGCCGTCCCCGAGCTCGATGACGTCCTCGCCGGCGACGAGGCGCAGGGCGGCGACACGGTCGACCGAGCCGACGATCCGGCCCTCGGCGTCGATCACGCCAACGGGCAGGTCGTTGTGGGCGAGCCGGCCCATCACGTCGCGCACCTTCGTGCCCAACGGCACGCGGGCGCTGAAGCCGTCGGCTCACGACGCCGTCGACCGGCGTCATGATCGACTCGACGGCCAGCACGTGCGAGCGGGACACGTCGCGCACGAAGTTCTCGACGTAGTCGTCGGCGGGCGCGCCGACGACCTCGGCGGGCGTGCCGACCTGCACGAACCGGCCGTCGCGCATGATCGCGATGCGGTCGCCGAGGCGCAGCGCCTCGGACAGATCGTGGGTGATGAACAGCATCGTGGTGTTCACCTCGCGGCGCAGGCGGATGACCTCGTCCTGCATGTCCCGCCGGATCAGCGGATCGAGCGCGGAGAACGGCTCGTCGAACAGGAGCACCTCGGGGTCGGTCGCCAGCGCCCGGGCGAGGCCGACGCGCTGCTGCATCCCGCCGGAGAGTTGATCGGGTCGGACCGACCCCAGCCCTTCCAGGCCGACGAGCTCGAGGATCGCCTCCGCCTTCGCTCGGCGGGTCGCCTTGTCGATTCCCCGCACCTCGAGCCCGAAGGCGACGTTGTCGACGAGCGAGCGGTGGGGGAGCAGCCCGAAGTGCTGGAACACCATGCTCACCCGGTGCCGGCGCAGGTCGAGCAGCTGCTCCTCATCGGCCGCGGTGACGTCGAGCGCGCCGATGCGCACCGTCCCGGCCGTGGGTTCGATCAGTCGGGTCAGGCAGCGGATCAGCGTCGACTTGCCGCTGCCGGACAGGCCCATGACGACGAAGACCTCGCCCGGGGCGACGTCGAAGTCGACCTCCCGCACGGCGACGACGTTGCCGGTGCGGGCCTGCAGCTCGCGACGGGACAGGTCGGCGGCCGGCGTTCCCGACGATGCGCTGCGGACGCGGCCCGAACACCTTCCACAGCCCCCGCACGGAGATGGCGCTGCTGCCCTCGTCCCCCACGAGCCGAGCTTAGGTTGAGCAGACACGTGCCGCCCGGTGGTGCTGGCACACTGGTTCGGCGCCGGCCGGTGGGGTTCAATGTCCAGGTGGGCGCCGTCGGGTACCGGGTGGTCCGATGGCTTCGGTCCACGCGGCGCTCGTCGGCGTTGATGGTCGTCGTCGTCGCCGTGATGGCCAGCGTCCCGTTGGCGTTGGCCGCCGGCGCTCGGCGCACGAGCAGCGCTCCTGACCGATATCTCGCGTCGCGCGACATCCCGTTCGACGTGACCGCGTACCAGGACGATGGGCCACCCCTCGACCGGGAGATCGCCGCCCTGCCCGCGGTCCGAACCGTCGAGGCGATCACGTTCGTGTTCGGCGCGATCACGACCGGCGGCCCCGACGAGCTCTTCGACGGGCTCGTCTTCGCCGGCACCGCGAGCACGACCGGCGATCGGGTGGTCGCCGGTCGGGAGCCGGACCCCGCCCGGCCGGGCGAGTTCGTGGCGTCGAAGGACTATGCCGACGAGAACGGCCTGTCCATCGGTGACACCGTGCACCTGTTCACCCTGACCCCGGAACACGTGGCGGAGTCCGGGTTCACCGGAGACCCACCGGACGAGGCCGACCCTCGACGGCGTCCTCGTCGGGCTGGTCGACGGACCCGCCGACCTCAGCGATCCGACGGGGACCGCGGTGTTCGATCGGTCGTTGATCGATGACGACCCGCGGATCGCCACGTCTGGCTCGGTGTTCGCGATCGATCTCGTCGACGGCGCATCCGATCGAGCGAACTCCGCCAGCAGCTGGACACGATCGACGGCGGCGAGGTGCTGCGTTTGGAGCCGGCGGCCGTCATCGGCCCGGAGACCCGGCGGGCGATCGACGCGCAAGCGCTCGGCCTGTGGATCCTGACCGGCCTCGCCGGTCTCGTCACGACCGCCGCGCTCGGTCAACTCCTCGTGCGCCACGCCCGGCTCGCCGCCTCGGAGACGTCGGCGCTCGTCCTCGCTCGGCGCCACCCGCCTCCAGGTCGTCGGCGAGACCGTCGTCCGCGCCGGCGTCATCGCCGCGGTCGCGGCCGCGCTCGCCGCCGTCGTGGCGATGTCGGCGTCGGGGATCTTCCCGTTCGGCTTCGTCCGGCGGGTCGAGCCCGATCCTGGCCTGCACGGCGACGTCCTCGTCCTCGGCGTCGGTGCCACTGTCCTCGCCGTCGGGATCCTCGGCTGGGTGGTGGTGATGACCCGGTTCCGCCGGCCCGCGTCACCGAGTCGCCGGTCCGTCGCGCGTCGACTCGGTCGCGGCGAGATGCCCGACGACCGCCATGGCGACCGGCGTCCGGTTTGCCTTCACGTCACGCGACTCGACGTCGCTCGTGGCATGGTTCGGCAGTGTCGCCCTGATGGCGGCGGGGCTCGTCGGCACGCTGCTCTTCGCCGTGAGCCTCCAGCGGCTCGTCGCCGAGCCGGCGCGCTACGGCGTCAACTATGACGCCCTGATCGATGACGGCTCCGAACAGATCCCGCCGGAGGAACGCGCCGTCCTCGAGACCGATCCCGACATCGCCGATGTGAACTACTACACGTATTCGACGATCCGGGTCGAAGGTGCCGGCGCGACGCTCCCCCTCGCCGGCGTGGAGCGGGTGCGCGGGCTCCTCGACCCGCCGCTGCTCGCCGGCCGGCTCCCGGCCGGCCCCGAGGAGATCGCCATCGGTCGGGTCTCGGCCGACCGTCTCGACGTGTCGATCGGTGACGTGCTGACGCTCGCGGGCGCCGGGGCCGCCGCCGACTACGAGATCACCGGCCTCATCGTTCCGCCCCTCATCCGCGGCAATGACCTCGTCGGTGAGGGCGGCCTGGTCACGAGCGCCGGCTACCGGCGCCTCGATCCCGACGCCGTGCCGCAAGCGGCCGTCTTCCGCCTCCGGCCGGATGCGCCGCCGGCCGCTGTCGAACGCCTCAGCGCCGTGTTCGGTCCCCCGCCGGACCCCGCCGCCAACCGGCCGCCGGCGATCCGGAACGAGGCCCGGATCACCTACGTTCCCTTCGTGCTCGCCGTGCTGCTCGCCGCGCTCGCTGTCCTGCTCGTCGTGAGCGGGGCCTACACCGCCGTCCGCCACCGCAACCACGAGGTCGCCGTGTTGCGGTCGCTGGGTGCCGAGCGCAGCTGGCTGGTACGGGTCGTGAACTGGCTGGCGGTCACGTCGACGCTCGCTCCCGCCGCCATCGGCATCCCGCTGGGCTTCATCGCCGGGCGGCTGGTGTTCCGCGCCTACGCCGACGGCCTCGGCACGGTCAACGGCGCGGCGACGCCGGCGGTCATCGTCGCCGTGGGCCTCGGCGTGCTCGTCGTGCTCGCCGCCGTCGCCGCGACCGTCGCCGGGCGCTCGGCCCGCCGGCTCGTCCCGGCACGGCTGCTGCACGCCGAGTAGCCCGCGTCAAGAATGGCGGGCGTGTACGACGTCGTCATCGTCGGCGGGGGGTCGGCGGGATGCGTGCTCGCCAACCGGCTCAGCGCCGATCGCTCGACCCGGGTGCTCGTGCTCGAGGCCGGGCGGCGCGGACTACCGCTTCGACGTCCTCGTCCACATGCCGGCGGCGTTGATGCTCCCGATCGGCAACCGCTTCTACGACTGGAAGTACGAGTCCGAGCCGGAGCCGCACATGGGCGGGCGGCGCGTCTACCACGCCAGGGGCAAGCTGCTCGGGGGCTCCTCGAGCATCAACGGGATGATCTTCCAGCGCGGCAACCCGCTCGACTACGCGCGGTGGGCCGCCGACCCGGGCATGGAGACGTGGGACTACGCCCACTGCCTGCCCTACTTCAAGCGGATGGAGGACTGCCTCGCGGCCGCGCCGGACGACGAGTTCCGCGGCCACGACGGCCCGCTCGTGCTCGAGCGCGGGCCGGTCGCCAACCCGCTGTTCGACGCCTTCTTCGCCGCCGTCCAGCAGGCCGGCTATCCGCTCACCGACGACGTCAACGGCTACCGCCAGGAGGGCTTCGCCGCCTTCGACCGCAACCTCCACCGCGGCCGGCGGGTCAGCGCCGCCGGCGCCTACCTCCACCCGGTCGCCGACCGCCCCAACCTCGACGTGCGCTGCCGGGCGCTGGTCACCCGACTCGTCGTCGACGGCACCCGGGTCACCGGCGTCGAGTACGTCCGCGGCCGCCGTCACGAACGGGTCTGCGTGCGGCGAGGTGATCCTGTGCGGCGGGGCGTTCAACTCGCCCCAGCTGCTCCAGGTGTCCGGCATCGGCGACGCCGACCACCTGCGGGCGGTCGGCGTCGAACCGCGTGCACCACCTGCCCGGCGTCGGCGAGCACCTCCAGGACCACCTCGAGGTCTACGTCCAGCACGCCTGCACCCAGCCGGTGTCGCTCAACCCGCTGATGAAGTGGTACCGCCGCCCGTGGATCGGGTTGCAGTGGCTGGCCCGGCGCGGGCCGGGAACGTCCAACCACTTCGAGGGGGGCGGGTTCATCCGCAGCAACGACGACGTCGCCTACCCCAACCTGATGCTCCACTTCCTGCCCATCGCCGTGCGCTACGACGGCTCCGCGCCGGCGGGCGGCCACGGCTACCAGGTGCACGTCGGGCCGATGTACTCGGACTCGCGCGGCAGCGTGCGGATCACTTCGCCCGACGTGCGGGTCAAGCCGGCGCTGCGCTTCAACTACCTCTCCACCGAGCAGGACCGCCGGGAGTGGGTCGAGGCGATCGCTCGCGTCCGCGACATCCTCGCCCAGCCGGCGTTCGCCCCGTTCGACGGCGGCGAGCTCTCGCCGGGCCCCGCCGTGAAGACCGACGAGCGAGGTGCTCGACTGGGTGGCGCGCGACGCCGAGACCGCGCTCCACCCGTCGTGCACGTGCCGGATGGGCACCGCCGACACCGACGTGGTCGATCCGGCCACGATGCGTGTCCACGGCCTGGACGGGGTGCGCGTGGTCGACGCGGCGGCGATGCCGTACATCACCAACGGCAACATCTACGCCCCGGTGATGATGCTCGCCGAGAAGGCCGCCGACCTGATCCTCGGCGTCGAGCCATTGCCGACCCGAGCCGGTCGACTTCTACCGCCACCCGAGGTTTTGACGGCACCCGAGGGTTTCCGTGCCGGCAGGGGCGCACGAAACCCTCGGGTGAGGGTCACTGACGGGCCATGATCGCCTTCATCTCGGCCTCGTCGTCGACGATCACGTCGCCCGAGACGTCGATCGTCACCCGGTGGATCGTGCCGGTGAACTCGAACGGCGTGGTGTAGTCGTCGCACACGGGTGAGCCCTCGTCGCGGCCGACGCACACCCCGGCCGCGAGACCCAGGGCGAGCGGGATCGTGTACGGCAGCTCGGTCTGGCCGACCAGTTTCCGGCCGATGTACAGCTGGGCGCGGCCGGGTGTGCCCTTGCCGTTGGCGATGTCGGGCGGTCCGGTCGGCTCGAACTCGAAGCGCAGGGCGGCCGTGCCGGTGGGCACGGCGCCGTCCGACGAGACCCGGAAGTAGTCGGCGGCGACGTAGTTGTACGTGTAGTGCAGCTTGCCCTCCTGGACGAAGAAGGTGAACCCGCCATCGACCCCGCCCATCGACAGCAGGACACCTTCGGCACCACCCGTCGGGATCTCCACGTCGGCCGTGATCGTGTGCGGCCGGTTCAGGATGCGCACCGCCTGGCCGGCGGGGACCGCCTGGGTGTGCGGGTAGTAGACGTACGTCTGGCGGCCTTTGGCCAACTGCGGGCGCTCCTCGGCGAGGCGCAACGTGCCGCGACCGTCGAGGGGCAGCACGTTGTACTTGCCGGCCTCGGCGTACCACAGCGAGATCATCTCGATCAGCCGGTCGCGGTTGTCGGCGGCGACGTCGTGGCACTCGGACGCGTCCTCGTCAACGTGGTACAGCTCCCACGAGCCGCCGTCGAGCCGTTTCAGGTCGTCGGCCGTGAACAGCGTGCCGAACGGCTTTCCCTCGGAGAACGAGTGGCCGGGCCACGGGCACACCGCCCGCCAACCGTCGTGGTACAGCGAACGGTGGGCGAACATCTCGAAGTACTGGGTGACGTGCTTCGATGGTGCGGCGGCGTCGTCGAACGTGTGGGCGAGGCTGACCCCCTCGATCGGAGACTGCTGGACCCCGCGAATCGACGTCGGCGGCGTGACGCCGAGCGCGTCGAGCACGGTCGGCACCATGTCGACGGCGTGGGCGAACTGGGTGCGGATCTCGCCCCTTGCCTTCGTCCCTTTCGGCCAGTGGACGATGAACGGATCGGAGACGCCGCCGCGGTATGTCTCCCGCTTCCACCGGCGAAACGGCGTGTCACCGGCGTATGTCCAGCCCCACGCGTAGTGGTTGAAGTACTTCGGCCCACCGAGGTCGTCGAGGGCGGCGAGGTTCTGTTCGAGCGAGTCGGGCACGTTGTTGAAGAACTTGTTCTCGTTGATCGACCCGGTTGGTCCGCCCTCGGAGCTGGCGCCGTTGTCCGAGATCAACATGATCAACGTGTTGTCGAGCTCGCCGATCGCGGCGAGGAAGTCGACGAGCCGGCCGATGTGGTGGTCGGTGTGCTCGAGGAAGCCGGCGAACACCTCCATCATCCGGGCGTACAGCTTGCGCTCGTCGTCAGGCAGCGCGTCCCAGTCCTGCACGTCGGGGTCGTGTGGGGACAGCTCGGTGGACTTGGGGATGATGCCCTCGCGCCGCTGGCGTTGGTAGACCCCCTCGCGGTAGGCGTCCCAGCCATCGTCGAACTGGCCCTTGTACTTGTCGGCCCACTCCTGGGGTACCTGGTGCGGGGCGTGCATCGCGCCCGTGGCGAAGTACATGAAGAACGGCTTGTCGGGGGCGATCTGCTTGCTGTCGGCGACGAACGAGATGGCCTTGTCGACGAGGTCCTCGGTGAGGTGGTAGCCCTCCTCCGGCGACTTCGGCTGTTCGACGGCGTGGTTGTCGTAGACGAGCTCGGGGTAGTACTGGTGGGTGTCGCCGCCCAGGAAGCCGTAGTAGCGCTCGAACCCACGGCCGAGCGGCCAGCGGACGTACGGGCCGGCCGGGCTCACCTCGTGGGCCGGGGTGAGGTGCCACTTGCCGACGGCGTAGGTGTTGTAGCCGAGCTCGACGAGCATCTCGGAGAGGAAACCGTTCTCGAACGGGATCACCCCGTCGTAGCCGGGGTAGCCGGTGGCTCCCTCGGTGATGCAGGCCATGTGGTTCGAGTGGTGGTTCCGGCCGGTGAGGATGCACGTCCGGGTCGGCGAGCACAGGGCCGTCGTGTGCATGTTCGTGTAGAGCAGGCCGTTGGCCGCGAGACGGTCGATGTTCGGGGTGTCGATCGGCGAGCCGTAGCAGCCGAGGTGGCCGAAGCCGGTGTCGTCGAGCACGATGAACAGGACATTCGGCGTGCCGGTGGGTGGGCGAACCGGCGCCGGCCACGCCGGGCTCGACACGTCGAACGTGCGCCCGATCACGCCGGGGAACGCAGTGCCCGGCGGGTACTCGACGAGCGGGACGGATGCGGCGGCGGCTGCCGACCGCTTGGCCGGCGCCTTCTTGGCCGGCGCCTTCTTGGCCGGCGCCTTCTTGGCGGTCGCCTTCTTCACCGACTTCCTCGCGGACGGCCTGGCCATGGACTGCTCCTCGGTTGTGCGGGCGAATCGAACCGTTTTCTAGCCGACCAGAAGCACGGCATCTGGTGGTAGTGTTCCACGATGCGGGTGGGTTCCGCATGATGGACTCTCGGGAGTACAGGTGAGCGAGCAGGACGACGAGATCGACCTGGCGAGCCTCGACGACGACGAGCTCGTCAAGCAGATGCACGACGACCTCTACGACGGCCTCGCCGAAGAGATCGTCGAGGGCACGTCGATCCTCCTCGACCGCGGCTGGGGGCCCGACAAGGTGCTCGCCGACGCCCTCGTCGAGGGCATGCGCATCGTCGGCATCGACTTCCGCGACGGCATCCTCTTCGTGCCCGAGGTCCTCCTCTCGGCGAACGCGATGAAGGCGGGCATGGAGATCCTCCGCCCGCTGCTCGCCGAGACCGGCGCCGAGTCTGTCGGCAAGGTCGTCATCGGCACGGTCAAGGGCGACATCCACGACATCGGGAAGAACCTCGTGGCGATGATGATGGAGGGCGCCGGGTTCGAGGTGATCGACCTCGGCATCAACAACGACGTCGACAAGTACCTCAACGCCCTCGACGAGCACCAGCCCGACATCCTCGGCATGTCCGCGCTGCTGACCACGACGATGCCGTACATGAAGGTCGTCATCGACACGATGGCCGAGCGCGGCCTGCGCGATCGCTACATCGTGCTCGTCGGCGGGGCCCCGCTGAACGAGGAGTTCGGCACCGCGGTCGGCGCCGACGCCTACTGCCGTGACGCGGCGATCGCCGCCGAGACGGCGAAGGAGCTCGTCCAGGCGCGTCGCCTTCGCCGGGCCGAACCACCGGGGCCTTCGGTCGCATGAGCGGCCGTCCGCTCGTCATCGCCTGCGGCGCGCTGGCGGGCGAGCTCCGCGCGCTGCTCGGAAAGAGCGAGATGATGGAGGTGCGCTACCTCCCGGCGCACCTCCACAATCGGCCCGAGCGGATCGTGCCGGCGGTGGAGTCATTGCTCGCCGAAGCGGGCGGTCGTCCGGCGTTCGTCGCCTACGCCGACTGCGGCACCGGCGGCGCGCCTCGACGCGATGCTGGCCCGCCATCCCGGCGTCGCCCGCCTGCCCGGCGCCCACTGCTACGAGGTCTTCGCCGGGTCCGCGCTGTTCGCCGAGCTCGCCGACGCCGAACCGGGCACGTTCTTCCTCACCGACTTCCTCGCCCGCCACTTCGAGGCCCTCGTGTGGCAGGGCCTCGGCCTCGACCGGCACCCCGAGCTGCTCGGCGTGTACTTCGCGCACTACCGACGGGTGGTCCTGCTCAGCCAGTCCGAGGACGAGGCCGTCATCACCGCCGGCCGCGCCGCGGCCGAGCGGCTCGGGCTCGCCTTCGAGCACCGTCACGTCGGACGCGACCGGCTCGCCGCGGCGATCCCGGTCGCCGTGACCCCGAGAGCCGCGTGATGGCGCGCCGATCCGGGAGCGAGGTCGTCGTGATCATGTGGCGCGACATCCCGGCCCAGGTGAACGCCCAGGTCGGCCGAGAGCGGCACCAGGTGCTGCTGCCCGACCGCTTCCAGCGGGCGATCGACCGGGCCAAGCGCAAGGCGAAGATCCGCACCGCCCAGGACGACGTCGCCCAGTGGCGGCGGGTCAGCCGCCCGCTCGACGGCGACGCCCCGGCCGCGGCACAGGCGGAGGCCGACCGGCTCGAGGCCGAGTACAGCCAGGAGCGGCTGGGCAAGCTGGCCTTCGCCGGCGGCTGGGAGCGCGATGTCGAGGAGGACCGCAGCGCATGACCGACACCGTCGTCAGCTCGGCCACCCGCGAGGTCGTGATCGGCTTCGGCCGGCCGTTCGTGATGATCGGCGAGCGGATCAACCCGACCGGCCGCAAGCTGCTCGCCGAGGAGATGCGCAACGGCGACTTCTCCCGCGTCGAGGCCGACGCCGTCGCCCAGGTCGAGGCCGGCGCCCACATGCTCGACGTCAACGCCGGCATCCCGCTCGCCGACGAGCCGGCGCTGCTGGCCAAGGCCGTGCAGCTCGTCCAGTCGGTCACCGACGTGCCGCTGTCGATCGACTCCTCGATCGTCGAGGCCCTCGAGGCCGGCCTCGCCGTGTACCAGGGCAAGCCGCTCGTCAACTCGGTCACCGGCGAGGACGAGGTGATGGAGCGGGTGCTCCCGCTCGTCGCCCGGCACGGCGCCGCGGTGGTGGCGATCTCCAACGACGAGACCGGGATCAGCGACGACATCGACGTCCGCTTCGCCGTCGCCAAGCGCATCGTCGAGCGGGCCGCCGATCACGGCATCCCCGCCGCCGACGTCGTCGTCGACCCGCTCGTCATGCCGATCGGGGCGCTGGGCGACGCCGGCCAGAAGGCGTTCAGGCTGATCCGCCGGCTGCGCGAGGAGCTGCACGTCAACACGACGTGCGGCGCGTCGAACATCAGCTTCGGGTTGCCCAACCGCCACGTCGTCACCGGCACGTTCCTCGCCATGGCGATCGGGGCCGGGATGACGTCGGCGATCATGAGCCCGCTGCACCCCGAGGTGAAGTCGGCGGTCATGGCCGCCGACGTGCTCGCCGGCGTCGACCGCGACTGCATGGCGTGGATCCGGGCCAACCGCGACCCCAACGCGCCGGCAGGCGAGCGGGGCGGGCGCGAGGGCCGCCGGCGCCGCCGCGCCGCGGGGTGACGGCGGTGTCGGCCTTCCACCGCGTCGTCTTCACCCCGTCGGGGCTGGAGGGCAAGGTCGCCTCCGGCACGAGCGTCCTCGAGGCCGCCCGCCAGCTCGGCGCCGATCTCGACACCGTGTGCGGCGGCCGGGGGATCTGCGGGCGCTGCCAGGTCACACCGAGCGTGGGCCGGTTCGCCAAGTGGGGGATCGACGCCAGGCCGGACGCGCTCAGCCGCGCCGGCGGCGATCGAGACCGACTACCACGCCAACCGCCCGCTCGCCCCCGGCAACCGGCTCGGCTGCGCGGCGCGGATCGTCGGCGACGTCGTCGTCGACGTGCCGGCGGAGAGCCAGGTGCACCGCCAGGTCGTGCGCAAGGACCTCGATCTGGCGCCGGTGACCGTCGACCCGTCGTTCAGCCTGTACTACGTCGAGGTGCCGGCGGCCCGGCTCGGCGACGGCACGCGGAGCGCGGCGAGCGCGCTGGCCGACGCAGTCGCCGATCAGCACGGGATCGAGCGGCCGACGGTCGCCGTCCGGCTGCTGCCCACCATCCACCGGGCGCTCGGTGAGGTGACCGTCGCGGTGCACCACGACGACGAGATCGTCGCGTTCTGGCCGGGTTACGTCGACACCGCCTACGGCGTCGCCGTCGACGTCGGGTCGACCACCGTGGCCGGACATCTCTGCGACCTGTCCAGCGGCGAGGTGCTCGCCTCGGCGGGGCGGATGAACCCGCAGATCCGCTTCGGCGAGGACCTCATGAGCCGGGTGTCGTACGTGATGATGAACCCCGGCGGCGACAAGGAGCTCACCGCGGCGGTGCGCCGCGCGGTCGACGAGCTCGTCGGCGAGCTGCTCGCCACCGCCGGCGCCGACCGTGCCCGCGTCCTCGAGGTCGTCCTCGTCGGGAACCCGATCATGCACCACATCGCGCTCGGCATCGACCCCACGCCGCTCGGATCGGCGCCGTTCGTGCTCGCCACCGACGAGGCCGTGACGGGCGCGGCCGCCGACCTCGATCTCGACCTGCCGTTCGCCCGCTTCTACGCCGGTCCGTGCATCGCCGGCCACGTCGGCGCCGACACCGCGGCGGCGATCCTCGCCGAGGGCCCGCACCACGCGGCGATCGACCCAGCTGCTCGTCGACGTCGGCACCAACGCCGAGATCGTGCTCGGCGACCGGCGCCGGCTGTTCGCCGCGTCGAGCCCGACCGGGCCGGCGTTCGAGGGCGCCCAGATCAGCTGCGGGCAGCGGGCGACGGCGGGGGCGATCGAGCGGGTGCGCATCGATCCCGACACGCTGGAGCCGGAGATCGGAGTGATCGGTGGTGCCGGGACGCGGATCACCGGCGTGTGCGGATCGGGGATCATCGACGCCGTCGCCGAGATGTTCCTCGCCGGGATCATCGACGCCGACGGGACGATCCGCGGCGAGCTCGCCGACCGCACGTCGCGGGTCGTGCCCGACGGGCGCACGTTCGCCTACGTGCTGTACGAGGACGACGGCACCCGCCTGACGATCACCCAGAACGACGTCAGGGCGATCCAGCTCGCCAAGGCGGCGCTGCGGGCCGGCATCGAGCTGCTCGTCGAGCACGCCGGGTCGCCCGAGATCACCGACATCCGCCTCGCCGGCGCGTTCGGCGCCCACATCGACCCTGTCCACGCGATGGTGCTCGGGCTGGTCCCCGACTGCCCGGTCGAGCGGGTGCGCTCGGTCGGCAACGCCGCCGGCGCCGGCGCGGTGTACGCCCTGCTCTCGCGGGCGCGCCGGGCCGAGATGGAGGACGCCGTGCGCGACGTCGTGAAGATCGAGACCGCGACCGAGCCGCGCTTCCAGGAGCTGTTCGTCGCGGCGATGGCGTTCCCGCACGCCACTGCGCCGAACCCGCACCTGGCGGGCGTCGTCGACCTCCCGGCGCGCGAACGGGCGACCGCACCACGACGCAGGCGGGGCCGGTGAGCGAGACCATCGAGCACCGGCGCGGCGGGGGCCGCGAGGGGCGCCGCGCCGCCCGCGTCCACGCGCGTCGTCGAACGCGAGCCGTTCCTGACCCGCACCCTGACGCCGGTCGAGCTCGTGTCCACCGAAGGGCTGGAGATCCTCGAGCACAACGCCGACACGATCCTCGAGGAGGTCGGCGTCGAGATCCGCGACTACCCGACCGCGCTCGACCGCTTCGCCGGGGCCGGCGCCGACGTCGACGGCACCCGCGTGCGGCTGCCCCGAGGCCTGTGCCGCTCGATCATCCAGGCGAGCGCACCGGCGCGAGTACGTCCAGCACGCCCGCAACCCCGCCAACTCCGTGCAGGTCGGCGGCGACGCCACCGTCTTCGCCCCCAACTACGGCTCGCCGTTCGCCCACGACCTCGACTCCGGCCGCCGGTACGCGACCATCGCCGACTTCGAGAACTTCGTCAAGCTCGCCTACCTGCACCCGCACCTCCACCACTCGGGGGGCACGGTGTGCGAGCCGGTCGACATCCCGGTCAGCAAGCGCCACCTGGCGATGGTGTACGCCCACCTGCGCTACAGCGACAAGGCGTTCATGGGCTCGGTGACCGCCGGCGAGCGGGCGGCCGACAGCGTCGAGCTGGCGCGCATCGGCTTCGGCGGCGATCTCGCCGACCGCACCGTGATGACGAGCCTGATCAACGCCACGTCGCCGCTGGTGTGGGACGCGACGATGCTCGCCGCCGCCGAGGTCTACGCCGCGGCCAACCAGGCGACGATCATCACCCCGTTCATCCTCGCCGGGGCGATGGCGCCGGCGACGTCGGCCGGCGTGGCGGCGCAGACGCTCGCCGAGGCGCTCGCCGGGATGGCGTTCATCCAGCTGGTCCGGCCGGGCGCGCCGGTGGTGTTCGGATCGTTCGCCAGCTCGATGTCGATGCAGACCGGCGCCCCGACGTTCGGCACCCCCGAGCCGGCGCTCGTGCTGTACACGGTGGCCGCCCTCGCCCGCCGGCTCGGCGTCCCGTTCCGCTCCGGCGGTTCGCTCACCGCGTCGAAGCTGCCTGACGCCCAGGCGGCGTACGAGAGCGCGGCGACGCTGATCCCGACGCTGATGGCCGGCACCAACTTCGTCCTCCACGCCGCCGGGTGGCTGGAGGGCGGGCTGGCGATCGGCTACGAGAAGTTCGTCCTCGACGCCGACCAGCTCGGGATGATGGCGACGTTCGCCAAGGGGCTCGACCTGAGCGAGAACGGCCAGGCGCTCGACGCCATCCGAGCGAACCCGCCCGGGCAGCACTTCCTCGGCAGCGCCCACACGCTGGCCAACTTCGAGACCGCGTTCTACCGGTCCGAGACGGCCGACAACTCGAGCTTCGAGCAGTGGAGTGAGGAGGGCGGCCGCGACGCCGCCCAGCGCGCCAACCGGTTGTGGAAGGAGCGCCTCGCCGCCTACGAGCCGCCGCCGATCGACGACGCCGTCGACGAGGAGCTGCGCGACCTACGTCGACCGCCGCAACGCCGAGCTGCCGGACGCGTTCGCATGAGCCAGGAGTCGGCGTTGCGCGAGCTCGTCGCCGGGATGTGCTTCGAGCTCGTCCCGATGAAGAGCGTCGAGGCGGCGATCGCCGAGCTCGCCCCTGGGTCCACGGTCTCGGTGACGTGCTCGCCGGCGAAGGGCCTCGACGCGACCCAGGAGCTGGTCGGCCGCCTGCTCGACCTCGGCCACGACGCCGTGCCCCACCTCGCGGCGCGGCAGGTCGAGGACCGCGAGCACGTGACGCGCCTCGCCGGTTGGATCCGCCGGTGCGGGCTGCGTGAGGTGTTCGTCATCGCCGGCGACGCGCCGAAGGCGGCCGGGCCGTACGCCGACTCGCTCTCGTTCCTGCGCGACCTGCTCGAGCACGACACCGGCCTGGAACGCGTCGGCGTCGCCGCCTATCCCGACGGGCACCCGTTCATCGACCGCGCCGCTCCTGCACGACGCGCTCCACGCCAAGCAGGCGCTGTTCGCCGCCGCCGGTGTCCGCGGCTCGGCGACGACGCAGATGTGCTTCGACGCCGCCCGCATCCGCACGTGGCTCTCCGTGGAACGGTGCGACGGGCTCACCATGCCGGTGGCCGTCGGGATCCCAGGAGTCGTCGACCGGGGCCGGCTGCTGAACATGGGTGTGCGCATCGGGGTCGGTGCGTCGTTGCGCTACCTGCGCAAGAACCGCGCCGCGATGGCCGCGCTGCTCGCGCCCGGCGGCTACGACCCGACCGAGCTCGTCCGGGCCGTGGCGTCGGACGCCGGCCAGCCTCGGCGTCACCGCACTCCACTCGTACACGTTCAACTCCGTCGCCGCGACGCGGGCGTGGCAGCAGGCTCTGCTGGCGGCGGACGTGGCGGGTCGCGTGTAGGGGAACCCCGCTAGCGCCCTGGGGGTCGCGTCTTTACCGTGGCAACTCCTTGCCCACCGCTACCCCTCGACCCCCAAGGACACCCCGCAGTGATCGCCGAGCAGCAACTCCTCAGTCCTGATCGATGCCGTCTGGTGTTGTGTCGTAGCCGGGGTGGCCCGTTCGACGATGAGGCGTTCATGAGCGGCTGGCGGCTGGGCGAGATCGGGGCGACGCTCGGTCGTCCGGGGATCAGCTGCGTCTGGCCGAGTCGATCCGACCGCGATGAGCGTTTGCAGGCCGATCTGATCGCGATGGCTCGCGGGTTCACGATGACGGGTCGAGTCCGAGCAGCAGCCGGGGACTGGTTGTCGGTCACGTTCACCCGGATCCGAGAAGACGGCTCGAGTTCCCGACCCGTTCGGAGTCGGCGCGGCTCGATGAGGATTCTCTTGCTGTGTTCGGCGTTCAATGGGTTGAGTCAGCGGGCGTGGCTCGCCCTGCGGGACGCGGGCCATGAGGTGTCCGTCGAGCTGGCCACGAGCGCCGAGGCGATGGTGTCGGCGGTGGCACTGTTCGAGCCCGATCTGATCATTTGTCCGTTCCTGCGGGAGCGGGTGCCGGAGGCGGTGTGGTCGCGGTATCGGACGATCATCGTGCATCCGGGTCCGAAGGGGGATCGGGGGCCGTCGTCGTTGGATTGGGCGTTGCTGACCGGCGCGCCGCGAGTGGGGGGTCACCGCGTTGCAGGCGGTGGAGGAGATGGATGCCGGCCCGATCTGGGCCACCCGCAGCTTCCCGCTGCCCGGTCAACGGGCGGAAGAGCGCGGTCTACAACGGTCCGGTCGCCGACGCCGCGATCGAGCTGATCGGCGAGGTCGTGGCCAAGGCGGCGGACCCGTCGTTCACCCCCGAACCGTTGGACTACACGGCGGCCCGATGTCACCGGACAACTGCGGCCGGCGATGAAGGCCGCCGACCGGGAGTTCTGCTGGACGGATCCGACCGAGACGATCCTGCGTCACATCGGTGCCGGCGACGGGTCACCGGGGGTGCCAACCACCTTGTGTGGCATCCCGTTGCGGGTGTTCGACGCCCATGCGGGACCCGACCCTGCCGGGACTGCCGGGCACGGTGGTGTTGCGCAGCCACGACGCCGTGCTGGTGCGCACCGGTGACGGCGGGGTGTGGGTCGGCCAGGTGCGCACCGCCACCTCGGTGAAACTCCCCGCCACCCTCGTGCTGGCCCCCCATCTGAAAGGGGTGCCGGAACGGCTGGAACCCCTCGACGACGAGCCCGCTGACGACCTCGGCTGGCGGGAGGTCAGCTACCGCCGTCACGGGCCGGTCGGGGTGGTGAGCTTCGAGTTCTACAACGGGGCGATGTCCACCAGCCAGTGCCGCCGCCTGACCGCGGCGTGCGCCACGCCGCCGCCCAGGCCACCAGGGTGCTGGTGGTCCGCAACACCGGGGACGTGTTCTCCAACGGGATCCATCTGAACGTGATCCACGCCGCCCCGTCGCCGGCGTGGGAGGCGTGGCGCAACATCAACGCCATCGACGACGTGTGCCGGGAGATCATCACCTGCACCAGCCAACTCGTGGTCACCGCGATCGGCGGCAACGCCGGCGCCGGCGGGGTGATCCTCGCCTTGGGCGCCGACCGGGTGATCGCCCGCGACACGTGGTGCTCAACCCGCACTACCAGACGATGGGCCTGTACGGCTCGGAGTACTGGACCTACGTGCTGCCCCGCCGCGTCGGTGACCTCCAAGCGTCCCGGCTCACCCAGCAATGCCTGCCCATCAGCGCCGCCCACGCCCACCGCATCGGCCTCGTCGACAAGCTGGTGCCCGGCACCCGCGACGACTTCGACCACGCCGTGTTGGACCACGCCGCCGAGCTCGCCGCCCGCGGCCGACTACCCGCAGCTGCTCGAGCAGAAACAGGCCGCCCGGGCCGCCGCCGAAGCCCGCAAACCCCTCGACGCCTACCGGGTCGAGGAGCTCGCCGAGATGAGCCGCGACATCTTCGACGACCGCCACCACTTCGCCGACGCCCGCCGAGCGTTCGTCACCAAAGAGAAGCCGACCACCACCCCCACCACCTCGCCACCCACCGAACGCTCACCCCCGCCGTCCACGAACCGACCACGTCGCTCGGTTCGTGAGCTGATCGGGACCGTAGGGGTCCGTGTCGGGATACCTCGCTAGCGGCGAAACCGACGCTTCCTTACGGTGACAACTCCGTGCACCTACAACACAGAAGGACACAAACCATGCCAGCCACCGCCGTCGTCTTGACACCGCCGATGATCTCCAACCTCACCTTGACGCTGACCAAGGACACCGCCAACGCCGACGTCGACCTCGCCTACCGCATCAACTGGAGCGCGTTCGACCAGCTCACCAACCTCGCCTGGACGGAGGCGTGGTCGCTCGTGGGCCTCGACGGCGCCGTCAAGACGACGTTGTACACCGGCCCGATCCTGGCCAGCGGGATCAGCTCCAACCGGCACTCGTTCACCGACCGCACGAAGTCGGCCACGATCCCGTGGGCCGACCTCGACGAGGACCTCGAACGCCACCGACGAGATCGCCGCCGTCGTGACCCTCACGCCCAGGCTGCCGACGCACCAAGACCGCGACGAGCGCGACGGTCGTCGTCAGCTCGCCGTAGTCCGTCGTCCACGCGGTCGGCTTGAATGGCCGCGTGGAATCAGCCGATGCCGTCGTCATCGGAGCCGGGGTCATCGGATCGGCGGTCGCCCTCGAGCTGGCCCGTGCGGGCCGCTCGGTGGTGGCCGTTGACAAGGGCCCGGCTCCGGGCGCCGGCTCGACGAGCGCATCCTCGTCGATCATCCGCTTCAGCTACTCGACGCGCGACGCCGTGCTGACGGCGTGGGAGTCGGCGGCGATCTGGCGGAACTGGCCGGAGCACCTCGGCGTCGAGGACCCGGACGGGATGGCCCGGTTCATCCGCACCGGCTACCTCGGCTTCAACACGCCCGGCTACGACAGCGCCACCGTGCTCGCCCTCTGGGACGAGCTCGGGATCCCCTACGAGCGCTTCGACGCCGACGAGCTCCAGCGTCGCTGGCCCGGGCTCGACGTCGGCGCCTACTACCCGCCCGAAGCGGATCGACGACCCCGCCTTCGGCGACGACGCGGCGAGCGAGCTCACCGCCTTCTACGAGGACGTGAGCGGGTTCATCGACGACCCGATGCTCGCCGCCCACAACCTCGCCCACGCGGCCCGGCAGCCACGGCGCCGAGTTCCGCTTCCGGGAGGCGGTGGTCGGGATCACCCGAGACCGGCGATCGCGTCGGCGGCGTGACGCTGGCGTCGGGCGAGTCGATCGGGGCGCCGATCGTCGTCAACGTCGGCGGGCCGCACTCGTCACTGATCAACGAGCTCGCCGGCGTCACCGGTGACATGCGCATCGCCCACCGCGCCCTGCGCCAGGAGGTGTTCGCCGTCCCGGCCCCGCCCGGCTTCGCGCTCGACGACGGCGGCGTGGTCGTCGCCGACCTCGACGTCGGCCAGTACTTCCGGCCCCAGCCCGGCGGCACCCTGCTCGTCGGCGGCACCGAGCCGGAGTGCGATCCGCTCGAGTGGATCGACGACCCCGACGACTTCGAAGAGCAGCCGACCGTGGAGCTGTGGGAGACGTACATGCTCCGGCTCGCCCGCCGGCTGCCTGAGTTCGGCGTGCCCAACCATCCCGTCGGGCTCGCCGCGCTGTACGACGTGTCCGACGACTGGGTGCCGATCTACGACAAGTCGAGTCTCCCCGGCTTCTACATGGCGTGCGGGACGAGCGGCAACCAGTTCAAGAACGCCCCGCTCGCCGGCCAGTTCATCCGCGCCCTGGTCGACGCCGCCGACGCCGGCGTCGACCACGACGCCGAACCGGTGCAGTTCACCGGCCCGACGACCGGCCTCCCGATCAACCTCGGCGCCTCGCCGCCGCGACAAGGCGGTCACGTCCGGCACCGTCATGGGCTGACCCGGCTGCCGGTCGAGCTGGGCAACAGGACTTCGGGCGACTTCGAAGGCGTCGTGCGATCCGGCGAGCTGCCAGTCCGGTCGATGTCGAGGCGCACTCCGAGCCAGCCCCGGCCGCCGACGTACGGTGGGCGGAAGAACCGCTCGGCTCCGTCTCGACGCGACGCTGGAGCCCGGCGGCGGCCAGATCGCCAGCCGGCCGTCGCCGTGTCGTCGTCGAGGAACATCACGACGTCGCGCACAAGAAGTCGGCGAGCCGTGGCTCAGCCGCTCGGTCGCCTCGGGCAGGGCGAGGCAGATGCGACGGACCTCCTTCAGCGCCCGCTCGACATCGGCGTCGGTGTACGTGGGATGAGGACCAGTGTCGCGGGCGGCTGCGAGACTGACCGATGGAGGTCTTCGAGACGAAGCTGCCCGGCATCGGGGTGCGCCACGAGTTCACGACCAAGTCGGGCGAACGAGTGGGCGTGGTGACCCGCCGCGACGGCCGTCGCGAGCTGCTGCTCTACGACCGGTGGGATCCGGACTCGTGCCGGGAAACCGTCGAGCTGACCCCGGTCGAGGCGGCGACGCTGGTCGAGCTGCTCGGCGGGTCCGAGATCACCGAGCGACTCGAGGACCTGCGCCTCGACGTCGAGGGGCTCTCGATCCAGTGGGTCACGATCGACGAGGGCCAGGGGCTCGCCGGCCGGACGATCGCCGACGGCCAGATCCGGACCCGCACGGGCGCTTCGGTCGTCGCCGTCATCCGTGGCGACCAGTCGATCCCCGGCCCGGGTCCCGACTTCCAGCTCGCCCCCGGGGACGTGGTGCTGCTGATGGGCTCGGACCAGGCCGTCGAGGCGGCGGAGCGCTTGCTGCTCGAAGGCTGATGACGTTCACTGCGTTCCCCGGCCACGCCACATACCGCCTGCGCAGTCGGTGGCCGCTTGCTCGCTGGCGCTCACTCGCTCGCCGTCGTGCTGTAGCTCACCGATGATTCTCGCCGTCGGCGCCGACGCCACGGTGCTGCTCGAGCTCGGTGCCGTCCTGCTCGCCCTCGGTGTGCTCGGCCGTCTCGCCGCCGCGCATCGGGCTGCCGGCGATCCCGCTGTACCTGCTCGCCGGGCTCGTCGTCGGCGACGGTGGCTTCTACTCCCTCGACGCGTCGCTGGACTTCATCGAGACCGGCGCCGACATCGGCGTCGTGCTCCTGCTCTTCATGCTCGGGCTGGAGTACACCACCGACGAGCTCTTCGTCGGGCTGCGCAACCAGCGCAGGGCCGGGATGCGTCGACGCCGCCGCCAACTTCGCCCCCGGGTTCGCCATCGGGCTCCTGCTCGGCTGGGAACCGCTGGCCGCCGCGCTCCTCGGCGGGGTCACCTACGTGTCGTCGTCGGGGATCATCGCCCGTCTGCTCGACGAGTTCGAGCGACTCGGCAACCGGGAGACGCCGGTGGTGCTCTCGCTGCTCGTCATCGAGGACCTGGCGATGGCGGTGTACCTGCCGATCGTCGCCGGCCTGCTCATCGGCGACGGTCCCGGCGAGACCCTCCTGTCGATCGCGATCGCGCTGGCCGTCGTCGCCGTCGTGTTGTTCGCGTCGGCGCGCTTCGGCGGCCACGTGTCCCGGCTCGTCAACTCGGAGTCGGCCGAGCTCGTGCTGCTCACCGTGCTCGGACTCACGCTGCTCGTCGCCGGACTCGCCGAGGAGGCCGAGATCTCGTCGGCCGTCGGTGCCTTCCTCGTCGGCGTGTCGTTGTCCGGTCAGCGTCGCCGAGCAGAGCCGCCAGGTCCTCACCCCGGTGCGTGACCTGTTCGCCGGGATCTTCTTCGTGTTCTTCGGGCTGCAGGTCGACCCCAGCGACCTCGGCCCGGCGGTCGGCGCGGCGATCGCCCTCGCGGTGATCACCGGAGCGACGAAGTACTACACCGGCTGGTGGGCGGCCCGCCGGGCCGGGATCGGGCCGCGCGGCCGCATCCGGGCCGGGACCGTGCTGCTGCCGCGCGGCGAGTTCTCGATCGTGATCGCCGAGCTCGGCGTCGCCGCCGGCCTGACCGCCGACATCGGCCCGGTGACCGCGTGCTACGTCCTGATCCTCGCCGTCGCCGGCTCGATCATCGCCCGCTACGCGGACGACATCGCCGACGTGATCCAACGCCGCCGCGTCCCGCCGCCCCCGCCCGGCCTGACCCGTGCCCCCATCTGGGCGTGATTCGTCTCACCCGGCCATCTGGGCGGGATTCCTCTCACCTGTCGCGACGATTCCCGCCCGGATCGCCTCAGCCGGGCGCCGTCCAGATGCGCCGGACGGCGGGGACGGCCGCCATCCGCCGCTCGGCCAACCGGTCGGCGGCCTCCACCGGGGTCACGCCCTCGGCGTCGGCGGTGCGCAGGACGGCGAGCATGGCGTCGTGGATCCGGGTCGTCTTGGCCTTCGCCCGCTCGAAGGAGAACCCGTGCAGCTCGTCGGAGACCTGGATCACGCCCGCCGGCGTTGACGAGGTAGTCGGGGCAGTAGACGATGCCGCGCTCGTGCAGGCGGTTGTCGACCAGGTCGTGGGCGAGCTGGTTGTTGGCCCCGCCGCACACGATCGCCGCCCGCAGCACCTCGGCGGCCTCGTCGTCGAGGACGCCACCGAGCGCACACGGCGCGTAGACGTCGAGCTCGGCGCGGAGCAGGGCGTCGTTGTCGGCGACCACGTCGATGTCGGGATGGCGGTCGCGCACCCACTCGATCGCGTCCGGGTTGATGTCGGTGACCACGACTTCGGCCTTCTCGTCGACGGCGTGCTCGACGAGGTGCCGCCCGACCTTGCCGACGCCGGCGATGCCGATGCGTCGGCCGGCGAGGCCGTCGGCGTCCCACTTGTAGCGCGCCGCGGCGAGCATCCCCTGGTACACGCCGAACGCGGTGAGCACGCTGGAGTCGCCGGCGCCGCCGTTGGCCGAGCTGCGCCCCGTGACGTGGGAGCACTCCCGGGCCACGACGTCCATGTCCTCGACGTAGGTTCCGACGTCGCAGGCCGTGATGTAACGGCCACCCAGGCCCTTCGACGAAGCGGCCGTACGCCCGTAGCAGCACCTCGCTCTTGGCGGTGGCCGGGTCGCCGATGATGACCGCCTTGCCGCCGCCGTGGTCGAGTCCGGCGAGGGCGTTCTTGTAGGCCATCGCCTTGCTCAGGTTGAGCACGTCGTCGAGCGCGTCCGCCTCGGACTCGTACGGGTAGAAGCGGGTCCCGCCCAGCGCCGGGCCGAGCGCGGTGGAGTAGATCGCGACGATCGCCCGCAGCCCGCTCGCCGTGTCCTGGCAGAACACGACCTGCTCGTGCCCGGACGCCCGGTCGAAGACCCCCACGCGAGCCACCCTAGGTCGGCCGCCGCTCAGCCGTTCGTCGCCCGGCGCCGGACCCACACCATCTCGCGGCCCCGCTCGGCGGGCGTGGCCGGCGGCCTGTCTCGCAGCTCGGCGAGGGTGTATCCGAGCCGGCGCGGCACCGCCGCACTGCGGACGTTGGCCTCGTCGCAGTGGATCTCCACCCGCTCGATGCCGTCGAGGGCGAAGGCCGCGTCGGTCAACGCGCCCGCGGCCGCGGTGATGACGCCACGGCCGGTCGGCGTCGACCCGCAACCAGTACCCGATCTCGAGGGCGTCGGGGCCGGCCGGCGGTGCAGCCCGCCACCTCCGAGCACTCGGTCATCGGCGCCGTCGACGATCAGATAGGCGAACTCCTCGCCGGCGTCCCACTTCTCGCGGGCGCCGCGCAGGAACTCGGCGGTCTCGTCCCGGGTCTGGTCGGCCCAGATCATCCACGGCCGCAGGTGATCGCGGCTCTCCTCGATCGCCTGCTGCAGGGCGTCGAGATCGTCCAACCGGTGCCGCCGGACGACGGCGTCGACGGCCGGCAGCTCGATGCGCTCGGGCGGTGACCGCCATCGCCTCATTGTCCCGCACCCGGCTCGAAACCCTCGGGCGCGATTTCGAATCCGTCGAAGTGGAACGCCGGCGCCACCGTGCAGCCGACGAGCGTCCACGCCCCCGTCGACTCGGCCGACTGCCACCATCCGGCGGGCACTCGGGCCTGCGGCTGCTCGCCCGCGTCGAGGGCGATGCCGAGCCGGACCGCCGACGGCGCGGTGGTGTCATCCGGGCTCATCCGCAGGGTCAGCGGGTCGCCGGCGTGGAAGTGCCACAGCTCGTCGGCGTCGACCCGGTGCCACGCCGACCGCTCGCCGGCGCCGCAGCAGGAAGTAGATCGCCGTGCCGACGCCGCGTCCGTCGCCGGTGGGCTCGTCGCGCCACGTCTCGCGGTAGTGGCCGCCCTCGGGATGAGGCTCGAGCTGCAGCCGGGCGATCACCTCGTCGGCCGTCATGCCGCCATCATCGCAGTCGAGGCACCGCCGCAATCCGTCTCGGCGCAGCGAGCGGTAGTTGGGGTATGGCAAACACGTCGGTTGCCCCGATCGGCACGGCGGTGGATCGCCCGCGGCGGCGGTGGAGCTGGCTCGTCGCCCGCGGCCTGGGCGCGGTCGCCGTGCTGCTCATCGGTGCGGTGCACCTGGACCAGTACTTCGGGCCGTACGAGGCGATTCCCACGATCGGGACGTTGTTCGTCGTCAACTTCGTGGCGGCGACGATGATCGGACTTGCCCTCCTGGCTCCGATGGAGCACGTCGCGGGCCGGTTTGCGGGCGCCACCGTGGCGTTGGTCACGGTGAGCGGGATCGGGCTCGCCGCCGTGTCGTATCTGCTGCTCCTGGTCAGCGAGCGCACGCCGCTCTTCGGCTTCCAGGAACCGGGCTACGACCCGAGCGCGATCGCGCTGACCCGAGGCGCCGAGGTTGCCGCGGTCCTGCTGCTGGGCGCCTCCCTGGTCGGCCGCTTCTCCGGCGGCATCCCCAAGAGCAGGTGGTAGCAGGCACGTTCGTGACATCGACAAAGGAGATGACCCCCATGAAGCGACGACTCATCCTGACCGCCACGATCGCCGCTACCGCCGCGCTCGCCGCGTGTGGTTCAGGTGGCGACGACACGACCGACGACACGAGCGCCGACACCAGCGCCGCCGGCAGCACCCAGACGGTGGCGGTGGCCGACGTCGACGGCTTCGGCGAGGTGCTGGTGGACTCGACCGGGATGGCGCTGTACACCGCCGACGAGGAAGCCGACGGTGAGGTGCGCTGTGTGACTGCCTGCACGTCCTTCTGGGAGCCGCTGGCACCAGGCGCCGACGCGCCCAGCGCGGATCCGGGCGTCGCTGCGCTCGGCGTGATCGAGCGACCCGACGGCACCCAGCAGGTCACCGCCGAGGGACGACCGCTGTACACCTTCGTCCAGGACTCCCCTGGGAGCGTCACGGGGGACGGCTTCGCCGACGACTTCGGTGACCAGCACCTCACGTGGCACGCGGTCCGCGCCAGACGGGTGCGCCATCGCCAGGCGAGTCGACCAGTGATCCGAGCGAAGGCGGGTATCCCGATTACGGCGGGTGAGATCCGTTCGCCCATCCCGATCCGTATAGGAGGTATGTGGGACGCGTCGGACGAAGCGCTCCTCGCCGGCTTCGCGTCCGGCGACCCCGATGCCGCCGTCGTCTTCGTCGGCCGGTTCCAAGCGAAGGCGTTCGGACTGGCGCTGGCGATCACTGGGAACCGCGTCGACGCCGAGGAGGTGGCCCAGGATGCCTTCGTGCGGGCCTGGCGCTATGCGGGCAGCTACGACCCGCGGCGAGGCGCCGTGCCGGCCTGGCTCCTCGGGATCGTGCGCAACGTCGCTCTCGACCGCGTTCGCGTGTCGTCACGCCGCCGCGAACTCCCCGTCGAGTCGATCCCCGTGGCCCTCGAACTGGAGCACGTCGCTGACTCCGCCGACGGCGCAGGGGAGCGCGACACCGTCGCCCGCATCGTCGCCTCGATGCGGGCGCTCCCCACCGAGCAGCGCGATGCCGTGCTGGCGGTGACCTTGTTCGGGTTCACGGCCAGCGAGCTGAGCGCAGCCACCGGGGTGCCGCTCGGGACCGTGAAGACCCGGATCCGCCTCGGGCTGCGCAAGCTGCGGGACCAGCTAGGGGCGCAGGTCCGATGACGACGATGACGTGCGGGGAGCTACGGGACGTCGCGGAGGAGCTCGCGCTCGACCTGCTCGACGGCATCGAGCGGGCGGCCGCGCTGGCCCACCTCGAGACGTGTGCATCGTGCCGGCACGACGTGGGCACGCTCACCGACCTCGCCGAGGAGGTCCTCCTCCTCGCCCCCGCTGCCGAACCATCCCCGGATTTCGCGGCTCGTGTCGTGACACAGATCCGACGACTCGGCACCACCCCCGAGCCGGCGAAGGGGAGTGTCCCCGTGGCCCGGCCGGCGCCCACCCGGCGCCTCTGGGCGCGGCGGGTCGCGGTCTGCGCCACGGCGGCCGTCGCCGTTCTCGTCCTGATCGCCACGATCGTGACCCGAGGCGGACTCGGGGACGACGCTGAGGTACTGGCCACGGACATGCGCACGGGTACGGGGACGAGCGTCGGGCGGGTCTCCCTCCAACTCGACGACCCGGCGACGGTCACCGTGAGCGTGCCCGGCTGGATCGATCTCGTCCGCGGCTATGGCGAGCCCCTCGACGCGACGTACTGGTTGGCGGTCGAGCGCGACGACGGCACCCGTGAGCTCCACCCGCTGGCGCCTGACCGTGACTACACGTGGGTCGTCCCCCTGGACGTCGACCCGGGGGCCGTCTCGGCTGTCTCGGTCCTCGACGACGCAGGGCGAGTGTGGTGCGCCGCCCGATTTCCTACGTAGTGACGACGCCGCTCGGTGGACATACCGTGGAACCGTGTCCGAGGCTGATCGGTTGGCGGATGAGTACTGGGCGTACTACCGAGACACGGCGCAGTTGTGGAACATCGATCGCGGCGATGTGGACGAGATCGAGCGATGGGAGGACCTCAGCGGGTCCGGGGTGGCTGACCGGGTCCGGCGGCTCGCGGAGTTCGCCGAGCGGGCCAAACGATCTGCGATCAGCGAGGCTCGCGATCGGGACCTCCCGTTACGGGCGGCGGTGTCGTTCAGCGCGACAGCAACGGCATCGATCTTGCCTTGGATGCGGAACCGCGACTTGGTCGAGGGACCGTTCAACTTCGCCACCTTCCTCTCGGTGTTGGTTCCCGGCTACAGCCTCGTCACGCGACGTCACGGAGAGGGTTACATCGCGAAGCTCAACGGCATCCCCTCCTTCATCGACAGCTGGACGGATGGGCTGCGCGATGGGCTGGCGGTTGGTCAGACGGCAACTCGCCGTGGGGTCGTGAACGCGATCACCGAGTACGACCGGCTGCTCAACACCGAGGTGTCTCATGATCCGCTCGTCGGGCAAGACCCGCCGGCCGACCTCACCGACGCCGAGGCCGCGGCATGGCGCGACGAGGTGGTCACCGTCGTCGGGCGATCGGTGCGGCCCGCAGTTGCACGCCTCCGTGACGTCCTGCATGACGAGATGCTCCCCAGCGCGAACGCCGACGAAAAGCCCGGGCTGTGCTATCTCCCCGACGGCGCGGAGGCCTACGAGCACCTGCTCACGGCGGCAACATCGACGACCCTCGGAGCCGACGCCATCCACGAGCTGGGCCTCACCCAGTTGGCCCGCCTCGACGACGGATACCGACAGCTGGGCGCCCCGGTCCTCGGCGTCGATGACCCGGCGCTGATGCGTGACCGGTTGCGCACCGACCAGAGCTTGCAGTACACGTCGACGGGCGAGATCGTCGAAGAGGTCCACTCCCTGCTCGAACGGGCCCGGGTGGAGGCGCCGCGGTGGTTCAGTCGCCTTCCCCGCGCCGCATGCGACACAGTCGCGGTCGGCTCCGGTGGAATGGCCTACTACACCGGCCCGTCCCCGGACGGAAGTCGCAACGGCACCTTCTACTTCAACGCGACCGAGCCACGCCGATGGACCCGCTTCGCGCTGGCCCCGACCACGTTCCACGAGGCGATCCCGGGCCATCACCTGCAAGTGGCGCTCGCCCTCGAGCTCGATCTCCACCCGGTCCTCGGCGAGCTCGAGGTCACCGCCTACGGCGAGGGGTGGGGCCTGTACGCCGAGCGCCTCGCCGACGAGATGGGGCTCTACGGCACACCGTTGCAGCGCGTCGGCATGCTCACGCTGGACTCAATCCGGGCGAGCCGTCTCGTCGTCGACACCGGCATCCACGCCAAGGGCTGGACTCGACAACGAGCAATCGATTTCTTTCACGACCACACCGCACTGATCCCCAGCAGCATCGAGGCCGAGATAGATCGATACATCGCGGGCCCCGGGCAAGCTGCCAGCTACATGGTCGGTCGCCTCGAGATCGACCGGCTGCGCGCCGACGCCGCCAGCCGACTCGGCAACAGGTACTCGATCCGGAGCTTCCACGACACGATCCTCCACGGCGGGATGACACCGCTCGACGAGCTCGCCCGCCGCATCGACGCGTGGATTGAAGCGACTCCGCCGTAATCGAGCGCGCCGGCGGTGGGCTAGCTGAACGGCGTCCGCGGCCGCTCCTGCGGCTCGCCGTCGATGAACAGATCGGACCGCTCGGCGTAGAAGCACACCAGCCCGGCGATGCGCTCGCTCTCGGGGAGCGGCGTGCGGTACGACCAAGCGATGTCGTCGACCCGGCGCCCCTCGACGAGCGCCGACCAGTACTCGGCGGTGCCCTTGTACGGGCACATCGACGTCGTGGTCGTCGGCTCGAGCAGGTCGAGGCGAACGTCGAGCTTCGGGAGGTACCACCGGGGCGGCAGTCCGGTCTCGATCAGGACGTGGGCATGAGTCGAATCGGCCAGCACCACTCCGTCGAGCTCGACCCGAATCGCTCTCGACGACGGGAGGATGTCCACCCGCGTGTGCGGGTCGCGCGGGTGCACGTACACCTGCTCGTCCTCCTCGAACCAGGCGTCCATCGCCGGCCAGTCGAAGCGGACGGCGTCGCGCAGTTCCTCGATCGGTGAGTCCGGGTAGCGGGTCGCGGCGTTCGGCGCTTCGGCGGCGCCCGCCTTCACCGTGTACAGCACGCCGTCGCCACGGCTCGGCGAGTGGTCCGTGTCGCCGGTGGGGACGAGCACGTCCGGTGCCACGTCGGTCATCGGCAGGTAGTAGCTGGGGTAGTACGGAATCTCCCAGACGAGCAGCGGCCGAGTGGTGTCGGCCACGGCCTGTCCACCGAGGTAGACCCGCACCCGCTTGAGCCCCTGCTCGACACGTACACGACCACGATGCGATTCGCTCATGCCCCTCCTCAACCCCCGATTGGGCCCTTCGATTCCGCCGCCGGCGCGCCCTGACCCACCGAACGAGTCCGCCCGAGCGGCGATGATGGCGCATGTGGAGCCATGGGTCCTCGACGCGATGCAGCAGGCGCGGGTCGCCCGCTTGGCGACCGTGGGTGCCGGCGGAGCGGTGGGGCTGGTCCCGATCTGCTTCGTGGTCGTCGACGGCTGGGTGGGCAGTGCCGTCGATCACAAGCCCAAGCGCAGCGATCGTCTGCGCCGCCTCGCCGACATCGAGGCGGTGGGAGCGGCGACGGTGCTCGTCGACCACTACGAGGAGGACTGGTCGCGGCTGTGGTGGGTGCGCGTCCGGGGCCGGGCGGTCGTCCATCGGGAGCGCGATGACGAAGCGCTGAGAGTGCTCGAAGCATTGAGCGTCAAGTACGCGCAGTATCGCGAGCATCCGCCTGAAGGCGCCGTCTACCGGATCGCGCTGGACCAGGTTCGGTCATGGAGGGCGGAGTGAAGCGATGAACGGCGCCGGGCTGGCCGCCGCGGCGGCTACTGAACTCGCCGCCCACACCGGCGAGGCGACCCACGACGTGGCCGTGGTGCTCGGCTCCGGGTGGGCGGGAAGCGTCGAGACGATGGGCTCGCTGCTCGCCGAGGTGGATTTTGCCGACCTGCCGGGATTTGCCGCGTCGGGCGTGACCGGGCACGCCGGTCGAATCCGCTCGCTGGAGGTCAACGGCCATCGAGTGCTTGCCTTCCTGGGTCGGACCCATCTGTACGAATCCCGGGACCCGGCGACCGTCGCCCATCCCGTAAGGGTGGCCGCGGCGTGCGGTTGTCGGACCGTGATCCTCACCAACGCGTGCGGAGCGATGCACGAGACGTACCAGCCGGGTGACATCGTGATCATCTCCGACCACATCAACATGACCGGCCTATCGCCGCTCGAGGGAGCGAGCTTCGTCGATCTCACCGATCTCTACTCGGGTCGCCTGCGCGCGCTGTGCCGAGGCATCGACCCGTCGCTCGCCGAAGGGGTGTACGTGGGGTACTGGGGACCGAACTACGAGACCCCGGCCGAGATCCGGGCCTTTCGAACCCTCGGTGGGGACCTGGTCGGCATGTCGACCGTGCTCGAGGCGATCGCCGCACGGGCGGCCGGCCTCGAGGTGCTCGGCCTGTCGCTCGTCACCAACATGGCCGCCGGGATCGCCGGCCCGCTGTCCCACGAGGACGTGCTCGAGCAAGGACGGGCTGGTCAGGACCGGGCCGGCGCGCTCCTCGCCTCGGTCGTGTCGGAGATCCTTCTTCAGTGATCCACGAAGGCGTACAGCAGGGCGCCCGAGCCGAGGGCAACGTCCTCGGCCTGGTCGTCGTCGAGGTCACGCAGCCATGCCTCACGGCCACCGTCGCGCACGACGACGTGGTCGCCGGTCGGTGCGATGGCCACCACGGTCTCCTCCGGGCCGAGCGCCACTTCCTCACCCCCGCGCATGAGCGTGACGTCGTCGCGCCTGAACACCGGCGCGGTGCAGCCGTCGGTCGACGGGGTGCCGACGAGGTCAACCTCGTCGATCGTCCCGAGGGTCTCGCCCGACTCGAGGTCGAGCATCGTCGCGGTGCCGCTCTCCCCGACGACCACCACACATCGCTGCGCGGGGTTGGTGACCAGCGGCTGCCGGCGCCATGGCTCGGCGAGGTCGAGCGTCGTCACGACCTCGCCCTCGTGGTCGAGCACGACGACGCCACGATCGGTGGCGACGACGAGCCGCTCCCCGCCGAGCGCCGGAAAACCGCCGAGCACGGCTCCCGGCGCCTCGAGTGTGGTGACCCCCTGGGCCTCGTCGTCGGTGGGCGTCACCTGCAGCACCTCACCTTCCTCCGTGACGAGTACCACGTCGCCATCGGCGTCGACGTACCCGGCACGAGCGCGCGGTACGTCCACCGTGTTGATGAGATCGCCCTCCATGGACGAGAAGTGCACTTCCGACTGCGTGCCCTCCGATTCGATCGTCGCCGTGAGCTCATCCGTGAGTCCGATCGGCAGCCCAGGAAGCGCCAGTGCATCGTCCCGACCGGCGCCCGACAACGACCGTCTCGAAGATGCGCACGTCGCCGACGGCGAACACGGTGCCAGTGCGATTCGACTTGACCTCGTTCGGAAAGATCATCGGGTCGACGAGCCGCGCCGACTCCGCGACGTCGAGACTCGTCGTGGTCGAGATGATGGTGACGGCGCCGCCTCCGTCCCGTCCAGCGGCGAGGACGAGCGGTTCGCTCGTCAGCACGCGCACTGCCCGGCCACCTTCTGGCAGCACGGGCGCCTCCACCGTGCCGGCCGCCACGTCGATCACGGCGGCGGCATCGTTGGCCACCAGCGCCAGGTGGGGACCCTCGCCGAGGACGTAGTCCAGTTCCTCGATGCCGGGGTCGAGTGGGTCGCCGATCTCGACGCCGTCGCGATCGAGGAACGTCACTTGGCCGGTCTCCCGGTCGACGGCGGCGATCGAGTCCCATGCTTCCCCACCGGTCCCACCGTCGGAGTCGTCCGCGACGGCCATGCCGACGGCGAGCACCCCGACGACCACGACGGCGGCTCCGGCGAGGGCGACGACCCAACGGATGTCAGTTCGGCCGTCGCGGGACGGAATGGGCGGGCCTGCTGGCGGTGGCGATGTCGGCGGCATCGCGGGAGGTGGCGGGGGTGGGGGCAGCGTCGACGCCACGCCGTGATGGTACGTACTCGTCGTCCGGTTGCGAAATGGTTGCGGTTGACGTATGGTTGCGGACTGAACGTGTCCCCTTCGATCGCCGATCCGCGTGCGCTGGCCGCCGAGATCGTCACGGTCCACGGCGACGACCGCGGCTGGCTGGACGCCTTCACCGAGGCGCTCGAGTCGAGCCGTAACGGCGACTCCCTCGGCCGGGTGCTCGCGGTCTGGGGCTTGAGCCAGACCGACGCTGGCGGCGCGTTCGGGGTCACCCGTCAGGCGGTGAGCAAGTGGCTCGCCGCGGGCCCGCCGAGCGAGCGGGCCGTGGCGATCGGCGACCTGGCGGCGGCCACCGACATCCTGGTCCGCCACCTCAATCGGGACCGCATCCCGGCGGTGGTGCGCCGCCCCGCCGAGAACCTCGGCGGCCGCTCGCTGCTCGACGTGCTCGCCACCACCGGGTCCAGGGCGGTGCTGGAGGCCACCCAGGCCATGTTCGCCTTCGAGCACACCCAGCCCTGATCCGCCGTGCGCACGGAATCGTTGCCCGAGGGGCACCGATGGTGGCGGATCGCCCGCGCCGACCTGGCGGGACCCACTCGACCCGACCTCGCGCGCGACCGCGGCGGCCGGTGGAACCCGCCCGGCAGCTTCCCCACGCTGTACTTCAATGAGGACCAAGCGACCGCTCGCGTCAACCTGCGACGATTCATCGCCGGGTGGCCGTACGAGCCGGAGGACCTCCGCGACGACACCGGGCCGGTGCTCGTCGGCGCGTTCCTGCCGCCGCGGCCAGCGGGTCGCCGAGGTCCACTCGCCCTCCGGACTCCGCGCGGTCGGGTTGCCAGTACGTACCCCCACGACGACGCCGGCCGACTCATCGCCCACGACCGCTGCCAGCGGATCGGGGCCGCCGCGAAGGAGCGCGGGCTGCGCGGCGTCCGGTGCCGCTCGGCGAACGCACCACTCGGTGCCGGGCGGGAGCTCGCCTGGTTCCCCGCGACCGCCCGCAGCCGGGCGCAGCTCGTCGCCCGGTTGCCCTACTCGCGCTGGTTCTGGGGTTGATCTCCGTCGAGCATCCTGCGTTTATGTCACCGACGCCGCCGCATGCGGCGAGAACGGTGACCCAAACCCGGTGGGTCGGGTCCTCTTGTCAGAGCCGCCGGGTCACTGATGATCGGTCGACACGTCGCCGCCAGGCGTGATCTCCACGCCGCTCACGTGCTCGACCCAGCGCACGAGCTCACTCATACTCTGCCCCGGCCCGGCGTGGAGGTTCGCCTCTCGTACATCGTCTCGGCCAGGCCGGCGTACGGGAGGTTGAGCTCGAGGTCCCGAGCGAGCTCGATCGCGATGCGGACGTCCTTGAGCATCAGCTCGAGCTTGAACGGGTCGTCGAACGTCCGCGACAGGACGCGCGGCTCGATGTGGTTGCGCGTGATCCACGAGCCGCCCGTCGACTCGTTGAGCACGGCGTTGATCGCTGCCGGGTCGAGGCCGGCCCGGGTGCCGAGCACCAGTCCCTCCGCGGTGGCGAGCAGGGTCATCGCGGTGATCGTGTTGTTGATGCACTTCATGATGTGCCCGCTGCCGAGCGGGCCCACGTGGAACACGGCTCGGCCGAGGACGTCGAGCACCGGACGGGCCCGAGCCACGTCGGCGCTCGCTCCGCCGACCATGAACACGAGCTCGGCCTGCTCGCGCGCCCCACTGGGCGCCCGAGACCGGGGCGTCGATCGTGGCGATGTCCCGCGCCGCCGAGCACGGCGGCCGTCTGCCGCGTGAGCCACGGCTGCGCCGACGAGCAGTCGACGAGCAGCGACCCCGCGGCCATCGAACCGGCGAGCCCGTCCGGGCCGAGTGCGACCCGCTGCACCTGCTCGCCGTCGGGGAGCATGGTGACGACGACGTCCGCCTGACGACCGACGTCGGCGGCGTCGACTCCGACCGTCGCGGCCGGGTGGTCGGCGGCGAAGCGCGCCGTCGTGCTCGTGTCGATGTCGTGGATCGTCAGCGGGTATCCGGCCGCCGCCAGATGACCGGCCATCGGCGTCCCCATGATGCCGAGGCCGATGAATCCGATCGGCGTCATGGCGACGGTTCCTCCTCGAGGAGTTCGAGGATGCCGGCGCCGGTCGCCGCTCTCGCCACGACGTCCATCATCCTCGTCGAGTCGGCGTCGGCTCCGAGGGCCTCGAGCGCCTCGGCCCACATTCGCCGGCCGGCACCGCAGAGGCGGAGGTCGCACCCGGCATCGGCGGCGGCGGCGAGGGCGATGTCGAGGTCCTTGTCGACGAGCCCGATGCGCATTCCGGCGTCGAACCGGCGGGTCCTGACGTACTTCGGGTAGCGCACCTGGGAGAAGTAGGTCGCCGCGGTGCCGTGGTTGAGCACGTCGAGCAGGACCTCGTCCGGGATCCCCGCTCGGCGGGCCACGACGATTCCCTCCATCGTGGCGAGCGAGCCGATGTTGAAGATCATGTTGTTGAGCGTCTTCAGCAGGGCTCCCGCGCCGACAGCTCCGGCCGAGCACGACGCGTGTGGAGAACGACTCCGGGATCCAACGCAGGTCCCGCATGACCTCCTCGCCTGCGCCGACGATCGTGGTGAGCGTGCCCTGTTCAGCGCCGACGACCCCGCCCGTGACCGGGGCGTCGATGTAGGCGACGCCGAACGGCGCGAGCTCGGCGGCGATTGCCCGGGCGTCGGCCGGCTTGACGCTGGAGTAGTCGAGGATCGTCAGGCCACGCGCGCCGCTCGAGGCGCCCGAGCGCGGCCACGACGGCGCGCACGGCCGCGCCGTCGGGCACGCTCAGACAGACGACGTCGCCGGCACCGAGGCCCGACGGCAGCTCGTCGACCACCGTCACGGCGAGTGCGTCCGCGACATGCTGGCGCGCCGCCTGGTCGACGTCGAAGGCGCAGCAGGCGATCGCCGCGGTCCTGCGCCGCCGCGGCGACGTGACGGACGAGGTGGAACCCCATCCGCCCGAGCCCAGTGAAGAGGATCACTCCCAGACCTCGTTGGCGACACGGAAGCCCTCGACGCCGGCGGGAGCGCCGGCGTAGGTCGCAGCCTGGATCAGGGCCGCGCCGATCTCTTCCTTCGTGCAGCCGTTGCGGCGGGCGCCGCGGATGTGGGCGCCCAGCTCGTTGGACCGCCCGAGCGCGGCGAGCAGCGCCACCGTGATCAGGCTGCGCGTCGCCCGGGGAAGCGAGTCGTCGCCCCACGTTGCGTCCCAGCAGTGCTCGGTGACGAACCGTTGCCAGTCCATCCCGAACGGCGATGTCGCCGCCCGCTCGAGGGCGGCGTCGACGTACTCGTCCCCGAGTACCTCCCGCCGGATCTGGAGGCCTCGTTCGAATCGGTCCGTCAGGCATGCCTTCGCCTCCTGTTTCAGATGGTGGTGCTCGGGCCGGTCTATAGGCGGTTTGTGTCACCGACGCCGCCGCATGTGGCGAGAACGGTGACACAAATCCGGAGAAGCCGTAGTCTCCGGCGGTGCTGCTGCTCGTGCGTCACGGCGAGACCGCGCCCAACGTGGAGGGACGCCTGCTCGGCCGGATGGACCCGCCGCTGACGGCGCGGGGCGGGAGCAGGCCCAGGCGCTGGCCGCCGGCCTTCCCCGACCTGACCTCGTCGTCTCCAGTCCGTTGCAGCGGGCGACTCGCCACGGCCGAGGCGTTCGGGGTCGGCCGTGCAGACCGACGAGCGGTGGACCGAGCTCGACTACGGCGAGCTCGACGGCCGCCGGCTCGCCGATGTGCCCGACGCGACGTGGGCCCGGTGGCGGCGGGATCCCTCGTTCGCCCCGCCTGGAGGGGAGTCGCTGTCGACGCTCCGCGATCGCGTGCGTGGCGGCGTGCGACGAGCTCACCCCGACCGCCACCTCGGGTGTCGTGCTCGTCGTCACCCACGTCAGCCCGATCAAGGCCGCGCTGGCCTGGGCCCTCGACGTCCCGGTCGACATCGCCTGGCGGATGTACGTCGAGGACGCCAGCGTGTCGCGCATCGACGTCGGCCCGACAGGGCCGGCGGTGCGCTGGTTCAACCGCGGCCTGCCACCAACGACCTGAGCGCCCCGAAGAAGGCGTCGGCCGCCCCGTCCCACGTCGGCAGCGACGCCCCGCGCCGCCGGGCCGCCGCCGGCGAGCTGCGCCCGCCATGCGTCGTCGACGGCGAGCCGTGTCGAGCACCGCCCGGAGCGCCGTCGACGTCGCCCGGGGTGACCAGACAGCCTTCCCGGCCGTCGGTGACGAGGTTCGGCAGGTTGCCGGCCCGCCAGCCGACGGCGGGCAGCCCGGCGGCGAGTGCCTCGCCGTACACGGTTCCGTAGGTCTCCACGTAGCTCGGCAGGACGAATCCGTCGGCGTTGGCGTACAGGTCGGCGATCGCGCGGCGGTCGAGCGGGCCGTGCGCGACGCACTCGGTCGCCCAGGTCGGACTGGCGCCATCCGGGCGCGCACTTTCGTCGCGTACGCGGCATCGACGTCCTCCCGCCCGGCGAGGTGCAGGGTGACGTGCCCGTCGGGAAGCCCGGCCAGCGCCTCGAGCAGCTCGAGCAGCCCCTTGTTCGGTGACCAGTTCGCCACGCAGAGCAGGGCGACCCGCCGGCCCCGCCGAGGTCCATCGGGGTCGCGGCGCCGACCGCCACGTCGCAGCCCGGCTCGACGACGCGGACTCGCTCCGCCGGGATCCGTGGACGTCGACGAGCTCGGTCCCGAGGCTGCGGCTCGCGGCCATGAGCAGGTCACAGCGACGGTAGAAGGCTCGATCGAGCGGGCGCTGCAGCGCGGTTCGCACCGCCGGTTGGCCGATGCCGCCCGGCGGTTGGTGGAGGATCGCGGCGACCGGACCGTTCGGCCGGGTGAGCAGTCCACGGGGCGACCGACCACGCGGTGATGCTGTCGACGACGACGACCCCGCGAGCCCGGCGGAAACGGGTTCTGCCACCGCGACAGGGCGACGAACTCGACCGTCGCGTCGCGGGCCGGCGCGGCCTCCGCCATCCGCCGGTGGTACAGGTGCCCGCCGGTCAGCTGCGCCGGCGAGCCGCGCGTGACGAGGGAGACGACGAGCGGCGCTCGCCGCGGCGCGGCCGGCGCCGGTTCAGTCGAGCCGGTCGGCGAAGCCACCGAACGCCGACGCCGACTCCCACACCCGCACCGTCAGCGCCTCGGCGCCGGTGCCGTGCAGCTCGCGGGCGAGGAAGTCGTGGGCCCAGCGGGCGAACACCTCGACGGTGACCGCCTCGGCGTCGTCGGGGCGGATGATCTCGAGGTTCTGGTCGCGCACCGTGTCGTCGATGCGCCGCAGGGCGGCGTCGAGGAGGTCGAGGTCGCACACCATGCCCCGGTCGTCGAGCTTCTCCCGCTCGACGACGACGTCCAGGCGGTAGTCGTGCGAGTGGAGCACGCCCTCTGGGCCCTCGACGCCCGGCATGACGTGCTGCGCGGGGAACTGGATCGCTGTGCCGACCTGGAACATGGGTCTATGCATACCTCAACGCGGCGTGGATCAATCCCGTCCGCCCCTCGTCGAGGGCTTGGTACGCCTCGGCGGCGTCCTCGAACGCGAACTCGTGGGACGCCAGGCGCGCCGAGCGGCAGCTCGTCGAGCAGCGCCACCGCGGCCCGCCGGCGGCGCTCGACATCCCACCGGCCGGCGAGGCGGGCGGGGATCGTCGAGACCTGGGTGCTGCGCAGCGTGAGGCGACGGCGGTGGAACTCCTGGCCGAGCGGAGAGCGTGACCGGCTTGGTGCCGTACCACGAGGCGACCAGCGCGGTGCCCTCGTGGGCGAGCAGCGGGAGCGCCCGGCCCAGGGCGTCCGGGTTGCCGGACGACTCGATCACGAGGGGGACGGATGGGCGGCTCGTCGGCCGAGCGCCGCGGGCAACTCGTCCGGGGCCACGGCGCGGACACCGATCGTGGCCGCCATGTCGCGACGGTCGGCGCGGGGCTCGACGGCGACGACCCGCGCCCCGGCCCGCTGCAGCAGCAGGCTCGTCAGCGCGCCGACGACCCCGAGCCCGAACACCACGACGGTGTCGTCGAGCACGGCGCCGGCGTCGAGGGTGATCTGCAGGGCGGTCTCGACGTACGGGAACAGCGTCGCCTCGCGCGCGTTCACCGCGCCGAGCGGGATCACGTCGTCGCCGGCGGCGACGAAGAGGTCCTCGTGCGGGTGGAAGGCGAAGACGACGTCGCCCCGGCGTAGGTTGGCGCGGCTCTCCTCGACCACGCGCGACGCAGCTGTAGCCGTACCGGAACGGGTACCGGAACGTGCCGCCGAGGGCGCCGATCGTCTCGTCGACCGGCAGCTCGGGATCGAGCTCACCCCTGAACGCGAGCAGCTCGGTCCCTGTGCTGATGCCGGAGTAGTACGTCCGCAACCGCACCTGCCCGTCCTCCAGCGGCGAGAGGGCCGTCGATCTGATCTCGACCCGTCGCGGAGCGACGAACCACAACGACCGACCGCACCCCATGCGCCGCCCTGTTTACCCTGCGCCCGGCCTGGGGTAAACAGGCGCCGACATGATCACGAGCGAGGCCGTTCGCGCGCCGCTCCCCACCTCGTTCGGCGTCTTCGACGTCCATGCGTTCGAGGACAGCTGCGGGCACATCTACGTGGCGATGGTGCACGGGGATCATCGGTGACGGCCGCGACGTACTGGTCCGGCTGCACTCCGAGTGCCTGACCGGCGACGTCCTCGGTTCGCTGCGCTGCGACTGCGGGATCCAGCTGCGGCTGGCGATGCGCATGATCGCCGCCGCGCCGTGCGGCGTGCTGATCTACGCGACGGGGCACGAAGGCCGCGGCATCGGCCTGATCAACAAGCTGCGCGCCTACGTCGCCCAGGACGAGGGCGCCGACACCGTCGACGCCAACGTCCTGCTCGGTCTCCCGGTCGACTCGCGGGACTACACCGACGCCGCCGCCGTGCTCGCCCGGCTCGGCGTGCGGACGATCCGGCTGCTCACGAACAACCCGCGCAAGGTCGCCGGGCTGCGCGCCGCCGGCGCCACCGTGGCCGAGGTCGTCTCCCTGCCGACCGCCCCGCACCACCGCAACCTCGGCTACCTCCGGACCAAGGCCGAGCGCATCGGCCACGTCCGGCCCACGCTCGCCGCCGACGCGGTGACGTCGCCATCGGGGCTTCCCGCCGACGCGATGGACCTCCTCGGGACGGTGCGCCCGCGTGCCGATCGCCCGTACGTCGCGCTCAAGTACGCGCAGAGCCTCGACGGCCGGATCGCCACCGCGACGGGTGACTCCAAGTGGATCAGCGGCGAGCCGGAGCGGCGGGTGTCCCACGCGCTCCGCGCCGCGTGCGACGCCGTGCTCGTCGGCGCCGGCACCGCCGTCCGTGACGACCCGGAGCTCACCGTCCGCCTGGTGTCCGGAGCATCCCCGACCCGGGTGGTGCTCGACTCCACGTTGCGCGTGCCGTCGAGCGCCAAGCTTCTCGGCCCGGAGGCGGCGACGCTCGTCGTCACGACCGAGCGGTCCGACCCGGCCCGCCGGAGCGCGCTCGATCGAACGGGGGGTCGGCGTCGAGGTGGTCTCCGACCGTCGGCGGCCAGGTGGATCTCGGCGCGGCACTGAGGCGGCTGCGCGAGCAGGGGATCGAGTCGGTGCTCGTCGAGGGCGGGGCTCGCGTGATCACCGGCCTCCTGGCCGGCGGTCTCGTCGACCGCATGATCGTGGCCGTCGCCCCGATCGTGCTCGGCAGCCGGGACCGAGGCCGTCGAGGGCCTCGACGTCACGCGGGTCAGCGACGGGATCCACCTCGCCAACCGGACCATCGTCCCCGTCGGCGACGACGTGCTCCTCGCCTGGGACGTCGTCGCTCCTCGCTGACCACCCCAACCCGTTCTGTCGTTTGGAATCGTGCCGACTCGGGCTCGTCCCAAACGACAGAATGGGCGGTGATGACCGCGTTCCAGGTCGCAGCCGATCGTCGCCGCACTCGCGACGTGACGGGTACGTGATCGTCGCAGGAGTGCTCGATGCCGCTCAGGTCGCGGCGATGAAGGCGGAGCTGGGCGTCGTCCTCGCGGCCACGCCGACCGGCCGCAACGACTTCGAGGGCTTCGCGACCCGGCGGATCTACCGGCTGTTCGGCAAGACCAGGGTGTTCGACGAGTGGGCGATCCATCCGGTGCTGCTGGGCGTGCTCGACGCGGTGCTCGGGCCGTGCCAGCTCGAGCGCGCCGACCGGGATCCAGATCGGCCCCGGCGAACCGGCCCAGGTCCTGCACCGCGATGACTCGATCTACCCGCTCCCGTGCCCTCACGCCGACGTGGTCCTCAACACGATGTGGGCGCTCGACGACTTCACGGCCGAGAACGGGGCGACCCGGCTCGTCACCGGCAGCCATCGCTGGGACCGCGAGCGCCAGCCGGGACCCGACGACCGGATCGTCGAGGCCACGATGCCGGCCGGCAGCGTGATCTTCTACACCGGCAGCATCCTCCACGGAGGCGGAGCCAACCGCACCGACACGCCGCGGCTCGGCGTGATCCTGGAGTACGTCGCCGGCTGGCTGCGGCCGCAGGAGAACCACGTCATCGGGGTGCCGCCCGAGGTCGTGGCGACCCTGCCCGAGCGGCTGCAGGAGCTGCTCGGCTACAACATCTATCCGCCGTTCGTCGGCTACGTCGACGGGCGCCACCCCCGCCGCTTCCTCCCGACGCCCGACCGGGCTGGCTGGGTCAGCCGCGGCGGATGCGGCCGCGCAGCGCGCCGAAGCACAGCGTCATGCTCACCGCGCCGACGATGGCGATGGCGAGCAGGGCGGCGCCCAGCTCCTCCCACTCCCAGCCCTCGCTGATGAGGGACCGCATCCCGGCCAGGAGATACGTGACCGGGTTCCAGGTCGCCACCGTGTCGAGCCAGCCCGGACAGCGCCTCGCGGGGCACGTACGAAGTGGTCAGGAACAGGAACGGGAAGAACAGCAGGAAGCTCGAGTTCACCGCCGCCGGGTTGCCGGTCTTGAGGGCGATGGCGTACCCGAACCCGGAGAACGCCAGGCTCCACAGGGCGCCGATGAGGATGAACACGAGCACGCCGAGCGGACCGGTCTCGAAGCGGACGCCGACGATGAAGCCGACGATGGTGATCGGGATGATCAGGCCGCACGCCACGGCGACGTCGGCCGCCATGTGACCGAGCAGGATCGCCAGCCGCCGGATCGGGGTGAGCAGCAGGCGGTCGAAGTAGCCGTTCTGGACGTCGAGGACGAAGGCCGGCGCCCGGGACACGCCGGTGACGCCGAGCAGGATCGCCGTCGGCAGCTGGAAGGCCTTGAAGTCGAAGCCTTCGATCTGCGATTCGGTCAGGTCGGACAGCGTGCCGATGTTGACGAGGTAGAAGAACAGGGCGATGAAGATCGGCGGGATCACCGCCTCGACGTCGCGGGGGATCGCGCGCAGCGCTCGTCCGGCGATCGCCGCGGTGTCCGAGACGAAACCGGCCGGGCGGGCGCGGATGACCGGCGCCGGGCCGGGGATCGTTGTCGCGTCGACGGTCATTGCCCGACCTCCTCTCCGTTGCTGCCGTGCCGGATGTGGCTTCCCGTGAGCTCGAGGAACACGTCGTCGAGGGTCGGCGTGCGCAGGCGTCAGGTCGCGGACCCGAACCTCGCACGCGCTCAGCGCAACCGCGACCGGGCTCACCGTTCCCGAGCCATCGCCGGTCGACACCACGATCTCCGAGTCGTGGGCCTCGACGGAGATGATGCCCGGGACCCGGGAGATCGCCGGGCACACGGCGGCGCCGTCGCCGTCGACGCGGATGATGATGACGTCGGTTCCGACCGACCGCTTGAGCTCGGTCGGCGTGCCCTCGGCGACGATCCGTCCGGTGTCGATGATCCCGACCCGGTCGGCCAGCGTGTCCGCCTCCTCGAGGTACTGCGTCGTCAGGAAGATCGTCATCCCCAGCTCGGTGTTCAGCCGGCGCACCTCCTCCCACACGCCGAGCCCGGCTGACCGGATCGAGACCGGTCGTCGGCTCGTCGAGGAACAGGATGTCCGGGTTGTGGACGAGGGCGGCGGCGAGGTCGAGGCGGCGGCGCATCCCGCCCGAGTAGGTGCTGATCGGCCGGTCGAGGGCGTCCACGAGATCGATCAGCTCGCCGAGCTCACCGACGCGGCCGTTGGCCTCGCGCTTCGACAGGCCGTAGAGCAGCCCCTGCAGCCGGAGCAGTTCGGTGCCGGTCTGGCGGGGATCGAGCGCGGCCTCCTGGAGGGCGACGCCGATGCGCAGCCGCACGGCACCAGGGTCGGCGGCGACGTCGAAGCCGGCGACCGTCGCCTGCCCACTCGTCGGAGCGAGCAGCGTGCAGAGCATGCGCACGGTCGTCGACTTCCCCGCCCCGTTCGGGCCGAGGAAGCCGTAGATCTCGCCGGTGGCGACGTCGAGGTCGACGCCGTCGACCGCGAGGACCTCGCCGAACTGGCGGACCAATGACACTGATCGAATCGCCGAGCCATTGGTCGACGTCATCTGCTTGCCCCCTTCTCGAGGTATCGGCACCGCATCTGACCGGGCGGGCCCCCGTGATTCATCGCGTCGCCCGCCGGTTTCCATGTTCGCGGGTCCGGCGCCCACGATCGAAGGCAGTTCGGTGTGCCGTTTGTCTCTCCCTGATCCGTTCTGTCGTTTGCGATCGGCCCGATCCGGCTGGTTCCAAACGACAGAACGGGATGGATTATGTCGAGAGCTCGCGGTGGGCGCGCTGGAACTCGGCCAGGGCGTCGTCCGTGAACAGGACGAAGCGGACCTCAGCGACGTCGGTCGGGGTCTCGGCGACGGTCCGGACGGCGACGTCGGCGGCGTCGTCGATCGGCCAGCCGTAGATGCCGGCCGAGACGGCCGGGAAGGCCACCGTCCGCGCGCCGAGCTCGTCGGCGACGGCGAGGGCGTTGCGGTAGCACGACGCGAGCAGGTGGCGACGGTCCTCGCTCGTCGACCAGACCGGTCCGACGACGTGGATGACCCACCGCGCCCGCATCGCCCCGGCGTCGGTCGCCGCCGCCTCGCCCGGTCGGCAGTGAGCCGATGCGCTCGACGAGCGCTCGGCGGGCCGCGTGCTGGGCCGCCCCGCCGGCACGAAGGATCGCCCCGTCGACGCCACCGCCGCCCATCAGCCCGCTGTTGGCGGCGTTGACGACCGCGTCGACGTCCTGCTCGACGATGTCACCAGCCACGATCGTGATCTCCACCGGACGTAGCCTCTCACCGATGGGCACGGTCACCGTGCGGGCGTACGGCGAGGGCGACAAGACGCGGGAGGGCGCGTCGCTGGACGAGGTCTCCGACCTGCTCGCGCTCCGTGGGGCCACGGTGTGGGTGGATCTCGACGACCCGTCGCCGACGGACATGGAGGTGCTGGCCGCCGAGCTGGGCCTGCACCACCTCGCCGTCGAGGACGCCCTCGAGCGGCACCAGCGGGACAAGTACGTCCACTACGACGACCACCTCTTCCTCGTGTGCCACGCCGTCCAGCTCGACGTCGAGCCGGCCGAGTTGCGCACCGACGAGGTCGATGCGTTCATCGGCGACCGGTGGTTCGTCACCGTGCACAAGGGGCCAGCGCGACCTGCTCGAGCGGGCGAGTGCCCGCTGGACCCGAGGACAGGAACTCGCCAAGCACGGGGTCGGCTTCCTGCTGTACGGCCTGCTCGACGTCGTCCTCGACGGCTACAGCGACACGATCGACGACTTCGAGCGGTACTACGACGAGAAGGCGGACCGAGTGTTCGGCGACGACCCGCTCGAGCCGGCCGAACAGCGGCAGTGGTTCATGATGCGCCAAGTCGTTGAACACGTTCCGCCGGACCGTGAGCCCGCTCACGGAGGCGCTGGAGTCCATTGCCGAGCGGGACGTCGACCGCTTCGAGTCCAACGTTCTGCCGTACCTCCGCGACATCGCCAGTGAGGTCAAACGGGTGGGAACGGAGGTCGAGGCGCTCCGTGACCTGGTCGGGCAGATCGTCGAGGTCAACATCACCCTGCGCGACTACCGGCAGAACACGATCGTGAAGAAGATCACCAGCTGGGCCGCGATCATCGCCGTGCCGACGCTGGTCACCGGGTACTACGGGATGAACGTGCCGTATCCGGGTTCCGGCGAGACGTGGGGCGTGATCACCGCGACGGCCGTGTCGGTCGGAGCCTCGCGGCGCCTTGTACGCGATGTTCCGCCGCAAGAACTGGCTCTGACGGCGCGAGCGCGGTCAGCTCCCGCCCGGATCGGACGTGTCCGGGCTCGTGGAGTCCGGGCTCGTGGAGTCCGGCACGGGATCGTCGCTGCTCTCTTCGTCCTCGGGCGTCTCGTCGTCGTCCTCGTCGAAGGGGCCACGGTGCTCCCAGCGGTCCTCGAACCAGCCACCGTCACCACCTGGCCGCGGGAACCGATCGCCGAAGTCAGCACCCTCGTTGACGAACTCGGTGATCCGCTCGGTCACGTCGGCCAGACGCTCGTCGGCGTCCTCCTGCTCGATGCCACCGTCGGCGACGGCGTCGTCGAGGCGCTCCCGCGTGGCGGCGACGAGCGCATCGATCACGGTCTGCGGGTCGACTCCGTTGCTCTCCGCGACCTCGGCGATCGTCTGCCCGTCACGCAACGCATCGAGCAGTTCGTCCTCCTCGATGCCGATCGCGTCGGCGGCCTCGTCGAGCACCGACACCCCGACGGCGAACAACCCGCCGTGGCCCCACGGTCCGAAGCCGGGGCGGTGCTCGGGGCGAGCCTCCTGCAGCGCGTCGTCCACGGCGTCGGCCTGAGCTTGGGTCAGGGTTCCGTCGTCGACGAGGCCGTCGAGGGCGCTGTCGACCCAGCCGTCGCCACCGTCGTCGTCGTCCTGGGCGGCGGCGCGGAGCGGGCCGACGGCGAGCAGGCCGGCACCGAGCGCGGCGGCGCCGCCGGCGAGAAGTCGTTTCGTGGGCTTGATGGAGGCCATGGAGGCATGGTCGCGAGTCGAGGTAAGAGCCCGGCGAGGCGTCGGTGTGAGGGTGCCGCCGGCGCGATGATGGGGTCGATGGAGTCGCCGCGCTCCGGGCCCACCGCCACGCTCGAGGCCTTCGCCCTGTCGCTGCCGGGGGCGTTCGCCGACATGCCGTGGGAGGACGACTTCGTGGCCAAGGTGGGCAAGAAGATCTTCGTCTTCTTCGGCCCCGACGACGGCGGGGCGATCTCCGTCAAGCTGCCCGAGTCGGCCGATCACGCCCTCGCCACGCCCGGCGCGGCGCCCACTTCCTACGGACTCGGGCGCCACGGGTGGGTGACGGTGCCGGTCGGGCGGCCGGAGGCCCCCGAGGATCTGCTCTGCGACTGGATCGAGGAGAGCTACCGGGCGATCGCGACCAAGCGCCTCGTCGCCGAGCTCGACAGCCGCCGCTCCTGACCCCTCGTCCATCCGAGGTTTTCCAGCGCACCGGAGGGTTTGCGGCCCGGACGGGGGGCACGAAACCCTCGGGTGCACGAAAACCTCGGATGCAGTCAGTCGGGTTCGTAGACGGCGGCGAGGTCGCGTCGGCCCTGCCGGCTGGCGTGGGCGGCGTGGGCGAGGATGTTGCGGGCCATCGACGACACCTGTTCCTCGCTGCGGGCCGCATAGACGTCGGCGCGAACCTCGTGGGCCTCCACCGAGGCCGGCTCGGCGAGCACGGCGAACTCGACGAGGTGGCACGCCATCCGGTGGTTGCCGGCGGCGGCGAGGCCGCGGGCTCGCCGGAGCACCGGTTCGAGACCACCCGCGAGCGCCACCCACTCGCCCGCCTGCTCGGTGCGCGGCGCCGGGAGCAGACCGTCCGGCTCGCCGTCGTACCACCCGCCGTAGCGCCGCCACACGTTGCGCACGAGGAACTGCGGATGGTCGTAGACCGGCTGGAGGTAGGGCAGGCGACGGAGGTGGTCGGGGACCTCGACCTCGTGGAGGATTCGGTCGAGCGGCAGGCCCTGGTTCATGAGCACGAGGGTCTGCGACTCGATGCTGTCGAGCAGCTCGGCGGTGTCGGTGAGCGCCTGACGGATGCGGTCGGCGCCGAACACAGGGAGGCCGTGACCGCACAGCATGACCTCCGCACCACAGCCGGCCATCTCCCGCAACGCCGCCGCCCAGTCGCTCGCGAACCGCTGCACCTTCTGCGGGTTGCCGGCGTTCGGCACCGCCCAGATGAACAGGTCGCCGGGATGGAGCAGGCGCCGCTCCGGGACCCAGGTCCATGTGGCGTCATCAGTCTCACCCCGGGCGTGATGCAGCTCGAACGTCAGGTCGCCGTGGGTGAACGTGAGCCGGTCGCGGTACGTGACGTCCGGGTAGCGGTAGTCGTCCGGCCACCGGAAGCCGTCGACCGGAAGGGCGAACTGGCGCTGGTTGATCGCCGCGTTCCACCCGAGCGTGCGCTCGTAACGCCGGAAGTGGTCCGGGAGATCGACGTGGGCGTAGACGACCGGTTGCGGCCAGCGCCGCTCCTTCGCCTCGGCGTCGAAGCGGCGCGTCCCGAAGACGTGGTCGATGTGGTGGTGGCTGTAGACGGCCGCCCGCAGCGGAGCATCGGGTCGCCACGCCCTCACTTGATCGTGCACGTGGTCGGCGTCGAACTCGCCGCCGGTGTCGAGCATGACGAGGCCGTCGCCCGTGTCGATCGCGTTGACCGACGCCACCGAGATCATCGTCAGCACGCCCGGCGCGATCTCCTCGCCCGCCCGCTCGAGCACCGGCCGCACCGGGTGGTGGGCGTGGACGAGATCACCTTCACCGTTCCAATGCCGCTCGGCCAACTCCCTGATCGACGTCTCGGCGGTCCCCATGAACCCGAGCGTATGGCTCGGTCTGGTGGCGAGCGGCCGATCGCGTGCGACACTTGGGCCATGGATGCCGCGTCCTACGAGCACCTCGTCGTGAAGCGTGACGGCGACATCGTGACGGTCACGCTCGACCGGCCGGAGAAGCGCAACGCCCTCTCCGTCGAGCTGATGGAGGAGCTCACCGCCACCCTGGAGGCCATCGGGCGCACCGACGCGCTCGGCGTCGTGATCGCCGCCAACGGACCGGTGTTCTCCGCCGGGCACAACTTCGCCGACATGGCCGGCGCGACGTTCGAGGACGCCCGCCGCGTCTTCGACGTGTGCACCCGGATGATGCAGACGATCCAGGCGATCCCCCAGCCGGTGTGCGCCAAGGTCCACGCCCTGGCCACCGCCGCCGGGTGCCAGCTCGTCGCCAGCTGCGACCTCGCCGTCGCCGCCGAGAGCGCCGGGTTCGCCACCCCCGGCGGGAAGGGCGGGCTGTTCTGCCACACGCCGCTCGTCGCCGTCGCCCGCAACATCGGCCGCAAGCGGGCGCTCGAGATGGGGTTCACCGGCGACGTCATCGACGCCGCCACGGCGGCGGAGTGGGGCTTGATCAACCGGGTGGTCCCCGACGACGAGCTCGACGCCGCGGTCGACGACCTGATGGCCCGGGCGACACGCGGGTCGCCCGCCGGCAAGGCGCTCGGCAAGCGGGCGTTCTACGCCCAGATCGACCTCGACCAGGCGAAGGCCTACGAGTACGCCGTCGAGGTGATGGCCGCCGACGCCGCCGCCGCCGACGCCCAGGAGGGCATCGCCGCGTTCCTCGAGAAGCGCAAGCCGCGCTTCGCCCCGCCCCCCTGGCCCCGCTGACGCGATCCGTCGGTTCGACCGGATCGCTCGGCGATCAGGCGGCGAGGGCGACCTCGCGCAGGCGGGCGGTCGCCCGGTCGCGGCGGTTGCGCACCGTCCGCGGGGTCACCTTGCACTCGGCGGCGACGACCGACGGCGAGCCGACCCGCACGAGGTGGCGCACCAGCTCGACGTCCTCGGTCGGCAGCCCGGCGCGGCGCGCCTCGGCGAGCAGGGTGGCGAGCTCCTCGCACGGGCCGACGACGACCTCGGCGGGCGTGTCCTCGAACATGCCGCGGGTCGATCGCGACCTCCGACGCCGAGCGCCGGCGCTGGGGCGCGATGAAGGCGGCGTAGGCGGCGTCGTGCACGAGGTTGGCGGCGATGCGCTCGGGCCGGCGATCGGTGCGGTACGCCCGGATCGCCAGCCACGCCGCGCCGATCAGCTCCTCGAAGCCACCGTTCGGACCCCTCCGCCGGACGATCGCCAGCAATCCCGGGAGGAGCCGCTGCACCACCACCCGGGACGCCAGCTCGTCGACGCGGGCGACGTCGACCAGCCGCCCGAGGACGGCGTTGGCCTCCGGCGTCCGCGCCGTGCCGTGACCGGCGAGGGCGAGCAGCTCGTCGAGGTCGGCGAACGGGATGCTCGTGACGCCCCACGACCGGGCGCGGGCGACGACGCGGGCTCGGGACCGGAGCAGGTCCCACTCCCGGTCGAGGCGGGCGGAGAGGAGCGCGGCCCGCGGGGCGGGCCGGCGGCGGTGACGGCGGTGCGTGGCGGTGCATGGCCCCGACGGTGCGCTGACCACCCTCACCGCGACCCTCACCGCCGCGCTCACCGCGACGCTCACGGCTTCTCGCTCGTCAGCCGCTCTTCCCGTTTCCACCGGCGCTGCCACCCCCACGATGGGCATGACCGCTACGCATGCCTTCGACCGCCGCCCGCCATCGAGCTGGAGGGTCCCACCGGCCAGCGAGCTGATCGTCGCCCCCCGCTCGCCCGACGACCGGGTCGGCGAGCTCGCCGACGCCCTCGGGCTCGACCCACGCCGAGAGCTGCGCGTCGACGGGCGGCCCGTCGGGCGCCACGAGACGCTGGCGCGGGCGGGGCTGGTCCGGGGGAGCCGGCTCGAGCCGGAAGCCGATCGAGCCGCGACGACCGCCGAGCCGAGCCGGGGCCGACGGCGACAGCGGTGCGGGTCGTCGGCGAGGCCGGGCCGGCCGCCGGCGATCACGATCACGCTCGGTCCCGGGTGCCACGTCGTCGGCCGGGCGGCGACCGCGAGCCATCCGGATCGCCGATCCCTCGGTCGAGCCCCATCACGGCCTCCTCGACGTCGCCGACGACGGCACCGTTCGCTTCGTCCAGCTCACCGGGCGGGTCCCTGCCCGGGTCGCCGGGGAGCCGGTCGCGGGGAGGATCGCCGTCGGGCCGGGTGCGACCCTGCTCGTGGGTGCGAGCCGGCTGCGGATCGCCGGGGACGTCGCGCCCGACGACACCGGTGCCGCCGCCCTCCGACCGCGATCCTGACCCCGACGCCGGGTGACCCGTGGCGGCGGACGCTGCGGCGCCCACCCCGTGCGCTCCCGCTCTGGGCCCCGCAGCCGGTTGCGGTTCCGTCGGCGACCACGCCCCCTCCGCGCCCGAGCGGCGCCGGTCTCGCCGCGGCCGCCTTCACGTTGGCCGGCTCCGCTGCTCGTCGCGGTCGTGATGAGGTCGCCCATGTTCCTCCTCCTCGGCGCCGCCGGCGGTCTCGCCTCGCTCGGCCTCTGGCTCGCCGGCCGCATCCGCGGCAGGCGCGACGGCGCGGCGGGCCCGCCGGATGCGCGAGCGGGAGCTCGAGGCGTTCCGCGCCGCCGTCGCCGCCCAACGCGACGCGAGATGGCGGCACCACCTCGCCGCCACGCCGACCGTTGCCGACGCGATCTCCGCAGCGGCCGCCGTCCGGGCCGACGTGTGGGCCCGACGAGCCGACCACCCCGATGCCTTCGCGGTCACGCTCGGCTGGGGGCCGGTGACGTGGAGCGTCGCCCTCGAGCCGGCGAGCGGGTCGGCCGACGCCGCGCTCGCCCGTCGAGCTCGCGGCGATGGTCGAAGCGGCCGAGCGCTTCGACGACGCCCCGGTCGCGACCGATCTCGGTCCTGGCGCCGCGCTGGCCGTCACCGGGCCGGCGGCCCGGGCCGTCGTCCGGTCGCTGATCGTGCAGCTCGCCACGTGGGTCGGACCGGCCGACTGGCGGCTGATCGTCGTCGCCGACGAACCGAGGCAACTGGGACTGGTGCCGGTGGCTCCCGCACACCGCGGCGGCGGACGGGCCACGATGGTCGTCGCGGCCGACGATGCCGAGCGCATCGCCGCCGTGCTCGGGCGGCTCGACGCCGGCGACGACCGCCACGTCCTCGTCGTGACCGACCGGCCCGACCTGCTCGCCCTGCGCACCGGTGCCCTGCGCCGGTTCCTGGGCGCCAGCTGCCTCGACCGCCGTCCTCGTCGAGGTGCCGCCCGACGAGGCCGTGCCCGGCGTTCTGCCGCAGCGCCCTGGAGATCGGATCCATCGGCCTCGCCCGGTGGCGGCCGGAGACCTCGTCGCCGGCGCAGCCGGGCAGGGTGCACGTCGCCGGCGTCACCGCGGCGACGGCGAGCCGGGTCGCCCGGCGACTGGCTGCGCTGCACGACCCCGAGGACCCCGCCGCGGCGGAGCTCGCCCTGGCCACCGCGGTGACGCTGAGCTCGCTCCGCGAGCGCCACGGCAGCGGGCCGATCGACGACGCCATCGCCGTCGCCGGAGGCTGGCGATCCGCGGGCCGGGACCCGGCGCCCGCGGCGGCGATCGGAGTCACCGCCGACGGCGTCGTCGAGATCGACCTTGCTCGCGACGGCCCCCACGCGCTCATCGCGGGCACCACCGGGTCGGGCAAGAGCGAGCTGCTGCGCACGCTCGTCGTCTCGCTGGCCGCCCGATCGAGCCCCGACCACCTCACGTTCGTGCTCGTTGACTACAAGGGCGGGGCGACGTTCGACGCCTGCGCCGAGCTGCCCCACACGGTCGGTGTGGTGACCGATCTCGACGAGCGCCTCGCCGAGCGGGCGCTGCTGAGCCTCGACGCCGAGCTGCGCCGGCGCGAGCGTCTGCTGCGCGCCGCCGGCGCCGAGGACCTCAGCGCCTACCGGGCGGATCCCCGGCCGCCCTCCGCTGCCCCGGTTGGCGGTGGTCATCGACGAGTTCGCCGCGCTCGCCGCCGAGCTCCCCGGGTTCCTCTCGTCGCTCGTCGGCGTGGCCCAGCGCGGCCGCAGCCTCGGCATCCACCTCGTCCTCGCCACCCAACGGCCGTCGGGCGTGGTCGACGACGACATCCGCGCCAACACCAACCTCCGCCTCGCCCTCCGGTTGCAGCACCCCGCCGATGCCCGCGACGTCGTCGGCGACCCGGCACCGGCGGCGTTCCCGCGAGGGACACCGGGCCGAGCGATGCTGCGGCTCGGCCCGGACGAGACGGTCGTGTTCCAGGCGGCACGCAGCAGCGGTCCGGTGCCACCCCGCCGCGACGACCGGCTGCGGGTGATCGGCGGTCCGGACGCGGCTGACGCCGGCGACGTCAGCGAGCTCGACGTCCTCGTTCGGGCGATCCGGCACGCCGCGGCGCTGTCGGACGTCGAGCCGCCCCACCGGCCCTGGTTGCCGGAGCTCCCACCGCGAGTCGACCCGGCCGGCGGCGACGGTCTCGCGCTCGCGCCCGGCGACGTGGGCATCGTCGACGACCCCGCCGAGCAGTGCCGCCGGCCCCTGCGCTGGCGGCCCGAGGACGGTCACCTCGCCCTCCTCGGCGGGCGCGGCTCGGGCACGACGACCGCGCTGCGGCCGGTCGTCGCCGCGATGGCGCGGGAACGCCCGCCGGCCCGGCTCCACGTCTACGTGATCGACGCCGGCGGCGATCACCGCCTGGACGACCTCGGCCGGCTTCCGCACTGCGGCGCGGTCGTGCGCCCGCACGAGCGGGAGCGTCTCGGCCGCCTGCTGCGCCGGTTGGTGGGCGAGCTCGAGACGCGGCGTCGCACCGGCGACACCGGCGACCGGCCGCACGTCGTGCTCGCCATCGACGGGGTGCCGGCGCTTCGCGGCGCGCTCGACGGACCGACCGGCGCGGAGCAGCTCGAGCTGCTGACGCGGATCGTCGGCGAGGGCGCCGGGCTCGGCATCGCCTGCGTCCTGACGGCCGAGCGGCCGGGGCTGGTGCCACCGTCGATGCTCGCCGCCTGCAGTGAGCGTTGGGTCTTCCGTCTCGACGACCCCGCCGAGGGCGCGCTCGGGGGAGTGCCCGCCGCCGCCGTACCGCGCACCGGGCCCGGCCGGATCGTCGTCGCGTCGAGCGGGCTCGAGGCGCAGCTGGCGACGATCGATCCCGGCGACGCGCCAGTCGCCGCGCCGGCGGGCGGTCCGGACCCGGTCGGCACCCTCCCCGTCGACGTCGACGCCGCCGACCTCCCGCCCGGCCGCCGCCGTCCCGACGGCGAGACCGAGCTCGTCGTCGGCGTCGACTTCCTCTCGCTCGCGCCGGCCACACTGATCGTGCCCGATGGCGAGCACGTGCTCGTCGCCGGGCCGCCGCGCAGCGGACGCACGACGGCCTTGATCCGCCTGGCCGAGTCGTGGCGCCAGGCCCATCCCGACGGTGCGGTCTACGCGGTCGCTCCGCGGCGGCGTCCGCCGCCTCGCCGGCTGGGCGGAGGCGGTCGCGGTCGAAGCAGCCGTCGCAGCCGTCGACGCGTCGGCGGCAGGGCGACCGTGCCTCGTCGTCGTCGACGACGCCGAGCGGGTCGACGACGACGGCGGCGACCTGGCCGCCCTGGTCGCCGAGCCGGCGCGCCGGGCTGCTGGTCGTCGCCGCCGGCCGTCCCGACGCGCTGCGCACCCAGTACGGCCACTGGACCGGCGTGATCCGCCGTGGCCGGACCGGGTTGCTGATGTCGATGTGCGCCGACACCGACGGCGACGTGCTGGGCGAGCTGCTGCCCCGCCACCCGCCGCTCCCGCCGCGGCCTGGTCTCGGCTGGCTCGTCGGCGGCGGTCAGCGGGCCCTGGTGCAGATCGGGCGAGACCGCGCCGTCGACGGTTCCGTGACGACGTGGACAGCCGGTGCCCCGTGGCTATCAGTTCGCCGGGCGGGCGAACCCGCCCGGCGAGACCGATCCCGCCACCTTGTTGCTGCAACCGATCTCTCGCCCGCGAGCGCGGCTGACCCTGCGAGCAGGATCCGGCGTAGCGGCCGGTTCATGACTCGCTCGCCCTTGAGTTCGAACGTTGGGTTGATACGGCCGCGCGGACGCGCCCGGTCACGGTTGAGGACCGGGCGCTATCCGGGACGTTCGATGCTGAGCGTGAGCAGGGTGCTGCGCCACCGGACTCCGCCGGCTCGCAGGAGCTGAGAGAGCCAGAGCACGGCGGCGAGGGAAGCCGACAGTACGGCCGCCATCGCCAGCGAAGGTCCGCTGTCGGCGGTTCCCCCACCGCCGCCCAGGGACCCGACGGGCGTCGACGTCGTCGACAGGCTCGTCGGCGCCGGCGCGCCGCGGTGCGGTCCGAAGTCACCACGTGGGTCGCGTGGGGCTCGGTGGGAACCCGGCGACGGAGTGGCGGCCATGACGGACGGGGTAGTCGCACCAGCGGCGCGCCGGCTCGCGGCCGCGCTGACCGCGAACGGATCGGCCCGCAGCGCCGACGCCATGGCTTCCCGCCGATCGTCGGTGCTCGCCGGCCGGGCGAGGCCCGTCAAACGTCGACCGCCGGGGTGAGGCGACATGGCGTCGGGAACCAGCGCGTCAGCGCTGCGGACAGCAGGTGGCACCGCGTGCTCGGAGGCGCCTGGGCAGGAGCATCGGCGTGTGCCGTCTCCGGTCCCGGTGCCAGCGAGGCGAGCATCACGGCTACGAACGCGAGTCCGAGCCCGCACGCGGCGAGACCCAGGATGCGGCCGAGCAGCCGAATGAGACCTCCGCCGTGCGATTCCACCTGCACGGCACGATCGTTAGTCGTGAGCTGGCGGATGCGCAAGGAAAAGTGCCGATGAATTTCGCACCAAACTCAGCGCTGTGAACAGGTGGTTTACTCACAGACGCAGAGAATTGACTAAATCTCCAGTCGCTCTTCAATGAAGTTCCCGCCGACTACGCTCAACCCATGCCGGACGGACGCGCCCCGACGGGTCACGCTCGACGATGTCGCGGAGGCGGCGGGGGTGTCGCCGGCGGCCGTGTCGCTCGCCCTCCGCGGCAAGGCGGGCGTCGCCCGGGCGACCCGGCAGCGCATCGTCGACGTCGCCGCCGGGCTCGGCTATCACGTCCGTCCGGCGAAGGGCCCGCCGGCGGAGTACACGATCGGACTCCTCCTCGCGACCAAGCGCGAGGGCCCGCCGGAACGGTCGTACGGCCCCGTCGTCACCGCGATCACCGCGGCCTGCTCCGACGCCGGAGCCGACGTGCGGCTCGGCACCCTGGCCCTCGACGACGCCGACGAACCGGTCGGCCGTACCGGGGCTCACCCGCCATGTCGGCGTCAACGGCTTCCTCGTGCTCGGCCCCTGGCTCTCGCGGGCGTCGGCCAGCATGTTCGGCCGTCGACCGGTTGTCCTCATCGACGGTGACGCCGAGGATCGGGACCTGTTCTCGACCGTCGTCGGCGACGACGCCGGCGGTGCGGCCGACGCCACGTTCACGCTCGTCCGGCACGGCCACCGCCGGATCGTGCTGGCCGGGGGATCGGACGAGGCCGCCCCGCCCGATCGTCGAGCGCCGACGTGGGTACGGCGAGGCGATGCGCGACTCCGGCCTGCAGCCGAGCTACATCGACGGGTCGGTCGACGATCCCGAGTCGGTGGCCGCGGACGTGATGGGCGAGCTCAAGCGACGACGCCGGTTCACCGCCGTGTGGGGGCCAACGACGAGGTGGCGCTGGCCGTCCTCGCCGCCGCGGCCGACGCCCGGATCAGGGTGCCCGACCGACCTGTCGATCACCGGCTTCGACGACATCGAGGCCACCCGCCTGGTGAGCCCGAAGCTGACCACCGTCACCGTGAACAAGGAGGCGATGGGTCGTCTCGCCACGGCGATGCTCCTGCAGCGCATCGACCAACCCCACGACCCGCCGTTCACCGTCCTGCAGCGCGCCCGGCTGATCTCCCGCGAGAGCGTCGGCCCGCCCCCCGGCTCCACGGGCAGGGAAGCGGTCCCGACGGCGTCGTGACATCGTTGGCGAGCACAGTGACGTCGGGCCGGTCCTCGGTGTCGGTGGCTACTCGCCGAAGAAGTAGACCAACGTCCGCTCGCTGCGCACACCCCGGCCCCGACCCCGGATGCCCGTCTTGCGTCGGAGCTCGGCCAGTACTCCATCGAGGTCCGGGGCCTCCTCGCCGTTGCCCTCGGGGCCGGCGGCGGCGTGGATCGCGTCCCGCGTCACCCCGTGACCACCGCTCGTCATCAGGAGCTCGAGCACCGCGAACTCGGCCGCGGTCAGGGTGATCCGGCGTGAGCCCGAGAAGACCTCGTGGGTGCTCCGGTTCAGCCGCAGCCGGTCGACGACCAGCCACTCGCCCACGTCGACCGGTTCCTCCGGTGCCGGCTCGGGTGGCGGCGGCGCGTCCGTCGGCGGGCGCCGCCGGGGTGTGGCCCGCCGCGGGCGGTCGACCGGGCGCCGGCGCGCGGCGGACGGGGACCCGTTGGCGATGCTGGTCATCCTCGTCGTCCGGCGCGGCGGTCTCGGCCTCCAGCGCCGATGCCGGCTCGGGCGATCGGGGAGCAGGAGCGGCCGCCGGGGCCGGCACCCCGACCCGTTCGATCACCCGTGCGGCCGGCTGAGGGCGAGGCGTCGGCACGGCCGGCTGGCGGGGGAGCCGCCGGCGCGGCTGACCGCCGGCGCGCCCGGCGGCGAGCGCTCAGCCACAGCCACCCGAGTGCCATCACGCCGCCCACCATCAGGCCGACCGCGATCCAGAACGGCAAATCCGGTCCGATCCGACCCCGTCGACCCCGCCGCGGCAACGGTGGGCGGTGCCGCGGTCACCGTGACCTCGGTGGTCGGTGCCGGCGCCGCCTCGGATGCGACCGTGCCGGACGGGGCCACCGGACCAGCCGTTGACGGCTCGGTCGCGGGTGGCGTCGGTGGTGCCGGTGGTGCCGGCACGTCGACCTCGGTCACGAAGCGGGCACCGTCGAGGGTGAGGACGAGCTCGTGCGGGCCGCGGTCGGTCACCGTCGCCGTTACCCGGACGCGATGGGCGATCGCCGCCGTGACCTGGTCCAGCTCGGCGAGCATCGTCTGCCCGCCGCTGGCCACGCCGCCGGTCTCCTCGGCCAGGTTCGCCGCCGCGCCGGTGTCGATGCCGGGATCGGCGATCGACGTGGAGCCGCATGTCGGCTCCAGCCGCGATCTCCGCCAGCTCCCGCAAGGTGGGAGCTTCGTTGATCGGCCGGCCCAAGACCAGGACCAGGTGGCGATCGGGCCACGCGGTGGCGGCCAGGCGCTCGGCGGCGTCGAGCACGAGGCGATGCAGCGGGACCACGTCGGGGGCCCCGGCGGTCATCCCGGCGATGCGGGCGATGCTGGCGCCCCGGTCGGTGGTCGGCGTGGTCTGCATCCCGCTCGGCGTCGAGAGCGCGATCGCCGTCCCGTCTCCGACCTTGCGGACGAGCTCGACCGAGGCTCCCTGCGCCGCCTGGACGACGTCGGTGGGGACGGTCGGCCCGTCGTCGATCACCATGCCGACGACGGATCCGATCGGGTCGACCGGCGCGGCCGACTCGATGGTCGCGCCCTCGAGATCGATCATCGCCGGCTCGATGTCGGCGGTCACGAACTGCCAGGGGACGACGAGGTCGATGAGCACGGTGGGGTACGAGGCGGCGTCGACGACGTGGGCCTCCAGCGGCTCGGCGGGTGGTTGCGCGGCGACCACGGGTGCGCCGGGCGCGACGAGTGGCACGAGCAATGCGAGCTGCGCGCCCCTCGCTGATGTCCACCGATGCATCCGGATTAACCCCCGCCGAGGCTGTGTCTTAGGGCATGGATGGGCGGCTGTCAAACCGCTCCAGACCTTGTTGTCGCCGCTTCGATCTCTTGTCGGGCCCGGAAGGCCTCGCGCCACCCGACTCGCCGGGACGTGCGCAGGACCGATCGCTCGTAGATCTTCGCCGCCAGGTTCGCCACGACGACGACCGCGACGGCGGTGATCGCCATGCTGAGCAGCACGGCCCACAGCGGCGCGGCCTCGATGGCGTAGAGCGTCGGCATCGCCAGCACCGCCGTCGGGGGGAAGAAGGCGAGGACCCAGAGCAGGGTGTTGGCGCCGCTGGCGGCCGAGAACGAGGCGATGTACGCGAACAGCAGCGGGATCATCACGGGGAAGGCGTACGCCTGGGCATCCTCGACGCGTGCGCACAGGGCGCCGGCGGCGGCGAACACGCTGCAGTAGAGGGCGTAGCCGAGGAGGAACCACACCGCGCCGACCAGCAGGTCGCCGGCCCGGAGCCCGCCGGTGATGTCCAGGCCGACGATGCGGGTCGTCACGTAGGCCACGACGATCAGGACGGCGGCGTGGCCGAGGGCCACGAGGCCGATGCCGATGGTCTTGCCGATCAGCAGCTGCTTCGGGCGGATCACGGCGAGCAGCACCTCGATCACGCGAGATGCCTTCTCGCGGGTGACGGCGGTGAGCACCCAGCTCCCGTACGTCTGCAGCATCAGGAAGAGGAGGATGTTGGTCACGAGAGCGACGCCGCTGCGGCTGGTGTCGGCGCCGCTGTCACCGGGCTGCAACGACTGGACCGGCGGCGGATCGGTCGCCCGCACCTGGGCGGCCTGGTCGGGATCGAGGCCGACTGCCTCGAGGCCCTTCTCGAGGGCGAGGTCGGCGCGCAGCACGTTGACGGCGGTGGCGAGCGTCGAGTTCGTCGGCGAGGTCGACGGGGTCCTCCGTCGCGAGGGCGGAACCGTCGGTCGAGCACGGCGACGTCGGCCTCGCCGGCGCGGACCGCGGCGGTGGCGGCATCGTCGTCGGGTGCCGTCGCGACGTCGAACCGGATGCCGACGGAGGTGCCGAGCGGCTCGATCCGGGATGCCTCGGCGGCGGCGTCCGGGCCGGCCACCACGACGTCCACGGACTTCTCGTCGTCTCCCGTGGCGAGCTGGGCGATGACGATGATGGCGGCGAGGGCGACCGCGCTGAGGATGACCGAGATGCGGAAGCTGCGCGCCCTGGTCGCCTCGCGGATCTCGCGCCAGGCGACCAGGGCGATCGGGCGATCAGTCATCGGTGCCCTCCACCGGGCGACCGACGGTGCCGAGGAACACCTCGGCGAGGCTGCGCCGCTCGAACGCGAAGTGGCTGATCGGCCCGGCGGCGCGGGCGATGTCGAGGATGGCCGCGGCCCGGTCCGCCGCCGACTCGGGCCCCGGTTCGAGGGCGAGCCGGACTCGTCCGCCGCTGACGCTGACGACGCGCGCCTTGACGCCGTCGAGCGCCGTCGCCCAGTTGCCATCGGGGTCGGTCGGCACGGCGACCTCGAGGATCGGGTCGGAGCCGGCGGTCAGGTCGTCGATCGTGCCCTCGGCGACGACGCGCCCGCGGTCGACGACGATCGCCCGCTCGCAGAGGTCCTCGACGAGGTCGAGCTGGTGCGACGAGAAGAGCACCGTCGCGCCCCGTCGGGCCTCGGCCACGAGCACCTTGGAGAGGGCGTCGACGGCGACGGGGTCGAGGCCGGAGAACGGCTCGTCGAGGACGAGGACGTCGGGCCGGTGGATGAGCGCGCCGATCAGCTCGACCCGTTGCTGGTTGCCGAGCGAGAGATCCTCGAGGTCGTCCCCGGCCCGGTCGGCGAGCCCGAGGTCGGACAGCCACCGCGTCGCCTCCGTCCGGGCGTCGTCGGCGGCCAAGTCCACGGAGTCGCCCGAGGTATTCGAGCTGGTCGAGCACCTTCATCGTCGGGTAGAGCCCGCGCTCCTCGGGGAGGTAGCCGAAGCGGCCGCGGGCCTGGTGGTCGATGCGCCGACCGTCCCAGCGAACCTCGCCGGCGTCGAGGGCGACGAGGCCGAAGATCGCCCGCATCGTGGTCGTCTTGCCGGCGCCGTTGGGCCCGAGAAAGCCGGTCACCGCGCCCGGCTCGACGGCGAACGTCATGCCGTCGAGGGCACGAACCTCGCCGTACGTGCGGACGAGACCATCGACCTCCAGCACCTGATCGAAATTACCCTCGGGTCGTGAATTCCGGACGGCGTGCGGTGAGCTCACCGCGTGATTACATGCCAGGTATGTCGGCACGCGTGGTCACGGTGGGAGCGGCCCAGCTCGGCCCGATCCAGCGGGCGGACACGCGCAAGGAGGTCGTCGAGCGGCTGCTCACGCTGCTCCACGAGGCCCACGAACGCCGGTGCGACCTGGTCGTCTATCCCGAGCTCGCCCTGACGACGTTCTTCCCCCGCTGGTTCGTCGACGACATCACCGACTTCGACCACTTCTACGAGACGGCGATGCCCGGCCCCGAGACGCAGGTGCTCTTCGACGAGGCGCGCCGGCTCGGCGTCGGCTTCTGCCTCGGGTACGCCGAGCTGACCGAGCCGGACGCGGACGGCACGCGGCACCGCTACAACACCCAGGTCCTCGTCGAGCGCGACGGCTCCGTCGTCGCCCGGTTCCGGAAGGTCCACCTGCCGGGCCACGAGGAGCACGAGCCGGACCGGCCCGTTCCAGCACGCCGAGCGGTACTACTTCGAGCCGGGCCCGGAGGGATTCGGCGTGTGGCGGGCGTTCGGCGGGCTCGTCGGGATGATGATCTGCAACGACCGGCGCTGGCCGGAGTCCTACCGGGTGATGGGGCTGCAGGGCGTCGAGCTGATCCTGTGCGGCTACAACACGCCGATCCACTACGCCCCCGACCCGAGCCAGGACGCCTTGCAGGGACTTCACAACGCGCTGGTGATGCAGTCGGGCGCCTACCAGAACGGGACCTGGGTGGTCGGCGTGGCCAAGGGAGGGGTCGAGGAGGGCGTCGACTCGCTCGCCCAGAGCATGATCGTCGCCCCGTCGGGTCAGATCGTCGCCCAGGCGCTGACCACCGGCGACGAGCTCGTCGTCGCCCGCTGCGACCTCGACTGGTGCCAGCGCTACAAGGGCACCGTGTTCGACTTCGACCGCTACCGGCGCCCGGAGATGTACTCCCGCATCACGGGACAACGGGCGCGATCGCCCCGCCCTGACCCGAACTGTCGTTCGGAATCGGCCCGTACGGGCCGGAATCAACCGACAGAACCGGCGTAGGCGGCCTGCTCGACGCCGACCGCGGCCTCGACGCACCCGGGTCGAAGAACGGCAGGACCTGGGTGAGGAAGGCCCCACCGATCCCCGCCGTGCGGTCGGCCCAGTAGTAGCAGTTGAAGATGCCGGCCCAGTCGCCGGTGCCGGCCCGGCGCATCCCTTCGAGGTCCTCGAGGGTGAGGTGGAAGCCGAGGCCCCAGCCGTGCTGGACGGGAAGGTTCTGGATCGTGTTCGTGAGCTCCGGTGCGCACGTCTCGATCACGGCGGGGTACTGCACCCCTCCGAGCTGGTCGGAGAAGGCGAGTGCGACGGTGTCCTCGTCGAGCACCCGGGTGCCGTCGGGCGAGGTGCCGCCGCGCAGCAGCATGGTGAGGAAGAGCCCGTAGTCCTCGGCCGTCGAGAACGAGCCGTGGCCGCCAGGGGCCCACTCGGGTTCGGGCACGAAGTCGATGTCGGTGACCGCAAGTCCGCCGTCGGGCGTGCGGGCGTGCACCGGCATCATCGCCGCCCGCTCATCGGGGGTGGCGGCGAAGCTGGTGTTCTTCATACCGAGCGGCGTGAAGAGGTGGTCGGCGAGGTAGGCGTCGAGGGTCTGCCCGGATACCGCCTCGACGACGAGGCCGAGCCAGTCGCTGTTGATGCCGTACTCCCAGCGTGTGCCGGGGTCGGTCTGCAGCGGCGTGGCGAGCGACGTGCGCAGGCCGCTCAGCACGTTCGGCGTGCCGGTGACCTCGTGGTACTTCGTGAGGTCGGGGCTGACGAACCAGTACCCGTGGCCCGCCGTGTGGGTCAGCAGGTGGCGGATCGTGGCCGTGGTCCTCGGCGCGCGCAGGCGCGGCTCGTCGCCGTCCCACCCGTCCAGCACCTGGAGGTCGTTCCAGGCCGGGAGGATCGACCCGACCTCGTCGTCGAGGCGCAGCCGGCCCTGCTCCATCAGTTGCAATGCGGCGATGCTCGCCAGCGCCTTGGTCATCGACGCGATGCGGAACCGCGCGTCGGTCGCTGAGCGGCACGCCTTCGCCGTCCGACGCGGGTCGATGCCGGCGGCGGCGAGGCCCCTGGATCCCGTCCCGGTCGACGACGACCGCGACCGCGCCGGGCACGGCCCCGTTGGCCACCGCGGCCTCCAGCACCCCGCCGATCGCATGCGCTCAATGATTCGTCCATCACCCCTCCTCTCGCCCGCAGTCGTCGACCGTAGCGCCGCCGATCGCGGCGCGATGTCAGGCAACGCGGGCGCGCGAGCGGCCCGTTCTTTGACAAACTGTCAAGGTGATCGAGCGTGCGGAGTTCACCCTCAACGGGAACGCCGGTGTCGGTGCGCGCCGATCATCCGCATCTGCTCGCCGCCCTGCGTGAGGAGCTCGACGTGACGTCGCCCAAGGACGGCTGCTCGCCTTCGGGGCAGTGCGGCTGCTGCACGGTGCTCGTCGACGGCAAGGCGGTCGTGAGCTGCAACCTCGGCCTCGACAAGATCGCCGGCAAGGAGGTCGTCACGCTGGAGGGCGTCGATCCCGAGGAGCGGCGGCGGTTCGCCGACGCCTTCGCCGCGTGCGGCGGATTGCAGTGCGGGTTCTGCATCCCGGGCATCGTGATGCGGGCCAAGGCGCAGATCGACAAGAAGGGCGCCGACCTCGACCGGGCGGCGATGGCCCCGCACCTGGGCGCCCACCTGTGCCGGTGCACCGGCTACGTGAAGATCCTCGACGCCATCGAGTCCGTGGCCAAGGGGAAGACGTTCCAGCCGGCCCTGGGCTCCGGCATCGGCGTGTCCGGCATGAAGTACGAGGCGGCCGAGCTCGCCCTCGGCGACCGCGACTACATCGACGACATGCGCGTGCCGGGCATGCTCCACGCCGCCCTGCACCTCGCCGACCACGCCCGGGCCGACGTCCTCGCCATCGACACCGCGGCTGCCGCGGCCGCACCCGGCGTCGTGGCCGTGTTCACCGCCGCCGACGTCCCGGGCGAGCTGCGCGTCGGGATCATCCACAAGGACTGGCCGGTCTTCATCCCGGTGGGCGGGCGCACGTCCTACGCCGGCGACGTCCTCGCCATCGTCGTCGCCGAGACCCGCCAGCAGGCCCGTGATGCAGCCGAGCTGGTCGAGGTCACCTACGACGTGCTCGCTCCGGTCACCGATCCGCTCGCCGCGATCGAGGACGGGGCGCCGGTTGCGGTGTGGGGCACCGACGACAACGTGCTGTCGCGGAGCGCCTACACCCGTGGTGACGTCGACGCCGCGCTGGCGGCGAGCGCGCACACCGTGCACGAGGTGTTCCAGACCCAGCGGATCGATCACGCCTTCCTCGAGCCCGAGTCGACGCTCGCCGTGCCGTCGGGCGACGGCGACGAGCGCCGGCTGCACGTCTACTCCGGTGGGCAGGGCGTGTGGGACGACCGCGACGACATCTGCCGGGTGCTCGGCCGTCGACACCGATCGGGTCGTCGTCGAGCTGGTGTCCAACGGCGGGGCGTTCGGCGGCAAGGAGGACATGGCCAACCAGGCGCAGACCGCGCTCGCCGCCTGGCTGCTCGACCGCCCGGTGAAGTGCACGGTGTCGCGCGAGGAGAGCTTCCGGATCCACTCCAAGCGCCACCCGATCCGCCTCGAGTACTGGGCCGGGTGCGATGCCGACGGGGCGCTCACGGCGGTGCGGGTGCGCGCTGTCGGCGACTCGGGTGCCTACGCGTCGGTCGGGATGAAGGTGCTCGAGCGGGCGGCCGGCCACGCCACCGGTCCGTACCACGTGCCGGCCGTCGACGTGGAGTCGATCGCCGCCCGCACCAACAACCTGTTGTGTGGCGCGTTCCGCGGGTTCGGCGCCAACCAGGCGCAGTTCGCGATGGACGGCGTGCTCGACCGGCTGGCCGAGGCGGTCGGGATCAGCGGCTGGGAGATCCGCAAGCGCAACGTGATCCGGCCGGGCGCGGTGTGGGGACCCGGCCAGGTGATGGACGACGGCGCGGCCGGCGCCGAGGCCTGCCTCGACGCGATCAAGCCGGCGTACGACGCGGCGCTCGCCGCCGGCAAGGCGGTCGGCCTCGGCCTCGGGCTGAAGAACGCCGGCCTGGGCAACGGGTTGCGGGAGGTCTCCGGCGCGGTGGTCCGCTTCGTCGAAGTCGCATCCGAGGGTTTCCCGTCACCCGAGGGTTTGGCGCCCGAGGGGGGCGCAGCAAACCCTCCGGTGTCCGGAAAACCTCGGGTGGAGGTCCGCCACGGGTGGACGGAGATGGGCCAGGGCGTGCACACCGTCGCCCTCCAGGTCGCGGCCGAGGAGCTCGGGATCGAGCCCGAACGCATCGACGTCATCGTCGACACGACGCGCCAGCTCGGGTTCGGCCAGACCACCGGGTCGCGGGGCACGCTGATGGCGGCCGGGGCGGTGCAGCGGGCGTGCGCGGCCGCGCTCGCCGAGTGGCTGCCGTCCGGGCGTCGACTACCACGGCGAGCACGTCGTCGACTGGACGGCGAAGCTCGGCGATCCGGCGCATCCCAACCCGACGATCCACGCCGCCTTCGGCTACGCCGCCCAGCTCGCCATCGTCGACCGGGAATCGGGCAAGGTCGAGCGGGTGGTCGCCGTGCACGACGTCGGCAAGGCGGTGAACCCGGTGCTGTGCGAGGGGCAGATCGAGGGCAGCGTGCACATGGGTCTCGGCTACGCCCTCACCGAGGACTTTCCGACCGACCCGGAGACGGGGTTCCCGGAGTTCTCGTCCCTGCGCCAGCTGGGGATCCTGCGGGCGAAGGACGTGCCCCCGATCGAGGTCCAGCTGGTGGAGGTGCCCCAGCCGCGAGCGCCGTACGGGATCAAGGGGGTCGGCGAGATCGGGCTCGTGCCGACCGCCCCCGCCGTCGCCGCCGCCCTCCACGACCTCGACGGCGTCTGGCGCAGCTCACTCCCGATGCGTGCCGGCTGACGCGTCGTCGGGGATGTCCTGGAGGAGGATGTGGGCGCCGGGGCCGTACGTCGCCATCTCGTCGCCCGGGTTGTAGAGCGCGCAGACCGAGAGCGACAGGCAGCCGCAGCCGATGCACCCGCTGAGGTCGTCGCGCAGCCGCTGGAGCAGCCCGATCTGCTCGTCGAGCCGCGCCCGCCACTGCGCCGAGAGCTGGGCCCAGTCCTTGCGGTTGGGGGTGCGGCCGCTCGGGCAGCGACGCCAGCGCCTCGCGGATCTCGGCGAGGCTCAGGCCGACCCGCTGGGCGGCCTGGATGAAGGCGACGCGGCGCAGCACGTCGGAGTGGTACTGCCGGTGACCGGCCGGCGTTCGCTCGGCGTGGATCAGGCCCTGCTCCTCGTAGAACCGCAGCGCCGACGTGGCCACGCCGGCGCGCGCCGCGATCGCCCCGATCGGCAACAGCTTGACTTCAACCACACTTCAAGTCTTACCGTCGTCGCATCATGAGCACAACCGTCGGCCCGGCCACCCCCTTGGACGTGAAGCTCGACGACCTCGGCCTCGGCTCGATGCGACTCGCCCGCGTCGGTGACCGGCGGTTGTGCCTCGTCCGCACGAGCGACGGCGTGTACGCCCTCGACCACGCCTGCCCCCACGAGGGTTACGGCCTCACCCAGGGCACCCTGGACGGCAACCTGCTGACCTGTGCGTGGCACAACTGGAAGTTCCGTGTCGACGACGGCGCGTGCGTGCTCGGCGAGGAGGACGTCCGCAGCCATCCGGTCACCGTCGCCGCGGACGGCACCCTCGCCGTGGCGATCGACGATCCCGACCCGGCCGAGCTCCGGCCGCGGCTGATGGCGAGCCTGCGCCGGGGGATCGAGCACGACTACGTCGGCCAGGTCTCGCGCGACGTGGTCCGGCTGCTGCGCGCCGACGCCAACCCGGGCGAGATGGTGTGGGAGGCGGTCGCCCACGGCGCGCCGCGTGCCGACTTCGGGTGGGGTCACAGCATCGCCTCGGCCACCGACTGCCTGGCCATGGTCGACCTGTACGACGGCGATCAGCGGGCGCTGCCCGATCGTCCAGGGCATCGCCGGGATCGCCGAGACCGAGCGCGACCGCCCGGTCAACCCGCTGCCGGATCCGCCCCGCGCGCTCGGCCCCGATCCGGCAGCGGAGTTCCGCCGCCTCGTCGAGGCCGAGCGGCTCGAGCCGGCGCAGGCGCTGCTCCGCGGCGCGATCCACGCCGGATGGACGGCCGACGAGCTGCGGCCGTGGTTCACGGCCGTCGTCAGCGATCACCTGCTCAGCTACGGCCACGGGGCGATCTACACGCAGAAGGCGTTCCAGCTCCTCGACCGGCTGGGCTGGGAGCGGGCCGACACGGTGCTGCCGTACCTCGTGCCGACGATCGTCGTACGGCACGCGGATGGACACCTTGCCGTACATGCGCCCGTTCACCCGGGCGCTCGCCGACGTCGATCTCGAGACGCTCGCCGCCGTCGACCCCGACCCGACGTGGCGCGACGACGGCCGTCTCCACGACGCGATCTACGGCGGCGGGCCGGGCTCCGATCGGGCCGCGCCGCTGGTCGCCGCGGTGGCGGCGCTGCGCGACGGCGCCGGTGTCGACGGGGTGCTCGACGTCGTGGTCGACGCCGTCGCCGAACGGATGCTGCGCTACGACCCGGCCGGCGAGTTCGACTTCCACGACGACTTCGGCTGGCTCGACATCACCCACGGCATCACGTACGCCAACGCCGCCCGCTGGCACGCCGCTCGCCTCCGTCATCCCGGACACGGTGCGGCTGGCGCTGTGGTGCGTGTTCCTCGCCCACTGGACCGGCCGCCACGAGTGGCACACGCGGGTGGGCGAGCTCGAGGCCGGTCGACCTCGGCACGACCGATCTCGCCGCCGCCGGCGAGGCGCTCCAACGCCAGGCGCTCGACGACACGACGACCGCGTTCATCGTCCACGCCCACGCCGTCAAGACGACGAAGGCCGCCACCGACGAGGCGGTGGCGGCTCGGGCTCGCCCCGGCCGCTGCAGGCGGTGACCCGGTTCCTCGGCGCGCCGAAGCTGGAGCGCTTCGTGGCCGCCACGGTCACCCGCTCGATCGACTTCGTCGCCGGCCGGACCCGTCGCGACGACTGAGCCCCACCCATCCGAGGGTTTGCGGCATCCGAGGGTTTGCGGCACGGGGGGTGGGCAGCAAACACTCGGATGTCACTGCCGCTCGGCGAGCGGAGTCGCCAGGAGCTCGTACAGCTCCTGGCGAGTCCGCGTCAGAATCTCGCCGGCGCTGCTCCAGCTGTGTCAGCCGTCCCGAACCGGCCGAGCTGGCGCAGCTGGCCGAAGATCTCGCCGCCGAGCCGGCGCAGGTCGCCGCGGCCGCCGGGGCTCCAGCGCTCCCACGGCAGGCCGGTGTCGTCGCCGTGCTCGTCGAGCCAGGCCTGACCGTCGTCGGTGAGCTCGAACCGCCTGCGCCCGCCGTCGTCGAACGAGCGGACCAGGCCCTCGTCCTCGAGCTGGGCGAGCAGGGGGTAGACCGAGCCCGGGCTCGGGCGCCAGCGGCCCCCGCTGCGCTCCTCGAACTCGGTGATCAGCTCGTAGCCGTGCATCGGGCGCTCGGCCAGGAGCCGGAGCAGGCTGCCCTTGATCGCGCCGCGCCGGGCGCGGTGGCGCGACGGTCCGTGGCCCGGCGGCCGGTGTTCGTGCATGTGACGCATTCTGCTTCCTCGCATGGAGAAGTCCTTTCGGTTGTTCGTGATAGTAACGATACATCGTTAATCGACATAGCGACAACCCGACCGCGCCGCCGCCTGGGACTACGGTGGCCGCCGATGGTCAGCAGCCGGGCGTCGACGGTGGACGACTACCTTGCCGAACTGCCACCGGAACGGGCCGACGTCGTGCGGGCGGTGCGAAGGACGATCCTCGACCGCCTGCCCGCCGGCTTCGTCGAGACGATGAACTGGGGGATGATCTGCTACGAGCTCCCCCTGGCGCGCTACCCCGACACGTACAACGGGCAGCCGCTCGGGATCGCCGCCCTCGCCGCCCAGGCTCGCTACTACTCCCTCTACCTCTACGGCGTCTACATGTCGCCGCAGCTGACCCAGCGGCTGCGCGACGCCTACGCGGCGCGCGGGGAGCAAGCTCGACATGGGCAAGAGCTGCGTGCGGTTCCGCAACCTGGATGGGATCGAGCTCGACGCCGTCGGCGACGTCATCGCCGCCGTCACCCCCGACGATCTGATCGACGATCTACGAGACATCCGGGCAGGGGGAGAGGGAAGCGGCCGACGTGAGCAACCAGACCCCCGGTCTGGTGTGCGCCCACCACCACCTCTACTCGGCGCTCGCCCGTGGCATGCCGGCACCGCCGGCGACGCCGACCGACTTCGGCGAGATCCTCGAGCAGATCTGGTGGCGCCTCGACGCCGCCCTCGACCTCGACATCCTCCGGGCCAGCGCCCGCCTCGGCGCCGTCGAGGCGCTGCTCGCCGGGACCACGGCGATCGTCGATCACCACGAGAGCCCCAACGCGATCGACGGCTCCCTCGACGTGATCGCCGACGCCTGCGCCGAGGTCGGAGTGCGGGTCGTCTGCGCGTACGGCGTCACCGATCGGCACGGCCCCGACGGCGCTCGCCGCGGGCTCGCCGAGAACGAGCGCTTCCTCCGCGCCGGCGGCCGCGGGATGGTCGGCGTCCACGCCGCGTTCACGTGCACCGACGACACGCTCGCCGCCGCGGCCGGCGCTCGCCGCCGACCTCGGCGTCGGCGTGCACATCCACGTCGCCGAGGGTCCGGAGGACGACGGCGCCGCCGAGCGGCTCGCCGCCCTGGCCACCGACGACTGGCTGCTCGTCCACTGCGTGCTCCTCGACCGGGAGCTGCCGGGCACCATCGCCCACAACCCGCGCAGCAACATGAACAACGGGGTCGGCTACGCCCGTCCCGCTCGCCGGCCCAACCGCGTCGTGCTCGGCACCGACGGCATCGGCGCCGACATGCTGGAGGAGTTCCGCCTCGCCTTCGTCGCCCACCGCGCCGACGACGTGCAGGCCACCCCGGAGACGGCATGGTCCTGGCTGACGAACGGCTACGCGCTCGTGCCCGAGGCCGCCGACGACCGGGTGACGTGGACCTACGACCACGCCGACTCGCCGTGGCACGTCGCCTACACGCCGGGGATGCGCGCCGTCGAGGTGATCACGGGCGACGGCGAGCTGCTCGTGGCCGACGGGCGGCCGACGCTCGTCGACCTCGACGAGATCCGCGCCCACGCTGCCGAGCAAGCGGCGCGCCTGTTCTCCCGGCTCTGAAGGGTTCTGTCGTTTGGAATCGGCCGGATGGCGCAGGTTCCAAACGACAGAATGCGTTGCGTGGTCGACTATCCCGTCGCGCTGTACCTGCAGGACGCCCACGGCATCCGGGAGGGCCTCGGCTACGTCCGCCAGGCCGAGGCGAAGGGCTTCACGGCGGTGTGGCAGGCCGACAGTCGGTTGGTGCGCGATGCCGTCGTGCCGATGGCCGCCTTCGCCGCCGGCACCGACCGCATCCGCGTCGGGTCCGGCGTCGTCGACATCTGGACCCGCAACCCGGCCCGCCTCGCCAGCACGTTCTCGACGCTCGACGACCTCGCCCCCGGCCGGATCATCTGCGGCCTCGGCGCGTGGTGGGATCCGCTCGCGGCGCGGGTCGGGATCGATCGCGCCAAGCCGCTGCGGGCGATGCGCGAGGTCGTCGCCGCCGTCCGTGGGCTGCTGGCGAACGAGACCGTCACCCTCGACGGTCATCACGTCCACCTCGACGGCGTCGAGCTCGACTACGTGTACCAGGAGCGCCGGCCGAAGGCGGTGCCGATCTACATCGGCGCCACCGGGATGCAGATGATGGAGCTGGCCGGTGAGATCGCCGACGGGGTCGTGCTCAACTACCTCGTCGAGCCGGCGCTACAACCGGGCCGCGATGGCCGCGCTGGCCGCCGGGGCGGCCAGAGCCGGGCGAACCGTCGCCGACATCGACCGCCCCCAGCTCGTCATCTGCAGCGTCGACCGCGATCGCCGGGCCGCGCTCGACTCCGCCCGGCTGCTCGTCACCCAGTACCTCGGCCAGCAGCCGCACCTGATGCAGGCGTCGGGCGTGCCGCAGGCCCTGCTCGACGAGATCGCCAAGGTGATGACGTGGCCGGCCACCCACGACGAGGTGGAGGCCGCGAGCCGGCTCGTGCCCGACGACGTCGTGCAGCGCTGCACCGCGTCGGGCGAACCCGACGAGGTCGTCGCCAAGGTCGACGAGTACGTCGCCGCCGGCTGCACCTGCCCGATCCTGTATCCCCTCGGTCCGGACGTCGGGCTGATGCTCGACACGTTCGCCCGCGCCTGACGTCGTGAACAATGGCGTGATGAAAGACATCGAGTTCGCGTCGGCGCGTGCCGTCGCCGATGCGATCGCGCGCCGGCAGGTCTCGAGCCGGGAGGTGCTCGACCTCCTGCTCGACCGCATCGCCAAGCTCGACGGCGCGGTCAACGCCGTCGTCACGATCGACAGCGAGCGTGCCCGCGCCGAGGCGACCGCCGCCGACGACATGGTCGCCAGGGGAGACGAGCTCGGTCCGTTGCACGGCGTGCCGATGACGGTCAAGGACTCGTGGGAGACCGCCGGCATGCGCACGACCTCCGGCGCGCCCGAGCTCCGCGAGCACGTGCCGGAGCACGACGCCTGGCCGGTGGCGGCGCTGCGCGCCGCCGGCGCGATCATCTTCGGCAAGACCAACCTGCCGTACTACGCCGGCGACTGCCAGACCTACAACGACGTCTTCGGCACGACCAACAACCCCTTCGACCCCGAGCGGTCGTGCAGCGGTTCGTCGGGCGGAGCGGGCGCGGCGCTGGCGTGCGGGTTCACGCCGCTCGAGCTCGGCTCCGACATCGGCGGCTCGATCCGCAGCCCCGCCCACGTCAACGGCGTGGTCGGGCACAAGCCGTCGTTCGGGATCGTCCCGAGCCACGGGCACATCCCCGGACCTCCCGGCAGCCTGAGCGCGGCCGACATCGCCGTCGCCGGTCCGATGGCGCGCACGGTGGAGGACTGCGCGCTCGCGCTCGACGTGCTCGCCGGCCCCGACCGCTGGAACACGCCGGCGTGGCGGCTGGAGCTCCCGCCGCCGCGCCACGACCAGCTCGGCGACTACCGCGTCGCGGTGTGGTCCGACGACCCGGCGTGCCCGGTCGCCCGAGACGTCGTCGCGCTCGTCGAGCAGGCGGCGGCCGCGCCTCGCCGAGGCCGGGGCGACGGTTGACACCGACGCCCGGCCGGCGATCACGTTCGAGACGGGCGCGGCGAACTTCGACGCGCTTCTCGCCGCCGCCCTCTCCGGCGGCTACCCGAAGGAGAGCTTCGACCGCATGGCCGCGGCCACGGGCGACGACGAGGTCGCCCGCGTCAAGCGGCTGACGGCGATGCGCCACCGCGAGTGGCTCTCGCACCACGAGCGCCGCCAGCACCACCGCCGCCGCTGGGAGGAGTTCTTCGCCGAGTGGGACGTGATCCTGATGCCCGTGCAGCCGGTCCCGGCGATTCCGCACGACCACAGCCAGCCGTTCGGCGGCCGCACGATCGACGTCGACGGTGCCGAACGGCCGTACACCGACCTGCTCCGCTGGGTCGGGATCCCCGGCGAGGCCTACCTACCGTCGACCGTCGTCCCGTCGGGCTGACCCCTGCCGGCCTGCCGGTCGGCGTGCAGGTGGTCGGGCCCTACCTCCACGACCGCACGACGCTCGACGTGGCCGCCGTCCTGCTCGAGCTGTCCGGTGGGTGCCCGCGCCCGCCCGGGTTCTGAGACGCCGCGTCAGCGGGCGCGCAGCTCCAGCCGGTCGCGCTGGGTGATCGTGTACTGGCGGTCGCGCTGGTCGAGCCAGCCGAGGCGGATGAAGCTGGCGATCGCCTTGTTCACCCGCTCCACGGACGCGCCGACCATGCCGGCCAGCTCCTCCTGGGTGACCGGGAGGGTGAACTGGTCGCTGCCGTTCGCCAGCTCGAGGATCCGCTTCGCGGTGCGCCCGGTGACGTCGAGGAAGACGGAGTCGGCCAGCGCCTCGTCCATCGCCCGCAGCCGCTGGGCGAGGAGGCGGGTGACGTTCCACAGCAGCTTGGGCTGCTGGTCGAGCAGGTCGAGCACCGGTCCGTACGGGACGGCGAGCACGCTCGACGGTTCCAACGCCCTGGCCATCGCCGAGCGCGGCCGATCGTCGAGCATCCCCAGCTCGCCGAACAGGTCGCCCGGGCTCCATCAGGGCGACGACGCTCTCCCGTCGGTCGAGCGGGTTGGCGATGGCGATCGCCATGCGCCCCCTCGTCACGACGTACAGCGAGTCGGGCGGGTCGCCCTCGTTGAACAGCGTGTCGCCGCGCACGAGCTCGCGCTCGTAGCCGTGGGCGGCCAGCGTCTCGATGGTCTCTGGGGGTGCGTCGGCGAAGAAGTCGGTTCGTGCCAGCACGTCCCGATAGGCGAGTCGTTCACGAGCCATGAATCGCGCAGGGTACTACCCTGCCCGCGTGACCGACGTCGCATGGACCGTGGTCGTGGGCGGCGGCGGCGGGAGCCGGTTCGGGGCGCGCAAGCAGTACGAGACGCTCGGCGACGGCCGCGTGATCGACCTCGCCGTCGCCGCGGCGGCGGCGGTCAGTGACGGTGTCGTCGTCGTCGTCCCGCCGGGTGACGCCGCTCGCGAACGCGCCGTCGCCGGCGGCGCCACGCGTAGCGAGTCGGTGCGCCGGGGGTTGGCGGCGGTGCCGCCTGGCGCCACCATCGTGTGCGTGCACGACGCGGTGCGCCCGCTCGCCACGCCGGCGCTGTTCACCGCGGTGATCGAGGCGGTGCGGGCCGGGGCCGACGGTGCGGTCCCGGCCGTTCCGGTGACCGACACGATCAAGGTGATCGCCGAAGGCGGCGAGGTCGTGGCCACGCCCGACCGCGCGTCGCTCGTCGCCGTGCAGACACCCCAGGCGTTCCGGGCGGACGTGCTGCGCCGCGCCCACGCCGGCGGCGACGAGACCACCGACGACGCCGCCCTCGTCGAACGCCTCGGCGGGCGCGTGGTCACCGTGCCGGGTGAGCCGTGGAACCGCAAGATCACCGCGCCGGACGATCTGGAGTGGGCGCGACGCTGGATCGCCGAGCACGATCTCGCCGGGCGGACGACCACGTGAACGGGACGGTGACCTCGCCCGTCCGCGTCGGCCAGGGCTTCGACGTCCATCGGGTCGGTGACGATCCGGCCCGTCCGCTGGTCCTCGGCGGGTGCCGGTTCCCCGACCTGCCCGGCCTGGTCGGCCACAGCGACGGCGACGCCGTCGCCCACGCCGTCGCCGACGCGATGCTGGGCGCGGCCGGGCTCGGCGACATCGGCGAGCGGTTCCCCGACACCGATCCCGCGCTCGCCGGTGCCGACTCGATCGAGCTGCTGCGGCTGGTGGCCCGCGCCGTCGAGGACGAGGGGTGGACGCTCGGCAACGCCGACTGCTCCGTGATCTGCGTCGAGCCGAAGCTCGCCCCGGTGCGTGAGGAGATGCAGCGTCGGCTGTCCGCCGCGGCCGGTGGTCCGGTCACGGTGAAGGGCCGCCGACCGGAGGGACTCGGCGCGCTCGGGCCGGGGCGAGGGCATCGCCTGCCTCGCCGTCGCCGTCCTCGTGCGGAGGGAATCCTGAGCCCGGCGGCCCGCCGTCCATCCGGCGGCGGCGGTCCGCGGCGCGGCCGCACGGGTCGCTCCCCTGCGCCCCGCTCGCGAGGGGCCGGGCGAACCGGGGCCGTGCGACGCGGCGGGGGCGAGGTGCATCCCGCTGCCCGCGGTGGCAAGGGCCTCGGTGGCGAGCAGGTCGAGGGACGCCAGGCGGTCCGCGAACTGCTGATCGCCGGCGAGGCGCAAGGTCCACGAGGTGTGGCTGTCGTCGGAGCTCGCCGGCGACGACAGCGTCTCGGACATCGTGGCGCTGGCGAACGCCAGCCGGGTGCCGGTGATCCACGTCGCCCGGGGCAAGCTCGACGCCAAGGCGCGCACCGACGCGCCGCCAGGGCGTGCTCGCCCTGGCCGCCCCGCTGCCGGAGGCCGACTTCGCCGACCTGGTCCGCCGCCGCCGCGGTCGGCAACCGTTCCTCGTCGCCATCGACGGCGTCACCGACCCGGGGAACCTCGGCGCGATCGTGCGCAGCTGCGAGGGCGCCGGAGTGGACGGGCTGCTCGTTCCCCGGCACCGCGCCGTCCACGTCACCCCGACGGTGGCGAAGGCGTCGGCGGGAGCGGTGGAGCACGTCCCGATCGCGCTCGTGCCCGGCCTGCCGGCGACGCTGTCCCGCCTCCGCGACCTCGGCATCTGGGTGATCGGTCTCGACGACGCCGCCGAGCGCAGCCTGTTCGAGCTCGGCGACCTGGCCGCCGAGGCGGTCTGCATCGTGCTCGGCGCCGAGGGATCGGGACTGTCACGCCTCGTGCGCGAGCGGTGCGACATGGTGGTGAGCATCCCGATGCGCGGCCGCATCGGCTCGCTCAACGTGGCCGCGGCGGCGGCTCTGGCGACCTACGAGATCGCCCGCCACCGCCCGTAGCCCGTAGTCCTGGGCGCGCAGCGTCTCACGCCCTCGTCTGGGCGCGCACGGTCTCGATCCTGGCGACTCTCCGCGCACGGATCGCCCGACCAGCCCGTCCGTCGGGTCAGGCTCCGGCGGGTTTGCCGGGTTCGGTGTCGGGGAGGAGTCCGGCTTTGCGGGCGGCGAGGACTCGTTTGGGTCCGCTGGCGGGTGACAGGCCACGGGCGAGGGCGACGGTGGCGGTGGGTTTCGGGCTTTGGAAGGCCACGGCGAGCAGGTAGATCAACGCGTCCACGGAGAGCGGGTCGTGGTCGCCGTGCTTGGCGAGAAGGCCGGGCCAGCCGGTGCCGCCGAGGTACTCGGTCTCCAGGGCGGTCTGGACGGTGTCACGGAGGGCGATGCGGGCGATGCCGGCGGGCGAGACGTCGTCGCCTCCGGGCAGGGCGGTGCAGCAGACCCGGCGGACGGCGAGTTTGCCGACGGTGGGGGACCATTCGAGCCGGGCTTCGACGTCGTAGGGGACGGTGTCGGTGATGGTGACGGTCACCGCGGCGGGGATCGTCTCGCTGGGGCCGCCCGGTGGCCCGACCGTGATCCGGCCGCGGCCCGGGGTGATGGTGATGCGCATGAACTAGGACCTTAGTCCTCCTCACACCAAAGTTTCATGGAATACCACGGTAGATCCGTAGGTTGTCATCACCAGTCGGGTGCACACAGCAGCCGCACCCAGCACCGGAAGCCAACGGGGCAACCGGAGCAACGAACCTCACCAACAACAAGGAACAACGACAACCAAATGAACCGCATCATCAAGACCGCCGCGATCGCCGCCATCGCCGCCATCGGCGTCATCGGCACCGCAGGCGCGGCCAGCGCCGCCACCACCGACGCCAATGGCGTCGTCACCGTCAGCAAGGGCGAGATCATGGCCCAGTTCCCCGAGCATGAACGAGAAGGCCTTCCAGACGATCGCCATGGCCGACGGCCAGTCGCTCACCGGCTCCAACGTGTTCACCGCCACCACGACCACCGGGGTGGGCTGCTCCGACGGCACCGTCCAGCCGCACTTCCGCAGCACCATCATCACCAGCCCGATCACGCTCACCGAGATCTACAACGGCTCGGCCGACAAGGTCACCGGCTGGAACCTCGGTGCCAAGGGTGCGAGCGTCATCACCGAGGCCAACACCTACGGCACCTCGTCGTCGGGCCGCTTCCCGAACTACGCCACCATCTGTGCCGATCACGGCTCCGTGACGAACCCGTTCGCGACCCTCGGGCAGAGCCACAGCGACGTGACGTCGTTCAAGTTCAACGGCACGCGCCGTCAGCATCGTGGTCAACCCGTACGTGGCCCCGGCCGTCTGATCCACCGCACCACCAGCAGCCCGTCCCGCTTCGGCGGGGCCCGCCGCCTGATCCACCCGCACCACAGCAGCCCCCGACCCCCACGGGTCGGGGGCTTACTCCATTTTCGCCCGGAGAGGACGCGCCGTACGCGCCGACAGGCACCCGGTCCCAACGCGGCGAACATTGGCACTAATTCATGATCTTGCGCATCTCGTCGGCGGCAAGCACATCGCTCTGAGCTCGAACATAGGTCTGCACCATGACCAGGCTGCTCCACCCGGCCACACGCATCAGGCCGGTCTCGGAGCCGCCGCGGCCGAGCCAACGGACGGCGAAGGCCCGCCGCAGGGAGTGAGGCGTCAGCGTGCCCTTCGAGTGCCGGCGGACGACCTGACGGATGAGTTGGTACGGGTCCTGCACCGACCACAGCGCGCCCGCTGCCGGTGCCACGTTCACGGAGCCAGCGCCCGAGGGCGACCACCGCCCGATCGGTCAACGGCACGGTCCTGATGGTGGTCTTGGAGACCGGGAAGCGCACCGTGCCGCTGTTATCGAGGTCGGCGACGGTGACAGCGGCGATCTCGCGCTTCCTAGCGCCCGAGTCGACCAATATCGTCAGCAGCGCCAGATCACGCCTGTTGCCCTTGGCGTGAACGAGCATGCGGTCGATCTGCTCGTCGTCGGCTGTGGTCTTCGCCTCTTCGGGCACGCGAGATCTTCATTCGAACGAACGGGTTGGACTCGACGATCTCCTCGGCCAGCAGCCAGGAGAAGCACGCCCGCAGGACCCGCACCCGATTGGCGACGCCGCCCGGCACGTAGCTGTCGGTGAGGTGCTGGACGAAGCGCAGCGCCTCGAACTTGCTGAGCGATGTCACATCGCCGTCACCGCGCCACGCCTCCAGCTTGTTGACGGCGTGCGGTAGTTCGCCAGCGTCGCCGGGGACCGACCGGCGGCCCGCAGGGCCGAGAGCCACATCTCGGCGGCGTCGAAGCCGCCCTTCGAAAAGCCGAATCAAGTGTCATTTCGCTGCTCCTGGGTTGTGTTCCGCCGGGTAGGTGAGCAGCGGTTTCGTGCCGTCTACCAGGCACGATAGCGTCTCCGGCCGAGCGCCGGGTTAGCTCAGTTGGTAGAGCACTTGACTTGTAATCATGAGGTCGTGGGTTCGATTCCCACACCCGGCTCCGTAAACGCCCAGCTAGAAAGCGATGGCAGTTCGTTCACAATCGCATTTGAGGAGATGCCCACGATTGCCCACGAGTTGTTCTCGCTTCCAAGCGTCCGCAAGCCCTGCACCGCCGGCGGCACCTGGAGCTACCGGCTCGACCTCGGCGTCGACGACAAGGGTGACCGCCGTCAGAAACAGGTCGGCGGGTTCCGCACCAAGAAGGAAGTGCAGGCCGCGCTCAACGACGCACTGTCCGGCATCCAGCACGGCACGTACGTCGCGCCAGGCCAGACGCTCGGCGCGTTCCTCGACATCTGGATCGAGGGCGCCCGCCACGAGCTCGCCGTCACGTCGTGGACCGGGGTACCGCGACATGGTCCGGCGCTGGATCAAGCCAGACCTCGGCGGCAAGCGGCTCGTCGAGCTGACGCCGATGGAGATCAAGGCCTGGCATGGCGCGCTGCTGGACCATGGCGGCGTCGGCGGACGCCCCCTGGCGGTCCGGTCGGTTCAGTACGCCCATCGCGTGCTGCATCGCGCCCCTTGCCGATGCCGTGCGTTGGAGCCTGCTCCCGATTAACCCTGCCAGCGGCACCCGAGCCCCCCGGCGTCAAGCAGGTGGAGCTGACGGTGTGGACGAGCGATGAGGCGGCCACCTTCCTCCGCCACGTCAGTGGCGATCGCCTCGCCGCTTGTGGTGTTCCTGAACGGGCGCTGAACGGATACTGAACGAGTGCGGCGGCGTGGACGTCGCTGATTGTTGACTTGTTCGTATGACCGTCGCTCCGCTCGCCATCGTAAATGCGATCGTCACATGCTCGTCACCAGAATGAAATTCGGGGTCAGACGGTCCTCCTCATGTGACAACGTCGACGGTCTCGTGCGCACGTGATCTGATGCGCACGTAAGGGGAAGGAGGTACGGCTTCGACATCGCCGGACTCCCGGCGCGCCAATCCCCCACCGTGGGGCTGAAGCGCTTCGGCGGAGCCTTGCGGCCGCTCTTAGACGACTTGGGGTGGTCGGTGCGGCTCGGGTTCACGGCGATCAACAGTTCGATAGTCATGGGGGCGGCCGACAGCGAGGAAGGTCATGAACATGACGACAGGGAGAATCCCTTTGAACATCAAGACCAAATGGCGGATGGGGCTGGTAGCAGCACTCGTCGTCGCCGCATCCGGGGCGATCATCGGCATCGCCACCGCCCAAGCCCAAGAGCAGACCGGGGCCACCGCCACCAAGGACTGCCCGAACGCACCGCTCAACGACCCGTACACGATCGGGGACACCGTGACCTGTACGGCCACGTTCATCAACGCCGGGGCGTTCCCGGCGACAGTCGAACTGCTCACCGAACAGGCTCCGTTCTTCACCAGCGGTATTGGCAACGGCCCGATCATCGACATCTCCTGCACGCTGCCCGGCGGGGCCGTCATCGACGAGGGCGACATCCTCGCCCCCGGCGTGGTCTGCACGGCCACGTTCCAGGTGACGATCCCCAACAATCCGTCGTTCTGCAACACGCTGTTCCGCGACCGGGTGGAGATCGCGCTGCTGTACCACACGACCCCGGCCCAGTTGACGGCGGGCGCGAACGCGACGCACACGCTTGCCGTCGTCTGCCCGCCCGAGATCACGGTGACCAAGGTGGCCGACGAGTTGTCCAAGGTCGGCGACCCCGTGAACTACACGATCACGGTGTGCAACACGGGTGACATCACGGTGACCAAGACCTCGGTGATCGACACGCTGATCCCCGCGGTCAACGCCGCGTTCGGAGCCACGTTGGCCCCCGGTGTCTGCGAGATCGAGAACTTCTCCCGCACCGTCGTCGCCGGTGACCCCGACCCGTTGCTGAACACTGTTACAGCCACCTATACGGCAGGCGTCCAAAGTGTCACCGCGTCGGCCAACGACAGCACCAACCTGTTCCAGCCCCGCGTCGCCGTCACCAAGTCCTGCTCGCCCGACCCGATCAGGTCGGCCAGGCCGAACTGTGCACGATCGTCGTGACCAACACGTCGTCGGCGGATTCCCCCGGCCTTGAGGGTGGCACGATCATGGACACGCTGACCGGCAACCTGCTCCTCGCGGGCAACCCGGCCGTCGTCAACTCCACGTGCGGTCCGACGCTGGCCGTCGGTGCTTCGTGCACGATCAACACGACCCGGACGGTTCTCCCCACCGACCCGTCACCGTTGGTCAACACCGTGACCGTCCACTACCGGCCGGTCGGCTTCCCCAACGACATCACCGCGTCGGCCACCGACTCGGTGGTTGTGGAACGGCTCGGCGGTGAAGGGTGCACCCCCGGCTTCTGGAAGCAGCCCCAGCACTTCGACTCATGGGTCGGGTTCAGCCCGAACCAGTTGTTCGACGTGGTGTTCGGCGTCAACGTGACCCTGAACATCGGGGGTGTGCAAGTCGCCAACCCGACGCTGCGGCAAGCCCTGAACGCCCTCGGCGGCGGCGTCAACGCCCTCGCCCGGCACGCCGTGGCCGCGCTGCTCAACGCGTCCAGCCCTGACGTGGACTTCGACTTCACCGTCGCCCAGGTCATAGCCATCGTGCAGAGCGGGATCGCCCCCGGTGGCCTGACCATCGAGCAGGCCAAGAACATGCTCGCGGAGGCGAACGAGGATGGCTGCCCGCTGAGCTAGTTCCGCTGACAAGCGACGCCAGAAGCCCCCGTTCGCGGGGGCTTCTGCACGTCAGACCCACGGGTTGAGCACACCGTCGGGAGCTGTCTCCACGTCGTATCAGGGGGGCGCTTCACCAGCCTGCCGGGGCACCGAACGCACGCTGTGTCCGAGAAGAACGCCGATTAAGCCGACGCCGACCATCCGGGAACGCCGTGAAGCGCCCCGGGTCTGATGGAGGCTCCGTGGAACCCGGGGCGGATCACTCCCGTCCCGATCGCACGCTGTGTCCGATGACCGTGCGAGCTGCCTCACAGATCGCGGGCGGCGAGCGTTGTAACAGGTGATGAGCAGCAACGCCGTCTCCCCCCACCGCCGCGTCGGGCGCAGCCGCCTTGGTGGCGTGCCGACCCTGTTGCCGCCTGCAGCCGCGGCGACCGACCGCCAGCTCGCCCTTCCGCTCGCCGATCGCGCTGACGTCCGCCCGTCCGGTCCCCACGCCCTGCTGCCCGGTGTCGTGCACGTCGCAGGGTGGCTCGACCTTGCCGCCCAGCGGACGCTCGTCGAGGACTTCCGGCGGTGGTCGCTCCCGCCTGCCGGCCTGCGCCATCCCCGGGTGCCGCGAGGTCACCTGATGAGCGTGCAGTCCGTCTGCCTCGGTTGGCACTGGTGGCCCTACGAGTACTCGAAGACCGCCGACGACACCGACGGCGCGCCGGTGAAGCCGCTCCCCGCTGCGGTCGCCGACCTGGCGCGCGCCGCTGTCGGTGCCGCCTACCGCCCGGCGAGCGAGGCCGCCCGTATGTATGCCCCCGACGCAGCGATCGCCAATCTCTATGCTCCCGGCGCGCGACTCGGTCTGCATCTCGACGGCGAGGAGCCGTCGGACGCCCCGGTCGTCACGATCAGCATCGGCGACACCTGCGTGTTCCGCTTCGCCGGTGTCGATCGCCGCACGGCGCCGTTCATCGACGTCGAGCTACGCAGCGGCGACCTGCTCGTGTTCGGCGGTCCCAACCGGCGGATCTACCACGGCGTAACGAAGGTGCTCAACGGCACGGCGCCGGATGGCCTCGGCCTGCCGCCCGGCCGGCTCAGCCTCACGGTCCGCGAGACCGGGCTATCAGACGTCTAGGTCGAACTCTTCCGTCGCCGTGAGTCGGTCCTGTCCCAGCGGCCAGTGCTATCGAACGCCGCGCCGTCGCTGCGCGATGTCCGCCCTCAGATCGCAGGCGCGGGTTCGGTCACGGTGTCGGCCTGGCCCGCGGCTTGCGGCACTTCGCTCGGTCGGGCCCGGGGAACACGATCGCTGCCACGACCACGCCGAGTACCGCCAGCACGAGGGTGACGGTGAATGCGGACTGGAACGCGTCGAACGTTGCCGACTCCCGCGCCGCGGGATCGGTGAGCGAGTTGGCATCTCTGGTCCGGGCGGTGAGCACCGTGGCTGCGGCGGCGATGCCCACTGCTCCCCCGATCTCCCGCATCGTCTCGACGAGTCCCGAAGCCAGGCCGACGGTGCGCCCGGCGACGCCGGTGAGGGCTCCGATCTGCACGCTCGGAGCGCTGAGCCCGATGGCGACGCCCGCAAGGAGCAGTGCCGGCAGGAGATCGGTCATGTAGTCGGCGCCGGGTGGCACTCGGGTCAGCCACGCCATACCCAGTGCGGCCAGCGACATGCCGATGACCAGGATCCGCTTCACCCCGAACGACGACACCAGCCGGGCGCCGGTGATGCCGGCTGCGAGAAAGGCCGTCACCGACGTCGCCAGCCATGCGATGCCGGTCCGCGTGGGCGAGTAGAGGAGGAGCTGCTGCATCAGCAGCGACGCCAGGAAGATGAAGGAGAAGAACGCGCCGAACAGGAGGAACGCCGCCAGGTCGGCTGCGACCATCGTCCGGTTGCGTAGGGCGGCGCTCGGAACGAGGGGCGACTGCGACCTGGCCTCCACCCGCACGAACATCGTCAGGAGGACCGCCGCCGCGGCGAAGATGCCGATGGTCGTCGTTGACGTCCAGCCGTCGTCGACCCCGCGGTTGAGTCCGTAGACGAACAACAGCAGTCCCGCAGTCACGGTCGCCGCGCCCAGGGCGTCGAAGTGACGCGAGCCGGAGGTGGGTCCATCGGCGGCGAGGAACCGGGCCGCGAGCAGGATGAGCAGAACGCCAACAGGGAGGTTGATGAAGAAGATCCACCGCCACCCCGGTCCGTCGGTCAGGAGCCCGCTGGCGATCACACCGACCGAAGCGGAGGATCCACCCACCGCGCCGAAGATGCCGAGCGCCCAGTTCCGCTCGCGGCCCTCGCTGAAGGTGACGGCCAGGATCGACAGCGCCGACGGGGCCACCAGGGCGGCACCGAACCCCTGGAGCGCGCGGGTGGCGATCAGCAGTTCCCCCGACCCGGCCAGACCGGCGAGCAGCGAGGCGGCGGAGAACAGGGTCAGCCCGATGAGAAAGATCCGGCGACGTCCCAGCAGGTCGCCCAGCCGGCCACCGAGCAGCAGGAACCCGCCGAGGAACAACCCGTAGGCGGTGACGACCCACTGCAGCGCGTTCTGGCTCATGTCCAGATCCTGCTGGATCGCCGGCAGGGCGACATTGACGATGGCGATGTCCAACACCACCATGAACTGGGCGGCGCAGGTCAGCGCCAGGACCAGGCCCTTTGTCGTGCGGGAAGTCTCCATCTCGCCTCCTTGCGGATGCTCGTCTCGCCACAGACGGGCGAGCTGAGCCAAAATCGACAGCGTGCTCCAAAACTTGTAGTGAGCTTTTTTTTAGCAAGCATTGTTGCTAGCGTCAAGCGGGATCGAGAGAATTGACACATGGCACGGGGATATGGGCAGTACTGCGGTCTGGCCCGAGCGCTCGAGCTCGTCGGCGGGCGCTGGTCACTGCTGATCGTCCGCGAACTTCTGGCCGGACCCAGGCGCTACACGGAGTTGGCCCAGGCTCTCCCCGGCATCCCGTCGAACGTCCTGTCGTCGCGGCTGCGCGAGCTCGAGGAAGCCGACCTCGTCCACCGTTCTCTGCAGGCCCGTCCCTCCACGGCGGTGGTTTACGCCCTGACTCCCTACGGGCGGGAGTTGGAGGAACCCGTCGTCCGGCTCGGGCTGTGGGGCGCCAAATCACTCGCCAAGCCCAAACGCGGCGACTCGTTCAGCGTGGCCGCGTTGTCCGTCGCGCTCCGGGGGGTGTTCGATCCGACTGCGACGCGAGGGCGGAAGCTGGTCACCGAGCTCCGCTTCGACCACAGCCGTCTGCACGTCGTCGTCGACGACGGGCAGGTCGCATTCCCAGCCGAGCCGCCACCCGATCCCGATCTCGTTCTCTCCACCCCGCCCGACGTCTTCGCCGAGCTCTTTGCCGGCTACACCGATGTCGACGCCGCCGTCGCGGCGGACCGGGTCCGCATCGACGGCTCAACGCGGCGACGCGCGCCGCTTCTTCGAGATCTTCCACCTCCCGCAAGCAACGCCGTCCTGAGCCACACGCGTCGATCCCATCTCGAAGGGCACGTTGGACACGCGGCTCAGCCGCTCGACGGCAGCACCTCACCGGTCTCGAGCAATGACTTGAGTCCGGAGAGAGCACGCGGCGAGCGCTTCACCTCATCCCTGAGGCGGGCCCTGGGTGAACGCCCAGTCGAGCAGCGTTGCCGCTGCCTGGTCGCGGGCGTCGTCGGTTGGCGCACCCAAGACGGCCACGATGATGCGCCTCCCGTCACGGGTTGCCGACGCGAGGAGGCAGTAGCCGGCATTGCTCGTGTACCCCGTCTTGATGCCGTCGGCCCCCGGGTAGGTCACGAGGAGGTCGTTGGTGTTGGGGATCGTCTGCCCGTTGAACTGGGCGGTCGTCTCCATCACGGTCTGTCGGAAGTCGGCGTTCGCCGACAAAACGGTGGCGAGCCTGATCAGGTCGCGCGCCGATGAGAACTGGCCCTCGGCATCGAGTCCGCTGGCGTTCACGGCATGTGTGTTCCTGAGCCCGAGCGACGCCACGGCGTCGTTCATCATCGTCGCGTAGGCATCCTCCGAGCCGGCGATGTCGATGGCGAGCAGGCGGGCAGCGTCGTTGGCGCTCACCTTCAACATGGCTCGGATCAGCAACGAGCGTGACACGACCTGCCCGGCGCCGATCCCGATCACCGACTCGCCTTCGCTGCCAGCGAGCCCGTCGGGCGCGACGATGTCCTTGTCCTGCTGACCGGCGTCGTAGGCGACGACCGCGCTGAGCAGCTTCATCAGACTGCCGACGGAGAGGCGGGCGTCAGCGTTCGTGGTGGCCAGCATCGTGGACGCCTGGGTGTCGAACACCGCGTAGGAGGATGCATCGACCGGGGGCGCGGCGATGGCACTGTCGTCGACGATCGTCGTGTGAGACGCGCTGGCCGTGTCGTTCGTCGCCGTGCCGGATTCGCTGCACGCCGCTGCGGCGGCGATCGCGACCATCGCAACCAGCACGAGTGCGCGGTGCGTTGGTCGATCGCGTCGTCTCGCGGCCGAGGGGCTCTGTGTCATGTCGGGCACGATGCGGCAACGGAGGACACGCTGACATCGGCCGTGCGGTCATCGTCGGCCGGCCATCCAGCCGGTTCAAGATCAGCCGAACGGCCGAGAGCGAGTGACCCGGCAGCCCTCTGAGCCTGCTCCTCATTGTCGAACCGCTGACCCCTGCGCGGCGCCGACGCGCCGGCCGCGGGTCTCGCGAGCAGAGCTGGCGATCGTCGTCTGCCTGGCAGTGCTGTCATCGCCGATCTGCAACTGAGGATGACGCTCTTCGAGCGCTGGCGGCTCGCTGTGCTGGCTGACGTCGCGGTGGTGCGTCGGAGGTGGCAGCGTGCAGCGTCGACTGTCGCTAGCCGGGCGCCGATGGCCTGTTGTGGGGGTGGTGTTCGGTTACCCAGATCGCGATCTGGACCCGGTTGCGGAGGCGGAGTTTGGTTTGGATGCTGGTGAGGTGGGTCTTCACGGTTGACAGGGAGATGAACAGCTCGGTGGCGATCTCTTGGTTGCCGAGGCCGCGGGCGACGGCGCGGGCGACTTCGAGCTCTCGTTCGGAGAGGGGGTGATCGCGTGGCGAGGTGTGACGTGGGCCTGATGAAGCGGTCGAGGTAACGCACCGTGATGGATGGGGAGATCAGGGCGTCACCGGCGGCGGCGGCGCGCACCGCCTCGAGGAGCAGGTGCGGGCCGCTGTCCTTGAGGATGAAGCCGGCGGCGCCGTTGCGCAGGGCGATCTGGACGTGTTCGTCGGAGTCGAAGGTGGTTGCGATGACCACTCGCAGCGGATGCTGCACGTCGGGGCCGGCGAGGAGTCGGGTGGCGGCCAGCCCATCGAGCACGGGCATCCGGATGTCGAGCAGGCAGACGTCGGGTCGGATCCGTGTGGCGAGTTCGACTGCGGCACGCCCGTTGTCGACTTCACCGACCACAGTCATGTCGGGCTGGCTGTCGACGATCATCCGGAAGCCTGCTCGGACCATCGCTTGGTCGTCGGCGAGCAGCACGGTGATCGGCGGTTCGCTCTGCGTGAGGTTCACGGCACTCGCTCGGTCGTCGGGATCACGGCGCGTATCCGCCACATCTCGCCGTCCGGCCCGGCGTGGAAGGTGCCTCCCAGCACGTCGACGCGCTCGCCCATGCCCACCAGGCCGTAGCCGGTGTCGAGGGGCGCGTGCAGCATTCGGTTCTCCGCCGTGAGCTCGAACGCACCCAGGGTCGAGCTCAGCGAGAACCTCACCGGGCCGGTGGGGTCACCGTGGCGCCGAACGTTGGTGGCTGCTTCCTGGGTGAGCCGCTGGATCGTCTTTGCCAGCTCTGCCGGTACGGGCGCCGCACGTACGGCGTCGTCGATGATCAGCTGGGTGGATGGATGCGTGGTGCGGAGGTCCTCGACGATGCGCTCGATGTCGGCGACTCGAGGCGGCGGCGAGGTGGTCGGATCGGTGCGGAGAAGTCCGATCAACCGGCGTATTGAGGTGAGCGTCTCGACGCCAGCGGTCTCGATGTCGGCGAGGGCTCGATCGGCGGGCGACCCGGGTTCCGCACCACCTGTGAACCGGCTTGCCTGGGCCAACACGACGATGCCGGTGACGTGGTGGCCAACGATGTCGTGGAGCTCCCGGGCGAGGTCGAGGCGCTCGTTCTCGCGAGCGTGCGCGATGCTCATCCGCCGCTCGTTCTCGCGTATGTGGATGTAGACGACGGCAGCCACCGCTGCGCCGAGGAGCACGAACATGGACATCGCGAGGATGGCTCGGATGGGCCCCGGACCGGCCCGCAGGGAGACTGCTCCAGCGGCGATGACCACCAGCGCGGCAACCGGCCAGCGCAGGCGTGTCGGTCGGACGAGCACCGCGGCGAGGAACACCGGCATCACGACGAACTCGGTGAAGAACCCGAACCCCGGCCCGCCGCCGTCGGAGCGGCGGCTGGTTTCGAGCAGCGAGATCACCGAGGCGGCCGTGGCGACCAGCAGCACATGCCGGGGCACGACCGCCCACGCGGCGCCAAGGATGGCGATCGCTCCGATGGCGAGTGCCGGCAGCCGCGAGTCGGCGCCCGGGGCCGACCGACCTCGGGTGATCCAGAGATCCACGAGCACCGCCGAGCCCACCACCACCACAAGGGCGATCCTGAGAACCAGGCGCAAAGGCGTGGCTACACGGGCGAGATCCACGTTGGCGACGCTAACGACCTGTGCGCGCCGCGCACCTCGGCCGATCGGACGATGCGCAGACCAGCCCACAACCGTCTGAACGGCCGTTGTCGCCGGCGTGGGGTCTTCCCGAGCATGCAGGGCATGGACACGTCGTTCGCGATTCTCCTGGGTCTCGGCACCAAGGTCGGTGTTGCCGACGGCGTGCCGCTGGTCGTTGGCGGAGCCGATGTCGGGCGAATCAACGACGGCGGCACTGGGCGGCCGGCGTGACCGCCCGGACCGGCGGTCTCGTCCTGAGGCGGCTGACTGCGAACATTGGGGTGGAACTGCGAGGCGTCGACCTGCGCGCAGGTATCGATGAGTCAATCGTGGACGCGCTGCGCACCGCCATCGGTGAGCACCACGTCGTGCTACTCCGTCGCCAGCACCTTTCCGCCGAGCAGCACGCGACACTCGCCCGGGCCTTTGGCCCCATCCAGGCATCCCCAGTCGAGCTCGCCGCTGGTCGTCAAGGCGCGGAAGAGCCAGTGTCGACGATCGAGGACACTTCCGCCCGCCCGCCAGCCGGGTTCCCATGGCACACCGATGTGAGTTGGATCAGCGAGCCACCCGGGCTCGGCTTCCTCAGCGCTGTCGTGATCCCCGAGTTCGGCGGCGACACGATCTGGGCATCAACGGCCGCGATCTACGACGCGCTTCCCTCGGAGGTGCGGCAGCTGTGTGAGGAGTCCACCGTGCTCCACGCCCCCGATGCCTCATTGCTGGCGTCCGTCGAACGGCACCACGGCCCCGAGGCAGCGAACAGACTGTCGCGACAGCACTCCGGAGTCGAGCACCCGCTCGTGCAGACACATCCGATCACTGGACGCAAGTGCCTCTTCCTTTGTCCGCTCTACGCACGCCGCATCATCGGGCCCATCGGTGCCGACGGCCGCCTGCTCGCGCGACTGCACTCGATGCTCGACGATCCTCACATCCAAGTCCGCTGGCGGTGGGAAGCCGGCGACCTCGCCATCTGGGATGAGACCACCACCTGCCACCGCGCCCTCACCGACCACTATCCCCAGCGCCGTGTCATGCGCCGATGCGTCACTGCCCGAACCGGCTGAAACGATTGCCGACGGTCCGCGAACTCAAATTCACTCCCCGTGCCGCACCGCGGCGACGACCGAGCTGTTCTCACCCACCCGTGGTGCTGTCGTGATACCGGGCATCGCCGTCTCGTCTCCTCCGCTGGTCCGTCAGCTGTCGGTGGTGAGCTGGGCCAGGATCGGGGCGATGCTGAGGTCGGCGAGGAACAACAGGTCCTCGCTGGCGACGATGCTGCGCAGCTCGTCGAGCACCGGGCGATGGTCACCGTCGGCGACCGCGGTGGCGTGGCGCTGCACGGCGTCGACGAACGTTTCGATGTACCGGCGCTGCGCTGCGAGCAGGTCCTTGTCGGCGGGTGGTCCGTGGCCGACGTACAGGGTTGCGGTGGACGGCAGGTCTTGATGAAGTCGGTCGAGGACGTCGAGCCAATGCGGCCACTGTCCATCGGCGAGGTAGGCGTGCATCCCGTTGTAGGCGACGTCACCGATGAACAGGGAGCCCTCGTCGAGCTCCCAGATGGTGTCGGCGAAGGACTCGCCGGGTCCGAGCGAGCGGACACGGAAGGTGAGCCCGCCGAGGGTGACCGTGTCACGATCGCCGACCGTGTGGTTGGGGAAACGACGCCGTTTGGGCCACTCTGGTCCCATCATCGGGCCGACAATCGCGTCCTTGGTTTCGTCGTCCCGCTGGATCACCGCGGCGACCTCGCTGGCGGCGATGATCGGCAGCTCGTGATCGCCGACGATGTGGGTGAGCCCGGCGTAGTGGTCGGGATGGGGGTGGGTGATGATGACACCGGCGAGCGGACGGTCGGCATCGTCGATGGCCCGACGGACGAGCGCGGCGTCGGAGACCGTGAGCATGCCGTCAACGACGACGAGCCCGTCGGGTCCGTGGACGAGGAACGAGTTGACCGCCATGACCTGGCCGGCGATGCGGTCGATCCGGTAGGTCATGGTCGGCTCCTTCGCGTGAGGACACGCTCGCCGGCGGCGCCGTACACGTAGCCAGCGGTGTCGCGGATGAAGTCGTGCGGAAACCCGAGGCTGATCGCGCTGGCGTCGTCGAGGCGACGCAGCGACTCGGGGTCGAGTTGGCAGTCGACGGCACCGAGATTGTCGACGAGCTGTTCGAGCCGCCTGGCGCCGACGATCGGATGCACCGCCGAATTGCGTGCCATCGTCCACGCGATCGCCACGTGCGACGGCGTGACACCGAGGTCGTCGGCGACGTTCTGGACGGTTCGGGCGATGGCGAGATCGCGTTCGCTGAGTGCGTCCGCGGTGACTCGACTCGCCCCCCGTGCGGTCTGCGGCCGGGTGAACTTGCCGGACAGGATCCCGCCCGCCAGCGGCGACCAGGCCGCCACCGACATGCCCGCTGACTCCGCCATTGGCAGCAGCTCTCGTTCGATGTCGCGCTGAATCAGGCTGTAGGGGAGCTGGATGGCCACCAGCGGGCTCCATCCCCGCCACTCCGCCAGTGTGTTCGCCCGAGAGACGGCCCACGCCGGGGTGTCGGACACACCGATGTAGAGCACCTTGCCGGCGCACACCGCGTCGTCGAGGGCCCGCATCGTCTCCTCGATGGGCGTGTTCGGATCCCAGATGTGAACCCAGTAGATGTCGATGCGGTCGGTGCCGAGCCGTCGCAGACTCAGCTCGAGGGAGCGGGTCAGGTTCTTGCGGTGGCTTCCCGACGCGTTCGGGTCGTCGGGATCGGTCGAGAGCGTGAACTTGGTCGACACCACGAAACGGTCCCGCTCGGAGCCCAACAGCTCACCCACGATCCGCTCGCTGGCCCCGTCGGTGTAGTTCACGGCCGTGTCGATCACGTTGCCGCCGGCCTCGGCGTAGGCGTCGAACATGCGCCGGCACTCCTCCGGCGGCGCGCCCCAACCCCAATCCTCACCGTACGTCATCGTCCCCAAGAACAGCTCCGACACCCGCAGGCCGCTGCCACCAAACAGCCGGTACCTCACTCGTTCGATGATGAGAGGCGACTCGCCCGGAGTCCAAGGCATGCTCTTATAGCCAACGGTCATATGACAGCGGTGCTGCCGCCGTCGATGCGCAAATTGGCGCCGTTGACGTAGCCCGCGAGCGGGCTGGCCACGAAGGCGACAAGGTCGGCGACTTCCGACGGCCGGCCCAGCCGGCCGACCGGGTTGTCGAGGATCTCGGCCAGCACCCCGGCTTCGATGGCCGCCCAGTCCTCGCCCCAACCTCGCCGCGATGCCTCGAGCCGGTAGAACCGCTCGACGCCCGGCGTCACGACGATGCCAGGGCTGACCGTGTTGACGGTGATACCGCTGCGCGTCAGATACTTCGCCAACGACACGGTGAGGTTCAGCAGCGCCGCCTTCGTGGCGGCGTAGTCGGGCATCGTGGGGAGCGGGTTGATCGCCTCGCCCGTGCCGATCTGGATGATCCGACCCCACCCATTGGCGCGCATCACCGGCAGGAACCCCTGTACGCAGCGAACGACGGCCGCGACATTGACGGCGTACAACTCCAGCCAGTCCTCGGGACTGGCGTCCTCCCAACTGCGGTTGGCGAAGGCGCCCGCGTTGTTGATCAGGATGTCGACCGGCCCCGCCTCCTGGGCGGCGGAGACGAACTCCGTGCACTCCGTCGCGTCGGCCAGGTTGGCGAGCGCAGCCATCGCCTCACCGCCCTCGGCGCGGATTGCTTCCACCACCGCGTGGACCGCTTCGGCGCGGCGCCCGTGAACGACGACGGCGGCACCCTCGGCACTGAGGCGACGGGCGATCGCCTCGCCGAGGCCGCTGCTGGAGCCGGTGATCACCGCCCGGTGGCCGGCGAGTTGGAGGTCCATCGGTCCGAGGATCCGTCCGTGACGCGCGCCACGTCCAATACATGCTCTGATCGCGGTTGGCTATGGACGTCCACCTGCGAGACCTCCGCTACTTCGTTGCCGTCGCTGAAGAGCTCAACTTCACCCGTGCCGCCCGCCGCCTACACCTCTCCCAACCGGCACTCAGCAAGCAGATCCAGGGCCTGGAGACGGCGCTGCACGCCCAACTGCTGCAACGCAACCGTCGAGAGGTCAAGCTCACCGAGGCCGGCGAGGCGCTGCTTGCATCAGCTCGCCCGTTGCTCGAGTCGTGGGACGGCACCACGGCCACCGTCACCGAAGCCGCGGCACGTGACACCCGCGTGCTGCGCGTCGGAACGCTCACGTCGATCGGCCGCGCCCTCTACCCCGGCGTGATCGACCACTTCGCAGTACGCCTGCCCGGCTGGCGGGTCGAACTGCGATCCTTCGGATGGGGCGACCCCACCGCCGGCCTTCGCGACCGCGTCACCGACACCGCCTTCCTCTGGCTGCCGATCGATGCCGACGACATCGCCTACGAGATCCTGGTCACGGAGCGGCGAGTGCTCGCCCTCAGCACCAAGCACCCCCTTGCCAGCCGCCCGTCGGTCACCTTCGCCGACATCGCCGACGAACCCCTTCTCGCACTCCCCGAATCCGCCGGTCCACTGCGGGACTTCTGGATCGCCAACGACCAACGAGGCGGCCAGCCGGCCAAGATCGCCGCCGAGGTCACCACGGCCGACGAGACCTACGAGATCGTCGCTGCCGGCGCAGCGGCGCACCTCATGGCCGAAGGCAACGCCATCATCTACGCCCGGCCCGGCATCACGTGGGTCCCGGTCGACGGTCTCGACCCAGCCCACCTCGCGATCGCATGGCGCCAGGACGACCAACGCGCCCCGGTGAAGGCGTTCGTGCAGGCTTGCCTCGACGTGGTCCCAACTTCACCCTGAACGGCGGAGCGGTCAGTCCGAGTCGGAACCCCACGGCCGATCGACGAGGATGGGCATGGCGTGGCGCGTGCCACAGCCGGTTGACTTGAAGTTAACTTGAGGTCTTACCGTCAGCTCCGTGAGGACGAACGACCGGATCCATTTGGCCGTCATCATCGGGAGCAACCGCGAGGGGCGGTTCGGCGACGTCGTCGGGCGCTGGTTCGTGGGGCAGGCGGAACTGCGCCATGACATGGACGTGGACGTCATCGATTTGGACGACATCGATCTGCCGGTGCGGCTGCCCCGACGTGGCTCACCGACGCTGAACGAGTACATCTCCCGGCTGGACCGTGCCGATGCCTTTGTCGTCGTCACGCCGGAGTACAACCACGGCTATCCCGCCGGTCTCAAGCAGGCGATCGACCTCGCTCATGCGGAGTGGCGGGCCAAGCCGGTCGCCTTTGTGTCCTACGGCGGCATGGCCGGCGGACTGCGGGCGGTCGAGCAGTTGCGACAGGTCTTCGCCGAGCTGCACACGGTGACCGTGCGCGACACGGTCAGTTTCCACAACGTATGGTCGCTCTTCGACGAGTCGACCGGCGCGCCCCACGAACCTGACAGGTGCAACGCGGCCGCGGCCGGCATGCTCGACCAGCTGGCCTGGTGGGCCTCCGCACTGCGCACGGCCCGGCACAGCACCACGACGCCGGCCCATAACCGAGAGGCCTTCCGCCGCCTCTACGAGGACGCGGTCAGCACGGGCGACCTGGACGTCATCGACGAGGTCGTGCATCCGGACGTCGTTCACCACACGCGGTATGCCGCCCAAGGACCCGGAGCCAAGGGCTTTAAGGACACCGCGGCGATGCTGCGGCGGACGTACGACGAGTTCACGATGACGGCAAAGGACGTGGTCGCCGAAGGCGACAAGGTCGTCGGCCGCTTCGCCGTCTCGGGAGTGCACACCAGCGATCTGGACGGGACACCCCCGATCGGGAGGCGACTCGACTTCGAGGAGATCATGATCGTCCGCTTCGAGAACGGACGGATCGTCGAGATTTGGAACCATGGCGACCCGCCACCGTTCGCCAACGCCGAGCGCCCGCGGGCCGCGCTGGCTCGTCAATAGGTTGAGGCAGCGGGTGGAAGGTCTCCGCTGACCGGGCGCGCGTTCAGGCGCCGACGCAGGCGAGCCTGGCTCGGGTGAGCTCGACCATCGGCACGGCGCCCTTGGCCTCGTACAGCCGGATCGCCTTCGTGAACGCGTCGCGGGCCTCCATCGCTCGGCCGAGCAGTCGGTTCGTCTCGCCGACGGCGGCGTACACGTCGCCGCGCTCGAGGAGGCCGTCGGTGGCGTCGATCAGACGTATCGCTTCGCCGGCCAGTGCCAACGCCTCATCGCCTCGTCCCCAGCTCGCCAGCACCTTGGCCCGCGCCGCGCGCCAGTACGACTGCGTCACGACGTCGTCGGCCGCGCCGGCGGCCTCGCTGCGAATGGTCGCCTCGTAGGCCTCGTCGAGCCGCCCGAGCTCGACGAGCGCGGATGCCTGGACGGCCACCGCGGTGGAATACCAGCTGGTCTCGCCGGCAGCGGCGAGCACGTCGCAGGCGTCGCGGAGGATCGCCTCGGTGGTGGCGAAGTCACCCTCCCCCATGGGGCCGCGGTGGTCGATGAGCGCCGCCCTGGCGCCGAGCAGCCGATCGCCGAGCTCGTCGTAGAGCTGCTTCACCCTCGCGATCAGGGCGCGGCCCTCGGCGACGTCGCCCTGCTGGGTCTTGAGCGCCGCCATGAGCTCCAGTGGCGCTGCTCTTCGCAACGGGCCGCCCTCGGCGCGGTCGAGCAGATGGCCGTAGCGGCGCTCGGCCTCCGCGAACGGCATTGGGCCCCAGATCGCCGCGACCGCAACGAACCGATAGGCGTCGTGCACGAGCGAGTCGTCCCCGGCCCGTGTGCCGTGCTCGACCGCCCGCTCCGCGGCCTCGAGGCTGAGCGCGTGCTGGCCGAGGTGGCTGTTGGCGCCGGCGATCGACTTCCACGCCACCGCCGCACCGACATCGTCGCCGAGGCGCTCGAAGACGGGCAGGGCGCTCGGGACGAGGGCGAGCACCTCGGCCGCGATCCCCGCTCCGGTCTCGACCAGCGTCCGCCACATCATCTCCTCGATCCGGGCGTGCCACGCCAGCCGCTCGTCGCCCTCCCGGTCGGCGAGCACGAGGGCTCGCCGGATGACATCGAGCGCCCGACCGAGCAACCCGCTATGGGCGAGAGCCGACCCGTACCCCAAGAGCAGTTCGGCCGACGGCGCTGCGGCCAGCGAGTACGCGCGCTCTAGCAGGTTCAATGCGCCGCGATAGTCGTTGCGGCCGAGGGCCCGAAGCCCGGCGGCAACCAGGTGCGCGCTGGCCCGCCGGGCGAGAGCCTCCGCCGCCTCGTCGGCGAGACCGATGGCGAGACGGTTCCGGTGCGCTTCCTGGAGGTGATAGCCGAGGATCTCCTCCACTTCCGCGGTGCGGCCCGCGTAGAGGTCGTCGAGCCACGCTGCGAGCCGTTCGTGACGGGCTGCCCGCGCCGCCTTCGGGACGGCGTCGTAGGCGGCGTCGCGTATCAGGATGTGGCGGAAACGGAATCCGTCGTCGCCGGCGGCGCCCCTCGTGCCCGATCGGTCAGGGACCACGAGGTCCTTGCGGAGCAGCTCGGTGAGGATTGACCCCACTCGAGGCCGAAGCTCGGCCGGGGCGAGCGCTTCGACCGCGCCGCGCCAGAACTCCTTTCCCACCACCGCAGCAGCCTCGAGGATCTGCCGCTCGTCGTCGGGCAGGCCGTCGAGCCGCGCCGCCAGCAGCGCCCGGATGGTCGGCGGCACCTCCATCCCGGCGAGATCGCCCTCGGCCTCCCACACACCGTCGGCACGCCGGAGTCGGCCCGAGTCAACCAGCATCCCCACCATCTCCTCGACGAACAGCGGGATGCCCTCGGCCGCAGCGGTAATCCGATCGCGTACGTCGACGGGTAGCGGCGTGCCGCCGAGGAGGTTGCCCAAGAGGACCTCGCTGGCCTGCTCGGAGAGCGGCTCGAGGTCGATCGTCGTTGCGTTGCGCTTCCCACCGGCCCAGTCAGGCCGCCCGTCGAGCAGTTCGGGCCGGGCGATGCACACCAGTAGCATCGGCGCCTCGCGGGTCCAGTCCACGACGTGGTCGAGAAGGTCGAGCAGCGTCGGCTCGGCCCAGTGGATGTCGTCGACGATGACCACGAGCGCGCGACGGCGGGCCGTCACCTCGAACAGCTTGCGCACCGCCCAGAAGATCTCGTCGGACGCCGCCACGCCCGGCACCGCACCGGTCACCCGGGCCAGCCGCGCCGCGATCAGATCGGCGTCGTCCTCACCCTCGGCCAGCTTGGCCAGCTTGGCCATCGTCACCTCGGCGTCGTCGCCGTCGGCGATGCCGGCCGCGCCGCGCAGCATCTCGACCAGTGGCCAGTAGGTGATCCCCTCCCCGTACGACAGGCAACGGCCGTGCATCACCGTGGCCCGCCCCTCCAGCGTGGCGACCACTTCGGCCGTCAACCGCGACTTCCCCGCGCCGGCAGTGCCGAGGATCGTGAACAGGTGGCAAGCGCGCTGGCGAACCGCGCGCTCGAACGCCTCGACCGCGAGCCGCACCTCGTCGTCGCGCCCGACCAGCGGCGAGTCGAGCCGCCGAGGCGACGACGGCGCGAATTCGGCGACCTCGACGAGGCGAAACGCGGTCAGGGGCGCCTCCTTCCCCTTGACCGCCAGCGGCGCCACCGGCTCGGCGAGGGCGCCGTGGCGCACGAGCTGGTAGGTCGTCTGGCCAAGCAGGACCTCACCCGGCGCCGCGTGCTGCTCGAGCCGGGCGGCGACGTTGACGGCGTCGCCGACGGTGAACGAGTCGGGCCGCGACACGTCGGCGGCGAGCACGTCGCCGGTGTTGATCCCGGTGCGGATCTGCACCGTGACGCCGAAGCGGCGATCGAGGTCCTCGTTGAGCTCGACGAGGGCGGCCCGCATCCCGGCCGCCGCCCGCACGGCACGCAGCGCATCGTCCTCGTGCGCCACCGGAACGCCGAAGAACGCCACCACCGCATCGCCGATGAACTTGTCGACCCTGCCGCCATGGCGTTCGACCGGCGCCCGCATCGCCTCGTAGTAGCAACTCATCAACGCCCGCAGAGCCTCCGGGTCGAGCTGCGACGCCAGCGCGGTCGAGCCCACCAGATCGGTGAACACCGCCGTCACCGTCTTGCGCTGATCGCGGGCCGGCGCGGCGGGCTCCGAGGCCAGCCGCGCGCCACAGGACGCGCAGAACAGCGCCTCTTCCCCACTGCGCGCCCCGCACGCCGAGCACTCGACCATCGCGCCGCGAGCCTACGGGCGCTCCGGGCGCGGAACGTTCGAAGACGATCAGCGATCGCCGCGGCCGTGGTCGACCGTCGCGCGCTGGCTAGACAGCGGGGCCCGCGGGCGTCCCTGTGGCGGACGTCACGTTGACTTTCCCACCCGGAAAGTTGATGTTGTTTTCCTACTAGGAAAGTGAAGGACGAGGGGAAAGTCATGTCCAACGACATCAGCGACGCCGACGCGAGGCTGGCGCTCAACTCCATCGAACAGCGGCGTCTGCAGGTCATCGCAGAGATCGACATGCCGTGGTGGTACTGGTGGGGTGTCGCCCTGGGGTGGGTCGCCTTGGGCGTCGTGACGGATCTCGGCAACCCATGGGCGATGGCGGCTGCAACTCTGCTCTTCGGGGCCGTCCACTCCGCCGTCGCCCAACACGTCTTCTCGGGCCGGCACCGGTCGCGAAGACTGAGCGTGCGCCAAGACCTAGTCAGCCGACACACGCCGGCGCTTCTCTTTTGCTGCGTGATCGGCCTGGCGCTCGTCACGATCGTCATCGGATTCCTCGTCGACGCCGATGGTGCTCGTCACCCATCGACGATCGCCGCCGTCTTCGCCGCCGTCGCGGTGCTCTGCGGCGGACCGACGCTGATGGCCACAGTCCGTCGCCGCGCCGCAAGGAACGTCGAGGCGTGACGGTCGAAGCGCGATTCGACGAGCTCATCCACCCGAGCACCCGTCTGTCCATCGTCGCACTGCTCGCCTCCGCCGACTGGATCGACTTCGCTTTCGTACGCGATCAGCTCGGCCTGTCGGACTCGGCATTGTCGAAGCAGTTCGCCACCCTTGAACAGGCCGGCTACCTCACAGTCGACCGACCGGTTACCAACCGGAGACGGCGAGTCCGAGTCCGCCTCACCGACAGCGGACGCCGCGCCTTTGACGGGCATGTCGCCGCATTGCGGACCGTCGTCGCCACCGCTGAATCGGGAATGACGCTCTGACCCCGGCCGTCGAGAGTGCGCCGCTACCGACGGACGTCAGGCACGACGTCCCATCACCTCCGCGTGTGCCCAGACGCCAAGCGTCGTTCGACATCGACACCGTTTACCCGCGTCGTAGCGGGTGCCGACGTCGTCGTTGATGCCTCGCAACGTCAGGGACACGCGCCGCTGCTCATGGTGGGGTGCCCGAGGCGAGCGGTGGGTGGGCTGTCCGGCGCCAGGTCAGGGGGGCGTGGCTGGCGCCGGCAGCCCACGGGGCTAGTCCGGCGATGGTGATGGTGGTCAGGATTGACGCTTGGTGTGGGGGTGGCGGGCAGCGTCGTCTTTGACCTGCAAGCCGAACAGCGACGTGTAGTGGTGGCGGGCACGGTCCTGGTCGTCGACGTACACGTCGGCGATGCCGATCTTCATCATCCGGCCTTGTTCTCGGTGGGCTGGTTCGTCGGGGGGCGGGTTCGGGTTGTTCCGCCGACGGGGGTGTGGGGTGCTGGTGGGGTGATCGTCTCGGCGTCGCCGGGGGATGGTTGTGGGTGGGTCATGGTGTGGCTCGGGTGCTGAGGGTGATCCATGCGGTGGTGGCGGCGATGGTGAGGGCGGCGAGTACGGCGAGGTGGTCGCTGGGGGTGCCCAGGTCGAGCCAGGGTTCTTGGATCGACGCGTACGACGTGGGTGAGGGGCACCACGGTGGCGATCGTGCTCATCGGGTCGCCCATCGCGTCCGGGGGTGGGCCGGCGCCGCCGAGGAGGAAGAACGGGAAGAACAGCAGCATCCCGAGGCCTTGGGCGGAGCGGGCGCTGGGCATGGCCAGGCCGACGGCGATGCCGATGCTGATGAACGTGAACGCGCCCAGCAGCGTGCCGACGGCGACGGCGAGGAGGTTGTCGGGTGTGGGGAGGCCGTAGACGAGGTGGCCGGTCACCAGCAGGACGGTGACGGCGACGGCGGTGATCACCATGGCCACCAGGATCCAGGCGGCGGGGAGCGCCCAGCGGGGGTAGCGGCTGACGTCGAAGCGGCGCAGGATCCCGCGTTCGCGGTAGGTGGCGAGGTGCACGGGCAGCATGACCAGGCCGATCGCGGCGATCACCACCCCGATGTAGGCGGCGACGTAGTAGTCCGACGGCAGGGCACCTTCGAAGTTGGGGTCGTCGTCGTCGAACACCCCGCCCAGGATCAACACGGTGAGCACGGGGAAGGCGAACACGAAGGTGAGCACCATCGGTTCGCGCACGAACAGCTTCAACTCGCTCACCGCCAAACGGATCAGCGAACGCATCACGACACCCCTTCGAGGGAGCGGACTCGGCGGCCGCATCGGCGCGGCCGTCGGGGGTGGTGGGGTCGCTGATCAGGGCGATCAGGGCGTCTTCGAGGTCGGGGTGGTGGACCCGCAGATCGGCCGGTCCGAGGTGGTCGTCGCCCAGCACCGCCGCGCACACCGGTGCGATCAGCACGTTGGTGCCGACGACCCGGATCCGCTCGCCGTCACGTTGCACCGCGTCGACACCGGGCAAAGCGGCCAGCACGGTCGGGTCGAACGCCTCCGGCGGCGTGAAGGTGACGGTGGTGGTGCGGGTGTGGCGGGCGATCAACTCGGCCGGGGTGCCGGTGTCCACGATGCGGCCGCCGCGCATCACCGCCACCCGATCACACAGCGCTTCGGCCTCGTCCATGAAATGGGTCACCAGCACGACCGTGGTGCCCCGGTCGCGGACGTCACCGATCGCGTCCCACACGTCGCTGCGGGCGAGCGGGTCCAGACCCTGGGTGAGCTCGTCGAAGAACACCACCCGGGGCTGGTTGAGCAGCGCCAGAGCGATGAACAGACGCTGACGCTGACCCCCCGACAGCGAAGCGAAACTCGACCGCCGCAACCCGGCCAGCCTCCACGTGTCCAACAGCCGGTCGGCCGAGTGTCGATCCCCGTCACCGAACAGCCGCACCGCCTCGTCGACCCGCAACCGGTCCGGCAGCGCCGACGCCTGCAACTGACTGCCCACCACAGCCCGCAGCCGCGACCGGGCGGTCAGCGGATCCAACCCGAGCACCCGCATCCGGCCGCCGTCGGGTCGACGCAAACCCTGCAAACACTCCACCGTCGTCGTCTTACCCGCCCCGTTCACCCCGAGGATGCCGAAGACCTCACCCTCAGACACCGAGAACCCAACATCGTCCACAGCCACGTGAGCGCCGTAACGCTTCACCAACCCCTCCACCTCGATCACCGCGGTCACCGATGGCCTCCCCGGCGGAGTGCCCTGTCCGGAAGGTCTGGATCACCTGCGAGCCGACGTGTCATACCGGATCATCAACGCCGATCGCAGCAAGCGCGATTCGCATCTCAACCTTCCTGTTCTGGAGCCTTGTCCACACCGGAGCGGGTTCTGGCGCACTCCAGCACAACGAGCAATCTGGGACACGACGCACGCAGTGTCGAGGCAATCCACCGGCAACTCGGCGGCAATGTCGGATAGGCCCTGAGTGGATCGACTCACCTAGATTTGATGCTCTTCATCGCCGTAGGTGTGGCTGAGGAGGTCGGCACGACTCGGGCTCAGCAGTGAGTGGCAGCCAGACGTTCGGGTCGATGTTGCGCGGGTTCCGATGGAAGGCGCAACTGACCCAGGAGGAATTGGCGGAACGGGCCGGCGTCAGCGTGCGAACCATCCGCAACCTGGAGGGCGACCGCATGAAGGCTCCCAGGCTCTCGTCGGTCCGGGCTCTGGCCGAAGGTCTCGGTCTGGAGGCCGAGGAGCGGCGACGGTTCGACTTGCTCGCCGGTCTCGATGTAGCGGCGCGACTTGCGGCGGCATCGACCACCCGTGACTCGATCCCAGTGCCGTTGTCACCTCTCGTTGGTCGGGACGCGGAAGCATCGCGGCTCGTCGAGGTCGTGCTCGGCGGGACAACCCGCCTGATCACGCTCACGGGGCTGGCCGGCATCGGGAAGACCCGCCTCGCCCTGGCCGTCGCCGAGGCCGCCGCCCGGCGGGGTCGGCAAACGTGGTGGGTGCCGCTGTCAGGTGTCGGCGAATCGAAGTACGTGCTCGACGCCGTCGCCGGCGCCCTCGGCGTGTCCGAGGTCACGGTCGAGGCGATCGGCACCCGATTGGGCGGCGAACCGGCGCTGCTGGTCGTGGACAACCTCGAGCATCTCGATGGCGTCGGTGACGTGCTCACCGACCTGCTTCGGCGGGTTCCCGAGGTGACGGCCCTGGTGACGAGCCGGGCACCGATCGGGCATCCCGACGAGCAGGCGTGGCCGGTCCGGCCGTTGGCGGTACCGGCCGACCACGAGAGCAGCGTGGAGGCGCTCACGGCGGTTTCCTCGGTCGAGCTGCTCGTCGACCGCGTCCGCCGCGCCACGCCCGGCTTCGACTTGAATCCGGGCACCGCTGCGTTGGTGGCCGAGGTGTGTCGCCGTCTCGACGGGTTACCGCTGGCGTTGGAGCTGGCCGCCGGCAGTTGGCGAGTGCTCGGGGCCCGCGGCGTGCTGGATGCGATCAGCGCCGATCCGCTCGACGTGCGCGACCTTCAGGGCGCCCGGCCCGCTGTCCACAGCTCGGTGCGCAGCGCGCTGGCCGCCAGCCATGGCCTCCTCACGGACGAGACACGGCACGTCCTTCACGGCCTTTCAGTCTTCCGTGGCGGCTGGACGCTCGAGGCCGCAACCGAGGTGGTCGGCCGGGGACCGCTGCTCGATCACCTCGACCGGTTGGCGGCGCTGGGTCTGGTGGAGACCCACGATGACACAACCGGCCGGCGCTTCTCGATGCTGCCCACGATCCAGGCATTCGCCGGCTCCTACGCCAGCGACGCGAGGATCGCCGGCACCTTGGCCCTTCGCCACGCCGACTTCTTCCACCGGTGGGTCGCAGATCTGCAGACCGACCTTGCCGCGGCCAGCACGATCGTGCAGCAACGTCTCCGCGCCGATGGCGACAACGTACGGGCCGCGCTCGAGTGGTTCGCGGCAGCATGATGCGGCAACAGGCTTGGCGTTCGCCAGCGACCTCTTTCGCTACTGGGGCTTCCGCGGCAGCGCGGACGAGGGCCTCGCGTGGTACGACACCCTGCTGCAGCGGGCCGGTGCAGTCGAACAGGCGCCGCGGGCTCAACTCTACGCCTCCTTCCTCGCCCACTACGGCGGCCACCCCACGTTGTCCCGTCGCCTCGCCGAGCAGAGCATCGAGGGGTATCGACGTCGGGGCGACGCCCACGGCGTCGCCGTGGCCATGGGCGTCCTGGGCGACCTCGACCTGTACGGGGCGCTCGAGGAGTCGGTGCGGCGCAGTCGAGAGGCGGCGGCGAGCCTCGAGCCGACGGGCGACTCCTACTACCTGTCCTATGTCTTGGTCAACCTCGCCTCGGGTCTGGCTCAACTCGGCGACTTGGCCGTGGCCGAGCGCACCGTCCGGCGGGCGATTGCCGTCGCCCGCCAGCACGACCACCCGTACCGGTTGGCCGTGGGGTTCCGGGTCCTGGCCGGCATCGTGCGGCTGCGGGGCGACCTGGTCGCGGCCGATCGCATCTATGCCGAGTCCGATTCGCTCGTGACCGGGCTTGACGAGCCTCGCTTCGGCGCCACCTGGTTCGCCGAGTGGGCGGTGGTGGCCGCCGGTCTCGGTGACATCGAACGGGCCCGCGACCTCGCCGCGGTCGCCCTCGCCACGGCGACCCAGCGGGCGGCTAGCTCGGTCATGGGATGGGCGCATTGGGCGGAGGGCGAGGTGCGGCTCGCTGCGGGCGAGCAGGCTGCCGGATCCTTTGCCAGCGCGCTCACGCAGATGCGACGCCACAGCACGCCGCTGCGGCGCGTCGAGGTGCTCACCGGCTTGGCGCTCGCCGTCGACGAGCCCGAGATCGCGGCCGCTGCCGCTGCCGCCGCGGTCGCGGTGCGTGACGAGCAGCACATGGTGCTTCCGCCCGGGGTCGCTGCTCGGCTCGACGAGATATGGGAGCGGTGGGCATCGATCGTCGGCACCGACCGATGGGCGCAGCGGGTGAGCGACCTGTCGGCACGACCCCACGACGAGCTTCTGGACCTGCTCGCTCGTGGCCTCGCAGCCCAGGCTCCGTGACCGGGCTCGCGACCCGCGGAAACCGTGCCCGGTCCGACGCCTACGGAGCGAGGGATTGGTGGAACCGGAAGAATCCGTCGGGGTCGTATTTCGCCTTGACGCGTAACAGGCGATCGTGGTTCTCCCCGTAGTAGGCGTGAGCCCAGTCCTGGAGATCTGGGTCCGGGAAGTTGGGATACACGCCCCCCGAGCCCCACGGATGCACGAGCGCCCACGACCGTGTGAGCCAATCCTGTAGGGGCCCGCCGCTGGTCGCTTCGACGGCGGCGTCGAGGATGAGAAGGTGTTGGACGACGAACAACTCATCGCGGTGAGCGAACGCGGTTGCGTCTGCGCGCACGCGGTTGTAGGCACCGCCCCAGGGCGTGAACGTCACCTCACACGACTGACCCCCGGCCAGCCGGCGGGGGAGGTCCTCCACCAGGGCATCGATCGTCTCGCGCGGGAGCGGACGTCGCAGGAACTCTGATTTGGTGAATACGTAGTTCGACTGCGGTGGCGGGGGCGGAGGAGCCTCGTGCCAATCGTCAGCCGGTCCGACACCGTCGAGGTACCGCTTCGCTTCTCGGTACGGCACGTGCCTGTGAGACGCTGACGCCGGGTCCGCTCCCGCCCGGGCGATGAGCTCGTCGAGGAGTTCCGTCGCATCGGCGTCGCTGCCGAGTACGGCACCGAAGAGGTCGACCAGCGGTGGCCGATCGCCGTCGCCGCTAGCGCTCAGCCGCAAGGTCGCGTCGAGCTCATCGGGCCCGACTGGAGCCCAGTCCTGCCAAGCCTGGATCAACTGGCAGGCGTGGGTGAATGGCCAGACCAGGTGGAAGATCGTTGCCGGCGGCGCCGGCACGGTGCGAAAGACCAACGACGTCACAACACCGAAGTTGCCGCACCCTGCACCGCGTAGCGCCCAGAACAGGTCCTCGTTGTCGTGCGCGTCGCACTCGACGATATGACCGTCGGCCAAGACGACCTGTGCTCGTAGCAGATGGTCGCAGGTCAGGCCGTACTTCCGGCCGAGGATCCCGAGTCCGCCGCCGAGTGTGAGGCCAGCGATCCCAACCGAGTGGCTGGAGCCGGCCGGGATGGTGATGCCAAGTGGTTCCAACGCGTCGTAGAGACTCCGAGGCGAACACCGGCGCCGACGGTTGCGACACCATCCACGACCGCCACGGCGTTCACGGGCGTTACGTCGATGACAACGCCTTCGGTCGAGGAACGCCCGGCGACGGAATGTCCTCCGCTTCGGATCGCTGTCTGCAGGCGGTGCCGCCTCGCAAATGCTGATCGTGGCGGAGACGTCCGCCGCGGACCTGCAGAGGACGACGGCTTCTGGCAACACGTTGTGGAACCGGACCATCTCGGGCTTGCGGGCCACCCCGTAGTCGGACGAGCCCGGAAGGACGAGCCGGCCGTCGATGGCCGCCCGCAGCACCTCCCAATCGGCAGCCGTACGTGTCATGACCTCGCTACCGCAGTGTCGGTCCAAGTGAGCTGAGCCCCGCCGCGGGTGGGTGGTCGAATTCCACGACGCTCTCCGTGTTCACTGCACCGGTTGGCCGATGCCGAACAGGTTGCCGTCGAGGTCGCGGAACCAGGCGGCCCGTTCACCTCGTCCCCCTTTGCTCGGGTAGTTGCCGGCGACTTCGGCGATCCCGTCGACGGTGGTCAGGCCGGGCAGGTCGACGTCCTCGAACACGATCCCGCGGCGTCGCAGCTCGGCGACGGTGGCATCGAGGTCGTCGACCTCGAACGCCATCTGCGTGAACGTGCCGGGCGAGCTGCCGGCCGACTCGAACAACGCGAACTCTCCGCGCCCGCACCGGTACAGCAGACCGCCCGGTCGCTCTTCGCTGGGCTCCAGGTCGAGCTTGCTGGCGTAGAACCGTCGGGCACGGTCGAGGTCTTGGACCGGGATGCGGGTCGCCACCTGGGCGTCTTTCAACATGCTGTTCCCTTCTGGTCGCCGGTCAGCGACTGCTCGATCGCGAACGTGTTGCCGTCGGCGTCGCGGAACCAGGCGACCTTTCCGTCGGTCATCGTGTGGATTCCTTGCTCGTCGGTGTCCAGTGCGGCGTCCTCGTACTGCTCGAAGCTCACGCCGCGTGATCGCAGCTGGTCGACCACCAGCTCGACGTCGGGTACCCGCCAGGTGGCCAGCGTCGCCGTCGACGTGCCGGGGCGGGCGGCGGACGGGTATACGTGGAGCAGCGTGCCGTCGCCGCAGCGGTACACGCGGCTGCCGTCGTCGCCGTTGGTGCCGGACAGTCCGAGCTTGTCCTCGTAGAAGGTTCGTGCCTGCGCCATGTCGGACACGGCGATCGACGGGTCCACCCTGAACTCGCCCATGCTCACCGCGTCGGAGGTCCCGGACGTGTCCGCTGCTCGGGAGGATGGCCGCAGCAGGAGGCCGGCGAGGACGGCAAGCACGATGGCGACCGCGGCGCTGCATGCGGCGGCGATTTGGAGCCCGTTGGTGAACGCCGCTCGGGCGGCGTCGACGAGGTCGGCGCCGAGCGCGCCGGGCAGGGTGTCGGCTGACGCAACGGCGCCGCCCAGGGTGTCCCGGGCCGTCTCGGAGATCGACGTCGGCACACCGGCGGGCATCGCGTCGGCCAGGTCGCGGCGGTACACCGCGGTGCCGATGCTGCCGATCACGGCGACCCCGAGTGCGAGGCCGAGCTCGGTGCCGGTCTCGGAGATCGCCGATGCCGCCCCGGCCTGCTCCGGCGGCGCGGCGCCCACGATCAGATCGGTGCCCAACGTCACCGTCGGGACGATGCCCAGCGAGAACACCACCGATCCTGCCACCAGGACGGCGAGGTCCGCTGACTGATCGACCTGGGTCAGCAGCGCAAAGCCCCCGGCGGCGAGCACGAGACCGGCCGACACCACGAGGGCGGGGCTGGTTCGGCGCGCGAGCAGCGGGGCGAGCATCGACCCGGCAACGCTTCCGCCCGCCGCGGGGAGCAACCACACTCCTGCCTCCAGCGGCGACAGGCCCTTCACGAGCTGTAGGTACTGGGCCAGGAACAGGTACGTCCCTGCCCACGCAAACAGGGCGAAGGTCTCGGCCGTGAGGGACGCGCTGAACGCAGGCGCGCCGAACAGCCGAAGGTCGATCAGCGGATCGGCGAGCACCCGCTGGCGGAGCACGAACACGACACCGACCGCCAACCCGGCGGCGATGGACAGCACCGACAGGGCGCCCACACCGTGCTCGGCGATCTGCTTGAGGCCGTAGATGACGGCGAGCACTCCCACGAGCGAAAGCGCGGCGCTGACGAGATCGAGGCGGCCGGCGCCCGGATCGCGGTACTCCGGCAACAGCGCCGGGCCGAGCAGCAGCAGGGCCAGCATCGCGGGCACGGCGATCAGGAACACGGACCCCCACCAGAAGCGCTCCAGCAGCGCACCGCCGAGCACCGGGCCCACCGCCGTCCCCGCCGAGAACACCGCCGCCCACACTCCGATGGCGAGACCCCGTTGCTTGGGGTCGACGAACATGTGCCGGATCAGTGCCAGGGTCGAGGGCAGCAGGGTTGCCCCGGCCACGCCGAGCAGGGCGCGGGTGGCGATGAGCATCCCGGCGCTGTTGGCGAAGGCGGCGATCACCGACGCCACCCCGAACGTCGCCGCCCCGGCGAGCAGCAGGCGACGGCGCCCGATCCGGTCCCCGAGGGTGCCCATCGTGATCAACGAGCCGGCGACGAGGAAGCCGTAGATGTCCACGATCCACAGCAGCTCGGCGCTGCTCGGCTGCAGGTCGGCGCTGAGGTGGGGCACGGCGAGGTGCAACACGGTGAGGTCCATCGCCACCAACAGCGTCGGCAGGGCCAGCACCGCCAGTCCGGCCCATTCGCGCCGCGTCGCACGGGGCGGTGGGCGGTCCACCGGCCGGCCCAACCCAGCTGTCGCTCGTCGACAACGTCTCGTTCATCGGGCTCTGCTCCTCGGTCACCCCGCCGGCGACGGCGCGACGGTGCGCTCGAAGGCGTCCAGGAACGCGGGCCACCCGCTCTCGTTGGCATCCCGCAGCTCGGCGGTCGGATAGCCGGTGTCGAGGACGGTCAGGAGCGTGCCGCCGTCGTGAGCCTCGAACGACACGGTGACCCGGGTGGCGAACTCGGGACGTCCGTCGGGATACTGGTAGCGCGTCGTGTAGACGACGCGATGGGGAGGATCGATCTCCTCGAACTCGCCGTACTCGACGAACATCCAGTCCCGCGTCGGCCCGAACCGAACGCGCCATTCACCGCCGACGCGGAGATCAGTCTCGGCCTCCACGATCCACGCCGCGTCGGGCGCGTACCAGCGGCGTCGCGCCTCGGCGTCGACCCAGTGCCTGAACGCCGCCTCCGGCGTGGTGTTCATGACGCGTTGCAGCCGCAGGTCGAAGCCCGTCACCGCGCCGGCCCCATGTCGTGGAGCGAGCCCTCGAATCGGTCCAGCCGCCGCTCCCACAGCGCCCGGCGCTCGTCGATCCAGGCCGACGCCCCGTCGAGCGGCCGCTCGGCGAGCCGGCACCAGCGGGTGCGCCCCCGCTTCTCGGTGACGATCAGGCGCGCCCGCTCCAAGGCCCGCACGTGCTTCAAGACACCGGGAAGTGACATCCCGAGCGGGACGGCGAGCTCGGAGATCGACACCGGCCCGTCGCCCAACCGCTCGAGGATCTGGCGGCGGTGCGCATCAGCCAGGGCGGAGAAGGTCCGGTCGAGCACCGCACCCGGAAACTGAACCATAAGGTTAAGTGTACGGAGGTCGGCGGAGAGATCAACGTCCACGGTGTCGACACCGGGTCCGATCACCGCCACCACTTCGACGCACGCGATGTTGTCGGGCACGTAGAGCTCCTCTCCGGCGGGACCAGTCTCGAATGGGCGCATGCAGCGGCCTGCGTCGGGACCGGCGCTGACTTGGATCCGGCTCCTCGGAGGGGAGCGTTCAGCGCGAGTGACCACGTGTTCCGTCGGCGCCCGTGTCGTCATCGCCGTCTGGCTTCGCCGACATCGCGGCCTCCGTCCGATTCGCATCCTCGCCGCCGGAGCGGGCCGGGGTGACCAGCTCGGAGACCACCCTGAGCAGCTCCAACCAGCCGTCGAAGTACAGCGGCCCGGCCTCGTCACTGGCGGCTGACCCTGCGAGCGGCTGGCTGCTCTCGACGGAGATGCGGATCAGCATCCCAGTCGCGTTGAGCGGTCGCCTCGACTCGCCGTACCGGCGAGCACACCTGCCGACGGGCGCATCACGCCTCCTTCCCCCGGGCGTCCCCACAAGGGGCCGTCCACGCGCGGGGGTGGCGTTCACGCGAGGCGCACAGTTGTTCACACCAGGCGTCGCCGGCTCCCGGTCAGGTCTCCCACACGATGGGAACCCGGGGGTCGGGCGTGTACGAGCAGTACCGACCGGTCCGGATGGTCGAGACCAGGTGGCGGCCGAGCGAGGGGTGGACGCGGGCGAGGTTGGCGATCGCGGCGCGAATGGCCCTGGTCGCATTGAGCCGGGCCCGCTCGGCATGCGCCGCGGCCCGGCGGTCGCGCCCGCCCAGCCCCACTGCCCGCGCCAGCTCGGCGACGAGGAAGTCCAGCTCGGCTCGAGCCTTGGCGGCGCGGGCGGGGTCATTGAACCCCTCGGCCTCCTCCAGCTCGGTCCGCAGCTCTTCGATTCGGGTCTGGTAGGCGGCCTTGGCGGTGGCGTCGAGCAACTCCCCCGCGTCGCCCAGATCGGCGCGGGTCTCCAGGTCGTCGGACCTGCCCCGTGCGGTCGCGGCTCGGAGCGCCGCCGGGCTGTCGGCCGACTCGAGGTCCACGGCGTGGAACTCGCGTGCCGGATTGGCCAGCAGCCGGGCCAGATGACGCAGTCCCTTGGCGTCCTTGAGGCGTACCACCGATCCCTGGTAGCGGACGGTCCAGTAGTCGCCTTCCCGGCGAAAGACGTCGCTGAATGTCTCGGGGGCGGCGGCCGCCGAGGATGGGCCGTCCGCGGCGGCGACGCCCTCCGGAGCCGCTCGCAGCGCCTCGATCCCACCGGCGACGGCGGCCATCCCCAGTGTGCGGGCGGCGGCGTGCGCCCGGTCCAGCAGTTCGAACGCGCTGGGTCTCGTCCTCGGGACGGCCCCGGGACAGCAGCATGCGGGCATACTCGTAACGGGTTCGGGCCAGGAACGGTCTGGCCCCGAGCCGGTCGTGGGCTCGGATGGCCGCCTCGAAGTGGTCGGCCGCATCCGCCCACCGAGCCATGACGGTCGCCAGCAGGCCCGCGTACAGCGACGCCGAGCCGTAGCAGGCGACCGGCTGGGGTGCGGTGAAGGCGATGATGCGGTGGCTGATAGGGCGCCACCAGCGGGTACAGCGTCGCGGCGGCCTCCGGATCGTTCAGGCGTGTGGCCAGCTCGGACGCCAGCGCGACGGCCGGCAACCAGATGCCGTTTCGAGGCTGCTGGGGCAGCTGTTCGGCCAGCGAGCGCAAACCCCCACGCGCCGCATCGCTGTCCCCCAGCTCGGCGTGGGCGAGCGACAGCCACGCGCCGGCAAACGCCGCCCGGGGAAACCGGTCGACGACTGCTTGCAGCTCGCCCCGCATCTCCGCCAGTTCGCCCTGCTCCCACCGCGCCAGCGCCGCCTGGACCAGGCGGGTGAACATGGCGTTGGGTCGCCCCGGTTGTCGGGTCAAGGCCTCGTCGGCCAGCCGCTCCGCGTCGGCGAAGGCGCCAGAGAGCAGCGCTCGCAGTGCTCGCATCGTGGTCGCCTTCCACCGGTGGATGGCGATCGGCAGCTCCTCGGTCAGCCGTGCGTGAACGGCAACCTCGGCCCACACGGTCCGGATGTCACCGGACTCGAGCGAGGTGGCCGCCCGGGCGGCGTGACCGTCCAGCTCCATCTCCCGGTCGCCGGTCTCCCGCCCCCGTCGCAGCACCTCTTCGGCCAGCGCGGTGCGCTCCTCCAGCCCGTCCGGGCCCCACACCGCCATCCAGCGGGTATCGAGCACCGTGCGTAGCGCCGCCGGATCGCCCAGCCGACGGGCCATGGCGACCGCTTCGTCGCTGAGCGACTTCATGCGGTCGGTCTCGGCCGAGAAGGTGAGCTCCAGGGACAGCCGGGCCAGCAGCCGGGCGCGAAGCGGCGAATCTTCGGTCCCCAGGGCCTGGAGTGCCTCCTCGAGTAGCGCCACGAGCTGCCGGTTGACGATGCCGCCCTCGACCTGACGTTCGCCCAAGCCCAGGGCGGCGCGTGCCAGCTGCTCGGGCGCTCCAAGCCTCCTGCTGATCTCCGCGGCCCGCTGGCAGCTCTCCGCGGCGTGGCGATAGTCGCCCGCTCTCGCCTGGGCGGCACCCAGCCGCAGCAGCAACTCGCACCCAACGGTGTCGTCGCCGCCGGCGTATCCCCACGCCCCCAGCGCCCGCTGATACTCGGCGGCGGCCTGCTCGTAGGCGTGCATGTCCATGGCCCGCTCGCCGGCCCTTCGGGCATACGCGAGCGCTTTGCCGGCCTCGCCAGCGGCCGCCACCTCGGCGAAATGGCGCGCCAGTTCCGCAACCGGGGCCGATGAACCAGTCCCATACACCGCCTCGATCGTCTCGCCGACCCGCCGGTGGAGCTGGACTCTGATCTGGAAGCGGGAGCTGCTCGCAGAGGACCTCGCGCACCAGCGAGTGCGAGAAGCGGTAGCCGCCGACGGCGCCCTCCGCCTCGGCCACCATCCCCAGCGCCGCCGCCTCCGACAGCGCGACGAGCACGCGCTCGCCGGGCAGCTCGCAGGCGGCGGTCAGCAGCGCCAGATCGAATTCCCGGCCGATCACCGCCGCCGCCGACAACACCCCGACGGCGTCGGCCGACAGCGGCGCCAGCCGCCGCTGGATCGCCACCCGCACGCTGCGCGGGATGGGGACGCCACGCCGGGCCGGCCGCTCGCCGGCAGCCTCGCTGGCCAGGAGGCGCACAACCTCCCGCACGAACAGGGGATTGCCGTCCGTCGTTTCGTGCACGGCATTGACGTCAGCGGCGGAGGGCGCCACGCCGGACAGCGCCTCCATGAGACCCTTCACCTCGTCGCGCTCCAGCCCGCCCAGCGTGACCAGCTGCCCCTCCCGCACCAGCTGCCCGACCGCATCGAGGACCGCAGGCTGCCGGTCCGCGTCCACGTCGCGGTACGTCCCCACGACGAGCAGCCTGGCGCCCCGCAGTTGGCGCGCCAGGAACTGCAACAGGAGCAGCGAGGCTTCGTCGGCCGCATGCAGATCCTCCAAGACAACGAGCAGCGGCTGGGCAGCGGCGGCGTGCCGGAGGAACCGGGTGGTCGCCTCGAACTGGTAAAAGCGGGCCGCCTCGGACCCTGGCGCCGCAACGGGTACCCCAGGGATGCCGAGACGCTCAGCGAGAACCGGGACCATTTGGGCAACGTGCGCCGCCCCGGCACCCAGCCACTCGGCCACGGTCGTGGTCGTCGTGGTCCTCGGCGAGGGCACCGATCGCTTGCGTCCACGGCCAGAACGGCGGTGCGCCCCCTCCCTCCCAGCATCGACCCCACACAACCCGAATCCCTCGGGACGTCGCGTGCTCGGCAACGCGCTCCGCCAACCAGGTCTTGCCGATCCCGGGCTCGCCGGCAATCAGGAACAGTCGCCCCCGCCCGCCAGCGGCGTCCTCCAGGCCGGACACCAGCTCGGCCACCTCGCGGTCCCGGCCCACGAACACCCGCCCGGCTGCCCGCCGCAGCGCGTCCTCCATGCCAGCGTCCTCCGCCCACGCAGCCTAACGCCCGGAGCCGATCGACGATGGCTACGCAGCGTCTCTCAGGAACGTTCGGATCCCAGCGGATCCGCGGCGGCGCGGTCGCCGGTGTGGGCCCGGATGATCAGTGGCACCCCGACGGCGGCCGGCAGGATCCAAGCGACGATCTCGGCGGTGATCGAGATGTCCCCGGCGCTGACCACCAGCAGCGCCGTCACGAGGGCGATGTAGGAGCCGCCCAGGCCGTGGGCGGCCGCCCATTGCGGCCCGCCTCGACGCGCGGCCACGTAGCCGGCCACCACCAGGATGGACGACAGCAGGGCGAGCAGAACGATCCACCACAGCCGCGACCAGTCCAGGAGTGCCAGGACGGTCGCGGTCAGACAGGTGGCGAACACCGCCCACACGTATGCGATCAAGAGTGGTTCGCGCGTCGTGTACCGGCGGGCGGATGCCAGCAGCGCGACCGCCCCAAGGGCGAGTGCCGTGGCGCCGCTGACGATGTGCAGTGCCAGGATCGCTGCTCGCATGATCCACCTCACGACTACGACTCGGTCCGAGGCCAGCCGGCTCGCCCGAGCGTGGTGACGATCCGGTCAGCTGATCGCCGTCGTCATCGCTGAGGATCCTGCAGCACCCCGATGACGTTGCCATCTGCGTCGCGGACCGACGCGATCAGCCTGCCGCCGCCGACGTCGTTGACCGCCTGCTCCGCCTGGGCCCCCGCGTCGAGCAGCGCCTTCAGCGATGCCTCGATGTCGTCGACGTGCGAGTAGCCGATGGGTCCCGTCAGCCCGTTGCTGTGGCCGTTCGGATCGAGGCCGATCTCCTGCTCGCCGACGCGGAAGCCGACGTAGTAGGCGGCATCGGCGTAGGGCTCGACGCCGAGCAGCGCTGTGTAAATCGCCTTGGCCGCGGCGAGGTCCTTGACCGGAACGATGATCGTCTTGATCCCGTGATTCATCTGCATCTCCTTTCTCTCCGGGCTCAGCTACCCCGTCGGCGTGCAATCGCCGTGCACTGTTGTTCAACGGCCGTTGGATGCGTGCGGCACCTCCTGTTCGAGATGAGGAGCACGCCGTGCTCGATGTCCCACTGAACAACGGTTCTCCCACGTTGAACGCTCCGAGTGTCAATGAACCTGGCGTAAGAAGGAGGAACGAGTGATGTCGACGTCGGAGCGGACCGGAGCGGCTCGTATCGAGGTCACGAGTCATGGGCCTTACAGGGTCACGGGCGACGTGGTGATCTTCGACGCCGAGGGCAATCTGTTGCGCCACGGTGGCACGTGGTGTCTGTGCCGCTGCGGCGGCAGTCGCAACAAGCCGTTCTGTGACGTCACGCACGGGCTGAAGGGCTTCGACGGGTCCGAGTCCGCCGACCACGGGGCGATCGTCGACCGTCGCGACAGCTACCGGGCTGACGGTGTCACTGTGTACGACGACCGCACCGTGTGCGCCCACTTCGGGCAGTGCACCGCCCGGTTGCCGGCCGTGTTCCGTGCCGACACCGAGCCGTTCGTCGACCCCCACAACGCCGCCACCAGATTCGATCGCTGATGTCGTCGCCGGCTGCCCGTCGGGCGCGCTCGGCCTACGCCCGCGGCAGCGACGGAGACACCGTCGAGACCGCCGCCGAGCCGTCGATCACCCCGATCGTCGACGGGCCCTACCGGGTGCGCGGCGCGATTCAGGTCGTCGGCGCCGACGGCCGCCCGTACGAGGCCCGGGCCCGCCAGACGCTGTGTCGGTGCGGGCAGTCGGGCAACAAGCCGTTCTGTGACGGCTCCCACTGGTACGCGGGGTTCCGCGACCCGCTCCCGCCAGAACTCGCCACTCACCCGCCCTCGCTGTACGAGTGGGCCGGCGGCATCGCCGCGTTCGAGCGGCTCACGTCCCATTTCTACGACGCCATCCTGTCCGAGCCGGACCCGATCCTGGAGCCCGTGTTCCGTGGGATGGATCCGGAGCATCCCCGCCACGTCGCCGCCTGGCTGGCCGAGACCTTCGGCGGACCGACCACCTACACCGATGAGCTCGGCGGCTACGAGCACATGCTCGCCAAGCACCGCAATCTCTCCCTCACCGAGGCTCAGCGACGGCGATGGGTGGCCCGCATGCTCGACGCAGCCGACCACGTCGGACTCCCCACCGACCCCGACTTCCGCTCCACCTTCGTCGCCTACCTCGAATGGGGAACCCGCATCGCCGTCACCAACAGCCAACCCGACGCCGCAGTGGTAGAGCACGCCCCGATCCCCCACTGGGGCTGGGGCCAGACCCCGCCGTTCCAACCCCAACCGTGGGACCACCCCGACGCCGCCGAACAAGGACGGCGACGCTACGCCCAGCAGCAGGACCGCACCCAAGCCCTCGACCGGCCCCGAGGTCGCCCGACCAGTTCCGTGAACCGGGAGACAGATTCGTGAGCCACCAGAACCTCAACCCGAGCGTGCCCGACCGCCCCAAGCGGGTCGCCATCGTGCTTGTCCAACCCGGCGGTGTCGTCGACCACCGGCTGGCCGGTCGGCTTCTGGTGGGCCGAGTTGACCCACCCCTACTTCAAGTTCACCGAGGCCGGCTACGAGGTCGAGCTGTTCAGCCCCCTCGGCGGCCCGTGTGAGGCCGACGCGATGAGTGACCCCGAGGACCCCAGCGGCTGGCAAGCCGAAGACGTGATCAGCCGCGGCTACAAGCACGACCCGCAGTTCGTCAAGCTCATCGAGACCACCCGCCCGGTCGACGAGATCGACCTCCAGCGCTTCGACGCGATCGTCGTCGCCGGCGGTCAAGGCCCGATGTTCACGTTCGAGGCCGCAACCAACCTGCACGCCAAGTTCACCGAGTTCTTCGAGGCCGGCAAGCTCTGCGCCGCCCTGTGCCACGGCGTCGCCGTGCTCCGCTACACCCGGTTGTCCAACGGCGAGCCGCTTGTCGCCGGCAGGACCGTCACCGGGTTCGCCAACGTCGAAGAGGACTACGCCGACCAGTACGTGTGGGACATCGGCGCCCTTACGCCTGACACCCACGTCATGCCGTGGCGTATCGAGGACGAGCTCAAGGCGCTCGGCGCCAACTTCATCCAGGCCGGACTGTGGCGAGGTTTCGCCATCCGCGACGGAAACCTGATCACCGGACAGCAGAACTTCAGCGGCGGCGACACCGCCGATTTGATCATCGAGACCCTCGGTCGATGAACCGCGGCCGGGCCGGTCGGGCAGTCGACGGTCCGCTGGGAAGGAGAACCCATGCTGGCAAAGCACGCCATTGACGTGATGCTCACCGCTGCGGACCTCGGGGTCGTGAAGCAGTTCTACGGCGATCGGATCGGACTCGACGTGATGATCGAGAGCGACGACTTCGTGACGTTCCGCTGCGGCGGAGACAGCCGTCTGGTCGTCACCCGCACGACCACGCCGAGCACCGAACAGACGACGAAGGCGAGCTGGCGGGTCGCCGACGTCGCCGCCGAGGTCGCCGACCTTCGCGCCCGTGGCGTCGAGATCGCCGACTACGACGAGCCCTGGCTCAGAACCGTGGATGGCGTCGCCGACGTCGGCTTTGCACTGTCGGCGTGGTTCGTCGATCCCGGTGGAAACACGATCGGACTGCTGCAATTCAAAGACCAGGCACTCGGTTGAAGCCGGAAGGCATCGAGGGCGCCGGTGACGACGACGGTCACCCGCCGGGTCAAGGCCGGTCACGAACCCTTCTACGAATCGTTTCTCGAGGGCATCATCGCCGCCGCCGCCCGCTTCCCCGGCCACCTCGGCGTCGAGGTGTTCCGCCCGCCGAGCGCCTCGACGGGCGAGTACCGCGTCGTCTACCGCTTCGACACCCGCGAGCACCTCCGCGCTTGGCTCGACTCCGACGAGCGCGCCGCCTGGCTCGAACGCGCCGAGCCGCACGTCGTCGGCCCGCTGCGCACCCAGTTCCTGACCGGACTGGAGGCCTGGTTCACGCTGCCCGACCGCCCCGGCACCCCGCCCCCGCCGCCGTACAAGATGGCGCTGCTCACGTGGGTCACCCTCTTCCCCCTCATCACCCTCGTCGTCATCGCACTCGACCCGCTACTCGAACGGCTCGCCCTCATCCCCCGACTCGCCGTCACCACCGCCGTCACCGTCCCGATCATGACCTGGGTGGTCATGCCACGAGTCAGCCGACTGCTGCGCGGCTGGCTGTACCCGATCGAGCGAACGGTGCATCGCGAATGACCCCGAAGGCGCTACCACGGCCGAGCCGGCGAGCGCTGACCCGCAGCGCCTTACGTCGGCTCGCGCCCGACCGTGACATGCCGAGCGTTTACATACTTCCTGATCAGCGGCTCGTCGAGTGTCGCCCCGCCGAGCCGATCCTGCGGGCGGCGTTGCGCGCCCGGATCCCGTTCGCTCATGCGTGCGGTGGGCGCGCCTCGTGCTCAACGTGCCGCGTCGTCGTCGTGGAGGGTTGGCAGGCATGCTCTGAGCGGACCCCGAAGGAACGCGTCATCGCCGAGCGGCTCGGCTTCAACCCGGAGTTCCGCCTCGCCTGCCAAACGACGGTCTCTGCCGACGTGACGATCCGCCGCCTGGTTCTCGACGACGACGACCTCGAGCTCGCCGACATCCGCCCTCACTTCGCTCGCCGGAGAGCACCGGCGCCGGTGCAGTGGGCGTTCGGCGGTCTGACGAAGCGCCGTTCCCGAGCACACTCGATCGGCGACGAGATGCAGGTCGCCATTCTCTTCTCCGACATCCGCGGGTTCACCTCGTTCAGTGAGGCGCTTCTGCCGTACGACGTGATCCACGAGCTGCAGCGTCACCTCCGGATGGTGCAGCAAGCGGTCGAGCGGCACGGGGGTGTCGTCACGAGCTACATGGGTGACGGCGTGATGGCGCTGTTCGGTCTGCGGAACCGTCACTCGCCGAGCCTGCGCGCTGTCCAGGCGGGGCAGGAGATGCTCGCCCAGACCGACATCCGACGGCACGGCCTGGAGCAGCTCTACGGGCGATCCTTCGATGTGAACGTCGGGCTTCACTACGGCGCAGCCATCGTCGGCACGTTGGGGGGTGCTCCCTCCTCAGTGACGGCGATCGGCGACACCGTCAACATGGCGAGCCGTATCGAACAGGCGAACAAGGAGCACGGCACACGGTTCCTGATGTCCGAGGCGACCCGGGCCGAGGTCGGCGACGACGTGGAGGTCGGGCGTTCTTTCCGCTCCTCGCTCCCAGGCAAGGCAGGCGAGCACACGCTCATCGAGGTACTCGGCATACGCCCGTCCTAGTCAAGTCGTCGATCCACCACTGCACTATGTGCACCCAACGCCGACCCTCGATATCGCCTGGAGCGAGCGCGTGTGTCGGTGCTCTGCCTCGAGTGCGTGCCCGTCGGCACCAGCGTGTGTGCGCCCGGCTCGCCGGTCCTAGCAACGGCCCTTGCGTAGCCTTGCCAACATGAGGCCGGCGTACGTCGTGACGGGCGGGGCACGCGGGATCGGCCGTGCGATAGTCGAGCGCCTTGCGCTGGACGGGCACGTCACGGCGGTCGACCGCGACGCCGACGCGCTGGCGTGGACGGACGCTCACGAGCGCATCAGCGCGGTGACCGGCGACGCGGGCGACGAGGATGTCGCGCTGCGGGCGGCCGAGATCGCCGAACAGGCCGGACGCCTGGCCGGCTGGGTCAACAACGCGGCGGTGTTTCGTGACGTCTCACTGCACGTGTCTCCCCCGCGCGACGTGCTCGAACTCGTCTCGGTCAACCTCGGACTCGCCGTAACCGGATGCGCGGTCGCCGTGCGCCGCTTCTTAGCCGCCGGCGACCAAGGCGCGATCGTGAACGTGTCGTCGCATCAGGCACTGCGCCCAGTGCCTGGTGCGCTTCCGTATGCGACGGCCAAGGCCGCGGTCGAGGGGCTCACGGGGCGCTCGCGGTCGACTACGGGCCAAGTGGGGTCCGGACCAACGCCGTCGCGTTGGGCACCATCGCCACCGATCGGTACCAGGCACTCATCCAGGAGCAGCCGGCGGTCCACGATGAGATGCGGCGGCTGCATCCGCTAGGCCGCGTCGGCAGGGCCGCTGAGGTGGCCGAAGTGGTTGCCTACCTCCTGTCGGACGCGGCGAGCTACATCAACGGCGCCGTGGTACCGGTCGACGGCGGGCGGGCCGTGCTCGGGCAGGATCCCGAGGCACACGACGTGGTCGCATGACCGGCGGATCCCGCCCGCGCAGCACCTACCGGTGCTGCTGGTCGCTCCCTCCCGGCGGAATGACTGGCAGGTTTGAGCGATTCGATCTCCGGCCTGGCGGCTCGTACCGACTCGTGTGGTCGTGATCGGGCCAGCGCTACGGGATCCGCCGCTCGTGTACCTCGTAGTGCTGTGACCGCTGGTCGAAACGGGCGAGCAACTGGCGGGCCGCGGGTGGCACCACCGAGGCTTCATGGTCCTCGCCGGCGAAGGCTCGGACCGCGTCCAACGAGTCGAACCACATGACCGTGATGAACTCCACTTCGTCTCCGAGGTCGCGTCGGAGCACCTGGATCTCCCGGAACCCGTCGATCGAACGATCCTCGATGCCGGTGATGATCTCGTCGCGCAGCAGTGTCTCGTAGGCGTCGGCGCCGCCCGACCGCGTGTACCCATGCCAGACGCGGCTGATCATGAGGTTTCGAACGCCGTTTCGTCGTGGCTGACGTGGTCGTCGAAGCGGATGAGGACCTCGCGGGCCTCGTCGGCCATTACGGCGGTCTCGATAGTTGGGTCCGCGAAGGCGCGGACGGCGTCGGTGTCGTCGAAGATCGTTAGCGACACGAGTTCGGTCTCATCGCCGGTTGTCCGCAGGAGCAGACGGGCGCCTTCGAACCGGGCCACACCCCGCCGCCCGGCGAGGACCTCGGAGCGGTGGTGACGCGCGTACTCCTGGGCGCGATCAGCCGGCGCCCAGCCTGGCCACAGGCGTGTGATCAAGGAGCCTTCCTTTCTCACCGGACCGACGACAGGCCAGCCCGATCCTCTTGTGTTCTCGGTGGTCACAGTCTATCCTAGATTTAGACCGTGACGAGAGGAGAAGTCGTGCCGTGTTACTCGATCTGGGAGTCCCGGTTCCCCGCGCCGCGGGCCGCGGAGGGGCTCGCGGCGACCGAAGCGATCTGGCGGGACATGCCGTGCTTCGAGGGCTATCTGAGCCACGAGCTGCTGGTCGACGCCGACGATCCGGGGCACCTGCTGGTGGTCAGCCAGTGGGCGAGCCGGGAGCATGCCGACGAGTCGCTTCGGCTCTACGCCGAGCATCCGAATGCCACTGCCGCGAACGGCCTGGTCGCCGAGCCTCGGCGTCGCATGCTCGCCACCGCGTTGGGGGCTGAGCTGACCGCGTACCCCCAGCTGCTGTTGCTGCTGGCCAACCTGGGCCAGCCTCGGCGGCCGTCCGGGGCGGCCGCCGCATACGCCGAGCCGATCCTGCCTGACCCCACCGTTGCGTCGGCGCAGTTGGCGGAGGTGGTCGACCAGCCGGTCGCCGCGGCCGATCTGGCCGATCTGCGCCGGCTTCAACGGGCGGCGGTCCACGCCGCCGAGGCGATCCTCGCCGGCGAGGCGCCGGATTGTGCTGAGATCAATGCGCTCGCCGCCGACAGCATCGCCCACGGCGAGCTCGTTGTGACCGAGGGCGTGGCGCGGCGACAGCTGGTCTGGACCGACACCTCGTTGACTGCCGCGCTGGCCCGACGCCTCGTCGAAGAGCTCACAACGCTCGAGCCCGACCGGTTGCGGCGTTGCGCCCGCCCGGAGTGCGACCTGCTCTTCTACGACACCACACGCTCTCGTACACGTCGATGGCACGCTGAGGATCCCTGCGGCTGGCGTGAGCGTCAGCGCGTCCACCGACGCCGAACGTCAAGCCGAGATCGACCAGACCCTCGCGAGGCGAGGGTCGGGCAACTTGTGGCCAGATGCACCGGCCCACAGACCGGTCCGTCATCCATCGAGGGTGACGCAGTTTGGGGTTCGCCGATCGGCGAGAGCCACACCAGTCCGACGAGCTTGGTTTGGCTCGACACAAGGAACGTGTGCTGGGCGGTCCGGAGCATCCCTCGGGGTCTCAGGGATCGTGGGGGATTTCCCCGATGTTCCTCGCCGGTCACCGGGTCTACCGTCGCAGTATGAAGTCTATTGTGTACTGTACTGCATATGATATCGAGAAGAGAACGGGCCGATGACTGTTCGGCATGCCCTGTTGGCGCTGTTGAGCGAGGGCCCGAAGTACGGGTTGCAGCTGGGTCAGGAGTTCGAGGCGCGCACCGGTGAGGTGTGGCCGTTGAACATGGGTCAGGTGTACACGACGTTGCAACGTCTGGAGCGGGACGGGCTCGTCGAGTCCGACGACGCCGGCGAGGACGGTCCGCAGAAGGGTTTCCGGATCACCGTCACCGGCACCGAGGAGCTGGGCGTGTGGTTGCGGACGCCGCCGGACACGTCGGCGCCGCCACGCGATGAGTTGGTGATCAAGGTGTTGGTCGCGATCCGTTTGCCGGGGGTGGATGTGTTGGACGTGGTGCAGGCGCATCGTCGTCATCTGGTGGAGACGATGCACTACTACACCCGGTTGAAGGAGGACGCCGGCGAGCACGAGGTGGGTCTGTTGCTGGTGGCTGACGCCGAGCTCTTCCGCCTCGATGCGTTCGTCCGCTGGCTGGATGCCGCCGAGGCCCGCATCAAGCGGCTCCCGGCGATCGACGACGTGCAGCCGCCGCGCCGACGTGGCCGAGGCCGCGTCGCCGGGTGGGGGCACGGCGATGACCGTGGTCCTCGAACTGCGGCGGGTGTGCAAGTCCTACGGGCAGGGACCGACCTTGGTGGAGGCGTTGCGGGACGTCGACTTGGTGGTGCAGGCGGGCGAGCTGGTGGCGATCATGGGGCCGAGCGGTTCGGGCAAGAGCACCCTGTTGACGATCGCCGGGACGCTTGAGGAGGCCACCGACGGCGCCGTGTTCGTCGGTGGGTGGACGTATCGGCATGTCGCGGAACGCGCGGGCCCGGTTGCGGCGCCGGTCGATCGGTTACGTGTTCCAGGACTTCAACCTGCTGGCCGGGTTGACGGCGGCGGAGAACGTGTCGCTGCCGCTGGAGTTGGACGGCTCCGGTGCCGCGCCGCCCGCAAGGTGGCGGCCGGGGCGCTGGAGGAGCTCGGCCTGGCCGGGATGGCCGGGCGCTACCCCGACGAGTTGTCCGGGGTGAGCGCCAGCGGGTGGCGATCGCCCGCGCCGTGGTCGGTGACCGCCGGCTGCTGCTGGCCGACGAGCCGACCGGGGCGTTGGACTCGGTCAACGGTGAAGGCGTCATCCGGCTCATCCGCACCGAGTGCAAACGGGGCGTCGCCGGGGTGATCGTGACCCACGACGCCCAGTTGGCGTCGTGGGCGGACCGGGTGGTGTTCCTGCGGGACGGACGCATGGTCGACCAGACCGCGCCCCGTCGGGCCCCGAATCCCTCCTCGCGGTGGCCGAACCATGAGCCTTCACCTTCGCGGTGAGCGGGCCACCACGGCCGCACGACAAGGTGGCCTCGCCGCCCGTCGGGCCGTGGTGCGCTGGGCGTGTCGCCTGTTCCGCCGGGAGTGGCGGCAACAGGTGTTGGTGCTGGGCCTGCTCACGGTTGCGGTGGCGGCGGCGATCGGGTTCGCCACGGCCGCCTACAACCTCGCCCCGGTGACGGGCAACGCCGAGTTCGGGAGCGCGAACCACGCCTTCGTCCTCGAGGACGCCGATCCCGACAGCCTGCAACCGGTGGTCGCCGCCGGCGAGGAATACTTCGGCGACGTCGACGCCATCGGCCACCGGGCGGTGGCGGTCCCCGGTTCGGTCGACACGCTCGACTACCGGGCCCAGGACCCCGACGGCCCGTATGGTTCGCCGCTGCTCGATCTGCGTGATGGCCGCTACCCGGCCAGCGACGCCGAGGTCGCCGTCACCGACGGGGTCGCCGACACGTTCGACGCCGGCATCGGCGCCACGTTCGCCCTCGACGGCGTCGAGCGCACCGTGGTCGGTGTGGTCGAGAACCCGAGCGACCTCGACGACGAGTTCGCCCTCCTGCCCCCATCGGCGCTCGGCTCGTCGGAGTCGATGACGATGCTCGTCGACGCATCTCAGGCGCAGGTCGAGTCGTTCTGGCCGCCCGGTGACGTCGAGGGCGTCGGGCACGTGATGATCTCCAGAAGGGGGGACGTCGGCGAGGACGTGGTGGCCGCCGTGAGCGTGCTCACCGTCGCCACGGTCGCCCTGTTCCTCGTCTCCCTCATCGCCGCCGCCAGCTTCGTCGTCGTCGCCCAGCGGCGCCTGCGTCAGTTGGGCATGCTCGCCGCCGTCGGGGCCACCGAGAAACAGATCCGTCTGGTGATGGTGGCCAACGGCGCCGTCGCCGGGACGGTGGCCGCCGTTGCCGGAACCGTCGTCGGTGTGGCCGGCTGGATCGCCGTCAGCCCACGAGTGGAAGAAGCCGTCGGGTACCGGGTCGACGCCTTGAACGTCCCGTGGTGGCTGATCGCTGCCGGCGGGCTGCTCGCCGTGGTCACCGCCGCCGGCGCGGCGTGGTGGCCGGCCCGCACGATCGCCCGCATCCCGCCTGTGCTGGCCCTGTCGGGCAGGCCACCGCGACCGTTGCCGGCTCACCGCTCCGCCGCCGTCGCCGGGGCCTTCGTCGTCGGCGGTGTCGCCTGTGTGACCGTCGCCGGCGACGTCGTCGACACCACCGGCGACGCCAGCCTCAACTTGAGCATCGCCTGCTGGTCGCCGCCGGCACGTTGGCCATCGTCATCGGGGTGCTGCTCGTCAGCCCACTGGCGATCCGGCTGCTGGCCCGCGGCGCCACCAGGTTGCCGATCGCCGGGCGGCTGGCCCTGCGCGACCTCGGTCGTTACCAGGCCCGCTCCGGGGCCGCCCTCGCCGCGATCAGCCTCCCCTCGGCATCCCCGTCGCCGTCGTCGTCACCTCCGCCGCCGCCGAACACACCGCCGACACCGGCAACCTGTCCGACCGCCAGCTGGTGGTCGGCCAGGCCGGCGAGGAACCCGGACAGCCGCCGCTCGTGCCCGACCCCGCCGCCCTCGCCGACCTTCAAGCCGGCGTCGAGCGGCTTGCCACTCCTCGACGACCCGACCGTGACCGCCCTCGACGTCGCCGTGAGCCCCGACACCGCCCCCGAACCCGGCCTCGAAGGGCGCGTCCGATCGAGCTCGTCGAACCCGACGGACGTTGGCTGGACGCCGACTTGTACGTCGCCACCCCGGCGCTCCTCGCCCGCTACGGGGTGGACCTCGACGCCATCGACCCGGACACCGAGATCCTCACCGTGGAGACCGGCGACCTGGCATTCAACGGCAATGACCTCGACTCGGGCAGCCCGGAAATGGTCACCAACGCCCAGACCCTCTCCGCCAGCTACTCGTCGCTGCCCGGTTCGTTCATCACCCCAGAGGGCCTGCAGGCACGAGGCTGGCGAGCAGCGCCGTCGGGTCATTGGCTGGTGGAGACCAGCGAGCCGCTGACCAGCGACCAGTTGGCCACAGTCCGCGACGTCGCCGCGGCCGCGGGCCTGACCATCGAAGCACGCGACCCACAGACCGGGTTGCAGACCCTGCGCTCGGGGGCCACCGCCGTTGGCATGCTGCTCGCCCTCGGCATCCTCGCCATGACCGTCGGCCTGATCCGGAGCGAAGCCGCCGGCGACATCCGCACCCTCACCGCCACCGGAGCGTCCAGCAACACCCGCCGCACGCTCACCGCCGCCACCGCCAGCGGGCTCGCCGTGCTCGGTGTCGCCCTCGGCACCGTCGGCGCCTACGCCGCCGTGGTGGCCGGGTTCGTCGACGTCGGCGACCTCACCCCGATTCCCCTCGCCCACCTCGCCGCGATCGCCATCGGCACCCCACTCGCCGCGCCGCCGGCGGCTGGCTCCTCGCCGGCGTGAACCACCTGTGATCGCCAGACAACCCATCGCATAACAACGACACCCCCCTGTTGATCGGAGACACCCATGCAACGTCCCTTGCGTCATCGGGCGCGCCCAATCACCGCACGCTCGCAGCGTTCACCCTCGCCGGGCTGCTCGTCGCTTGCAGCAACGACGTCGGATCCGACGACAGCGCCACCGCCGTCACCACCACGACCGCCGCCACCACCACCACCACCACCTCGGCCCCCGACCTGTCCGCCGAGGAGCAGGCCGCGTTCGAGACCGAGGTCGAGTGGACCCAATGCCTGCGGGACAACGGCATCCAGGGCCTCCCCGACCCCCAGGTCAACGAGGACGGCTTCATCCTGGCCGGTTTCCCGCTGCTGCTCCCCGAGAAATGGAACACGGCCCAAGAGGCCTGCCAGCCCATCTTTGACGGGGCCGGCCCGCCCGGAGAATCCGTGGCGAAGCTCCGGCGGTGACGCTGCCGCCGGCTGGGAGAAGGTGGTCCCGGGGGGGGACTGCCAGTGTGCCGACGGCAGCGAGTTCGCCCTCTGGGGGCGCCGGGCGGACCCGACCAAGGTCGTGTTCTTTCCTCGACGGCGGCGGGATCTGTGGCGACGCCACGACCTGCGCGTTCACTGGCCTTGTCCGCCGGCGGCGAAACGACAAACTACGACTGGAGCATCTACGGCGAAGATCCGGCAGGGGAGGGCGGGATCTTCGACTTCGCCCGGGCCGACAACCCGTTCGCCGACTTCAGCTTCATCTACGTCCCGTTGTGCACCGGTGACGTCCACCTCGGGGACGCCACCCGTGAGTACTCGCCCGACCTGACCGTCGAACACAACGGATTCGTCGACGGCACCGCGGCGCTCAACTACATCGCCGAGCACTATCCCGACGTCGCCCAGGTCGTCGTCGTCGGCAAGACCACCGGGTCGATCGCCGCCCCCATCTACGGCGGACTCGTCGCCGACCTGCTCCCCGACGCCCACGTCACCGTGTTCGGCGCCCCATCGGGCCCACTGCCCCGACGACCCCGACCTCAACGCCGAGATTAGTGAACTGTGGGGCACCCACGCCACCATGCCCGACTGGGAGGTCAACCAAGCGCTCACCGCCACGACTGGGGTCCCCCACGATTCTGGATCCAAGCCGGCCTCCACAACCCCGAGATCGTGCTCGCCCGCTTCGACTACGCCTACGACCAGAGAAGCGGCCGAGGGGGCGGAGGAGGGTGTGGACCCGTCTCAGCTCCTCGCTGTGATCGACGCCAACGAAGCAGCGATCGAGGCCGCCGGCGTGGTCCAACACAGCTACACCGCACCCGGCGACGACCCCGGGATCACACGATTACCGACAGGTTCTACAAGATGGAAGTCAACGGCGTGACCTTCGTCGACTGGGTGGACGCTGATCAGCGGTCAACCACTCGACGACGTCCACTGCGTCGACTGCGAACCAAGTGACCAAGCGACCACCCACCACGCTCGCCGCCACCCTCGCCGCAGTGGTCGTCACCGAGGATTCTCGCCGCCTGCAGCGACGACGACGGCTCCGACGGCCTCGCCGAAGCCCGCCACCACAGGACCACCCCTTCGGGTCCCCGAGCTGTCCGCCAAGGAGCCGGCCGCGTTCGACACCGAGGTCGAGTGGACCCAATGCATGCGGGACAACGGCATCGAGGGTCTCCCCGACCCCAGGTCACGAGGACGGCTTCCTGTTGCTCGGTTTCCCGGTAGTGCCCCCCGAGGACTGGAACACGGCGCAAGAGGCCTGCCAGTACATCCATGACGAGGCCGGCCCGCCCGAACAGTCCGGCGGCGATGTTGGCGCTGTCCGAGAGTCCGGCGGGTCCGCTGCCGCCGGTTGGGAGCGGGTCGTGCCGGGCGGCGACTGCGAGTGTGCCGATGGCAGTGAGTTCGCCTTTTGGGAGCGGCGGCCGACCCGACCAAGGTCGTGTTCTACCTCGACGGCGGCGGTGTCTGCTTCGACGCGACGACCTGCGCTTCACCGGCCTGTCCGCCGGCGGCGAAGCGACGTATGACTGGAGCATCTGGGGCGAAG